>NZ_QKMR01000009.1:44768-173452 GCF_003208175.1 Ruminiclostridium sufflavum DSM 19573 | reverse complement strand
TAGACCCCCGACCTAACACCCACAGCCACCTCTGGCTTGCTTTTGCCATAACGATACATTTACATTTTACCGTTGTCGATATAGCGAGTGCATTCAGTCGACTTCACCGAGCTTTTGACCCTGCAATTACTATCTTGCAACGCCAATCGGAGTATCAGGGTAGGCGTTTCGGGGCGTTACTCCATCATTCCACCTATCGAAGTTACAGTTAGACAAATTACTTTGTCCAGCCATTTTAACACTACACGGTCTAACGCCTATAGGGCTTAATCCTATAGGATAGTGGTTGCTGACTAACAAGTCGCGCCGTAGTTTTTATTAAGCTCAAATACAGTCCTTAAATAGACATATGTTTTTCCCGTTCCTGTTTCCATTTCTATATCGAAATCATACTGCTCTTCATTTAATGCCTTTGTCTGTACAAGTCCGTTTCTGAGCTGAACAGCCCTCAAATTTTTTAAAATATCCATTTCCCCCAGCTCAAGCCTGTTTCCAAAACCATTTTCGCTGCCCGGCATGCCTGTTGTGCCTGCATCGGCCGGAGCAGTAAAACCGGCTTTTACAGCTGCCTGTCCCCTGAACAAATCCACGACGGAAGAAACCGCTTGCTCCTGATATTCCAAATTTGCATCAAATTTCAGCTTCATTCAAGTATCTCCTAAATCGTAATAAATTCATCTACCCCTTCGTTTTTAAGTATTTCCTTAATATTAGCCTTACTGCTGTCATCGTAAAAGCCTCTATCCCTGAATACCACACGGCATATCTCCGGCTTAAGCTCTTTCAGAAGCCCTGATATGCCTCTTGCAACATCTGCTGTTATTTTATCCTCCAGACATATTATGAGCTCCGAGCCTGCCAGGTAGACTTTTCCGCCGGCCACAGCCAGCTCCTTTACAGGGTATGCAAGCTCAAGGCCATACTTCAGCATTACTTCATATACAATATCAAGCTCCGTTCTTCCGTCAACCTGCCGGTCAATAAAGTTCATTAAGCTCAGCTCCAAATTTTCATAGTCAGGCTGCCATTCCCTGACATTTGAGGTGTCCAGCTTAAACACCTTAAAGCCAATATCAACGTTCTGTATTTTTTCCGGGGTATTCTCTTTTTTTATTTTATTACCTGCTCTTCGGATTCTCTCTTTTCCTATTTCACAAATATTTTTGTAGCCGGCTTTACAGGCTTCATCCCTATTACCCGTTGGCTCCGGCAGCTGTACCATAATAAATTTCCGCCCGCCTCCATCCTCTGCATTCACTTGCATGACAGCATGTGCTGTTGTTGATGAACCGGAAAAGAAATCAAGAATCAGATCATTATCCTTTGTGGTAAACTTTACTAAAGCATTAAGCAGAGAAACCGGCTTTGAATATTCGAAAATATTACTCTCAAACAAACTGGCAATATTCTTTCTGGCATTGTCATTCGAGTATTCATTCTTAACAAATTCAAGAGTTGAAAGCGGTTTAGTTCTTTGCATATATGAAATATAAAATTCCCCGTTCTCATTCTTTTCAATAGCTGCCTTTTGATATGTCTTAGTATAAATACGTGAATATGTGTCATACTTCCTTACAACAATAAATCCATTTTTTAATCCAAAAGCAAATAGCTTTTTCCCCCATCTCCATGCCCAATCAGCCCTGTTATAACTTCCTTTCCGGCGCTCTGAGAATTTCTCTTGAGAATTTCCCGGATAATATGTCTCACCCTCAATTGTAATGGGATAATCCAATCCCGGACTATACTGCAAGCTATCATAATCCAACGGTTGGTTAACTTTATATAGTCCCCGTTCTTTAACAAATTCATCTTTATATTTAAATCCCTCATCAGTATGCTCCAGCAAATACAGCTTAGGACTGTCAGTTTTAGAGAAAAGCACGATAGTATCATTATTTCGGGCAACGGCCTCTGTGGATTTTCCCGCTCTCTTTGTAATCCTCGGAAAGCTTGCCAGAAAATTATCTTCTCCAAAAATCTCATTGCATATTTTTCTAAGATTAGCTGCCTCATTGTCATCAATACTTATAAAAATCACACCGTCATCGGCAAGTAAATTTCTTGCCAGCCTCAACCTAGGATACATCATATTCAGCCAGTCTGTATGGTATCTTCCGCTGGTTTCGCTGTTACTGCTTATATTTTTCCCTTCACTGTCCAATTGCCCTGTGACAGTCTTATAGTTTTCTATACTGTCTTTAAATTTATCAGGATAGACAAAATCCCTGCCTGTGTTATAGGGAGGGTCAATATATATCATTTTGACCTTATTGCTGTAGCTTTTCTGCAAAAGCTTCATAACCTCAAGGTTATCACCTTCAATATAAAGATTCTGAGAAGACTCCCAGTTCCGGCTTTCTTCCCTGCAGGGCCTTAACGTTCCCGCAGACGGAGTCTGAGCCATGCGCAAGGCTTTACCTTTACCATTCCATGTAAAGTTATACCTTTCATTGCTTGTTTCTATGTATTTACCGAGCATCTGCCGCAACTTGTCAAAATCAACCTTTCCGTCAGAAACTGCATCCGGAAAAATACTTTTCAGTTTTTTAATATTCTCAAGCGCTATATCAGCTGTTTCACCATTCAGCTTTATCTCTTTCATTAATATGTCCGCACCTCTCAAATATAAATAAGCTTCAATTCAATTGTTTTTTATAAAATATTCCACATGATACA
This sequence comes from Ruminiclostridium sufflavum DSM 19573, assembly GCF_003208175.1. Classification (GTDB taxonomy): domain Bacteria; phylum Bacillota; class Clostridia; order Acetivibrionales; family DSM-1351; genus Ruminiclostridium; species Ruminiclostridium sufflavum. Next base: position 170,773 of record NZ_QKMR01000009.1, on the reverse strand, counting down.
TTTATTACTTTTTATGGTATATATATTATACCAAAACAGCCGAGGAATCTCTATGCATAAAGTCCATCAAACTATTGAGAAATTAAGCATTTTTTTTGTACCATAAATATAGGAATTCCTCCATATAATATAAATTTTTTGTAAAAATCATAGAGAATATGAACTTAATAGTATATAATCGAAGTATAAGTATTCTATATCAATGCAGTTTTAGAAATTTAATTTAGGAGGCTGAAATGAAAAATAAATTTTGGATGGCCGCGGGCTTAACTGTTTTATTGGCTGGAAGCTCTATATTTCCTTCCTTTGCGGCAGTTGGAAATGACGAGGTTATAATATTAACCATCGGAAAGCCTGCAATGCTGGTCAGCGGAATTGAAAAAGCTATTGATTCAAATAGCAAGGTTACACCCGTATTAGTAAACGACACCACTCTGGTTCCTATCAGTTCCATAATTGAGGCCTTTGGAGGGCAAGTCAGCTGGGACAGCAAAAGCAAAAAGGTAACTATTACATACAATAAGAACAAGGTTGAGCTTTGGCTCAATCAAACCTCGGCTCTGGTGAACGGGAAAAAGGTTACCTCGACTGTCGCTCCCATGGAAATTAACGGAAGAACCATGCTGCCATTAAAATTTGTTTCACAAAATCTAGGCTTATCCGTAAACTGGGAGGGCAGTACCAAATCCATATCCATAGGTGCTCCCGGAGATTATGTGGCAAGTGTAGGCAGTGAAAAAATCAAAAAAGCTGAATTCAATATTTATTTAAGCAACGCAAAAAGCTATGTAACAAATTACATTTCACAAAATGCCGCTTCACTGACAGTAAAAGAAAACATGTGGGATACCGTCATTAACGATTCTACGGCAGCAGCCCTTGTAAAGGAAATGGCTCTGGATTATTCAAAGGAGCAGGCAATATTTTTATCAAAAGCAAAGGAAAATAAAGCTGTCTTAAGCGAGGAGGACCTTGCGAAAATCAACAGCTCAATATCTCAAATTATAGAGCAGGAAGGCAGTAAGGAAGCAGCCGAAAAAAAGCTGCAGGAATATTACGGCATAAGCCTTGCTGAATATACGCAGTTTCTAAAGGACTATGAATTGGCAAATAAAAATCTTCAGGAGGAAATTAATAAAATCACTATTTCCGAAGATGAGATTTTGAAAGCCTACGAAAATAACAAAGCCATGTATGATACGGTTACCGTAAAGCATATATTACTGCTGGCAGATTCAGACCAAAGTGATCAGGAGCAGGCAGAAATCAAGAAAAAAGCCGAGGAAATCTTATCAAAGGTAAATGCGGGAGCGGATTTTGCCTCACTTGCGGCGGAATATTCCGAAGACCCCGGCTCTAAGGATTCCGGCGGAGAATATACCTTCGGCAAGGGTGAAATGGTACAGGAATTCGAGGATTGGTCCTTTCAGGCAAAGGAAGGAGATACCGGCATTATAAAAACCTCATATGGATATCATGTTATGAAATTTGTAAAAAAGAGCTCCCTTGAAGATGCAAAGGAAGCTATCCGTTCTCAGCTTACAAGTGATGCCGCAGATTCATACATGGACAGACTGGTTTCCGAAGCAAAGTATATTGTTGTAAAAAACAAGAGTGTTTTTGATGCAATCGAGATAAAATAAAAGCAAAGCTTCCTTGCAGGGGGTGATGTATTGTCACCCTTGCAAGGAAGCTTCTATTTAACGACCCCTATACCGGCTTAGCCTTTCGCTTGATTCAGCTTTTTCAATATTTTTTCAATCTCCAAGCCGTGTACGCCGCATGCCTCCTCCAATGTTTCCGCCTGTGAGGAAGGACAGCCGAGGCAGTGCATTCCTGCTTCCATCAATACCCTTGCATAATCCGGATTTATTTTTAGTATGTCACCTATAATCATATCTTTTGAAACAGCTGCGCCTGCTTCCTTTTCTTCATCACCTAAAAACATTTTCAAATCGTCCTCCACATTTGTAATTCCTCCGATTCCGAAATTTTCAACCAATATCTTTGCTACATTCGGAGAAAGGAATGCCGGCAGGGTAGGCCCAAGGTGTATATTCTTAACACCCAGATGCAATAATGAAAGAAGCACTATAACTGCTTTTTGTTCATACCATGCAATATTAAAGGCAATAGGCAGCTTGTTGATGTCATCAAGTCCGAATACTTCCTTCAGCTTCAGTGCAATTACTGCCAATGAATACGAATCGTTGCATTGTCCCGCATCAAGAACTCTCGGAATACCATTAATTTCACCCAGCTCCAGTTTGTTGTACTTATATTTAGCACAGCCCGCAGTCATAATTACAGTATTCTTCGGAAGTGCTTTTGCAAAATCAGTATAGTAATTTCTCGCCTTCTGGCGTCCGTCACAGCCTGCCATTACAAAAAACTTTCTGATAGCACCCGTTTTTACGGCATCAACAACCTTGTCCGCCAGTGCCAGAACCTGCTTGTGGGCAAATCCTCCTACAATTTCCCCTTCCTCTATCTGAACAGGCGGTTTACAGGCCTTAGCCATTTCTATTACAGCCGAAAAGTCCTTATTGCCGTTTTCATCCTTCTCAATATGAGTGCATCCGCTAAAGCCTGCAGAACCTGTGGTAAATAATCTTGCCTTATAGGAATCCTTTGGGGGTACTATACAGTTTGTTGTCATAAGGATTGGTCCGTTAAAGCTTTCAAATTCCTCTTTTTGCTTCCACCATGCATTTCCGTAGTTACCTGTAAAATTGCTGTATTTCTTGAATTTCGGATAGTAGTGGGCAGGAAGCATTTCAGAATGTGTATATACGTCAATTCCTGTGCCCTGTGTTTGCTCAAGGAGCTGCTCCAGATCCTTGAGGTCATGGCCTGAAATTAATATACCGGGGTTTTTGCCTACTCCTATATTCACCTTTGTAATTTCAGGATTACCATAGGTTGAAGTATTTGCAGTGTCAAGCAGCGCCATCCCGTCAACGCCGAATTTTCCTGTTTCAAGGGTAAGGGCTGTCAAAGCCTCTGCGCTTAAGCTGTCATCCAAGGTTGCCGCCAGTGCCCTTTGCATAAATGCATTGATTGCCTCGTCATCGTAGCCCAGCTCATTTGCATGCTTCATATATGCGGCCAGACCTTTGTTTCCATAGATAATAAGTTCCCTGAGGCTTCTGATATCTTCATTTTTTGTAAAAAGAACTCCTGCCTCTTCCGCCTTTGAATCTAATTCCTCTTTCGTTGTTCCGTTCCACAAGGCTGCCGGATGCATGGCTTCCTTATTTTTCGTTTTTTTCAGTAAAGCCTCTTTTAGCTTCAAGGTATCCCGCACTCTTTGATAAATTACCTCTTCGTCAAAGTTGGCATTTGTAATTGTTGTAAACAGGCTGAGGGTAATGTGATGATTCACATCGGGAGAAACACTCTCTCCCTGCGCTCTTAATGCAGTCGTAACGATACTCAAGCCCTTTGTCGCATAAATCAATAAATCCTGTGTCCTTGCAAGCTCCGGTGACTTTCCGCATACACCGGAATTTGTGCAGCCTGTACAGCCTGCTGTCTCCTGACATTGATAACAAAACATTTTATTTTCCATATTTATCTATCTCCTTTTAATTTATTTTGAGATTAATGTGCTTGATTTGTTTTACAGACTTAGTATAATAGAATTAACTATCCTATGCTGTAGCCTCAGCTACATTTTTTTGCCAAAGTTAATTACTATCAAACTGCGTTCAAAATTAGCTTAAAAGCTTAATTCGCTGAAAAAACGATATTCTATCGTTGCGAAGGCTTGAACCGTAATTGACCTTAGTCAATTACTATCGGATAAATAAACTATGCAACCGTCAGATAGTTTGGGGCAAATATTTAAATCGGAGGTATAAAAATTGGAAGCTTACATTCCCGTATTATCAAAATGCACGCTGTTTAAAGGAATTGCAGGCGAGAACCTCGGAGCTCTCCTATCCTGCCTTTGTTCATATACCAGAAGCTATAAGGATAACGAATATGTATTCTTCGCAGGAAATCAGATTAATCATATTGGAATCCTTGTATCAGGCTCGGCGGAGATTATAAAGGAAAACCTTGCAGGCAACAGGCATATAATGGCTTTTCTTGATCCTGCTCAGATTTTCGGGGAAGGAATTGTATGTACCGCTCAGAGGATTTCTCCTGTTACAATCAGGGTAAAGGAGGCTGCCGCAATACTATTTATTCCTTATGAAAGGATAATCAAGAGCTGCGGTAATTCATGCAGCTTTCATGTTCAGCTTATACAGAATATGATGATGATTTTAGGACAGAAAAACTATAATCTTAACAATAAAATCGAGCTGCTTGCTTTGAAAGGAATGCGGGAAAAGCTGGCGGCTTATCTTCTGACCGAATCAAAAAGCAATAACAGCCTTAGCTTCAATATAACTCCAAATAGAAATGAGCTTGCCGAATATCTGAATGTCTCCCGCACCTCGATGTGCCGTGAGCTTGCTAAAATGAAGGAGGAAAATATTCTGGACTACTACCAGAATTCCTTTAAAATTCTGTCTGCGGAAGCACTTAAGAAATGCCTGATGTAGAAAAGCTGCTTTCGCTTAACAGCGCAATATTTACAGGTCTGAAGCAACCACGGGAAATACTGCGGCTCTGTTAATTTTTCGAAAGCAGCCTCTTTTAACAAAGAATTTTTTAAGGTGTTAGGTTTTTAAGCTTAAGCCAGAAATTCTTTTATTTTCTTATAGATACCGTCGGCATCAAGACCGTATTTTACCAGCAGCTCCTTTGCAGGGCCTGATTCTCCGAATACATCATTCATACCGATTTTCATCACCTTTGTCGGTGCATTCGCAGCCAGGCAATCACATACTGCACTTCCCAATCCGCCGATAACAGAATGCTCTTCAACGGTTACTACCTTACCGGTTTCTTTTGCCGCCTTTATAATCAGTTCTTCATCTAAAGGCTTAATTGTATGAATATTTATAACCTTGACCTGAATACCGTCTGCTGCCAATTTTTCAGCCGCAGCCAGACTTTCTGAAACCTCAAGGCCTGTGGCAACTATTGTAATATCTTTTCCCTCTCTCAAAACAATGCCCTTTCCAAGCTCAAACTTATAGTCGGCATTATCATTAATCACAGGAACTGCCAGTCTTCCGAATCTCAGATAAACAGGGCCCTGATGGTGATATGCGGCATAAACGGCAGCTTTCGCCTCCACGTCATCAGACGGGTTGATTATTGTCATTCCAGGAATTACTCTCATTAAGGCGATATCCTCATTGCACTGATGGGAAGCTCCATCTTCGCCAACTGAAATTCCGGCATGTGTAGCGCCTATTTTTACATTCAGATGAGGATATCCTATGGCATTACGTACCTGCTCAAAAGCACGTCCTGCGGCAAACATTGCAAAAGTACTTATAAAAGGAACCATGCCTGTTGTTGCCATTCCGGCTCCTATAACGGTCATGTTAGCCTCTGCAATACCACAGTCTATATGCCTTTCCGGAAATGCCTTCTGAAAAGTATCTGTCTTTGTAGCTCCCGCAAGGTCAGCATCCAATACTACTAAATTATCATATTTTGCACCCAATTCAGCCAATGCTTTTCCATAGCTTTCTCTTGTAGCAATTTTTTTTATTTCTGGCATAAGGCTTCACCTGCTTTCTCCAATTCTTTCATTGCAATTGCATATTCCTCGTCGTTAGGGGCCTTTCCATGCCACCCTGCTTTGTTTTGCATGAACGAAACACCTTTTCCTTTTATGCTCTTTGCTACAATGGCAGTCGGCATTCCCTTTGTCTGTCTTGCTTCATTAAAGGCAGACTCAAGAGAATCAAAATCATTTGCATCCGCATTGATTACATGGAAATTAAATGCTTCAAACTTTCTGTCAATAGGGTATGGTGAGCATACATCACTGATACAGCCGTCAATTTGCAAATTGTTGTTATCAACAATTACTAAAAGGTTATCCAATTTTCTATGTCCGGCAAACATTGCCGCTTCCCATATCTGGCCTTCCTGAAGCTCTCCGTCTCCCATAAGGGCATAAATGCGGTGATTCTTGCCGGTTAATTTAGCAGAAAGCGCCATACCTACTGCCGCAGAAACGCCTTGTCCCAATGAACCGCTTGACATATCCACTCCCGGAATATGCTTCATATCCGGATGTCCTTGAAGGTATGAGCCTACATGACGTAAGGTTTTCAAATCCTCTACCGGGAAATATCCTCTGTGAGCCAGTGTAGAATATAGCCCCGGAGCCACATGCCCTTTTGACAGAACAAACCTGTCCCGGTCTTCCTTATTGGGATTCCTTGGGTCAATATTCATTTCCTTAAAATAAAGATAAGTAAAAATATCCGCCGCAGACAAAGATCCGCCCGGATGTCCGCTCTTTGCACTATGCACTGCCGTTACAATTCCTTTACGGATTTCATTTGCAATCTTTTGTAATTCTAATTTTTCCATATTGCTGCTCCTTTTTAATGCTTTTTTGTATAATAACATTTTTTACTAAAGTGAAACAATACCTAAAGCAAAATTAAAACTTAATAAGCAAAAATAAAACACACACACAATACTTTCTAAAATAAAGTCAATTACCAGAGGCTAAAAAACAGCTTAGGCTTGGAATCCCCAATAACCGAGCCACAGGCAACCAACCTATAAAAATATGTCTGAAATAATACAGAAACAATCCATTCTGACATAGTATATCATAAATAATAAAATCTTTTAATATCAAATGCTTAATCCCACTAAAAAACGATATACTTGATATTCTGATTATTGCTAAGGCTTGAACTGTTATTGACCTTAGTCATCTTCAATTCTTCCCCATATTATTTGTATTTATGTTTCTTACCTGCTTTTTGATTTTGTTGTAGCAAAGCTTTACTTGTCCTCTGATATGTATTTCCATCAGAACACCACTTTATTATATTACAAAACCTCATATTATTCTACATTTAATTTGCATTTATCTCCCTTAATATACGGGCTTTAAAAACCGAAAAAATGAATTAAGCTTTAAAGCGGCCTTTTAAAATGCTTGTTTTATGCTTTTTACACCAAACAATAAAAGCTCCGTTGCCGGAGCTATAACAAAAATTATAAAAGAAGAGGAAACAGTCAATTATTACCGGCTTGCACCGAATTGACTCAATGAAAAGGCTATGGTTATATAATAGCCCCAGTATGTTAATAATTTTTGATTGTTTCGTGAATTCTATATGAACTTTTGCGGTAACCTTTTCCTTTTTCAAGAAATCAGAGCTTTTCAATCTCTATCGCAATAAGATGCTTACAATTTCATTATCGGAGCCAACCCGCATTGGCGGCCCCCATGTACCTGCTCCAGACGTAACTATAAAATGGGGGCTGTCTGAAGCCTTCTGATAATGTCCATAGTCTACAGTAAATATGGCATTTGTTATTAAATTGAACGGAAATATCTGTCCCCTGTGAGTATGTCCTGAAAGTACTAAATCAATCCTGCCGTCATACTGGTCAAGGTTTGCAGGAGTATGGTCCATAACCGCAACAGGCATATTTGTGTCTATCGAAGCTAAAATTTCCTTAGTATCCTTTCTCTTTAATTCCCCAAATCCGCCGTTAGGGGACGAATCTACCCGTCCCAGCAGAACCAGCCTCTCATTAATAATTACATATTCATCATTAAGGAGCTTTATATCGCTTTGCTCAAGGAAGTCAACCATCTCCTTGAAGGTTTTCCCACTGTCATGGTTCCCCAGACTGGCATATACACCATATGCCGTCTTAATACCTCTAAGAAGATTAATTGCTTCATAAGGCTTACTTAAAGCATAATAATCGTCATTGAAAATATCTCCGGCTATACACACAATATCAGGCTTCAAATTATTGATGCCCTGTACTATATCTGCAAGACGCTTTTCGCAATTTACAGCTCCTAAATGTAAATCGCTTATCATGACTATTTTCATATCAGCCGGATAAGCTGTTTTTTTCGCTTGAATGTCATAGGAAATATATTTAATCTGATTCGCGTTATATATGCCATAGCCCACAAAGCAGGCAGCCAGCAAAAGCACAATAAGCCCCTCATAAAAACGAATTCCTTGAAGCGTGGGATTCGGGACAGCCCTTACTATACCTGCAAGAAAAATAATCAAGTCAGCCATAAGGAAAAGCATTAACAAATATATGAAAATACCCATCCAATATGCGCCTGCCCTGCCCATTATCCCCTTAATGCCCGAAGGCAACGGCAGATAGCCAATTATGAGCGATAATGCCACTGCTATATATATACCTGTAAATATTGTTACATTTATATGCGGGAAAAGAAACCTAAGACATTGAAATATTCTTCTTCCAATATAAAAATTAGCACTTCCGTAAAAAGATATCATAACAGCAATACCGAAAACCATGCCTACTGTACTCATTTCAGTCCGTCCTCTCCATGTACATTTTCCCCGATTTTTTTATTCACTTTCAAACTATATTTATTCTGTTCAGTATAATACTTAACTTTATTAATTTCTACAATTATTTTATTTTTAAAACCTTTGAAGCTTTAATTAAAAAAGTTACAATTATATATTTTTATATAATATTTTCTGTTTAACCAAATATTGTTTTAAAAATATTTACAAATAGTTTAATATAGTGTATCATTTGTTATATAAGTGTATTATTTGTGATATAAGTGTATTATTTGTGATATAAGTGTATTATTTGTGATATAAGTGTATTATTTGTATTATAATAGCAATTAATGTAAAAAAACGAAACAGAAGTATTATTTCAGTAAAATACTGAAATAAATCGGGGAAGGAAGGTACAGTTATTGTATAATAAATTTGATTACCCGGAGCTCCTTATATCTGAAAGAAAAGCAACCAATATTAATTCTATGGTACGACTTTTCAGACCTAAACAATGGATTAAAAATATTTTTGTTTTTTTAGCTTTGTTATTCTCGGGAAATATAATTGAACTGTCTCACGTGGTCAATTCCTGTATTGGACTTATTTTATTCTGCTTAATATCAAGTTCAGTTTATATTTTAAATGATTTGCTAGATATCAATGCTGACAGAATTCATCCCATAAAAAAATTTCGTCCCCTTGCTTCAGGAGCAGTATCTAAGGTACAGGCCCTTGTACTGCTGATAATATTGTGTCCCATATCATTAGTACTATCCTTTTGGTTTAATTACAACTTTGCAGCAGTCATATCAGTTTATTTTATTCTTAATGTTTTATATACCATAAAGCTTAAAAAAATAGTAATCGTGGATATTATGGTAATCTCTACAGGATTTGTTCTGAGAGTGATATCTGGATATATAGTTATAAATGAAGAGATATCTCTATGGATTTTACTGTGCATATTTTTCCTTACTATGTTTTTAGGACTGAATAAACGCAAGCAGGAAATACATACGTTAAACAGCAATGCAAAAGAGCACAGAAAAATATTGAATGAATATTCGGTAGAATTAATTAATCAGATTTTACCGATAGTTGCATCCTGCTCTATAATATTCTATTCCTTTTATACCTTTCAAGTCTCAAAAAACATATGGATGGTGCTGACAATACCTTCAGTTATTTATGGAATGTTAAGATACCAATATCTGTCTCTTAAATCAAATGTGGGAGAAAATCCTGAGATAGTGCTGGTTAATGATATCCCATTTATCGTTAATTTTGTTTTATTGGTGTTTATAGCAATAACAATTAAATTCATTAAAGCTTTACCCTTTGCTTTCTCTTAGATGTGAGGTTTTCAATTTAAGGGAGGGAAGGTCAAATAAAATGCAAAATATATTAGGAGGATGAATTAATGAAGGTTTTAAAAAAGTATTTCTGGTTAATATGTCTAGTAATTGGTTTTTCAGGTTTTTTAATTACCTGGTTTTGTCTGCCGCATCAAGGTGCTATTGAAAAAATATGGTGGCTGGTATTCAAGCTGGCAATTTATGGTTTCATTATTTTAAGTATAGCCTTTTTCCCTAACAAGCAAAAGCATGGCTTTCTATTAGTAATACTCCCGTTTTTTGTGTTCTTGGGTTACATAATTCCTAGAATAAGCTATTTTGGTTTTAGTGGAATAGTGCCTGTAAAATATGATGAGGTCGGAGGAGAATTTTACACACTTCTGTATTTGCTGTTATATCCAATGATAAATTTTACAGCCTCTTTTGCATACAGAATGGGTGGAGGAAAGCCGGGTAATGTTATTAAAATATCTGTTACCGGCGTATTAATAATATTTTCAGGCTTTCTTGATTTAATGTGGTATGTTATTAATTCCTCTGCGCTGCCTGATGTATTGCAGTATTCCCACCACATTATTATTTTCTTTGGAAGAATACCTACGTATACTGAAGGAATAATTTTTGCTCTATGCCATATTCCGTTTATAATAGCGGTATTATTACTGCCAATTGATAAGTGGATAGAAAAAATATCAAATAAGCTTACAAGCAGCAATAGCTTTAAATCAATAGATGTGAAATAAGAGGTGCTCTATGTCTTATATAAAAGCAAGTATTGTTATCAATACAAAAGACAGAATTTCCAGACTTCATACAGTGCTAAAGGCACTTGAAGGCCAAGTGGACAATTCTGTTGAAGTAATCTTGGTATTTGACGGCTGCGAGGATGAAACCTTAAATACATATAGTAAAATTAATTTTTCTTATCCTATTACGGAGATAGTATCGAAAAAAAATGTAGGACGTTCAGCTTCAAGAAACCTCGGTGCCAAAAAGGCCAAGGGAGAAATAATAATATTTATTGATGATGACAGGGTTCCCTGCAGGAATTTTGTAAAAATGCATATTGAGGGGCACAAGGAACCCTGCATACTGCTGGGAAACAGAAAAGATATTCATATGATGGAATACAAGCTTGAGAAAATGATGCTTTCACAGGAGGAGCTTTACAGCTTTCTGGATGACATGGAATCAAATGCAACCATTGCATTTGATTCTCATGATAAGCTGCTGAGAAAATTACTTTTTTTCCGGTATAATCCTATTATTTGGATTGTTTTTTATACCGGAAATGTATCGCTGGAGCGTGAAAGCCTTCTTAAAGCCGGACTTTTTGATGAAAACTTCAAAGGATGGGGCTATGAGGATTTAGAACTGGGCTACCGCCTATATAAGCAAAAAATTAAGTTTGTAAAAAGCCATGCCGCGGTAAGCTATCATCTCACCCATGAAATATCTGTTTCAAATATGCTGGAGGAAGCATTAAAGAATCTCAAATATTTTTCGAAAAAGGTTAAAGGCGATATATTAGCTAAACTGGTAATATTTCTTTTGGCAGTTCCATTATATTTAAGAATTTTTCAGAGGTATTTTATACGTACATCGTTTTTAAAAGGAAAGCCTGAAAGCAAAGACACACATTGAAATCCTTAGCCTGAGGAGTTAATGATGAACACTAAAGCTTCAAAAGTATATATGCTCTTTAGGGAAAAAATCTTAGAAAATACTAAATTAAAGCATATCATAAGCAACTCTGATTACAGAGATTTTTTAACCAGTATTAATAGGGTCTTTTTCTTTAAGGTTATTGTTTATTTGATTACGACCATTATAATAGTACTGACTGCAAGAACCCTCACTCCGTCACAATTCGGGCGTACAGGAGTAATCAGCAATATTGCGTATTTACTATTTGTTCCCATGATTTTAGCGGTTCACAGTGCAATGTACAAGTTTCTGCCCGAAAGTGATGCTAAGGACAGGAAGGAACTAATGAGTATAGCTGCTTTAGGCAGCCTTATATCTATTCCTGTATTTTCAATATCATTGCTTTTTATAAATAAACTGATTTTAAAGCAATTCAATATTCCTTTTAATGAATGGCAATTGGCTATCCTGCTTACAATTTTTTTAAGCCTGAGTACAATCAGTGAGTCCTATCTGAGAGGGCATAGAAAGTTCAACTCAATATGCCTTTTTAAGCTTTTTTCGGCTGTTATTAATCTTGTGCTTATAATAATTTGCTTTTTTGTACTTAATATAAAAAGTTTTGAAATCTACGTCTACAGCTTGATAATTTCTCACTTGGTTTTTACAGCCCTTGCCCTGACAAGAGCAAAAATTTTCAAGATATGTAAAATAAGCCTGTCAGGCATTAAAAAGGTTTATATTTATAGCTTTAGCAATATATTGAGTATGTTTCTTGGCGGAGTTACCTTTTCAAGTGATTTATTTTTTGTAAATTATTTTTGCAGCTCTTCAACTGTGGGAGTTTACAATGCATATCAGGGCTTCGTCAAAAATATTTTTTCAGTTTTATTTTATGAAGTATTTCTGGTTGTTTTTTTGCCATTTTTAGCAAAGGCAAATCACAGAGGACTTGTAAAAAGTATCAGGAGATATATTCCGGTTATTATAGCTGCAGTCATGATTGGCTCAGGGCTTTTAACAATAATTTTTATTTTACTGTTCGGGCAGGATTATAAGTTAAACCTTATTTACATAGTCCTTTCCTCGTTAGGCATTGCCTTATATACCATATATCAGATTTATGTATATGTTTATAATATTGAAGGAAGTAAAAGGGCAATGCTTACAGGCCTTTCCACATTAGCAATACTTCCGTTTGCTCTCGGGCTGCAATATTACCTTGTCCGGTTTTATGATATGAAGGGAGCTCTTATAAGTGTGGTATTAACAAACCTTTTATTGATACTGTCCTTAAAAATTGCAAATAGAGGCAGGTAGCTAAACCTTATTTTAAATTTGAAAATGTCGGTAATATATATGCACAAAAAAATACAATTCCAAAAATCAGTTTCGTGAACTAAAGCTGTAAGCCTTTATATTCAACACTTTGCTGATAATAAGAATTGTATTTTTTCATATCATTTTATATTTTTATTCACCGAAATATCTCTTCAAAAGGCCTCTGAAGCCTGCGCCGTGTCTGGCTTCGTCCTTACACATCTCATGAACTGTGTCATGGATCGCATCGTAGTTGAGCTGTTTTGCTCTTGTAGCAAGATCCTTCTTGCCCTGACAGGCACCATGCTCTGCTTCCGCTCTCAACTGAAGATTCTTCTTTGTATCTGGATAAACAACCTCTCCCAGCAGCTCGGCAAACTTTGCAGCATGCTCGGCTTCTTCCCATGCAGCAAGCTTATAGAAAGCTCCTATTTCGGGATAGCCTTCACGTTCAGCCTGTCTTGCCATAGCAAGATACATTCCAACCTCTGTGCATTCTCCCATGAAATTTGCTTTCAAGCCTTCCAATACTTCAGCATCAACACCCTGAGCAACACCTATTCTATGTTCATCTGCAAAAGCAGCTGAAGTTTCCTTCTGTTCAACAAATTTCTCCTTTGGAGCCTTGCATTGAGGGCAATTGTCCGGAGCAGTATCTCCTGAATGTACATAGCCACAAACTGAACAAACAAATTTTTTCATTATCAAATCCTCCTGTAATATATAATAATTTATATTGGTTAGTGTTCTCAACCGCTTATTATTTGGCTTTGCGGCGATGATTATATATATACCCCGGGGAATTATTTTAAAACACATATTTTAAATCCAGACCAAACGGCCCGGAAGTAAAATCAGACTGAAAAGAAAGCTGTTTTTAACGTTAGCAGCCTTTAGCCCGGAACCCAAGCTAACAGATGAATAACCTTCGTTCTCCATCTGTTAATTATTTACCTTTCAGAAAAAAAACACCGTCAGCAAATGAATGGCAAGTCCTGCAAGACCGCCTATTACAGTACCGTTAATCCTTATATACTGCAAATCGGCTCCGACCTGAACCTCAATTTTTTCAACCATGCTATTTGTTTCCCAGCCTTCCATCGTGTCGTATATGAGCTCTCCCACCTTATTTCCGTATTGGGAAACAACACCTTCAATTACATCTGTTACGGCAATATCAATACTCCCTTGAAGAGTATTATTATCATTAATTTCTGCTACAAGCCTGTCTAAAATTGAGCTTAGCCTTTCAGTCAGCCTGCCTTCATCCGACATAACGGAGCTTTTCAAATCAATCACCGCATTAACCAGCCTATCCTGAAGCTCACAGTATAACTCTGAGTTTAAAAGCTGGCTTTTCAGAAGCTCACCCTTTTCGATAAGCTCCTGCGAATTCTGCATATCGTCAAGAAGCTTCGGAAGAGCCGATAGCAGCAGCTTATTGACCTCAACCTCCTCATTTGTGTCAAGCTCATCGGCCTGTGTATATAAAAATTCCAAAATCTTTCTGTAAATAATATCACCTATAAAAGGCATCGTTAAGGTTTTGTTTATTCCCCCTAAAACAAGCATTGTCTTATCCTTATTTTCTCCGATAAAATTATATGTAGAATTCAGCAGCCCTTTAACAATAGGCTTATGGTACCCCGCCTCCAACGCCGGCTTCAAAACCTCCGCCAGCACAGGATATAATTTCAGCTTTTCAATTTTTAAACTAAGCTGACGCTTTATATATTCCTCAAGCTTATTGTCATCGGCAACAGAATCAATAATAGCCGGAAGCCTGCTTGAAACAGCCTTTGCAATTGCAGCCTTGTTTTGCCGGATATAACCGGATATTCTTTCGGAGATATTTATCTTGTCCAGCTTGGCTTTGATAATCTCAGGCGTAAAGAAATTCGATACCACAAAATTTGATAATGCTTTTGCTATCCTCTGCTTATTATTCTGAATAATTGCAGTATGCGGAATTATCCTAAGCCCCAAGGGATGCCTGAATAGTGCTACTACTGCAAACCAGTCCGCAAGAGCTCCTACCATGGAGGCTTCGGCAAAGGCTGCCACAGATGAAAAAAACAAGCCTCTGTCCTCGTATCTTCTGAATATTATAAAAACAACCGCCATTAAAATAAGCAGCGAGGTTGCAATAATTCTCATACTCCTCAGTTTTTTTCTGAGCTTTTCTTCTTCACTTTTATAGCTATTATCCATGTCCATATTTGTCACTGCTCCATAATCATATACAAGCCTTTTCAGCCTGCAAAGCCCTTTATTTCATATTTCTTTGTGTCTTGCGTGCTTTTTAAACCTACCCCTGCCAATTCTGCCTTCTTCTATTCCGCCGGTTCAGCCAATTCTTCCGGCTCTTCTTCCTCTCCAAGCCTGTCCAGCTCAACAAGCTCATCAAGTTCTTTCTCATCTTGACAGCTGATTCTCCTTGAGCTTTCAGCTGCTTCAATTGAAGCTTCACCCATTGACAGGCTTATTTCCTCAAGGACTTCATCCTTTCCGGTTCTCTTTTCTGATGAAAAGGGTATGATTTTTGTGGCTTTATCCAGTTGAAGCACTTTTCTGATATCATTAAGCCTGACATTTATTTGTGATCTTGATATTTTATCAGCCTTTGTCGCAACAATTAAGGACTTCATTCCAAACCCCTTAATCCACTGATGCATAATTATATCATCCTTGCTGGGAGAATGTCTGATATCCACCAGCATTACCACCAATTTCAGGTGATTCTGCTTTCTTGAATACAGATATGTTTCTATAATATTTTCCCATGAAGCCTTCATTTCCTTTGAAACATTTGCAAATCCATATCCCGGCAGATCTACCAGATAGAAATTATTATTAACAATAAAGAAATTGATTTGTCTGGTCTTGCCGGGAGTCTGACCCACCCTTGCGAGATTTTTCCTATTCAGCAGGGTATTTATGATAGAGGATTTACCCACGTTTGACCTGCCTACAAAAGCCACCTCCGGAAATCCTGTCACAGGATACTGGTTTGGCTTTACAGCTGTAATTTCATGTTCTGCATTTTTTATTATCATATCGTTGTTCCTTTCATTTTTTCAAATTGCTGTTATATATGCTGCTGCCCCGATTTTCCAAGCAAAATTTTTTAAACAAAGCATTTGTAAACAAAGCATTTGTATAGTTATAATACTATAATTATATAAATTTTTCCAATAAAATTATTACAATGGTCAGAAGCCATCTATATTTGTACCGTTTATCTTCCTTATATTTATGTTTAATGCATCCAGCAGCCCAGTTATTTTCTTATATTCCATCGGCCTTTTTATTTTTAAAGTAGTTGTCTTTATCAGCTCCTCATAGCTGATAACAAAGTATCTTATTATTTTATACTGGGGCAATTCCTGATTGATATTTTTAATTTCCTTCTGCAAAATATCTGCCAGTACAGAATCCTCCGGCTCAGTACCATACTTTTCCTTTAGTTTATTTTTATCAAGCACAAGCTTTGCACAGACCTGAATATCTCCGTCCGGTGCTGTATTCCCCCAAACAAAGGCTTCCTTTACTTCATCAATATTATTCAGCAGTATTTCATACTCTTCCGGGAACGCCTTTTTGCCGTTATTGAGAACAATCATTGACTTAGCTCTTCCTGTTATGGTTATAAAGCCTTCATCATCTATAATGCCCAAATCCCCGGTATGAAACCAGCCATAGCTGTCTATTGCTTCTTTTGTAGCAGGCTCATCCTCATAATATCCCATCATGACATGGGGGCCCTTTGTAATAATCTCACCCATGCCGTTTTCATCCGGACTGTCTATAGCTACTTCTATACCCTTCATAGGTTGCCCGATAGTACCTGCTTTATTATAAAAATCATTATTTAATGCAACCACAGGTGAAGTCTCTGTGAGGCCATAGCCCTGTATAACATTCAGTCCCAGCATGTCAAACCCGTAAATTATCTCCTTGCCGATGGGAGCAGCACCCGAAACAGCAAGTCTCAGGTCAGGCCCTATCTGTGCCAGAATCTTCTTAAAGAATTTTTTTCTCAAATCTATTCCAATTGACCGCAAGGCACTTGAAAGCTTAGCTGCAGCCAGAACCTGCCTTTCCTTTCCTGACTTTCTTATACCTTCCTGTACCTTTTTATAGACTGCCTCCAAAATTGCCGGCACCACAACAAGTACGGTAACCCTGAACTCCTTTAAATTTTTTGCTATATGCTTTATCCCTTCACTGTATGCAATACACACTCCGTTATTAAGCATAAAAACCATTCCCGCCGAAAGCTCAAAGGTATGATGCAGCGGCAGAACAGACAAATGCACATCCGTTGGATAAACCCTGATAACTGATGTAATAGCGCTGACATTAGAGCATATATTTCTCTGGTTCAGCTTAACTCCTTTTGACATGCTTGTGGTGCCCGAAGTAAAAAGCAGTACAGACAGCTCCTCCTGATTGATTTCAGCATCGGTAAAGCTCTTATCTCCTGAAGCCAGCAGCTTTTTACCCTTCTCCATCAGCTCTTTAATGCTGATAAAATTTTCAGGAGGGTTTCCTTCAAGCCTGTCCATAGAAATAAACTGTGCAATACCTGTATTCCTGCCTGAAAGCTCAAGCATCTCCTTATTAAAGTGATTGCTGTAGAAAACAGCATCAACCTTTCCTCTTCTTATGAGATTTTCAATCTCAAGCTGAGGAAGATGCTTGTCCAATGGAACCGCAATTCCTGTTCCATTTACTATGGAAAAAAAGCTCAAGGCCCATTCATACCTGTTTTCACCTATAATTGCAATTCTTTTGTTTTTCAAGCCCAAGCTGTGCAGTGCTGTACCAAGTGCATCAATTTCTTTACCAAATTCAATATAAGTTTTCTCTGCAACAGCATTATCTCTTTTAAATCTGAATGCAGGCTTACTTTGGAACTTCGCAATGCTATTCCGAATCAATTCCTTAAAGTTTTCAACCTGCATACATTCGTAATAGCCTAAACCGGTTACCGTTTTTCTGCCATTTTTAACGGATAATGCGACTCCTTTTTTCTTCATGAATGTAATCTCCTAAATATTTCGAATCCGGCTAATAATTATAAGAGCATTAATATATAATATTCTATAACCAGTTGTTCAGCAGCGGCAGCACATTTAATTATTACCTGGTAATAATTATTATAATATTATATTTGTATAATATCAATATTAAGAACCAAATTGCAGCATAATTTGACAGATATATAAATATCACCGCTAAGGCCTCAACCGCAATTGACTTCAGTCGCTTCAATAATAAAAACCACACTGAGCAGACTCCTGCCCAATATGGCTTTTATACTTATGTCCTTTAGACTTGTTTAACGTCAGTAAACATGCATAATCCAGTCCTTATGGAACATTATCAGGATGTCTTCTGTTCAAACCAGCCCTGAGGGTGCTTGCATACCGGACAGATTCCGGGTGCATCCGTACCCTGATGTATGTGACCGCAGTTTGTACATAACCACTGCACAGGCTGTTTCTTCTGGTACAGGGTTTGCTGCTCCAAATCAGTCTTGAGCTGGTTAAACTTTTGTTCATGCTCTTTTTCTATATTTGCTATCATCCTGAAGGCTGTCTCTATTGCCGGAAAGTTTTCCTGCTTTGCAACATCCGCAAAAGCAGGATATATAACTGAATGTTCCTCTTTCTCCCCCTCAGCCGATGCTTTTAAATTTGACAGTGTATCACCCAGTTCAAATGGATATCCTGCATTTACATTTACATTGCTTGTTCCGCTGCCCATTCCGTCTGTTAAAAAATCATAAAATACCTTTGCATGAGCAAGCTCATTGCCTGCAATCAGCAAAAACTGCTGCTCAAGAGCTCTATGTCCCTCGTGCTTTGCATATTCCGCAAAAAATAAATACCTGTTTCTTGCCTGTGACTCACCTGCAAACGCTCTTGCAAGGTTCTCAGAAGTCTTTGTTCCCGCTAGCTTTCCCATGAATATCCTCCCTACACAATTTTTATTGGCAAAATATCAAAATATTCCGACTGGAATATTTTGTCCATAAGAAAGCTATTTATTCCATTTTTATTGAACTTTATCAGTGTAGGCGTTAATTTTTACCATACTTGTTACTTTTAAGCTTCATAAAGCCTGATCTATTTATCAAAACCCTTAATAAAGGCTCTTGTTTTCTCATTTGACGGATTATTAAAAACCTCCTCCGGAGTCCCCTCTTCCACTATAACCCCATTATCCATAAAAATGACTCTGTCGGCTACTTCCCTTGCAAAGCCCATTTCATGAGTTACCACCACCATAGTCATGTTCTCCTGTGCAAGCTTTCTTATAACCCTTAAAACCTCCATTGTCAGCTGGGGATCCAGGGCAGAGGTAGGCTCGTCAAAGAACAGGACATCCGGATTCAGTGCAAGAGCCCTTGCTATTGCAACCCTTTGACACTGTCCGCCTGAAAGGTTGCAGGGATATGCATCTGCCTTGTCCTCAAGTCCCATCTTAACCAAAAGCTCCCGGGCAATTTTTCTGGCTTCATCCTTGCTTATTCCTGCCACATTTACAGGCGCATCTGTTATATTTTGCATGACACTGAAATGCGGAAACAAATTAAAGCTTTGAAAAACCAGTCCAAGCTTCAAACGAATTTTTCTTAAATTTTTTTTATCTGCATAAACTGCTTTTCCAGAATCATTAGTAGAAACCATAACTTCATTTTCTACCGTTATCCTGCCCCTATCAATCTTTTCCAGCAGATTTATGCATCTCAGAAGTGTGCTTTTCCCCGAGCCTGACGGTCCGATTATGGCAACCACCTCTCCTTTGTTTACTTGAAAGGATATTCCTTTTAATATGGCATTACCATCAAAGCTCTTATATATATCTGATGCTTCTATCATTTTATACTCCCCCCACTATTTGTAATAATCCAGCTTTTTCTCCGCGAACCTGAAAAATCTTTCTATGACCAGATTCATCACATAATAGAAAGCACCTGCAACAAATAAAGGCCTTACAGATAATATTCTGCTGGATTCCGTCTGGGCTGCCTTAAACATTTCGGCAACACCTATTGCCGTTACCAAAGCGGTATCCTTTACCAAGGTTATCACCTCATTGCTTATTGCTGGCAGTATTCTCTTTACAACCTGCGGAAGCACTATTCTGAAAAACACCTGCATCCTTGTGAACCCCAGAACTTCTCCGGCCTCATATTGTCCTTTGGGTATAGAGTCTATTCCGCCCCTGTATATCTCTGCAAAGTACGCGGCATAATTAAGCGCCAGAGCGACCACCGCTGCGGTAAACCTGTCAATGGTCCTTTCAAAAATATAATAAGGTCCAAAGTATACCACAACCAATTGCAGCATCAACGGC
The DNA here is from genome assembly GCF_003208175.1 of Ruminiclostridium sufflavum DSM 19573. Taxonomy (GTDB): domain Bacteria; phylum Bacillota; class Clostridia; order Acetivibrionales; family DSM-1351; genus Ruminiclostridium; species Ruminiclostridium sufflavum. The sequence continues at coordinate 150,681 of NZ_QKMR01000009.1, read as the reverse complement.
GTGCCTCTCATAACAGAAATATATATGCCGGTAATACCGCTGATTAAAATATTTTTTGACCTTCTGCCGAAAGCAACAATAAGCCCTAAAGGCAGCGCGAAAAGCAAAGTCAGCACAAATAGCTCTATTGATACCAGCATCCCGTTACACAAAAGCGAAATCAGCTTCACAATAAATCCCCTCTCTATTTAAAAAGCTCGGTTTAAAAGGCTGCTGCATAATATTATCACCGCCGTATTCCTGAATTTCTGTTCTGAAACACGAGGTGCAGTGCTATTGTACAACAGCCTTTCAATATAAATTTACAATTTTAACTATTTGCCGATAATTGAAATATCCTTGCCAAACCATTTAGTGGATATTTCAGTGATTTTCCCATCCTTAGCCATTTCCTTCAAGGTGTCATTAATCCTCGTCATAAGCTGTACATCACTTTTTCTGAAGCCTATTCCATACTCTTCCGCTGCAAGGCCTTCATCCAGTACCCTGTATTTTTCGCCCTTCATCTGTATAAAATACCTTGCCACTATTTCATCCATAAGTACAGCATCTACATTTCCTGTCTGCAAATCCATCATACACAAGGTATTGTCCTTTAGCTCAATAACCTCTTTCAGTGAAGCCTTGAAATCTGTCTTGCCCTCCAAGGCAACCTTTGCACTGGAGCCTGACTGCAGCGCCACTGTTTTCCCTGCCAAGTCTTCCTTCTTGCTATAGCTGGAATCTGCCATTACAACAAGCACCTGCTGGTTATTCATATACGGATCTGAAAATAATACCGCTTTTTTTAATTCATCGGTAATAGTCATACCATTCCAGATACAATCAATATTGCCTGTATTAAGCTCCTGATCCTTCGTATCCCAGTTAATAGGCTGAAGCTTCAGCTTAATTCCCAAACGTGATGCAACTTCCTTTGCAAGGTCAATGTCGTATCCGACAATTTCATTATTGTCATCCCTGTAGCCCATAGGAGGGAAGCTGTCATCCAAGCCAAGAACAAGCTCGCCCTTTTCCTTTATCTTATCCCATGACTGATCCGCGGCAGCCGTACCGGACGAACCTGAATCACCTGTGTTTGCCCCTCCGTTATCTGTGCCTCCGCAGCCTGCAAATAAAAATGCCGCTGTTATTGCCACAGCCAATACCTTAACCAGTAATCTTTTTTTCATAATCCCCGCCCCTTTAAAAATAAATATTCTTGTCAGATTCTGTCTACATTTAAAAAACGTTATCGATTTTCTGTCTATATGTATTTTACTTCATAACTTTATTAAAGTAAATTGTTGATTTGCTAAAACAATAATTATATTTAATTAAATTGGCTGAATACCGGGCTTGATATGTATATCCAATTTTTTACTTCCTCAGTTATTTCATTTCAATTTAGCATTTGAAGGATATATTGAGTTTTTCCAGCATAGATTTTATAGTGTCTCTGTTTATTTTTATACAAATTGTGAGAGGTGACAGCTTTGATAAAAACCATAATTATTAATAAGCAGCTATCCAAAATATTAATTTCTTTTTTGCTCATATTATCCCTGCTTGCGGCTTCGACCTTAACTCTTTACCATTACCAGCATCCACAAGCTATCAAGGTATCAACCGATCCGAAAACAGACAAAAAATATATAAAATGGGTTGAATTTAACGCCTCCTACCCGGCAATGGAAAAAGCTCTCAGCTTGGATGTCAAATCTCACACCAAGCCTGTACAGCTTCACTGGGTTGAACTTTTATCCTATCTCGCCGCAAAATACGGCGGAAATTTCAAAAAATACAAATCAAAGGATATGGACGCCTTGGCTGAAAAGCTGAATAACGGAGAAACCATGGAACAGCTGACAGCGCAAATGAAGTATTACAATTACTACTACGAAGCCTACGATGCCATTCTTGGAAATTTTGTGGGCGAGTATGATATACAGACAAAGGACCCTGATAACGAAAACGGCAAGCAATGGGAAAAGAAATACGGCCTGAAAGTTTTCTCTCCCATTGCAAAAGGATACAGCTTCACCCATTATGATGACTTCGGCACAGGACGCACATTCGGGTACGCACGAAAACATCTCGGCAATGACCTAATGGGTTCAATCGGAACGCCTATAATTGCAGTGGAATCCGGAATCATCGAAGTTATGGGGTGGAATATGTACGGCGGCTGGAGAATAGGTATAAGGAGCTTTGATCAGAAAAGGTACTATTATTATGCACATTTAAGAAAAGACAGACCCTTCCATACAGATTTATATGAGGGCAGAATTGTCAAGGCAGGAGATGTAATAGGCTACCTTGGCATGACAGGATACAGCACCCGGGAAAATGTAAATAATATAAAAACTCCTCATCTGCATTTTGGTATGCAGATTATCTTTGACGAATCCCAGAAGGAAGGTGTAAACGAGCTTTGGATTGATGTCTACAGCATCGTAAATCTATTGCAGAAAAGCCGTTCTTCCGTCGTGAAGGATGAAGAAACCAGAGATTACTACAGGGCTTATGATATTATTGAACCAAACAGCGGCTATGATTTTTAGCACTATAAATTTTTGTGACTATATAATTTTTCTGTGAGGTGTCTCCGATGTTTATTATACTGAACAATAAAGCAAAAAGGTATATTGGGGTAGTCATGGCTACAGTGCTGATTTTCTGCTTCTCATTTCTAGTATTATTCTCTGTGTCAAAGTCGGTTTTTAATGATACGCAGACCGGAATACTGTCCGAAGACAAGGTATTAGTCCCCATTGTCATGTATCACAGTATTCTGAAAAAATCCGCCGAAATGGGCAAATACGTTATAACTCCCAGAGAATTTGAAAATGACTTAATCTATCTGAAAAATCATAATTATAAGACAATTAATATGACAGACCTGATAAATTATGTTTACCATAACAGTGAAATACCTCCTAAACCGGTGATAATAACCTTCGATGACGGAAATCTGAACAATTATATCTACGGTAAGCCTCTTCTGGAAAAATATGAAATGAAAGCGGTGATATCCGTTGTAGGCAAGTACAGCGAACAATTTTCAGATACTCTGGCATCAAATATTCCACCCACAAACAATCCCAATTATGCATATGCATCATGGGAGCAGATTAAAGAAATGAGCAGCTCCGGCTATTTTGAAATACAAAATCATACCTATAATCTCCACTCAACAGGAAAAAGGCTGGGAATCAAACGCAAAAAGGGCGAAAACACAGAAGCTTACAAAGACATGCTGAAAGCTGATATAATAAAGCTGCAGGACAAATTGACCGAGGTGACAGGAATAAGGCCGAATACCTTTACATATCCCTTTGGCTATATCAGCAAGGAATCCAAGGAGGTTCTGAAAAGCTTGGATTTCAAAGCAACACTTTCATGTGCGGAAGGCGTAAATATAATAAATAAGGACAAGGAGGATACCCTCTTCGGTCTTAAACGCAACAACCGCCCTCATGGAATTTCCTCGGAAAACTTCTTTGAAAAAATATGCCCTTAGCTGTCACTTTTCTGATTAAAGGTGTATAATAATTGGGTCTACAACAATTATTATACCGGGAGATGAAATTAGTGAGCATATTTGAAGCATTGATGCTTTTGAGCTTTGGCGCAGCCTGGCCCATTCAGCTGTATAAATCATACACTTCCAGAAAAACAGCCGGCAAAAGTATAGCCTTTTCTTATGTGGTTCTATTTGGTTACATATCAGGTATTACGCACAAGCTGCTATACAGCAGGGACATTGTTTTAGGATTATATTTCCTGAACCTTGTCATGGTTCTTTGTGATATGCTTTTATACTACAGGAACAAGCGTATTGAAGCAAGAGAAGCTAATCTTTAAAATAATTTTATATTGCGGAGATACACGCTTTTTTACAGCTGCATATTGACCGGCAGAATATCTTTCGGGTATTTGCCGTTAGAAGCTTGAACCGTGATTAACTCCGCCTTACCGTCTCAGAGTAAAACCTTGAGGCGGTTTTTTTCTGATTTCCGTTAACCAAATCCGCTTAAAATCTATATACTGTATTAAGGAATAAGCGGGAGGTGTATGTCTTTGAAAGATTCTGCCATATCATACATAGTCGAAATACAAAATTTAGGTATGAATTATCAATCACCCAATGGTGAAATTCCCGCTATAGACAATATTACACTGAATATTTCAAAAGGTGAGTTTATTTGCATTGTAGGCCCAAGCGGATGCGGCAAATCAACTCTGCTATCCATAATTGCAGGACTTCTGAAGCCGTCACGAGGCAGTATCCGGATAAACGGAAGCTGTGTCTCTGACACAAGCGCGGAAGTAGGCTATATGCTGCAAAAGGATTACCTTTTTGAATGGAGAACTATTCTTCAAAATGTCATGCTTGGCTTGGAAATCAAAAAGGGTATTTCTAAAAAAAGCAGGGAATACGTGCATAACTTGCTGGACACTTACGGATTAATTGAATTTAAAGATAAATACCCTTCCCAGCTATCGGGGGGAATGCGCCAGCGCGCCGCACTTATACGTACTCTTGCCTTAAATCCCCAGATACTTCTTCTGGATGAAGCCTTTTCCGCCTTGGATTATCAGACAAGGCTCGCAGTAACTGACGACATATACTCAATAATTAAAAAAGAAAACAAAACAGCAATTATGGTTACTCATGATATTGCAGAAAGCATAAGCATGGCAGACAGGGTAGTTGTTTTGACAAACAGGCCGACCACCGTTAAAAGCATTTATGACATATTACTGACCTGCGATGTCAGAACACCCTTCACCAGCCGGGAAGCTCCTGAATTCAGGCACTTTTTCAATACTATCTGGAAGGAGCTTGATGTACATGTCTAAATCAAAAGAATTAAATATTTCAAGTGAAAGACTTGAATATCTGAATTCCATGAGAATCCGAAGGATATCAACCACCGTGACTCAAATTTTCATTCTTCTTGTATTCTTTATACTTTGGGAATTTCTGGCCAGATTTGGATTCATAGATCCTTTTATAACCAGCCAGCCTACAAGAATAGTAAAAACAATCATCAACCTGTATAATGAAGGACAGCTGTTCCATCATATTGCCGTAACCTGTCTGGAAACCTTTACGGGCTTTTTGTCAGGAACAATACTCGGGACAGTAATAGCTGTAATCCTATGGTGGTCAGAATTTCTGTCTGAGGTTTCAGAGCCGTATTTAGTTGTGCTGAACAGTCTGCCAAAAATCGCATTAGGTCCAATCTTTATTGTTTGGTTCGGTGCGGGAACAACCTCTATAATTGTAATTGCACTGGCAGTCTCGCTTATAGTAACAATTCTCGAGGTATTAAACGGCTTTTCGTCAACCGACGAGGAGCAGATCAAGCTGCTTAAAACCTTTGGCGCCAATAGGCTGCAAACCTTCACAAAGGTTGTTTTTCCTTCAAATCTGCCGGTTATAATAAACTCATTAAAAATAAATGTAGGCCTGTCGTGGGTAGGTGTTATCGTGGGAGAATTTCTTGTTTCCAAAGCCGGTCTCGGCTATCTGATTGTTTACGGCGGTCAGGTTTTCAGGCTTGATTTGGTAATGGCAAGTGTGGTTATTCTGTGTATAGCAGCAGGATTAATGTATAAGGCAGTTGTAATTCTCCAAAAGCTGTTGGTCAAGAATCATACAAAAATATAGGTCTGCTTCAAGGCTGTACTAAAATAAAAAAATATCATGAGGAGGAGTTGTTGTGAAAAAAATATGCCTTGTTCTGGCACTGCTGTTTTGCATGAGCTTCATGCTTGGTGCATGCGGTACAGATGATAAAATGATAAAGGTGAGACTAAGCGAAGTAACTCATTCCGTTTTTTATGCACCTCAGTATATTGCAATAAACAAAGGCTTTTTCGAGGCTGCCGGACTGGATGTTGAGCTTCAGAACGGTCAGGGGGCCGACAAGGTTATGACTGCTGTATTGTCGGGCCAATGTGACATTGGCTTTGCAGGCCCCGAAGCAAGTATATATGTTTACAATGAAGGCAAGGAGGACTATTCAATTGTTTTTGCGCAGTTAACAAAAAGAGACGGTTCCTTTCTCGTAGGCAGAGCTCCTGATACCGGCTTTAAATGGAACAGCCTGAAAAATAAAAACATTATTGGAGGCAGAATAGGCGGAGTTCCTGAGATGACACTTGAATATGTATTGGATAAAAACGGCTTGACTCCCGGAAAGGATGTCTATATTGACACAGGAATACAATTTGCTCTGATGGCAGGTGCTTTTACCGGAGGAAAAGGCGATTATGTAACACTTTTTGAGCCAACCGCTTCAATGCTCGAAGCAGAAGGCAAGGGTTATATATTGGCATCCGTAGGTCAGGAAAGCGGTGAAATTCCCTACACTGCATATTTCGCAAAAAAAAGCTACATAGAAAACAATCCCCTGATTATTCAGAAGTTTACCGATGCCATATACAAAGGACAGATGTGGGTTAACACACATACTCCGGAAGAGCTTGCAGAGGCTTTGAAATCCTCCTTCCCCGACACCGATCAGGCATTGCTTGAAACCGTTGCAAAAAGGTACAAGGATATTGATGCATGGTGCAAAGACCCCATAATGAAAGAAACCTCCTTCGAATTGCTGCAGACAGTAATGGAGAAAGCAGGTCAGCTGAAGAAAAAGGCACCTTATGAGAAAATCGTTGATAACAGCTATGGGGTAAACTCCATGAAATAATTTACGGGTATATGGAAAGCCTGCAAAACCTGTTTAAAGGCCGGTCTTATACTGAGCCGGCCAGTCCTTCATTCATACTCCCCGTTCTGTATCCCTTGAGGTCCAAGGTTGTATACATAAAACCGATATTTTTAAATTCCTTATAAATTTTTTCCCGAACTTCACTATCCAGCATTTTCCCAAACTGTTCCTGACCGATTTCAATTCTTGCAACATCCTTATGGAATCTCACTCTCACCTGTGAGAACCCCAGATCAAGCAAAAGCTGCTCCGCCCTGTCAATCATCCTGAGTCTCTCCCTTGTTATTTTTTCCCCGTAAGGAAATCTTGACGACAAGCACGCAAACGCTTGCTTATTCCATGTTTTTAGCCCCATTCCCCTTGATAATATCCTTATCTCCGCCTTTGTCAGCATGGCATCTCTCAGCGGACTCAATACTCCATGCTCGCTGACTGCCTGCAAGCCCGGTCTGAAATCACCCAAGTCATCATAATTTGAGCCTTCGAGAATATACCTTGCTCCCTCTTCCCTTGCAACTGCCTCAATTTTATTAAAAAGCTCATTTTTGCACAGATAGCATCTGTTGACAGGATTATCAGAAAAACCGTCAACCTCCAGTTCTTCCGAAACAATGACTCTTTGTCTGATTGAGCGGCACTTTGCAAAGTCAATTGCTTCATTAAGCTCTCTTTCGGGGTAAGTAGAGGAATGTGCCGTCACAGCCACAACCTCCCTGCCAAGCACATCCGCCGCTACCTTCAAAAGAAAGGTTGAGTCAACTCCTCCCGAAAAAGCCACAGCTACACTCTGTAATTCCTTTATATTATTTTTTAAATTATCCAGCTTTTCGTAAATATCCATGTACATTCTCCTGTTTTTAAAGTTTACAGAGCTACCCGCATAAAAGCCCTGTCTAATGCCGGCTATTTAAAGTTGAGCATTCCCCTTTTCCCTTTCCGGTTTCTGAACTCAACAAACCTTGATTTACTTTCAAATCCCATATAAACATTTATCATTTTCAAATGTCCGAAGGTTTTGCCCGGCTCAACGCCATATGAGTGCCCCGGATATACAATAATGTCATCGCTTAGAATATATTTTAATTTCTGAATGCTTTCATACATCTGCTCCGCAGCCGAATCCTTGTTCCAGCAATAGCCGCATCCCTCGGAAAACAAGGTGTCACCGGTAAACACACAGTTTTTAAGAAGATAGCACATACCTCCCTCCGAATGCCCTTTAGTAAGTATGCACTTAACCTTAGTCCTGTTGATAAAAATATCCTCCAAGTCCTCTAAGCCTTGCAAATTACGGCATCTGAAACCATAGCAGTCAATTTCCTCCTGAGACATATAGACCTCTGTATTAAATCGGGCTGTTAATGGATTTACCAGATTAGTATGATCCGAATGGGAATGAGTAAGCAATATAGCTGTAAGCTTTGCATTTTCCTTCTCCAGCCTGCTGATAATTTTATCAATTTCCCATGAAGGATCCACAACCAATGCATTTTTACTTTCCTTATCCACAACTATATAGCTGTAATTTATCATATTTAAAAATTTCGTTTTTATTTTAAATGCGTCATAGCTTAACTCCATAGCAACCTCCATGCAAAAGCTCTGTATGTATTATATTTGATTGTACCATATAATTTTCAATAATTGATAAATTTAATTTTATTAAAATTTACAGTTCCATGTAACAGTAAGACCGTACATTTCTACAATCTTCGATAATTGTCCGACATTATATTTACAATTTCACCATTATTCGCTATAATATTAATATAGTTAGTTATTATTGGCTAAATAAACAATGTAATCGTCCGATAGTCCCATTTATATGGTTTCTTTTTTAAATGGAAAAATTGAATAAATAACAAGAACTTAACATTATATGACTTCTTATTTAAAACTACTTTGCTAGTATACATATAAGCCTATTTTTAAGGGAAAAGACAGTAAGCCTCAAAGAAACAAAATACGGCTTCTCCACTTATGCTTTACCAAATTTTTTGTGCCTGAGCCATGCACGGGAGGTTAATATGAGAAACAACTTAAATTATTCATTACCGGAACTTGATATTTTTGATATATTTGAAGACATCGATGACCTATTTGATGATATTGATGATATAGACGATTTTGATGATACCGGTAATTATGAAGAGTAATTTTATAATCCTTATAATTTCATAAAAAAAGCTGTAGACCTTAGCTTTGAAGCCTATAGCTTTAAACCAGCTGTAATTCGGTTTTTAATTCCCTGTTATAGCGAGGATAATCTTGTCTGTATACCAATTAAGCAGCTGCAGGCTTATTTATAAGACAAAGTAAATTTCTATAGTTAATAGCTTTTTCTATAATTTCTTTCTGTCAATGCCAAGCTGCTGTATAAGGTTTGCCGCCAAACCCGTCCAGCCTGTCTGATGGCTTGCTCCCAGACCTGCTCCGTTATCTCCGTGAAAATATTCAAAAAAGAGAATCAAGTTCTCCCAGCCGCTTCTTTCAAAAAGCTCCTGCATTCCGTATACAGGTCTTCTTCCCTCCTGATTCTTTTTAAAGACAGATATTAATCTTTCGGCTATATCATCCGCAATTTCATAAAGATTAAGAGAAATACCTTCTCCATTTTCAGAGTCCCTAATTTCAATACTGCCTCCGAGATAGTCGCCGTACTTTCGTAAGGCCTCAATCAGCATATAATTTATGGGAAACCATATAGGCCCTCTCCAGTTTGAATTGCCTCCCATAATTTTTTCTCTGTTTGATTCAGCCGGCTCATAAAAAATATTCTTACCATACCAATTAAAATTACAGTCCTTCGACAAGGAACGTATCCCAAAATCACTGAGAAACTTATTTTTGTCCAAAAGCTTTTTAAGAATTTTTGAAAGCTTCTCTTTATCCACAACAGCCATATAGCATTCAAAAGCAGTAATACCGTTTCTGTCTTCCCTGCTGATTCCGTTTATATTGATATTTTCGTTTTTATCTATCAAATCAGGCCTTTTCCTTTTATACCAGTTCAAGGTGTCCTCAATACTCATAAAAGAGCCGGCATACCTTTGCTTACTGTCCAGCCTCTGCCGTATACGCTCAATGGCAAATAAAGGAACCAGTCCGACAGCCGAGCATATTCCCAAGGAACCGAATTCATTCGCATAGTCGCAGAAAAATTCCTCCTTTTCATTCCAGAAGCCATGCTCCCCTATTTTGTTCATGGCATCACATATATAAATAAAATGCTGCAGATACTTTCTCTGAATGTCATGCTTTCCAAGCTCTCCGGCAATATTTATCATATCCAGGCAAAATCTGGCCATCCACGAGGTCCCGTCAGCCTCCACTATATCCCTGCCCTTTGGGTCCTTGCTCACAATCCTGATATTATCAAGTCCGAGAAAGCCTCCCCCGAACACATTATCATTGCCCTTGGAGGAATCAACATTATTTATCCACCATGTAAAATTCATATTCAGCTTATCCAATATTCTTTCGAGAAAATCCCTGTCTTCAGTTCCGTATATTAATCTTTCCTGCTGGTATACATTCCATGCGGCCCATGCATGGACAGGCGGGTTAACATTGCAGAAGTCCCATTCATAAGCCGGTATCTGCCCGTTAGGATGCATAAACCATTCCATGCAAAGCAGCAGCAGCTGATGCTTTGCAAATTCCGGGTCAATAATGCCAAGAGTTACTGTATGAAAAGCCATATCCCATGCGGCAAACCATGGGTATTCCCATTTATCCGGCATTGACAGGATATCATTTGAATACATATGCTTCCACTTCAGCATTTTTTCATCCTTCATATGCCTGTCAGAAGGCCGAGGCTGCATTTCATCTCCTTCCAGCCATTGCTCCACAATCAGATTATACAGCTGCTTGTTCCATAGCATTCCGGCAAAAGCCTGTCTTTGAATATTGTATAAATCCTGTTCCTCCGCACTTCCGTTTCTGTCATACGGGCTGATGGCATCGTAGAATTCATCAGCTTCATATTTCCGCCTTGTAAATGCAGAATCAAAGCCTTCAAAAGGTAAATCCGTCTCAACATCCGACAGCCTCAAAACAACTGTACCGCTCTGACCGGGATTAAGCGCCAGCCTGTAATGAACAGAGGCCTTTGTTCCTTTTTCCCTTGGATTAATAAATTGCCAAAGCTCCTCCTCACTTAAATGTTCTCTGTATTTACCTATTATATAATTGTTGATGCCATTTTTGAAATACTGCCTTCCGGCATTTGAGCTTTTAAAAGCAGCTTCATAATCAGTATTGTTTTCGGTAAACAATATATTTTCATAAGCGTCCTGACAGTATAGCCTCATTATGGAAGCATCTGCGGGAAGCTGCTTCCGCCTTTGAATAATTTCAACAGCATTTTTTATACCCTGTGCTTTAGTCATGGTTTTTTCGTATAAATCCTTATTGAATGACCATGTATTACGGAAGAGCACTGTCGGAAGAAGGTGAAGAGTTTTTCTCTCATTTCCGCAGTTCTTGACAGTAAGCTTAATCAATATATCCTCAGTATCGTTTTTGGCGTACTCAGCCGTAACATCAAAATACCTGTTACCGTCAAAGGCTCCGGTATGACTTAACTCGAACTCATAGGGCACCTTGCTGTTCCTGTTATTATATATTTCATCATAATTGTAGTAATAGGGATACTTATATATATATTTCATATAAGAATGCATGGGAGTGTTGTCTGCATAAAAATAATATTCCTTGACATCCTCGCCATGAATGCCTTCTCTGTTGGTAAGACCATAGAGACGTTCTTTTATACACGGGTCTGCCTCATTCCATAGGGACAGTGAAAAGCATATGAACTGATGGTCATCGGAAAGCCCTGCAATTCCATCCTCTCCCCATCTGTATGCACGGTTTAAGGCTTGCTCCCTTGAAAAGGAGGCATTATTTCCGTCCTCTCCCCAGGAGTTATCCACGCAATCATAGCTTTCCCTTACTGTTCCCCATTGGCGTTCACTGAGGTAGCATCCCCATTTCCTCCAGTTCTTGCCTTGGGGATTATCTATGTTTTTCAGGTAAGCATTATATTGGCTAATCCTGATGTGCTCCTTTGAATTTAAGATTTTATCCCTTCTTGAAGAATAAAAGACTTCGCTGCTCGTCTTATTCATAAGTGTCTCCCTTGAATTTATTTATTCAGCCTTTTAATATATTCCAAATATTATTCTATCTGCTATATAATTTATTTCAAGGTGACAGATTAAATTCCCATAAAATTCAAAATTTAAAATTATGAGCTTACTTCTTCCATTTTGCCAAGGCATCCGCAAGAGCCGAATTGATAGGTTCATCTGTCTCCTGATGCCTCATAAATTGAGCTACCTCCCTTTTGTCGACCTGCTCACCCTTGCGCTGTTTAAAGGCATCCAGCTTTTCCCTGTAGCCGCAGGAACAATAGAAGGACTTTTTATCACCCTCCCCTTTTATTTCCATCTTTTTATGGCACTCAGGACATCTGGCATTGGACACGATGGTGACAGTTTTCCTGTAGCCGCATTCTCTGTCGGGGCAGACGAGCATTTTACCTTTTTTTCCGTTAACATCAAGCATGTACTTTCCACACTCCGGGCATTTCTCTCTGGTTACATTATCATGCTTGAATTGCCCTGAGTCTGCAATAACCGCTCCTACCAGCTTGGTCGCATATTTCTTCATGTCTCCTACAAAGATATTCGGGTTAACTGTTCCTTTGCTTATCATGGCAAGCTGCTGCTCCCATTTTGCCGTAAGCTCAGGCGACTTCAAATCCTTCGGAACAAGGCCGATAAGCTGTATTCCCTTTGAAGTTGGATAGATTTCCTTGCCCCTTCTCTCAATATAAAAGGTATTAAACAGCTTTTCGATAATATCCGCCCTAGTTGCAGGAGTTCCCAGTCCGCTTGTACTCTCAAGCGTTTCCTTCAGAGCCTTGTTGTCAACAAACCTGCCCGGGTGCTCCATGGCTGATAAAAGTGTGGCTTCCGTATATCTTGCAGGCGGCTTGGTTTTCCCGTTAATTGCTTTCGGAGAATTAATCTTTGCCTTATGGCCCTTTTGTATATCAGGCAGTGACTGTTCATCCTCTTCTTCGTCATTATCCTCTTCCAGCTTGCCAAAGCCCTCATAAACCGTTTTCCAGCCCCATGACTTAACAATCCTTCCTCTGGCATGGAAGCTTTCTCCGTTTACATTCAGCCTTACGGTCGTCTGCTCATATTCAAAAGGCGCACTTAGAACCGCTATAAATCTTTTGACAATTAAATCGTATATATTCCTCTCTTCCGAGCTTAAGGCGGATAGGTTTACATACTGCTCGGTAGGAATAATAGCGTGGTGATCCGTTACCTTGCTGTTGTCTGCAAATCTGCCTGTAACATTTATCCTGCTTCTTAAAACACCCTGCACCGCTTTTGCATAAGGCCCCACCGCTATGCTTTTAAGTCTTTCTGTCAGTGTCGGAACAATGTCTGTAGTAATATACCGGGAGTCTGTTCTTGGATATGTTACCAGCTTATGTGCTTCATACAGCTTCTGCATAATATTCAGAGTTTGCTTTGCCGAATACGCATATCTGCGGTTTGCATCCCTTTGAAGCTCGGTAAGGTCATATGCCAGCGGAGGCAGCTCCTTTTTCATTTCCTTTTTAACCTCCACAACTTCTCCAAGCTGTCCGGTTATCCTCTGAACTATGCCGTCAGCCTGCTCCTTATTGAAGGTCCTTGTCTGGCTGCTTACCCTGTCCTGCCAATGAACTGTGAAACCGTTAAACTGTGCCTGTATGCTCCAGAAATCCTTGGGAACAAATTTTCTTATTTCCTCCTCCCTGTCCACAATCATTGCCAGAGTGGGAGTCTGAACCCTGCCTGCCGACAGCTGTGCATTGTGCTTGCAGGTAAGGGCTCTTGTTACATTCAGGCCTACCAGCCAGTCAGCCTCGGACCTGCTCTGTGCAGAATAAAACAGGTTATCATATTCCCTGCCCGGCTTCAGATGTGCAAAGCCTTCCTTAATAGCCTTGTCTGTCTGGGATGAAATCCAAAGACGTTTGATGGGCTTTTTGAAGCCCGCCTTCATGATAATCCATCTTGCAACCAGCTCTCCCTCACGTCCGGCATCTGTAGCTATCACAAGCTCATCCACATCAGCCCTGTTCATAAGAGCCTTTACCGCACCGAATTGCTTAGAGGTCTGCTTTATGACCACAAGCTCCATCTTATTTGGCAGCATGGGCAGGTCTTCCAGATTCCATGACTTATACTTATTGCCGTAAGCCTCGGGATCAGCAAGCGTTACCAAATGCCCCAAGGCCCACGTTACAATATATTTCGAACCCATTATACAGCCGTTTGCATTCTGACTGCAGTTAAGCACCTTTGCCAGATCTCTGGCCACAGACGGCTTTTCAGCTAAAACCAATATTTTTCCCATTAATCCTAAATCTCCTTTTGGCATTGCCCTTCTATCGTTGTATTTCTTTACAATTATCTCACATAATCATATTTGAATAAAGCCAATTATTAACAGCCGGGTGAGAGCAAGCCTATAAGCGGGCTAATTCAACTCCTCCTCCAATTGATTATATATTTCAAGTAAAAGGTTATACTCTGTATTTTTCAGGTTTTTTACCATACCGATTATATCCTTTATGATATTTTTATGTTTTAAAGAATCACTTCTGCCGTCAACGGCTTTATATGAATATTCCAGTCCTTTCATTCTTATACCGTTAGCCAGATTTACAACCTCAGTGTACTTCTCCTTCAGCAAAACAGCCTTTTCCGAAAGCAGGTTTCTGGATATCACATAGTCAAGCCGGTCATATATACCCTTTTTATGCTCGGCTAACATGTGAAAAGCTCTGTAGTCTGCTGTAATATTACCTTGCAGCATGTTTTCCAAATTGCTTATCAAAACATTATACACCATGATACCAAAGCTTACCTGCTTTTCAGGATATTCGAAGGAGTATAATCTGGCCCTGTCCCCCGTTGAGAATATATAGCTTTTTAATTCTTTCAGAAACTTTTCATTGCTGAACGGATACTCTCCTTCAAAGCCCTTTGGTTTAAACAGCTGAATTGCGGAGGATTCACACCAGGGGCCGGTTTTTTTATAATGAATTTTACCATTCTCATAAGCATCTGAAAACTCTGTATAATCGAATATCATTTTTGTAAAAAGCATATCCCTGTCAAAGCTTATTGCCTTAAGCTGTTCTTCTTCATTGTCATACCCGTAAATCAAGGATGAATGTACGAAATGATTTTGCCGGTATGCCCATTTATCAGACAGATAGTATTCATCAACATTGATTACAAGATAATGCCCTCTGTTAAGCTTTTTTATTATAAAATCAATTATATTTTCCGTATCCTCAAGTAAGTGATACCCCAAGCAAACCATATCCAATATTTCGCTGCTGCAATCACGCGGCTCCAGATAATTCAGCTCCATATACCCATTATCATCTGTAAACGAAAAAATCTGAATGAAATTGCCGTAATACCAGGGCAGATATTTATTGTAGGCAAGAACAATACAAAGGGGCAGGCTTCTGTGAAGATATGTCGTAATATCCATCTGCATCACGACCTTCAGCTCCATTTTCAGGGAACATTCTTCAGTTTCCTTGCTCACCACAGCCATATCTGATTTTTTAGCGCCTATATGCCCCAAGTATTCCATGTGAATGTCTTTTTGCCAGCTTTTGTCCGGCACCTGCCCGTGATGCTCTTTTTTTTCTTCTGCACACGGCAAAGCTTCGTCAGCCTCCCCCAAATATCCCGGTAAGCAATATTCCTTTCCTGCCAAATCAAGCTCCAATTGCCTGTATATTTTCAACAATATATCATACTCAGTACTTTTAAGCCTTTTAATTGACTGTATAATATTTTCTATCAGGCTTGCCTGCTCTACAGATAAGCCATTAATATCAATATTCTTGTTTTCCATTTCCAAGCATTTAATTCTTATATTATTAGACAAATCAACAACGCTTGTATATTCCTTGTGCATTGGAATAATTTCTCCCGTAAGCCTGTTTCTTGAAATCAAATATTCAATCCTGTCATATATGCCCTTCTTATGCTCCCACAGCATATGCATTGCCCTATAGTCTATGGTAGCCTTACCCATAAACAGGTTTTCAAGATTCCTGACAGCCTCATCATACACCTGCATTCCAAACACAGTATGATTTTCAGGATACATAAATGAATAAAGCCTTCTTTTATCACCTACTCCAAAAATGTAATCCTTCAGCTCCTTAAGAACTCTGTAATTACTATATGGATACTCTTCTTCAAATCCATTAGGTCTGATTAGCTGTATAGCGGTCAATTCACACCATGGCGCAGTCTCCTTGTAATACGTCTTGCCGTTTTGATAGGCCTCTCTAAATTCACTGTAATTGAATATCAATTCTGTAAAAAGCATATTTCTATCAAATCCAATGGCACGCAGCTGCTCCCTTTCATTGTCATAACCATAAATGAGAGACGGATGAATAAAGTGTTTTTTCTTATAGGCCCATTTATCGGGAAGATAGTATTCATCCACAAACATCATAAGACAATATCCCAGACTAATCTTTTCAATAATGAAGTCAATAATTTTTTCTTTACCGTTAAGCAAATGAAAAGCTATGTTAACCAAATGCAGTATTTCATTATAGCAGCTGCATGGTTCCATATAGTCAACGAACAGCTTTCCTTCCCTGTCAATAAATGAAAAAATCTGAATAAAGCTGCTGTAATACCATGGCAAATACTTATCATGAGGCAATATAGCACAAAGCGGCAGGCTCCTGTGAAGATATGCCGTAATATCCTTCTGTATTGCAACCTTTAATTCCATTGATTTCGGCCACTCAACTGCTTTGCTTAAAACAAGGCTTTCCTTCACGTCATAATAGTTTTGTTCTCCTTGTTCAACAGCCTCTGTTTGTGCCGAGGTATAAGCACCTTTTCTGTATTCTTCAATATACCCTGCTATTTCTCTTACCGTAGGATTGCTGTACATTCTGCCTGCAGGCAGCTCCGCATTGAACTCTTTGTTAACTGAGGATACAACCTGTATAGCCTTTATGGAATCTCCTCCCAGATCAAAGAAATAATCATTTACTCCAATTCTGTCTATACCCAGAATACTCTGCCATATACCTGCCAGCCTTTCCTCGGTAAGGTTACCCGGTGCCTCATATTCACCGCTTGCCACAATGCTTCTGTCAGGCTCAGGTAAAGCATTTCTGTCTACTTTACCGTTAGCTGTCACAGGAATACTGTCCAGCATGACAAAAAATGAAGGCACCATATAATCAGGAAGCTCTTTTCCCAAATAGCTTTTAAGCTCATTTGCAGAAATGCTGCCCTCAGATACAATATAGGCAATAAGGCTCTTTAAACCGTTATTCTCCTGCCTTACAGCTACAACTGCCTCCCTAACCGACTCATGCCTGAGAAGGCAGCTTTCTATTTCCCCAAGCTCAACCCTGTAGCCCCTTATCTTTATCTGATGATCCTTTCTTCCCAAAAATTCTATAGTACCGTCTGAAAGACGCCTTGCTAGATCTCCTGTTTTATACATCCTTTGATAAAGCTCTGAGCCTTGACCTGCACCTGCTTGAGCATCAAAAGACTGTCCGGTGCCGTCGTCCGGCTTTATTCCTGCTTCAGGAAAGCAGCCTGACAGGTAAAACGGATTTATAACAAATTTTTCTTCTGTAAGCTCAGGTCTGTTTAAATAGCCTCTTGCAAGACCGTCTCCCGAAATGCACAGCTCACCTGTAACTCCAACAGGCACCGGGTTATTGTCCCTATCCAGAATATAAATTTCAGTATTGGCAAGGGGCTTTCCTATCGGAACATTTTTACCCTCCGGCTCATGAGCTTTATACCTGTAGAAGGTTGCACAGACAGTGTCCTCAGTCGGGCCGTAGCCATTTATAATACTCATTTCCGGATTAAGCTTTAGAAACTCCTCCAATACATAGTCTTTTATTCCTTCTACACCCACAAGCATTTTATCAAGTTTTATCCTGTCCCTGCTTTTCATAAGCTGCTGCGAAACCTCCCACAGTATGGTGGGCGGAATATAAGCAAAGGTTATACCCTTTTCAGCGATTGTATCGCACAGGCTTCCTATGTCTGAAATCATCCTCTCCCCGAAAAATACCAATGATGCTCCGAAGGCAAGCGGAAGAAACATTTCGCATACGCTTACGTCAAAGGAAATACTGGTAAGGCTGAAGGCCTTATCCTTTTCACCTATGCTCCTGTCAAAGGTATTATTTATGCAGAACAGAAAATTCATGAGAGAGTGGTGCTCCACTACCACTCCCTTTGGTTTCCCGGTAGATCCCGAGGTGTAAATAACATATGCCGCATCAGAGGCTTCAACGCTTGCCTCCTGCTCAATGTATTCACCCGTGTAAAGCTCCTCTTCCTGCAAATTAATTATTTCTGCTCCCGTTTGAAGCTTTTCCAGCCTTTCGCAATAGTCTGACAGCGTTAAGACAATTTTTACCCCGCTGTCGGCAATCATATAGCTTATTCTGCCGTCAGGATTTACAGGGTCTATAGGAAGATAAGCCGCTCCTGCTTTCAGAACTGCCAGTATACCAATCATCAGCTCAGAGGACCTGTGCGCATTTATTGCAACAACAGAACCTCTCCCTGCTCCTTTTTCCCTGAGTATTGCGGCAAGACAGCCGGATTTTCTGCTCAGTCCGGCATAGGTTATTTTCCGGCCGCCCGTTTCCACTGCAATGTTGTCCGGGTATTTACGTGCATTTTCTTCGAATAAGCTGTGGACAGCCTTGTCCCGCGGGTATTCCGACCGGGTATTATTAAAGCCGTAAACAGCCGCCTGATACTCGTCTGCCGATAACATTCTTATATTCTTTATTTTAATTTCAGGGTTTTTCGTTACCTCATCAAAAATATTAATAAAGTGCTTGACAAGCCTCTCAATGGTTTCCCTCCCGAACAGACTTGTGCAGTATTCCATATCAAATTTAAGCTTTCTGCCTGACTGGCTGTCTCCGTTGTCCTGCAAAAAAATATTGAGATTTAAATCAAATTTGGAAATGCTGTTTTCGAATTCTATTTGTCCGAATTTCAGGCCGCCGGACTCAAGCTCCGGTTTTTCGGTATTCTGAAGTGTCAGCATAGTATCAAAAAGAGGAGTTCTGCTCATATCCCTCTTTAAGTTAATCCTGTTTATAATGTCCTCAAAGGGATAATCACTGTTTGCAAATGCCTCAAGTACAATCTGCTTTACCTCATGCAGATACTGTATGAAGGGTTTGTCCGAGCAGGGACAGCTCCTTATTACCACCGTATTTACAAACATGCCTATAACATTCTGCAGCTCCTCTGCTTTTCTGTCGGTAACCGGAGAAGCCACAATGATATCCTCCTGTCCCGTATATTTTGACAGAAGTATCTTATAAACACTCATAAGAACCATATACAAGGTCGTTCCCGTTTTTTCCGAAAGCCTCAATATTCTTTCAGTCAGCTCGCAGTCAGCCTCAAATATTACCCTGTCTCCTTCAAAGCTCTGTATGGAGGGTCTTTGAAAATCAATGGGCAATTCAAGCACAGGCTTCTCGCCTTCAAATTTCCCGAGCCAGTATTCCTCCTGCCTTTTCATTTTCTCAGATTTTAACTGTTCATTCTGCCATACGGCATAGTCGGCATATTGAATCTCAGGCTTCTTAAGCTCTTCACCCAGATACGCCTTAACCAGCTCCCTGTCAAATATGACAGAGGACATTCCATCTGTGATAATATGGTGCATATCAATAAACAGGACATGCTTGCTGTCGCTTATTTTTATGACTTTTGCCCTGAAAAGAGGTGCCTTCTCCATGTCAAAGGGTTCAACAAAGGACTTTATAAGTGCAGGCAGCTTTTCCGGAGCACTGCATTCTATTTCGTCAAGCTCAAGCTCCACCTCTTTATGTACCTTCATAACAGGCACATTTTCATTGATATGGAAGGACATCCTGAATGCATCATGATTTTTTACAATCTCTTTTACCGCATTTTTAAGTCTGCCGACATCCAGACAGCCTTCAATTGAAATAGCCACCGGCATGTTATAGCTTACCCCTATTCCATCAAACCGGTTTATTATGTACATTCTTTTTTGTGCCGATGACAAAGGGTAGTATTCTCTGTCACCTGCCGGCATAATATTCCGCACATCAGCCTTTTTAACTGCATCCATGTCCTCCAGATACGATGAAAGCAGCGAAAGACTGCTGTACTCCATGATATCACCCGCATCGATTTTTACGCCTGTTTGCTTTTTATATTCATTTGCAATTTGAATTGCAATTATTGAATCTCCGCCTAATTCGTAGAAATCGTCATTTATATTTATTTCATCATACCCCAGAGCGGTACACCATAGCTTGCCCAGCATACGCTCAGCATCCGTATATGCTCCGTCTTCACGTCCTCTTAGCCTGTATTCGACTGCTTTCTCACTCTTTACCGCTTGAATTGTTTTATCTCTAGCAATGCTGATTTCTTCAGGTATGTTAAGCCAGCATCTCTTCCTCTCAAAAGGATATTCGGGAAGTCTTACTCTTCTGTAAGCATTATTTTTATATATTGTGCCAAAATCAATATTCTGACCCTCCGCATACCTTATGCATAAATCAAGCAAAGCCTCCCTGCCTGAACAGGCTTTATTGTAATTCAAGGCTTCCCCTGCCGCAGCTGCTTCGGCAAATGCCGGTTCTTCCTGTTTTCTGACCTGCATATCCTCTGAAAAGAATATCCCCTTGTCCGGATATGACCTTATTCCCTCTAGCCTCAGCTGCTTTAAAGCTGCCGACAATTCATTCACAGCTTCAAACACTATTCCTATTCTTATGCCGTAATGCCATCTTCCGGTGTTTGCACTAAAGCATAAATCACTTGCCTTAACCTTAGTACCCTCATCAATCAGCTCATTATACTTAATAACTAACTGTTTCAAGGAATTTTCGGTTTTTGCCGATAAAGCCAGCAGGTTAGCTTTCATTTCTTCCGTTTCTTCGGGAAAAATCTGCTTAGGAGCTTCCTCAAGAATGACATGACAGTTTGTCCCGCTTAATCCGAAGGCACTGACACCGCACCTTCTTGGAAAGTCACTGTTCCAATCGGACAAAAAAGAATTAACATAAACGGGAGAAGCCCCAAAGCTTATCTTCTTGTTAGGCCTGTTAAAATGCAGACTTGCCGGTAATTTTTTGTTCCTTAGACATAATACGGCTTTAATAAATCCAATGATGCCCGACGCACAATCCAAATGCCCGATATTTGTTTTAACAGACCCAATGGCACAAAATTGCTTCTTGTCCGTAAATTTTTTATAGGCCCTCGTAATACCTTCTATTTCAATAGGATCACCCAGCTGAGTGCCTGTGCCGTGTGCTTCTATATAAGATATTGTTTCACAAGAAACCCCGGCATCCTGAAGTGCGGAAATAATAACATCCCTCTGTGCTTCTGCATTCGGTGCCGTTATACCTATGGAGTTGCCGTCCTGATTTGCGGCTGTTCCCTTTATGACGGCATAAATATTATCTCCGTCCCTGAGTGCCCTGCTGAGAGGCTTTAAAAGTACTGCTGCAACGCCTTCGCCCATACCTGTTCCATCAGAACTCTCATCAAAGGTTCTTGCTCTTCCGTCGGAGGATTCTATCCCCAATCTCTTGCTGCTCTTAACAGGAAGTATATTTATTTTTACGCTTCCGGCTATGGCAGCCTCACACTCCATATTTCTTAAGGCCTTACACGCAAGGTGGATTGCAACAAGTGATGAGGAGCATGCAGTATCAACACAAAGGGAGGGTCCTTTCAAGTCAAGCAGATAAGATATTCTGGCAGGTATCACCGAGGAAAGATTTCCGGGAAGCGCGTCTATCAGCAATTCAGGATCAACCCTCTCAATAAGCCTCTTATAATCAAACAGAGCATCGGCACTGTAACCGAAATATATTCCGGTATTACTGCCTCTGAGCCTGTCATTGCCATAGCCTGCATCTTCAACAGCCTGCCATACGGTCTCAAGGAATATTTTCTGGTCGGGGCTCATAAGGCTTGCCTCTTTAGGAGATATTTTGAAAAAACCGCAGTCAAATTTATCTATCTCTTTAAAATATGAGCCATTATTGTATCCCCGGCCTTGCTGCTTTATTCCCACCAATTGTGCGAATATATCGGCATCCTTCCGTCTTGAGCCGGGGAAATCAGTAATACAGTCTTTCCCCTTTACAAGGTTGTCCCAAAAGGCATCAATGTTCTCGGCCATCGGAACCTTCCCCGCTATTCCAATAACAGCAATATCCCTTGTGGTTTCTTCTGTTATCCCGTATTCACCTTCATTGTCGTTCTCAGCCGACTGTTCAAATATTAATGAGCTTAAATCCATGTAACTTCCTCCTGCTTCTGCCGTAATTTTTCTAACAGTATCGCCTATACAGCCTCAGACCGGCTCAAGGCCTGAGCTCCGTCTTTTTGAAAGATATCGGATTTTAAAAAATCTTTATAAATTTTATTTCCTGCTGCCGTTATACCAAATACCAGCAGAACTATTCCGGATACGGCTGTAATATAATACCACTCGAATTTATCCATCAAAAACCCGTACAGCCACATACCGGGCGGTGCCGTTATATACAGGGCCGACATAAACATACCGTAAATTCTGGCTCTCATTTCTCCGGGCACCTGCAGCTGAAAAAAAGTAATCATAGGAATATTCTGAATTGCATTAGCAGCTCCGAATACCAGCAGGATAATCCCAAAAACCACAGTGACAATCCATTTTGAACCGTTCCCGAAAACAGAGGCCTCCGGGAATATACATGCAGCCAGCAGAACAGCCTGAATAGAAAACAGTATAAAAAATCTTTTTAGAAATACGCTTGTATCTTTAAATGCCGAGACAACCATCGCGCCGATAATGGTTCCTATAGCGCAGGAAGCCTGAATAAATGAAAGCTGTATGCCCGAAACCTTTAATATGTTATAATTGATAAACGGCAGAATCATCTGAAGAAAGGGCAGCAGTACAAAATCCGCAGCAGCGGCAAATATTAAAAAGAAGGCTATTGTACGGTTTTCGAACAGGTATTTGTATGTCATTACTATATCGCTCATATAGCTTCTTTTTTCAACGGTCTTTTCCTTTTCCGCATTAAAGAATTTTATAAATATCTCTGAGATACCTGCGCAAGTAAACAGTATTCCGTTTATAATCATTATGCTGCTTATACCTATAGCTTTATATAAAACAGCTCCCAGAACAGGCCCCGCTATATCAATGACAGCTCCGACAGATTGCAGGGCAGAATTAAGCTTAGGTACTGTCTCTCTCTCAACAATGCTTGGTATGGATGCATTACAGGCTAAAGCAAATACTGACTGTATCGTACCCAGCATTAAAACATATGCGGCGAAAAGCATTATATTATTGGGATGCAGCCTGAAAGCCGCAAAAAAAGCAAATATTGACAAACCGCTTATGATATCGGTAAAAACCATGATCTTTTTCTTGTTATGCCTGTCTACAAAAGCCCCGGCAATTAAATTGACCACTATTCTTGGGATTACGGTCAATCCCACGATAAAAGAAAAAGTTGCCGCACTGCCCGTACTGTCCAAGACATACAGGCTCATTGCAAAACTAAATATACTTGACCCAAGGGAGGAAACCAGCCTCCCCCATGCCAGCAAAATAAAATTCAATTTTAAAGCTTTATTTTTCTCCACTTTTCCTCCCGAGGCACTTATATAACCTTCTCATCCTTATTTTTATATTTATACTTTTTAAGCCAGTTTACCTTTTCTGCATTATAGCCGCATTTATAAACCTGATGTAGTTCTCACCCAGCTCTTTTACTTTTGAAGCTTTCAATACTGAGCCGTTAAAATCAAAATGCGTTACAGGATTTCCGTTAATTGTGCCGAAATCTATTATTAAATCAAATATATTCTTATAGCTTCCGGAATTTAAATTATTATATATGTTGACAAGTATCAATATTTCATTCTTCTCCCTGTCAATATTTATTCCGGCTGCATCTATTATTTTAACCGCATCCGAGCGCATACTGTCTCTGGCTCTTTTCGCAAGCTCACACAGCTGGTTTGCCCCTGAGGTATCAATTCTTACCGGGTACACTTCATCCCCGTGTCCGATATTAATATTAATAACAGACTGCTTTGTAATCTGATGAAGAAGATGTGCCAGCAGTGCTGTTAGGATATGCCCGGGCTCAAAGCCCTCACATCCGTCCAGCCCCTTTATCCTTTCATACATGTCTTTTCGGAATTGATAGCCGAAGGATGAACCTGCCGCTTCAGCCAAAGCATCGGTTTTGAAGTAATCCTCAGGTAAAATGGTTTTCACCGGGGCAGCTTTTTCTTCCGGATTCTCAACACTGTCAATGAACCTTGCAAGCCTTGATATACAAGTATTTGTAAATAAATCGGTTATTTTAACGCTATCCTTGTACTTTTCCTCCAATTTCGAGTGCATTCTTACCAAAAGTAATGAATTACCTCCTAAATCAAAGAAATTATCATTAACACCAACCGTATTAATATTAAGTATTTCCTTCCACAGAGCTTCCAGCTTCTTTTCCGTCTCAGTCTGCGCAGCCTTGTACTCCGTACCCGTATTAATCTTTAAGCCTTCCGGCTTTGGCAAAGCCTTTCTGTCAGCCTTGCCATTGGAAGAGAGAGGTATTTTATCAAGCCTGATAAAATAAGAAGGAAGCATGTATTCTGTCAGATTTTCGGCCAGAAAGGCTCTCAGCCCATTTACTGCCAGCTCCTCCTCTGCTGTGTAATATGCGCAGAGGCACTTGCTTCCGTCCGCACAATCAACGGCTGCCACTGCCGCATCCTTTATCCCTTCATGCTTAAGGAGCTCTGCTTCTATTTCCCCCAGCTCGATTCTGTTTCCTCTTATTTTCACCTGGAAATCAATCCTTCCAAGATAATGTATATTTCCGTCTGGCATCCATCTTGCCAAATCGCCGGATTTGTACATCAGCCTGTAGCCTGTATCCGAATAGAATGGATTCTTTACAAATTTTTCAGCAGTAAGCTCCTCCCTGTTAAGATATCCTCTTGCCAGTCCATCACCTGCTATACAAAGCTCTCCCGGCACTCCCACAGGGCAGAGCCGTTTATTTTTATCCACAATATAAAGATTTATATTGTCTATTGGCTTTCCGATGGGAATTGCTTCATATTCCTTATCAATCGAGCAATCAAAATAAGATACGTCTATAGCCGCTTCTGTCGGCCCGTACAGGTTATGCAGCCTTGTTCCGTTTTCCCTTAAAAAAATCCTGTTAAATTTTTCAACCTGCTGTGCTGTCAGGGCTTCTCCGCTGGCAAATACCTGTTTCAGGCTTTTAAGCCTTTTAATAGCTGTTCCTCCGTCTGCATATTCCAGAAACATGTTCAGCATCGAAGGAACAAAATGCATTGTTGTAATCTTGTTCTCCTCAATTGCTCTTACTATTGCTTCCGGATCCTTTTCTCCGCCCGGCTCCAAAAAGTGAACAGCCGCTCCGTTAAGCGCCCACCAGAATTGCTCCCATACTGATACATCAAAGGTATAGGGAGTCTTTTGCAAAATTACATCCCCTTCATGGACAGGATACATTTTCTGCATCCAGTTAAGCCTGTTTATAAGTGAATAATGCTCTATTACAACGCCCTTCGGTTTTCCCGTCGAACCGGAGGTATATATTATGTAAGCAGGATTTCCTGCATTATTGACAGCCTCAAGCTCCTTGAGTCTGTCATCGTTATCACTGCCGGAGTATGCTGCGGCAGAATTTAAATTAACTAGCCTGTCCTCTGATATAATCTTTTGTTCTTTTATTTTGTCCAAAAACCTTTCCTGAGTAATCAACAGTACCGACCCGCTGTCCTCAAGCATAAACCTTATCCTGTCTGCCGGATAATCAGGGCTTATTGGCAAATAAGCCGCCCCCGCTTTCAGCACAGCCATTAATGCCACGCTCATTTCCAGGGAACGCTCTATCATAACAGCTGCGACCTTTTCCGCACCTGCTCCCCTTTTTCTGAGTGTCAGAGCCAGCATATCCGACCTTTCATCAAGCTCACGATAGGTAAGGCATAAGCCACCGAAGGTCACTGCTTTTTTATCCGGTGTTTTTGCCGCCTGCTGTCTGAACAGACTGTTAATTGTTTCTTTTTTCGGATATTCCGCCTTCGTGTCATTAAATACCTTTAATATCTGATTTTTTTCTTCCTCGGATATCATATTTATTTCTCCGATACATTTTTCACTGTCGGAATACATAGCCTCAAGGATATTTATATAATGCCCCGCCAGCCGGATTATGGTTTCCTCCTTAAACAGCGAGGTGCTGTATTCGAGGTTAAGCCTTATAGTATTGCCCGATTCAATTGCCTCAACCGTAAGGTCAAACTTTGAAACCTTGTTTTCAATATTGCAGGCACTAAACTTGAGCCCTTCTATATCCATGTCGGGAATCCCAATATTTTGCAGGACAAACATGGTGTCAAAAAGCGGATTTCTGCTTAAGTCTTTATTTAATTTTAATTTATTGACCAGCTCTTCAAAAGGATACTGCTGGTTTTCAAAAGCCTCAATTGATCTTTCCTTGACCTCTCCCAGGAAATCTCTGATGCGCTTTCCTGCCTCAGGCTTGTTTCTTATGGCAACGGTGTTCACAAACATTCCGATTATATTTTCCAAGTCCGCATGCTGTCTTCCCGCAACAGGGCAGCCGACAATAATATCCTCCTGTCCCGTATATCCGGCAAGCAAAATATTATAGGCTGCCAGCATAATCATATACAAGGTTATTCCTGTGCTTTTTTCCAGCTTCCGGACTTTTGAAGCAGTATCCTTTGGAATTTCCATGGATATTTTTCTTCCGCTGAACCTTTGTATTGCAGGCCTTATATAGTCTGCGGGCATATTAAGAACAGGTATATCCCCCTTGAAGGTATTCAGCCAATATTCCTCCTGCTTATAAAGCCCGCCCTTTTCAAAGAGGCTCTCCTGCCATTCACTGTAATCCTTATAGGTTATTTTAAGCTCTTCCGGTTTTTTACCCGTGTACAAAGCGGCAAAATCCCTGACAAGAATTACAGAGGAAAATCCATCGGACACAATGTGGTGCATATCATACATTAATATGTGCTTATCCCTTGATATTCTGACCAGCCTCGCTCTGATAAGCGGAGCCCTGCTCAAATCAAAGGGCTTTACAAATTCCCTCAGCAATTCCGGCATCTCGGCTTGTCCTGCCTCAAGCAAATCAATATCAAATTCAATATTATCATGAACAGCCTGCACAGGCTGACCGTCAATCATATGAAAGGAGGTCCTGAGTGTTTCATGCCTGTTTATAAGTTCTCCAAAGGAGGCCCTGAACCTGTCAGGCTGGAATTCGCCCTCAAGCATTAGTGCACCGGGCAAATTATATGCGGTGCCTCCGTCCTCAATTTTACTAAGCAGATATATTCTTTTTTGTGACGAGGACAGCTTGTAGTAGTCCCTTTTGGATACCGCTTTAATTTGTTGGAATTCCTTATGCCCTTTTCTTCCAATATTCTCAGCAATGCTTCTGATAGTTGCCAGACTGAAAATATCCCTGAGCTTTACGGTAACTCCAAATTCCTTATATATCCTTGACACCATTTCGGTTGCTTTTAAGGAATGTCCTCCCAGATCAAAGAAATTATCGTCAATACCTGCCTTTTCGATATTGAGTATTTCCCTCCATATTGCGGCAAGCCTTATTTCAGCATCTGTTTCCGGCGCACAGTATTCCGTGCCGGTATTTATTGTCCCCTCAGGCTTTGGCAAAGCTTTTCTGTCAGCCTTGCCGTTTGCTGAAAGAGGTATTTTATCAAGCCTGACAAAATATGAAGGAATCATGTATTCTGCCAGATTCCCGGCTAAATATGACCTCAGCCTTTTCACAGGCAGTTCCTTGTCTGATACATAATACGCACAAAGGTATTTGCTGCCGTCCGCATTATCGTTTGCCGCCACTACCGCAGCTTTTATACTCTTATGCTTGAGAAGCTCCGCTTCTATTTCCCCCGGCTCTATTCTGTTTCCTCTGATTTTCACCTGAAAATCCAACCTTCCCAGATACTGAATATTACCGTCAGCCCTCCATTTTGCGGCATCACCTGATCTATACATCCGCTGATAGCCTGTCTCGGCACAAAATGGGCTTTGAACAAATTTTTCCGCTTCAAGCCCGGCTCTGTTAAGATAGCCCCTTGCCAGACCGTCCCCGGCTATGCACAGCTCCCCAGGAACTCCGGCGGGACAAAGCCTGTTGCTTTCGTCCAATATATATAGATTGATATTATCTATCGGCTTTCCAATCGGAATTTCCTCATACTTCCTTTCAGACGAGCAGTCAAAATAGGAAACGTCTATCGCTGCTTCTGTCGGCCCGTACAGATTGTGAAGCCTTGTTCCGTTCTTCCTTAGCAAAAGCCTGTTGAACCTGTTTACCTGCCGGGCAGACAAGGCTTCACCGCTGGCAAAAACCTGCCTCAGGCTTTTGAGGCTTTCCGTATTCCCTTTTCCTTCTGCATATTCCAGAAATATATTCAGCATCGAGGGTACAAAGTGCAATACTGTTATTTTGTTTTCTTCTATCGCCCTCACTATTGCTTCCGGATCCTTTTCCTCTCCCGGCTCCAGAAAATGCACCGCTGCTCCGTTAAGAGCCCACCAGAACTGCTCCCATACAGAAACATCAAATGTATACGGTGTTTTTTGAAGAATTACATCACCTTTTCCTACAGGATACCTTTTCTGCATCCAGTTAAGCCTGTTCACAAGGGAATAATGCTCTATAACAACACCCTTCGGTATCCCGGTGGAGCCGGAGGTATATATTACATATGCGGGATTGCGGGAATTATTGACCTCCTCTAAAGCAAGCCTGAAATCGCAGGCTCCCGTTTCATTATTACCGCTGTCAAGCAGACCTGCCGCGTTGAGATTGACGATTTTATCCTCAGAAATGATATCCTGTCCTGCTATTTTATTCAGGAATCTGTCCTGAGTAATCAGAAGCACTGCCTCGCTGTCCTCAAGCATAAACCTTATTCTGTCTGACGGATAATCAGGACTTATCGGCAAATAAGCGGCTCCCGATTTCAAAACTGCCATCAGCGCAGTACTCATCTCTAAAGAGCGCTCAATCATCACACCAATTATTTTTTCGGCACAGGCACCTCTTTTTCTAAGGGCAGCCGCCAGAATATCAGAGCTTTCGTCCAGCTCACTATAGGACAAGCTGCCGCTCCCATAGGAAACCGCCGCAGCCTCCGGTGTCTTAGCCGCTTGCTGTCTGAAAAGAGAATTTATTGTTTTGTCCTTAGGGTACTCCGCTCTTGTATCATTAAACACCCTGAGTATCTGATGCTTCTCCTCCTGCGTAACCATATCAATTTCTTTTAAGGATATACCGGGATTTGCTATTACGGTATTGAGTATATTTGTAAAATGCTTTGACATTCTGTTTACGGTATCGTTTTTAAACAAATTGGTGTTATACTCAATAAAGCAGTCAAAGCCTCCCTCCCCGGTATTATAAATATCAAGCTTTAAATCCAGCTTTGAAGTGCTGGTTTTTAATTCATGCCTGTGGATTTTCAAGCCATTCAATTGAAGCCTCAGCACATCCTCAAACTGATTATGGTAAATAAGCATTGTGTCAAAGAAAGGGTTCCTGGATTTTTCCGTTCCCGCACCGAACCTTTCAACCATAAGGTTATATGGATAATCCTGATTCTCATAAGCTGTAAAAATTGTTCCGGTATTCTTCACCGCAAAGTCAACAAAGCTTATTTCGGGTGATACCAGAAGCTTTACAGGCAGGAAATTATTAAACATTCCCACCATGCTTTCAATATCCGGGTGATTTCTTCCGGACACCAGCGACCCTATCATAATTTCCCTCTGAGCAGTATATTTATTGAGCATTACCGCATAAACGGACATCAGCAGAGAATTCAGCGTAATGCTTTCCTGTGAGGCAATACGCTTTAAAGCAGATACTGCTCTTCTATCTACCGTAAATCTGAGGCTGTCTCCGTCAAAGGTTCTTGTATCAGCTCTTGTATAGTCGTATGGCATATTTAAGAGCGGAAGCTCCCCTCCGAGTACATTTTCCCAATATTTCTCCTGCTTCCTTGCCTTTTCGGATAAAAGGAATTTTTTCTGCCACTC
The DNA here is from genome assembly GCF_003208175.1 of Ruminiclostridium sufflavum DSM 19573. Classification (GTDB taxonomy): domain Bacteria; phylum Bacillota; class Clostridia; order Acetivibrionales; family DSM-1351; genus Ruminiclostridium; species Ruminiclostridium sufflavum. Next base: position 120,676 of record NZ_QKMR01000009.1, on the reverse strand, counting down.
GGCAAAATCTTTATAGTGAAGCTGTACAGGCTCCAAGACTTCTCCGTTATAAAGGCTGCCAAAGTCCTGTAAAACAGTCATAACAGATATGCCGTCAGATATTATATGATGCATGTCTATCATAAGCAGGTATTTAACGGGAGTAAAACGGACAAGCTGTACACGCATCATAGGAGGAATACCAAGGTCAAAGGGCCGTACGAAATCCCTTATTATAGCATCAGTGTCATCCTCTGCACCCTCAAGCATTATTACCTTCAGGTCCGGCTTCTCACTTATTTTCTGAACGGGTATACCGTCAACGGTTTCAAAGCAGGTTCTGAGTGCCTCATGTCTTTGCACCGTTTCAAGAAAGCACTTAACGGCACGGTCTGTGTCAAGCTCTCCCTCAGCTGAAAGTATTACAGGCATATTGTAGCTTATACCGATGCCTTCAAACTGCTCCTGTACAAAAAGTCCCTTCTGAGCAGCAGTCAGCGGATACCAGTCTTTTATCCCTGCCTTCGCTAAAGCATAAAATTTCTTTTCCTCTGCATTGTCTATAATGTCCGCTAAATTTCTTATAGTCTGGGCTTTAAAAAACACCTTTAACGGGACATCCCTATTAAATTCCTTATAAATTCTTGATATTATAACAGCAGCTTTTAAGGATTGTCCGCCTATATCGGAAAATCTTGAATCTATTCCGGTATTCCCCGTTCCCAATACTTCTGTCCAGATTGCCTGAAGCCTCTCCTGCGTATTATTCTCAGGCGGTATATATTCTGCGCTGCTTGCCGCGGCCTTTTCTATTCCGGGAAGCTTCCTCCTGTCAACCTTGCCGTTTGCATTAACGGGAAGGCTGTCCATAAGTATAAAGTAATCGGGAACCATGAAATCAGGAAGCTTTTCGGATAATTGTTCCTTTATGCCGTCACAGGAAAATTCACCTTCAAATACAATATATGCGCAAAGGCTCCTTGAGCCCGTTTCATTTTCCGTAATTGCCGCAAATACCTTCTTTACACCCTCAATATCCGAAATTGTGCGTTCAATCTCGCTGAGCTCTATTCTGAAGCCTCTCAGCTTCACCTGACTATCTATTCTGTCCAGAAACTCTATATTGCCGTCAGGCAGCCATTTTACCAGATCACCCGTTCTGTACATTCGGTTGTCCTCACACAAGGCTTGCTCTTCCGAACACTGACAGAAAGGATTGGAAACAAACTTTTCAGCGGTAAGCCCGGGTCTGTTAAGATATCCCTTTGCCAGTCCGTCTCCAGAAATGCACAATTCTCCCGGAACTCCGACCGGCTGAAGCCTGTTGTATTTATCAACAACAAACAGCCTTGTATTAGTTACAGGCCTTCCGACAGGCACAGAAACAGCCCTGTCATCAATCCTGTCTATATTGTAGCAGGTTGCAAATACCGTACTTTCCGTCGGGCCGTAAACATGCATAAGCTTTCCCGGGCCTAAAGCCCCTAAAGCCTTTTGGACATGACGAACGGAAACCCTCTCCCCTCCGAAGAGAATTTTTTTAACACCTTGCAGGCTATCAGGCTTGGTGTCGACCAAGGTGTTAAAAAGTGCCGTCGTAATAAAAAACATTGTTACCTTATTATTTTCTATCAGGTCTGCTAGCCCATTCATATCAAGCAGCGTGTCCTTATCAACCAGAACAAGCCTCGCTCCGTTCAAAAGTGCGCCGAAAATATCAAAGGTTGACCCGTCAAAGGCATAGTTTGACAGCTGAAGCAAGGTATCCCCGTTCGTGATATCTATATAATTTGTATTTTTAACAACTCTGGAAATATTATAATGAGTTGTAATATTCCCTTTGGGCTTTCCGGAGGAGCCTGAAGTGTACATAATATAAGCGGGGCTGTCAGAAGCTGCCTTCCAGTCAGTATTTTCGCCGTTCTCCTCTTCCGACTGTTCAAGGAGCTCTTCAAGTACATAGACCTCTGTTTTTGTGCCCTCAGCCGATTCCCCAAGCTCTCTGTGTACAATCAGCATATCTGCGCCGGAATCCTCCATCATTCCCAACACTCTGTCCTTAGGATTTGCGGTGTCAACAGGCAAATAGCAGCTGCCTGTCTTTAGTACTGCAAGTATGGTGACAATCATGTCTATTGACCTGTTAACCAGCAGTGCCGCTATACAGTTTGCCTTAAGCCCTTTTTTTCTCAAAGTGCGGGCAAGCTTGTTGGCTCTTACGTTTAATTCATCATATGTGATACTTTCACTTCCGAATACCAAGGCAGTTCGTCCGGCATTTTCACACACCTGCCTCTCAAATAGCTCTGACAGTGTTTTATCTTTTGGAAAGCAGGTTTTTGACTGATTGAAAGCATATAATAATTGGTTTTGCTCCTCGGATGAAATAAGCCTTATTTCTGACAGCCTTATATCAGGGTTTTCTGTTATTTCTGATATTATATTTATGAAATGGGACGCCATTCTTTCTATGGTTTTTTTATTGAACAGGGAAGTTTTATATTCCATTTCGAACTCCAAGCCCCCGTTCTTTTCTTCGGCCAGCAATGTCAGATCAAATTTGGATATGCCCGTTTCATATTCATGACGTGTAAAGCCGAGCCCCTCAATACTTATTTCTCCAAGCTCCATATTCTGCAGCGAGAACATAGTGTCAAACAAGGGATTTCTTGAGGAATCGGCTGTAATATCAAGCTCCTCAAGCAAATTGTCATATTGGTAGCTTTGATTCGCAAAAGCATCGAGAGAATTTTTCCTGACACCCTCAAGAAATTCTGTAAAGGTCAGTTCGCCATCCGGATGATTTCTCATTGCCAGACTGTTTACAAACATACCTGCCGTATTTGCCAGCTCGGCACGAGGCCTTCCAAGTACGGGAGAACCCACAATAATATCCTGCTGGCCGGAATACCGGGACAGTAATATATTATATGCTGCCAGGAGAACCATGTAGCTTGTGGCATTGTATTTTTCCGACAGCTTGTTTATTTTGCTGTTCATTCCGGCTGAAAGGGCAAACCTTATTCTTTCCCCTTTATACCACGGCTGCTTGGGCCGTGCATAATCAGTCGGCAAATTCAGTACAGGTATTTCATCCGAAAATCTGTTTATCCAGTATTTCCTTTGATCGAGGACATACGCACTCGTTAGGTAGTCCTTCTCCCATACTGCATAATCCTTATAATTTATATTTTCCCGGGGAGGTTTATTCCCCGCATACAGCTCAGAAAATTCTTTGATTATTATCCCCATGGTTGTGCCGTCAGAGATAATATGATGCATGTCAAACATCAGCAAGTGCCTGTCCCTGCTGAAGCTTACCAGCTCCACCCTCATTAAGGGGGCCTCGTTCAGATTGAAAGGTCTTATAAACTCTTCGGCAATTTTATCTATATTTTTGCTTTTATCTGTTTTGCAAGGCACTTCAAATTTTATATTTTCCTCAACCTTTTGGACAGGCTTGCCTTCCTCAATAAAAAACGACGTTCTCAATATTTCGTGCCTGTCAGCAATACCTCTGAATGCAGCTTCAACCCGGGCAACATCCAGCTGCCCGTCAATTATCATAAAGTAAGGCATATTGTAATTTGTTCCTGCCTCCTCCGTCTGGCTCAGAAGATACATTCTCTTCTGAGCTGATGAAAGCGGATAGAACTCTCTTTTGCCGGCAGGCTTAATACTGCTGTATTCCCTTTTTTCGCAAACAGAAATAAGAGCAGCCAGTTCTCTGATGGTACACGCCTCAAAAAAATCTGCCATGGCAATTTCCGAATTGAACTCTTCATAAACTCTATTCAGTAATAAGGCACCCTTCAGGGAATTTCCCCCAAGCTCAAAGAAATTCTCATTTACACCTGCTGCTTTTAAATCAAGCAATTCTGTCCATATCTCAGCTAATCTATTTTCAATTTCATTTACCGGCTTTTCCGGTATTTTCTGGCTATCGTACTGAAAAATATATTCTTCAAGCTCATTGACAGTCTTGGAAAATTCTCCGTCCATATAGCTTTCCCTAAGCTTAAATCTTTGAATTTTACCGCTTGTGGTTTTTGGAATTTTCTTGACAGGGATAACACATATTTCGTCAAGTCCAAGCTGCTTATTAAGTACAGCCTTTATTTTCATTGCTTCTGCCGCAAATTCCCTGACATTCTTTTTAAATATGATAAATATGCATACCTGCTCTTTATTCCGGGCACCGTCGTATACCCCGCATGCAGCTGCCGTTCCAAGCTCAATGCCCTCCAGGCTATAGATTATTCTTTCTATGTCATGTGCATAAAAATTCTGACCGTTTATAAATATTATATCCTTGGCTCTGCCGGCTATAACCAGCCGTCCGTTTTTAACAAAGCCAAGATCTCCTGTATTGAGCCAGCCATCATTGTTTATTAGTTCGCCTGTAGCAATTTCATTGTTGTAATAGCCTTTGGTAACATTTTTTCCCTTTATCAGAACGTAGCCTAAACAGCCCTCCTCCAAAATCTCATAATTGCTGTTAAATACAGCAACAGAGCAATCTCTTACAGGGTATCCCAAATCTACGAAGGAAATACTGTCCTCACTTTGGCTGTATTCAATATATTCACCTATATTTAATGATTTTCTGTTTATCCTGTGAGTGATTATGGGCTCGTTAACCGGCGGGAAAGCAACTCCGAGACTTGCCTCGGCAAGACCGTATACACAAAACATGGTATTATTCCTCAAGCCGTATATACTCATTTTATCTGAAAATTCTTTACAAAGGTGTGCATCAATCGGCTCCGCTCCGTTAAAAATAAGCTTTACACATGATAAATCCCATTTTCTCTGTTCTTTACCTTTTATGTGATCCAGCAGATACTTATAGCCGAAATTCGGGGACGACAGAACGGATGCACCGTATTCCGCCACCTTATCCATCCACAGGGAGGGCCTTCTTATAAAAAGTGCCGCAGGCATGATATACTGATCCATGCAGCCGTAAACCGGCGAAAGATGAAAGCCTATCAAGCCCATGTCATGTGTAAGAGGCATCCAGCTGAAGGTTGAGTCCTCCTCTGTGCATTTTGTACCCTCAACAATGGCCCTGATGTTTGTAAGCAGATTTTCATGTGATAGTAGGACACCCTTAGGAATGCCTGTGGAGCCTGAAGAAAATTGCAGAAAGGCAGTGCTTTCAAGCCCTGCGGCATATATTTCACCTGACTCCTCTCCAAGTACCTGTTCATCCAGCAGGACAACCCTATTATCCGGCTTTTCAAGCTCTCTTGAATACTCGTCCGAGTCCTGCATATGAGCCTTAAATCTTTTATAGGCATCAGAGGTTGATACCATATAAGGTGATAATAGCGACTGCCAAACCCTGATTACCTTCAAGCGGTGTTCGTCATTGCCGCCCTGAGTCAATGGAACGGGAATAATGCCCCCGAGAATACAGGCCCAGAATATACAAATAAAGCTCTCATTATCCTCCAGCTGGATTATCAGCTCATCTCCGGCTTTCAAGCCGTTATTCTGGAGTAAAAACAAATAATTGTGTGCTTTATTGTATAAACTTCTGTATGATAGATAGCTTTTATCCTCTTCTCCGTTTATAAAAGTTATTCCTTTTTCTGTAAGTGATGCTCTTTTAAGAATATCTGCAAGACTTTTCATATATCCCTCCGACAAAACAGCTATTAAGCACTTATTAAAGTCAATTACTATCGGCTAAATAAACGGTATATCGTCGCGAAGGCTTGAACCGTAACTGACTTTAGCCAATTACTAAAGAACCGATTCCAGCGGCCGATAGTTTGGGTTTTTAAGGCTCTTCTGAATCACTTGATTTTATTAAAAAAGTCTTCGTATATTTGAAATTATTGACTGATGCTTGTTTCAGAAGTATATACAGACTCTCTGTGCTTATTTTTCCATAAATAATAGCAGCCTCCGATTATCATAGCAATACTGAAAACAAATACCGGAATCATATAAATATCTCCAATATCACTGATAACCTTCTCTATGCCCATTCTTCTTGACACCAGAACTCCCAAGGTCTCAACAATATCAATAACGACAACTGCAGCCAGGGAGTTTGTCTGAAGATATACAAAGGTATACAATAATGCCGCTGCAAAGCAGAATGTCATTAAAGGTATATCCACGAATATTACGCCATACAGAGCCGCCGATATCAACACCGCAGGTATCAAGGGCAAGGCTTCTCTAAGCTCATTAAATATTAATCCTCTGAACAGGAATTCCTCAAGAAGAGGGCCGATAATTACTGCGCATAATATTCCAATCAGCACCGAGCTCTTTTCATAGTTAAAGGAAAGCAGTGCATCAAATTGGGGAAATGCTTTGTCAATAAAAGAAATGTTTATTATTGATGTGTTAAATATCAAGCCTCCCAAGCCAATAAAAATCACTGTCAGTGTATCCCTAAGACTGATTTTGTTAAATCTGCAGTACTCGAGAATGCTTTTCTTTTTGATTGGCTTGGTTATTATTATATAAATCAGGAGAGATATCGCATAGGTAGCTATCAACGGCAAATGAGGATTATTATCCACTGCTCCCTTGAAGGCTGCAATATCCCGCAGGGGAGATCTGTAAAAGGTAAACTCCATGCTTTTCATTACAACAAGATGTATCAGTATATATAGAATAACTAAACCAAATGACTTAAAACACTTCATATTTGACCCCCACACCTAGTTTTATACAAAAAGTAAAGCTTCCGTCCGTCTATTCAGCCAAGGATTCGGAATCCTTCCGAACATCTGAAATTTGTTTTTTACCGTACATTAAAAATAATGCTGTCCCAATAACAGCAGCACTCAGAATAAGTCCCGGTATTCTAAGCCCTTCAAAGAAATCTCCCGAAAAATTCCTCATGAAATAAATGCATATATTGTTTGTAGCCTGTGCTATGTATGGAGCCCAAATTGTTTCAGCCTTGTAATATACCAGAATAACTACTACATTTCCCAATATTCCGAATATTGTAAGCGGAGGGTTAAAATTGAAGAATAACGCTCCATATATTACTGCATCGAGGATAATCGCCAGAAATAACGGCATCGCTTTTGACAGCTCATTAAATATGAGTCCTCTGAAAAGTACCTCCTTAAAGAAGGTGCCTATTATAACAAAGCCTGCAAATACCAATAAATTACTGTCATATATGTATTCAATCAATTCGTCAAACTTTGATATTTGCTGAATCTGCGGCAATCCCAAAAAATTAATGAGAAACATTCCCATTCCAATACCTGTCATAACACTTAAAGCAGCATTGCGCACATTAATGCATTTTACCTGCGCTACCTCCAAAATACTCTGTTTTTTTACCAGATAGACCAAGACCGCAAAAATGGGAATTGCACATATATCATTCAAAACAACAAGCCCAAGTTGATTTTCGCCGACCCATCCTCCTATTGCAGAATTGTTTTTTAATATGTTGTACCATAAATAAACTGCCGTTTTGAAAATTGCAAAGTAAGCTGCTATATAAAGCATATTCAGACCCAACATCTTACAAACTCTTTTCATAGAGCCTCCGCACAAATTTTATTTTTAACATATGGTACATAATTTTACCATACAGTATAAACAAGTTAATTATACATACTGTATCTATAATTGTCAATCTATGTAATAAGATTTCTGATAATTTCTTATATATATTCAATATTTTTCCATATAATTAAATAGAGAAACCGCTTCTAATTCAGTATATATACTACTTTAAAAGATATTTAACCGGCAGGATATCAAAATGCTATTTTTTTCATATACTGGGATATTTAATCGAATTTTGTTGCTGCTTATGTGACCGGACCGGAAAGACTATTTACATTGTCCGAAGGCTTTCAGCCGTAATTGACTTACACCTCTTATGAAATTGAAAAGTTGATTTATCAAATATTAAAATCTCTTTTTGTATTGTTCTGTTTCTCTTAAGGGGTCCAATTCCTTATCCCCCTTCATGTATCTCTCAAGCTCCTCACTCAGATCAACAGCCTTGCTTAAATCCTGAACAGCCTGTTCAAATTCCTCCAGATGAACTAAGAAGCAGGCCCTGTTATAGTATAAAAAGGAAGCCTCCGGGCAATTCTTAATGCCCATGGTTATTATATCAACAGCCTTATCGTAATCCTTTTCTTCCTGATATATAATTGATAAATTTAAATATGCAAACGAGTATTTGCAGTACTGGGTAATAGATTTCTCATAATATTCTATTGCTTTATTTGAATATCCAAGCTTGTTCATAATAACTCCGGCATTGAATAACGCCCTGTAATTACAGGGTTCAAGCCCAAGACCTCTTCTGATTGAAGTCAATGCCTTATCATATCTTCCTAACTCCTCATATACGGCGGCAAGATTATTATATGCCCAGAAATGATTTGGCTCTATTTGAACCGCACTTTCGTAATATTCGGCAGCCTCCTCCTTTTTCCCGCTTTCATCCAATACATTTGCCAGAAAAAAATATGCTTCCGCATATTCAGGATCTATTTCAATAGCTCTTTTGTATAAAAAGATTGCTTTATCATAATTTTTTATATCATCATAAACAACTGCCATGCCATAATATGCTCTTGCCTCTAACGGGTTTATTTCTATGGCCTTTTTATAGATAAGTACTGCTTCATCTTTTCTGCCTAAAACATCAAGATTTATGGCTATGTCAAGTAAAATTCCTATAAAATCTATATTTAAGCCCTTTTTTAAATATATGCTTAAGGCTTTATTATAAATTTTTATTGAGAGCTTAGGAATAATATCTACAAGTGTTCCGGCAATTGAATATAAAAAGTTAAAATATTTTAAATATGAAATGGTCATTATTTTCTGCATATAGATTAATCCAGCTTCTCCAGTATGATTTTGTATTCCCTGACTATTACCTTGCTGCTGTTTTTAATTGTCCAAGTCTCACTATCAGTTTTTTCAAGCATTGCTATTCCCCTTAAAAAAATAATATCCTTTTATTATCCGCACCTCATAATACTTAATATAAGCAGCCTTATACCGACTTTCTCACTATGCCGTTCAATTTACTTCAAGCTATCCGTTGTAGTTCATCAATTCCTCCAACGCATCAATAAGCTGTTTTTTTGCCCACTTATCACTGTTCTCCCAGGGATATTGCCTGTACGAGCATTCTATAACCATAATAAGGAACAAATATATACTATACATTATTGCCCGGACTTTCTCATCCTCTTCCAGATATGTCCTGCCAAAAAAGCTGTTCATAAAGGCAGTATCATGCAGAAGGAAGCCGCATACCGGCTCCATCAGAATATCCCCGTATATAGCCCGCTCAAAATCAAGAATTCCCGTTATTTCAGGATTTTGCTGATTTACAAAAATATTTCCCTTCCACAAATCCTTATGCACCAATGAGGCTTCCTTTACCATATCCAAAGCATCACTGTGCTTTTCAATCAAACGGTAAATGGAATTATATTCATACGGCAGCTTCACCCTTATGTCTTTTGCATCATCCAGCAATTCCTTTATCATGAATAAAAAGGTTTCGCTCCATTTGCTGAATTGCTTATCCTTTTTTGATATATCACCGAAAAAATCAGATTTAATGCCGGTAATTTGTCGGACATATTTCCCGAGCTCGGAAGATATGAAGTTTCTTTGCTTCTCATTCAGCTCATCATAAATATTGTCCAAGGGAGTGCCTTGTATGTATTCCATAAAGAAATACTCATTTTCTATGATATCTCTGTCATGGTCATAGTATAAGACCTTGGCAATTGGTACATTTACCCGTGTACTTAATTTTCTCAGCACCTCTATTTCATTTTCCATAATATCCTTCTCATACCGCATAACCTTCACATGTCTTGAAGGTGACACTTTAAGCACAATTTTCTGGTCGCCCTGTATAGTCAGACAATACGCCGTATTAAAAAAGCCCTCTTTTATTTCTTTAATTTTATTTATTATTATATCTTCTCCGAAAGCTTTTTTGACTATATCAACTATTTTTTCACTTGGAATAATTGTTTTTGTTATACTGCTCATGCATATGCTCCTAATCAAGAAAGATAATTTATGTACAAGTATTCTACCGCCGCATTACCGACTAAAAATATTTAAACTGCTTGCGGAGAGCTTTAAGCTCCTTCCGGCACAAAAGCCGAATAACGTTATTTATTTTACCATTTGCGAAAATACAATTCAATCTGCTAAATTATTTATTTTTATCATACAAAATATTATAAGATTTTCAAACATAAATTTCTATAAAAATTATAAACAATATAGCTTTATATCATAAAGTGTCATATTCAGTACATAATAATAGACCCATAGAGGGCACAAACTTCTACCATCGTGAGTCTAATTAAGTTGAAAAAGCTAAAAGCAAATTTCAAAATATATAATGAAAACCTTACCATCCTTATATTTATTGCTATTGTACAATAAATACATATATGTGTCAAATGCAAAAACAGACTAATCCATTATCTCACTGCTTTCAAAAATTCCCCTGCTCAAGTAAGCCAGCAAAATACTGAATACTAAATTTGTCGAAATAACAGATACAAATATCGCCGGTAAATCCGGCATTTCATTTGAGACCACCGTAATAATTACTAACACTATAACAGCAGGAATACATGCTGCCATTGCAAAAAGCATTCTCATAAACGTAACTGCCATAACATTCGTACCGGAGCCAATTAATCTGTAGGTCAGAATTTCTGCAAATATAAACAGAACAACAAAGCTGGCAAATACAAATATATAGCTTAGCAGATTCACAGGATTCACCTTATATATCAACCCGGCTAAAGCAATTGATATTCCGCCGCTTAACAAGGTTTTCACCATCCCCGGCAAAACAGACATTATCAGCTTACTGAAGGAACTTGCAGGAATCAAAAACACGTATGGTTTCTTAAAATCCCTGTGCCATGAATCATTAAGGGACATAGTCAGTGAACTGAAGCCAACCATTACCAATACAAAATTGAACTCAAGACTGAACATCAGCCCAAATGCCACATAAATCAAGCCCATGAATACTTCCCTGTACCTTGTTCCAAAACCGACTTTGTTGCTTTCAAGCTGCTGCCTTGAGTAAATGGCCCCTGCACCGCTATTGAATTTGACGGCTGAGGCCTTGTCCTTCAGTTTTGCAATTGATCGGGCATCCACATTGCCGTTGGTCCTTTTATCATCTAACAGCTTCTGTAAGCTTATAGAGTCCTCTAAGGTTTTCTCGTAAAAATCAGTATTTATATTGTACAGTGCCAGACACAGAAAAACAATCACGGCAGACAGAAGTACAGCAGCAGGAATAAAGCCGTATATTATATTTCCTGCAATTAAAGAGCTTATCGCCCATTTTGTCCAGCCAAACAAAGGAACCAAATTATATAAATAATGGGTAAAATATTTTTGAGCGGTAATTTTTAAATCGAAACCCGTATTGAACAGTACAATAACAAACACAATCGCCATAGCTCCGATTATCGCTAAAAATACTTTCCTGACTTTCTTTTTCAAGCCCGGCTTTTCTATATCAAGAATATATATATAGTAATAAGATAAGTAAATACACGCAAATAAAAGGCTGTTTATAAGCAGAACGACTAAAAATTTGGGCGCTGTGAGTGCAGAGCCTATTATATACGGAAAATAAAAGCAAATCATCAGTCCTGTTAAAACAGAAGCTGGTGCCGTCGATATCAATAAATACGCCAGTACGGTTCTTCTCTCAAAGGGTCCCGTAAAAAGAAAATTTGCATCCGCCATTGTTAAAATGCCGCTGTCCCTCGAAAGAAAAGAGTTATATAAAATAACCCCTATCAGCAGTACTATGCCTGCAATCAAGGTTTCTGCAAATTTAACATCCGCGCCGCTTCTTTTTGCGGTAAAAGCAAAGACAATAGAGGAGCCTATACTCAGCACCGCTATTAACGTTATTATAATTGAAACCGGACTTGAAAAAGAGCGTTTAAGCTTGTTAATATATGTTCTTCTAAGTAAATACATAATTGCCTGCATTATTCTTCAGCCCCCTCGGTCAGTTCAAAGAACATCGTTTTCAAATCCCGTCCCTCAAGCCGGGCTTTTGTGACTTCACTGGTAATCCTGCCCTTATTCAGGATGTATGCTCTATCCCATACCTCATTTATAGTGTCAATAATATGTGTGCTTACCAGTACGCTTCTCCCGTCCCTTTTCAGCTCTTCAAAAATTTTAAGCACCTCATTAATAGCCTTCGGATCAAGTCCGACCAAAGGCTCGTCAAACAGTACCGCTTTCGGTTCGGTCAATAAAGCCAAGGAAATACTCAGCTTCTGTGTCATTCCCTTTGACAGCTCACGCACATATTTGTCCTTTTTATCATATATTTCAAGCCTCTCAAAAATAGCCTTGATTTTTTCTTTCCAATCCTCGTCCAGCTTATATGCCTTTGCAATAAACTCGGCATGCTCCCACGGAGTCAAAAGCTCATACAGGGCAGGTGTCTCCGGTATATAGCCGAATATTTTCTTGGCATCAACTGTTTTGTTCGGATACTCCCATATGGTTATTTCACCTTCAAATTTGAGCAGCCCCGCTATACTTTTTATAGTTGTTGATTTTCCGGCACCGTTAGGCCCCAGAAGTATAGTGATTTCACCCGGCTTCGCAGCCAGTGAAATATTATCCACTGCCTTGAACTTTTTATATTCCTTCGTCAGATTTTTTACTGATATCATTTTTGTTCCTCCGCATTACTTTAATCTGTTGTATCTTTATTTTAAATTGAAGTTTATTATTTGTACAGTATTAATAGTCAATTACTATCGGCTTCGCCTAAAAAGAAGGTATATCGTCGCGAAGGCTTGAGCCGCAATAGACTTTTCGGGAAATATCAGAACAACTGTATTTGATTAATTGTTTAAAATACGATAAATATCCGCATCTGCACAGCCGGCCTTACGCATAGGCTCTACAATGTCATTAATAAAATCCGGGACATAGGTTTTCAATGCCTTAAACTCTCCTGACATTCTGTATTCTCCAAGGGCAGCAGGCAAAAACATTGTTTCTCCCGCCTTGAACACAGCTGCCATAGCCCCCGCTTCAATATTACCCCGACCTTCTATACAAATATACACAAAAAACTTGCTGCCGTCACACCTTTCAGAAAAGCTGCCATTAACCTCATATCGCTCACAGGCAAAAAATTTGTTAGCCAAAAATATAGTTTTATTACAGCTCTCGTTTACCTTTATTTCCATACCCTCACACTTTATATTTTTAGTGCCTGCTTCAAACTTTATTACCTCAAGTGCCTTTTCCAATTGCAGCGGGCGGCTGACACCCTTTTTATCAACCCTGTTATAATCAAAAACCCTGTACGTGGTGTCCGAGCATTGCTGTATTTCGGCAATAACAATTCCCGCACCTATTGCATGGACCAATCCGGCAGGAATATTAATTACGTCTCCCGGCTTAACCTCTATATCTTGAAGGCAATCTTCAATGCGGTTCTCCCTGATAGCTCTGTCAAACTCTTCTCTTGTCACTCCCGGCTTGAGTCCTGCTACCAGCTTGGCTTCCGGCCTTACGTCCATAATATACCACATTTCATTTTTTCCTAAGCCGCCCTCATATACTGCCGCGTAATTGTCTTCACAATGGACCTGAACCGAAAGCTTGTCATTTGCATCTATGAGCTTTATCAGCAAAGGTATCTCCGAACAATCCACAGGAAAGCTTCTGCCCAGAACGTTTATTGAATCTGTCTTTATGATATCGGGAAGTGTCTTGCCTGCATGCTCTCCGTTTGCTATAACACTGATGCCGTTTTTATGGCAGGAGAGCTCCCAGCTTTCTGCCACAGTACCATCCGGAAGCTCTCTGTCCAGTTTTTCAAAATAGCGTCCTCCCCAGATATAATCTTTGTATACCGGTTTTAATTTGATTGGATAATACATGTCATACTCCCATACGGCAAAAGCCCGTCATATTGCTCATTTGACTATTGCCAACAGAACATCATTCCCTAGTATTATTATATTCAAATTTATACCTAAATTCAACGCATGTAACTTGTACTATTTTTCAAGCCGCCAATATAAAAATCTGCATTTAAGCACTAAAACCCGGATATTTTGCCATCTGAACCCGCTTAAAGCTGTACACATATTTAATTTTCGGTGTCAGCTGCTTCATAATAATATCAATTACCGCTTCTGCTGCTTTTGAATAACGCGCCCAGCTTGAGCCTGTCACCGTAATGTAAAACAGCAAAGGAATAAAGCTTTATTGACAACATACCTGTAAAAACAATTGTAATTGCAAGTATCCCCAAGGATGCCGCTATCTCCCACGCCGGAACTGCCGTCGATATTAACCGTGACGGAACCGAAAAGGGAGAGGTAAAGGGTATAAGCGATGCGGCCCTTGCCGCCGTACTGTCAGGTACCGCAAAGGTGCCGTATGCAAAGTAAAAGGATATTATTGAAACAAACGACATAGGCATCATGGCAGAGCTGACATCCTCCGCCTTGCTCACAGTTGCTCCCACCACCGCAAACAGCAGGGCATAGAGGCTATAACCAAGTATGAAATATATCAATATCATTGCTAAAGCAAACGGTGTAAATGCCGACAAGTCAAGCGACATTCCTCCCAAAGTAAAATCAGCAGGAAAAGCAAGCATATAGGTGACTATCCCCACAAGCATGACCAGAAGAAGCTGAACCAGCTCCAAGGCACCCATTCCTGCGGTTTTGCCAAGTATTATTCTGGAAGGCTTAACCGAGGTTACAAGAAGCTCCATTACTCTGGAGGTTTTTTCCGATGCCACTGACATCGCGACACCATATCCGCAAAAGTAAACCGCAAAGAATAAAAGCATGACTATGAAAATACTTGCAAAATATCCTCCCCACTTATTTTTTCCCAATTCATTGACATTGACCTGCAAATCTCCCATTACCTTTGATATTGTAGCTTGAGGCACATCGGACTGCTTCAAAAGCTCAGCTGAATATACCTGTTTAAAGACCTTGGCAATTTCGCTCTGACCGGGACCGTCATCATACTGCTTGGTATAATACTCAAATTCCGGGATATCCTTTTCCAGCTTTGCAACTATCAGAAAGCTTTTGCCGTTTTCTTTAATATCAGCCTTCAGGCTTTCAATTTTATCCTTTGCTTCAAGCTTTATCTGATAGCCCGGAAACTGCTTCTGAATATCCTGCAAGCCCTTCTCAAAATATCCGCTGTTGTCTACCAAATACACAATCCTCTTTTCGCCGGTATCTGCGGGGCCGTTATCATTGCCTGCCTGCGACTGAACCTTTGTAACGATGGCGGGCACAAGCATTACACCTGTTATGAGTACTAAAATAGCTATCGTTGATATTATAAAGGTTTTTTTCTTTAAATTTTCCTTGAACGTATATTTAAATACCTCTAAAAATTCTCTCATTTACCCTCACCTGC
This sequence comes from Ruminiclostridium sufflavum DSM 19573, assembly GCF_003208175.1. Taxonomy (GTDB): domain Bacteria; phylum Bacillota; class Clostridia; order Acetivibrionales; family DSM-1351; genus Ruminiclostridium; species Ruminiclostridium sufflavum. The sequence goes on along the minus strand of NZ_QKMR01000009.1, from coordinate 105,232 downwards.
CTTCTCAATAAATATCTCATGCAACGACGGCTCACGGATTTCAAACTTATCCAGCAGTAATCTTTTACCGAGTATCTTTTCAAGCAGCCTATAAGCCTGTTCCTCATTTTTAATTTTAAACTCATAGCCCGCCGCATTTTTGCTGAAGCTTGTAATACCTTCCTGTTCTGCCAGTTCAGTAATATTCCCTTCACAATTCACCACAAGATTGTTTCTTCCGTAGCTGTGCTTAATAGCCTTAAGGCTGCCGCTGAGAACTGTATTCCCATTCTTTATTATCAATATATCCCTGCAGAATTCTTCAACCGTAGACATCTGATGACTTGACATGATTATATACTTTTGCTTTTCAATCAGCTCATATATAACTCCCTTGAAAAGCTCTGTGTTAACAGGATCCAGTCCGCTGAAAGGCTCATCCATAAATATAAGCTCAGGATCATGGATAATTGATGCTATAAATTGAATCTTTTGCTGATTGCCCTTTGAAAGCTTTTCAGCGGTCATGTTTGTATACTGCTCCGCTTCAAGTCTTTTCAGCCAATAAGCTATGTCTTTTTTTGCCTTCTCATGGCTTATCCCTCTCAGTCTTGCAAAATACATCAGCTGCTCCATTACCCTTACCTTGGGGTAAAGCCCTCTTTCCTCGGGAAGATATCCAAAGTTTGTAACCTGCTCCGCCGTAGGAACATCGTGCCATTTTATATAGCCGTTGTCTTTTTTAACAATATTCAGAATCATTCTGATTGTTGTGGTTTTTCCTGCTCCGTTTGTTCCCAGCAGCCCAAAAACTCCCGGTTCCTTCATCCGAAAGCTTATATTATTAACGACAAGCTTTTCACCAAAGGCTTTTGATACATTTTCAACTATTAAACCCACTGTGTGTTCACCTCTCTGCTTTTTGTATTTAACCTTTTACTGCTTCATCCTTAATTCAGCACTTCTTTTTGAATTTGCTTATCTGCATCACCAGATTGGTAATTGCAAAGGTGAAAAAAGCAAGGACAATGACACCAAAAATACACGTTTCTGCTATTGCAGCATCACTTGGAAATTTCACCGCATTCCGCACTAAGTTTCCGATACAGATAAATTCTACAGCAAGACCTGCCAATATTAAAATTAACAATCTCATATTTCTGGCTATCAGAGCTTCAAAATCAGTGTATAAATCAGGCCTGTCCTCCTCATATTCCTTTCTGAGCATATACCAGCCCATTCCCATCTGATAAAGCCTCCAGCCGTCATCATTTATTATTGCCATGTATTCGGGTGTCAGCTTTCTCTGATAGTCAACACAGTATCTTGCCCTGACGGGTTTGCATTTCTCGAAGCCAAAGACAACTCCCTTGCATCTTGTTTCAGCCAGTCTCAAACCACCGGCTTCCATTTTTTCAAGCCAGTTTTCTATTTCTTCGAAATTCCATGTCCACCACCATTTAAATACTCTAATCATTACTCATCCCTCCAAAATACTATGACCGTTATTATAAAGCTCATCTATTCTCTTCATCTCCTGCTCAAGAAGCCAGGCTCCCTCTCCTGTGAGCTTGTACAGCTTCCTTCTGTCCTCCTCACCTGCCGTTACAATCAAAGCATCCTTTTCAAACTTCGTTAGCGTTCCGTATATTGTTCCTGCCCCAAGGGTAATTCTGTTATGTGTTATTTCCTTAACATACAGAATTATTCCATACCCATGTCTGGGCTCCTTCTTCAATGAAAGCAAAATATAAAAAGCAGATTCGCTCATTGGCAAATATGATCTTTTAAGCTCTTCCTTCATGCTAACCTCCACACCTCATTTCCGGCACAAGAAATAGTGTAGCTGCCGCAGCTCACTCATCTTTATTCTGCTGCCTCCAATTTATTTTATAAGCACTATATCGCAATCAGATATATCACTCTTAGATATACTATATCACACTACGATATACCGCTTCAAGATATATTTTGTATTTTCACACCAATTTAATCCCTATTCTCACAGGTGTCCAAGCCGGTTCTTTTCCCTGCCTTCCTGCGGACAGCCAGCAAATATATAACAAAGGCCGCAAATAACAAGACCGCCGCACACCCAATATATACCTTGACAGCAAAGCTGTTTGGCTTTGCAAGAATTGCAGATGTTTTTTTATTGTCATCAACAATCTTCCTGTCATGAGTCTTATTATAATATTCAGGAATTCCGGGCGTACCATCAACCTTATAAAAGGATTTCAGATATTGTGCCAAAGACAGCCATTCTTTAACCTCATTGCCGTACCCGTCCGCAATATTATGTATTATCTGGCCTTCAAAATCGGTAATCGGAGTACCCTCCTTTGTTTTAGGCACTATTGAAAGCAGTCCGAAGGATTTTTCCGCGACAACCGAAAGCATCTGTGCATTATACAATCCAGTTACCACCCTGTATAGCTTGGAATTCTCTGCTTTTTCCAAGGCACCGTCAGGTCCTTGCAGGTACATCCCGGTTACTCTGTTTAGTATCAGCCTGTTTGGATTAAAAGTAAAGCTAAGTCCAGACATATATAATTGAGCACTGCTCATAATTGTTGATATTGATGCGTCAACCTCGCATAAATCCCGCAGCTCCCTTCCTGTAAGGTACAGCGATATAAGCGGGTACCCCGGCGCTCCGTCCGCGCCTATTCCCAATGAACTGGCAGCAAATGCATCCGCTACCGTTATGTCACCCTTTACAAATGAGCCTCGCATTACACCTGCCGTCACAATAGCAACAGTTACAGGCTCGTAATTATCTCCCTCGGCTTGCCTGACCGAATGAATGTACCCGTCGGCAAGCAAATTCCCCAATGGCTCTTCCTTGTGCTCTCTTCCGATTTCACTTGCAGGAATAAAGCTAAAAGAAGCTTTTGCCAATACCTCATCAAATTTCATTCCGTACTTATTCAAATATTTTTGCTGGACTATACTTTTAAAAATCTCTGCCGTTTTGGCTATTTCACTGTTTTCTTCAATACTTCCGTCTATAGGCTTCAATTGATAAGCCTGCAATTTCCACCGTCCGTCCGGCTCCTGTATAATATCCATAATGCCCAAATAATTACCGTACTCACCGCATGAGCCAATAATAGTTCTCCCTGAAATTATCGGCTTATTGAGGGTGGTATGTGTATGTCCGCTGATAATCACATCAATTTCCGGGACCCTTCTGGCCAGCTGTTCATCCTCCGAATCGGAAAGCTCCTTTGAAGTCCCGGAATGGGACAGGCATACAATCAAATCCACCTTCTCTTTATTTTTCAGCTTCTCTGCGGTATCTTTAGCACTCTTGAAAATATCGTTGAAAACCACCTCGGTTACAGGTGCGCAATCGGCAGCATCCTTGCCTGTCAGTCCGAATACTCCTATCTTTATGCCTCCTCTTTCCAGAATAGCATATTCCTTAACACCGTAGTCTGACATAGCCTGCTTCAAGTCCTTGAGGGAATCTGTCATTTTATTGCTTTCAGGAAATCCAATGTTTGAGGTCACAATCCGAGGCAGTATATTACCGCTGTTTTTAGCGGCATTCAAATGCTTGGAAAGCCCGCTGTCCTTAAAATCAAATTCATGATTTCCAAATGTCGTTGCGTCATATCCCATTTGCCCCAAAACTCTCAGCTCAGGTGCATAATCGGTAAATATGGCTTGGAACAGGGTTCCCATGGAATAATCCCCTCCATCAACCAAAATACAATTTTCTTTTTCTTCTCTCTGCATGTCAATAACCGTTTTTATTCGTGCGTAACCGCCGGTTTGAGCCGTTTTTCCATTTATTTCCGTTTTGCCGGAAAGAAAGTGGTCATGCAAGTCATGAGTAAAAAGAATTGTCAGCTTCCTTTCTTCCGTACTTGCTGATGCCTGAAAAGCGTGTGCAATAAGAAAGCTGATTATTAATAAATAAACAGCTGTTTTTTTTAGCAGTTTCATAAAAAAACTCCTCGTCAAATCTAAAACAATTCTATGTTAAAATTATTCAATCAAAGCTTTTAATATTCACCTTTTAACCGGTATCAAGATCACCATAAACTTTTCCGTCATTTTTCTAATCAAAATTATGAATTAAGCCGATAAACAATTATATAAAATCAGAAAAAGAAAAGGGGCCCTGTCATGGAAGTATATGAATTAATGGATTATTTGCAGCAGACTCAAGATTATATTGAATTTTCCTTCTACAAGAATTCTTCAGAAATAATGGAAGCAATCATGAAAAACGGAATAGAAAAGGTGTTGAACATAGTTTCAATTGTCGAAAATCAAAAGGGCATTTTTGAATGCTCAAGCACTTGGGAGGTAGATGAAAGTACTTGTTTCAGCAAGGATATAACCATCAATATCTCCGGCGAAATGATTTTTATCACCGAAGTCTTGGGAACCGCAAATAATTCATCAAGCACTGCAAATACCAAAAGTCATATAGAAAATATTTTTAACTCCTCAAATACGGATGTTGATATACAAAAGGAGTACGGAGAAATATTAAGCCTGCTGAAAAGCAAGCCTTTGAACAGTATAGAAAAAGGCCTCCTTACAAAAGTTGTTGCGGCATTTTTCAGATAAGGATAAGCTTGGCAGCTCAAGCAAAAGCTGAGACTGCAGATCATAAAGGGTTCTGCACATAACTTCCTGCAGTCTCAGATAAGTATTAGCCTTCATCCCTATGTATATCCTTACCCTTTCGGGCAGCATTCTCCTTGCAGTACTTCCCCGGTGGAAATCCCAGCATTTTGGAAAAGGTTCTTGCAAAGTTTGAATAGTCATTGAAGCCGCATCGGCTTGCTGCTTCGGCAGGCGATAATCCCTCTTTTATATAAGCGGCACATTTCTGTATTCTCTTATTACTGATATAGCTGTGTAGGGAGCATCCTGTGCTGGCTTTGAATTTGTGCATCAGATAATATTTGTTTATGAAAAACCTTTTAGATAATGCATCAATGCTCAAATCACATCCCAAATTGGAATTTATATAGCTGATAACCCTTTGAATAAACTCATCAAACATCACCTCAATATTTTCAGCCTGCTCATCGGGCCTCGTATACAATCTGTTAACATATACTATAAATTCCACAAACAGTGCATTGCATAGAATACCTGCTCCAAACTGTATATTATCTGTTTCAAGCTCAACTTTTGCCAGTATTGTCCTGATGGCATTTATTGAGCTTTCTCCAAGCCTGAGCAGGTGCCTGTTTTCCCGGGCAAGCCTGAAGCAGGCTAAAAGGTCGTTATCTTCATTCCCGTGCCTTTTTAAAAAAGCATCATTAATCCAGATTACTATTCTTTCATACTCCTCCTCCGGCCCGATTACAGGCCTGTGCACCTGATCTCGCGGAACCAGCAGTATATCCCAGGGCATAAGCTTATATGACCTTCCTTCAATATTATAAATAACCTCTCCATAGATAAATACTATTATCTTGTTAAAATCATGATAATGATGCTCAAATTGTATATCATTTTTGTCTCTTAGGTGAAAAAGCTTAAAATCATTATTCAACAGGCCTCTCTTGACTCCTTGCTGCATATTTAGGCACCGCCTCCGGATAAGCTATAATTAATGTCCTTATACTCCTATTATATGTAACCCGGTAAAATATTGACTTAAAAACAGCTTTTGCATGCAATCAAGCATATTATGCGGAGAACTTGGCCAACCGGCATAATATACTGTATTGTAAGGCTAAATAATATACGGGCGGCGATGTCTATGAAAATAATCACCAAAGCAAATGCTCATTATTTCCTGTTGCTAAACGCCTTATTCTGGGGTTCCTCGTACATATGGTCAAAAATGCTTTTAAATCTGCTTCCACCGTTCTTCATAATGTTTATATGCTCAATTCTAGGATTAACGGCCACAGTCCTTATATTTAAAAAACAGCTTAAAGGCTTTACAGCGAAAGGCATTGTGTTATGTATACTTATAAGCCTTGTTTCCGTTGCCAGCAATACCTCCTGTATGCTCGCCCTTACAAGGACCTCAAGTGCAAATACTGCATTTATAGTGCAGCTTTCTATTGTTTTTACACCTGTAATAATGGCAATAATGGATAAAAAAGCACCCAAACCCAAGGCAATAATTTGCGCCTTATTGGCTATAGCCGGAGTTTATATGATTACGTTCTCAGGAAACGGCATCCGCATTAATACCGGAGATATCCTTGCCCTGTGCAATGCCGTGTGCTTTTCACTTTACATAGCCTTGCAGAACAAGTTTTCCCGGGAAGTAAATCCGGTACAGTTTACATTTTTTCAGCATGCTGTGAATCTTGCTGCCTTTTTGCTGCTGGCACTCATTTTTGAATCAGGTGCAATATCCGTCAGTAAGGCTTTAAAGCCCATATTTCCTGTACTTATTCTCCTTAATTCGTTTGTAATAGTATTTACGTCATTATCCCAGAGCTCAGCAATAAAATATGTACGTCCGGAGAGCGCAACAATTTTGTACTCTTTTGAGCCTGTGACAACGGCACTGCTTGGCACCCTCCTTTTAAAGGAGAGCCTTGCGGGCATCCCGGCAGCCGCCGGCTGTGTTATCATACTGTCGGCTGTTATCATCTCGGCATTGAAGGCACCCCGTAAATTTAAAAAAGGAATGCTCCGAAAATATATCTATGAACTGCTTTTACAAATTAACACAAAAATTTAGGCATCTTTAATTTAAAAACACGCATATTTTCAACATGCCGGTTTATATTGCACGTTGAAAAATGCGTGTCCCTGTTAATAAAGCTTACTTTTTGTTTCTTTCACATTTTCCTTTAAATTTAGGGAAATCACTTCCATCCCAGTTTTCCAACTGTTTATTGAACTCCTGGATTATTTTGTCTCCCTCTTCCTTTGTTATCTTGCCGTTTTGCACGTCATGTTCAACATGAGCCTTAATCTTTTCATTAAGACGGTCTTTTTTCTCCTGCAACGGAAGGCTGTTGAATTCTTTTATTTTCGCAATACGCTCATCAATTTTTTTAGTCAGTTCATCAGCCTTTTCCTTTGTTATCTTTCCTTCCTCGCACTCCTTCTTTATACTCTCTTTTCTTTCCTCAAGTCTCTTTATCGGATCCTTCTCATGCTTGTCAGCATCCTTAAATAATCCTGCAACATGACTCTTGTTGCCTTTTAATTGTCCGTCAGCCTGCTTCGGGCGGTTCATTGACACCCTTGCGCCTTGTTCGGTTGTACCTGCCTGCCCGCTATCAGCATTGGACTGTGCTGCAAATGTACCTGAAGACAGCATTGAGGTTATAAAAACTATAGCAAGAAGAATTTGAAGCTTTTTCATGATTTTCACCTCCTGACGTGAGCCTGAAATATATAAAATTATATTCCCAAGACCGCATAAGCAGGCTATTTCAAATACCCCGTTTTTGACTGCCCTAGCCAATATAACTTGTAACTCACGCTAGCTATAGCTTGCTCATCTATTGTGTAAATATTGTGTTCAAATTGTGAATTCTTTTGACAATTTCTTCCTTTGCCCGCATTTTTAAGATAAATCTGTATCAAACCAGAAGCACACACCATCGGGCATATTGGCAGTACCATATTTGTTGTTGTGGGCTTTTTGAATTGCCTTGACAATAGACAGCCCCAATCCTGTTCCTCCGTATGCTCTGGTTCTGGCTTTATCCACCTTGTAAAAGCTCATCCATATTTTCTCCAATGCATCCTCAGGTATATTTTCTCCCGAGTTATAAACCTCAACCCTTGCCTTATTATCAATAATTTTTACTTCTATACTGAGCTTTTTGTTATCATCCAAATGATTTACCGCATTGCTCAGGTAATTCATAAGTACCTGCTCTGTTAAATAATAATCTGCATTTATCTGTATGTTTTCATTTCCGTTAGAATTAAATATGACCTCCGTCCCCTTTTCAGCAGCCATAATAGAGCTCTTTTTCAGAACATTGCCCACCAATTCGCATATGCAGAATTTTTCCCTGTCCAAGGATATGCTGTTAAATTCCAGCTCAGACAGCTCCAGAAGCTTCCTTACCATACTGTTCATCTTATTAGCTTCATCAATTATAACCTCGCAGTAATAGTTTTTATTTTCTTCATCATCATTGACATTAAGCTTTAAGCCCTCTGCATAACCTTGAACCAAGGCTATCGGAGTTTTTAATTCATGAGAGACATTGCTTATAAATTCCTTTCTCATCTCATCTATCTGTCTTTCCTTTTCTATGTCCTCTATAAGCTTGTTATTTGCCTCTCTAAGCTCTCCTATGGATTGCTCCAGCTGTTTTGTAAGAGAATTTATACTTTCCCCCAGATCGCCTATCTCATCATTGCTTCCCCCGTCATATTTTTCGCTGAAATCTAAAACAGCCATCTTTTTTGCGATACCATTAAGCTTTATAATAGGTTTAGTTACCCTTGATGTCACAAGCAAGATAATTATTCCGCCTAATACAATTGTCAGCACACCCGTTATCGCCGAAAATTTTGTGGCAATTTCAGCACTTTCCCGTATAGCTTCGACAGGCGTCCCCATATACAGATACAGGTCCTCTCCGACAATCCCGTAAAGGGATATAAAATTTGAGTCCATCCTCTTACTGTATCTCATCTCAATAACCGGCTTGTCCGGATGAATTTCGTTGCGCTTTTCGTATAGCACTCTGCTTTCAAAGATTTGCTCCCTTGGAATAGGCAGAGGCTTTTTTAATTTGATATCTACGCTTTTCTGCATGGATTGGTAAACAATATTAAAATTCTTATCAAGAATAAGAATAATAATTCCTCTAAGGCTTTCTATTTTTTCGATATCAAGCATAATGTTGTCTGCATCGTTTTCATATGCCTCTTGTATTGTTTCGTAGCTCTTGAGCAGGGTATCCTTTTTTTCATTATAATAATACTTTTCAAGTATAGTACTGTTCAGCACTAAGGTTAAAATCACAGAGAAAATTATCAAGGCAAAAAATGTGCTGAACAGTTTCGTTTTCAGTGATATTTTCATTTAGGCACCTCAAATTTATATCCCAAGCCCCTGACTGTCTGTATATAATCTCCCTTTTCACCTAACTTTAGCCTTAGCTTTTTTATGTGGGTATCAACTGTCCTTGCATCTCCAAAGTATTCATAGTCCCAAACGGAATTTAATATTTTATCTCTTGAAAGCGCTATTCCCACATTGCTGCAAAGGTACACGAGCAGTTCAAATTCCTTTGGGGTAAGCTCAATTTCTGTGCCGTCAGAACAGACGGTGTGTGCCGTTTCGTCAATCTCAAGTCCTGCCAGCTCCTTTTTTTCGTTTAATGCTACATTGTATCTTTTAAGTACAGCCTGTACTCTTGCAATTAATATCATCGGACTAAAGGGCTTTGTAATATATTCATCTGCTCCAAGTCCAAATCCTAGCAGCTCATCTGACTCCGTACTCTTTGCGGTAAGCATTATCACAGGAACCTTGGAGTATTTTCTGATTGCCCGCAATACCTCCAGCCCATCCATTACAGGCATCATAACATCTAAAATCATCAAGGATACCGATTGCTCCATAGCTGAAAAATAATCAAGTGCCTGTCTCCCATCCTCAGCCTCAACAACCGCATATCCCTGTCTCTTTAAAAAATCACACACAAGTCTTCTCATTCTTTCTTCATCATCTGCAACTAATACCTTAATTACATTCATAAAGTCAATCCCATCCTTTTTCTGACTTTTAACAAAACACACCCAAGAAAATTTGCATTTCTGAGCACCCCTTCTGAACCGGAAAGAAAAATCTCCTTTTTAATCCCCGAGTACGGGAATTTATTTATATGGAATTTTTATTATTCTGATATATATAATTAGGACTTGCTTAACTGCTTAATTATTAATTATAGCCTGATTTTGTGTACATTCAGTGAACTTTTGAAAATTAATTATAAAAAAGCTGTCTTTCGGCAGGAATATATCCTCTGAATAAGACAGCTTTCACGTTGCAAAAATCAATTACTATCGGTTATGACAGCAATTGACCTCAGGCTTTTACCTTTGTTCTTCTGCTCTTAATTACAGTTACAACTGCCGGCATAAGAGAAATTATTATTATAGCTATAGCCACAATAAAGAAATTTTGCTGAACCCACGGAATAGCACCAAAGAAAAAACCGCCGAAAGAAAAGAGGGCAACCCAGCCAATTCCGCCGAAAATATTATAGCTGATAAATTTTGAATAGCTCATGGAGCCCATTCCTGCTACAAATGGAGCAAAGGTTCTGACTATAGGAACAAATCTGGCAATTATTATAGTTTTACCGCCGTACTTCTCATAAAACTCATGGGTTCTGTCAAGATATTGCTTTTTAAATATTTTTGAATTCTCATTTTTAAACAGCTTGGCTCCAAAAAACCTTCCTATTTCATAATTGCAGGTGTCGCCAAGTATTGCGGCAAGCATCAGCACTGCAATTATCACCGGAAAATTTATGTCTCCTGTTTTTGCCAGCGCTCCCAGCAAAAATATCAATGAATCACCCGGTAAAAATGGAGTCACAACCAATCCTGTCTCACAAAATATAACTAAAAATAGAATAAGGTATGTCCAAATCCCAAAATCATTAATGATCTGAGGCAAATGCTCATCCATGTGTAATACCAGATCAATAAAATTCATTGCAAATTGCATTATCGCATCCATTCTCATACTCCTTTGTTATTATAAGCTGCCAAGACAATAACCATCACCTGAAAGGCTAAAGCTTGATGAATAATTGATTTTGGTCATAAATTATAAGCCTTATTTAAATAATATAATTATCCACTATTACAATTTAACCTAAAACAGCCGATATGTACACCCTTAATAAATAAATTAATGATTTATTTACAAACACTTTACATCAATAATTAATATATGCGTTAACACGGAAATTCTGTATTTATACCATATAAAAATTCCCCGGGCTTGATAATACACGCTTTGCGCCGGGGAAAATCCTATAAAAATTTTGAATTTATTATTACCGGGAAATATTAAATCAAATCCGATTTTTTAAGCAGATTTCTCACAATTACTGCTGTTTCTGCTCTCGTAATATATCCCTCGGGAACAATAGTGTGCCCGTTTCTTCCTGATACTATACCTGCCTTCACACATGCAGCCATACATTCCTTTGCCCAGTGGGAAGCTTGCTTGGCATCTCCGAATGCCATTAAAATATTTTCAACCTCACCAATTTTAAATTCAACCTTCAAACCTGTTATTTTCATTGCTTTTGCAATTACGGTCATAGCTTGCTCACGGGTTATTTTATCATTCGGACCGAATTTTCCATTGCCGTAGCCCGAGATAAGTCCATATTCACTGGCTATGGCCACAGAATCATAATACCATGCAGCCTTATCCACATCACCGAAGGATGATTTGAAGGTTCCTATTCTCATTAATCCCAGACCCTTTACCACTATCTCTGCAAATTCCGCCCTGGTAATATCTCTGTTTGGTTCAAATATCTCATTGCCAACTCCGTTTATCACAAGTCTTGAGCCCATGTCATTAACAGCGGCTTTGGACCAATGGCTTTCTACGTCAGCAAAGGTTCTTGGACTCCATATAACAGAGTAAATACTGTTTGTCAGGCTGTTTATTTCTGCGTAGCATTTTCCGTCTATTTCTTCTATTATGGTGGGTACATGTGAAAAAGTCCCATCGCCGTTTAAAACAACACCTGTTGTTATTTTATTCAAATCATCGATATCCGGTATTGCAATTGTTCTTTTTACATAGCTGTTAAATCTGGATACATCCACCTTAGTCTCCCCATACTCACATATGATATCAAATTCAACAGGATTTGTTACCACCCTGTAATTTGCCATGCTGACAGATTTCTGTAATAAATTCTGTATATCTGCCGGCGAATCACTGATTTTGATATTTACCATAATATCCTTTAATTCGATATGGCTTCCTATTTTTTCGCAGACCTTGTCAATATTGATTTGTTTAGCCGGCAGGGTATAGGTAATCTGTCCTGTGCTTATTTCAATAATTGCTCCTTTTGCTTCCATACCCTTAACAGCTTGTCCGTTCAATTCCGCTATTTTTATTTCGGAGGTATTTTTGATAGGAATAACAATTGACGGATTCAAGCCGCTTTTTTCAATTTTTTGGGATATCTTATTATTATCTATTATTATTCTTGTCACAAGCTTGCCGTCTATTTCTCCAGTCTCATCTGTCGCAAAAAATTCAGTTTCTCCGTTTATGATTACCGGAGCATTATCCTTGCCCGCAACAGTTCCGATAATTGCCGGGCTGCCGCCGTTATCGTTATACTGCCATTTTGCATATAAAATCATGTCCTCGGCAACTGTATCCGTATTAAAATCCCACAGTCTTTTAAGTGCAGAATCAATATACCAGCCTGCAAAAGAATACCCTGCCTTGGTGGGTTTTTCCGGCGCCGTAACAGCACTTCCCTTTAAGACTTCTTTTTTAGCTGCCACCTTGCTTCCTCCATTTGAGTCAAACAGCACTACACAAAATAACTCCGGTAAAGCTTTTTCAGTCCACTTTGCATGCAGAACTATGTCCGATGAGACAAAATCCGCAGCGAAATCCCATATATCCTTAAATGCAGCATCCTTATACCAGCCCGCAAAATCAGAACCTGCTTTTGACGGTTCTTGAGGTGCCGTAACCGCACTGCCGGAGGTAACTGTAATATCGGAGACATAGCTTCCTCCGTTAACATTGAAGGTTACCGTATACTTATTTGACGGCGGTGTATTCTTTTCTTCCCATTTTGCATACAGCAAGGTATTTTCTGTAACGGTATCAGAAGCAAAATTCCATATGCTCTTATATTCGGAATCCTTATACCAGCCTTTAAAATTATAAGCTGCTTTTACAGGCTCCGCCGGCGCCGCTATAGTACTGCCATAAGAGATATTGGTAATAACTTTGACCTCACTGCCTCCGTTAACATTGAATGTGACTGTATAAAATAACGGCGGTGTGCTGTTAATTGCCCACTTGGCATATAATATCGTATCTTCCGTAACCGTATCAGAAGCAAAATCCCATATACTGCTATATCCGGAATCCTTGTACCAGCCTTTAAATTCATATCCCGGCTTTACAGTCCCTTGTGCCGGCGCCGAAATAAGGCTTCCCGGAATAATACTATTTATTTTTGGAACCTTGCTTCCGCCGTTCGCATCAAACATTACTACGTACGTCTGTTCCGGCATAACAGCCTCCCATTTTGCATAAAGGGTAATGTTTTCCGTAACCACATCCGTGTCAAAGTCCCAGACAGCTTTAAAGTCCATGTCCTTATACCAGCCTTTAAATTTACACCCGGGTTTTTCCGGCTCTATTAACGTTGTAATTGCACTGCCTGACGTAATATCTGTTATTCTAGCCAGAATGCTTCCGCCGCCCACATCAAATTCAACCGTATAGGTGGAGTTTACTTGCCATCCGGCATATAAAGTGATATTTTCTGTAACAATATCAGCAGAAAAATTCCAGGTATTTAAAAGCTCCGGCTCCTTATACCAGCCCTTAAAGCTAAATAATTCCTTTGACGGAGATACCGGCTTCGAAATTGTACTGCCATAAGCGGCATCCGTAATATCAGGAACACTGCTGCCCCCGTCAGCGTCAAAGCTTACAATGTAAGTCTTTGCCGTCCACCCTGCATAAAGTACGGTATATCCCGTAACTCTGCCTGAAGAAAAGTCCCAGGCATTTATACACTCAGGCTCCTTATACCAGCCTGCAAAATTGAACCCTGTTTTTTGAGGATTGCCTGCAGGTGCTGTTATTATACCGTTGTAATCTACTGTCTGCTCTTCAACAGCACTGCCTCCCACCGAATCAAATACGACTCTCTGAGAAAAGTTTGCCTTTAAATCATAAGGAGCTCCCACATTCAGGTTATATGACAACTCCTCCGATACCTTGCTCCCGGCTTGCATCCAGCCGGCAAAGGAGCTTCCTGTATGAGGCTTCGCTGTTGCACAAAACTGGAAGGTTGAATTTCTCAGCAGCTCCACATATCCTTTACCATTAGAGCGTATATCAATACTTTTACCGGACACATTCACGGAAATCTGACTCAGATAGTTGTCGGCACAGTTCAGATAAGTCAAATCGGGACTCTTGCTTAAATCCACGGAAACCAATTGGTTTGAATAGCACCAGACATTTTTCAGCTTTGTATTTAAAGAGGTATTCATCGAAGTAAGCCTGTTTGAATAGCAGTATAGGTCCGTCAGCAAATCATTGCTGCTCAAATCCAGACCGGTTAGTTCATTAAACTGACAGTAAAGAGTTGTTAATACCTTGTTGTTGCTTACATCCAGCTCACTTAGCTGATTTGTATTGCAGGTCAAATTAGTCAGCAATTCGTTATTGCTCACATCAAGCTCTGTAAGCTTATTTGATTGACAGGCAAGCTGTGACAAAGCGGTGTTATGGTCAAGCTTCAGTTCTCTAAGCAGGTTTGAATAGCATCTCAAATATGTCAGGCTTTTGTTTGCACTAACGTCCAATTCCGTTAATTGATTCGAGTTGCAGTATAGTTCTAGCAATCCGGTATTATTATGTACGTCCAGACTTTTCAGCTGATTTTCCTGACAGTACAAATAGGCCAGCTCAGTATTTGTTCTTAAATCAAGTGAACTTAATTGATTTGAATAGCAAGCCAGATAATTAAGTAAAGTATTGTTGCTTACATTCAGCTCCTTAAGCTTATTTGTGTCACACATCAGCTTTGTCAGCTTAGAATTGCTTTCAATATTTATATCAGTGAGCAGATTCGAATAACATTTTAAGGTTGCCAGCTCAGGATTATTGCTTAAATCCAATGTCGTCAGTTTGTTAGTATCGCACTGCAGGGAGGTCAAGGCTGTATTCTTGCTTACATCAAGCTCTGTAAGCCTGTCCAAATCGCACCTTAGTGAGGTTAAGGCCGTATTCTTGCTTACATCAAGCTTTCCCAGCGGATTATTATTGCAGAACAGTGTCGTGAGCTTTAAATTCTTGCTTACATCCAAAGCTTCTATTTCATTTGAATAGCAATGCAAGGCAAGCAGATTGACAAGCTTATCTACCTTCAGCTCAGTCAGCTTATTTGAATAGCAGGCCAGATATGTCAGTGCCGTATTCTTGCTTACATCAAGTGCGATAATCTTATTGGACTCACATGCCAGCTTGCTCAGCGCAGTGTTTGCTGTTACGTCAAGTCCGGCCAGCTGATTGGAATAGCAGTACAGCTCAGACAATAACGTACATGCACTGACATTCAGACTTGTCAGTTTATTTGTATAGCAGTACAGATAAAGCAATTTCGAATTGGTGCCTACATTCAGTGTCTCCAAGTTATTCGTATGACAGTATAAGGTGTCCAGATTGGTATTTGTGCTTACATCCAAGCACGTCAGCTTATTGGTATTACAGCGTATATTGGTAAGCTTTGAGGCACCGCTTACGTTTATGGCTGTCAATGCATTTGAATCGCATACTAAAGATGTCAATGAAACGGCTCCGCTGACATCCAGCTCTCCCGCCAAAGATTTTTTACTCCATGCTATTGATTTAACCCGTTTTACCGCATCCTCGCTCCAGACAATCCCCGACCACGTAGCAGGATTGTTTTCATCATATGCCGAATTTACCATCTTTCCATTAGTCTTTCCTGCTACGGAAGAACTAAGGTTCAAGAAGGTTTTCAGCTTAGCATAATCATTTTCATTGTATGTAATTCCGTTAAGTGTGACATCTTCTGCAAATACGGTATATATATTTACGCTGAAAAAAGATATAATTATGAACGCAAAAAATAAAATACCGGTTGAAATTCTGCTGTGCATTTGAATCCCCCATGTTTTACATAATTATGTCCCTACCCCTTTATCCGGATACAAAACTTCAGAAAATCAGCCGGAATAGACACATTTCACTGTTAATTTTAGCTCTTTGAACATCAGAATATTAAATATTTTCTATATTATAGTATTTATAGTTATACAATTATATATTACTTCTTTTTTCTTCAAAATACAACTTTTTATAATATATACAATTTTACATAAATGCACAATCAATTAGTATTTTTAGAAAACAAATAACAGCTAAAATGGCTAAAAAACTGACATTGCCGTTCATATACAACCTTAATAATTGTAAAAACACTACAAAAAAATATTTTTCACAGTAATAAATTCCCATAAAAATTTATTTTAAACATTTATTTTAAAATTTTTACATAATTTAATTACATAATTCTGAGAATAAATTATTCTAATAAAACAAATATTATTGTTATGTGTTGTTTACAAAATAAAATCTCCGGAGGTAATGAAATGACAAAAAATAAAGTACACTTGAATTCAAGCAAAAACGACCGGCTTACTTCCCATAAACCCACAAACAACGAGGGTACTGCCGCATGGGCAGACGAAAAGCATAAGCAAAAAAATTCCGACGTATCAATTCCGTCCCTGGACAATGTTATAAATGCCAAGGAATGGGTAGATAATGGTAGTAAGCTATAAAAAAATAATTATATAAATTATTGAAAAGGTGGGTTTTTTATGTCAAAAATCAAAATGACGGTGGATGGTAACAATGCTGCTGCTTATGTCTCTTATGCCTTTACGGATGTAGCTGCGATTTATCCTATCACACCTTCCTCAACAATGGCTGAATATGTAGACGAATGGGCAGCAAAAGGCCTGAAAAACATATTCGGTCAAAAAGTCAGTGTTGTTGAAATGCAGTCGGAGGCAGGAGCAGCCGGAGCTGTACACGGTTCTCTTCAGGCCGGGGCATTGACTACAACCTTTACCGCTTCACAGGGCCTTCTCCTAATGATACCGAATATGTACAAAATAGCCGGTGAATTGCTGCCGGGAGTATTTCACGTAAGTGCAAGAGCTCTCGCCGCTTCATCGCTAAGCATATTCGGTGACCATCAGGATGTTATGGCCGCAAGGCAGACCGGTTTTGCCATGCTTGCAACCGGCTCTGTTCAGGAAATAATGGATCTGGCACCGGTAGCACATTTGGCTGCAATCAAAGGCAGATTACCGTTTCTGCATTTCTTTGACGGCTTCAGAACATCACACGAGGTACAAAAGGTAGAGGCACTTGAATACTCAGACCTTGCAAGCCTGCTTGATAATGAAGCCCTGCAGAGCTTCAGAGACAGAGCTCTTTCTCCAAATCATCCTGTTACCAGAGGAACCGCTCAAAATCCCGATATCTATTTTCAAACCCGTGAAGCCTCAAACAGGTTTTATGTCGACATCGTGGATACTGTTCAGGATTACATGGCCCAATTAGGCAAGCTAACCGGAAGGCAGTACGGCCTTTTTGATTACTACGGAGCTCCCGATGCGGACAGCATTATAATAGCAATGGGCTCCATTACTCCGGTTATAGAGGAAACAATAGATTACCTGAATGCCTCGGGAGAAAAATACGGTCTTGTCAAAGTTCATCTTTACAGGCCTTTCTCGGTTAAGCATTTACTTAGCACTATTCCTTCAACCGTAAAAAAGATAGCTGTGCTGGACAGAACAAAGGAGCCCGGCTCTTTGGGCGAGCCCTTGTATCTTGATGTAAAGGCCGCTTTATACGAAACCGGAAATGCTCCCTTAGTAGTAGGCGGGCGTTATGGTCTCGGCTCAAAGGACACTACTCCCTCAGACATAAAGGCTGTATTTGATAATCTGAAGCTTCAGAATCCTAAAAACGGATTTACGGTTGGTATTGTTGATGATGTAACTCACACCTCACTTCCTGTTGCAGAAAAAATCACCGCAGGCTCCAAGTCCACTATCAGGTGCAAATTCTGGGGTCTCGGTTCGGACGGTACCGTGGGTGCTAATAAGCAGGCTATTAAAATTATAGGCGACCATACAAATAAATATGCTCAGGGCTATTTCTCCTATGATTCAAAGAAATCCGGAGGAGTTACCGTTTCTCATCTGAGATTCGGGGACGAACCCATTAAATCCGCATATCTGATTGACGAGGCTGACTATATTGCGTGCCACAATCAATCATATGTTTATCAATATGACCTGCTCAAGGGCTTAAAGCCCGGAGGAATCTTTGTTCTGAACTGTCTGTGGAGTGAAGCAGAACTGAATCAGCACCTGCCTTCAAAGCTAAAGAGGGAAATTGCCTTAAACAATATAAATTTCTATACGGTTAATGCAACAAAAATTGCGGAAGCCATCGGTTTAGGAAACAGAATCAACATGATAATGCAGGCTGCCTTCTTCAAGCTTGCCAATATAATTCCAATCGACGAAGCAACCAAATATCTCAAGGAGGCTGTCGTCAAAGCATATGGCAAGAAGGGCGAAAGCGTTGTTAATACAAACTATCAGGCCATTGACAAGGGCTTTGAAGCGGTTGTAAAAATTAATGTTCCAGAGAGCTGGAAAACAGCAGTGGATGAGCCTATACCCGATATAGACGAACCTGCTTTTATCAAAAATATCTTAAGACCAATGAATGCTCTCAACGGAGATGCTTTACCGGTAAGCACCTTCACAGGCTACGAGGACGGTACCTTCCTCAATGGAACCACTGCCTTTGAAAAACGAGGCATTGCTGTTAATGTTCCTGAATGGATTGCCGGAAACTGTATTCAATGCAACATTTGTTCCCTGGTATGTCCTCATGCAGTTATAAGGCCGTTCCTTGCCACAAAGGAAGAGCTTCAAAACGCGCCCTCCGGCTTTGTCACCAAGCAGGCTGCGGGAAAAGGACTTGAAGATCTGCAATTCAGAATACAGGTAAGCACCATGGATTGCACCGGCTGCGGAAACTGTGCGGATGTCTGTCCTGCGAAGGAAAAGGCTCTGGTTATGAAGAAGCTTGATACTCAGACAGAAACGCAAATCCCCAACTGGAAGTTTGCAACTTCCGGTATTTCATATAAGGGTGACAGATTCGGAACTAAAACCATTAAAGATACTCAGTTTAAAGAACCGTTAATAGAATTTTCCGGAGCATGTGCAGGCTGCGGCGAGACTGCATATATCAAGCTGGCAACTCAGCTGGTGGGAGATAGAATGATGATTGCAAACGCAACAGGCTGTTCTTCAATCTGGGCTGCTTCCGCGCCATCTACCGCATACACCTGCAACCACGAAGGCAAAGGCCCTTCATGGGCCAATTCCCTGTTCGAGGATACCGCCGAATACGGCTTCGGTATGTATCTGGGAGTTAAGCAGCTGCGTGACAGGCTTGAAGATTTGGCTAAAGAACTTATATCCCTGAATATTGACGAAAAGGTTAAGACTGCATTAACACAGTGGCTTGACAGCAAGGAGGACGGCGAAGGCTCCAAAGCTGCCGGTGCAAGCCTGATAAATGCCTTAACGGGATATGCAGCTTCTGATGCTCTTCAAAAGAAGCTCATAGCAGAGCTTCTGGAAAAGCAGGATTATCTGGTTAAGCGTTCACAGTGGATTCTTGGCGGCGACGGATGGGCATATGATATAGGCTACGGCGGACTTGACCACGTGCTTGCATTAGGCGAGGATGTAAATGTACTGGTATTTGATACTGAAATTTATTCGAATACAGGGGGACAGTCCTCAAAGGCAACTCCCACCTCGGCAATAGCAAAATTTGCCGCTTCGGGTAAAAAAGCCGGAAAGAAGGATCTTGCCGCACAGATGATGACCTACGGCAATGTATATGTCGCTCAGGTAAGTCTGGGAGCGGACAGAAACCAGACTCTCAAGGCAATATCTGAAGCTGAGGCTTACCGCGGTCCTTCAATTATAATTGCTTATGCTCCCTGTATCAATCACGGCATAAGGGAAGGCATGGGAAGAAGCGTCGCTAATGAGCAGCAGGCAGTGGAATCCGGCTACTGGCATTTATTCAGATTCAATCCAGATTTGAAGGAGCAGGGCAAAAATCCGTTTATTCTGGATTCAAAGCCGCCCAAGTCAAGCTTCAGAGATTTCATTATGGGGCAGGTAAGATTCTCTTCTCTTGCAAAGCAATTCCCTGCCGAAGCGGAAGAGCTCTTCAACCTTTGTGAAAAGCAGGCGACTGAGAAATATGAACATTTAAAGAAGCTGGCATCGGAATAAGCTTTTTATAAAACTCGGAATATAATATTAAAGGCTGGAGTCAATTATGGCTCCAGCCTTTGCAACAAGTAATTTTCTTTATGCTTGCTTGAGCTTCGCCTATATTTCAGCATTTTTTATCTCAAGCTTTGCCGTTAATATAACTGTAACATAATTTTACAGCCTATCATTTCTGCTATTTCCCCACAGCAGGAAAATCCTCATATGCCGACATACCCAGCAGAAGCTTTTTGATATAGCCTAAATCCAAGGCTGTGATGCTCTTGTCGCCGTCTACATCAGCTGCGGTAAATTTATCTCCCGTGAGTATTTCTATACCCAGCAGGTGTTTCTTTACAGCGGCAAAATCCAATGAACTTATGCTTCCGTCCTGATCCACATCACCGTATTTTATTTCAGGCCCGGCAGCACTTCCTGCCGCTAAGGAGCCATTAACCTTGAAGGCTGTGGGCTTTTCACCGCTTCCAGAAGCATTAAATCCCAATGATATACTTCCTCCGTTTGCAGCTATTCTGCCGTTATAATCAGCATTCGTTATAACCACGGATGAGCCGTTCTGGGTGTACTTTCCGCCCCAAATACTTGTTATCTTCTGATCTCCCGAAAACTTGAACTCAAGTGTCCACGAGTCGATATTCAGCTTGAGCCTGCTTTCAATTGTCATATTCACTGTACCGCTGTCACTGCCGTCATATGTAACAACAAAGCTTCCGTCGGGTACCGGAGTCGGTTTTACCACAACAGGCTCAACACCGGGATCATAATCGGGAGTCTCCTCTTTTGCAGCCATTATTGCATCAATAATTCCCTGCTGGGTAGCTAAGCCTGTATTCCTGTCAAATAAGCCAAAGCCGGAGCTTCCGTTATATCCGTTATCCCAGTATACAGGAACACCTCCGTACTTTTTGGTCTTTGAGCATAATTCCTCTGCAAAGATCCGGCGATAGGTATTGTTTTCCGGGTCGGCCTTTGTCTTGTCTATAGAGCCGTATTCCCCTATTATAAAAGGATAGCCCTGCTTTACAAATTTATTGTACATCGCATTAAGCTGGGACTCCATATAGTCCTCCTGACACCATGAAACAGTCCTGTCAGCATCCACAGCACCGGCTCCCCACTGGGTTATCTGCGATTCGGCACCGCAGAAATCCCAAGGCGAATAATAATGGACAGATATTGCTATTCTCTTTTCAGAAGCAGGTATTTCCGCAGACCTGTAAGTATCGTCGGGAATCCTGAAGCCATAATCACCGGCTGTATAATCTATATTAGTATTCCAGCCGGGAATAAGCAGCCATCTTGCACTGTTGTTGCCTCCTGTCTTTCTTACTGTATCAACAAATATCTGATTGTAGTCATTTAAATTCGCATAGTCGGCAGGCTTGGGATCGTCCCAGTCACCGTCGAATTCCTCATTCATTGATTCAAAAATCAGGTGCTCATCGTAATTTCTGAATTTATCCGCAATCTGCTGCCATACCTTTTTGTATTTGTCTTTGATTGTGTCCTGATCAGCCGCATCAACGATAAGCCATGAGCCTTCGACTGTCTTGTAGCCGTCGCCGTGCATATTGATTATTACATACATATCCTGACTTATTGCATAATCAGCGACCTCCCGTACTCTGTCCAGCCATTCGGCTTCAACAATATATTCCGGCTCACTTCCTATTCTGTTGAGATAGGAAACAGGAATACGGATTGTTTTAAAGCCTGCATTCTTTACCTTTGCTATAAATTCCTTTGTTACAACAGGGTTTCCCCAGCCTGTCTCATAAGGCTTCCCGTCAATTGCAGCTTCAAGGGTATTGCCCAGATTCCAGCCTGTCCCCATATCAGACAGGAGCTGAGCGTGGTTTAACTGCCTGAAGCCAGATGACAGCTCTGCTGCAGCCGAAGCCTCCGCGCCTGAAATGGCAGAAAGCCCAAACAACAAGGCAATGGCTGCTGACAAAATCATTTTTAACCTCTTACTTTTGAACATTGCATACACCTCCGCATTTAGATTATTATAGGGTACCTTTTATAAACCATATAAATTGCCGCGGGAACAGCTAAATTCCATGTATTTCTTCATATTTTCGTATTATTTTCAGCAAATCCGGCATAAAGCGACTTTATGGTTAAGTAAATTATATAACATCTGCTGCCTTTTTTACAATATGTTACACCTATTAAATATCCTTGCCGTTCTTGTAAATTGCAGGCATGATATTTTGAAGTTATTTTCAAGCCCAGACTATCGAAGGTAATACGCAAAAAAACAGAGTCACTGCACAGCCATCTCCCTCGGACAGCTTGCACAGCAGCTCTGTTTTTATAAGCCTGTATTAATTGGCTTTATTATTTAAATATCTTACTTGTAAAGCTCCACTAACCTCAGCAAGTGCTCATAGCGTTCCATGGCAGCCTTTTCAGATGCACCGAAGAGCTCTTTTGCACGCTCAGGGAACTGACGGGTCAAGCTTGTATAACGTGTTTCGTTATTCAGGAATGCCTGATACGTTCCATCCCCCGGTTTTGAAGTCAATGTGAACGGATTCTTTCCTTCTGCCTTAAGTGAAGGATTGAAGGAGAACAGATTCCAGTATCCTGACTTAACGGCAGCTTTCATTTCATCCTGACAATGATTCATGCCGCCTTTAACTCCGTGAAGCTCACAAGGAGCATATCCGATGATAAGTGAAGGTCCCGGATAAGCCTCTGCTTCTGCAATAACCTTGACAGCCTGAGCAGGGTTGGCACCAAGAGCAATCTGTGCCACATATACATATCCATAGCTCATAGCTATTTCAGCAAGACTCTTCTTGCCTATTTCCTTGCCTGCAGCAGCAAACTGGCAAACCTCACCGATGTTGGAAGCCTTTGAAGCCTGACCGCCTGTATTTGAATACATTTCTGTATCGAATACAAAGACATTAACGTTATCACCTGAAGCAAGCACATGGTCAAGTCCGCCGAAGCCGATATCGTATGCCCATCCGTCACCGCCGAGTATCCATACTGACTTCTTGGAGAGGTACTGTTTATTGTCAAGAACTTCCTTAGAAAGCTCACATCCGGCAGCAGCAGCTTTTTCCAGCTCAACAATTAATGCATCTGCAGCAGCGCCGTTTTCCCTTGTCTTTTCCTTTGTTTCCATAAACTTATCAAAAGCAGCCTTAAACTCAGCTGATGTCTTGTCAGAAGCAGCAATCTTCTCAAGAGTTTCAACAGCCTGATCACGAAGTACCTTCTGTCCGAGGTACATACCGTATCCATGCTCAGCATTATCTTCAAATAAGGAGTTAGCCCAAGCCGGTCCCTTATTTGTATCCTTGTTTACTGTATATGGACAAGTTGCGGCAGGACCACCCCAAATAGAAGAACATCCTGTAGCATTTGAAATATACATGTGTTCACCGAATAGCTGAGTGATTAAACGGGCATAAGATG
Organism: Ruminiclostridium sufflavum DSM 19573; assembly: GCF_003208175.1. Classification (GTDB taxonomy): domain Bacteria; phylum Bacillota; class Clostridia; order Acetivibrionales; family DSM-1351; genus Ruminiclostridium; species Ruminiclostridium sufflavum. The sequence goes on along the minus strand of NZ_QKMR01000009.1, from coordinate 81,712 downwards.
TTTCGGCACAGCCTGCGCAGCTTCCTGAGAATTCAAGCAGCGGCTGATTGAACTGTGAGCCCTTAACTGTTGTAGCCTCCGGTACTCCCGGTTTCTTGCCTACGTTGGCAACTAAGTAATCAAATACCGGCTGCTCGTGTGCTTGTGATTCCTGAGGTACCATTCTGATAGCATCCTTAGGGCAAACTGTAATACATTCTCCGCATCCCATACAATCAAGAGGAGTTACGCTCATTGTAAACTTATACTCGCCAGCCTTCGGCTTAGTATCTGCAAGCTTGATATTTGAAGGAGCTGCCTTTATTTCATCCTCACTGAGCATGAACGGACGAATAGTAGCATGTGAACATACAAAGGAACAGCTGTTGCACTGAATACATTTTTCAGGATCCCATTCCGGAACATTTACAGCTGTACCACGTTTTTCATAAGCTGCAGCGCCTAATTCAAACTGTCCGTCTGCAATATCCTTGAATGCTGATACAGGAAGGCTGTCACCATCCATTAAGGCCATAGGAATCATAAGCTCCTTGACCATCCTGACTACTTCAGGAAGACCATTAATCTCTGCCGCCGGAGCATCTGCTTCCGGATTTGACCATGAAGCCGGAACTTCAACCTTGTGGAGAGCATCTACACCAGCATCAATTGCTTTGTAGTTCATTTCTACAATTGCATCGCCTTTTTTGCCGTAGGACTTCTTTGCAGCAGATTTCATGAAGTCAATAGCTTCTTCGATAGGCATAACCTTTGCTAATTTGAAGAAGGCAGATTGAAGAATTGTATTAGTACGTTTACCCATACCAATTTCAGCTGCTTTGTCAATAGCATTGATTGTATATAATTGAATATTGTTATCTGCAATATATTTCTTTGCGGCAGCATTCAAATTAGCTTCCAATTCCTTATCAGACCACTGGCAGTTAATCATGAAGATTCCGCCCGGCTTAACATCCTGAACCATCTTATATCCTTTAACAACATAGGACGGGTTATGACATGCGACAAAGTCAGCCTGATTTATGTAATATGGACTCTTGATTGGCTTATCGCCAAAACGAAGATGTGATATTGTAATACCGCCGGTCTTCTTAGAGTCATACTGGAAGTACGCTTGTATATATTTGTCAGTGTGGTCGCCGATAATTTTAGTTGAGTTCTTGTTTGCACCAACTGTACCGTCTCCGCCAAGACCCCAGAATTTGCATTCTACAGTACCTGCGGCAGATGTAATCGGAGCCGGCTTGACTTCCGGCAAGCTCAAGTTTGTAACATCATCCACAATGCCAAGAGTGAAACGGGATTTAGGCTCATCCTTCTTAAGCTCTGTATATACCGCAAATACAGATGAAGGCGGGGTATCCTTTGAACCAAGTCCGTAACGTCCGTTTGTAAGAACTACATCATGCATTCCTGCCTCACGAAGTGTTGTTGCAATATCAAGATAAAGAGGCTCAGCCAATGCACCCGGCTCTTTTGTACGATCAAGAACAGCGATTTTCTTTGCTGTCTCAGGAAGAACCTTGAGAAGGCTTTTTGAAGACCATGGACGATATAAGCGAACTTTTATAAGTCCAACCTTTTCACCTGCGGCTGTTAAATAGTCAACAACCTCTTCGGCTACGTCACAGAAGGAGCCCATACAGATAATAACACGGTCTGCATCAGGAGCTCCGTAGTAATTGAACAAATCATAATTTGTACCTAATTTTTCATTAACCTTAGCCATGTATTTTTCAACAACAGCAGGCAGTTCATCATAAACTGCATTACAGGCCTCGCGGTGCTGGAAGAAAACATCTCCGTTTTCATGTGAGCCACGCATAGCAGGTTTTTCCGGGTTTAGGGAATGATTACGGAAGGCCTTGACAGCATCCATGTTGCACATTTCCTTCAAATCTGAATAATCCCAGGTATCAATTTTTTGAATTTCATGTGAAGTACGGAATCCGTCAAAGAAATTCAAGAATGGAACTTTACCCTCCAGTGAAGCAAGATGTGCTACAGGGCTCAAGTCCATAACCTCTTGTGGATTTGATTCGGCTAACATAGCAAAACCTGTCTGACGGCAGGCATATACGTCACTGTGGTCACCGAATATATTCAATGACTGTGCAGCCACAGTACGTGCAGATACATCAAATACGCACGGCAGCTGTTCACCGGCGATTTTATACATATTAGGAATCATCAAAAGAAGACCCTGTGAAGCTGTAAATGTTGTTGTCAAAGCACCTGCAGCAAGAGAACCATGTACAGTTCCCGCAGCACCTGCTTCGGATTGCATTTCAACTACCTTAACCCGATTGCCGAAAATGTTTTCTCTGCCGGCAGCAGACCACATATCACAACAGTCAGCCATCGGACTGGAAGGTGTAATTGGATATATGCCGGCAACCTCAGTATATGCATACGCTACGTGTGCGGCAGCTGTATTGCCGTCCATTGATTGTTTACGTCTTGACATTATACTTCCTCCTTTATAACTAAATAAACTATTCAAGTACTAATATTAGCATTATTATGTCATTTTGTAAAGAATGTTGTTTGTATATTGTATACAAAATTAAATATACTGTAATATTTGAAAGTATTTCAAACACTGTATTTTCTACGACAGTCAGCCTTGATACATACAAATAAAAATTTAGCTTAATAAATTTTTCAATAGAAAGGCCTATATTAAAATATCCCGGAATTGAGACTGACCTCCGCATCAGCTTTAGCATAGACTTTTTTAGGCTGAAGCCTCATGAAATATAAAAAATCAGTAACATTATAACTGTTTGCTTCTATAATAGTAAGAGGTAAAAATGTATAAGAAAGAGGACGTATCCTTGAAAATTGAACTGGTAACAATGCACAGAGTATGCAACTACGGTTCAGCACTGCAGGCATATGCCACCCAGTCCGTTATGGAGAGGCTAGGCCACAGTGTAGAAATACTGGACTATTATCCTGAGAGAATGCATTTTTCCGGGATGCTTAAAAGACTGAAAAATAAAAAGGAAATTTTCGAGAATAACCCTGTTTTATGCTTTATTGCACAATGTATTATTTTCCCTTCATATATAAAAAGATTCTATATATTCAGAACCTTCATGAAAAAGCATTTCAAAATCTCGTCAGTCAGGTACAATGACCTCGGAAGCATACAAAGCTCTCCTCCTGCGGCAGATGTTTATTGCACCGGCAGTGATCAGGTGTGGAACTCCGAATGGAGCGAGCAGGTTGACCGCGCCTTTTATCTGGATTTCGGAAGCCCGATTACCCCTCGTATCTCCTATGCGGCAAGCTTTGGCAAAGCACAGCTGGATGACAATGAGTTCAATGAGATAAAATTGCTTTTAAGCAAATATAAATACATATCCGTAAGAGAAGCCTCGGGTATCGATATATTAAATAAAATGGAGCTGCCCGGGGAGCTTGTTTTAGACCCCACCCTTCTTCCTGATAAAAGCCAATGGAGTAAGCTTGCCTCTGACAGGTACAGGGACAAGAAATACATACTTTTATATAATCTAGGCAGAGAACCGGAGTTATATGATATAGCCTATGCCTATGCAAAAAAGCTGAGGCTGCCGCTTTATTCCGTCTCATACAATCTGCATGAATTCGTGAAGCCGGGCAGGCTTTTGTTCTGCCCTAAGGTCTGCGACTGGCTGTCTCTGATTAAAAATGCTCAATGCGTGTTTTCCGACTCACTTCACGCAACAGCCTTTTCAATTAATTTTAATACGGATTTTTATGTGTATTACCCCGGCAGATTCAGTACGAGACTTGCAAGCCTCGTAGAGCTGACAGGCCTCAAAAACCGGGTACTTCAAAAAGGGAAGGTACCGGAAAATGAAAATATTGATTTCAGTGAAGCAAATGCTGCTGTTCAAAGAGAGCGGAAATTGTCCTTTGAGTTCCTGACTAAAGCCTTGGAAGCTCAGCAGGACGGAAAGGATTATATAACATGCCCGACTTCATAAAAACAGATAAAAAGAAAAGCTGCTTCGGCTGCAGAGCCTGTGAGCAAATCTGTCCAAACCGCTCTGTTTCAATGCTCGAAGATGAGGAAGGCTTTATATATCCCCATGTAAACGAAAGCCTTTGTACAGGATGCGGGCTATGCGTCAGACATTGCCCTCAGCTGAAGGATGTCGTATTTTCCGGGCATTCAGATACTCCAAAGGTATTTGCAGCTAAATTAAAAAATAGTGAAATTCTGCTGAGAAGCTCCTCCGGCGGAATGTTTTCAGCAATTGCAGAAACTGTTATTGAAAACGGGGGGGTTGTTTTTGGCTGCGCTTTTGACAATAATTTAACCGCAAGGCATATTTGTGCTGACAAAAAGGAAGCCCTGGCATCCTTACGAGGCTCAAAATATGTTGCCAGTGATCTGAATAATACATATATACAAGCCCTCAATTATTTAAAGCAGGGACAAAGGGTTTTCTATACCGGCACTCCATGTCAGATTGCAGGGCTGAAGGCTTTTTTAGGCAGGGATTATGAAAATTTGCTTACCGCCGACCTGATATGTCACGGAGTACCCAGTCAAAAGCTGTTTTCAAAGTACCTGGACTGGCTGAAGGTAAAGCTGGGAGGCCAGATAATAGCCTTTGATTTCAGAAATAAAGAAAAGCGTGGATGGGGGTTTTGCTGCAAGGTGGAGACAGCCGCAAAGGCAAGGCATCTGAATGCGGAATTTGATCCATATTACAGTGCTTTCTTAGAAGCAAAGACCTACAGGTATTCCTGCTATTCCTGCAAATATGCCAAAACCGCCCGGGAGGGAGATCTTACAATTGCCGATTACTGGGGAATTGAATTTTTTCATCCCGGATTTTATTCAAAAAAAGGGGTATCCTTGCTGCTGGTCAACTCCTTGAAGGGGCAGAAAATGTTTGAAGCCCTCAAGGATAAGGCTGACTGTATTCCCTCAAAGCTTGAGTATGCGGTATACAATAATGTAAATCTTACAGGGCCTTCCAAAATGCCTTCATCAAGGACTGCAATTTATAAGGAAATTGATGCCCTAGATTTCGGCCTGTATGCGAGAAAATATCTCAAGCCCTCCAATAAGCTTAAAGCAGTAATAAAAACAATCATTCCTCAGCCCTTTAGATTGATGCTAAAAAAGCTGCTATTCAAAATAAGTTTTTCGAGAGGAAAAATAAATTAATTTACTTTAATAATATTTTTTGTTCACATTTTTTCGATACCCTTCATATAATGGCAGGTAATTTATTTTATATATGCAATATTGTCCATTCACAGGAGGCTTGTAAATGAGAAAAAACAAAGTCAGCATTATTATTCCCTGCTATAATGCTGAGAATACAATAATATCAGCTCTTTCCTCTCTCAAGGCCCAATTATGCAAGGACTTTGAGGTTATTATTGTAAATGACGGCTCAACAGACAATACTTTACTTGTGACAGAGGAGTATATGAAAGACAGCGGCTTGAATTATACCCTTATAAGCCATGAGGATAAAGGCGTGAGTGTTGCCCGCAACAACGGAATAGCCGCTTCAGGCGGAGAATACCTGATGTTTCTGGATGCCGACGACATATACCATCCTGCCATGGTCAAATATTTTTTGGAATTAATTGAAAGCACAGAAGCCGATACGGTTTTTTGCAGCTTTACCAGAGATGTGGGCCGCCTGCCTGACAAAAAATCCGATACCATCGGAAAAGCTATACCTTTAGACAGCTACAAGCTGCAGGAATATCTTCTTTTTCAATATATTCCAAACGGAATGTGGTCATATATTTATAAAAAGGATATTCTGGATAAGTTTAATATACGGTTTACTCCCGGAAGAATCGGGGAAGACAGGGAATTCACATGGAAATATCTCTGCCATTGCAGCTCCGGCATAGCTCTCGACATGCAGCTGTACGGCTATTGTGACAACCCCTGCTCCGTGGGAAATAATATATCAATTAATAAAATTGAATTTCTGAGCACTATGGATTCAATTGACAATTATTTGAAAGAAAATAACAGCAGCTTCCATCCCGTTTTTCAAAAATTCGGCCGCAGCAGAATACTATGGTCGATACTGAAAATCTTTTCAAAGGCTGACAGAAAAGACTTGTTTGAAGCCTGCATGCCGAAAAAGGAAGCTCGAAAGCATATGGCGAGACTATTACTGTATCCTGACTTCAAAATTAAAATAACTTCCCTTTTATATATTATAAGTCCGGCTCTTTTCTTTGAGTGTATAAAAATTTTTATGAAATGGGTGAATAAAACAAATGTATAAATTCGAAAAAACCTCAAAAAATGTATCCGGAATTTTGTTATATACCACCATATTTTTATTAATCACCTGTAAATCCGCAACCAATACCTATACACTGTTTTTCAGCTGGAGCGCAGGTCTGATGAGCATTATATATAATATTACAACCTTGGGATTAGCTTTTACCCTGCCTATATGGTTTTATAAAACAAGCTGTGCCAAAAAAGCAAGAGTATTGCTTATTCCATTATATTTACTGCTGCTTGTCATCATTCTCAAGCATGTCCTGCTGGCAGCCGAATATGGAGGGCCGGGCTTTTTAAGCCCTTCCTTCTTTCTCCCCTATCCCGGCTTCCCCGAAGGCTTTTATTTTATAAATCTTTCTCGATGGCTTAGCATAGGCTCCCTTATGATGTGGATTGTATACGAGGTTGACAGCAAAAATAAATTGAATCAATGCTTAAAGGTATCCTCAATTGCAATATTGCTTCCAATTATTCTCATGATTGTACGCCGTCCTGACCTGATTGGCTTCAGACAGGTTTCCATTGATGATGTAAATTTCGGAGGCGGCTTCTGGAATCTAGGAGTCAGAGCATTTTTAGCCTTCGGATGGCTTTGGCTTCTAATGTATTTCGATAAAAGCCAGCCAAACAGAATATTGTTTTTAGCAAGTGCCGTTACAGTTATATTATCGGGATTATTCGGAATATCAAGATCCGCTTTAATAGCCATTTCCATTGGGCTTCTGTTTTACGTGCTGTTCAATACCAAATCTGCCCGGCCATTGAAAATCATTGCCGCAGTAGTTATATGCCTGTCACTTATGTACCTGCTGTCAGGCGCCTCGATTATTGATAACTTTATAGCAAGATTCGGCAGCCTTAACGATATTATGACCATTGAAGAAGAGCCCAGATATGTAATCTGGAAAAATTACCTCTATAATATAAATGAGTATGCCCTTATCGGCGCTCCCATCGGCTCCTATCTCAAATATGCAATTCCTCCGAAATACTGCTCTCCCCACAGTTCGCCATTGTTTTGGTTCGTTCAATACGGAATGTTCGGACTGATTTCATATTTATCACTGTTCTGGAATACAGTATCAAAAGCATTATCAATCAAGGAAAAGGATACCTCCCGCAATATAATTATATGGCTAGTAACCTATATGTGCCTGACCTTCATTAATGAAGTCGGATACTACACCATAGAATCATATATAGGTCTTGCTTTAATTCTGGCATTGGTTAAAATTTGCCTCACCGTTCAGGATAATGTTTCCGAAGGTTCAAAGCATACAGTTTGCGAATAAAAATATTAAGAGAGGTAATTTATATGAAAGCACTGATATTGACATATCACTATTTAGACAATTATGGTGCTGTCTTGCAGGCATTTGCACTTCAAAGATATTTAAGCCAATCAGGCATTGATGCAAAAATTTTGGATTATCGGCCCGGACTATACGGCTTCGGGGATTATACCTTTCTGCTGAAAGATGCAAGGCTTCCGGCTAAATTCAAAAAATTTATATACGGAAATATAAAAGCACTTCTGTCCATAAAAAGGAAGAAGAATTTCAGATTATTTTCAGAGAAATATTTAAACCGTACAGAAAAAAAATACCGGGATGTCAATTCTCTTGAGAAATCCGCCCCATATGCGGATATCTATATCACCGGAAGTGATCAGGTATGGAATGATGATATTCTAGGGCTATGCGAAGGTTATTTTCTGACCTTTGTAAAAAATGAATCCTTGAAGGCATCATATGCCGCAAGTATAGGAAAAGATACCATATCACCGGCATATGCAGAAAGGCTGAAAAAATATCTTGACAGCTTTGATTTTATTTCTGTAAGAGAGGAAGCCGCAAAAGCCGCACTTGAAAATGCAGGCTTAAAGGCTGTGCTCACCGTCCTTGACCCCGTATTCCTGCTTGGTCCGGAAGCCTACGAGGACTTGATGACAAAGCCTGCAATTGATGATTATGTTTTTATATATTGCTTTGATAGTAACGAACAATGTTACAGCCTTGCAAAAATATTAGCGGAAAGAAACCATTTAAAAACAATTTCCTTCAGCGGCTGGTTCAATAAATTTCATACCGACTATTTTGTGAACACTGCCTCTCCCGCTGAATTTCTCAGCTATTTGAGAAATGCAGAATATGTGGTAACAAATTCATTTCATGGCACAGCCTTTTCCATATTATTTGAAAAGGAGTTTTATTCTGTCCCGCCTGTATCTCGGGTTTCAAGAATAGAATCACTGCTTTATGCGGTAAATTTACAGGACAGAATGCTGCATAATAATGAAAAGCTTGAAGCTATAGAGGCCATAGACTATCAAGCAGTAAAAGGGTATCTGTCCCAAGGCATAGAAAAATCCAAGGCCTATTTGAAAAGTGTTATTGATGCGGCAGGCAGAAGGAAAAGGAAAAATGAGTAAAAAGCTAATATCAGACGAAACATATATAGGAGTAATATTATCGTTAATTGCAACAGCTATTAACCTGCTTGCAGGCTTAGTCTTGGTTCCTGCTTTGTTAAAGCATTTCGGGCAAAGCGAATACGGATTATATCAATTAATAGGATCTCTGGTCAGTAATCTGTGTATATTGGACTTAGGCTTCAGTGTGACTACAACGCGCTATATTTCCCGCTATAATTATGAAAAAAACCAGCTGGAAATTAACAGATTCCTGTCCACTGTCTTTGTTATATACATAGCCTTGGCAATGGCTACAATGATAATCGGGATTATTATTTATAATAATGTTGATGCAATATTCTCGGATTCTCTTTCTGCCGAAGAGCTTATAAAGGCCAAAGAAATGATTTTCGTGCTTATATTCAGCATAGTATTATCGATATTCGGGCAAATGTTTATAGGAATTCTGACCGGCTTCCAGAAGTATATTTTTCAGAAATCTGCCTTGATTGTAAAAGGGCTGTCAACATTATTTCTCAGCTTGCTGCTTATAGCAAGAGGTGCTGACAGCGTAAGCCTTACAAAGCTTAACGCGGTAATTAATATTTTTTATTATATTTTTACCGCGCTCTATGTTTTTAAAAAGTGCAGCTTCCGTTTACAGCTTACATTGTTTGAAAAGAAAATAATGCTTCAGGCCAGCGCTTTTGCATTCTTTGTATTTTGTCAGATGGCTATGGCAGAGCTATATTTCAAATCCGGTCAATTGCTTCTGGGAATAATGACTGACACCTCAACAACTGCAATTTACTCTATTGCCATAACAATTTACAATGTTTTCTACAGCTTTACCGCGGCAATCTCAACGGTGGTGCTTCCTAAAGCCTCACAATTTGCTGCCGGCACCTCCGACGGACATAAGGTTACCTGTTTCATCATCAGGCCCTCACGAATTATCACGGCATTTTACCTTCTAATGGTTGTAGGCTTTATATGCTGCGGAAAGCAATTTGTCTTCATGTGGTCGGGACATAATTTTGAAGCTGCATATTATATAGTTGTGATATTATCAATAGCCTCTATAGTACCAAGAGCCCTGTCTCCTGCAATTGACATCGCCCGTGCATATAATGAGCATAGGATACTTACAAGTATTCTTGCCGGTACAGGGGTAATTATTGTTTTTCTGAGTATTATATTTATAAAGCTGTTTGGAGTACTGGGAACCGCAGCCGCAACAGGTATAGCTCTGATTTTATGCAATTCTGCCGGTGTAAGCTTTTATATAAAAAGGAAATTCAATATAGATTTGATACAATTATATAAAGGTGTTTTCAGCGGTATATGGATAGCTGCCTCCGTTTCCCTGCTCTTTGGAGTACTGCTGAATATTGCTTTAGACAGATATAGCCTGTCGGTACTTGTTTTAAAAGGTTTTCTGATTATTTGCGTATTTTTAATTACTATTTACTTTTTCGGTCTGAATAAAGAAGAAAAGTATCTTTTAAGCTGCTTGAAGCATAAATATTTCGGAGGGAAAATAAATGTATAAAAGCTATTTGGAGACTTACAGCAAAAGTGATTGCTGCGGCTGCTCAGCCTGCTCGCTGGCTTGTCCCGTCTCAGCCATAACAATGGCCGAGGATTCTGAAGGATTTTTATATCCAAGGGTTAATAATGATAAATGCATAAATTGCAGCATATGTATAAAGAAGTGCTGTCTCAGTTCCTCAGGACTTCGATTTCGTGAGGCCGGAGCTTCTGAGACTCAAAATAATAACAGCAACTGCTACGCAGTAAAAAATAATGATGAAAAGCTTCGGCGGCTCAGCTCCTCCGGAGGCTTTTTCCCGGCTCTTGCCAAATATATTATCCTTGAAAACGGCTTTGTTGCCGGTGCCGCATATGATGACAAAAGCATGGTGCATCACATTATTATAAGTTCAATTGAAGAAATTCCTCTGCTTCAGGGTTCAAAATATGTGGCAAGCAGACTTGATAATATTTATGAAAGGATAAAATCTCTTCTTGAAGAAAAAAGGCTTGTTCTTTTTACGGGTACTCCTTGCCAAATTGCAGGATTATTAAACTATTTGGGCAAAAAGTACGAAAGCCTGATTACCGCAGACCTGATATGTCATGGAACACCCAGTCCGGTTATATACCATGATTATCTGAGGTTTATTGAAAACAAATATCATGATAAAATAAAGAGTGTTACCTTCAGAGATAAGGTAAATGGATGGCATACTGAAAATATAACTATAAGCATGAATTCAAATAAATATACCTATACATGGGAAAGAGATCCTTTTTACACCTTATTTTTTAAAAATTATATTCTCAGGCCCTCTTGCTATCAATGCAGATTTGCAAGGCATGAACGTATTTCCGACATAACAATGGCTGATTTTTGGGGAATTGAAAAATCCAAGCCCCATTTTGACGATAACAAGGGAACCTCCCTTGTTATAACAAATACACAAAAGGGGCAAGAGCTGTTTGACAAAATAAAGGCTGCCTTTGTATTTGATAATGCGGCTATAAATGATTCAAAACAGCCAATGCTGAAGCATCCTGCTGTCATGCCGAAAAACCGGCCTGATTTTTTTAAAAGCTATGTAAATAAAGGTCTGGTTTTCTGCCTGAAAAAGTACGCAGATTACAATTTGAGGGCTGAAATAAAGTACCGTATAAAAAAAGGAATAAAAAAGATATTAAATTTATTAAGGAATATTAAAACAATATGCAGAGGAATAAAAAAAATATAACGGTTTTAAAAGCAAACAAATATATTATACTGCCGTTCACAGCAACAATACTGTGCATGCTTGCGATTTTCATGCTTTCGGCGCAGCCTGCAACGGAGTCAAACAACAACAGCAAGCTTATAGTATCCAAAATCGTAGATTCAACTTCCAGGCTGGGCGCGGATGAAATGACTGAAAGCCAGAAAACCGCAATAGTAGAAAAAATAAACTCTGTCGCCCGTGAGTTTATGCATTCGGCAGTTTACTTCATAATGGCAATATTTGCTCAGATAACAATGCTGGGTATCTTCAAGGAGTATTTGCTATCTGGTGTTATAACCTTTACCTTCTGTGAGGTATATGCCTTTACCGACGAGCTTCACCAGCTGCTGGTCCCGGGAAGAACCTTCCAGCTGCTGGACTTGGGTATGGATGCTGCCGGTATCTTGTCCGCCATTTTACTGGTTCTGCTGATACATGCCTTCAAAAAAAGAAGAAAAGCTCCTATAACAGTCAAAAACTAGCTTTTACACTTTTATATGCTTGCTGTTTTCTTCGTTCATATAAAATAGAAACAGAGGTGTTCATCATGAGTATCAGAAAAGCTCTCACTTCCGATTTAGTCAGAATAGCAAGACTTCACAAGGAACAATTCAAGGACCACTTTCTGGGACGGTATTCAGAAAAGGTAATTCAGAAATTTTACGAGCCCTTCTTGGATTCATGTATATTTCTTGTCAATGAATCTGACGGAATGATAAACGGTTTTATTCTCGGAGGCATTCGCTCGGATTTGATTAATGCCAGACATACCTTTCTTTCCTGCAACAAGGCAAGATATATTGCCGAAACCCTTCTGACTCCGTCAGTTTATATCATGGCCCTCAAACGTCTAAAAATGCTTCGTGAATTAAAGCCCCAGACACCGGCAGATGATACGGCGCTTGCACAGAACTACTTGTTGTCAATCGCAGTTTCCGAGGATGCAAAAGGCTCAGGTCTGGCCTCAGAGCTGCTGTCCGGATTTGAAGGGCATATTTGCAGGACGGAATACGGATTAAGTGTATACTCTAAAAACACCCGGGCTATAAACTTTTACACAAAAAACGGCTTCAAAAAAACTCATGACGACAGCGGGACAACATATTTCTCCAAAATAGCCGGAACAAATTGATTTTTTTCATTCTGCCGCACAAAATAAGCTTCCGGCAAGGCATAAGCCTTTGTCAGAAGCTTTGCAATTCATGGCATATATTGCTTACAAGCAGCCCTGCTCCCGCAAATACTCCTTAAAGCTCTGCAGTCTCATATCCTTATCCGATATAATCAGGCTTCCTATACCTCCCACCGAGCTCAGGGGCCATTCAATGCCTATGTCGGAATCATTCCACATAATGCCTGTATCGTATTCCCCGCAAAATACCTCTCCGCATTTGTAGCTGACAACAGAATCCTCCAATACCAGATAGCCATGCCCGAAATACTCCGGTATAAACAAGGACTCTCTGTTTTCGCCCGTCAAATGAAAGCCCTGCCACTGTCCTAATGTTGCAGAGCCTTTTCTCAAGTCCACAATCACATCGTATATATGTCCGCTGATACAGCGAACCAGCTTTGCCTGCTGCTTGATTTTTTGGAAATGAATCGCCCTGATAACACCCTTTTTTGAAACTGTATAAAATACCTCCCTCAATTCATGCTCAATGCCGTTGTCCTTGAATACATCACAATTGTAATCCTTTATAAGTGCCCCTCTTTCATCCTCCGCAAAAAAGGGCTTAATATTATATGCGCCTTTTAATTTTGTCTGCCTGAATTCAAATTTTTGAAGCATATTAACCTCCACGCCGAGTTTTCGGCACAAAATTTATATGTAAAAAGCCATTTTCGGCTTTTTACAGTCCAAATCCATAAAAAGCTGCCCGCAGCTTTTTGAAATGCAAAGAGGACGATGAATATATAAAACGTAAACTTCGCATTTTTCAAGCTTGGTCAGAAAGCTCCTGCTTCAGCCATTCAACCGTCATGCAGATACCGTCTTCAAAAGACACCTGCGGTTTGTATCCTGTATCCTCAACCAGCTTGCCGCAATCGAAATCCTCTTCCTTGAGGGATATACCGTTAAACGGTAATTCTCCAAAGTACAGCTTGATATCCGGGTCTACGGTATCCCTTATTATTTTTACAAACTCCTTAAGCCTTTCCGGCTTTGTGCTGCCCAGATAATAGGCCGTATTTTTTTTGCCTCTGCTTGCAGCGCAATATATAGCACGTACAGTGTCAGTGATATAAACAAGATCGTACATCTGCTCACAGGATGTGAAGGCGGCTCTTTTGCCCGTAAGCATAAGCCTGCTTGCAAAATTCACAAAATTTTCCGTTCTGTTTCCGATACCGTATGTATTGGAGAGATAGCACCAGATATGTTCTACCCCCAGTCTTGTACACTCTGCCTTTGTCATGAAATGCATAGTCATTTTGGCTATACCGTATATGCTCACAGCATTCGGAACCGCCCCGGCTGTGGGATGATAATTTAAAACATCCTTTTCAGCCAGTGTCCCGGCTCCTGTAAATCTTTTAACCTTCATTCCGGCAATTGCATTTATCAAGTCCAAGGAATACCTTACATTCCTCAGCTGAACCTTATAGTCTGCCCGTACATCACCTGAGGAGCCTTCCCATGCAAGATGTATGCAGGCTTCTATATCCCGGTCCTCCACAATTTGAGGAAGCCTTGTTATTTCACTCAGCTCACAATATACAAGCCTTACGCCGGGCAGGTTTTCAATCTGTGCAACGTTTTCCTCCCCGTTACGTATTACTGCGATTACCTCCACGCCTTCTTTTGTAATTTCATTTAAAAGAGCAGTACCCACAAATCCGTTAGCACCGGTAACTATAACCTTTTTCATCAAATCACCCTTTATAATTGATTACTAAACTTTACAAAATTGAAGTCAATTACTATCGGCTGAAGTCCCCTGAAATCAAAGCGAAGTCAGCTTAAAAGCCTAATTCGCCTGAAAATATATCGTCGCAAAGGCTTGAACCGTAATTGACTTTAGCCGGCTATCTAAAAAACTCCTTTATCTGCTCATCCATAACTAGTGCCGTATCGCTGCCTCCCAAATAAGCCTTCGTCCACTCAACCGTTTTTTCAACAGCCTTTTCTATATTCCATACAGGCTTCCAGCCCAGTGCTTTTTTTATTTTCGAGCAATCCAGCTTTAGGAAGCTCGCCTCATGCGGCCCCCCATCATGCTGATTTGTCCACGTTAAATTCTCTCCCCACTTTTCACAGAAAAGCTTGACTAATTGCTCTGTTGTGACACAATCGCATTCATCCGGTCCAACATTATAGCAGCCGGCATATTTTTTATTCAGGTATTGCTTTTGGACAATCAGCAGGTATGCATTAAGAGGCTCTAAAACATGCTGATAGGGCCTTACTGAGCTATAATTTCTGACTATGATATTTGTTTTTTCAATTGCCGCCCTTACACAGTCAGGAATAATTCTGTCATTTGAAAAATCACCGCCTCCTATAACATTCCCTGCTCTTGCAGTTGACAGCCTTACTCTGTCCTCCTGAAAAAATGCATTCTTATAGCTTTGTGTTACCAGCTCCGAGCAGGACTTGCTGTTGGAATAGGGGTCATAGCCGTTCAGGCGTTCGTTTTCCCTGTATCCCCATTCCCATTCCTTATTTTGATAGACCTTATCTGTAGTCACATTTAAAACAGATTTCACACTTTGGCTTTCACGTATGCATTCAAGAAAATTTACTGTTCCCATTACATTAGTTTCATAGGTTAGCTGAGGATTTTCATAAGAGGCTCTCACTATAGGCTGAGCAGCCAGATGAATTGCAATCTCGGGCTCCGCTTCATTAAATATTTTTTTAATCATTGCAGAATTTCTTACATCGCCTATTACCGAGTTCATATGATTTTGTTTTCTCAACATTGAAAAAAAACTTGGATTTTCAGGCGGCTCCAGAGAATATCCCGTAATTTGCGCACCGGCATTAATAAGCAGCTTGCACAGCCAGGTTCCTTTAAAGCCGGTATGGCCTGTAATAAATACTTTTTTATTCTTGAAAAAGCTTAAATTTGTTATTCCCACACTTTCCATAAGGCATCACCACCAGCCCAGATTTTTTCCAGCAGCTCCCTGTCTCTTACGGTATCCATACACTGCCAGAAGCCGTAATGCCGAAAGGCTTTCAGCTGTCCCTCGGCTGCAATCCTTTCCAGCGGTTCCTTTTCCAATACTGTTTTATCTCCGTCTATATAATCAAATACTTTGGGTTCCAGTACCATAAACCCGCCGTTAATCCATCCTGCCTCCTCCTTGGTTTTTTCCTTGAAGCTTATAATTTCATCCTTGTCGTCAATATCCAGCATTCCAAAACGGCCATCCGGCTTTACAGCAGTTATGGTAGCTATTTTCCCGTGTGACTTGTGAAACCCTGACAGCTGTGTAATATTCACGTCGGAAATACCATCACCGTATGTAAGCATGAAGGTTTCATCACCGATATAATCCTTAACCCTCTTTATACGGCCTCCTGTCATTGTTTCCAAGCCGGTATCAACCAGCGTCACCCTCCAGGGCTCCGTATAATTGTTGTGAACTGTCATTTTATTTTTTGCGGTGAGATCAAAGGTAATATCAGACATATTTCTGTAATAATCAGCGAAAAAATCTTTTATAATATGCTGTTTATAGCCGCAGCATATTATAAAATCATTTAATCCGAAGAAGGAATAATATTTTAAGATATGCCAGAGAATAGGCTTTCCTCCTATTTCTATCATCGGTTTGGGTTTCAGCTTGCTTTCCTCACTGATTCTTGTTCCATAGCCGCCGGCTAATATAACTGCTTTCATCAACAATCCTTTCCAAGCAGCCTTCCATTTTGAGCACTGCTTTATGTGAAATAATTAAATATCCATATCTGATTTTTTAACCTTTCAGACTATAGCCGCCAGTATGTGTAGCCCAGCTGCTCATATTCAGTTCTATTGAGGATACCCTTTATATCGATAAGTACTTTATTATTATTCGGCACCTTTTTAAACAATTTGTCTAAATCATCTTTTCCAAGCTTTAGATATTCATCGTGATTGACGGCAATTATAACTGCATCCACATCCATGATTTCTTCCGGCTTTTTCAGCTCAATTCCATATTCCCGCCTGGCTTCCGCATTATTTGCCAGAGGATCTGCGATTGCCGGTATAAGCTCGTATTCCCTAAGAGCATTAATTATATCAATAACCCTTGTATTTCGTGTATCAGGGCAATTTTCCTTGAAGGTAAAGCCTAATATGGCTATTCTGGCATTTTTCACCGGAACGTCCGCTTTAATAAGCCTTTTAATTAAATTTTCAACCACATATTCTCCCATATCATCATTAATTCTTCTCCCCGACAAAATAATTTGAGAGTGATATCCCAATTGTTCTGCCCTATAGGTCAGATAATAGGGATCTACCCCTATACAATGTCCTCCCACGAGGCCGGGAGTAAACTTGAGAAAGTTCCACTTTGTCCCCGCCGCTTTCAGAACCGCACTGGTATCTATATTCATCCTGTTGAAAATAATCGAAAGCTCATTCATAAATGCAATATTTATATCCCTCTGTGAGTTTTCAATAACCTTGGCTGCTTCGGCAATCTTTATAGATTCAGCCTTGTGTACTCCGGCAGATACAATTAACGAGTATACCCTTGCTATAATGTCAAGAGACTCTTCATCCATTCCAGATACAATCTTTATAATATTTTCGAGTCTGTGCACCTTATCTCCGGGATTTATTCTTTCAGGCGAGTATCCCACCTTGAAATCCCTTCCGCACTTCATTCCCGATTCCTTTTCAAGTATAGGTATGCATATTTCTTCTGTAACCCCCGGATATACTGTTGATTCGTATACTACAACCGAACCCTCCGCAAGATTTCTCCCCAAAATCTGGCTTGCCGAATCAACCGGTCTGAGATCCGGTGTGTGATCAGCGTTCACAGGTGTCGGTACCGCAACAATATGAAAGCTGGCTTCTCTAAGCTTTTTCTGGTCTGAAGTAAATTCTGCGGTTGTCTTTTTAATCACTTCATTGCCAACCTCATTGGTCGGGTCTATACCTTTTTTATATAGCTCCACCTTATCTTCATTTATATCGAAGCCAATAACATCAGCTTTACTTGCAAAGGCTACCGATATCGGCATTCCGACATATCCAAGACCAATTACCGCAATCTTCGCTTTACGGCTTAATATTTTTTCATATAAATCCATTTTAAGCCTCCTTTACCACAAACAGCTTACAGCTTTTGGAAAGCTCATAAATTCTTATCAGCATAAAAGGCTTTTGAACTTAATTTTAAGCATGCTTGCAAACGACCCGGTCCCGTATGCCAGATGAAGCAGCAGGAATAAAACCCACATACGCAGCATATTACGTATTTTATCTGTTTTCTTCCTTGCAAAAGCAATTCCTAAAATCATATGAAGCATTATGACCGATAGAAGAATAAACCAAAAGACAGGATTCAATAACCCCAGAACCGCACACCCCAGTATGCCCATAACAAAAAGCAAAGGAATCAGATGTCTGGCAGAAAGTGACCCGGGCTCTTTCTGAAATGTGATTATATTCCACTCTCCATTGCCGTACCCCTGCTTCATCATGCTTTTTATGGTTTCTCTGGGATGATAGGTTGATTTTATCTCGGGATTCAGATAAAATTTGCCTCCCGTTTTTTTTATTCTGCCGTGCATATCATTATCCTCTCCCCTGTCCATTGTTTCATCAAAATAGCCGGCTTCTGCAAACACTTCCTTTTTATACAGTCCAAAAGCCACCGTATCAACATACTGAGGCTCTTGAGAATATCTGAATTTGGAATTCCCGACTCCAAAGGGTGAAGATAAAACATTTGCAATCAATTTGCCCTTATTTGTCAGGCCTTTCGTTTTCATTGAACCTCCCACACAAACGGCATCTCCTATATCAAGCATGGTTTCAGCACTTTTTAAAATCAAATCCCTATCCGCAAAGGCATGTGCATCAATTCTTATGACGTAATCCCCCATAGCCTCTTTTATTCCGATATTCCACCCTGAAGCCAATATTTTTTTTGGATTATCAAAGTATCTGACCTGAACCTTGGCTTCTGCTTCTCCCGGATTATTTTTTCTGCCGGAATACTTTTCCTCTGCTTCTCTTGCAGCTTTCAAGGTATTATCCGTTGACAGCCCGTCAATAATCAGAACCTCATACCTGTCTTCAGGATAGCTTTGCTCCAGAAGAGAGCGGAAGCAAGCTTCAATATATTTTTCTTCATTTCTCACCACTATCATGGCAGTAATAAACGGTAATTCACTCATAGCCAGACTCCTGAATAATTATAATTTAAAAGTCAATTATTATCGGCTGAAAAAACGGTTACATCGTCCCGATATTTTTTCTCGAACAGCACTTTACTTTATTTTTATTCCTACCCATGACAGCAAATACTGTTCTGAACATTATTTTTATATCGTTGAAAAAGCTGAACTCAGCCAATCCTTTCAAGTTGTACCTCATTTTTTCCTTGAGCACCACATCTGTATAGGTTCTGTCAGCATCCTGAGCATCCGAAATAAGCACTTCTTCATCTTTATATTCGATACTGGCCTCCGACGTAACTCCGGCGGGCATTAATAATGTTGCCAGCATTTCATCCGAATACTTCTCAACATATCCGGGCACCTCAGGCCTTGTTCCCACGAAGGTCATATCTCCGGCAATAATATTCAGAAGCTGCGGAATTTCATCAAGTCTCAGCCTTCTTAAAATTCTGCCGGTTTTAGTGACTCTTGAGTCCTTATTAACTGTAACCTGAGTACCGGCCTTATCGGCATTTATCACCATTGTTCTGAATTTCAGTATTTTAAATTGCCTTCCATATTGTGTAATCCTCTTCTGCCTGAATATTGCAGGGCCTTTTGAATCCATTTTTACTGCTATGCTTATTAGTAATAATAAAGGGAATAAAATAATCAGAGTAAAAATAGCGGCTGATATGTCAAACAGCCTTTTCAAAAACAGACTTCCCCGCCTTTTATCAAGCAGTCGGTAATACTCCAAAACCCTTTCATTCTTCATTTCCTGCGGGAGGTTCTCCCATGAAATAAGTCTCATATCTCTGTCCTCAGCCAATTATTTCTCTGAATGTATCAATGACGTATTTTACCTGAGTGTCGGTAAGCAGTGTATGTAGCGGCAAAGTAATCTCATTTTTGTACATATCAAAGGAATTCGGATAATCCTGTATGTCAAAGCCAAGATTTTTGTATGCGGTATGCATTGGCAGCGGCTTATAATGAACATTAACAGAGATACCTCTCTGTGCCATTTTGTCTATGGCACTGTTTCTGAAATCTTCATCCCTGCCAATAAGTCTTACAAGGTACAAATGTCCGCTTGAGGAAAAATCCTCTCCATAATGCCTCAGGCTTTCAGCAATACTGTTTTTCAAGCCGTTGTCATACATATTGATTATTTCTTTTCTTCTTTCCAGAATGCCGGGATATCTTTTTAATTGTGCAAGCCCTATGGCTGCTGATATATCTGTCATATTTGCCTTGTATGCAGGATAAATTATGTCATATTCCCATGAGCCCGGTTTCGTTTTGGCAAGGGCATCCTTTGATTGTCCATGGAGAGAGAGAAGCATAAATTCCTTGTAAAGCTCCTCATTATCAAGCGCCTCATTATCCTTCCATGTTACTGCTCCGCCTTCCGCAGTTGTCAGATTTTTTACCGCATGAAAGGAGAAGCATGTAAAATCCGCGGCCTCTCCGCTGTTTTTTCCCTTGTACCGGGCACCGAAGGAATGAGCCGCATCAGCTAAAACAATAATTCTTCCGAATGCCTTCTGAATTTCATTGGATGGGCAGAACAAGCTCCTTTTTCTGTTAACTATGTCAAATATCCTGTCATAATCACACATCACACCTGCTATATCCACAGGTATAATCACCTTTGTTTTTTCCGTGATAGCTTTTTCCAATTTATCATAATCCATTTGAAAAGAAGCCCTTGCGGTGTCTACAAGTGCAATATCAGCTCCCACGTGGTCAATTACACTCGCAGAAGCAGAAAATGTATACGCCGAGGTGATTACTTCGCTCCCCTCCCCTACTCCAAGCAGCCTGAGAGTCATCTCCATAGCTGCTGTGGCTGAATTCAGGCAAACAGCCTTTGAAGTACCTGCGTATCCGGCAATTCCGCTTTCAAACAGCTTTGTTTTAGGTCCGGTTGTAATCCAGCCTGAATTTAATGTGTCAACTACCTCGTTGATTTCAGCCTCTGAAATGTCGGGCGGAGAAAACCTTACTGCCATATTCTCTGCACCGTTTTTTCGGCATAAGGGCTCCTTAATCGGCTCATTTAGAGCCTCCTCCTTTAGGAGGCTCTCTTCCTGTTTATGATTGCATATTGATTCTTTCAAGCTTACAATCCTTCCTTTCACCGTCTCATTTTATTAATTCCGTGTAAATAATCATTAAGCATAAAATTATCATATGAAACCCGCATACAATTTGTTACCAATTGCCTGAATTCAATTACTGCTCCCTACAAGCTAAGCTTGCAGGGACTTTGTTACCTGAAAAGAAGGCATAAGCCTTTTAATAAATTCAATTACCTCGTTATAATCCTCAAGACCGTTAAACCTGTATGCTTTTATTACTTTTATATAGCTTTCCAGATCAGTTTCTCTTGCCTTTTCAATAAATATCTTATTATTTTTTGTTATATCAACCCCGTCCTTTGATATCAGCAGCTCCTCATAGAGCTTTTCACCCGGCCTCAAGCCTGTATATTCTATTTCTATATCAATATCCGGCTTAAGTCCCGATAAAGTAATCAATGTCTTTGCAAGATCTATTATTTTGACCTGTTCCCCCATATCGAGGACAAAGATTTCTCCGCCCTCCTTCATCATGGCACCGGATTGAATTACAAGACTGGCAGCCTCGGGTATAGTCATAAAATATCTGGTAACATCAGGATGAGTTATTGATACAGGGCCTCCATACTCGATTTGCTTCTTGAAAAGCGGAATTACACTGCCATTGCTGCCAAGGACATTTCCAAACCTTACGGCGCAGTACTGAGTTTTGCTTACACTGTTCATATACTGGATTATCAATTCAGCCGCCCTTTTTGTGGCTCCCATAACGCTTGTAGGGTTTACTGCCTTGTCAGTGGATATCTGCACAAATTTCAGCACCCCATACAGGTTGGCACATTCAGCTAAATTGAGTGTCCCGAATATATTGTTTTTTACAGCCTCCTGAGGACTTTCCTCCATAAGCGGCACATGCTTGTGCGCAGCTGCATGAAAAACAATCTGAGGCTTGTATTCTGAAAAAATATAAGACAGCCGGCCCCTGTCCCTTATCGAACCAATGACAACCTTAATATCAAGGCTGTCTTTATATCTTTGCAGCAGTTCATTCTGGAGATCATATGCATTATTTTCATATATATCAAATATCAGAAGTCTTCCTGGTTTATATTCCGCTATCTGCCTGCACAGCTCCGAGCCTATGGAGCCTCCTCCTCCCGTAACAAGTATGGTCTTGTCCTTAAGGTAATCTGCAATTTCATCTATAGATAAATCTATTTCATCTCTCGGAAGCAAATCCTCAAAGGTGACATCCCTTATTTTCTTTATACTTACCTCCCCGTTTACCAGACCGTATACACTTGGCAATACCTTCAGCTTACATCCCGTCTTTTTGCAGATATTTATAAAATCCGCAGATTTCTTTTTACCGATGGAGGGCATGGCTATTATGATTTCATCAACAGCCATTTCAGCCGCTGCCCTTACTATTCTTTCTTTCCCGCCTGCTATAGGAACTCCGTTTATATGTGATTTATGCTTTGACGGATCGTCATCAATGGCAATCACAGGCTCGTAAATACTTCGTTTATTATTTTTTATTTCTTTTATGATAATAGAAGCAGCTTCTCCTGCACCCACGATCATTACCCGTTTTTTTGACGGATACTTACTGTTTGATACGGAAATCCTTTTAATAACGCGGCTGCTCACTCTTATTCCTCCAACCAGAATCAGCGTAAGCATCCAGCTGACGGCATATACTGAAATAGGCATGGCCATACTGAAATAAGCGGCAATTATTATTTGCATAAGGATACCCGCCGCAGTCGCAAGAGTTATCTTGATAAGCTCTTCTATACTTGCATACACCCACAGCATGGAATACAGCCCGAATGCAAAATATATGCCTATGCTGACTGCTGTCGTTAAAATAATAGTAAACGGCAGCTTTTCCAGATAAGCAAAAGGTATAGCCGCATCAAATTTTACAATCATGCTTATGCCTAATGCCAGATTGACAATTAGTGCATCCAGCAATAAATACACAATGTTTTTGTTAGTAGTTTTCACCCTAATTACCCCCAACTCTTCATGTTTATCGTTCAATTGCCTTCATTTTACAAAAAGCACAAATCATATTATGAAATAAGAGGGGAAAATGTTAAAACTAATTTTCATCTCTTTGCCGGAGCTTATTGTAACAAAATTTATATTTAGGAATATAATACTAACGGAAAACCATTCTATAAAACTAAAAGTGTAAGGGAGAATAAAAATGTTTGTAGCTATTTTTCTTTTAATAGTATTAGGCTCTGGCTTCATAGCCGAACGGGTATTCAGCCTTATATCCCGCCGCAAGCAAGGAAATGCAATAAGCATAGGTATGGCCTTCTCTTTGCTTGTTTTTATTGCCGACACAATCGGGATGTACTTACTAAAAAATGTAACCAGTCTTGCCAAGCTTGCAGCCAACTTTAATCTTGCAGTTTTTACATCAAAATACGCTTTTCTTAGCATACTGGCCGGCATTATCCTTGCCTCAGTTTTCGGTATCGCAGCCAGAGTATTATCAAGAAGCAAATCCCGCCGTTCTGAAACCTGCGAATAAAATTTCTAAGCAATACAGCGAATCAATTTTTGCCGGCTAAAAAGCCGTAATTGACTAAAGTCAATTACGGTTTGAGCCTTGCTAGGATATTTATATCAGGAACATAGTAGTTGACTTTAGTCAGAGCCATAATCCCCGACTGCTTCTATTGCGGCTCTGACTACTTTTTTATTTATTAAAAAAATGTAACCTTTTTAACAATATATGAATACAATGATGAATGAATATCGCTAAGAGGAAGGTGTTAAGCTTTGGAACTGAATCAATTTTTCTATATAATCCGCAAAAGACTCGTATTTATTGTTGTTATACCGGTATTGGCAGCATTTGCAGCCGCTGTTGCAAGTCTATATTATTTAACTCCTTTATATCAATCCTCTTCCACTCTTTATATAGTCAGCCAGAAATCCTCCGCCTCTGTTTTATCCTATGAGGAAATATTGGCAAATGAACACTTGGTCAAGGACTACAGGGAGCTTATAAAAAGCAGGCTTATAACAAAAGCAGCTATTGAAGAGCTGCATATAACAGATATTACTCCTGCTGAATTATCAGATAATATTACTGTGACCTCAAAAAATGATACAAAGGTTTTATTGGTAACCGTAAAGGATAAAGACCCTGAAAGAGCCAAAAATCTTACTGATAAAATATGTGAAGTGTTCATAAATAAATCTCTGGAGCTTATTAACGTAAATAACATAAGTGTCGTGGATACAGCCGAAAGAAATGACAGTCCCGTATATCCGAAGCCATTGCTGTATATCACAATAGCTTTTATATTAAGCCTTTCTGCGACCATATGTATCATATATTTCTTAGAAATAACAAACGAGACTATTCAGACATCCGAAGATATAGAAACATATCTTGGACTTAATGTCCTTGGGACTATACCTTCATTTAAGATTAAGTAGGAGGTGCTTTCCAGTTGACCGAAATATCTAAAGTCATTAACGTAAAATATGAGCTGAATGAAATAGTTGAAGAAGCATATAAGGCCTTAAGAGCAAATATTCAATTCTGCGAGCTTAATAAAAAAATTAAAACACTCGCAGTAACAAGCTGCATACCAAATGAAGGCAAATCAACAGTAGCAATAAATCTCAGCATTTGTATGGCCAAAGCTGGTATCAGGGTCTTATACGTTGATGCCGACCTGCGGAAGCCCGCATCGTTCAAATATCTGGTCAGCAATTTAAAGGGCCTTGCAAATTATCTTGTCGGTCATGTATCTCTTGAAGAAATAATCAATGCCACAGACATTGAAGGCTTCAATTTCATTACCTGCGGTATGAAGCCTAATAATCCCGGAGATTTAATAGCTTCAGATAAATTCGGAGACTTTCTTTTTGAGATTGAAAAGTTATATGACATTGTGATAATAGATACTCCTCCGATGAGTAACTTTATTGATGGTGCGATTATCGCAACTCAAACCGGCGGAACAATAATTGTAGCCGAGGCAAAGGCTGTCAAGTGGAAAACCGCTGTAATGATGAAAAACCAGCTCCAAAAGGCAAATGCAAATATACTTGGCGTAGTTCTGAACAAAATCAGTGCCGCCGATTATAAAAACTATAATGGCAATTATTATTATCAAAGTCCTAAGAACAGTTCAAATAAGTGGCTTATATGGAAGGGAAAAAGACATAAACATGATTGATATTCACTGTCACCTCATTCCCAATGTGGATGATGGCCCCTCAACAATTGAAAATTCAATGGAAATGATATCGGAAGCTATTAAACTCGGTATAACATCAATTATTACAACTCCTCATTACAATAAAAGCATCTACCGCTCCGATAGCGTGCCGGACAATTTTTATAAGCTGAAGCAAAGCTCCAGAAGCCTTGGAGTAGATCTTCTCTTAGGCTATGAGGTATTTTTGTGCACTTCATTTTATGATATTATTTCACAAAAAAGAAAGTATACCCTTAACAAATCAAAATATTTACTTTTCGAGCTTCCCTTTGATATAATGCCTGTTGACATTAACAACACAATGCAAAAATTGCATTCAGAGGGCTTAGTCCCTATTATCGCACATCCGGAAAGAAACAAATACTTTTCAAAAGATATGGACAAATTTATAAATCTGATCGTCCCCCACTGTCTTGTACAGCTGGATGCCGCCAGTATTGCCGGAGTCTATGGCTTGAATGTAAAAAGGTTCACAAAGAGACTCATATCTCAAAACCTTGTTGACTTTATCGCTTCGGATGCTCATAGACCTGAGGATTATAAAAACTGGTATCCCAAGGCCTTAGAAAATGTTAAGAGCTGGGCGGGAGAAGAATATTGCAATAAGGTATTCAATTCTAATCAGAATATAATTTTAAACTCTTATTAGATGAAAAGAATTTTATCAGGCAAGTATAGTGAAAAAAGCAGGGTACCTCTGTCAGGCAGAGGTTCTCCACTGATAATTTCACTATTTTTTACCGGAAACCCTGCAGAAAAGCCGTCGCTTTTCCCCTACTGATTCTGCCGGAAAGCCTCTGTCAGAACCTTGAGATTTTCATCCATAGCTTTTATGTAGCTATCCTCAGGAGCATCCTTCTCACCTGTTACCACAGGGTCCAGCAGGTAAACCTTCGCACCGGTCTGCTTTGCAATCGATTCCGCTGCTTTTTGTGAATACTGGGGTTCTGCAAAAAGCACCTTGCAATCAGTTTTCTTTATTGTTTCTATCAAATCAGCGATTTCACCTGCACTTGGATCAGTACCCGGCTCGCGCTCAATAACTGAAACAATGTTCAAGCCGAATTCCTCGGCAAAATACGGAAATGCCTCGTGGAAAGTAACAATATCCTTCTTTTTGAAGGTGTCTAATTCCTTATGCATTTTTTCACGTTGAGCCTCAAGCAGCTTAACATATGCCTCGGCGTTTTCCTTGTATGCTCCGGCATTTTTTGTATCTGCTTGCGCCAGACCCTCGGCTATATTTTTAACCTCCTGTATTGCTCCCGAAATGCTTACCCACACATGTGCATTTTCTTCTCCGTTCTCATCCTTGAGAAGCTTTATTCCCTTGGAGGCTTCAATCACCTTCAAGTCCTCCTGCTGCTCCAGTACCTTGTCCATAAATGCTTCCATGCCGGCACCGTTTATAACAAAAGCATCAGCTCCCTCCAAGGTCTTCATATCTGCCGGAATAAGCTGATAATCATGCAGGCAGCCGGTTTGCGGCTCTGTCATATTTACAACCTTAACATCCTGAATACCTTTAGCCACATTCTTCGTAAAAATGTACAAGGGATAAAAGGAAGTAACAATAGTAGTGCTGCTTTTTTCCCCTGTGCCCGCCGAGGAATTATCAGCAGGAGTATTGCTCGTACAGCCGCTTAGTACAAATACGCATAAAATAAAAATTGATATTATTCTTAAAGTCTTAACTTTCATAACACATCCATGCCCCATATTATTAACATAATTCAGTTAAACTACAGGCATGAACTCCATCCCCCCTTTGATTTGATATGGCAAGCTCGCTTGCAGGCATTGCTTGATAATTTTTATTAAATCAAACGCAAATGCAAATGCAAACTATTCTTATTTACATTATACATTAATTCTCCCCGTTTGAAAAGTATCAATATTATAAAAAATAAAAAACGGCCTGTTCAAGCAAAAAGCCTTAAACCCGAGCTGTGCCGGAAATCAGCTTAAAAGCAGCTTCGCCCAAGGAAATCCGCCTTTCCCAGCTCTCCAGCTGCAAACCGAATTTTCTTGGGCGTAAGGGTTGAAGCCTCCCTCTCTGACAAAACATAACCTGTTTAAGCATTTATTACTTTTAGTTTGTTCACAAATCAAGAATTTATTAATTTTTCTATCATTTCCAGATCGGGAGGATTCAAGGCCAAGGGAAATCTGCTGCATACAGCTCCTGCGGTTGCCGCGGCAAACTTGACAATATCCTCATCCGGCATTTCCTTAAGCACTCCGTAGACAGCTCCGGCTTTAAAGGTATCTCCTGCACCCAATGTGCTCTGAACCTTGACCTTATACGGCTTAAATCTATGTATATCTTGATTTTTTCTTCCGAACATTATCTCCCTTGCACCGAATGTAAAAATTATGAGACCTTCCGTATTATCGGTGTATATCTTGAAAAGCTCTTCCACATTCATATCCGGATAATTATTTCTAATAAATTCATTTGATATTACATTAACCTCACAATACTTATTTATCAACGATTCCGGCTTGCAATCAATTGTCACGTACTTCTTGCCTAATTCATGACAATATTGTGCCACCAGATCCGTCTGCTCCATAAAAAACGGATCAAGCCCGACAACCTTTGCATCTGCAATATCCTCCTTCTCAGGAGCCTTCCACCTTTTGACCGCGTCATCATAAAAGGCTACAAATCTTCCGAAGCAGGTTCTCGTATTTGTTCCTATCAGAATCATATCCTGAACCCCGTCAAAGGTGGGGTCAATATATACGCTGGACATATCAATGCCGTACTTGTCGACTAAATACTTTGAGAGCACCTCCATTGTCTTTGCACCTTGAAAGTTTCCATCTATTTTTACCGTACATCCCAGTGCTGACAATACCTCGGCACAGCTGCCCGTTTCTCCCCCGGGAAGCAGATAGCTTTCTTTGATTTCGCCGTAGGTGTCAGCCTCCGGATACTCCTCTGCCAATAAGTTCATCGTTGACACAAGGGTCATTCCATACAAATAAACATCATACTTTGACATTATAATTCCTCCCCAAAATAATTTTTCCATAACATGATTATCCGTTAGCAGTTAAATATATAATTAACCGGCACAACAGATCAGCTTATGAAATTAATACCTTCATAAGCCTTATAACAAATTTTGCACCCTGCCCTTCTTTACTGCAGGCGTAAATTGATCCCCCCTGTCCCTCAATTATAGTCTTTGTGATATATAGGCCTATACCGACATTTGTAGGACTGCTGCTGCCGGAGCCCTTGTAAAACCTGTCAAAAATCCTGGGCAGCTCTTCCCTGGAAATCCCGGTACCGTTGTCGCTAATCACTATTTGTACAAATACATTGTTTTCTTCCCACGATATATTTATCTCACTGCTGCTTTTACTATGCTCAATACTGTTTTTTATAATATTTGAAAAAGCTTCTGCCGTCCAGTTAATATCATGTATTGCCTTAACACCTTCATCGCCTGAGACACCTATTCTTATATTTCTTTCAGAAGCAATAACCTGCAGAGCAGCTATACCTCTTTGAACTGTTCCTGCAATTAAAGCCTCCTTTTTATCAAATTCAACCACCTTTGCTTCCAGCTTGGCCATTTTCATCATATTTTTAATAAGCCATTCCATTCTGTCCAATTGGTTTTTACTTTCTGAAAGGAATCTGATTCGCTCCTGTTCAGGCATGGTTTTATCATTTTCCAATATATCATTGAACATAATGAGGGATGCAAGAGGCGTTTTCAACTGATGTGAAATATCAGTCATAAGCTTTTTTAGAAACAGCTTGTCATTTTTCAAGGCCTGTACATTCTCACCAAGCCTTTCAGCCATCGTATTAATCTGATAGGTTAAAAAGCCTATATCCCCTTCCTCCATCTCTCCTGCAGCAGGACTGTATTGGCCTTCTATAACTGCCTCCGCCTTAAAGCTGAGCTTTTGTATTTTACTGAACACCCTATTAAAGGCTGATATGAGTAATATAGCTATCAGCAATGCAAAAATTGCAATTGTCACACAAATTCTTATATATGACTTCATTGCATCCTTTTGCAAAGCAGTGTTTTTATCAATACTCAGGCTTTCATTATAAGAGTATTTTTCAAGAATGTCTCTGCCGTACTCGTAATTATTCTGAAACCCTTTAGTATAGTTATTTACAATATCCTCTTCCAACTGAGGATACTTCTTTGTTAGTGCGCCTATGACAGCCATATTCTGCTTAAGCTGAACTGTATTCGCTGTCCTGGCAAAGCTGCCGAATATGCAGACCAATATTGTTCCAAGTACTATCAGCAAAACCAGCAATATGCCTATCGTCAGCTGTACCTCTTTATTTTTAAACAGCCTCAAGGCTCGTCCACCTCGTTCTTCCACATATATCCCATACCTCTTACAGTTTCAATATGCTTATATTCCTCTGTCTCAATCTTTTCACGAAGCCTCTTCATATACACATTCAGAGTATTATAGTCCACAAAATTACCGTCTATATCCCATAGCTTTTCAACAATTACATTTCTGCTTAACACCTTTCCCTTATTTTCCAGTAAAACAAGCAGGAGCTTATATTCTGCCGCAGTCAGATATACCTCTTCCCCATTAACGCTTACCTTGCATTTCAGCGGCTCAACAACTATATTTCCGCTCGTAAGAAAGACTGTGCCGCATGTTCCGGAGTTGCTTCTGCTTCTCCTCATAAGGGCATTTATTCTCGAAACCAATTCACTTGTGCGAACAGGCTTTGCAATATAATCATCACCCCCGATATCCAGACCGAATACTACATTTGGCTCGTCATCAAGGGCAGTCATAAAGATGATGGGTACATCACTTGTCAAACGTATCTTTTTACAAAAATCATAACCATTTCCGTCCGGAAGAGTAACGTCCAAAAGAATTAAATCCGTTGCGACATTAAAAAGAGAATGGGCTTCCTTGATGCTCTTTGCAATAGAAATCAAAAAGCCCTGCTTTTTCAAAGCATACTCTATTCCCATTGCCAAGGGACCGTCATCCTCCACAAGCAAAATATTCATATAACCTCCCCGCTTAACAAAAGTCAATTACTATCGGCATGATATTGATTGACTTTAGAATAAGCCCGAACTTGCTATTATTATACATCATTTTATATTTTTACTCCATAGAAGTACAAATATAACTTTATGTGTAAAAAACCAATTATTATCGCATTAAGGTTTTAACAATTTTATGGCAAATAAAAAGACTGCTGCCCAGTGAATAAAATTTATTCCTTGACCAGCAGTCCCTTTGCCGGCAATCAGAATTATTCCTCCAGCCTGAGTGCCTCCACGATATTCATATCATTCAGCTTTCTGAGAGGGAAAAGTGCTGCCAGCAAGGTTATCATAATTATTCCCGCACCTCCCGTCATATAGGGCCAAACAGCTGCTTTATAGCCAATATCCCCCAAAGGGTTATTCGACACGATTCCGAAGTAGGTTAGCATAAAGGCTATCGGCAAGCCTATTGCACAGGCAATTATTCCGAATAATGCCCCCTCAAGCAGTACCAGCTTCTTAAACTGCCCCTTTGTCATGCCGATTGCTTTAAATGTCGCATATTCTCTTTTCTTGACCAGAAGATTTATTGTAACGGTATTTATTATATTTACAGTCGATATAAGTATTATCAACCCTATAAAGCCATAAATCAGAACCATCAGCTGCTGCTGCAGCTCGTCGCTTTGTTTTTTTAATGTATATACATCATAATAGACAGCTTTATTTTCATCAGCCAGAATGTTAAACTTCTCATAGTATTTTCCGCTGTAGTCAGAGGATGTAAAGTTAATTGCCACAGCACTGAGTCCGTCTGTCCCAGTTAGCTTTTTACAGTTTTCAGAGGACATTATGATTCCATAGCTGTCATATACTAATGAATTATTTATAATCTCATAATCTACAATTCCTGCCACCTTAAATTTAATGGTTTTTCCGCTTTCCATAAACTTCTCCATTTGCTCCGGTTCAGGGTTATTCATATACTTTTCGTCTACAACCGGAAGCTCTATTACATCTCCTGTCTTATACTTTGTAAACCCATCATAAAATCTGTTATTATTTTCATCAAGGCCGCCTGCCTTATGAAAGATTATAACCTCATTATTTTTGTTAAAGCTTTCATAATCTATTTTCAGCTTATTTTCATCAGCCAGCAATTTCAGGGTATTCTCGTCATACCCGACTATTTTAGTGCTGCCGATTATATACTTATCCTTGTACTCCTTTGTTGTTTTCAGCTTCTTAACAGACACGGCAAAGCTGTCATTCACCTTATTTTTTTCTATAGGATACGGAATTTCACTGATTTTTGCCTTAAATACCTCCTTTATCCCCTCATACCCCGTAACCTCCTTTGCCAGCTTTTCAGTCAAGTAAGGTCCGCCGGTATCCTTCTGTATAAAAGCACCTTCAATTTTTACACTCTGTGTTGATATTTTAGTGCTTTGTACAAGTACATCTATGAAATTTGAGAAAAATACAAACATAATAAGTGACAGCATAAGTGATAAGCAGGTCACATAAAATCTCTTTCTGCTTCTTTTAATGTTTTTATAAGCTACCTGTCCTTCAAACCTGAAAATCAGTTTTGCCCAGAGCCCGCTTCTTTTCTTTATTTTATCTCCCCTTATCACCATCGTACCTCTTATGGCATCTATGGGAGAAACCTTGGATGCGGTTCTTGCCGGAAAAAACGCTGATATAAATACCGTTGCAGTTCCCAGAAGGCCTGCAATAATTATAACCTGAGGATAAAATCCGATTTCAAATGCCCCCAGAAAATCCTCCATCAAAAAATTAAAGGTAAGCATTATACCGGCAAAGCCCGCTAAAATACCAATGGGTACAGCTATCAGGCTCATAATGGCAGCCTCTTTAAATACCAGCCTTCTTATCTGGGACTTGGTTGCACCGATACTCCTGAGGATTCCGAAATGCTTTATCCGTTCCATTACGGAAATATTGAAAGCATTATAAATAACAACAACCGTACAAAGAACTACAAAACCGGCAATCAAGCCGAATATCTTTTCCATACCAGCATTTTTTTCCTCATCGGGGCCTTCACCTATCAAATATAAGAGCTTTTGATTTCCATCCAGCTTAATATTATTTGCCTTGGCTATTTTCTGGGCCACAGCCATCTTGCCCTTTTCCTGCTTTAGATTTGCAAAATAATAATAGTCATTCGAATCCTTTGAAGTGTCCATATCCAGATAGCTTATTGCGAAATTAGTAATCTCATTGCTTTCGAAAGAACCTACAATAGTGTATTTGACCTGAGCCTCTTCACCCTCCATTGCTTTGAGCTTGCCAATAAGAATATTGTCCAGCTTTTTATCCTTTAAAATCGCATAAAACTTCTGGTCAACTATAATCTCAGAGCCGCTTTCAGGCAACCTGCCGTCAACAATTTTTATTCTGAATATATCCTTGAAGGCAGTATTGTCGTAAGCTTTTATTGTAACTTCCTTTAGAGACTCAGTGAGCATGCTGTTGTCAATCTGAAGGACTCCCTCGTTTTTAACGGCAGCACCCTTTTTTATTTCTGCATTTCCTGAGAGGATATTTATCTTTTCTTTATTTGTCTGGCAGAACACCACCTCATAATTTCCGGTCGTATCCTTAACTCTCTCTATTTCGCTGTTAATTCCGCTGTAATATATACTTCCTATACATGTGAACATAGCAATGGCAGTAATTACCCCCAACAGTGTCAAGGCCGTTCTTCCGCGATGCTTTTTAAGATATTTTGTAGTAAGAGCCGCATAATTTTTCATTATCTCACCGCCTCATCAGATGATATCCTGCCGTCAACTATACTGATAACTCTGTCTGCCATACCGGCAATATTCATATCATGGGAAATCAAAACCAAGGTTTGATTATATCTTTTTGCGGAATACTTTAAAAGCTCCAGAACCTCTCTGGAATTCTTTGTATCCAGATTTCCTGTAGGCTCATCTGCCAATATTATAGAGGGTTTATTTGCCAGCGCGCGCCCTATGGATACCCTTTGCTGCTGTCCTCCCGAAAGCTCTGACGGCAAATGCCCCTTTCTGTCCTTTAAATCAAGTATTGTAAGCAGCTCATTAATGTACTGCTTATCTTCCTTCCTGTTGTCCAAAAGAAGCGGCATCAATATATTTTCTTCTGCCGACAAGACAGGAATCAGGTTATATGCCTGAAATACAAAGCCTACCTTTCTTCTTCTGAGTATTGAAAGGTCCTTTTCCTTGAGTGCATAAATATCCATGCCGTCAATATATACTTTTCCTGCCGTAGGCTTGTCCACTCCTCCCATTAAATGCAGCAGTGTGCTTTTTCCTGAACCGCTGGGACCTACAATTGCAACAAATTCTCCTTTCTTTACTGAAAAGCTGATGTCATCAACGGCAGTGACTTCATTCTGGCCTTTTCCGTATTTTTTAGATAAGTTTTCTATTTTTAATACATCCATACTAACCTCCACGCCCAGTTTAGGCACTAAAATATTTGTAAAACACTCGTGGAGGTACGCAATTTGTTTCGCACCATCCACATCTTCTATCTTGCTAACCTCCACGCCCAATTCAGGGCACTAAAATATTTATAAGAAACTCGTGGAGGTACGCTAGTATTTTCGCAGCTGTATCTAAAATCCTTCAAGCTAACCTCCACGCCCATTCAAGGCACTAAAATAGTTATTAAACAACTCGCGGAAAGGCTGTCAACCGTAATTGACTTTTTAATTTTTGTACTTTCCACAATTTGATTTCTGCTGTTTTTCTTACATGTACAATTATACGTTCAGATTATTACATTTACCTGAATTTAAAACTTACAATTATGTAATTTAACCTTTTACGAATTTAAAACAATATACTTTTTCATATAACAGCAATTTCCGGTATTTAATTTTTATACTTGTAAATAATACTTTTAATGCCGAAAAAGTGTTTTTTTATTGCGAGTAGCTTTCCTTAAGGAGACATCAAATGTTTAAGAAAATCAAGAATAAAAATATAATAGCTGAGAAAGTAAAAGATACTAAAGCACCTGATAATTCCTGCCTGAGCAAAGCCTTGGAGGATAATATAGCCAAGTTTAAAGACCTGTTCAGGGATGATGATACCTTTATTATCAGGCAATTTGCAAATCGAGACACTGAAATTAAGTGCTGCATCGCTTATATAGCAGATATGATAGATAAAGCTCTTGTAAATGACAATATTATAAAGCCAATGATACTGTGTGCTTCTCTAGGCGACAAGGCTGATACAACAGACAAGATCATGAGCAATGTATTGATGTCTAATGAAGTTGAAAAATCCGACTCCGTGGAACAAATCACTCAGTCGATAATGAGAGGTGACACAGTCCTGTTTATTGACGGCTTCAAAGAAGCCGTAATTATAAGTACTGTAGGATGGCAAACAAGGCAACCCAGCGAGCCTGAGGCCGAAAGAGTACTGCGCGGGCCCAGGGAGGGCTTCACAGAGTCCTTGAATATGAATCTTACAATGATAAGAAGAAGATTGTCAACACATAATTTAAAATTTAAATACAGATATTTGGGGAAAGAATCTAATACCAAAATTTGCCTGTGCTATATTGAAGGCATAGTAAACAGGCAAATTCTAGACGAATTAAACAGGCGGCTGGACACCATAGATATTGACGGAATCACAGGCTCCGGAACTATCGTGGAGCTTATAAAGGACGCACCCTATTGCCCCTTTAAAACCATAG
Organism: Ruminiclostridium sufflavum DSM 19573; assembly: GCF_003208175.1. Taxonomy (GTDB): domain Bacteria; phylum Bacillota; class Clostridia; order Acetivibrionales; family DSM-1351; genus Ruminiclostridium; species Ruminiclostridium sufflavum. The sequence continues at coordinate 46,805 of NZ_QKMR01000009.1, read as the reverse complement.
GAGGAACAGAGCGTCCTGATGTTGCGTCAGGGAAACTATTGGAAGGACATATTGCCATTGTAGTGGACGGAACTCCCTTTGTCCTTACTGTTCCCTTCATTTTTATAGAATATTTTCAGTCCAGTGAGGATTACTATATTGACTTTTATTATTCATCAATAAACAGACTTCTCAGAATATTCAGCTTTATCCTGACAATCAGCTCCCCTGCCATATATATTGCTATGACAACCTTCCATCAGGAGATGATACCTACGACCTTTATCAGGAGCATAACAGCCGCAAGACAAGGTGTCCCTTTCCCCACCTTTATAGAAATGCTGGTGCTGCTGCTGGCCTTTGAACTTCTCCGGGAAACAGGCATACGTATGCCGTCCTCCGTCGGTACGGCTATAAGCGTAGTCGGCGGTCTGGTATTGGGCTCGGCAGCCGTTGAAGCGAGAATCGTGAGTGCGCCGGTTGTAATAGTTGTTGCTCTGACTGCAATTACAGGACTTACAACACCTAAGCTGAAGGGGCCGGAAATTCTGATAAGGTTTTCTCTTCTGATGCTCTCGTCACTGCTTGGATTATATGGCTATATCTTCGGAATAATAGGGTTATTGATTCTTTTGTACCAATTGCGTTCCTTCGGCATTCCATATATGATGGCTCTGACCAAATTCAGCAAGGATAACTTAAAGGACACTGTGATAAGAGTATCCTGGAAGCAGATAAAATACCGTCCGAAATTTATGGCTCCATATAACCGTGTCAGAAATAACCCCGGAGGTAAAAGGCAATGAAAAAAAAATTATACTCAGCAAAGCTCATATTATTATCAGGGCTTATACTTCTTAATTCAATAGCCCTATGCGGCTGCTGGAACTATAGGGATATCGAAAAGAGCTCGCTTGTATCAGGCTTTGCTATTGATAAAAACAAGGCCGGTGATAAATATATGCTTACTGTAGAAATCATTGACTATGAGATGTCCGGCAAGGAAGCAAAACAAAGTGCAAAGTATATACAATCAGAAGGCAAAACAGTGTTTGATGCCATAAGAAATGTAATTGATATCTTAGGAAAAAGGCTGTACTGGGCTCATGCCAGCATAGTCATAATAAGCGAGGAAATCGCAAAGGAAGGAATTATTCCTGCAATTGATCTTATATTAAGGGATGCTGAAATAAGAAGTGAAATGTATATCCTTATTTCTACTGAAAAAACTGCCGGCGAGGTATTATTGCAGGATCCCCTTGTTTCACAGACCAGCTCGGATATCATTGAATATATGCTGGCAGAGCAGAAGGATGTATCCAAGGCACCTGCAGTGGAGGTCTACAAATTTCTTAATGATTATGAATCCGGCGGTTCTGCAATACCGGCTATAAAATTAACGGAGCACATGAGCAAAAAAACCGCAGAAATAGCAGGAACTGCTATTTTCAAAACTGACAAGCTTATCGGGTATCTGAATACGAATGAATCAAAATGCTTTCTCTTTGTCAGAAATGAAATTAAAAGGGGATTGATTACACTTAATGAGAACTCTATAAATGATACGGATAATATAACCTTGGAAATATTTAAATCCAAGACAAAATTGAAGCCAAGCTATGCTGATAACAAGCTGACTATGAATATTGACATTCTGACAGAAGTGTCAATAGCGGAAATGTCCACTTCCGTTGATTACTCCAGTGAAAAAAATATAGGAAAGCTGAAAAAAGACGCTGAGGAAAAAATCAAAGCTTCTATAGAAGCTGTAATAAAGAAGGTCCAGCTGGAGTACAATTCTGATATTTTTGACTTCGGAACCATAGTCAAGGCATATAAGCCTTCGGTATGGAGACAGATAGAACAGGACTGGGATGAATCTATATTCAAGGGGCTGGAGGTGGCTGTAAATGTCCGGATTAAAATAAGAAACTGCGGCTTCAGTTCTAAGCCCTTATATAAAAATTCGAGAAATTAGCCGCGTACATCCATGAAGTCTTTGTCAAAATTTTGTGTCCAGATAGGACGTGGAGGTTAGCTTGGGAAAATTAAAATATA
>NZ_QKMR01000009.1:0-44688 GCF_003208175.1 Ruminiclostridium sufflavum DSM 19573 | reverse complement strand
CGCCATAATTTTTCTGCGTACCTCCACGAGTTCCTTACCAAACTTTTTATCCAGATAGGACGTGGAGGTTAGTATGATAATTCTTGCTTTGTGTTCATTAACTATTTTTCTTTTTGTACTTTTTGACCTTATTCCGCTATACCGTAAAAAAAAGCGGAAGGCTTTTTGGATTTATATAATATTGATATTTTTTGCATATACAAGCCATGTATTATACATTCTGGACATAAAAATCCCGAGTCCCGCCACCCCAATTAAAAAGCTTGTTATATACATTTGGGGACTTCAGAATTAATATTAAGGAGAATGCTTATGAGCAAAGAAATAATTTCCAGCAGGCAAGGTGTCTTAATAATATTAATGCATTTTATAGGCAGTCTGGTCATGGTGGGTACGGATATTTCAGCCAAGCAGAATGTCTGGATTTCTGTAATTCTGTCACTGGCCATGTCTCTTCCTGTATTGCTGATATACTCAAAGCTTCTTACCCTTTATCCCGGTAAAAATTTGTTTGATATAGCAATAGAGATATTCGGAAACATATTCGGCAAAGCAATAGCCCTGCTTTTTATTTTATATTCCTTCCACTTGGGTTGTCTGGTCATCAGAAATTTTTCTGAATATATAAATGTAGTTTCCCTGCCTGAAACCCCTCAGCCCATAAGCATATACTTCTTGGGTCTTTTGTGCATTTGGATGTGCAAGGCAGGAATCGAGGTTTTAGGGCGCTGGGTATCGCTCATCACTCCCATACTTCTGTTTATACTGGCAGTGGCAATTATTCTGTCCCTGACTGAGGCACACTATATTAATTTATTGCCTGTAATGTATGACGGAGTGAAGCCTATCCTTATAACCTCCTTTTCCTTTCTGGCCTTTCCCTTTTTAGAGGTAGTGGTTGTTACAATGCTATTTGATTCCTTTAAACACGGCAGTAAGGCTTTCAGAGCCTTTTTTATCAGTGCGGCTATCGGAAGCCTTATAATGGTGCTGGTATTAGTACGGAACGTACTCGTTTTAGGGTCTGAAAATATCAATCAGGTGTTTTTTCCGTCAATGCTTGCCGTAAAAACAATAAATATAGGAGTTTTTCTCCAGCGAATTGAAGTGGCAGTGTCAATCGTTTTTATTTTCGGAGCCTTTGTAAAAATCAGCATATGCCTTATGGCTGCATCTGTGGGAACAGCCAAAGTATTTAATCTTGACAGCAGCAAATATCTTGTGGCTCCTTTGGGCTTTCTTATGATGAGTATGGCATCAATACTTTATGGAAATATAATGGAAATGTTTGATTGGGCAAGCAATATATACCAATATTATGCCTTACCCTTTCAGATTATAATACCTGCTGTCATACTTATTTCTGCCCAAATCAAAATCAAGGTACAGAGCAAGAAGCATAAAGCAGCTGCAGGCAAATAGCCGTCCTTCTCAAGCCGGACGCCTGCAAGTGCTTATCCTTCTAAACAACGGCAAATCCAGACAGACCATTTCCTACCACCACTTTTTTTTCTTGAAATAAAGCAGCATTGTTAAAGCAATTAAAATCATCACAAGCCATAATACAGGATACATCCAATACCAGTTCAGCTCAGGCATATTTTGTATGTTCATTCCGTATACTCCAACAATAAAGGATAAGGGAATGAATACGGTTGATATTATGGTCAGTACCTTCATTATTTCATTCATTCTGTTGCTTGCGCTTGAAAGATACACATCCATCATCCCTGATAATATATCTCTAAGAGTTTCGGTGGTATCCATGACCTGTATCACATGATCATACAAATCCCGGATATATATATCTGTGGATTCCTTTATCAAAGAGCTTTCTCCGCGCTCAAGAGAAGACAGCACATCTCTTAACGGCCATACCGCCTTGTGTAAAAACAGCACCTGCCTCTTCAGCTTATTGATAGTCAGGAGAGTTTTTTCTGTAGTATGGCTTACCATTTCATCCTCAGCGGTTTCAATTGTCTCACTGAGATTCTCAAGTATATCAAAATAATCATCTACTATTATGTCCAGCAAACAATATACGAGATAATCCGTATTGAGCTTTCTGGCCCGGCTCAAGCCCTGTTCAAGCCTTTTCATAACAGGCTCAAATACCTCCGTATCTCTTTCGGAGAAAGAAACAATATAATTGCTTCCCAGTATAAAGCTTACCTGCTCAATAATAAATTCATTATCCTCATCCTCGTTATCAAAAGAGAGCATTTTAGCAGAGATATACATATAATTATCATACACCTCTATTTTAGGTCTCTGATCTGTATTCAGGATATCTTCCATTACAAGAGGATGAATATCCAGTACTTCACCGATTTTTGCGAGAACATCAATCTCATTAAGCCCTTCTACATTAAGCCACTTTGTAGTTTCACTGTTATAATTCAACCCCGGCAATTCATCCGGCATAAGCTGCCTTTTTTCAAAGGAGTTCTCACTATATTCAATCAATGATATTATTGCTGTCTCTCTCTTTTTTTCACCGATATGAACAAGGCTTCCCGGCGGTAAGCCTCTTTTTTTTGAACGTGATTTTACAATCTTCTGCATATACAGCTCCTCTTTAATTATGTCCTGCCTTAATTGTCCACCGGAGTTTATTTAAGTTTTAAATATTCCAGCCGGTACATTATTCTTATATTCAGCTTATATACTATAGCTCTGTTTCCAGCCTTATCAGCTTTGCTATTACCTTTAATTCCTTTGTACCTATTGTCTCTGTTACCAGGCTTCCTTTGTTATAAACAAGAAGAAGCTTATCTGCCTGCAGCCTTTTGACCTGTCTTACGGCTCTTGCATCATTGTATTCCACAAAATAAATGCCATCCTTGTCAATTTCGCCGGTCAGAACCGAGAAGGCCCTGTCCCCCTTGTAAATTCTAAAACCGGACATATCGCTGTCTTCTATATTCAAGTAGAAAACCTTTTCCTTGGCAAAGCCCTCAACCTTATTTTTCTCAATAGGCAGCAGCTTTTTGTCAACGATCTTATCCATCTTATAGTCATACACAGGAACAGTTTTAAGTATATTACCGAAGGCATCATCCCAAACCTCCTGTACAGGCTGCTTGACGTCCGTCCTCTGCACCGCACCGGCAGGCACCCTTGATGCATAGCCGGCTGCCGTACGGATACCTTTGCCGGCATCCTCACTTTTGGCCTGATTCAAATCCTCCGATGCAAAAAGCCCTATGGGCCCCAATTCAAAATCCAGCGCCTTTGAAACTCTGCCTATCAGGTCATCACTGATAATTTTTTTACCGCTTTCTATGTCAAGGACAAAGCCCTCAGAAACACCCAGCTTCTTTGCAAGCTGCTTAGGAGACATTCCTTTCTGCGTTCTCAATCTGTTTATATCCTGACCAATTCTGCTCATATCTGTATCTCACTTTCCTTCCGTAAAATAGTCCCTTGTATAAACTTCTACTGTCTTATTATAAGCTTCCGGCAATGTTATTCCGCACATATTACCAGCATATAGGAATTGCATTTATCAAAAGCACTGCCCTTAAAATCACCGTAAGGCTTAATTGTTTCAAATCCAGCATCTCTGACAGCTTGAACCAGTTCATCCTCCGTTAACGGATACAACGGGATTTCATTTTCAAAGCTTTTTCCGTCAACAGTCAGTACTGTCTTAAAGGATAACGCATTTTCCTGCTTGTTACGGAAGTAGCTTCTTTCAAAGTAAAGCCCCGTCTTTTCATCGGCAATTGAGGGTAAGCCTTTGATATCTCTCAGAAGAATCCTGTCAAAGTTGATTATCTGAATAACAAGTTTTCCGCCAGCCTTCAAATATTTCCTTGTACTGAATATAAAGCTTCGTATTTCAAGCAGGCTATTCAAATGCACAACAGAATTACCAATGCAAAAAACCATATCAAATTTATCGGATATATGCCCTTCCAGCTCAAGCATATCAGACTGTATGGATTCAATGGAATATCTGCCCTTTTCAGCTTTTAATCTGAGCTGACGTATCATCTCAGCATCCAAGTCTGCTGCCGTTACAGCATATCCCTGCCCTGCAAGCTCAAGAGAGTATCCTCCTGTACCGCAGGCAATATCAAGTACAGCTTTAGGAGGTGCTCCCGCGGCCTCCTTTAAGAATTCGATTTGTTCCTCGCCTATTGGAAATATGCTGTCATAATACTGTGAAATCTGTTCATAAAATCCCATATGAATCATCCTCTATAGTCTTAATTATATTTTTGCACCCTTTTAATTTGAATCCTTCTCCAGCCAAGGCTTGCACCCTATTCCTCAAATGCTGCTATAAGAAACTTTATTGGAATACCCTGCTCAGAAAACATCATTTCATGCTCTGTAGGAATACTTTCTTTAAACCCGCTTGCATGTAAATCCTCTGTTATATATTTTATTATAAACCCATTCTCTTCAAAATATCTGACAGAATCATTAAAAAGCTCGTCATTATCGGTTTTAAACCAGATTTCTCCTTCCCTTTTAAGGAAGGTCTTATATTTCGCAAGCTGCTTGCCGTGGGTCAGCCTTTTCTTGTTATACCCCTTTTTAGGCCATGGATTGCAAAAGTTAATGTATATTTTTTCTATCACATCCGTACTGTCCAGCATATTATCTATAAGCTCGATATTCTGCGACATAAGCTTTATATTGTTTACCTCGGAATACCCCGCATCAGAATACCCCTGAACAATCTTCCTCCTCGCAAGTGCCAGAACCTCACTTTTTATGTCCACTGCAATATAATTTATATGTTGATTTGCAGCACCAGCCTCTGAAATAAAGACACCCTTTCCGCATCCCAGCTCTAAATGCATCGGCTTTTCATTTCCAAATAGCTCCTGCCATCTGCCTCTGTATACCGGCGGATCGGCAATAAAAAAATCGCAAGCTGCCAATTCAGGTCTTGCCCATGGTTTTCTCCTAAGTCTCACATTTACACATCCCATAAATAATATTAGTTTTTCTGTTTACTCAAGCTGAGTCTTATTTAATTTTACAGGCAGTGAGGTGCTGTGTCTACTATAAATTAGCGATATACAGTTAATACCCCAGGTTTCCCGCATGGAAACCCTGTTTACGTTTAAAGGTATTCAGACAAACTCAGGTTATGTACGTATGCTTAGGAGGGTTAATTATTATTGGGTTAATTATTATTTGGCTGAAGTCTCCCAGAAGGCATTGCCTTTAGGGCTGATTAACCGCCTTTATGCAGCCTTAACCCCGCAGGCAACTTAATTTTTCTTGACTTAATCATTATTGAATTGTACCCTATAAGATAGACGCGCTTATCCGTCTGTAGAAACAGATTTATCGAATGTATATTCAGGAAATACTATATACATATTGTGATTGCTTAGATATGACAAGGATATTGATTATATTCAGGTATATTTTAAAATACAGGCCTATGGCTTTTATTTGCAATAAAATTCTATTTAAAAGAAAAGGTGATTAGCATGGATAATTTACTATTTATTCTGAAATCTATTATTCTGGGTATTGTTGAAGGTATAACAGAGTTTTTACCGGTATCCTCAACAGGGCACCTTGTAATATTTGAAAACTTATTAAACTTTAAAAGCATTAATCCGAGTTATGTTAAAATGTATACATACGTTATTCAGCTGGGGGCTATAATGGCGGTAATCCTTCTGTATTGGAATAAAATCAAGGATACCCTGATAAATTTTTTCCCTCAGAAGGTCGGCTATCAAAAATCAGGTTTCAAGTTCTGGCTTATGATTTTTATTGCCTGTATCCCCGGAGGCATTTTCGGAATATTATTGGATGACACGGCAGAAAAATACCTGTTCAAGACTTTGCCCGTTGCTATAACCCTGTTTTTGGGAGCAATATGGATGCTGTATGCGGAAAATAAATTCAGAAACAACAACCTCGCAAAGCAGAAGCTGAACGTTACGCCAAAGCAGGCTTTGATAGTCGGAGCCTTTCAGTGTCTGGCCATAATACCCGGTATGTCACGTTCAGCCTCGACAATCATCGGAGGTTGGGTATCCGGTCTTTCAACTGTTGTAGCAGCAGAATTTTCCTTCTTTCTGGCAATACCCGTCATGGTTGGCATGAGCTTCCTGAAGATTATCAAAATCGGCGGCTTTGCCACTCTTACATCACTGGAAATAACCTCTCTTATTGTAGGGTTTGTTGTTTCCTTTACTGTGGCTGCGGCAGTAATAAACAGATTTATTTCATACTTAAAAAAGAAGCCTATGAAGGTTTTTGTATATTACCGTATGATATTTGCCATAATTGTTTTATTAGCCGGGTTTGCAGGTTTTTTTAAATAACCGGATATCCTCATAAGGCTTTTCAAATTATAAAGTACAATTAATTTAACGGTAACAGCTTGTCAGCCCGTATACCAATTTAATTGTGCTTTTATTTTTTTGCTAAAAGGCCTCCCTTTAAAATCCCAAAATATTTTAGTATTCATTTTGCATAATATGTCTGAACGCATCGAACCATTATACTTCCAATAAAGGAATTTATATATTAAACTGTATGTTTTAATGCTTATATGTATTGTTTCGGTAATTATTTGCATATATAATGTTGTTATCTTTAAACAAGGAAATTATGCTTGTGCAAAATATGACATATGCCGGAGGTAATTCTAATGAAACACGTTAATGAAATCGTTCCTTATAATAGATTTTGGGGAAATTGTATAACAAATATGTTTATGTCAATTCTTACGAATAAGTATCCAAGCTATGAGCCCCTTATTTACATGAACGGCTATGAATATCATTTTTGTCCCTTTCGTCTTGACTATACCCAGGATTATTATGATTACTTCAGAAATAATATTTTTGTTTTCAATAATTATAATTTCAAGGACAGAAGCAATTTTCTCGCAGAGCTCAAGGATATAATAATTAATAATCCTTATATTACATTATACATTGACCTGTTTTATTGGAATAACGAAGGTGCATATTATAACAGAATTCACTCAAACCATTTTTCTTTTCTTATTGGCTTTGATGAAGAGGAAGATGTATTCTATACTCTTGAAGATGATATCAGCCTTAACTATAAAATAATTAAAATCCCTGCTCAGAATGTTGTTCGGTCTTTTTATTCAGAGTTTAAGGAAGACCGCGAGGACTATAGAATTATTACATTCAAGAATAGCAGTCTGGAGCCTTACAAGCTGGATTTTGAACAAATAAAAGAAAATGCTCAAAAGCTGGTGCTCAGATTGGACAGGTTTATTGAAAGAAAGCATGCCCTGGATGCGGAATTTCCTCTTACTGAGCTTTCAAACGTACACCATTATACATATGAGTTCGGAAAAATATCCAATAGGATGAAGGGAAATAAGCTCTTCTTTGAAAAATTAAGAGACGAAGGAATTATCAGTAAAGAGGCAGCCGATGACTTTGTCTCATGCTCGGAGGATATGAGTAAAAAATGGATGCTGGTTAAAAACATATTCTTCAATTACTGCCTACGCAAAAAATTCTCAGAAATTTATAAGGTAGAAAAACGAATTAATGAGCTTTTTATTAAAGAAAAGGAAATGTGGCTGAAACTAACAGGCTCAATTTCATAAGCTTAAAAGAAATTATATGATGTAAGCTATAACTGAAAAAAATATTTCTAAACTGTAACCACTTTTTATTTTTTACTGATATATAATTATTTTATAGAAGTCAATTACTATCGGCTAAATAAACGATATATCGTCGCGAAGGCTTAAACCATAATTGACTTTAGTAACTAAGGAGGAAACATCCTATGATGAAAAAAGTTGTTGCAATTTTATTATTATCAGTCATGATTTTATCAAGCTTCAGTATTTATACCGGAGCTGAGGGAGAAGCTCTCCTGCCTGCATCAGTAATAACCGCAGACGGAGAAAAATGGGGATATATCAATCATAGCGGCAAATTTGCAATCTCCCCCGCATATAATTTCGCCGCGGAGTTTAATGATAAAGGCATAGCAATTGTAAGAAGCAGCGGCAAAGAAAGCTACGAATATGGTGATGTGTGCTTTATCAATAAAACAGGTAAGGTTACGGCAGGACCATTTACAGCATATATCCCGGAATACAAAAATGGAATGGCTATAGTAGTAACCGATAAAAAATCCTCGGTGATAGTCGACGAGGCCGGTAAAATTGTTTTACAAAGCAAATACGAGCTTGGGCAATACGGAGAAAATCTGGTAAGCTTTTTGGATTCGTCAAAAAAAAGCTATGGCTTTATGGATTTAAAGGGCAAAATAGTTATCCCGGCAAAATTTCTCAATGCTTGGGCATTCAGTAACGGAAAAGCAATCGTCGAGGTAAGCTCTGATAAATATTACGTTATAGATAAGACAGGAAAGGTTTTGGAAACACTGAAATATTACAATCCCTATGAGACTTCCGAAGGCCTTACCTCCTATTATGACAGTCAAAGCAGCAGCTTTGGGTATAAGCTCCTGAACGGTACTGTTGCAATAAAACCAGTATTCAAATCAGCTCTTGCTTTTAAAAACGGATATGCTGTGGCCAGCACTCCATCAGGAGAATATGATCAGCGTTTCGGAATAATAAACAAAAAGGGTGAATTTGTTGTAAAACCCGAATATTCCTCAATTACCTATTTGGGTCAGGATTTATATGCTGTCACCAAAAACTTTGACCTGTTCAGTACCTATGCTGCACCTAAAGCAATAATGAATATTAAAGGCGAAGTACTTACTGACTATAAATATTACAGTATCTCTGATTTTGAAGGCGGATACGCATCCGTGTGTGATAATAGCACTACTTCCCTTATTGACTGCAACGGCAATATTGCAGACAACCTTCCCACGCTGAAGGGTATCGGACAAATGAGCCTTACAGGAGATATTATAAAGGCCGAGATTGATTCAGGACTATCCTATATGAATAAAAGCGGTGAAATCATATGGCAAAAGGACGAAACTATACCCCTCAACAATAATATAAGCTTGAAGAAGATAAAATACAGAAGAGATTACCTTACATATATCGAATATCCCCAGATAACAGGCATGGAGGACAGCATCGCTCAGGAGGCTGCCAATTCAAAGCTTAAAAAATTGTTTATCGGAGGCTATGAAGGAAGTCCCGTTGAAGTAAAAAGTAATACCGATGACAAGGCCGAATATTCGGAGGAATATTACGAAGAGGTATCAATTAGCTTTTCAGCAGAAAAAAATAAAGATTTGCTTATAATTGAAAAATCAGGATATCTTTATCCGATTGGTGCTGTTCACGGTATGCCTTCAAAGGATTACTTCTATATTGATACAAAAACCGGCATCTTCTATCAGCTAAAGGATTTGTTTAAAGCAGGCAGTAAGTATGCAGAAAAGCTTGAGTCTATAGTAAATAACCAATTTAACTTGAATCAAAGAGCCGGAAAGGTATCTGATATGAGTTACTATCTTGTAGACAAAGCAGAGGTTTCCAACGAACAGCCCTTTATAATCGGTAAGGATTCTCTGAGGGTGTATTATTTACCTTATGAAATTGCCAGCTATGCTGCCGGCTTTGTGGAGTTTGAGATTCCATACGGGCAATTGACTGATATCCTTGATACAAAAGGAGCCTTTTGGAATTCCTTTGATAAAAAAATACTAAGCACCAAGATCAATCTGCTTTCATATGACATTGATGACAATATTGTAAAGTCAATCGAAAATGTTATCGGAAGCTATGAAAAAAACATGATTGAAGCAATAAACAGCAACAATTTTTCAAAGGTCGAAGGCAGCTTGCTAAAAAGCAGCAATTTATACAATGCACAAAAAAAGCTGGTTCCCTATCTTTTTAAAAAGAACACTAAAGAAAAGCTGAATAAATATGAAATTTATGCTATTGATTATGATTATGACAACAATCAATACAGGGCCTATGTTTTTGAAGAGGTTGCTGTTAAGTATTCGGGTAAAAATTACGTTAATAACAAGTACAGCTGGTGCTATTCCATAAAAGCAGACAGCAGCGGTAATTATAAGCTCACAGACATTTGCAAATGGTAATCCCCTTTTAAATGCAATAATGTATTGTTGAATATCAATTGCCCATCTGCCGAAAACCGATAGCTGAGGTAATCGCTAATTAAATATAGTTAATTAAAAAAGGCTTCCGTTAAATTATTTATACCGGAGCCTTTTTTTTGTAACTCAGTCTGTCTTTTCGGTTTCTTTCCCAAATACTGCTCTGGAACTTTCCGCCTGTGGATTGTGCTTAATATTTTTCGATGCAAAAGCGCCATCTTCCTTTTTGCTTTTGGTTTTTCTATTTTCCTTATTTTTATCCATTATATTCACTCCATACCGTATTCTTTAAACACCGGCTCCCGCACGTATATTTTATCGTATGAGGCCTTAGAGCCATACAAGTCGTATTCTTTTTTAGTATGGATATTTGTGTGATATATTATTCAAAAAAGAAAACCAGCGACAATATTTGTGTTGTTCCTTTAAGCAGCTATTTTTGCTGTATAAAATCCATTATAATTATTGACAAGTAAATTAAAATATTTTAATATACAAATATATTATCTTATATTCTCATATAAGGGGGATGCCATTTTGAAGGATTTAAAAATATATCAGAAAAAAGCTGAAAAAATCAAGGCTTTGGCACATCCTCAAAGGCTGTGTATTGTTAACGGTTTAATTGAAGGCGGATGTAATGTAACCAAAATACAGGAGTGCCTTAATCTTCCTCAGTCCACTGTTTCACAGCATCTTGCCAAGCTTAAAGCCGCAGGTATAATAGAAGGAGAGCGTAACGGGCTTGAAATATGTTATAGGGTGGTAGATGAAGAGGTAATTAATATTGTAAAGCTTTTATTGAAAGATGCTGTCACTTAGAAGCCGGATTTTTGAGCATTATATTTCCTCTATCCGGTTTCTAAGTATACAAGCTATTTTTATAGCTATGCCTGCTCCTTCTTTTCTTTCTCAATCTTTCTCCAATGATAAGCAAACGTCGGTAAAGCAACTATTACGACAGCTACGGATTTCGCCACACTCTTTTTGCTGTCTGTCAGCTGATTCTGATAATTCATTTTCTGGTTTTGCTCATTTATTCTTTTTTCTTCCTCATATCTCCTTAGTTCTTCTTCAGTCATTGATGAGGTTTTGTCAGGAGAAACATTCTCATAATAGTAATTAGTAGGAAACAGTACATCTGTAATATTCTGCACCGTGAAAATTAATCCAATCAATATCATCATTAACGCAACAAAGCTTACAAGGTACAAATATACGTTTCTGAGCTTTGACAAGAAAAAATCATCTCCCTTCCTTGAATCAGAATCCATCCAGTCTTAATAAGCCGTAATCAGGTTTCTTTCATACGCCTCTCATATTCATTTAATTCTTCCTCTGATATTTTATCTACATATGCATTCAATAGAATTTCCTCTGCCGAACAGCTGGTTGTATAATACCAGTCCTTAACACTTCTTTCAATTTCAGCATCGGTACCCTCAGCTTTTTTGGGATATACCGCAATTACCTTTTTAGTGGTCTTATCCCTAAGACCCAATCTCGAAACACCGTTAAATTTATTCATACTAACCTCCACGCCCAATTTGGGCACAAAATTTGATAAAGACTCCGTTGAGGTACGAAGCTGCTTTATCTGTAAAAAGCCATTTTCGGCTTTTTACAGCTCGAAAATGCACTATGTCTGTACAAACTCTGTTTTCGAGCTTTTTAAGCTAACCTCCACGCCCAGTTTAGGCACAAAATTTGAATTTTACAGCCCAGACAGATAATATTATTCCCATAATTAAAATAAAAATTATGATAAATAGTATCTCTCAAAAGTACTCTTAAATCTGTCTTTTTATAAGGTATTGCTGCTATTGCAGCTTTTCCTTATTTTACTCGGGATTATTCAGCTTATCTCTGAATTCCTTAGGTGATAAGCCGGTATTTTTCTTAAATGCCAGTGAAAAATAATTGGTATCATGATACCCTATTTGCTCAGCTATCTCATATGTTCTCAGTCTGGAATCCGCCAGCAGCTGTTTAGCTTTTTCTATACGCTTACGGGTAATATATTCATTACAGCCTTCTCCCATTTCCTTTTTAAAAAGTCTGGAAAAATAGTTTCTGGCCACATGAAACTGCTCTGCTAATGTGAACACCGTCAAGTCCTCACTAAAATGCTGGCTTATATACTCCGTAGCCGCTTCTATTATTTCGTGCATCTGCTTTTTATTTGAATACATGAGCTTCATAATAAACATTTCCGTAAAAGCACTGCAGTTTTCCATATCGTTGCTTTGAAGGGTGGAGATAAGCGTTTCAAGCCTGCCGTCAGCCGAATTTCCGGTTGTTCTTAAATATTCCCAATAAAAAGCCGCAGCTAAATCATAAAACTTTTGCTCCGCATTGCTTTTGTTGCTTTCTGAAGCTCTAACCTCATCAATATAATCCTTTAGATATTTTTTTGTTTTTTCAGGATCGTTAACATGCTCAATCACCTTTTGCTTTAAATATGCCAATCTGTTATAATTACTGCTTTGATAAGACTCCTGAACAACTAAAGGAATATTATTGTCTTTTTCCAAGCTATATTGCCTACAGTTTTCTTTTGCCTGTTCATAAGAAAAGGTAATTTCTGACATACTGCAAACTACCGCACCTATTCCCACGTTTAATGCTACGTCAAACTCTACGTTAATAATTTCCTGAAGCTTTGCTATCTGCTCCCGTGTGTCTTCATATTTTGAGCAAACATAAAAAATTATTACAATGTCCCCATCCCGGTTTTGAAACGTCCATCCTGAATTCTTACTGTCTACCATATCAATTATAAAGCTTTTTATGGAAATCATCAACAGGTTTCCATGCTGGCTCCATACACTTTCAAAAGAAATTTCAGGCTTAACCAATGCAACCTGATAGTCACAATCCTCCTCTAAAGCCAGCTTTTCCGGTATGTTTATGCTTTCTATCTGATTAGCTGACTTTTCTGTCAGCTCTATCAGAGATTTTTCAATTTCACGCTGACTTTCAAGCATCTTTTTACGGCTGATAATATTTTCACTTAGCTGAGACTGCATTTCATTTTTTATATTTTCTATTTGTATTTTTATGCTTTCAGTCAGTTTATTTTCATCAACCGGCTTAAGTATAAAATCCTTTACTCCAAGAGAACAGCTTTTCTGTGCATACTTAAAATCATCATATCCGGTTAATACTATAACCTTCAGCCGTGGAAGCATTTCAAGCATAAGCCTTGTCAATTCCAGTCCGTCCATTTCGGGCATACAAATATCAGTAAGCATAATATCAGGCTTAGAAGCACAAGCGATTTCCAAAGCTTCCTTCCCGCATGAAGCTGTAAGGACTTCACTTATCTCTAATTTATTCCACCCAATTATTTTATGTAATCCATTTCTTATGATAATTTCATCATCAACAATTAAAACCTTAAACAAATATTCCACCAACCATTCAGTTATTTTTTCATATAGAGCCTTACATTTGCAGTTACTCCCCCATATTCATTGCTTTCATAAAAAATCCCGTAAGGCTCGCCGAAAAATAATTTAATCCTGCGATTAACATTCCTTACACCATAGCCTCCGGCACTTGACACATTATCCTCAAGAGTCCTGTTCAAATTGCTGATTTGGCTTTCAGACATACCTACACCGTTATCAATTGTTTTTACAATAAGCTCGTCTCCGTCCCGGACAGCGGTTATTTTTATAAACCCCTTAACCTGCTTTCCCTTTAATCCATGATAAATTGAATTTTCCACTAAAGGCTGCAGAGTCATTTTTGGTATTCTTACTTCATAAAATTCTTCCGGGATATCAATATAGCTTTCCATCTTATCCTTATACCGTATTTCCTGTATAGTCATATAATTCTCAACATGCTCTGCTTCACTTTTTAACGGAATAATATCCTCGCCTCCGCTCAAGCTTATACGGTAAAACCCTGCAAGCGCCTTCACCATCGTGGAGATATCATAATTTCCTCCTAAAAGGGCCTGCCAATGTATAGATTCCAGTGTGTTATAAAGGAAGTGAGGATTTATCTGGGCTTGAAGCGCCTTAAACTCAATTTCCTTCAGCTGTCTCTGTTCTTCATAAATTTTTCCCATTAAGATATTTATTTGCTCTACCATTATGTTAAAGCCCTCTGAAACCTGCTTAAAATCATATCCATAGGGTGAAAGCTCAATTCGTGTGGTAAAATCACCGTTTGAAACCATTGACATTCTGTAAATAAGCTCATCAAAGGGTCTTAATAATCGTTTACTGAATATAAAGGATATAAGTATCGCAGTCATTATGGTTAAAAGGACAATTATCAGAATTATAACAAGCAATACATTGTTATCTCTAAGTAAATAGCTTATAGGAAGTGTTCCTATTACATACCAGTCCCAATCCTCAAAATATTTAAATACAACAAGCTTCCCTCCTATTTCCATTGAACCGTCCTGCTTATTAAGTATGCTTTTAAGCTTCGCATCCGTCGATATCCTGCTTTTGTCAGTATGGGATACAATAGTTCCTTCACCGTTTATAATAAAGGTATCAAGGGGAAGGTTTGTATTCCTGTGCGCATAAAATCGTTCCAGAGTATCCTCCGTTACAGATAAGCATAACATGCCTATCGGGTTCTTAATTTTATACTTATCAAATATCGGCTGGTATATTGCAAAGGTGTATCTGCTGTTATTAACCGGATCCTGCCTGAAACTGGCCCTGATAGGGCTTCCGGTAATATTGCCGCTTGAAAGATATTTCTCAACATTTGAATAGTCAGCATTTCTCCCTGCTTTAGTGGGTCCCAAATAAAGCACCCTATTGTCCAAAACCTTATAAAGGTATATATACAATAAGCTCTCCTTAGCCTCAAAAACGTTTGACATGGTTTGATAAACGTCATCAACAATATTCGTAAACTCCGTCGTATTTTCATCAGGCTTTGTCAGATATTCCTGCAAATTTTTGTCAGTTACAATACTATCCGGAGTACCCTCAATCTGACTCAAATAATTTTGAAGATTTAATGTGTTCTGTTCAAGCTGCTGCATGGTTAAGTCTTTTGCCTGCTGCTTTATAGAACGGCTTGATACAATATATGAGCAGGCAAACACAATCAGGACAGTTATACAAATTGTTATAACAAGATAACAGGTAAGTTTAAATCTGAACGGAATATTTCTAATATTAGTAACAGCTGATTGGAGTCCCTTGGTCTTCATTCTAACCTCCACGCCACGCTTCCGGCACAAATAATAATAAAAGTCAATTACTATCGGCTAAATAAACGATATAATCGTCTGATAGTTTGGGCTTGAGGCTGAAGCCTCCCAAATTAAAAAAATTTCAAACTGTGTTCAAAATTAGCTTAAAAGCTTAATTCACCTGAAAAGACGATATAACTTCATTTATTTTGTATAGTATTGCTCTGCAATTTTCTCCATGGAATCGGCTGCAGCCTTGGGATCTTTTCCTCCGAAAATCTGTCTGGTAAGAGATAAATGAGCATCTGACAGCTTTAGAGGAAGATATTGATCATACCAAAACTGCACATTAGGAGATTCATTTATGTAATCTAATATCTTATTTGTAAGAGGATCTGTTATTTTAGGATTTTTAACAGGAGGAATCTTGCCTGCAGCTATTCTTTTATTTACAGCGGTGTCATCAATTAAATATTTTATCAGCTGAAAAGCTTCATCTTTGTACTTGCAAGTACTTGATACAGCATAATAGTTATCCCCTAAAGTTCCAATGGTATTTTTAGAATCACCCTTGCCTTCCTTAACAGACGGAAAAGGAAAAACTCCTACCTTGTTGACAAAACCGGGCTGCTCATATCGTAAGGTGCTTAAAAACCAGCTCCCTGCCAGCATCATACCGGCAGAACCATTATACATAAGATCCCTTGCCTCTCCGGCATCCTCGTCTGTCCAGTTAAACCCTTCCGGAAAAGCTCCCATGTCAACTAATTGCTGTATCATTTCACCCGCTCTAACAAAAACCTCATCCCTGAAGGAGCCTCCGTTTTTCCTGTTTGCCGCATTATCAAAAACTGAAGGTCCGCCCATTCTGTCAACAAAATACATATAGAACATGGAACCTGTCCACGCTGTCCTGTTTGCCAATGCAAACGGTATATAGCCATTTTTTCTCAGAATTCTGATATCCTCCAGAAGCTGTTCATATGTTTCAGGCGGAAGCATATCCAGCTCTGCAAAAATATCCTTATTATAAAAAATAAGTGCAATAGCCATATTCTCTACCGGTACAGCCCATATACCATCCTTGTCCGTAACCATCCCCAGTGCCTTCTCATTGAATCTTTCGCTGTAATCATCCTGCTTCATATATTTTTCAAGATTCACAATTTCACCGATGCTGATATATTCATTTAAGGTTGCTCCTGACCATGTCGGGAAAACATCCGGCATTTGATTAGTTGCCACACATACTGACAATCTGTTTTTATACAGGTCATTGGGAATAATTTCCTGAACCACCTCAAAATCTATATTGTCCTGCTGAAAACGCATTACTGAATCGGCAATTACTTTATTAACAGCCGAGTCACCTTGAATGGTATAAATAGTTATTTGCTTTTTCTTACTCTTTTGTACACCCAAATCCTGCGTATTAAAGAAACATCCAGTACAAAACACTACCAGCAAAAATAAGGCAAGTGCTTTAAGCGCTTTTTGCATGCTAACCCCCCACACCGAGTAACGGCATAATAAATAATTGACTTTTCTCCGGTATTTAACTAATCAAGGAGGTAAGCATTTTTGCAGAATTCAACTTCTTTAATGCCATCCTCTCAATATCCGTGGATTCTATAAACGAGTTCCAAGATTCAGGCAGCCTGTCCGCCATAAATCCAAGAACCCGTTATCCCAAGTCCGGCAATTATTTTCAAGTGTGAAGCCCTATGAGAGAATAAGCGCACAGACATAGGATAAATATGTTATATTATATATATTATATACTATGTCTGAATTTCTTTCCATTTAATATTTTTATGTGCTTAATTTTATATCGGAGACAGTATGTTATCCCTTTACCGCACCTGCCATCATTCCTTTTATGAGCTTATCCTGCCCTATCGCAAATGCGGCAATCATCGGTATTGCACAGAAGGTCAAAACAGCCATAATTAGTGGTATATTGGCTGTATACTGTCCTTGATATTCCCAAATAGAAAGCGGCAGGGTCCTGCTCTCCGGCGACTGTGTAAGTACAAGTGCAAAGCTGAATTCATTCCACATGTTGACACTGTTGTAAATAGCCAATGTAGCCAAACCAGGCTTTGAGAGAGGAAGTATGACATTGAAAAAAGTCCTGAACTTTCCGCAGCCGTCAATCTCTGCTGATTCCTCAAGCTCCTTCGGTATTTCAGCCATGAAGCTGGTAAGTATAAAAACAGAAATCGGAAGATTAAACGCAGTATATGGACCAACCAATCCGAATATACTGTCATAAAGGCCTATCTTCTGTGTCAATTCAAATACAGGCAGCAAGGTTACATGTATAGGTACAGCCATAGCCGCAACTACTACCGCGAACAATGGAGTGTTCAGCTTAAACCTGAACCGGGAAAAGGGATAAGATGCAAATGAAGCCGTCAGCAATATCAGCACAAGCGAAATTGAAACTACAACTATGCTGTTTAAAAGATAATGAGGGAAATTGCTTTCTATAACTTCCTTAAAATTATCTATGTATAAGCCCTTGGGCATAGAAAACACTCCTGCCGTAAGAAGCTCAAACTGTTCCTTGAAGGCTGATGCAACCATAAAATAAAAAGGTCCGCCCGTTACAAGAAACCATATCAAGGCAAGGATTCCGGCTATAATCTTTCCGATAGTAATTCTCTTTTTCTTCATCTCCCTAAGCCTCCTCTTTCCCGTTGATAGCCTTAAGAGTAACCAAGGCGATAGTCGTAATAACAACAAACATTGCAAAGGCTATAGTTGACCCATACCCCATTTTCATTGTCTGAAAGGCGTTCTTATACATATAAGTGGCCATCAATTCTGTTGCTCCGTTTGGTCCTCCCTGTGTCATGACATAAATCAAGTCAAAGTATTTCAACGAACCAACAAGTGATAATACCACCGCACTTTTTATGGTCCCCTTCATAGAAGGAAGTGCGATTTTCCAAAAATATTGACCGCGAGTAGCTCCGTCAATGATGGCAGCCTCATATAGCTCAACCGGTATTGAACTTAATCCTGCAAGGAAATATACCATATAGAACGGTATGAATTGCCAGCATATAACTGCGATTACCGCATATATTGCATATGTGGTATTGCCCAGCAAGTCAATCATTCCTTCTCCGCCGAGCATAGTGTCAATAGCGCTTATAATTCCGAACTGAGGATCATAAGCATATCTGAATAGAAAGCCTACGGCAACGGAAGACATAAGCATAGGTAAAAAATATACCATCTTGAGAATATTCAGCCTTTTGCCACCTGTGTCCAAAAGAAATGCAATAGCCATAGCAATCGGCAGCTGAACAATTATTGAAAGTATTACAATAATTATATTATTGAAAAATGCCTTGTAAAAAACATTATCAGTAATCAATACCTTCCAGTTTTCTAATCCAATAAAGTTTCTATCAGAGCTGATACCATTCCATTGATGAAGGCTTAACCAAAATGAATCAGCTATAGGATATATGATAAAAACTGTAATAAAAAAGAATACCGGAATCAGAAACACAGTTGCTACGATTGCAGTACTTCTTTTTTTATTATTTGCCAGTGAGCGTGTAGCGTTCATTTTTATTTTTCCTTCCTATATCGTATTTTTTAAAATATTAATAATTATTTATTGGCTGTGATTTATTGATTCTAATGCATTGCTGCTCTAAATACAAAAGGCTGTTATCCACAAGCCATACCACAGCTTCTTATGTTAGATTAAAAGCATAACTCGCCTAAAAAGACGATATCTTCGTGAAGGCTTGAACCTTAATTGCCTTTAGTCAGCTATAAAAAAAAGGGTACGACATTGGATAAAATAATTGATTGGATGCTTATGATGCGCGCATAAGCACCCAACCAATTATATGGAGGTAATCATTTTTATTTAGCTAAAGTCAATTACTATGTAATAAGCTCTGTTCTGTCCAGTATAGTCCTAATCGTAATTGACTTTGTGATTTTTTATTTCTGCTTTGCTGCAAGTGCTTCCATTTCCTTATTAACCTGTTCAGGTGTTTTCTCCAATCCGAATAAGGCTTGTGAAGTATCCTTGTGAAGCTGAGCCAATTCAGGCGACAAATACTGGTCGTACCATAATTGAACTGTAGGAGCCTTTTCAACCGCAGTCAGCACTTCCTGCAAGCGTGAATCACTAACTGTTACACCCTTTATAGGCGGTATTCTTCCTGCTTCGATACGCTTCTTAGCAGCAGTATCATCAATCAAATAAGTGATTGCTTTAAATGCTGCTGCAGCATCCTTTGAATTCTTTGCTACTGAATAGAAGTTATCTCCAACAGTACCAAGACATGCATTAGGATCTCCCTTTCCGCCTTCTACCGCTGGGAATGAGAATGAGCCAACCTTTTCCAAGAATTCCTTGTTTTCGCCGCCGACTGTTGAAAGGAACCATGAACCCATAAGCGTCATAGCTGCTTTCCCTGAATATAAGAGCGTACGTGACTGTCCTGAATCTTCATCAGTTCCGTTAAAGCCCTTATTAAAGTAATCCTTCTTCACCCATTCCTGCAACTTGGTTCCTGCCTGTGTAAATGCTTCATTTTCAAATGAGCCTGTACGGTTAGCCGCATTTGTAAATGCGCTGGCTCCGCCGTAACGATCCACCAGATAGCAGTACCACATTGAACCTGTCCATTGCGTCTTATTAGCAAGTGAGAATGGAATTATACCATTTGATTTTAAAGTATCGCAGATTTTCTCCAGCTCAGAAATTGTCTTCGGAACCTGAAGATTATATTTTGCAAAAAGCTCCTTATTATAGAACATCATGGCTACTGAAGTATTCTCTACCGGCACAGCCCATAATTTGTCTTTATAAGTAACCTGACTGAGGGCGGCATCCATGAAACGGCTCTTGTAGTCATTTTCATTCATATAAGAGGTTAAATCTGCTAATTTGTCAGAATCAACATACTGATTCATTGGCCCACCTGTCCAGTGAGGGAAAATATCCGGCGTTGAATTTGAACTCATCGCAATTTGCAGCTTAGTCTTGAAAGCATCATTCTGCATTGGAGTCACAACAACCTTGTAATTTTGGTTATCTTCCGAGAAACGCTTCATGCTGTCCTCAATGATAGCGGGCATAGGGTCCGTAGTCTGAATATGCCACATATTCAAAGTAACCTTATCTCCTGCCGATGTCTGCGCTGAATTGCCTGATGCAGTTGATTGTGATGGCTCAGTAGTTTTCTCGCTGCCACAACCCGCAATTGAAACAGTTAACGCAGCAGCTAAAGCCGCAGCAAGTGACTTCTTTAAAACTTTATTCATTTTCCTGCCTCCTTTTATATTTGTTTTTAGAATATCATATGTTTTTTTTGATTTATATTTATAAAACTTACAATTACATATAATTTTGTAACTTTTTTAAAGAAAAATTAATATAAAAACATATGATAAATAACCCTATCTTTCTAATAATAAGCTCGAGCCAACGCTTAATTCTCTTTAAAGGCGAAGGCTAATACTTACATTGCATAGGGAGTATGCCAGTATATCATATTTTTATTTAGAATTTTTTATGATTGTTTTAGAAAATATTTTTTAAGCCTTGAAAATACCACCTTAAGCAGATGTATTTCCAAGGCTTTATTTATCAGAATTTGCTTTTAGAGACGGGACTTAAAATCCTCATAACCGAAGCTCTTAATAATTCTTATACCCTTTTCTTCATTATATAATGCGATTGCCGGTAGCTTTATACCATTAAAGGTGTTGTTCTTTACCATTGTATAATGAGCCATATCACAGAAAATCAGCCTGTCTCCCGGTTTGAGAGGCTGTCTGAACGAATAGTCTCCTATGACATCCCCCGCCAGACAGGTGTGACTTCCGAGTCTGTAAGTATATTCGTTTTCTCCGGGTTTGCCGGCATCTATTATATTCGGCCTGTACGGCATCTCCAATACATCCGGCATGTGGCATGCGGCGGATGCATCCAGAATTGCAATTTTCATGCCGTTTTCAACTATATCCAGAACCTTAGCGGCAAGAAAGCCTGTATTGAGAGCAACAGCCTCACCGGGCTCCAAATAAACCCTCACGCCGTATTTATCCTGAAAATATGAAATTGAGCGAACTAAGGTCTCAATATCGTAATCAGGCCTTGTAATATGATGTCCTCCGCCGAAATTGAGCCATTTCATATTTTTAATATACCCGCCGAATTTTTCGTCTACAATCTTTATAGTCCTTAAAAGAGTATCGGAATTCTGCTCACACATCGTATGAAAATGAAGCCCGTCAAGGCCGTCAAGCTCATCAGCCTTAAAATTCCTTAGTGTCACTCCCAATCTTGAATTATTATAGCAAGGGTCATACAAAGGAGTTTCAATTTCCGAGTACTCAGGATTTATGCGCAAACCGCATTCTATTTTTTTTGACCTCATGTTTTTAACTTTTGCTTTGTACTTTCTCCACTCATTAAAGGAGTTAAACACAATGTGATCACTGTATTTAAGAATTTCATCAAATTCCTCCTCTATATATGCAGGCGCATATATATGAACCTCACCGCCCATTTCCTCATATCCCAGTCTGGCCTCAAACAGAGAGCTTGAGGTTACGCCTCTGAGATATTTCCCAATCAGCGGGTAAACACTGTACATTGAAAATCCCTTCTGGGCAAGAAGGATACTGCAGCCTGTCCTATCCTGCACAGCTTTCAATCTTTCAAGGTTTTGCACAAGAAGTCTTTCGTCAACAATATAACATGGTGTCGGTAACCTGCTAAAATCTATTTTCAAAATTCAACCTCCGTAAGCAACATAATGACAATCCAACATTGTCTATATTGTAAATTAAACAGAGTTCCAAGACTGATAAGAATTTTTTCGCCTACCAGCTTAGAACTCCTTTAAAAATCAAAAAATTTCTAATCCAACAGTTCTGGCGAAAAGCTTTCCTTCCACGGAAGCCCGCATTTATTAAGAGCATCCATAAACGGATCCGGGTCAAACTCCTCAATATTATAAACACCAGGCTTATTCCATAGTCCCTTCAATATCATCATCGCACCAATCATGGCAGGGACACCCGTTGTGTAGGAAATAGCCTGTGAGCCTACCTCTGCATAGCATTCCTCATGAACGCATACATTATAAACATAATAGGTTTTGGGCTTCCCATCCTTTACACCCTGTATAATGCAGCCTATGTTTGTTTTTCCCTTTGTTCTGGGACCAAGGGAAGCCGGATCTGGAAGCACTGCCTTTAAAAATTGCAGAGGAATTATTTCCCGGCCCTCAAATTTGACAGGCTCAATTGAAGTCATACCCACATTTTCAAGCACTTTTAAATGAGTAATATATTTTTCTGAAAAGGTCATCCAGAACCTTATACGTTTAACACCCTTTATATTCAGTGCCAAGGACTCTATCTCTTCATGGTGCAGAAGATATATGTCCTTAGGTCCTATTTCCGGCAAATCGTAAACCTTTTTAAGCTCCAGCGGCTCAGTTTCAACCCAGTCGCCGTTTTCCCAATAGCTGCCCTTTGCAGTTATTTCCCGGATATTTATTTCAGGATTGAAATTTGTCGCAAAGGGATAGCCATGGTCGCCTGCATTGGCATCAACAATATCAATGTAATGAATTTCATCAAAATAATGCTTTTGTGCATATGCGCAAAAAACACTGGTTACGCCGGGATCGAATCCGCTCCCTAAAAGTGCTGTTATACCTGCCTTTTCAAATCTTTCCCTGTAAGCCCACTGCCACTTGTACTCAAATTTGGCCACATCGGGCGGCTCATAGTTGGCAGTATCAAGATAATGCACCCCTGTTTCAAGGCAAGCGTCCATAATTGTTAAATCCTGATACGGCAATGCAACATTAATGACTATATCCGGGCCGAATTTCTTAATCAGTCCAATAAGCATTTCCGTATTATCTGCATCAATCTGAGCAGTCTGAATTTTGGTTTTTCCCCCGTCCAGCTTTGCTTTTATAGCATCACACTTCGAAAGAGTTCTGCTTGCAATACAGATTTCTTCAAATACGTCCGGATTCTGACAGCATTTATGAATAACAACACTAGCGACGCCACCAGCGCCAATAATTAAAGCTTTTCCCATTTCCACATATCTCCTAATCCTATAACCGATTTTATGATACTAATTTGCACTTATAAGCCATAAAAAATTCTGTATTTAAATACAGTGCTTTTAATAAGTGCAGTCTTATATCCGACTTTTGCAACTAAACACACGCTAGTTTTCTGTAATGATTATACAAAAAGCTGTATTAAAAATCAACATATGATATTTTTTCATTACGGCAGCTTCCGGTATCAGGCATAAAAAAGAAGACCTGCCGTAAGAGTTTAACACCTACAAAACAAAGTCTTCAAACACATAATACTCTATCAAATAACATTATAACACTATTTTTACAATTTTATCAATAAAATTCAAAGAATTTCTTATATATGCCAATAACCTTTGGCACTTTACAGCATTTCCTATAATATTTAAGATAAATTACTATCCTCTGAAAATCTGCTGCCATCAGCCTATAGTTTGTGAACGGCTTCTTTCAATCCAGCCTTGCTCCCACCTTCTGAATTTATAAAAGTTTTCCTGACTTAAGGTTTCTATATCGCGCTGTGTTAATTTCTTTTTATATTCTATAGCTGCTTCTTCAGAAGCATACAGCTTATAGCACAGATATGCCGTATAAAAAGCATTTGCATTCCTGACCTGCAAAAGCATCTTATCAATGCAGCATTTTGCACTGTATGGATCGTCAGGCGAAAAATTTTTGTTCTTTGCCTGTATCAAAGCCAAGCTGGATAAATTGTGCAGACAGTCAATCTTCAGTGACTCTGCAAGTAATTCTATGACCTTTTCGTCGTTGCCGAAATTAATCTCCAGCTCAGCCTTCTTCATATATATATTTCCATCGTACGGACAATTTTTCAAGCCCTCATTCATAATCCATCTTGCACTGTTTTCCTCGCTTGTGTCTTTTCCCAGATTATTTTCTTTTATCTCAAGCTCGGCCCACTTTATATATATATTCCCCTGAGAAGGGCATCTTTTACTGCCTTCGTTATATATCCACCTTGCACTGTTTCTTTCATTTATGTCTCTTCCTGTATTTCCCTCTCCAATCTCCAATTCAGCCCACTTGATATATGTATTGCAGTTATCCGGTTCTCTTTTTATTCCTTCTTCCAAAAGCCACCTTGCAGTGTTTTTTTCATTGGCAGTCCGCCCTATATTGCCTTCATTTATCTCCAGCTCAGCCCATTTTATATGAACATTTCCATTTGAAGGACATTTCCGGCTTCCCTCCTTTAATATCCATCTTGCGCTGTACTCTTCATTTATATTCCTTCCTATATTTCCGCTGTTTATCTCCAGCTCGGCCCATTTTATATATATATTGCCGTCAGACGGACATTCCTCGCTTCCTTCCTTCAAAATCCATCTTGCACTGTTTTTTTCGCGTATGTCCCTGCCTATATTGCCCTCATTTATCTCCAGCTCGGCCCATTTTATATATACATTTCCATCAGACGGACACTTTTCGCAGCCTTCCTTCAGTATCCACCTTGCACTGTTTTCTTCCTCCATGCTCCTTCCTGCATTGCCTGCGGCACTCTCCAGCTCAGCCCACTTTATGTATATATTTCCGTCAAAAGGACATTTTCTGCTCCCCTCTTTTAAAATCCATCTTGCGCTGTATTTTCCTTCCGCACTTTGTCCTACATTACCGGCATTGGTCTCCTTGAGAGCCCACAGTCTCCATATATCGCCTCTTTTATATATTTCCGCAATATTCTCCGCAAGCTGCTGAGGGCTGATAGTATCATCTGTGTATATATCATTTAATATTTCTATCATCATAGGATACATATTTTTTATCAATTCTGCCGGAACTGTTTTTTCTCCCTTTAAGGGACATCTGATAAAGTCATACAGCAAATCGTCCAGCTCAAATTCCGAGCTGTCACCTCTTATCAGAAAGCCTGAAATTATATCAGATATAACAGGATGCCTCGTTCTCATTATATTTAAATGTGTTTTCTGCACTTCCTTGTGCAGCAAAGCACTTATTTCTTTCTTTTTTATTCCATAGGAGCTGTATAAAACCCTATACAATTCTGAAGTAAAGCCTAAATTTTTATTTATCCTTGCTTCCAGCTTTTCGACATAGCAAATAATGGCTAATACCTTTAATATATTTTCGCTTTGCTTTCTTATTTTCAGCAGCACATCCCTCACAATCTCTTCAAGGGGTCTGCCATATACCGCCATAAGCATTGCAGCCAATAAAAAGCCGTTATTATTTTCAGTAAATATTTTCCTGATTTCACTTTTTCCCTTGCCTGTGTTCATTTTGCCGGCTATTAGCTGTGAGAAGCTATCGGCCTCTTTCTCTGTCACATCAGATAATTCAATTATCTCTAGCTCCCTGTCTAGCTTTGCAGTTTCAGCCTTGACCCTTTCCACATTCCACTCATTTTCCCGGGCTGCAAAAATTATTCTGTAGCCCTTGCCGACCGCCTGAAGGGCAAACTTCTCAAATTCCGCATCACCGCTTGCATCGTCAATAGCAAGAACAACAGAATCTACGGTAGGCAAAAGCTCCAATTTGTTAAAGGTTCTTGTTATTTGCTCTGTATTCCAGTAAACAGTATAGCCCTTGTTATTCAGCTCCTTGCATATCTGCATCAAAATAGTGCTCTTTCCTTCTCCTCCGGCACCTAATATACCGATCAGCCTTTTGCCGCCGATTATTGAAACAACCCTTTCCGTTACTTCCCGCTTAACAGTGCAATTATTTGCAATAAGCCCCCATGTGCAGCTTTCTCCCTTTAGAAAGCCCTGAAGCTTTTCATCATCATACCTGCCGTGGTTTCTGAAAAAATCGTCATTAATTTCCTCCCATTTGTACACAGAAGGCTTCGTATGCGTATCCTCTCTATTGACAAGCTGAGGCATATCCCATCTTTTAGCCTGACATATGTCTCTTATAAGCTCAATATTCATTCCTGTAACCTGATTTAAATATACATCTCCCGCAGCATATGAATGAATGCCCGCCAGCACTGGCTGTCCATTATTGAGAAAAATCCCGGAACCCGATAAGCCTATCAGTTCCTCATTACGTTCTTCGCATTTCAGAACCTCTTCCACTTTATAAAGGAAACAGCTCTTACCTTTCTCTTCCATAACAAACCTTGCTTTATATTCCCGTCCTAATGTCAATGAAAACTCATCATTGCTGACTTTTTCCGGAAACCCTCTTAAAATGAGTTTTTCATCCTGTTTGATATTTCTGGCTGCTTTCAGCTTATAGTCAATATATTTAATTTGCTTTCGTTTGCATCTTAGAACTGCGACATCATTTTTAAGAGCTGTATTTCTATTATTTTTATGTTCATGGCAGTTATTTTGCTCATGAGGCTGAATATCGCACTCATCTATATTTAAGGTTTTTGTGTCTCCGGCTTCATCCCAGTATCTTATAATCAGCCTGCCGTGTCCATATACAACGTGAGCGGCAGTAAAAACATACATGTACTCTCCCTGTTCTTGGGGAGCCCATAAAATTCCGCTTCCTAAAATACTGTTTCTTTGGTCTTCTCCTGCCGGTGCCTCAATTCTGACCGCCAGAAGCCTTAACTTTTCCTCAATATCCATATATCCTTCCCCTCATCAGCGAATATAGCTTTCTTAGCTTCAACCTCTTTAATAATGAGTTTTTCTTTATCAATATATTCTTTTGCATCCTCTTCCGTAAAATAACCGATGCCCTCCCACCATGTATAATTGCAGTAAATTGTACACTTCTCCGTACTATGTACTATTCTTGCAATAGTATTCTTGTCTGCGGGCTGGTTTGCGGATATTATAAGGTTCCCGCAGGCCAGGCATTTTATTAACTCCTCGGGGTTGTTATGTGAGCTTCCGTGATGTGGCAGCTTAACCATATCCATATTAACACCCTTGAAGAGCTCCTCTTTACTCTTTATGATATCCTCTGCGTGAGCGTCTCCTAAAAAGGCAAGCCTTTTACCCTCATAACAAAATACAAAGGAAATTGATGCGGCATTTGTTAAGCTGTCATCACGGGTATATTTATCATTTTCGTAAAGCCAGTCCAAATCCTGATTATGTATACCTTCACTGTGAGGCTTTATACCTGCTGCTGCATCATCAAGCAAGGCGCCTACCCTGAGCACCGCATCAATTTCAGGAGTCAGCACCGTTAATTTTGCCCCGTTGATATCCCTTTTGCAGCCCTTGAACACCTCATTATTGACATTCATTTTCTTTTTTTTCATAATATCGCTCAGCTGCACCGCATTTTTCGGTGAATGTGGAGTTATACCCTCATAAGCGTTTACACCACTGCCATGAAACCAGACTTCCTTTATAATTTTACAGTCATTTTTGGCGATATATTTTTTAAAGCCTCCGATATGGTCGTCATCTATATGTGTCAGAACCAGCAAGTCCACTGCTTCATTTCTCTCCCTGACTGTTTCGATAATATCGGAAAACTCCTTCGCTTTTGCCGCTGTTCCCGAATCAATTATTATATTCCCTTTTGTTTCCTTGCCGAACCTGACCCAGATGCAATCTCCCTTGGCTGCCTTTCTTACTTGAAGCTCTATGCTCATACTCCTTATCCCTCTGTAATTTACAAATATACGGATTTTTATTTTCCGTCCCTTTTCTTAAATTGTCTTATTTTCCATTATATATGTAAATAGTATAATGCTCAACATTTTTCACACATTCATTAAGGCATTTTTAAAAAACTTATTATCAATGCTTGCTGCCAAATAAAGGGCATAATAATAGCTCCCCATAATCTGAGGAGCCTTTCTTATTTTTTTAAGAGATATCAACCAGCCCGCGAAAAATCATTTATCTTTCATAATAAGTGTAACCACGCAAGCCATTTTCAAAGGCACGCATAATTTCCTTTCTGTCGCTTGCGCTTATCAGTCCCTCACGAATGGCATTCTCTGCCTTCTCACGGAAATGTACAGTCATATCCTTGGGATCATATTCCACATATGTCAGAACATCTGCTACGCTGTCTCCGTGTATTTCCTTCACAAGGTCATAGCTTCCGTCAGGATGTATCCTGACGCTGACTACGTTAGTATCTCCGAAAAGGTTGTGCAAATCGCCCAGCGTTTCCTGGTAAGCTCCCACTATAAATACACCCAGATAGTAGTCATCCCCGTTTTTCATCTCATGGAGGGGCAAGGTGGTTCTGACATCATGAAGGTCTATAAAATGGTCAATCTTCCCGTCGCAGTCACAGGTTATGTCTGCGATGACCGCATTGCGCTTAGGCAATTCTATCAATCTGTGCAGCGGCATTATCGGAAACAGCTGATCTATGGCCCAGCTGTCGGGAATTGATTGGAATACTGAAAAATTGCAATAATAAATGTCCGCTATTGCGCTCTCTATATCCTCCAAATCCGGCGGAAAATTCTTCAGCTTCTGCTTTTCCTTTGCAATCTGGTTAATTGTATTCCAGAATATTTTCTCTGAGAATGCACGTTCACGCAGATTTACAGCGCCATGCTTAAACATGTCGCGAATTTCATCACGATAGTATAAAGCATCGTTATAGCACTCCTGAATATTCTTCTGCGTAATATTTTTATTAACATCAAACAGATTTTTGATCTGCTCAGGAGTATCCTCCGTCAGCTTATCCGGCAAGCTGTGCTCCTCAAATCTTTCCACATCCAGCACATTAAACAGCAATACGGAATAATATGCTACGGTTGTTCTTCCCGACTCCGTCACAATAATAGGGTGCGAAATATCACTTGAGTCAAGGGTGCTCATAACAGCCTCTACTATATCGGTGCAATATTCTTCAACAGTATAGTTGCGGCTGTTTATATAGTTTGTATTTGAGCCGTCATAGTCAACGGCAAGACCGCCTCCCAAATCAAGATAGCCCATCGGCGCACCTTCATTAACCAGCTCTGCATATACCCTTGCCGCCTCCAGCACAGCTGAACGTATGTCCCTGATATTGGGTATCTGGGAGCCAAGATGATAATGAAGCAGCTTGAGACAGTCCAGCATGTTTTCCTTTTTAAGGGTATCCACCACAGTAATTACCTGAGACATATTCAAGCCAAAAATACTTCGGTCTCCTCCTGATTCGGTCCAATGCCCTCCTGCCTTTGCAGACAGCTTGATGCGCAGTCCGATATTAGGATTGACTCCCAGTACCCTAGAACGTTCCAATACAATATTAACCTCGCTGAGCGTCTCAATAACAAAGAAGCATTTGAATCCCATCTTTACGGCATAAAGCCCTAAATCCACAAATTCCTCATCCTTATACCCATTGCAGATAAGACAGGCTTCCTTGTCCTTCATCAGTGACAAGGCAGCAACCAATTCAGCCTTGCTGCCCACTTCCAAGCCATGATGATAGCGCTGTCCGAATTTAGTTACCTCCTCAACTACCTGCTGCTGCTGATTAACCTTGATAGGGTAGACTCCCCTGTATGCCCCCTTATAGCCAAGCTTGTTCATAGCATCCCTGAAGGATTCATTTAAAAGAGATATCTGGGAGTCCAGCAAATTTTCAAAGCGGAGCAGCACAGGCATATCAAGCCCGCGTTCACGAACACCTGAAATTATATCCATAAGGCTGATTGCAGCCGATTCATTATCCTTATAGGGGTTAACCATTACCTCTCCCGTTTCCGAAATTGAAAAATAGCCGTTCCCCCAATTTTTCACACCGTACAATTCCTCGGACTTTTCTTTTGTCCATCTACCTAATACTTCTGATTTATTCATGGCTTTTCCCTTTCATACAAATAAATTTGGCAGATTCAGTGAGATTAAAGTAAATATATAATCTTCTAAAATCAAACGATAACACATCACAAGAGAGCTTGTCAATACACATAAAACAGCAGCATAGCAATGAATTTTTCCAAGGTCTCTCCCACCTATGTATTTGTACCTTGCCATACAAATTCACGCAAAATAAAAAAGACCTGCAAATTCTTTTGAACCCAGGTCTTAATGCTTTTCAGCAGCTTATTCAAATTCTCTGGTAAAGATATCACTGTGTTCAAGCAGCTTTTCTACCGTATCAAAGCCCAAGCGATGCAGCAAGTCCATTACATATGGGTTATCCACCGGTGTGACATAGGTGGCTTGATTACCGTACTGATTTACATTTTCCCGGCCTTCCTCACGGTTCAGTATTGCTTTAGGCCCTCCTACGCAGCCGCCCACACACCCCATTCCCTCAAGGAAATTGGCATTAAGCCTCCCCTCCTTAAGCTCATTCAGCATTTCCTTACATTCGCGGATGCCGTTTGCCTGCTGGGTACGAATTACAATTTCCCGGTTTGGATTCAGGCGCTCCAAGGTATTTTTTACAGCTTCGCTTACTCCTCCTGTCCTTGCGTATATTCTGCCCGCCTTTGAGGAATGGTCGCGTGAATCCTCCTCCATTTCTGCGGGATTAATATTTGCAAAATCAAAAATATCATGTATCTCCTGAAAGGTAAGAACATAATCTACCGCATCGGCAATATCAGGCTCCTTCGCTTCAGATTTCTTTGCGATGCAGGGGCCGATAAACACCGTAACAGAATCAGGCTCCAGTATTTTTATCGAACGCCCGCAGGCCACCATTGGTGATACCGATCCGGGAACATGAGGCATAAACTGCTTGTATATTTTTCTAAGCATAGCAATCCACATGGGGCAGCAGCAGCTTGTCAGAAGATAATCCTTTTCGCTTAATATGGTTCTGTCAAATTCAAGCGCTTCCTTGAGTGTGAGAATATCCGCAAAAAGAGCTACCTCAACCATACCGGCAAAGCCTATACTTTTAAAAGCACTCCTCAGCTTGCCGGGTGTGACCTGCTTACTGAACTGGCTGATAAACGCCGGTGCAATCATGGCATATACAGGGCCCTTTCCGCTCTTGACAGCTGCAAGGGCAGGCAGTATATCCTTGCTGGCCGTGAGCTTCTGCGCTTTGCAGCTGTCAATACATTCCGAACAGCCTATACATAAATCCTTATTAATTATTGTATTGCCCTTTTCATCCTTATCTATCGCATCAAACAAGCATCTTACAGTGCAGGCACTGCATGTTTCCCCGTCAGAGCAATTACAATCTGCAATTCTCCATACCGAGGCATATTTTTCAGGATGCAGCAAGCAATCCAATTGATGTGAGTCATAGCCCTGCCGGCGAATATTTTTCAACTCCTCATTTGTCCTGTTTTCAACAGCGGCTTTTGCCAGCTTTTTGTAAAGTTCATTAAATGCCTGCATAATTAATACCTTCCCACTTTATATATTTAAAAAACAGCCTGCCGGTTTTATCCGGCAGGCCACATTCATTACTGGTTTACCAAATTATCTTTTTCTGCTCTCAGGTATAAAGGTCTCACAATCAGTTTGCCTTGAGGTACTTGCATCCTTTGCGCTCACCTCTATCTGATCAGCTGAGCAATAGTCGCCGGCCATATGATACTTGCATGTATCAACTACACACTTGATTCCTTCATGTGGGTGGTTCATCATATTTGCACTCATATAAACCTCCTCGCCGGATTCACGGCACAAAATAATTTAGTGATGCTGTTATGCCTTTATCCAAAAGCTTTTTTACAGCAAAATTATTATTTGTATTCAGCAAAAAATAATACTATCAATCTTTAGTAAATTCCTCAAATCCTTTGCTGTATTTCAAATCACCGTTTTTCATAACCCATAATGCCTCTGTATCAGGCAGATTATTTATAAATTCCATACCTTTTTCAACCGGCATACAAAAGACAGCGGTTGACAATGCATCTGCCATTCCGGAATTCTTGCATACTATAGTAACCTGAGAAAAATATTCTGCCGGAAACAAGGTATCAGGATCAATTAAGTGATGATACCTTTTACCGTTAACAGTATAGTATCTCTCATAGTCCCCGCTTGATACAAGGGATAAATCAGCGAGATACACAATACTGACGTTTGACTTTTCACTTTCCTTGTCCGGATTCTGAATACCCAAATTCCACAGCTTGCCGCCGGAGTCCTTATTTCCTATTGCGCGTATATTTCCGCCCACACTGATTAATCCGGAGGTGAAGCCCTTTTCATATGCAATCCGGCTTACCTGCTCAGTTGCATAGCCCTTACCGATAGAACCAACATCAATACTCATTTCAGGGTCTGCAAGAAAAACCGTGGAATTCGCCTCATCTATAATAATTTTGTTTATATCCGTATGTTCAGCTGCTTTTTTCAGCTCAGCCATATCCGGCACAGCGGCCTCAGCCTCGTTGTCAATACCTTCTTCACGATATTTGTGCCATATTTCAAGCACAGAGCCTAAAGCAATATTCATTTTACCATTAGTCTTTTTATACCACTCTATTGAATAATTAATCAAAGCAATTATTCTTTTATCAACCTTAACCGCTTTTATTCCGGCATTGTCATTTATAGTTTTTATGTTGTTAATACCATCGTAGTTATTATATATGTCGTAAAGCTGATGATATTCCTTCAGGTTATCATAAATCAAACGGGAATACCTTGTAAATTCTTCCTTGCTGTCAGTATATGCGACTATTTTTGTCATAGTATCAAACAGCTCCAGAAATTCCGCCTCATATCTTTTCCTGTCTTGACTCCCGCATGCAGTTAAGTTTATTAAAAATGTAATTGCAATTATCGTTGCTGTTAATTTTTTAAACAACTTTTTCCCTCTATCAAAATTTTATCACACAAAAGCTTAATTTGGAATATAGTCAGGACTGCCGCAGTAAGCTTCTTTATAACCGACATAACAGATGCCCTGCCGCAGCCCCGATTCTGTATATTTATTTTGCACTTGAATTTGCTTTTTCAATTACCTTCTGGAAATCTCCTATATGAACTGTAACCGAGCCGGTTAATTCTGCTTCGGTTGCAACTCCTTCTTCATTCACAGCTATTCCCTTAACCTCTTCAATTGTCTTGCCGACTACATATTTTGCAAATGCAGCCGCCTCCTCATACCATTCCTTGCCTATCTTTGACGCCTTCTTCATACCGTATGCATCGCCAAGCTCATTCTTTGTTTTAAGCTCAGCCTTTATGTCAGAAGTAATCTTTCCTGACTTGTTAAAATTTACATCAGATTGGGATGCGTCTATAATTGAGCCGGTTATTTTCCCGTCAGTATCAAATGTGGCAGCCGTATACATTGAATAAGCCTGAGCCAATCCATCCTTTTCTCCGGCATCTGTGGACTTTTCAATATTTGTTGATATTCCCAATCCCAGCTTGTCGCCGGACTTAGCGCCTAAATCCTGAGCATTTGCAACAGCCTTCTCGGTGACCGCTATGAAGTCACCGATATGTACTGTCACAGAAGATGCCAATTCAGCATCACCGGCAGTACCCTCTTCATTTACAGCTATACCCTTTACCTCGGCAGCTGTTTTTCCAACAACATAATCGGCAAAGGCTTTTGCTTGCTCATTCCACTCCTTACCTATTTTTGATGCCTTACGCATACCATATTCATCACCAAGCTCGTTTTTTGATTTAAATTCCGCTTTTAAATCAGTAAGAATTTTACCTTGAGCAGAAAAATTAATTTTTGTTTGTGCCGCATCAATAACACACTTTACAATTTTCCCGTCCTTATCAACGGTAACTGCTGCCACCATTGAGTCAATCTCTGCCATGCCGTCCTTTTCTCCGGCATCTGCGGAGTTTGCAATTGATGACACAACCGCAAGTCCGGTTTTAACAGCATCACCGGCAGTACCGGTATTAGTCTCAATACCTGCAGATGTGTTTGCCGCATCGTTTTGTTCTCCTGTTGAGCCGCATCCCGCCATTACGGCAATTGCCAGTGTCAGGCTCAATACTAGTGAAAATAGCTTTTTCATGTTGTCTCCTCCATTATATTTTTTATATTAATTAACCTACACACCCGGTTCGGGCACGAAAATTCAGGTAAAAAGCTTCAGCAGAGTATTATAACTATCCTAAACCATTCTTTTAAAAGCAGGCATAATAAGCCTTAGCAATACAGAGGTTGCCATTCCCGCAGCAATACCTGATATCAGCAGTACCGGTAAATAAACCCACAAATACATGTTTGTATATATCAGCGAAATAGCGGCAAATTGACCTATATTATGAAATACCGCTCCAAAAACACTAAGAACAAAATAAGATATTTTGTCTTTAAACACTATCAATAGCACAGACATTACAACTATTGATAGTGTTCCCCCGCATAAGCTTAATATTCCTGCTATAAATCCACGGGTAATTAATACAAAGCCTGCTTTTAATACAGCTATCAGAAAAGCCGGCTTTTTATCAAGAAAAAACAGCGCATACATAACAGAAATATTGGAAAGGCCCAGCTTTACTCCCGGTACTGCAAAAAACAAAGCCGGAAAGGAATTTTCAACCACAGACAATACCAATGCAACGGCAAACAGCAATGCGGTTAATACTAAAAGCTTGGTTTTTGACATACCCGCCCCGGTCTTATCCACCTTTAACCTCCCTCATGCCTATTTTCCTGCTACCATATCAATATCATCATCACTGCGTGCTTTTACCGGAACAATCTTCAAAATTATTTCATTGGGAAGGCAGGCGGCAGTTTCACCTATATTTTTCAGCCTTCCGGTTCTTATGCATATCTTGTCCGGGCAATCAGATTCCACAAAACCTATACTCCCGTCTTTTTCCAAATAAAAAATAACATTCTTGTTCTGCGGTATTGAAAACTGCCTGTCTGTGCCGGTATTCAAATCTATTGTAGCAGCCAGCTCAGATTTATAATAAATTTCAGCTTCGGCAGGCTTACCCGGATTATTGTATTTATAAACAGCCCACATTGCAAAGCTGACTGCAGCAATGCCTGCAATAATCAACACATCTGTTTTTCTGAAAAACTTCATTTCAGCCTCCCCGTATTAATGCACTGATGAATATAGCGAGGGTGATTGAACCCATAATAACTACATAATTTTTAATGGAGCAAATAAAGGTTGTTTCTTTTTCCTGTTTTTGCAAAAATATTTTAATATTCCTTTGAACCGGAAATATTGCAAGTACCGCCAGCAAACAGACAGGCGGCAAAAGCCTGAATACAGCCATAATTATTATTCCGGAATAAGCAAAATAATTTAATGCGGCAAAAAGATAAACAGCCTTGTGGCCCAAATAATACGGCAGTGTATAACGTTTTACGGCAACATCTCTTTCTAGGTCGCAGATATTATTTGCAAGCATAATATTTGCAGTAGTGCATACAGGCGCAATTGACAGCAAAAGAACTGTCAGCACAGGCACTACATGTATATTAAGGCTAATGGTTCTTAGGCTTAGCTCCAGCGAAAGAATCGCACCCTCAGGCAGGTTTATATACAACAATATGAAGGGTATGAGCAAGCCGTAAAATATGCCGGAAAATAATTCTCCAAGAGGCTGTCTGGATATCGGAACAGGTCCGAAGGTGTAAAAAATACCGCATGCAAAGCAAACACCTCCGGTTATGAGAATAATTATGTCTGTTCTATATGACAGATATAAGCCTAAAGCCGTGCTGATACCTAATAAAGCAAAAATAATGTTTTTCGCTGTCCTTCTTGTATATACCAGTATTTGGTGGTTAGTTTTTGTATCAATATAATTATTGATTGCCGTAGTAGCCAAATCGAAAATAAACATAGCTCCGAAGAACACCAAGGTCAGTTCCCAGTTTACGGGCCTTCTTATATAGAAAATGTAAGCCATCGTCATAAAAAACGCAAACAGGCTGGTTATTTTTGTTTTTATTTCAATATAATCAAACAGTTTTTTTATCATATTGTTTATCCCGTAACCTTAGCAAAGCCGCACGCCTTTTCCAAAACAGATACCAGCTTGTTTTTCTTATCCAAGGTAATTCCAAGCTCATTAATTATCTTCATTGCCTTATCGTAATATTTCATTGAAACCATCCGGGTATAGCTCAGGCCTCCGCTCTTTTCAACGGCATTGTTTATATCCTCTCTTGATAGCTCCCTGCTTTCTGCTTTATTTCTCAAGCCCGGCATTTTTCTAAAAGCATGTATGAGAGGAAGCGTAATTACTCCCTGCTCAAAGTCAGATTGAACCGGCTTCTTCGCATAATCCTCGGTCTTTTCAAAATCAATGCAATCATCAGTCATCTGAAAAATCATACCGGTATACCGCCCCAATTTCATATATTTTGATATTATCAACTCATCCTGCTCGTTTAAAACCGCTCCTGCATAAAAGGATGCTTCAAAAAGAGCAGCTGTTTTGCCTGAAATAATTTTCAAATACCTGTAAACCGATAAGTCCAAAAAGCCATTATTAATATGCTGGTTTAATTCTCCAAGACAAACCCTTCTCATATAATCAGGGACTATTAAATCCAGATATCCCTTTTTTTCCGGTATCAAAGCAACTAATTTCAGTGCGGTGCAAAGTAAATAATCACCGCAGATGACAGCAGTCTTTCTGCCATATTTTTTCTGAAGCGTAATTTTGCCTCTTCTGGTTTCTGCATTATCCATAACATCATCATGAACCAAGGTGGCCAAATGTATTATTTCAATAGCAGCAGCAAAGTTAACCGCATGAGGATGAATTAAACCGTTCTCATTCTGTGCACAGATAAGCAATGCTGCCGCGCGGATAAGCTTGCCGCCCGACGATGCCAAATGCTGTGTATACCGGCGGATAATTACAGGAGCAGAAGTCAATTCTCTGTTTATTTCCTTTTTAACCATATCCAATGCTTCCGTATTTTCTATGAAGCCTATTCCATCCTGATTTTTTATATTTTCTTTAGTCATTATAGATATACAACCTTCTCACAAATGGTAATTTTCTCCACATTCTCTTTAAATAAGGCATAGCATAATAGTCAAGTCCAAAGGTTTTCCCGGCACCTATCAATACTGCTATTGCAGCAAATATCATCCAGAAGGTTGACAAATACAGACCGGTAGTACTGACAAACATAACCTGCAGCACCAGTGAAAATGCCGAGGCCGGTGTTGTAAACAGTCCTCCTATCAGTGCAAGACCAATTAAAATCTCCGCTACAACAATAAAGACCTGCATTACAATCTGAACATTATCATTGGGAATAATAAGCTTATTAACAAACCAGTTAATCAAAGGAATATCTATTTTAAAAGCATAATCACTTATAACTGACTTTGACAGCTCCTTTCCGCTTACAAAGATCAATCGCAGCAAGCCCAGTATATCAAAATTCATAATTGTTGTACCCACACTTGCCGCAACTTCACCCGTTGCCGAGCTTACTGCCTCGGTTGCAGCCTGTACCGCTGTCTCTCCCGCTTTTACATCAATCGCTCCTGTAGAGCCGTATAAAATACTGTTATACCATGAATCGGCGCCTTTGAAAAATTCTGTCAGCTTTGGCGCCGTAAGCCATCCCTCAACGATTTTCATTATACCTTCAAAAAGCCATACCGCTCCAAGCCAGACTCTGACAGGAGTAAGCAAAAAGCTTGGGGTTCTGTTTGAAAAATGACCGCCTACAAAGCTTCTGCAATTCCTTATAGTGAAAAACTCATGCTTTAGATAGCTGAATACTTTATTCCAGCCTGACACCTGTATAAAATAAATTATATTTATAAAATGCTTTACAAACATTGCAAGGAAAGACGGCAAATTAAACATATGGTTTGGCATTCCTACTCTTGCAACACCGTATCTCCCTCCCACACAAACCATCATTCCGTGGAAGGCAGGCTTGTAAGCTGACATCTCCCCTTTTCCTGTTACTGCGCAGTATATATTTTTCGCAGCGGTTGCCGCACTCTGCTCACAGTTTTCAACCATTTGAGGAACAGGTCCTTCCTCACCTTCTGCTGTAAACAGCATATTATCACCCACTACATAAACATGGTCGTCGTTCACTGAACGAAGGAAGGAATCAAGCTTTATACGCCCTCTGTTTGCCGACTCAAGCGTCTTTGCAGCTTCATTTGTAATATCGGAGCTTTCAATACCTGCTGCCCATATTACAGTTCCTGCTGCATACCGGTTTACCGTATTATTTGATTTGATTTCTATAAAATCAGGGCCTATAGCCGAAACTCCGGAATTCAGCATGAGCTTAACTCCCATTTTATTAAAGCGTCTTTCAACCTTTTCCGAAAGCTTTTCCGGCAAATTCGGCACTGTTCTTTTAAGGATATCAACATTGCAGACAGATACAAACTCCCTGTCTATCTCATATTTCTCACACAGTATGGGAACATATTCGGCAAGCTCACCTGCCATTTCCACACCCGTAAAGCCTGCTCCCACAACATAGAAGGTTAATAACCTTTTCTTTTCGTCAATATTGGATTCACAGGCTGCCTTTCTGAAAGCATTATGGATATGGTCTTTAAGGTTTACGGCATCCTGATAGGACCACAGCCTGTGGGAATACTCTTCGGCACCGGCAACTCCGAAACAGGTGGGCTTAGAGCCTGCTGCCAGCACTAAGTAGTCATATTCATACTTCTGGTTTTCCCCCGCTGCAATTTTGTTATTAAAATCTATGGCTTCTACAGCATCAAGCACCACATTTACTTTTCGCCCTGCAAATACCTTTTTTAAGCCTATCTTAATGCTATCTTCATCAACGCGGTTTGCCGCTACTTCATGAAGCTCCGTAAGCATAGTGTGAAATGGATTTTTATCGATAATGGTAATACTGACTGTATCATCTTTCTTGAATTTTTTAGCCAGTTTCTTTGCAGTTAAAATGCCGGCATAGCCTGCACCAATTATTACAATTTTGCTTTTCATCGCCTTCTCCCCACTCTTTTCGACATTTTTCAGCTTTTTTCGTTTTTTCATTTTATCAGATTGTGATAAAATTATCAATGGATTTTTATACTATTCCTATCATAATACTATTTTTTATAAAAGCATTACTTCCAGCTTTGTTCCAAAGCGCTGAAAAAAGCGGTATGCTTCAATTTCAAATATTGCGCTGCCCAAAATGCTTGAACCGTAAAATATTATTCCATGAATAAATTTCTCAGCCATATAGTATATAATACCTCTTTATTATAAAATTAAACACTGAATATCCTATGTAAAGCACTGAAAATTATATTTTAAAATCCGCACTATAAAATACAGCTGCCAATTTCACAGGCAGCCGTATTTTATAATTGTTCAAGGCTTTATCCTCTGATTTTAATTGCAGCCTTAGCTGAGAATTATAAATTTTTCAATCCTGAAATCTCATCAACTGGCCTTTTTCAAACTTCCATTCCGGTGTCCTCAGAGCTTCACCGAAATTTACCGAATACCACGGACTTAGCTCCCCGTTTTCAAAATTTCTCAGAATATGGATATCCTGTGCAGGCATATAGCTCTGTGCAATTAAAAATATTTTTTCTCCCGTGCTGATGTTTTCTGCCATATCAAGAATAATAACAGTATGCCCGGGAGTATCGCCTTTCAAAAATACATCTCCAATCTGCATATTTTCAATTGATTTAAACTTCATTTCCTTTGAAAGTGACAACGTTCCTGCATATGCAAAAACCATATCAAGATATTTTCTAAAACTGCTATATTCCCTTGAATAATCTGTTTTCTCAACCCAATAGGTTTTATTCTCCTTAACTTCAATCCTGTATCCGTTCATCCATTTTGAATATTCGGCATTAAAACCGTTTGTAAAATTAAAGTGTATCTTTTCATACAAGCCCTGACCGTATAAATATTCAGCTCTGAGTCTGATAACAGCATCAGCACATTGCTGCAAGTCCCTGTTTCCGACATCAATATCAAGAACAGCGGCATGTACGGCTTTATCCGTTACTTCACCATTATAGAGCTTAATCTTAGTGCCGTCAGGCTTTACCGGTAATTCCCTCAGATATTGTTCGTATGAGTTGTTTTCTGCCTCAACTCTTTGAAAGCCTTTGGGAACCCTGACTCTTTCTTCAACTGTGTTTCCTCTTTTATTAATCAGAGTTGCCGTCTCATCCGCATCCGATTTAATTGCTTCGATTGCATCCTGCTTTGAAGCTGACTCCGTATTTTCATTATTTATTGCAAGGCTGCCATCGACATTACTTTGCTCAGGCTTGGTACTTGTATTTGTACAGCCGGTAAGCAATAAAAGCATAATTAATATTAAAATCTTTTTCATTGTATCCATTACACAAATTCCTCCTTGGTGTGACTGTCATTATATGGCATCTTCATATACCAGCGCCAGACAGCTTGAACCGTTCTTCATAAGAACATTTAAAGTATTTTTTTGAGAACAACCGTATTTTCAATTCCGTGGTAAAACGATTATTATGCTCAATAAACATACTGGCTAAGACAACAAAAGCACCCCGAAAAAAATCAGAGGTGCTTCTGCTATGCTTCTGTTATCGAATTAGTACAAAAGCCCGAATTATATCTTATTACGGGACATCAAATGCTTTGGTGCCTTTGGTTGATGAAATGTTGAACTGCTTGCTGAACAAACACCCGATAACGCGAGCTGCGTAATTAATAATGATAACGCTGCAAGCAAAAATTTGAATTTTGACTTCATAAGTCTTACCCCCTCTATATTTAAATATTTACCCATTAAGGTCATCTATAAGCTTTACCGCTTCCTCCACCTGATTATTTATCAGCAAATCACGTATCTCTCCCAGTGCAAACTTAACATCATCCTCAAAATCGCTGTATTTGTTATATGATTTGACTACCAGACCCCCTATAACAGTATAAATTAATTTGAATATCAAAAAATTAAGCACTAATACGATTATAAACAAGGATGCAGAGAATGTTATTTGATAAACTACCTGTAATTTTTCAAAAATTGAAATGAATATAAAATACAGCAATTGCTCTCCGAACACCAGCAGCAAAAATGATGCCAGAAACAATCTATGGAAATTGCAGTTAATACGTGTAACCAGCAGCACCTCGTGTTTCCATAAAAAAACTATCATCAGTGCCTGAACACTGCGCTGTGGCAGCGAAAGCAATACATACCAGTGATATCCCTCCTGAAAATTCGCCAGCCCGTTAAATACATACGTAATTACATAAGGCGTATATATAACTTCTGTTGCAGTAATTATCATTAAAAAAAATGCAGTCCCGAATAAGGCATATACGGGCTTCATCCTGTATACAAGCATAAAAATCAATGAATATGCAATAATATGCAAGGTAACATTTATAATTATATTTGGAGATACAGGCCTGATAATGCATGAGGAAAGAAGCATTAAAAATAAGGAGGCTGTAAATCTGACAATATTGTTCCTATTTATTTTTAAAGTGTCTTTTCGTCCGGTAATAAGCAAGGCTATTATTAAATTTAAAAACGCTTCAGGCAATGATACTAAAAACAATATGTACATATTCATTACCATTTCAAAATCACCTCTAAAAATATATTTTTCTTCTAGTTTATGACAAAAAAACCATAAAGTAAATATAATCAGAAAAAAACCTAATATTTTCATTAATGCGACAAAATACAAGTATTTTATAAGGCTTATAAAGCTGTTAATTACTTTGAATTTTCAGGCAATTGCTTTGTAAGCAAGCCAATTATTGTATGACCGGTAATAAATAGAGTTTTGATAGAAAAAGTTAAGTTTATTTATTAAAAATGTGTAACATATTAATTTTATTTTACATATGTTAGTTTAGGGAAAAAAGTTTTCTCTCCGCTTAAACAGGAAGAATAACCCCTTTACATAAATTTTAAGGAGGTGTTTTTATTGAGCAGCAAGCATATACAGCTGAATATGCTTCCTATAGGAAAAAAAGGAAGGGTTAAAGCGCTCTGCTCCGACGGTACGATTCGAAGAAGAATGCTTGATTTGGGACTGATAACCGGCACTGAGGTTGAAGCACTCCAGAAAAGCCCTTCCGGTGATCCTGTGGCTTACCACATCCGTGGTGCTGTAATAGCGCTGCGCTCGGAAGAAGCATCAAAAATACTCATTGAAGTCTATTAATCATATTATCAAGCAAGGAGGTCTTATATGGGTCTTACGAACCAAACCACAGGAACAGGCGTGCCGGCAAATAAGCTTAGCTTGGAACGGGTATATCCTGATGACAAGGTTATAGCTCTTGCCGGCAATCCAAATGTAGGAAAAAGTACTGTATTTAACAGCTTAACCGGTCTTAACCAGCATACCGGCAACTGGCCGGGGAAAACTGTCGCTAACGCATACGGAAAATACAGGCATAAGGATAAAAACTTTATAATGGTTGATATTCCCGGTACATATTCATTAATGTCTAATTCCTCCGAAGAAGAAATAGCGAGAGATTTTGTTTGCTTTGGAGCTCCGGATGCAACTGTCGTTGTAGCTGATGCCACCTGCCTTGAAAGAAATCTTAATCTGATTCTGCAAACCCTTGAAATCACTGACAGGGTAGTGGTATGCATCAACTTGATTGATGAAGCCGAAAGAAAGAAAATAAGCATTGACTGCGGAAAGCTTTC
Source organism: Ruminiclostridium sufflavum DSM 19573 (assembly GCF_003208175.1). Classification (GTDB taxonomy): domain Bacteria; phylum Bacillota; class Clostridia; order Acetivibrionales; family DSM-1351; genus Ruminiclostridium; species Ruminiclostridium sufflavum. The sequence continues at coordinate 1,908 of NZ_QKMR01000009.1, read as the reverse complement.
AGCTTCTCTGGGTGTTCCCGTCATAGCTACGAATGCCCGAAGCAACAAAGGGCTTGCAGAATTGATGGAGGCTGTCTACGAGGTAGCAAGCAGGCAGATATCAGTTAGTCCTTTACAAATCGCATATGATTCTGTAATTGAGGAAGCAATCGGTATAATTCAGCCTAAAATAAAAGAGCTGGCCGGCGATAAAATAAACAGCCGATGGGCCGCACTCAAGCTGATAGACGGGGATGAGTCACTGCTTAAAGCCTTAGACAGATATCTTGGCTATAATTTGACAGATAATCTTGAATTGCGGGAGCTCGTTATAAAGGCCGGAATACATATAAACGAGCAGGGCATAAAAACTGACCTGCTCAGAGACAAGGTTGTTTCCCGTCTTGTTGAAACCGCCGAGGAAATCAGCAAGAACGCCATAGCTTACAAAAATATGACCTGCAACAGCACCGACAGGAAAATTGACCGCATTCTTACATCAAAAATTTTCGGTATTCCTATTATGCTGGGTATGCTGGCAGTTATTTTCTGGCTTACTGTCGCAGGTGCAAATTACCCTTCCCGTCTGCTTTCTGATTTGTTTTTCAGTATTGAAGCAAGGCTGACGGATTTGTTTGTGCAAGCAGGCACACCTGTCTGGCTTCATGGAATACTTATTCTCGGAGTTTACCGTACACTGGCCTGGGTTGTTTCAGTTATGCTTCCGCCTATGGCTATATTTTTCCCCTTATTTACTCTTTTAGAGGATTTGGGGTATCTTCCGAGAGTTGCCTTCAATATGGATAATTTCTTTAAAAAGGCATGTGCCCACGGCAAGCAGGCTCTTTCAATGTGTATGGTTAAACTAATTCTGTAATAGTGTTTCTTTTTTTGCTTACCAACAATATAATACTATAAAATAAAAATGCACAAGTTAATTTACTTATAATTACATTTATGTTATAATATATAAAACAAAACACAAAGGGGGAATTTCTTTGAAAAAGAAAGCAATAAGTTTATGTCTATCTGCTCTTTTAATCCTATCGTTTAGTCTATTATGTGTAGCACAGAGTGATGTGGAGATAACTAAAAGCATGCAAGTAGTAGATACTCTCGACAATGTTGACGCTCTTTATAGACCCGGAACCGTTGCGGATGATTATGGAGATAGTACATATAAGTGTGCAGCATATCCAATTAAATACTTTAAAAAACTATACAGTGTTAGCTTATCAGGTCTTAGTGAAAATGGAACTCCAACTGTTACAAGCGGAAAACTTACAGTAGTGACAGATCCCAAAAAAGGGGATTTAGCCTTCTGGCCTTCAACTCCCCACAGTGCAATTGTGAAGTCTGTATCTGGAGATAAGGTTATTCTTATTGAACAAAATTGGAAATACAAAAGTGGGGGCAAGTGGTACGCCACAATCGATAGACAAGTATCTAAAACTTCAAGTGGTTTAAAGATTTACAGATGGAGCAAATGAACAAATACGCTTATCATTACATATAAAGGATGAAGCTTAAGAATTAAACCGCAGGCTAGAAGTTCAAATCCTTTCAAGCTCACCAGCGGAAATGAAGGGCTTAGCTAAAAACAGCCCTTCATTTTTTATGCTTATTCCTCCAATTTGGAATAGAATACCTCTATAATAGTAAGCGCTTAATCTTGGGGTGTCTTGCTTGAGTCTTTATGACACCATGATGGCAATTCGGGTGACCATGGCAGATAGGGTGTCAGAGATTCTTGCGTTAATTCTTTCAAGCCCGGCAATTTTGACAGTAGATATACCAAATACATATATGGGTTGAGTTGATTCGCTTTCGCAGACTCAATCATGCTGTATACAAGGGCACTGGCTTTAGCTCCACGGGTCGTATCGGCAAAGAGCCAGTTTTTCCTGCCTGTGACATAAGGTCTAATAG
>NZ_QKMR01000008.1 GCF_003208175.1 Ruminiclostridium sufflavum DSM 19573 | reverse complement strand
TGAACAAAGTGAAAGCCAGCGTCTTTAGGCGCTAGCCGGTAACAAGCCCTTATAGGGCTAGCACAAGCCACCCGTTTTACGGGTGGTCATGACTGCAATTTCTCTTTTCATAACATGAACTGTGAATAAATGGATTCTTAGAATTTGTGTTTTTATTGTAATATGATGGATTGATTGATGATAAATGTAAAAAAAGCTCAATTTTATGTACAATATATCTAGTTGATGCAAAAAAAATGTAAAAATATTTGCAGATTAACAAAATATAGTTTAAAATTTAAATATTAGTAATGTATAAAAACGTAAAATTAAAAAAATAGTCTCAATAATTAAAAATTTAAGAAAATAATAGGATTATTATTTCTAGAAATCTCTAGGGAATATTAATTTTTGTCTCAGATGATGACAAGGCGATATCTTATTATTGAGTAATTACAGGATAAGGATAGGCTACAGAAAAAATATGTATGTGCTTGCTCAGGTTTTCAGCATATAGGGAGTAATAATTGGAATATGGCATGGAAATAAAATGGCAAATATTATCGAATCTGTCGTTGCAAATGCAATTGGTGAAGAAAGTTCAACTGGTGATACGAAAGTCATTCTTGCAATGCATTACCAGAATCGGAAATAGCAGTGTTTATAGTTTTCTTGATAAATGAAGAATACAACGGAGAAAAGATATGGAAAGACAAAATGAGAACTTATGGTCTTTATTAAACGATGCATGTCGTGAAAATGGCAACTCTGACGCTGTATTAGTTAATAAGTGCGGTGTTATAGATAGAAAATCTTATTCAGAGCTGTTTGAACGCTCAAATGAACTAAAAAATTGGCTTTACAGCAGAAATATGGCCCAGCAGAAAATTATTTTTTTAGGCGATATTAGTTACGAGTGGATTACAGCTTATTTTGGTACAGTAGGTTCTGCAAATATTGTAGTTCCGATTGATAGCGAACTATCTGAAGAAGTGATTTTAGAAATGATACATGAGATTGATGCAAAAATAGTATTATTCGATAAAAGGTGCTCAAAGAAAGCAATTGCTTTAAGGAGGCTTTCGGACGACTTAGAATTTAAGTGTTTTACAGAATGTAAGGATTTTGAAACACTTTTAGATTGTAAAGAATCAAATGACAGTATCCGGGATTTAGTAACGGAAGAGCATTTGGCAATAATAATTTTTACGTCTGGCACAGCAGGCTATAATAAAGCAGTCATGCTGACACATGATAATTTGTGCAGTGATATACGCCACTGTGCCTATTTAATTGGAGAAGATACTTTCACTAAGGATACAAGATATCTCCATTTGCTGCCAATGCATCACGCTTTTGGGTTAACAACTGGAATTCTAACAGGTATGCTTTATTATCACTTTGTTGTATGCTTTGGTGGAGGCATTAAGAATTTTCTTAGCAATTTGAAATTATTTCAGCCAGAGTTGTTAATTGGAGTTCCTATGATTGTAGATGGAATGTACAAGAGAATCCATTCAACAATTGAGAAGAGAGTGGGAAGAAAATTTTGGGGAGTATATTGGGCAAGCAATGTTTTAAAGGTATTACATCTTGATATAAGAAGAAAATTATTCCATAATCTCCTTGACGAATTAGGTGGCAAACTTTCCATTATTATATGTGGAGGAGCAAGCGCTAATCAAGAATCAATTGACTTTTTGGACGGCATAGGAATTACAGTTTTAAATGGCTATGGAATTACAGAATGTTCACCAGTTGTATGTGCTAACAACTTGAAGAAAAGAAGAAAGCAATCTGTAGGTATAGCAGATTCGAATCCTTATTGCAAAATAAGAATCGTAGAGGATGAAATTCAGGTTTCTGGAAGAATAGTGATGAGGGGATACTACGGCCAGGATGAATTTACAGATGAGTACTTTAAGACGGGGGACATTGGTTACATAGATAAGAAGGGATTCTTGTTTATAAGTGGCCGAAAGAAAGATATCATTGTTCTCAAAGATGGCAATAATATTTTTCCTGCCAAAATAGAGGAGATTATTCAAAAATCGGAATGGATTGAGGCTGCTCTAGTGTATGCGAAGCAGACAGCGAAATCTGAAGTGCTAAGCTGTATTATAGTACCAGATAAGGAGAGATGTGCGGGGGCTTCGGAAGAAGAGGTGAAACAAGAGATTGAAAAGGTGATAGATCAGGTAAATAAAAAATCACCTATGTTTCAGCAGATTCGTAATATTGAGTATTCGAGAGAGGATTTTGAAAGAACTTCACTTGGCAAGGTAAAAAGATATAAATATTTATAAAAAATAGTGTTAAATTATATTAAACGTAAGGAGGAAGGTGTGGTGGTAGCAGGAAGCGCACCATGCATATGAAAATGAACAATATTGAGAGCAAGGTTAATCAGATTTTATCACAATTCATCGATGCAAACGAAGATGAGATTAATATAGAAGATGAATTAATAGCTGATTTAGGAATGACATCATTTGATATGGTTTCCATGATTGGTGAGATTGAAATGGAATATGATATTGAGATTGATATGGAAACTCTGAAAGAGATTAAAACAGTAGCGGATGTGTGTTTTTTTATCGAGAAGCTTGATGAATAGTTTTTTATGCGAAAAATATAGCTATAAAATATTGTAAAAGATGAGATATGATTTTAATTGGGGGGCACCACATGCTAAAACTAACGGGTACACAAAAGGAACTATACGAGTTAGAGCAATATAGTGGGAGTGGAGCAACATGTATTGCGGCAGATATTTTCATTCCAGGTACTGTTAATGAACAATTCATCAAAGACTGCATGCATGAAATTTTGAATAAAAATGACATATTCCACTTGCAAATAAGTAATGAAGAAAATAATCTTGTATGGAAGTATAATGAAGTAATTAATTATGAACAAAGCTACGAATTTTACAAGTTTGATATAGAAAAAAAATATCGTTCCTATGTGCAGGAAAAAATAAACCAGGGTTTATCCTGCTTGGAAAAATTATATTTCTTCTCTGTTGTGCAGTTACCTAATAAGTTTGGAATATTTATAATGCTAAATCATATTATTGCAGATGCATGGACTTTATCGAAGTTAGGTGAACAGTTTGTGAATTTATACAACAGTAGACTTGCTGGAGAAGAATATCACATTGATAATAATTCTTATGTAAATTTTATGCAGCAGGAAAATAAGTATGTCAGTAGTAAAAAATTTGAAAGTGACAAAATGTATTGGAAGAACCAGCTTGAAAAATTTAAAGACCTTGTTGTATTGACAAACCATTCAACTACTGTATTAAATACAGAACGTTTTATTAAGATGGTTCCTTTGGAGGAGTCCAAATCTATTTATGAGTTTTGCAATCATAAAGGTATATCAGAATATTCTCTTTATATGGCAGCATTAGGTGCTGTCTTTCATAATATGAGCCGTGCAGAACAATTCTACATTGGAAGCACGGTATTGAATCGAACAGGAAAAATGCAGTTAAATACGTTAGGATTATTTGCGAATACCATTCCTACCTATTTTCAATTTTTAAAGGAGGATTATTCCCTTAAGAAATACATAAAATCAATTGAGGAATCGATATTTTCTGCTTTTAAGCATCAAAAGTATACTTATAACAGGATTTTAAAAGAAAATGGTACCGGGAAAATCTTTGATGTAAGTTTAAACTTCCAGCCCGCATCTTTGCTGGATAACCACAGCTTGGATATTACTCTGTATCCAACACTAGCGCAGACAGAGAGCTTGATTATACATATTACTAAGACAGTAGAAAATCAGTATCAGATACTTTTTGATTACCAAACAGAATGCTTTGAAAAGTGGGAAATTATATCAATACAGGAACACATGTTAGCCTTAATTAGGAATATGATGAGTAAGTGGAATGAGGAAACAGATGATTGCCTGTTGGCAGATATTGGCTTGTTTTCAGAAGAGGAAGAAAAAGTGTTAGTTCAGGGCTTTAATGACACAGGCTATGAAGTAGAGAACACTACGATGGATGCTATGTTTGAACAACAAGCCATGAAGTATCCAGAGAAAATAGCTGTCATTTTGAAGAATGAGAAAATCACTTATGGCACTTTAGACAGACGTGCCAATTATGTTGCAGATTATTTAAAGAAAAATGGAATTGGAAAGGGAAGTTTTGTAGCAGTTAATGCAAGCAAAAAGATGGAGACAATTAGTGCAATCCTCGGAGTTTTAAAGAGTGGAGCGGCATTTGTACCTATTGATCCAGAGTACCCAAAAGAACGTATCAATTATATATTAAATGATTGTCAGCCCGCAGCTATCTTAGTAGGGACAGAAGATACTACTTTTGATACTGAGATTGTGCAGATTGTATTAGGAAAAGAAGAATGTGGAGTGTTTGCGGGTGCAGACCACAGTCCGGATGACATTGCATATATGATTTACACATCAGGTACAACAGGAAAACCCAAGGGTGTCCTAGTGGAACATCATGGGATAGCTTCTCTAAGAGATTACTTCAGAAAGCAGCGTGGCTTCTGTGAGCAGGATACAATAATGCAGTTTGCTAGTTTTTCTTTTGATGCGGCTGTTTCTGAGATTACAATGTCCTTATTAATCGGAGGAACTCTTTGCGTAGTAACTGAGGATTTGAGAAATGATATAGATGCTTTAGAGGAATATTTAATTAAAAATAATGTGACAATTGGATTATTCCCACCACAGTATTTGACACAGATTAATAAAGTTCCATTTCGAATTTTATTAACAGCAGGTTCTGAGTCCAACCATTTCATTGTTGAAAAGTTTGGTAAGGGCAGAGTGTACAGTAATGATTACGGCCCAACTGAAACGACGGTTTGTGCAACTGCATGGAAATATGATGGGGGAACACTGCCAAGACATATTCCAATTGGTAAACCTATTGTGAATAAGCAGATTTATATAATGAATGGCTCTCAGCTTTGCGGAATTGGAGTACCTGGCGAATTATGTGTTGCAGGTAAGGGAATAGCAAGGGGTTATTGGAATCAGCCTGAATTAACAGATGAAAAATTTGTGAAGAATCCATATGGTGAAGGCAGAATGTACCGCACAGGTGATATGGCTCGCTGGACAGAGGATGGCAATATTGAATTTCTTGGAAGAGTTGATAATCAGATAAAGATGCGAGGATTCCGCATTGAGATTGGTGAAATTGAGAGCGTGATGCGTAATGTGGCAGGCATTGTGGCTGCTGTTGTTGCGGTACAGGAAAATAAGCTGAAGAACGAAAAATACTTAAATGGTTATTACATTACAGATGGCAAGGTCACTTATGATGAGCTTCTATTTGCAATGCGTAATAAACTGCCAAACTATATGATTCCTTCACACATCTATGAGGTTACAGAAATCCCACTAAACCGTAATGGTAAAGTTGATATGCAGAAGCTAAAAACAGTGATTATTGAGAGAAAAAAAGAACACAGCTTACCAGTTACGGATAAAGAGGCTGCTGTTCTTAAAGCGTTTCAGGATGTAATTGGAAATTATGAAATTGGGATGGAAGATAATTTCTTTGAAGTAGGTGGAGATTCCATTAAAGCAATTGGTATCATCTCAGCTTTAAAGGCAGAAGGAATCCATGCAACGGTGAAAGCCATCATCCAGCACAATTCCATTCAGACATTCTGTAAAGCATTAGATAAGATAGAACAAGAGTTTTCTGATAATCAAGATGAGCGTTCCATTGTGCTTACAAAGAGAGATGCTTCTATTGAATATCTTCCATTGACGGATATCCAGCAGGAGATCTATTTAGGTGCAGCTTTGGATAAGCAGGGAATTGCTTATAATGTTCCAATGATTATTAAGTTCAACGAGAAGCTTGATATTATAAAAGTGCAATATGTAATTAATGAATTGCAGAGAAGACATGCTGCTATAAGGGCAGGTTTTAAAAATACAGCAGATGGATTAGTACAATTTTTTCGTGCAATACAAGATTATGAGATAGAATTGGAAAGGGCACAAAGCATAAAAGAAGCATTTGGTGAGTTCTTAAAACCATTTGATTTAGAGAAAGACAGATTGCTCCGAGTGAAGTTAGTTATGGTGGATGAGACAGAATATTTAATGTTTGACTCTCATCATATTGTAGTGGACGGTTTATCCATGAACCTCCTATTCGAAGAATTTATTGCGCTATACACAGATAAACAGTTAGAGCCAGCAGAACTTGATTTTGATGATTATGTACAATGGAGTATAGGGGAAGAATCCAGAAAAATCATGAGAGAGGACTTGGAATACTGGCATAATGTATTTGAAGACGGCGTGGAGAAGACATTAATTCCATCTGACTTTGAAAGAAGTGGGTCGGTAGCTAACGAAGGGGAAACTTTGTATGGAACTGTTTCTGGGGATGTGTTCGAAGGAATTCATGAATTCTGTAGCATGAATAATGTTTCACCTTTCATGGTACTGATGAGCGTTTATGGGGTTCTCATTAGTAAACTATCACTGTCAACTGAAATTATTATTGGTGTTCCGACATCAGGAAGATTCTTGGAGCAGGCAGATAAAATGGTTGGTATGTTTGTATCAAGTATTCCATTTAAAATGAATCTTCAGACAAGTGAGTCCTATATTCAGTTGGTGAAAGCCGTAGAACAGAATTTATTAGAGATATTGAAACGCCAGAATTGTACTATGAACAAAATTGCAGGAGAGTTGGGGATTAGTTCTGAAAATGGACAAAATCCGTTCTTTGCAACTATGTTTGGTGTAAATGATATAACGAAAACTCATACAGGCAAGACAATGGATTATGAATACATTAATTTTGAGCAGAAGATGGCTAAATTTGATGTCACCTTGGATGCTAATAAAGAAGACGACCATTATCAGCTTGTTCTTCGTTACAATAAAAGGTTGTACAAAGAGTCAACTATGATGCGTTTCATGAATGAGTTTATACTGATTCTGGAACAGGTAATGCAAAACAGCAGAGTACTTATTCGTGATATTTGTATTTTGTCTAAAGAAGAAGAGCAGAAACTTTTATCGGATAACAACAATAACAAAATTGTCTTTGAATACAAAGATGCCAATATAGTGGAATTGTTCAATGCCCAGGTCAGAGAGACACCTAATTCTATTGCAGCTGCATTTGATGGGAAATATGTAACTTATGCAGAATTGGATTCTTATTCTGATAAACTAGCATCAAAATTAGAGTCACAAAACTGTGGTAAAGGAAAGATTGTTCCTATACTGACAGAACGAAGCATCGAAATGCTTGTAATGGAACTTGCTGTTATGAAAACAGGTGCAGCATTCTGTCCAATGGACTCTGCTTGGCCTTTGGAAAGGAAAGAACTTATTTATACAAAACTTAAGGCAGATTATATCCTGAAAGGCCCAGGCTGCAGAGATATATCACTTCCTCACATGGAGGTTGCTTTAGCAGATATCAAGGGGGAAGAATACCGCCAGTATGAAGGAAAACATTACGATGGTTCAGGAATCAGCGGAAGTGATACTTTCTATGTTATCTACACTTCTGGTTCAACGGGTCAACCAAAGGGGGTTGTAGTACCTTACCGTGGAATCATAAACCGTCTGATGTGGATGAATGATACTTTAGGAATGAAAGCATGTTCCAGTGTTTTGCTTACAACCAATTATGTGTATGATAGCTCCATCTGGCAGTTTTACTGGCCATTAATCAACGGTGGCAAAGTAGTAATTCCGAAACCAGACGATATGCTGACAGCCGGTTTCCTATTAGATATCATTAAGACTGAAAAGATTGGAATTGTGGATTTTGTTCCGTCTGTATTTAACACTATTGTAGATGAAATGGAAAATTCAACTGAAGAAGCCGATGCGTTAGACAGCCTTGTATGGGTTATCTTAGGCGGGGAGGAGATTAAGCCAAAGGCAGTGAACCGCTTCTTGACCTTATTCCCTCATTTACAATGCATTAATTTATACGGACCGACAGAGGCAAGTATCGGTTGTGTTTACAAAGCATTGGCAGGAAATAATAATAAAACAATACCAATTGGAAAACCTATTTCCAATGTAGATATTTTAATATTAGATAAAGATATGAATTTGGTTCCAGAAGGAATTTGTGGTGAGATTTACATTGGTGGAATCTGTTTGGCTGATGGCTATTTGGATGACCCTGAAAGAACGGAGCAAAGTTTTGTTAAGAACCCATTTGCACAGATTAAGAGTGAACGTTTATACAAAACAGGTGACTTGGCAAAATGGGATTATAATGGTGATATTTATTATTTAGGAAGAAGCGATTCACAAGTTAAAATCAGGGGATATAGAATTGAGCTTCAGGAGATTGAGGCTAAGATATTAGATTATGCAGGAGTAAAGGAATGTATTGTTCTTACAATTGACAGAAGAGTGGATGACAAGGTGTTATGTGCTTATTTTGTAGGTGAAGTGGATGAGGCTGAACTGAAGAACTACTTATTCTCTCGCCTTCCTGCTTACATGGTTCCATCTTACTACATAAAATTAGACCAGATTCCAATCGGTACTTCAGGAAAAGCCAATCGTAATATGCTTTCAAAACCTGATTTTACAGTGAAGAAAAATGTAATTATTGCACCACAAAATGAAGTAGAAGGCTTGTTAGCTGAGGCATGGGCAAAAGTACTGAACTTAAAGGAAATCAGCATGGATGACAATTATTTTGAAATCGGCGGGGATTCCATCAAGGCATTACAGATTGTCTCCATGTTAAGAAAGAATAACTTAGAATTTACGATGCAACAGTTATTTGCAAATCCAACCATTAAGCAGCTTGCGAAAACTGTCAATGTAAAGAGGGAAATTGCCTGCAAGACAAGGGATTTCACAGGAGAGCTTGCACTATCACCAATCCAGAAGCGGTTTGTTGCGCATTATGATTATAAAAGGTATTTCAACCAGGCGGTGCTATTGGAAAATAAAGATGGCTGGAATCAGGAATATGTAGAGAAGGCACAGGAGGAAATTATCAGAAAACATCCAATGATTCGTGCTTCCTATCAGAAAGAACAGGATGGAGCAGTTATCCAGAACATCCTTCCAGCAGATAAGGTTTCACTCCGCGTAAACATTTGCGAAAAAGGTGAAAGTCTGGATAAAACCATTGAAACTTTACAAAAAAGAATTGCAATTGATTCAAATATAGTTGAATTTACCCTTATCAAGGATGGAAATAGGGAGTATTTATTTTTAGCGGCTCATCACCTTATTATAGATGCGGTCTCAATGCGTATTCTTGTAAATGATTTTATGACTATTTACAAAGGGCTGGAAAATGGCGAGTCTGTTGATATCGGGACAGAGTGCTTGACATATTCAGACTATTTAGAGAAAATCACGAAGGCTTGCTATTCTTATCACTTTAAGAAGCAAAAAGCTTATTGGGAAGAGATTGACCAGTATAAGAAGGAGAATCAGTATAAGACAGCATTTGGCGACAGGAAGAGCATAAGTGTTACCTTGGTAGAGACCTGCACAAACCTGTTAAATGGAACTGCCAACCGTGCATATGGAACAAGAACGGAAGAACTCCTTCTGACAGCATTTTTAAATGCGTTAAAGGCTGCTGGTATTGTCAAAGAACGTGACGTGGTAATCGACATGGAATCCATGGGAAGAAATATTACGCAGAATGGGATGGATTTCTCCGAAACGGTTGGCTGGTTTACCACTATATATCCAGTTCATTTTCAGATTAACCAGACTGGACTTGCGGAACAGGTGATTAATGTAAAAGAAACCATGCGAAAGGTTCCAGATAAAGGTATAGGGTATCAGTTGATACACTACCATGATGGCGGGAAAGCAGTGGATAGCCAAATCTGCTTTAATTATTTAGGAGAATTGTCGGTTGCAGAACAAATGGGTGCAATCAGTATTAAGTCAATTGATAATAAGTCTATGATTCATAAGGATATGCAGATGCCATATATAATGGATGTCAGCGCAAGCATTTTAGAGAACAGGCTTACGGTATCCTTTGATTATGTACCGGATGTCTTGGAGGATAAGGCTATGGGATGTTTTGCTTCTGAGTTTGAGAAGCAGTGCCAGAATATTGCCAAAGCTTTAAACAAGACAGAAGAGATTGTGAAGACACCTGCAGATTATGGAAGAAGCGAACTTTCAATAAAGGAATTGAATTACATATTATCATCTTTAAATGGTAAAGTAGAAAAGATTTATCCTTTAACAGCAACACAGACAGGAATACTGTTCCATACTATTACAGAAGGTGGCACAGGAGCTTATTTTGAACAGAATTATTTAACAATACAGGGGAATATTGAGCTCGGGAATTTCAGAAAAGCATATTGTAAACTGATTGAACAATATGACATTTTTAAAACGGTATTTATGTATGATAACTTAAGCACCAGCTACCAAGTAGTAAAGTCAATTGATGCAATGGAGATTTTATTTGAAAGTTCCGACATTGCAGGACTTGATAAGGTGAAACAGCAACAGGTTATTGAAGAATACTGCGTGTCTGACAAGAAGAAAGGTTTTGATCTTCAGAGAGGGCCTTTAATGCGTGTTATGGCATTTAAGACAGATAAAGACACTTGGAAGTTGGTTTGGAGCGACAGCCATATTTTAATGGATGGTATGTGTCTTGCGGTGGTACTGGATAAGGTGACAACATATTATAACCAATTGTGCCAGGGAGAAAGCCCGATAGAAGAGCAGAATATCCAGTACAGTGATTATATAGACTGGTTGCAGGAACAGGATATGGAGGAAGCTGCCCAGTACTGGAAGGATCAGGTTTACAATTATGAGAAGCCAAATGAATTGTATAAGAGCGGTAACAAGCAGGAGAGCGGACAGAATGAGATAAAGATTAAGCTAGATAAGAAAATAGCAGACAGCCTTACAATTGCGGCAACCAACAGGGGTCTTACTTTAAACTCTATTATGCAGGCAGCATGGGCAGTTACACTCATGAGATATTGTGACACCAATGATATCGTGTATGGTTCTGTGCTTTCAGGACGTTCTGCACCTGTTAAGGGAATTGAGGATATGATTGGCTTGTTCATCAGCACCTTGCCTATTAGGGTAACAGCTTCACAGGAAGTATCCTTTACAGAACTGGCTAGACAGGTTCAGACTACATGTGTTAAGGCAGAGGGCTATAGCTATTATCCACTTGCATCCATTCAGAAGTTCTCAGAGTATGGAAGCCAATTGTTTGACCATATATTCGTATTCGAGAATTTTGACTTGATAAGAGAAAACAAGGAAAGCGTATCAGATAATGCATTTCGTATTGTAGAAGCATCTGCAGATGAGTCTACTAACTACGATTTAACTATTGTGGTTATTCCAAGGAGAGAAATTGAAATAACCTTTATGTATAAGAAAGCAGCATTTAATGATGCATTTATGGAACAGATATTATGCCATTACCAGAATGTTCTGACGCAGGTAGCAGGACATATGGATAGACCTGTTGCTGAGATGGAAGTCTTAGGTGAGACGGACTATCAGCTAATTGATGTAGAAGAAGCGTTTAACATCGGATTCACAGATGTTACTATTACGGAACTATTTGAAGAACAGGTAAGAAAATATCCTGACCGCACAGCAATCCAGTATGGTGAAGAGAGATACACCTACCAAGAAGCAGGAAGGTTATCTAACAGGATTGCAAATACCTTAGTTAAACATGGCATCCAGACGGAAGATATAATTGGAATTCTCATGGAGAAGAATTCAAAAGCAGTTATTACGGCGCTTGGTATCTTAAAAGCCGGTGGTGCATACATGCCATTAGATCCAAGTTATCCTGCAGAACGCCTTGAGTTTATGATAAGTGACAGTAATGCCAAACTTGTTGTAACTGCAGGAAACTTATTTGATGTGACGGTAAATTGCCCTGTTATCGACTTTAATACAGATTTAGAGGAAAATGATGCGGAGCTGGCTTTAATGGCATCACCTGAAAATCTTGCTTACATCATCTACACATCAGGAACTACTGGTAAACCTAAAGGCGCAATGATTTTTCACCGCAACGTGATAAGATTGTTTGTAAATGACAACTGTCTGTATGATTTTACAGAACAAGATGTATGGGTAATGTTCCACTCCTTCTGCTTTGATTTCTCTGTATGGGAGATGTATGGTGCTTTATTATTTGGCGGGAAGCTCATTATCATCTCGAAAGATTTTGCAAGAGATACTTATAAGTTTATGAAGTTTTTAGAAAATGAGAAGGTAACGATATTAAACCAGACACCATCTGCATTTAACTCCTTATCCTTACAGCTTGAGATAGAACCAGGAGTGGAACTTGCCGTAAGATATGTCATCTTCGGTGGTGAGAAGCTACATCCAGCGGTCGTGAAGTATTTCCATAGCAGATATCCATCCTGCAAAATTATCAACATGTATGGAATTACGGAGACAACTGTTCATGTTACATATAAAGAGATTACGGAGAAAGAAATTGAAGAAAACGTTAGTGACATCGGTTTGCCAATCCCAACACTAGGGCTAGTTCTGGTAGATTCCAGATTGAAACCAGTGCCAAGAGGTATGCAGGGAGAACTTCTTGTGTGGGGACATGGTGTATGCCGTGGCTATATTAACAGACCAGAATTGACTGAAGCCAAATTTATAAAATACACCCACAACGGAAAAGAACTCTATGTCTATAGGAGCGGTGATGCAGGAAGGTTTATTGATGGTGGACTTGAGTATATCGGAAGAATCGACCAGCAGGTTAAGATAAGAGGACATAGAATTGAGTTAGGCGAGATTAAGAACATCATTCTAAAGAATGAGAAAGTAGAAGATTGTGTGGTAATTGTGGATGCAGATGCAGAAGACAACAAGTTTATCATTGCATACTACCAGCAGAAGCAGGAACTGGATTACCACGAGTTACGAAGCTTTATGGAGGAACATTTACCAGGATATATGGTACCGGCATATTTTATGCCAATCAAAACTATTCCGGTAAATATAAACGGAAAAGTTGACAAGAAGGCATTGCCAAAACCTGAGATTAAGTCTGATTTAAGCAGATATGTAAAAGCCGAGAATGCCATGCAACAGTATATCGTGGATATTTGGGAAGAGATTCTGGATTATGCACCAATCAGTATTGATGATAATTATTTTGAAATTGGTGGAGATTCCATTAAGGTAATCAAGATTTTGTCCAAGGTACATTCCGACGGATATCATTTTGAGGTTGCAGATTTATTTGCCCATCCGACTATTAGGGAGTTTTATCAGTATATGCAGTCTAACAAGAGTGCTTACTCTCAGGATGAGATTGCAGGCAAGATGCTGCTGACTCCAATCCAGAAGGAACTTTCAGAAGATGAGCAGGCAATGACAGGCCAATATAACCAAGCGATTATTCTTCATTCAGAAGAACACTTGGATGAAGAAAGCCTTATGAAAGCTCTTAAAAGATTGGTAATTCATCATGACTCATTGCGTTCTGTTTTTGTAAAGGATGAAGATAATTCTTATCTGAACGTCCTGAGAGCAGAAGAGATGAATGGGCTAGATGCACTCAGAGTAGAGCATTTGGAAAATGTGACAGAGGATGAACTGGACTGCGTGATGGAAGCCATCTGCAATGAAGAACAAGAAGCAATTACACTAATCAGTGATAAATTATATAGAATGACACTTATGGTTACATCAGAAGGAGATTACGTATTTTTTGCAGTACATCATATGGTTATTGATGTGGTGTCATGGAATATAATTGCAGAGGATCTTACAAGGCTTTACCATGATGAACAGAATCATACAGAGGTTATACTCCCTGAAAAGACAATGTCTTTCAAGCAGTGGACAGATGTATTATATTCTGACGAACTGAAAGAAGAGCTTAAGTTTAATTATGAGTCTCTTTGGAGAGGACTTGCAAAGGAAAAGGATACACCGGTATGGGAAACAACTGAGTATGGAACTTTTGGGGATACTGTGTCTAAAGAATTTAACATTGACGTAGAAATCACAGAAGCCTTAAAGAATGGAACTTTCAGGGTGACTGGGGCTACGATGGAAGAAGTGCTTCTTTCCATTATGGTAAATGCCTTGGCAGCTGTAAGTGGAAAGCGCAGCATTCCGTTAGCATTGGAAAGTACAGGCCGTTTCGCTAAGTATAAGGATTATGATTTTTCAAGAACAGTTGGCTGGTTTACTGCCATCTATCCCATTGTATTTGAACCATCGAAGAATCCAGTGCAGCTAATCTGTGTTACAAAAGAGAAACGAAGAAAAGCCAAGAACTTAGAGTATACGTTTGGACTTATTGCAGACGTTGACCCAAATGCCAGCCGTTACGCAAAACCACAGATAAGCTTCAATTATTTAGGACAGATTCAGTCACAAGAGAATGGCTTTACCAGAGCGGATAAAGCTATTGGTAAATGTGTTGGAGATGCTTTGAAACGGCAATATGCAATGGATATTAGCTGTAAAATTGAAAACGGCAGGCTTCATTTTACAACTGCCTATTCAAAAACAGTTGTGAGTTGTGAATTTGTAACATCATTAATTGAAGAAGTTAAGAAACAGATTGAAGATACTGTTCAGGCATGCAAGGATTTGAAGAATTCGGTAACAACGCCAGTTGACTATAACCTTGACATCAGTATAGAGGAGTTAGACTACTTGAAAGTAATGTACGGTGGACAAGCAGATTCCTTTATGAGGATGACTCCTATGCAGAAAGGTATGCTATATCACATCATCTCAAACCCAGATGATGATGCATACCATGAAAGACTTGTGATGAACCTTACTGGACAGCTTTCATCAGAACTGTTAATAGAAGCACTCAATATCACGAAGAGGAACCACATAGCGTTACGCACAGCTTTTGTCAGTGAAAATATCACCGAACCAGTTCAGATTATATTAAAAGACACAGAACTAGGTGTGAAGGATAAAGATGTACGAGGCTTATCAGAAGAAGATACGGAGAAGATAATAGAAGCCTTTGACATAGAAGCATTTAACTATGCAAGTGGAGATTTGTGCAGATTCTTAATCCTTAAGACGGGAGAAGAAGCTTATCAGGTAATATGGAAATTCCATCATTTAATCCTGGATGGATGGTCAGTCTCCATTATACTTGAGGAGTTATTTAAGACCTATACGTACTTAAAACAGGGAGAACAAATAAAAACAGAAGCTGAGAAAGACAACTGCCGTGATTTGTATGACTGGATTGGAACGCAGAACATGTACGCTGCGAAGAAATTCTGGAAGCAGTACTTGGGAGGCAGGGAGTTAAATACCCAGATTCCATTTGAGCATGCTACGGAGGATACAGAGACTTGCGAGTTGGATTCTTATCTGGATGAGGAGTACACTGATAAACTGAAAGCAATGTCAAACCAGAGCATTACTTCCGCATCTGTTGTAATATCCGCATGGGGCTTGTTACTTCAGATGACGAACTTAGCAGACGAAGCAGTATTTGGAAGCATTGTGTCTGGAAGAAATAAAAAGAACGAAAGCGTAAACAATGCGGCAGGTATGTTTATCAATACCATTCCTGTGTGTGTGTCAATGGAAGAGAACGAGACATTTATTGATTCTGCAAGACGCTTTCAAGATGACTTAATAAAGATGGAGCAGTACTCCTATTATCCACTATATGAAATTCAATCCGATGCAAACAATGGAAATCAGATTATCAACCATGTGGTTGCTTACGAAAATTATCCTGTAAATCAGGCATTGAAGGAACAGTTAGAGAACGGTAATACTTATGATTTTGCAGTGGAAAATGTTGTACTTAAGGAACATACCAATTACAGCGTTGGAGTGGTATTTACACCAGGCAGCAGGATGAAGCTGAATTTAAGCTATAACAAGTATGCATTTAAAGAATCCAAGTGCCAGAGGATTGCGCAGATGTATTTCCACATATTAAAACAGGTAATTGATAATCCATTAATCCAAAAGAAAGATATCAGCCTGTTATCTGCTACAGAAGAGAAACAACTGGTTGGAACTTATGAGCCAGTAGCCTATGAAAGTCTGATGGAACAGTTTGAGCGTGCAAGCAGAAAATGCAGCTTGAAGACAGCAGTAAAAGATAGGAATACAGAGTATTCTTACGAAGAATTACGTCTTATGGCAAATGGACTTGCAAAAGCCTTACATGATGCATCAGTTGTAGCCGATGAGACTGTATGTTTAATGTGTGGTGCTGGAGTGGAACAGGCAATAGGTATCTTAGGAATTATGAAGGCAAATGCAATCTATCTTCCAGTTGATACAAGCCTGCCAATAGACCGTATCCGGTATATGATTGATAACAGTAGAGCTGTACGGATTGTGTCTGATAAGGAGAATGTTTCCTTTGCAGAACAGTTTGGACTTCCGGTAACGACGATCAATCCAGAAGATAAATATGAGACAGCACCTGCCAGTAAAGGTAAGTACGCTTATATCATTTATACTTCCGGGACGACAGGTAAGCCAAAGGGTGTTCTGGTATCGAAAGAGAATATCGCATCTGCAATTGGTTGGAGAAGTAAGGAGTATGACTTTGCAGCAGAGGATAATATCTTACAGTTATTTGCATATTCTTTCGATGGGTTTATGACAAGCTTCTTCACACCACTTGTGTCAGGTTGCAAGATTGTATTTGTAGAAGATGTCCTGAATGTAAGGTGTATTGGAGAGGTAATCGAGAAAGAGAAGATAACACATTTCATCTCTGTGCCAATATTATGCCAGTCCATCTTTGAGAACCTGACAGCAGAGCAGTTACAGAGCGTACGGATTGTTACAACTGCTGGAGACCGTTTAAGCGTACAAACTTATAAAGCAGTCAAAGAGAAGATTGAAAATATTGAAATTGTAAATGAATACGGACCGACAGAGTGTACTGTTGTATCCACGATTAAGCGAAATGTGTCCTATGGGGATATCGCAGATAATAGCATTGGGCATGTAATTGAGAATGGTTACCTATACATTGCAGATAAAAACATGAACATCCTGCCGGATGGGCTTGCTGGTGAAATTGTGATGGGCGGTCAGGGTGTCTCCTGTGGCTATGTGAATTCACCAGGACTTACTGCTAAAGCATTTGTGAAAGATAAGAACCACGAAGGACTGCTGGTTTACCGCACTGGTGATAAAGGAAAGCGTCTGGAAAATGGTGAGATTAGCTTTTTAGGCAGAGTGGACAAACAGGTTAAGGTAAGAGGATACCGAATCGAAACATTAGAAATAGAGAAAATAATGGAAGAGATGCAGGAAATAGAAAGTGCTGCAGTCATTGTTTATCAGGATGAATTGATTGCGTACTATGTTGGTGAGGAAGATGGACAGAATATCAAGAAGTATTTGTCCACGAAATTACCGAAGTATATGATACCTGCAAAATATATCAAATTGGATGCAATGCCGCTGACTTACATCGGTAAGGTTGACTATAAGAATCTTCCTAGCCCAGTATATACAGAGCATGATATTGTGAAACCAGCCTCTGATATGGAATGGGAGATATGGAACATATGGGAAGGCGTATTAGGACATCAGAGCTTTGGAGTTACAGATAACTTCTTTGAAGTGGGAGGTAATTCCATAAGGCTGATGAGTGTATCTGGTAAATTAAATAAGGCTTATCCTGATAAATTTACTGTTGCATCCTTATTCTCTTACGTGACCATTAAGGATATCTGCGGACACGTTGAGCAGGAAGATAAGAGCATTATAGAAAAGAAAGAAACTACAGAGCTAGCAGAAGACGATATCTTGGCATTCTTAGAGGATGACAATGCGGATCTGGATGATTTGATAAATAGATTATAAATGGATATGAGGTATTCATATGAAAGAGATGATGAAGTATCTGCTTGAAGGTGCTAAGGTGGGAACCATTGATAAGAAAATGGCAGCCAAAATAGTCATGGCTTTAAGTAAAAAGGAAAGAGAAAATGAAGAATTTGCAATCGTTGGAATGGACGGTGAATTCGCATTAAGTAAAAATCTGTCAGAGTACAGGCTGGTATTGCAAAATGGAATAGATTGTGTTGGAGATTTCCCAAAAAGAAGACAAGAGTATGCAAAAAATTATTTGAAATATTCAGGAATGGGTTCCGAGGTGGAATTTGTACGAGGAGGCTTTTTGAATAGTGTTGATAACTTTGATTACGGCTTCTTCGGAATCTCCCCAGCGGAGGCACGGCTTATGGATCCGAACCAAAGAAGGTTCTTACAGGCAGCTAGGAATTGTCTGGAGGATGCCGGATACGGTGCAGGACAGTTGAATGGAAGTAATGTTGGTGTATTTGTGGGATATGACAACTCAACGGTAAATGAGTACAGAAAGTTGGTATCTGATGTAGAACAAGAGTCACAAGCATTAGCAATGGTAGGTAATATAATACCTGTCATTGCTAGCAGGCTCTCCTATATTATGGATTACCATGGACCATCTTCTATATTCGATACCAGTTGCTCTTCTACAGCTGTGGCACTTTATTTTGCATGTCTTTCAATTGAAAGCGGTGAATGTAGTTCTGCAATTGTGGGAAGTTCAAGAATCTGTATGATTCCTGCAATGATGGGAACCAAACTTGGTGTAGAGGCAAGTAATTGGAAGGCAAAAGCATTCGATGATTCAGCAGATGGAACTGGGGTTGGAGAAGGTGTAGGCGCTATTTACGTGAAGAGGCTGAAAGATGCTTTAAGAGATAAGGATGATATCTATTGCATTATTAAGAGTGTTTCTGCAAATTGCGATGGTGATTCAACAGGAATCACAGCACCGAATCCTACCGCACAGGCACAGTTAATTGTAAATAATTTAAAGAAAGCAAAAGTAGAGGCAGAGTCCATTACATATATTGAGGCACATGGTACAGGAACCAAGCTCGGTGATCCGATTGAAATAGAAGGAATCCAGAGAGCCTTTGGCACTCAGACCAATAAAAAGCAGTTCTGTGCGATTGGTTCTTCAAAGACAAATTTAGGGCATCTAGACCATGCGTCTGGTATTGCCTCTATAATTAAATGTGCATTGTCTCTCAAATATAAGGAACTTTATCCATCGTTGCACTATAAGGTTCCAAATAGATTAATAGATTTTACCGATACGCCTGTTTACATAAATACAGAGTACCGTGAGTGGGTGAGCAGTGCACCAAGAAGATGTGCCATTAACTCCTTTGGTTTAAGTGGAACCAATATAAATATTATTCTGGAAGAGGCTCCAGTTCGCAAAGAAGCAGACAGGGCAGAGATACATCAGTTGCTGCCACTGACATTATCAGCAAAGAGCAGAAATTCTTTTAAAGAGCGCATCAACCAGATGATTGAATTCTTAGAAAATACCGAGGAACGGTATGATGATATCTGTTTTACAGCAGCGCAAAATGAAGGCTGTTACCGTTATAAATGTGTTGTAAATGTTTCCTCTCGAGTTGAAGCACTTGATGTGTTATCAAATTTAAAGGAAAATGCTTATCTGACTCAAGAGGAGAGATGTATCAGTAATCTGGATGCCGAGGAAGTTTTACTCAAACAGTGGATTGATAAGATTGAGGATGAAACTTTGAAGAAGTATGAAGCAGGGATTTTTGGCAGAGAGAAAAAAGATTTCCCATTTGCTGAAGATTGCCACAGAATACATCTTCCTGCTTATCCCTTTGAAAAACAGAGTTGTCTTGTTAAAATACCTAAAGTCAGTGAAAGTTATGGTAGGAATGCAGCAGCGTCTAGGACGAAGGAAACTGCACCAAGAAGAAAATACGATGTCATTGGTGATACGCAAGCTTTTGATGCAGATGTTCTACAGGATATGGCGTGGGTATGGTGTAGGGTGTTAGGAGTAGAATCAGTCAAACTAACAGATAATTTCTATGAGCTTGGAGGAGATTCAATCTTTGCCATGAGGCTTGCAGCAGAAGTAAAAGTGGCTCTAAATGTTGAGCTTCCTTTAAAGGATGTTATGTTACAACAGACCTTTGAAGGAATTACAGCTTGCGTAAATGAGAAAAAGAAAAATGAAGTGAAGTCTTCAGGCATGGTGATCACGAAACATGACAATGTCTCTGAGTATGAGATGACAAGTTCACAGAAACAGCTATATGCAATCCAGATAGTGAATCCTTCTTCCGTAGCCTATAACATGTTTAATGCGGTTGAGGTTAAGGGACCGTTTGAAGAAGAAAGATTTGTGGAATGTATAAACCGGCTTGTAGAGCAGCAGGAAAGTTTAAGAACTTCATTTGTTGAAGAAGATGGAAAATTTATTGCGAGGATTAGAAAGAACATCAAGATTTTACCAAGTCATTTTACAAGCGATAATATCGAATCTTGTGCTAGAGAGTTTATACGACCATTTGATTTAGCTAAGGATAGCTTAATCCGCATTGGATTTGTGAAACGTGAAGAGAACAATACGATTATTATGCTTGACACCCATCATATAATATGTGATGGAATGTCAACTGCTATCCTAACTCACCAATTATGCCAGTTATATTTGCGACAGCCTATAGAACCATTTACTTTACAGTATAGCGATTATGCTATTGCGGTAAATGAATACGAGAAGACGCAGGAATACAAGAATAAAAAAGAAAAATTAGTCCAAAAATTAAATAATCTTGAGGTTTTAAAAATTCCAACAGATTATGAGAGAACCGCGGAGCACAGTTTTGAAGGAAGAAAAGCAAGCATTGATTTAACGGCTACTGAGTCAGAGAAAGTTCGTGAATTTACGAAACAACATGGTCTCACAGGGTTCCATTATTTCCTTTCCATGTTCAAGGCTCTTCTATGGAGATACAGCGGTCAGGAGGATATTGTGATAGGTACGCCTGTATCTGGCAGAAATGACGTGAATCTAGCCAACAGTATTGGATTGTTCATTAATACGGTTGTGATTAGAAATCATATAAATAGAGAACTAAGCTGCCTTGATTTCGTGAATGAGGTAAAGAAGTCAGCGATGGAGGCTTATGATAACCAGTGCATCAGCTTTACCAGATTAGTGGAATGGCTGGGAGTACATAATGATGCTTCTCACAATCCAGTCTTTGATATTATGTTTTCCATGCAGAATTTTGAACGTGGAATGTTAACAGCAGACGGCATTGAAGTATCTAATTATCCTATTGAAAATAAAGTCTCAAAACTGGATATTACTTTAAACATCAGTGAGCATGACGGCGTTTTTAATCTGGAAATGGAATATGCGTTATCCTTATTTACAGAGAAGACAATCAATAGGATGCTTGAAAATTATAAAGCATTCCTTATGCAGTGTCTAGACACTCCGGATATGTTGCTTAAGACGCTTTCTTTCTCAGAGGAAGAGCAAGTAACGTTAGCACAGTTTGAGCGGAGTATAACAGAATATGATGCTGCAGACACTATTAAAGCCTGCATAGAAAGACGTGCGGCACAGCAGCCAGAAAAAGTGTCAGTTGTGTTTGATGGTAAGAAGATGACCTATTCAGAACTGAACACGAAAGCTAATTATGTTGCAGCGCTGATTAAGGAGCAAGGCTTAAAGGCGGGCGAGAGCCGGGTAGCAGTCATATGCAGGCGCTCACCTGAGATGATGATTGCACTATTGGCAGCAGTGAAAGCAGGAATTACATATTTACCATTAGATCCAAGTTATCCAATGGACAGGTTGCGTTACATACTAGAAGACAGTGATACAAAATGTGTGGTTCATTTTGGAGTCGGTAAGATATGGGAATCTGACGATGTAGTCAGTATTAATCTTGGCGAGATTGATTGGAAAAGTGCAGAGGCTAAGAACCTGCCGGATGACTTTGCATCCAGTGTGCCAATGTACATGATTTATACCTCTGGTTCCACAGGACTTCCAAAGGGAGTTTCGGTGACACAGAGGAATGTAAGGAACTTTATCGTAGGAATGAACCAGGCAGTTCCGTTTAAGGAGAACCAGAGATTACTAAGTGTTACCACGGTGGGATTTGATATCTTTGTGTTAGAAAGTTTCCTGTCACTGGCAAACGGAATGGAGGTTGTCATAGCATCCGAGGACAAGATAAATGATGTTGATGCGTTATGTCTGG
The DNA here is from genome assembly GCF_003208175.1 of Ruminiclostridium sufflavum DSM 19573. Taxonomy (GTDB): domain Bacteria; phylum Bacillota; class Clostridia; order Acetivibrionales; family DSM-1351; genus Ruminiclostridium; species Ruminiclostridium sufflavum. The sequence goes on along the minus strand of NZ_QKMR01000008.1, from coordinate 161,609 downwards.
AAATCATCGAACACAAGATTGATATCTTGCAGACAACCCCCTCTCGTATTCGTGCAATGATGATTTCCATGTATTTTGAACGTGCAATAAGACAGTTAAATTACATCTTAATTGGAGGTGAACCATTTCCGAAAGATTTCTTGTCTAAGTTACGGCCGTACGATGTGAGGGTATTTAACGTATATGGGCCAACTGAAACTACAGTATGGTCAACAGTTGGGGAATTGACTGGAAGCGATAAAGTCCATGTGGGTCGTCCTTGTGCCAACACAATATGTGTGATTGTGGATTCTGAGAAGAATAGGATACCAATTGGCTGTATCGGAGAACTTGCAATTGGTGGAGACGGTGTTTCTAATGGCTACGACAACAGAGATGAACTAAACCAAGAGAAATTCGTGGATTTAGATAGAGATGGAAGTCGTTACTTTATGACTGGTGATCTAGCAGCTTGGAATTCGGATGGTAATTTGATCATCACAGGAAGAAATGACAGAATGGTAAAACTTAATGGCTATCGAATTGAGTTAGATGAAATTCAAAGTGTCATTGCTTCGATGAATCAGGTGAAAGAAGCAGCCGTATTTATCGTACAGGAAAACTATTTGACAGCTTGCTGCAGCTTAAAGTCTCTGGTTACTGAGAAAGAAATCATAGACAGGATGCGTGCAAAACTTCCAAATTACATGATTCCAAATAAGCTTTTAATTCTGGAAGAATTGCCGCATACACCGAATGGCAAGCTGGATATTAACCAGCTTAAGAAAATGGTGAAGACAGCACCAGTGAAAGAGGCTTATGAGAAGGCGGAACCTAAGACACAGAAGCAGGAAGAGATTCTGGCTCTGTGGAAGAAGCTTTTAAATCTTCAAGACATGGGGATTGATAATAACCTGTTTGAAATGGGTGCTAACTCATTGAAAGTTATAGAATTTTTGTCTCTAATGAAACGACAGGGCTATGATATCGTCATCAATGATGTGTTTTCCAACCCAACGGTGCGTGAGTTAGAAGAGTATATTGTAAATAGAAAACAGAGAGCCCTTATTAAAGACAAAGCATCTGTGGAGGCAGAGATATTAAAAGAACAGGGCATTGAGCTAAAAATCCGAAAAGCAGAATTTGAGCAGAATTATGTGCTGTATTTTGTTTGCGATCTAGACGAAGCTAAAAAGGAAAGAATTAAAAAGTTTGTGAATGAGAAAGTCGACGCCTCTCTTTATGTAACACATTTTGCGGATATGGGGAATTATGATGCCAGGACAGAGGACGATGCAGGTATTATAAGTTTAGTTGGATTAAAAAATGAGTGTACTACAGATGTTGTGAAGAGTCTGAATGAACAGTGCACGGAGTTTGAAGAAACAATACTGAGTGCGGAGGTAGAGAAGGAATACCGAATGGCTGCAATTCAGAATTACTTCTTGGATAGCGAGAGATATTCCGGAACTATGATTTCGTTTAGAAATATATTAAATCTTGATGTATTTAATGAGGCAATTACGGTGTTCTTAAATGAACAGGGGCTTTTCAGGGCTGATATCGTGAAGAAAGGAAATACACTTTATTGGAGACAGAGGGATGAAGTAGCGGATGTGAAGATTCCATATGCTGATTTGGCAGGCTATACAAGAGAGGTTCAATTTGCTCTGGTGGATCGAATCTGTAAAGAGATTTACTTTAAGGAATACGCACAGCTCAGAGAACTTTTTAGTTCAGAGGCAGAACAGAAGGAATTCTATGGTTTGTTATACAGAATGCTTCTCATCAAGGCTTCTGAGGATGAGTATTATCTGATTCTTCCTGTAAATCATGCAATCTTCGATGCTATGAGTGGTGAGGTTGTAAAGCGGAGACTATTGGAAATATACCTTACTCTGTCAGAAGATAAAACAGTGCAATATAAGCAACAGCTTTCTTATGCTGATTTTGTTGACCAGATAAGAATGGGGCCTGTAAATGCTACACAAGATGAACTCCTGGAGCTCTTTGAAATGCAGGATTATCAGGAAGCCCTTAGCGAATTAGAGACTGCCATTGCAGCATATCCAAGGGGCAATAGTACCTACATCCGTTTTGAGATGGAAGAAGAGGTCGAACAGGATAATGATAATGCATGGAGCAGGGCATTTGAAGTGCTTCGCCTGTTTGTGAGAGATTACCTTGGAATACACAGGATACCATTTATGATTTACTACTATGGAAGAAAGTATCTAGGCAGGGAGTATTTTGATACTATTGGTGAATTCATCGATATGATTCCGATGACGGCATCAACGAGTGAATCCTCCATTGCAATTCAGGAGAAAACGCAGAATGTTATAGGGCTTAGCGAGAAGCACAACGTAAATTTCTCAGCATTATCCATGTATCAGACAAAGAAGCATATGGAACTGCTTGAGAAGGTGGTAGATGAAATTAATCGGAAGACCTCTATTGTATTTAACTTTCAGGGCAAGTTGGAAGAAAATGATATGAGTGTGTTTGAAAGCTTCTTATATAAGCGACTAATGTACGAGTTAAATATGGAAGAGGCGAAAAACATTCATGTTATGACGAGATACAGTAACCATAAGCTCCAGTTGGATATTAATCTTCCTTTTGAAGTGGGGGATAATAGCCTTAAGGATTTCTTCCTGGGAATGAAGCTTAATATTATAAATTACGAACAAAAAACGGTGGAACAGAACAGGAGGGATAAGTAATATGAATGAGATGAAACAGATACAAAATGTAAAGCGGAATTTACTATTGCTATTCTGTGGAAGGTTTGTCAGTGATTTTGGAACTGCATTATTCAAATTCTCATTAAGCCTTTATGTATTAGATGTTACAGGTTCAGCTGCATTATATTCTCTGATACTTACTTTGACAATTCTGCCTGGAATCTTTATCAGTATTTTAGCAGGAACCTTAATAGACAAGTACGATAAGAAGAAGATTATTTTCATTGCAGATTTATTAAGTTCAGTAAGTGCAGGAATTTTATTTATCTTTATTGAATGCATATCAGATAACTTATTTGTATTTGGATTAGGAGTTGTGTTAGTGAGCTTTATTCAGACATTTTTAAATTTGGGCATTAACTCAGGCGTGGCAAATATGGTACCGGCAGATATGGTACCAAAGGCAAATGCCTACTTTCAGGCAATGGGAGCAATCCTCACAATACTAGGGCCGGTAATCGGTGCAGTATGTTATGGGGCTTTCGGAATCAAAATGGTCTTATTGATTGATGCAGTTACCTATGGAATCGGAGCAGCTACTACCTTGTTAATAGAATTTATGTATAACAAGTCTGGAGAGGAAACTGAATTTAATATAAAAGAGGGAGTCAAATACATCTTTAGCTATGTGAAGAAATATAGTGCAGTCAAAATGCTTATGATTATGTTATTTGCACTTACATTTGTTTATTATCCATTAACAAATGTAGCACTGCAGAACATTATGCGTCTGAATGTAAAAGCAACAGAATTTCAGTTGTCTTATGCAGTCGCTGCAGTGGGAGTAGGTGTTATTATTGGTGCACTTGCCTCTTCTATGCAGAAGCTTGAGAAAGCATTAAGCCAGTTGCCAAGAAAACTGTTTGCATTATCCTTCTTGGTTCTATTGTGGAGTATACCGATTCTTATTTACTTAAGAAACGCGTTAAGCAGTCAGAGAAATACAATTATCACAGTTGTATTCATTATTATTCTGGTGTGTATGGGGTTTGTATATACAAGAATCGTGATTCCGGCATACTCTTACATGCAGATGTATGTCGATGAAAATGTAAGAGGAAGGGTCTTTGGACTTGCAACATCCGCATTAAATATTGCTGCACCATTAGGTCTTGTTATCTACGGATTTCTTCTGGAGCTAAACATTGAACTTATCGTAATTGCTCTATCTGCATTTATCCTCTTTGTATTTGCAATAAAGATGTTCGCAAGAATAAGAGAGCAGGGATTGTTTAAAGAGCAGTAATGGGGGGAATCATGAAAATAATTTGTCTGCATTACGCCGGAGGAAACGGCTACTTCTATTATCAATGGAAGAATTGGCTACCCGGCTGTGATATAGTGCCTCTGGATCTGCCAGGGCACGGACGCAGGATACAAGAAAACTTACTGTATGATTTTAAGGACGCTTTAGAATACCTATTTAATGAGGTCGTGAAAGCAGTAGAAGAGAATGAACCATATGTGATTTTTGGTCACAGTATGGGAGGACTTTTTGTTTTGTACATTTTAGATAGGCTTGAAATGGATGGCAAGACAATGCCGCAAGGTGTTATCTTATCTGGGGCATCGGTCCCTGTAGATGAGCCAGACCATAAAAGGATCAGTGAGATGAATGATGATGAGTTTTTACAGATGATACTTGATAGCGGAGGGACAAACATAGAACTTATAAAGAGTCTGGAATTCAAGAACTGCTTCTTTCCAATTATCAAGGCTGATTATATCATGTTAGATAAGAAGCACCCTTTGCAGAGAAATCGTAAGTTTCAAGTGAAAGCTGCTATTTTTAACGGATTGGCTGATACAAGTGCCATAAGAGATGAGAAACGGTTAAAAGAATACTTCAATGAGGAAGTAACAGTGCATCACTTTGAGGGTGGTCATTTCTACTTTGAATCGAAGAAGCAACTTATCTGCAATAGTATTAGAAATTTCGTTGAAAATGTGTTGGGTGGAGGATATTAGTGAGACTGATATTAAAATATTTAATCAATAATTTAAGATTAAAGAAATTTAGAACAGGATTAATTGTCGTTTTTTTAATACTATGTAGTTTCTTGATTATTATAAACTTAGGGGTCAATGACTACTACGAGAAAGCGTATGCAGAGAATATTGCGTATGAGAAGGGCAAGGTTGATCTGATTATCACACCGTCTGATTCTGACAAGTTATTTAAAGAAGGCGGTGTAAAGTTATCACAGAGCCAAGTTGATAATTACCTTGAGGTGTTCACTGGATTGGGTAAAGTCCAGTCAGATGAGGATGATATCAAAGTGAACCTAGTAGGTTGTGACTTGTATACGCTATTCCAGAATGGAATGATTCATGGAATTGAAGTAGACGAAGATGTCAAAGGCTATATTGTTATATCAGAAAATACAAGAGATTTATTAAACAAGGCTGTTGGTGATGTATTGTCTGTTAGCGTAATGGGGAAACCACGTAAGCTCAAGATAACAGATATTGCAAAAAAAAGCGGTGTATTCTCCAGCGATAGCAGTAATATCATTACCGTTGTTATGGATTTAAGCAAGGTTCAGAAATACTACGGTTTAAATAACAAGGTATCTAGTGTATATGTCAGTTTGAAAGAGAACGCAGATATCGATGAGACTGTTGCGGCTATCAAGAGGGATAATACAAAAGGCGGTAAGACAACGGTAAGCATTAATGAAAGTTATGACATTGATTCATATAACCAGAAAAAAAGTGCAACCTCATTAGCACTTATGGCTGCCATGATTATCATGCTGTTTATCAGCATTTACCTGATTTCCTTCATTTCCAAGATTATCTATATGGAAAGAATGCAGGTGATGGGAACATTTCAAAGCGTTGGAGCCACACCGTTTAAGACAGCGTTAATATTCATTAGTGAAAATGTATGTTATGGAGTTCTGGGTTGGATTGGTGGAATGCTAATGTCTATATTTGCCTGCCCATATGTATTTGAAATGTTAAATACTTTCCAGACTAACAGTGAGATTGACAGCACGATAAATCCTGCTTATTATGTGGTTGCCTTGGTCTGTAGTGTTGTCATTATGCTTTTGTGCAGTCTTGGCTCTGTTTTCCGTATGAACAGAAAAACCGTGAAAGAGTTATTATTTACAAATAGCAAAGAGGAAAATGGACTTGGTTTAAAAGGCATTATTGTTGGAATTGTGTTTGCAGTGGCGGCGGCAGCACTTTATATCTGCAACCAGAACTATAACCTGCTCCTTGGCACAGGCTGCTTTATACTAACAGTGGTCAGCAGTATCATTTTGTGTAAGCTTATTACCAGCTTATTGACAAAATTATATGATGTCAGTTTAGGAAGAATATTTGGAGGGGCATATCGTTTTGGTGTAGATAATATTAGACGTGATAAAATGCTTGGAAGTAGTGTGACTTTGATTACGATTGTAGTGTCAATGCTGTTATGTATTATCATGGTTATTTTTGGTGTAAGGAGTTCCATGAAAACGATGATAGACTGCAATGATTTTGATATTTCCTGTACTAACCTGACATCAGAGTTAAGAGATTATAAAGATATTGAAGATATAGATGGAGTGGAAGAAACGTATTTTGATTATCTTTCATTTACCGATGCTTATATAGACGAGAATAAGACAGCTTCCGTTTCTATTATTAGCGTTGATGACGAAGAAAAATTTTACCACTTCCGTTCCCAAAGCATAAAATATCCCAGAGAAAAGGCGCAAATATTATCAGAGGGAAGATATGCTTTAATAGATTCTTTCTGGGCAGATAAAAATAGTGTCAAGATTGGTGATACAATAAAATTTAATGATAAAGAATCTGGCAAAGTCATTGATCAGGAATACGAGGTAATTGATTTCATTAATTCATCAGGATTTGTCACAACAAGAGATGCTATTATGATCGGACAGAAGTATTTTGATTTGGATCTGGATGTGGAACCTTACCAGTACCTGATTAAGATATCAAGGGGCTATGATGCAGACACTGTGGCAAGGGATGTTTCAAATGAATTAATCAAAACATCAACTGTTGTAAAGACAATCAGTGAAGTTGTGGAGGATAGTATGTCAGGTGTCAATTCTCTGATTCTAATTCTCTATATTATAATTGGCATATCCGTTCTGCTTATTATCTTCGGAGTCATTAACAATATAACCGTCAGCTTTTTATCCCGAAAGAGAGAACTGGCAGTCTTATATTCCACGGCAATGAGTCGTAGACAGCTGATTACGATGTTTTATGGTGAAATTATCACGATGTATGTTGTCATTATCTTCTATGCAGGTGCGTTAAGTTTTCTGTACCAGTATATAATGCCGAAAATATTATGGAGTGCAGGACTGGCATTTAACATGCAGTATCCGGTTTTTGCGATTATCATAACATCAATAGCATTATTTATCGTGTTAAATATTTTAGTTTTGATACCGGTCGTAAACTTATTCAAAATGAATACTGTTGAGGTATTGAAATATGAATAGACATAAAGGGGGGATAGCTATGAGTAATAATATTGTATTGGAGACAAAGAAAGTAACCAAGGAATTTTCCAATTCGGATGTGAAAAATCAGATATTAAAGGGCATCGACCTTCAAGTTGAGAAGGGAGAGTTTATGTCCGTAATGGGGCCTTCTGGTTGTGGTAAGAGTACATTTTTATATCTGCTTGGGGGATTAGATAAGCCAACAGATGGACAGGTTATGCTGTTTGATCAAGATATAAACAAATTATCAGAGAGAAAAAGAAGTAAGCTTCGCTGTTCAAAGATTGGCTTTGTTTTTCAGTTCTACAATCTTGTACAGGGATTAAGTGTAGCGGAAAATATTATGCTTCCTCTTGTTATGGCTGGAGTTAAGGCTGAGAAAAAGAAGAAGGAGCTAAATGATATTTTAGAAGTAATCGGAATGACAGATAAATACAAATGCAAACCAAGCCAACTTTCGGGTGGACAGCAGCAGAGGGTTGCAATCGCCAGGGCTCTGATTACACAGCCTGATTTAATTCTGGCAGATGAACCCATTGGTAATTTGGATAGTGTATCCGGAGAAACTGTCATGAAGTTATTAAGGGATATAAACCAGCAATACAAAACAACGATTGTACAGGTAACGCATTCAGCTGGTTCGGCACAGTATGGTACTAGTATTATCAGAATGAAGGATGGTAAGATTCTTACTTCGGAAAAGGTGGAGAAATAGAGTGGAAAATAATTTATATAATGCTTTATTTACAGGGCAGGGTTCCCAATTTGCCGATATGTTTGATCCATTTATAGATATGGGTCAAAGCAGAGAAATTTTGGAGAGGGCATCTGAGGTTCTTGGGTATGACATATTGAAAGTGTCCCATGATGAGGAAAAAATATTTAAGACACATTACAGCCAGCCATTAAATTATGTGTATGAATATATGCTGTTTCAAATGCTTAAGGAAGAAACCAGCTACAAGCCAAATGTAGTTGTTGGACACAGTATGGGTGAGTTTGCTGCATTAGCTTGCATGGGAGCAGTTGATTTTGATACAGGTCTTAATCTTATAAAATTACGTGGAGAATTGATGACACACGTAAATGCTGAGTTTCTAATGGTATCCGTTATTGGGATATCTTCAGTGGAAGTGGAGATGTTAGTAGAAAGCTATAATGCTGCAAAAGAAAGGGATGTAAACATAAGCAATTACAATGGAAGCAGCCAGACTATTGTAACAATTCAAAAAGATGATTTCGAAAATTTTGAGAATTACGTTACTATGTTATATGACAATGCGATTGTGAAAAAATTAAAACTACCTTATCCCTTTCACACTAAACATATGAAAAAGTATTCGGTAAAATTAGCAGAATATATGGACAAGCTTGTTTTACACAAAATGGTTGTTCCAATGATATCTAATGTAACAGGTAGACCATGTAAAGATATTTACTTAAAAAAATATCTGGTGGAGCAGATGTATATGCCTATACATTTTAGTGATTGTATGAACTATGCGTATCTGACTGGTGTGAATAACTGGGTGGAATTTGGACCAGGAAGTGTCCTTGGAAAGATTGTAAAGAGGGAATATCCTGATGCTCAGGTGTTTTCGGCAAATAAGGAAGTCGGCAGGGCAGACAGTGACTTTAAGAATAAAAAGGTTGAGAAGGAAACAGACAGTCTGAAAAAGCAAATTGAACATTATCTATATTATATTACAACATATGCAGATAAAGAGGGCTGTACAGAATATCAAGATATTACGAAGAATTATAATTTATTAAGAAAGCTTTATTTATCTCAAGACATAGCTTCGGCTGGAAAAAAAGATGCCAAGCAGGAAGAATATGTGCGCCGGCTATTCATGGATACGATGAAGTTAAAAGGCTACAAAGTCCAGACACTTGATAGCATGGATTATCTTAACATTAAATTTGGCTAGGTAATATTAGATTGCTGCGAAGGAGGGAATAATGAAATTCAGAAAAATGATTAAATTTTTAGTTTGTATTATTGTTTTGTGCTTTTTGGGATGTATCATTTATCATTTTATCATGCTAAACAAAGAGAAGGAATTAATGACGCCTTTAGGAACCTTGGTTACTGTAAATGGACATAAAATGAGCGTATACTTCGAGGGAGAGGGAGATAAAACACTTGTCTTTATGTCTGGAAGTGGGACATCTTCACCGATTCTGGATTTTAAATCATTAGGCTCTTGTCTAAGTGACAAGTATAAAATTGCTATTGTAGAGAAGTTTGGATATGGATTTAGTGATGTATCAGGAGGCACCAGAGACATTGAGACTATACTGAGTGAGACGAGGGAAGCACTGATACAAGCTGGAGTGACTGGACCTTACATCTTATGCCCACATTCCATGTCAGGTATTGAAGCTTTATATTGGCAGCAACAGTATCCAGATGAAGTTGAAGCAATTATTGGATTAGATATGGCAGTAAAGGATACCTATAAAAATTTTGAACCTAGTACAGTAACATTAACGCTTGGAGCTCTTGCAGCAAAACTAGGAATTACAAGGTTACTCCCTGATGCAGCGGAAAGTGATGCCATTAAATATGGCAATCTGACTGAACAGGAAAAGAAAATCTATCGTGCGGTGTTCTATCGAAGAACTGCAACAAAGGATATGATTAATGAAGTGAAAGCCGTTAAGGAAAATGCGGCGAAACTTTGTTCTCCAGCTGATATAACAGTGCCAGTACTGTTATTTGGTTCTAATGGAAAGGGAACGGGCTTTAACGATAATTATTGGTGCTCTTGCCAGCAGGAATTTATGAAACAGATTCAGAATGGAACCTTTATTCAGCTTGATTGCAGTCACTATGTACAGGATATTGAGTATAAGAAAATTGCAGCATCAGTGAAGAAATTTATTAGTGAAACCTTATAAATCCAATTTGCTTGATTCATTTCCTGCAAAGTAAGAAATATGCGCATACAAATATAGTTTTAAAGTAGTCTGCCTACTATTGAAGAACTGGAAGATAAATTATATTGTAAGTGATTCAAAACATGGCGTATGTAAAAAAGAATTCCAGTGTGCTACAATTAGCTCCTACCGGAATTCCTTTTTTATCCTCTTATTCAACCTGCATTCCCGGGGCAAATCTTTTGACCATGGCAGGTAAGCATCTATCTGTTCTGGATGATTATGAAAATCTGTGTCTGGCATTGTATTGAGCAGAAAACGTATATACTCATAAACATCGAGAGCATTTGCCTTGGCCGATTCAACAATGGTATATAATACTGCATTTGCAGTTGCACCCTTTGGAGTGTCAGCAAACAGCCAGGCTCTTCGAGCCATCGCATACGGTTTGATATTGGCCTCACAAAGATTGTTCGAGATCGGTAGCCGTCCATCCTCCAAGAATGTTTCGAGGTAATCTTTATGGTTAGTTGCATATGCAAGTGCCTTAGTCAGCTTCTCATTTGGTGTAGAAAGAGCTGATGTCTTTTCAATCCACGACCAAAAGGCATCAAGGATGGCACGGGATGCCACCTGACGCTTTTCTTTTCTGGTTTCAGGCGAAATATTCTTCATTTCATCTTCCAGTTTGAATAGAAGGTCGATCATATCCCGTCCCTCAGCACCTTTCGATCCGGGGATATCCTTTCCGCGGCTATCCAAAGGAAGGCTCTCTATCATATACCTACGAACATGAGCCCAGCAAAGGTTTCTTTTGATATTATCCACCTTTTCATAAGCGATATATGCATCGGTGGTCAGATAACCTTTGAATTCTGCCAGTAGCTTCTGAGCAACCTTACCACTTCGGGATGGCGAATAATGAAAGTAGGAAGCCGTAATACCTTCCGTTACACCACTCAGGATAACCCACATGAAGGAATTGGTATTGGCTTTTCTTCCTTCTTCCTTGTTGCACTGAATTCTAGTTTCATCCATATGCAGGCAGTCACATTTCATTAATTCAGAATGTATCCTGTTATAGATTGGAATCAACCATTTTTCACTGCATCGGATTACCCAGTGCGCCATGTTGTTTCGCGGAAGTATCAATCCAAGTCGGTACCAGTCCTTTTCCTGACGGCTCAGTGGGATCCCCATCGTGAATTTCTGATACATTATCTGAGCTACAAGAGAAGCCGTTGCAATGAAATGAGGTAATACTGAGCTGGGAATTGCCGCTTTCTGAAAATGATCCTTTGGGTTATCATTTTTCCCGGTACCACATTCTGTACACTTTGCGATCTGTTGTACAATCTGCACCACCTTGAGCTTTGCAGGAATAACCTCTACCTCAGTGCGGATCAGCCTTTTTCCGATTACTTTCAGCTTGCCGCCACAGGTGGAACATACCTCTTCCGGATTGATGATATATTCATCAACATCCTTGGGAAGTGAGGCAAGCACCTCAGCGCGGACACCGGGCTGTCTTGTATTTCGCTGATGTGCAGGCACAGTTATCTTTTTCTGCTCCTGAAAAAGTTCTTTCGCTAGGTCCTGTGTGGTAGAGAACAGGTTCATCTGTCCGGGGAAATGAACGGTAACCTCAGTCGATTTCCCGAACATCTTTTGCCTTGCGTGAAGTAGCGCCTGAATCATGTTTTCTATACGGATATTTTGTTGTTCAATCGTTTTATCCTTCTGTTTCAGTTCTTCCTCTTGCTTTGCAACCAGGGCTCTCAGCATGAGCAGTTCTTCCTGTTCCGTCATTACCTCACCGACTTTCCCATCACGTTTTATCTACGAATAGTATACCATTTTTCGGGCTGCTTTTCTACATGACAAAAGCCCGCAAAATGTCGAATTTATAAGCATTTACGGGCATTCCCTCGTGATTCAGCCTGCTTCCTGAAATCAGTTGCGCCATATGCAAGGTAAATGTGCTCCGCTCCTGAAATAAATGAACTCAACATGAGGATTGCAGTGCGCGGATTACCTCTGCTGCAAAGAGGGCTTCGTGCTTTGATGAAATCTTGATGCTGACATCCTTCCAGCTCAGAATTACTCCATAAGATGAAACGGGAACCTTCTCCGTTTTCTGAATTTCAACAAATGCTGTCTTTGGGGAAACGGTCGGATATTCCTTTTTATTCGCAGATAGGCTTTGGTCCTATTCTAAAAAACTATTTAAAAAAAGAGAGGGAACATTACTGGCACTTGCATATGCAAGTACCAGTAATGTTGAGTTTGAAAAGGGAGATATTCTCGAGTTGCAAAATGTTAATAGTTATAGGCAGGTAAATTGCGAGGCAACATTTTGGGTTACCTTGTCAAGTATTTTTGATATTTATTGAATTTTCCTTAAGTTGACGACATTGTCCGCCAAGCGGGTCGTCCTGACTTATAAATACAAAAATATATTTATGTAAATGAAGTTAAAAATTATTTTACTATGCAACCAGAACATTCATATCTCATTTTACACTTACTACAAGATGTTTTTCTGCTTATTACATTTGTATATACGGTGATAAGCAAAAATACTACTAAAACTGCAATTTTAGTTAATGTAAAAGCTTTTACCAAAGATATTATAATTAATATGATAGGGATTATAGAGATTACACCATAGACAACGGGAGCAAGCTTCTGACCTCCACAGCCTTTAAATTTTGAAATGTCTCCCTTCTTAAAAAACAGGGAAGCTAATTTACCCCAACCCATACTACAGTTTTTGCCGTAATAGTAACAATTTGTACAAACTAATTTTCTCATTACAAAATATATCATAACAATTGAATAGGTAAGATAGATTATTGCTACTATTCGACTTAAAAACGCGCAGGCTAATGTTCCTACAGCAAACCATAAGATCATAATAATATTTCCTATAATTACGTTTAAAGTAGAGGTGTTTTCCTGCCCTTCTTCATATAACTTGACATTATTGCTCATTATTTTAGTCCCCTTTAATTTATATTTTAAGCATTTGTGAATGCCTTAAACCCATTCATCTTACTACACAATTTTCTGTGGAATTACAAAAGTTTCGATTATCTCAAAATTTGCATATTCAAATAAGATTTTTTGCTTTTAAAAATTATTAGCAAATAAAAAGTAACTGAATTATCTATCGTTTACCATAATGCTACATAGATAAAATTATTTAATAATAAGTCGTATTTATCATTTACCATTTACCCTTTGCTACCTATATAAGATATATTTGATGAAAGATAATGTCTGAACTTATTACTAATCTAATAATAAGTATGAAAGTGCTAAAAAACGAATATATCGTCTAGAATAAGTTTAGACAAGCATGTCTTTAAAAATAAATAATCGCTTTTTTCTCCCCTATAGATGCATCCAGTAAAAAACAATAAATTATACTGATTCTATTTATTCTATAGAAACCTAAAATAACTTAAATTTGGGTTTTAACCTAAAAATATAGAACTTTCAGCATAAAATGAGTATAATTTTTAGAACTTTTATAAAAAATTTACTTATGGTAATATTTATACCATAAAAAGAAGATACTGTAAATAAAAAGTATATTATTTGTTGTAAAAATAATAAAAGTAATAGGAACAATTACTTAAATTAATGCTATCAAGACTATAGAGTAAATATTTAAAGGAGGTGAAGAAGTGGGGAATCTTGTACTTGTTGATCAATATGATAATGAAATAGGGAGTGAGGAAAAATTAAAAGTCCATACAATAGGTAAGCTACATAGAGCTTTCTCTATCTTCATTTTTAATTCAAAGAAAGAACTTTTATTACAGAAGAGGGCAAAGTGTAAATACCATTCAGGTGGTCTTTGGTCAAATACATGTTGTAGTCATCCAAATTTGGAAGAAAATCTTGAGTTAGCAATTCACAAACGATTAGAGGAGGAAATGGGGTTTGATTGTAAATTGCAGGAGGTCTATAGTTTCATTTATAAAGAACAGTTTGATAATGGTTTAATTGAACATGAATATGATCATGTTTATATTGGAAACTTTGATGGTTTACCTCGGCCAAATCATAGCGAGGTTGAAGTGGTAAAGTGGGAGAATATAGATTTTATTGCAGAAGATATAGTAATAAATCCAGAAAAATATACATGTTGGTTTAAGATCACTTTTAAGGATGTAGTTAAAGCTCTAAACGGTAATTTGCACAAGGATAGCGGTAAAAACAAATAAAGTATAAAAAGAAGAAACAATGAGGTGTTTATGAAAAATTCGGTTACGTCAGATTGTAGTTATCTTCAGGAATTGAATCAACTAATAAAAAATGACATTACAAAAGTGTTTGGTGAAGCAAAATATAACTTCAAAGAATATGATGGGTTCTATAATAAACTTTCATATAGCCTTGATACTGGAGGCGCTTTAAAAAGGCCACTAATGATGTATATGGCATACAATTGCATAAAGGACACTTTTGATGAAGGTATAAAATATGTTGCTGCTGCTATTGAGATATTACACACTGCCAGCTTGATACATGATGATATTATTGATGAAAGTAGTACGAGAAGAAATTGTGATTCAGTATATAAAAAATTTGGTATTTCAGAAGCTATTTTGCTTGGGGACTTTCTTATCTTTTATTCTGAGTGGTTGATATCAAAATATAAAAGTAAGAAAAAGGATGTTTTAATTTCGAAAATACTAAACAAAACATTTCAAAATATGTGTATTGGTCAATTTATGGAGAAACAACTGATAGGAAACCTTGACATAAATTTGGACATTTATTTTAAAGTTATACGGTTTAAGACAGCATATTTTTTTGCAGCTATATGCAAAATAGGAGGCATATTAGCAAATGGGAAAAGCTCTCAGCTCAGTTTGCTAAGTGACTTTGGATTAAACATTGGTATAGCATATCAGATAAGGGATGACTTAATTAATTATATGGATGGGAGCAGCCATGAAAGTAAGCCAATAGATATAGATGAAAAAAACAGACTGGTTACATATCCTATTTCTATTGCTTATAAACTTGGAAATAAAGAGCAAAAAAAAGTTTTAGAAGGATTTTTCAGGCTTGATGATACTATTGAACCTAGTTTTCTAAGAAGAATTTTATATGAAACTGGAGCTATAGAAGAGTCAAAGCAAATTATTTGTAGATATGTAGAAAAGGCAATTAGTTCTTTGAATTCTTTAGAGAGTAGTAAGGCGAAAGCTGAATTAATAAGTTTCTGTAATTCAATTATTGTCTGCTAAGTACGGTGATTCTTGCATTTTATTTATTTCTATATAGGAGCAATTTACTTTTAAAGTATTCATTGCTTTTCAATATAAACAGAACTTTAAGCTCATTATTTCTTAATATTACTTTAGTTTCTAACTGACTATTCTATTTGTGTACTCAAAATATAGGGAAGTTTTATTTTATGAGGAAAGTAATTACACATTATTGATGCGGGGGTTTATTATAATTATGCACAAATTTATTAAAGATAGGGGAAGTTTGCATTTATGTATAGTTTTCTTGATTACATTAATTGCTGTCTTGGGAGTTGCGAGTATTTCACCTGCATTACCCCAGCTTGCAATATACTATAAAAAATCTCCGAGTGAAGTAGCAAAAATTATATCAATATTTGCAATACCAGGCATTTTTTTAACACCTGTATTTGGAATGATGAGTGATCGTTTTGGAAGAATGAAATTAATTGTAGTCTGCCTAATGATATTTGGTTCTTTTGGGGGTGCATGTTGCTTTGTTGGGAATTTTAAGTTATTGCTTATTTTAAGATCTATACAGGGGATTGGAGCAGGAGCTTTAGGTTCTTTAAATATTGCTGTAATATGTGATCTTTTTTCTGGAACCGATAGAATCAAGGCTATTGGTTTAAATGCAGGAATAATGAGTATAGGAATGGCAATTTATCCTTCTATAGGAGGTTTTATTGCACTGGAAAATCCGAAGTATCCATTCTTGTTAGCATTTATTGCAATTCCAGTTGCTATTATAACTTTTCTGGTTTTAAGGTACCCTGAAATAAAAAATAGGGAAAAATTCTTTGCGTATTTGAAAAGTACTCTTATAAGATTCAAAAGCGTAGAGGTTCTTAAGACGTTTATAACATGCGTGTCAGTTTTCTTTATATTTTATGGAGTATATCTAACCTATACTCCTTTTTTAATGAAGTCACGTTTTAATGCTTCCTCATTTATGATAGGAGTTATATTAGCCAGTATGTCAATTGCAGATGCCTTAATGTCCATATTTGTAGTCAGACTAATAAGGCTCTTCAGAATTAAATCACTTATAAAATTTGCATTTTTACTATATGCAATATTGCTTAGTATAGTCCCCTTTATGCCTACACTTTGGAGTTTATTGATTCCAATTTTCTTACTTGGTGCTGCGAATGGAATATGTATCCCCTGCATTCAGACTATGCTTGGAGATCATGCTAAAGAAGGAAAAACTGCGACTTTTATGTCGCTTAATGGTGTGGGACTCAGGTTTGGACAGGCTGTAGGACCTATGGTAATGGGCGTAGTATATGAACTATTTGGTATAAACTATGTATTCTTTGGAGGCACATGTCTACTATTTCTGATAATTTTCATTGTCATGAATTTAATCCCTTGTTCTGATAAAAAGTAGAGGTAAGTGTTTGTTTTAGAAAATTTAAATAACTATGTAACTAAATATTATTGGTGGTAAATATTATGAGTCAAATTAACGTGATGCTGGCAGACAACAATTATTACTGGTTGAAGAAAATAATAGACTTTTTAAACAAAGAAAAGGATATTTTTATTGTTGGAACTACAGAAAATATGAATGATACGTTGAAGGTTGCTGATATAGCTAATCCTGATATCGTACTAATTGCATTGAACCTTAATGACATAAAGTTTGAGGGTGCTTACACAGCTGCTATATTAAATAGAAGGAATTTAGCAAAGGTTATAATTCTTTCTCCATCATTTGAAGATGAAGCAATTATAAAGTCCTTTTCTGCAGGTGCAACAAATTGTATTTTAATGAATGATTTTGATGGGATTCTTAAAGCAATAAGGGATTGCTATAACAGTATTACTCCAATGGAAGTTCTTCTCAAAGATTATCTTAAGCTCAAGGAAAATGAATTTCTGAATAAATTGTCAAGAGCCGAAAAGGAAGTTTTTGAACTTATAGAGGCTGGTTACACAAAAGACCAGATTATGAAAAGACTATATAAGTCTGAAAGTACAGTAAAAAATCAAATTAATCATATTTTGAAAAAACTTAATGCGAGTAACTGCAAAGAGGCTATTAGTTATGTGAGGATGAGGGGAATAATGAAGGTTTTGTGATTAGTCTTAAAAATATAGTACTATTTTTGAAATATACATAAAATTGTTGGAACTGTTATAAATAAGCAGTTTAAGTATAATTTAAGCATAGTACAACGTTATACAAATAGGAGGTTAACGATGAAAGTATCATTTTTTGAAAAACTAAAGGCATTTTTAGTAGTAAATCGTTTTGAGTTTACTCCAGTGAGCGAGGGTATAATTCTTTCTTTTATGATTTTAAACCTCGGTTCATTTAAGGAGCTGATAAGTATACCCGTAATTTTAGCATTTATAACTTATAACATTGCAACATACTGGGGAGGGGCTATAAATGTTTATTTTGATTATAACTTTGATAAAAAATCTCCAACAAAGGTCCGATTAACAAAGGCTATTGATGTGCTTGGAAAGCCTTTTGTCAGAAAGATGCTGGTGGTTGAATTTTTATTGTTTTCTCTTTCGGGTTTTCTACTTTCGTATTTTACAAAAAACTATAACCTATTAATCCTTCTTATAATAGGTACATTTTTTACAATGGCGTATTCAATAGAACCTTTAAGGTTTAAACGAAGAGGTATTCTAAATTCTATTTCCCTCTTCCTAATAATAATGTTTTTGCCTCCTTTGTATGGTTGGTTAACGTTGAATTCGTCATTAAGTGTACCTGTTTTTTTAATGATTTTGGGGCTTGCATTTGTACAATATGGTAATGGCCTATACTATACTGCAGCTGATTATACTGAGGATAAGGCAGATGGCATTATTACTCCACCAGTTCAGATGGGTGTTTTGAAAGCTGTAAAGGTTTCTCTTTTGCTTGTAATGCTTGGAGGTATTCTATTGGTTTATGGATATTCTAATTTAGAGTACCTTAATACTTCTGGATTAATATTAACTACATTAGGGCAGCTTGTACCATTTTTAGGTATCCTCCAGCTTCTGGTAAAATCAAAAAATGATACTACCGTTATGGAGACACTTATAAAAAGATATGAAATGCGCATTCCGGTGTGGGTAGCAATTTCTTCTTTCAGTATACTTTTTTCAAACGTATTTTTCATGATTTATCGATAAGCTCTTTAATTATTTAGAGCATTTACTTAATAGTATAAAATGAATTTTTATGAAAAATTATCTCAAATTTAAAAGACATAACTTAATGTCATTCATTATATTGATTACCTTAACGGATTAACATATGAAAGGATGATTTTTATGGAATTAGTACATCTAAAGGAAGCAGTTAATTCTTCTATTGACAGAGCTTTAGTAAATGTATTTGAGAACCAATATATGGGTACTTTTTGGCAGGGAGATATATATTATAATGCTTATCCAACCGCGGTAGCTATTATAACTAATAAAATTCTTGGAATAACTGAACCAGAATGGGAGAGTAAGGCAGCGCATTGCATTATGGGACTTCAAAGGAGAGATGGTAGCTGGGGAATATTGGACAAGCAAGCTTTGCCGCTTCCTAATCTAGATGAGGATAAAATGGAGGAGATGCTCGAATTGAAATCAGCAGCTGCAAGAAACACCGTAGTTTGTATTCTTGCTCTTGAACTGCTTGATGTTTATCCTGAGTGCGTTGCAAAGGGTAAGGAATATATGAAAACTGTAGACGAAAAGTATATAGATCCTTTTACCGAAATATTTCTAGCATGTTTTGGAAGAAAGAAATGGAAGGATATAAAGGTTCCACCAATTGAAATGATGCTTATTCCGGCAAATTCCAAGTTTGGTTTTAATAGATTTCTTCCAGCTTGGGTTCGTGATGGTGCTGCAGGTGGAATACTGCTAAAGACCTTGAGGCAAAAGAAAGGCCTCTGGAGTCCAATAAGGCGTATGGCAATTAAGAAAGCTGAAAAAATGCTATTAAATAATCAACTGAGTAATGGAGGCTGGTTTGGAACTTTCCAACCCACAGTATATCCTACCCTTGCACTTGCAGAGCTTGGACATGATTTAAACAGCGATGTTATTCAAAGGGCTTTAGGTTTTCTTCAAACCAGACGCAGGGAAGAAAATGGTTATGTACATAGATTTTGGCTCCCTGTATGGGATACTTCATTTGCTCTTCTCGCATTGGCAAGTGCGGGATTGACAGATAGTAATCATAACGTTGCAAAAGCAAAGTATTACATTATAAATTCACAATTCAGAAACGGTAGTTGGGGATTTTGCCCAGAGGTTAATATATATCCTGACTGTGATGATACAGCAGTAGCTATGCAGGCTTTAAGTAAAATAGGAGTAAATAAAGACTACTTGATGAAGAGCGCAGAATGGCTGGAAAGAAGGCAAAATAAAGATGGGGGATGGGCCGCATTTGTCAAGGAACAAGCGAAAAAAACACCTGGAACTCTTCCGACTACAATTGAAGATAGTATGGTCATTCTAAAAGATCCAAGTGTTGCAGATGTTACCGGACATGTAATGATTGCTTTAGGAGAAGTAGGGTATAGAGTAGGTCACCCTTCTATAGATAAAGCTATAAGTTTTTTGAAAAAAGATCAACTTCCATCTGGCCCTTGGTATGGAAGATGGGGGTTGTGCTATATTTATGCGGTCACAAGGGTGTTAAAGGCATTGCAGGTTATTGGTGAAGATATGAATTCTGATTATGTGCAAAAAGCCATTAAATGGCTCGTTGAACACCAGAATAGTGATGGCGGTTGGGGTGAATGCTATGTTTCTTACTTTAAGGAGGAATATGCGGGAATTGGAATGAGTACGGCTGTACATACATCATGGGCACTTACAACTTTAATTTCTGTTGCCCCCAAGTATTCTAGTGCTATTGAGAAAGGAGCTAAGTATATTCTGGAAACGCAATGCAAAGATGGAAATTGGCCATCACCTCACACAGTAGGCGCACTGGAAGTTTATGAAAACACAAATTATAGTAGAGTATTCCCACTAATGGCATTAGGAGAA
Organism: Ruminiclostridium sufflavum DSM 19573; assembly: GCF_003208175.1. Classification (GTDB taxonomy): domain Bacteria; phylum Bacillota; class Clostridia; order Acetivibrionales; family DSM-1351; genus Ruminiclostridium; species Ruminiclostridium sufflavum. The sequence continues at coordinate 141,239 of NZ_QKMR01000008.1, read as the reverse complement.
TACCGAAAGTTTATTTCTAAAGGAGGTGATTTCTGATGGGCAGTGATTTGTGTACAAAGAATAAAAAAACCGGCTTTTTAAAAGCACTATTTATCATTGCTGGAAGAGCAGAATATTTCACTGCTGACCTAACACCATATTTTATAGGGGTTTTTCTTGGAATGTCAGTTACACGACTAAATGGAAATTTTGCAACGATTAACCTGCACTCCATTATTACATTTATAGAGGGGCTACTTATTGTAATACTAGCTCACTACAGCGCGGTTCATATTAATGTACTTGCGGATTACGAAATGGACAAACGTTTTAAGAGTGAGCTGACTCAAGCCGTAGATATTATAGGACATACCAGATTGGCACTTTTTGTTGTATTTAGTATAGTAATCGGCTTTCTGATTTGTCTCCATTTATCGTACAGTAATGGCTTGATTTTACTAGTAGTTTTATGGGGTATAGGAACAATTTTCGCTGTTATTTATTCTGCTAAACCTGTAAGACTAAAAAAGTATCCTTTTCTCGGAGATGTTGGAAGGGGAGTACCATTGGTAATTACAATGCCATTTGGATATTACCTGTTTACTCAAACTTATCATCATATTATTACTTTTTGTGTTGTGGGAATGGCTATAAATCTATTTGGGTTGTTTATGGTAGGTGAAACATGGGATTGGAAGGATGATAAAGGAATTGCTAACACAATTGCAGTTACATTTGGATATAAGGTAGCACTCTTTATTGGTCTAATATTTATACCAGCAGGTGTTGCTATTTGGACATATGGATTTTACACAGTAGCAGCAACCTCAAAAGCAATGTCAATTTATATTCTAATAAGCCTGGTAATATTAGCCGTTATAATGGTGGATTATATATTAAGGGTAATGTTTAGGATGAACAGGTATGAAGAAATTGAAGCTCACTGCGGAATTATTACTAAGGTTGGAACTACTGTGCTATGGTTACTTGAACTTGCTGGAGCAATAGTCTTATTTAATGTTATATAACACAACTGATTATTTGGAGGTGCTTATGTTAGGCTTAGACGCAAGAACTCTAGATGAGTGCATTAAAATAGGAATTAATAAACTTTTGACTTTTCAGAATTCCGACGGCGCTTTCTCTAGCGATGTTGATTTTAGTATATGGGCTGATGCTGGATTTTTGATATTACAGGATGAACTAAAACTGGATATTGGGAAGAGCGAGCTTGTAAAAGGAATTTTGGAAAGACAGAATATTGATGGAAGCTGGGGGCCTATTTCTGAAGCATCTGAGGGTGATTTCAAAAGTACAATATTTGCTTATCGCTCTATAGAAAAATATATCTCACAAGGACAGAAGAAGAAGATAGAAAAATGGCTGGAAAACTATGAAGGAAGCAGGTGGGTTGATCCTTACACCGAAATGCTCCTTGTAAAAAAGAATGAACAATTTTATTTTCCACCACCTGAAATGGTCTTTATACCATTAAAAGTTGGCAAATTTTTAGGATATCTACATATGCTTTTTCCTAAAGTATTCAAATGGAGTATATTTTTATTTCCCTCAGCATGGACAAGGAATGCATTTCCACAGCTTCAGGTAGTTGGAGCCGTAAAGACAGGAAAGAATAAAGGCTTTTTAAGAAAAACAGCGTTAAGAAAGTTGGAAAAGCAAATCCTTTCTATGCAACTGAGGGATGGTAGCTGGTTTAAGACTATTCTGCCGACTATTGGATCTATCTATGCTCTACATTTATTAGGATACAAAAATGATTGGCAGGAAATCAAGAGAGGGTTAGCTTTTTTAGAAAGTTGTATACAGAAAAAATCAAATAGACTCAATCGGTTTGATTTAAAAATCTGGAATACTGCATTAGCAACCTGTGCACTATTTGAGACCAGCAAATATAGTAGTAACGCTGTAAAGAAAGGCGTTTACTATCTTTTAAGAACGCAATCATCTTATGGCGGTTGGGGGTTCACTTCCGATAATGGAGAGTTGACGGATAATGATGACACTTCTCTAGTACTTATGGCTCTTGCTAAAGCGAAAGTACATGGGTACAAAATATTTGAAAAATGTATTGAAAAAGCAATTGAATATTTATTAAGTAACCAAAACAAGGATGGTGGCTGGGCTGCATTTGACAAAAATCAGAGCAGGAAGAAACCAGGGCTTCTGCCACCTTACCATGTAGAATATGGGCATGAGCTAAAGGATCCAAGTACAGCAGATGTTTCGGGACATGCTATCAGCGCATTGGCTGACAATGGCTATAGTCTGGATTCGCCCCAAATAAAAAAGGCAATAAAATGGATAGAAAGTGATGCGGTCTTTGGTAGCTGGTATGGAAGATGGGGACTTTGCTATATATATGGTACTTCGAGAGTCTTGATAGGGCTTGGAAAGCTAAAAAGTACTCAAAGAATGAAGTGTGTGGATGATGGATTAAAGTGGCTTGCCGGTTTTCAGAATTATGACGGAGGATGGGGTGAGCACTATTCAAGCTATTATTCGAGAACTCCAATAGGAGGGAAAAGCACAGTGGTTCATACGTGCTGGGCAGTTTTGAGCTTTTTGGAAAATGACCATATCACATACCATGAGCAAGTTGAACGAGGAATATCATATCTTATCAAACAACAGGGAGAAGGTGGTATATTACCTGGAGCATATACTGCTGCTGCTATTGAACCAGCTGACTATTATATATATCCTTACATTTTTTTCCTTCAGGTAATGGCAAAATATAAAAAAATTCTTGAAAAAAAATAATTAATTCGGAGTTGGTGAGATGTATATTTCAAAATATTACTTAACACATAAATATAAATCGGGTCAAAGAGTACTGGTAAATACTCTGACAGGTACGATTGACCCGATTGAAGAACGTCATTTAAAAGAACTTGATAGTATAGAAAATAATTCTTTTGATGGTCTCGATTTAAATTCTCTTGAAGAACTAAAAGCAAAGAAATATATTCTGAATTCAATCGAAGAAGAAACTAGACTTATTGAATATTGGAGACACAGAAAAGATGAGGAGGAACGGGAAGAACCTCTTGTATTTGTAGTATATCTCACATATGACTGTAATGTGAGGTGTTCTTACTGTTGCTACAATTATCTGAAAAATAATAAGAATGTAATGAATAAAGATACTATTGATGCTGTAATTCTTGCTATTAGCAAAATAGTTAAAGAATCAGGAAGAAAAAGAAGTAAGATTTGTTTATTTGGAGGGGAACCATTTATTAAAGAAAACTATGACATTATTGAATACTTTTTAGAAAGAGTTACCCTCAATATGGAAATGGAAAAATCAGAAGGCAGAGAATGTAGGCTTATGATTTTTAGCAATGGAGTTGAAATACCTTTATTCAAAAAATTACTTGCTAAATACAGCCAATATATTGAACAGATTTTAGTGACATTAATTGGCTCAAAGGAAAGTCATGATGGTCTGCGTAAGTTTCCGGATGGAACTGGAACTTTTGATGCAGCAGTTAAAGGCATTGAGACTTTGCTTGATTTGAATATTAAAACATGGCCCGTAACAAACCTTGACAAGAGCAATGTTAACCTGCTTCCTGAAATAATCAAATTTGTTGACAAACGTGGGTGGACTGCAAAACCTAGCTTTGCTGGATATTATGCGGGGAGAATAAAGTATTACAAACCGGAAAATTGCAACGCTATAAGAGAAAGTCAACTTATTGAAGAAATAACGAGAAGTTTAAAAGAAGATATCCATGCTCAAGAGGTATTTAATTTCGGGGACATGCGTGTACTAAGAAGCATTGTTAAATTGTGTGCTGAGTCAGGCACGGAAAGGCGATTTGCTAAGCCGTTTCATCGCTTTTATGGATGCTTGTCTGGAGAACTAGGACAGTTTTCCTTCAGCGTAAATGGAGAACTATATACTTGCTCAGGGGCAATGGGAATTGAAAAATATAGGCTTGGATTCTTTAAGCCTGAACTGGACATACAGGATGAAAGCTTGAAATTGTGGAGTAACAGAGATGTTTTGAGCTTGCCGAAATGCAGGAACTGCAAGGTCGCATTTTTATGCGGCGGAGGTTGTGCCTACGCAGCCTCAGAAATAAACGGCAGTATACATGACCCGGTTTGTACCGATGCGGAAGATATATTACATGCTTATCTGGATAGTCAGGAGGCAGGAGTAAATATACGCTATAAGGATTTATTAAGACAATGGTAAAAGATAAAGGAGGGAGAAGAAAAAATGTATGTTACTAAGTATTGTTTTGAACACCGCCTACCTTCAGGGAAAAAACTACTTATCAATACACTGACAGGGAGGATAGACAATTGCTATGACGAGGTTTTAAATACTCTACGGCAAATTCAGAATAAGGAAACGTCGGAAATCTGTGAAAGTAATCTCAACTTTTTAAAGCATGGTGGATATGTATTTAATACAAAAGAAGAGGAAGATGAAATAATTGATAATGCTATAAAGAAAGCGGAGGCTTCCAGAATGGAAATGCCGATGACATTTTTCCACTACATAACTTATGATTGTAATCTTAGGTGCACCTACTGCTGCTATCGTTATCTTGACAGGGAAACTCCTGTGATGACTAACGATTATATTGATAAAGCATTTGCAGCAATGAGTAAAATTCAAGAAAAGGAAAAAAGAAAAACTACCAGAATTGTGCTTTCGGGTGGGGAACCATTTATGAGCTGTAATAGGCAGTCAGTTGAATACTTCTTTACAAAGGCGATTGAATATAAAAAGAAGGAAGAGGAAAACGATAGAAAGGTGATCTTATCAGTATTTACAAATGGTGTTGAGATTAAGTCTTTTAAGGATCTTTTATTAAGATATGCAGATCAGATTTCTATTATATTTGTAACGTTAAATGGTTCCAAGGACTTGCATGATGAGCACCGAATAACCGCAAATGGTAGTGGAAGCTATGATGCTGTGATTAAAGGAGTAAATACACTGTTAGATGTTGGAATAAAAACATGGATAGTAGCCAATGTAAGCAGAAGCAATATTGACAGAATGCCTGAGCTGACAAGAATTATTGAAGAACATGCATGGAATAAAAACAAGTATTTCGTAGGTTGCTATATTAGTAAGGTAAAGGATCATAGAAATTACAATCCAGATGTTCTTAGTGAAGATGAAATGCTTGAAAGAATTCTTAATATGATTCGTACTAAAAAAATACTACCGGGGGCCTACAACTTTGGTGATATGAGGATTTTGAAAAGTGTTATGAATTTTGTTGAGGTAGCAAAGCTCAATGCCATTGGTAATCCCGATATTCCCGAATATCATCAGTTCAGCGGCTGCAATAGTAGAAATAGTCAATATTCTTTTGCAGTAGATGGAAACATATATTGCTGTGCTCCAGCAATGGGAAGAAAAGGCTATGAAATTGGTAGCTTTTCACCTGAATACCATTTCGATGAAATAAAAGAAAGCTGGTGGCTGAATAGAAATGTATTAACAATACCGAAGTGCAAAGATTGCAAAGTTGCATTTCTATGTGGAGGGGGATGTGCATATGAGTCGGCAGAGAAAAATGGTTCCAAAAGTAACCCAATATGTACTAGAACTGAAGATGTACTGAAGATGTATTTGGATAGCTTAGAGGAAGGCGTATGCATAACACATAAGGACGTACTTTATGAGTGAAATTTTATGGATATGGACTGATTATAAAGGAGGGACGTAAATGTATTTTACTAAATATTTTATTGAGCATACAAAAAAATCAGGGGATAAAAGACTCCTTAATACTTTAACTGGAGAAATTATAGATATTTCAGAAAAGCATATCGAGGCAATGAAGAAATTGCAAGAGAACAATAGTTTTCCTATTGACCCAGACATTGAAAACGACTTTAAAAGGAAAGGATTTATATATGAATCGGTTAATAAAGAGTTAGAACTTGTAGAAAATATGGCAAATGAAGCTTTTAACTCAATGAAAAAAAGACCACTTACATTTTTTGTGCATATATCAAACAACTGTAACCTTAACTGTGATTACTGCAATTATGCAAGTATAGAACATACACATGATGTTATGACACAAGAAGACATTGACAAGGTGTTTTTAGCTATTGAAAAGATTTACACAGAAAATGATGCAGAAAAAGCGACCATTGTATTATTCGGTGGGGAGCCATTTGTTAAAGAAAATTACGGCATTATTGAATATTTTATGGAAGGCTATAGAGCACTTGTTGAAAATGGTTCAAAAACGGAAAAGCGATATTCACTACTCGCATTTTCAAATGGAGTTGATTTGCCCTACTATAAGGAGTTTCTTGAAGTGAATAAAAGAAATATAGATTATTTGTTTGTTACGCTTAATGGCCCAAAAGAGATACATAATAAATCCAGAGTTTTTAGCGATGGTTCTGGAAGTTTTGATTATACGGTGGAAGGGATAAATACCCTTATAAATTTAAGTATTCCTATGTGGCTTGTAGTTAATACTGACAGAAAAAACATACAATATTTACCTTTTATATCCAGAATAATATCAGAAAAGGAATGGGATAAGAAAACCTCATTTATGGGTTGCTGTGTCAGCAGGGTGAAAAATAGATATATGACAGTAGAAAATTCTATGACAGAGGATCAGATGATTGAAGAAATTATGTCCATGGTTGCAGATAATAAAATACAAACTAATAAATTTAATTTCGAAGATATGAGGCTTCTAAAAAATGTTATGAACTTCTTTGATTTCAGTGATAAGAAGACTAAATTCGGAGAGGAGGATGTACGACAGCATATCACCGGTTGTGGAAATCGTTCAAACCAGTATTCATTTACTGTTGATGGACATATATATCCTTGTTCACCTGCTGCAGGAAACACAAAGTATGCAATAGGCAGATATAAGCCTGAAATTGAAATTAAGATACCAAAGGAAAAGTGTTGGAACAGTAGGAGTGTATTGGAACTAGAAAGCTGCAGGCAATGCAAGGCACTTTTTATTTGCGGCGGAGGATGTGCTTTTGAAGCGACAGAAAGAAACGGTTCAGAGTATGTTCCTGTATGTCCAAATACTGAAAAGATTATTCATGCATATCTAGATAGCATAGAGAACAATACTGGATTAATCCACCGAGAAACAGTATACAAATAGGAGAGTAAAAAATGTATATTACCAAATATTTTTTAGAACATAAACTCCCATCAGGAAGATTGCTTCTGGTAAACACACTTGTTGGAAAGATAAATTTTGTTAGCAAAGAGCTTGTTTTTTCATTAAATGAGTTGAAGGATGGGAATATAGCTAACGTACCTACCGAGCATATACTTTTTTTAAAGCAAAATGGGTATGCCTTTGAAAGTCAGACGGAGGAGACTCTTTTGCTGGATAAGTATAGTGGAGAGGCTTGGAAAGAGAATAGAAAAAAACCAATAGTTTACGCTTGCTGTCTTTCTTATGCATGCAATCTAAGATGCAACTACTGCTATGAAGAGGGACTCCATGATGACAGTGAATCAATGTCACTAAAGGACATTGACAGCATGTTTTCTATAATAGAACATGAACAGGAAAAAAGGGGGTGGATTGAATCAAAAATAATATTGGAGGGCGGAGAACCTTTTCTACTACAAAATGCTGAACTGTTAAAAGCTTTTTTCGAAAAGACTGCAGAACATATTGATGGCATGAGGAAGAGAGGAAGCACCTGCAAATTAATGATTTTTTCTAATGGTGTAAATACATTAGCCTATCTGGAACTATTAAAGAAGTATAAAAACTATATCGACTGTATTCAGATAACAATTGCTGGGAATAGGGATACCCATGATATTTATAGGAAAAAACCTGAGGGAGGTAGCAGTTTTGACAATGCGGTAGAAACTATCGACAAACTTTTAACGGAAAACTTTCCTGTACTGGCAGTATTAAATATTGATCGAGGAAATATTCAATGTTTACCTGATATACAGGAGCTTGCAGATGAACATGAATGGACTTATGATAACAAGTTTAAAGGCATGTATGTAAGTAGAATTAAATACTTACGTAAAGAGGATGGGAATGGGCTTAATGAATATGAACTAGTACAAGAGATTATGGAGATGTATCATAAGAAGCTGTTGAGACAAAACCTTCTAAACTTCGGGGATTTAAGGCTTTTAAAAAATGTAATTAATTTTTGTCAAAGTGCTTTGAATTCTGGGGAAAGCATAAGTTATCACCAGTTCCAGGGATGTATAGCAGGTAAACAGCATCAGTTTATATTTGGATCCTGCGGATATGTTTACCCATGTACAAAAGTAACTGGGCGAGCAGAATATTCGATGGGAACTTACAGACCTGTATTTGAGCCGGACGAAGAAAGATTGGAAAGTTGGTTATGTAGGAATGTATTATTCATTAAAAAATGTGAACATTGCCCTGTTGCGTTTCTATGTGGAGGAGGCTGTGCATATGAAGCAATGGAAAAAAATGGGTCGGCCTATAATCCTGTGTGTACCGAAACTGAAAAAATTCTAAGGATGTACTTGGATAGCATGGAAGAAGGTATGGAGTTTTTCCTCAATGATGTAGTTTATGAGAATAGGCCGACATTTCAGCAGGATATTAAGTTATTTAATCTCATACAAAAGGAGATATAGAAATGTATTTGACAAAGTACATATTTGAATACAAAATACCGTCTGGAAAGACATGTTTTGTAAATACCTTAAACGGTAAATTGTGTTATGGAGATAATAGTCTCTCTAAAATAATTATGGAAATAAGAGGGGGTGAAGTAAATGAAGTAAGCGATGAAGTTAATGCGAAACTTAATGATATAGAAGCACTTTTTGATAGCGTATCAGATGAGGAAAAGCTGGTAGAAAAGCTGTTTGCTAAAGCTAAAGATGATTTAAACCAGCAGAATTTGCTTTTTGGAATTTGCTTGACCTACGGTTGTAATCTTAGATGTAAATATTGCTATGAAAACGACATACATATTCAGGATAAATGTATGGGAGAAGATGAAATTGATAAAATTTTAAAAGTAATAGGCTCTATTCGTGAAGAACGTGGAATAAATGGAACGAGGATAGTCCTATTCGGGGGAGAGCCGTTTTTAAATAAAAATAAAAATATAGTTAGGTACTGCTTACAGAAAATATCTGAGTTCATATTGAATGAGGAACGTGAAGGCAGAAACAGTAAAATTGTAGCATTTTCAAATGGCCTTGAACTTCCCGACTTTTCAGATCTAATTGAGGAGTACAAGAAATATATAGATTCCGTTATGCTCACTTTAAATGGACCAAAGGAAATCCATGACATGCATAGGGTTTCCGAAAACGGAGAAAGTAGCTTTGAACGGACGGTTGAAAGCATAGATATGCTTTTAAAAATGGGTATACCTGTAAATTTGAGAATGGACGCAGATAGGACAAACATTAATAAATTGAAGGATATGGCGGAATTTGTAATTAAAAAGGGTTGGAATAAGGTGCCAATATTCAGATATTATGTTTCTCCGATAAGATGGGTTGAATCTCCAGAAAGTAAAACAATGAGAGAGCATGAATTAATAAAAGAATTTATAGATGAGGATGAAAAGAGTGGGGGATTGGTATCGAAAGTATTTAGTCTAGGAGCACTAAGAGTACTTCATAATGTTGTAAATCTTTTGGAAGAAGATAAGAACAGCCTGAGTCGGCCACTTGCTTTCTATCATTGCGAAGGCTTACGTCAACAGCAGTATATATTCGGAACTGACGGAAACATCTATCGATGTTTGGTATCAATTGGACATGAAGATAAGTCATTTGGTACATATGACAACAAAGTTATATTTGATGAGGAAAGAATGAAGAAATGGAATGATAGAAACGTACTTAAGATTCCTGATTGTAAAAATTGTAATGTCTCCTTGATTTGCGGTGGAGGCTGTGCTTATGAATCTGAGGAAAAAAACGGTTCGGTATTGAAAAGAGTATGCTCGCAAGCTGATTTGACACTAAAAGCATATCTTGAAGCAAAGGATAAAGGGGTAAACATTAAAAGCTACGGTTTTTACTATGACTCGGAATAAGTGTTTTTATTAAAAAGTAAAAACATTTTATATTATGCCTTTGAGCTTGACTTCTTAGTTTAGATGGTTTGTTCATATGGGCGTAATTTGAAATATGATATTTAAAACAAATTTTAGGAGGTAGAGTAATTATGGATGTAAGTGTAAGTACAAGATGGAATAAGGAATTGGTAAAAAAACTTGCAGATTTAAAGGTGGATGAAGTTTTTGGCTCACTTCGTTCAACAAATACTGGAACAGCTTTTGCATCTGCTGTTCTGCCCGGCGTGAGTTATAGAGAGGCTAAGGAGCATGTCGACTACGTGCATTCATTGGGTATGAGATTTAATTATACTATGAATACATCTTGCCTTGGAAATAATGAATATAATCCTAAGGGGTTAACGAAAATACTCGAAGATATTGACATGGTAAATGATCTTGGCGCAGATATTGTCACAGTAGCAATACCAGCTCTTATTGAAATGATTAAAAAAAGGCATCCAAATCTAAAAGTTAAAGCTTCGATAGTAAACAATATAGGATCAATTGAATCAGCAAGACATTTTGTAGAACTGGGAGCAGATATCCTGACAATCGGGGGCAGCTCAAATAGGGATTTCAAATTTCTAAAAGCATTACGAAAGTCAACTGATGTTAAACTTGAGGTGTTGGCTAATGTAGGTTGTCTCTATGAATGTCCTTATCGTCAATACCATTTCAATGTAGGGGCACATTCCAGCCAATGTCATGATCCTAATGAAGAAAAGTTTACTGATTACTGTGTTATGAAATGTATGAGGGAGCATACGACAAATCCTGCTAGAGTAATAAAGGCTAACTGGATTCGCCCTGAAGATGTAAAGATCTATGAGGATATTGGTATAGATATTTTGAAGATAGGAGCACGTCATTTAGCATCCGAATGGATTTATAAATGCGCACAAGCGTATGTGAATAGAAAGTATGAGGGAAATCTAGCAGATATAATCTGTCCGGTAGCAATGAACATACCACAGGACGAAATAGAAAAAGTTGAATCATGGACCGATGAAGAATGGGCGAGACTTAACTATGTAATGAATTTTCCAATACCGCAAATCAATATAGATAATACAAAACTAGATGGATTTATTAACCATTTTATGAATGAAAATCAGGATTGCAGAAGCATGTGTGGTGTTACCTGTAATTACTGTGAAAAGATTGCAGAAAAGGTTATTGAAGTTGACAAAGTGAGTGATACATATAAGAACTATATAGATTTACTTCAGGAGGGTATTGACCAAGTTGTTACAGGATCATTGGTACAGGATGATGCAATTCAGCTTGAGGGATTGAAATGGGACAAGGCTACCCTTGAAAAATACGAGGATATAATAAAGATAGTACCATGGATGTTTAGAGGAGTTGCTAGGAAAAAAACATCAGCAAAGGCCGAGCAATTTGCAAAAAGCCGTGGTTCAGGAATTGTCAGGGATGAGGATATGGCTCAGGCTGTATACAGTGAAACACCCAAAAACAGTATGAAGGATATGTATAAAAAGCTTGAAAAACATGGGCTACTACATATGATTGAGAATAAGTAGGTTTTAAAACAAAAATGTAACTGATACTGGATTATTATCCAGTATCAGGATAAAACTATGAGTTAGATTAGAGTGTATTCAAGCTCATTTTCGAAGTTTGTTAAGAAAGGATGGCAAAGCTCAAACTAAGTTAAATAGGAAGGGAAATTTTAATGAAATTTTTAATACTGCTATTAAATAATAATTCCGGATTTGAAGGGAAAATGAATAATGGTATTGACCTTGATATGTATGTAAATGCCTTTGAAGAAACAGGGGGAAAGGTGCTTTTCAAATATACATGTTCATCCAATGCAGGCAATATTTTAATAGCTGAAAGCAACTCTGTCAAGACAACAAGCAGAGAGCTCCTTTCAGATGAAGAAAAGGAAATGAGTAAAGCAGAAGTTTATCCTTTGTTAGACTTTGAGGTAGATGCTAAGGAAAAAGGCGAACTTATAGAAAAATTTTTATATAGTATTATTTACACTTTTATACCGCTTACACTTTCTATTGAAGCTGAGGATAGGACTAAAACCGCACTTCTGGCAGATATTTCAGAAATGCTTGTAAAGCTTAAAAGTTATAGTATAAAACCTGTTAATGGTGACTCAGTATAAGCATAAAAATACTAAATAGATTGATTTGATATTACTAACTGCTAAAAGGAGTGGGAAAATGAAGGTAGTACTAATTAATTCACCTATAGTTGGAAGTTTATCTACTCCACAGGAAAAGGGGCCGTTTTCAGATATAGGAGAAAATCTTGGACTTGGATATATAGCTGCAATATTGAGAGAACATGACTACGAGGTTGAACTCATAGACTGCTATCTTGAAGAAAGAAAAATTGAGAGTATTGTAGAATATGTCAAAAAAATAGACCCCATAGTTGTAGCATTTTCAGTGCCTTCAATTGCAGCAATACCTATAACAAAGAAGATTATAGCAAGTCTACGCGAACAAAAAGTTAAATCACATATTACAGCGGGTGGACATTATATAACTGTTGCATATAAAAAGGTACTTGAACAGGTTGGAGCAGACTCTCTTATTTTATTTGAGGGAGAGTATACAATGTTGGAACTGGTAAAAAAGATTGAAAGTGGTGGCACGATTGATGATGTAAAGGGATTAGTGCTTATGAAAGAAGATACTTTGATTGTTAATCCATTAAGACCATTTATTGAAGATTTGGATGCATTACCTTTTCCGAGTAGGGACCATTTAAAACAGGTACTTGAAATGCAGGGATATGCTTCAATATCTACTTGCAGGGGGTGTTATGGAAAATGTATTTTTTGCTCAGCCTCTAGCTTCTACGGTTCAATAGTAAAAAATTTTTGGAGACCGAGATCGGCAGAAAATGTGGTGGATGAGCTTCAAAACCTAATAAAATATTATGGGGTGGATAAGGTAATCTTTGTAGATGACAGCTTTATTGGAGTACAGAAGAAGGGCGAAGAAAGGGCTGCAAAAATAGCTAAGGAGATAATCAAGAGAGGACTAAAAATAAAATTCTTGATAATGTGTCGCCCAGAAGAGGTATCAAAAGATGTGTTTGCGTTACTAAAAGAAGCTGGTCTGGTAGCAGCCTCTATAGGAATCGAATCAGGAGCACAATCAGGTCTGGACAGGCTTAGACGAAATTCAACTGTCGAGCAATGCAGAAATGCAGTCAAAATACTAAAAGATCTTAAAATTGAAGTGTTTGTAGGAGTTATTCCTTTTGATCCTTGGACTACAATGGAGGAACTAAAAGAGACCTTAAACCTTTTAAAGGATATTGGAGAACTAAGCATTGGCAGCTTTAGAAAAAGAATGATGTGTCTTGATGGAACTACTGCAGAAAAAATGCTCCGGGATGAAAATCGTTTGAATGCCGGAAAGTATAAAATAGCCGAAAATAAAACAGAAGTTCTTTGTAGTATTCTTGAAAGAGCAGGAGCTAAGTGGGGTAATAAAATAAACTGTATCATGTATCTTATGAAGTGGGAAAGAAGTCTTGCTGACAATGAAACAGAGAATTGTAAAAAAAATTGTGACATAGCAGATAGGGTGTTAACTTTGGCAAGCAATCAGATTTTGGAACAGACAATAGCATTTGTTGATAGAGAGGAATTACCTCCGACATCTGAAATAGAGTTTTTTATACGAGAGTTGGAACAAAAATTGATGCTACTATATGAGTCGCTTGTGATAATTAAAGAGAAAGGCCTATAGATGCAGGGGATAAAGGTAGGTGGAAAATGGAAAAGGGAATAGAGAAGCTTGATGATATTATAAACTCAAAATTAATGAAATTGAAGGAAACCCCGGCGTTATTAAGTATGACAGAACATCAACTTAAAAGAACGGGAAGCAGAATGATGGCAAGAATGAGTCTTTTAGTATGTAATGCTATTTGTGGCAACAATGAAAAGGCATTACCATTAGCAGCTGCTATGGAGCTATTTCACAACTTTTCACTGATACATGACGACATAATTGATGAGGATGAACTTAGAAGGGGACAAGAGGCAGTATGGAAGAAGTGGGGAATGCAGAAGGCAATCGTTGGAGGTGACTGTATGCTAAGTTTAGCCTACCAGTCAATGATTGACGTTGTTAAAGAATGGGGTATGCTGGAAGTTTCGAGGAAGGTGCTGGAGGCGTTTAATTTGTTGGTTAAGGAGGTATTCGAAGGAGAATGTATGGATATTGATTTTGAAGGAAGAGTGGATGTTTCTATTAAGGAATGTTTGAAAATGATAGAGATGAAATCGGGAGCATCTGTTGGATTTTCTTCATTCTGTGGAGCAATATCTGCAGGTGCCGAAAATTCAATTGTTAATAGCTATACTACATTCGGGCGAAATTATGGAATAGCACTTCAGATCAAGAATGACTTGATAGATATGACATCCCCGGATTTGATAGGAAAAGGTCAGAATAGTGATATAAAAAAGCGTAAGAAAACTATTCCTGTTACATATGCTTTGGAGTCAGCTTCTGGTAAGGACTTGGAAAAACTTATTAGATATTATGAAAAACGACAGGATGAAGGAGTCTGTGAAATTCCCAATATTTTTAAAAAAGTAGGTGCTTTTAAGTATGCAGAGGAGATGGCATCAATGTATAAAAGTATTGCAATGACTGAGCTAAAAGAGATTGGCAAAGTAGTTAAGAGTGAGGGACAGAAGTGCTTATATCAGACTGCTGCTGGAGACTTTAATATGGGAAATACGCCTCTTGATTTCAAGGTCTAAGGAATAAATTACTGGTTTTAAGAATAATTGACAATAAATCTGTTATCTAATATACTATTTTACGTTAATCGAAGATAATTCCTTAGTTATTTCAAGCAAATCAGTTGCTAAGAGCTACTTAGGAAGAAAAATGTTATTAATAAGGAGAAAATTATATGATAAAAGAAGAATGCAAATCTTTACTCTATAGAATACGTCCACAGGGGCCAGTATTTAAATTCTATCCTCATAGAGCTACATTGAACTATTATATAGGTTGCTCCCATGGCTGCAAATACTGTTATGCATGTTATACTATGAAAAATATCGGGTTAGAACCAGAGGATTTTGCAAAAGAAATTTGTTTGAAATCCAATGCAATTGAAGTACTTAATAAAGAATTGGGTAAAAAGGCATGGAAGGCTTATAGCGGTATTACCCACCTTGGAACAATACAGGATCCTTATCAACCGATAGAATTAGAGCTGGGTTATACAAGAAAGGTATTGGAAATATTCTTGGAAAATGGCATTCCTACAACGATACTCACAAAATCACCGTTGATTGAAAGAGATATAGATATACTAAAAGAAATGGCTACAAGAAATTTGGTACATGTTGATTTTTCAATAGCCTATTTAAATGAGATGTTGAGGAGTATATTGGAACCAGGGACACAGCCGTTTGAAGAGAGATTTAGAACCTTGGAAAAGCTAAGGGATAATGGAATATCTACAGGAATTTTTATTAACCCAGTTATCCCTGTTTATACAGGGAAATCACTAGAAAAAATTATAGCAAGGGCGAAGGATTGTGGTGTTAAGTATGTACTTATGGGGTTTATACATCTAATAGGGAGCAGATATAAGGAAATGAGAGGTTTGATAAACTCTATTAATCCTTCCTTAAACTATGACAAATACTTTAATTTTAGCGGCCGGCGTGTAGTTATGGAAAAGAATGCGAGAATGGAAATAACTAAATATACCAACCAGCTTTCCGTCAAATATGGTGTTCCATTTATTACAACAGAATTCCATCAATATAAAACCGGAGACTATAATTTTGGAGTGTTTACGCATAGGCATCCGCTTATATTTGATTATGTAGACTTATTAGCGAGAAATAAAAATAAATATTTAGGATTAGATGATGCCATAGAGTTTGCAAATGGCTTCAACTGTGAAAAAAGTTATTTCAGCTCCTTAAAATGGTACTGGAATAGCGAAAAAATGTTTAACGATATGGAACACCTTAATATACAGAGAAGGGTGGAAAATGATAACGTTCAATATATGCTTGCAGACTAGAAATAGTCTGCAACATAAAAAATTTAATATATGAATCTGGAGGTTAAAAAAATGACGTTTCTTATTTGGAAGAGAGAAATGACCTTGTTTAAAAAAAATGCTATGGGGACTATAATTCCCGGAATTATGCTACCTCTAATAATGTTGTTTGCTATAGGTAAACTTCTTGGAGGAATAGTACCTTTTAAATCCAGTGTAGATTACCTTACATATGTATCAAGTGCGATAGTTGTTATCACAATAATGACAACCAGTACATTTGTAACTGGATTTGATCACCTATCTGATTTTCAATTCACAAAAAATGTTGAAGAACTATTAACATCTCCGGCAAATATATTGCAAATTGTCCTTGGAAAAGCTTTGGGAATTACCAGTAAAAGCCTTTCGGGAAGCCTTGTTATATATGCTATTGCCACCTTATGTGGAGCAAAAATTATAAATTTCAAACCCTCTTATCTACTTGGGTTTTCTGTACTGATACTTGCAGGTATTTTATACAGTCTTTTTACTATAATATGTGCATTAGTTGCACCAAACCATGATTCATTTGTAGGAATCTTAAATCTTTTTGTAATGCCACAGCTTTTTTTCAGTGAAACTTTTTTCAATATAGAAATACTTGGGGAATATAAATGGGTTCTTAATATATCTCCACTTTATCACTTAGTAAGAGCATTCAGAGACAGTATTCTATTTTCAATTGACAAATGGACTTTTATTTCAATAGGAGTAGTTGTTATAGTGATTCTACTGTTTCTATCAGTTGCAAAAAAGCTGATTAAGAAAAGGCTAATAAACTGACAATAGTATAATTGATAGGTATTGTAAAGGGGGTAATTAATAATGATTTTGACGAAAATATCAACAGAAGTGCCTGTTGAAGTTAAAGGTATCAGAAAAGACTATGGTAATATGAGGGGCTTAAATGATATAAGCTTTAAAATAAAACCGGGTGAGATATTTGGCTTGCTTGGCCCGAATGGTGCTGGGAAAACAACAGCAATACGTTCTTTATGCCAACTCTGTGAAATTGATGTGGGAAGTATTTTAATAAATAATAAGAACATAAATGAAGATTCTATAGCAGCAAAAAGAATGACCGGAATCATTCCACAAAACAGAAATTTGCATCCTAACCTGAACGTTTTAGAAAATTTAATGTTTCATGCAATGTACTACGGGTTTTCTAAATCAGAGGCAAAGGTAAAAGCCATAAACATGTTGAAACAACTTGGACTTAAAGACCGAGCAAGAGAGAACATATCAAAGCTATCAGGAGGAATGCAGCAAAAAGTTTTGATTGGTAGAGCTTTGATACAAGAACCATCATTTCTCATTATGGATGAGCCAACAGTTGGTCTTGATCCTTTGGCAAGAAAAGAGATTTGGAAAATTATCAATAAATTAAAAGGAAAATATACAATCTTAATGACTACACAGTACATAGAAGAAGCTGATGACCTCTGTGACCGGGTGGCAATAATGGATAAAGGCAAAATAGTAGCTACCGGAACTCCCAAAGAGCTTAAAATGGAAATGGGAGAGACTGTGGTAGAGTTTAAGTTTAATGGTGAAACAGGAGAAATACAGAATATAGTTAAAAACAAGACTAATGGGAGAATGATTATAGAAAAGCACGGTAAAAGCTTACGAGTGTTTTTAAATGAAAATGATGCCATTGATGTTGCTCAAACTCTTTCTGGTAGAGGAGCTACAGATATAAAATTACATAATTGTACGCTTGAGGATGTATTTATTTTCAAAACAGGTAAGGGATTTGCAGATATTGGTTGATTATTTTTCAAATAGAACTACAGGCTATTGAGAAAGACTAAAGTAAGGCGAGGTGAAGGACGGGATGTTGGAAGAACGGCAACATAATACTTTGATACTTGACAGAATAAGATCCCCAGAGGATTTAAAAACTTTAAGTTATGAAGAACTTGAAAGATTGGCAATAGAAATAAGGGACTTCTTGTTAGGTAGTTTGTCAAAAACAGGAGGACATCTTGCTTCCAACTTAGGAATAGTTGAACTAACCTTTGCAATACATCGCTCTTTTGATGCTGCAATAGATAAAATAATATGGGATGTAGGGCATCAGGCATATGTTCACAAAATTATAACTGGACGCAGAGATCAGTTTCAGGATTTACGAAAAATAAAAGGGCTATCAGGATTTCCAAAAGCAAAAGAGAATAAAATGGACTGTTTTGATACCGGGCATAGCAGTACATCTGTTTCAGCAGCTATAGGGTTGGCAAGTGCAAGGGATATAAAAAAAGAGAGTCATCATGTTGTTACTGTCGTGGGAGATGGAAGTATGACAGGGGGGATGATTTTTGAGGCATTAAATAATGCCGGAGAGCAGGGAAAAGCAGTAATTGTTATACTAAACGATAATGGTATTTCTATATCTCCTAGTGTGGGTGGTTTATCAAAATACTTAGAGCGTATAAAGAAAAATCCTTTATATGTAAAAGAGAAAAGTAATCTAAGTTTGGAACTAAATAATTTTTGTTCTGAAAGACCATTAAAAAAGCAAATGTCTATACCGCCGATACGATGTAATGTAAAATACACAAGTATGTTTGGAGATTTTTTTGAAGAACTTGGGTTTCACTATATTGGACCTATTGATGGTCATGATTTAAATAAGCTTATGGAAGGACTTGAACATGCTAAAAGTATCCACGGACCTGTAATAGTACATGTTTGTACAAGGAAGGGAAAAGGATATAAGTACGCAGAAGAAAAGCCTTCGAAGTACCACGGAGTATCTCCTTTTAATATAGAAACAGGTGAGCCTTTGATACGAAATGAGACAGGATATTCAGGTGTTTTTGGGAGGGAAATAATCAGGTTGGGAGAGATCGAACCTAAATTAGTTGTTATCACTGCAGCTATGAAGGAGGGAACTGGAATTAATGAGTTTTCTCAAAAATATCCTAATAGGTTCTTTGACGTCGGAATTGCTGAACAGCATGCAGCTACTTTTGCAGCAGGACTTGCTGCCGGAGGGCTGAAACCAGTATTTGCAGTATACTCCACATTTCTTCAAAGAGCATACGACCAGATTATACATGATATAGCAAGACAAAAATTGAATGTTGTGTTTGCTATAGATAGGGCTGGAATAGTTGGGGAAGATGGAGAAACACATCAGGGAATTTACGATATTTCCTATCTTAGGCATATTCCTAATATGTCGATAATGTCACCGGCTGACTACCGAGAGCTTTCGGAGATGCTTAAGTATGCAGTTCTCATGCATGAAGGACCCATTGCAATACGCTATCCTAGAGGTGTTGGAAGGGAAAAACTAATGAACTCAGATTCTATAATATATCCCAAATCATATATTGCACGAGAGGGTAAGGATTTAACTATTGTGGCATTAGGAAAAATGGTTGAAACAGTGCTTAATGTTGCAGAATTGCTCAAAATTAAAGGCATTAGCGCAGAAGTAATAAATGCTAGGTTTGTAAAACCACTAGATACTATAACAATTTTTGAATCAGTGAGAAAGACAGGGAATCTTGTTACAATTGAGGATAATACAATAATTGGAGGATTTGGAGAAGGTATTTTAGATGCTTTAAACTCAGAGGGAATTGTAGTGAATATAAAAATAATTGGGTTTCCAGATGAATTTATAGAACAAGGAACAATTGAACAAATATTTAATAAGTACAAAATGAATGAAAAGGGTATCGAAAATAGCATATTTGAGTTTCTAAACAAAAGTGCCTCTTTAAAAATATAATTACTGCAATTTCCGCAGTATGCATTAATAAATTATTGTAAGCTGGTAATACATCTTCATAGATATATTACCGGCTTACTTCAATTTTAAAAATAGCATATTACAAATGCTAGGTATTTATATTCGACTCTTTATAAGATGTCATGCATTTGTTGCAAGTAACTTCAAAACTGTATGAAGATACATTTTTATTAACAATTGAAAAAAGAGGACTCTCATCTACCGGGCATGTAAGCCGATTTTTCTTGATGAGCAAAGGCATATCGCTATTGGATTTGGAATCTTTATTTTCTATTAGCTCAAAAGAACCTTCACATCCGCAATTACATTTAAAATTATATTTAAAATAGGAATATGTAGAATAGCAAAGATAGCCTACAGTATTTCCACATTCATTACAGTACATCCAGCCACCATAGTTACATGCAAGTCGTCCATTAATGATTTTTTTTTCTACTTGTTTTTTACTTGGCATATTTATCTCCCCAAATACCTAGAATAGCACCGAAAACGGCTGATAATACAAGAATAGGAACACCGGATACAGGCTCGGATTTCAAAAGTAATGCTACAATTGGAAGAGCTGTAATTTCTGCAAGGAGAATACCTTTTAACCATGGTTTTATATTCAGATTTACGTAATTGATAAGAAAACCTAGTACAATCCAGTGGATAAGAGTAGATATGTTAGAATACAAATCTGCATTCTGAAAAGTCATAAGACAAACTTCCAATATACCTACAATAGCACCCATTATAAGGGACTTAAATAACTTACTCATTTTCAAACCTCCAATCATTATTTGTTTTGAGAATTAGAGTACAATATGATAAGAAAGTAATTGTACCATGAAAAATATACCATTATATCATATAAAAGTAAATACATAATTACACATATATAGAAGCTGTTACTATTGGGTACGTGACGATACAATACAATATATAGTATGTTGCATATTAAATAAAGTAAATACTGAAATTTATGCTTAAAAAATTTTAAAAGTTATCAAAATATGCTTGTAGATAATTAATTGAAATGATGTCTGAAATGGACTCAAGGTATAAAGTTTATGCTAATAGCAAAAAAGGAATACTGGAGAGGGTAAATAATTTTGTGTAAACCTTCAGGGTGATATAAAATAATATCAAACTGGAGGTTTTTTATGCCTAAGAAAAGATTGCCCAACGAACTATTGGATCAACTCATTAAGGAGTACAACATCAAGGACACAGATGATATCAAAAACATGCTCAAAGACCTTATGGGAGGCACCATTCAGAGGATGCTCAATAGCGAACCGGATGATGAGCTCGGCTACGAAAAGTATGATACCCAAAACAAGGAGACGGATGATTCCCGTAATGGCTTCAGCAAGAAGATGGTCCGATCAGAGTTCGGAGAAATAGATCTCGATATCCCTCGTGACCGGAATGGTGAATTTGAGCCTCAGATTGTCAAGAAACATCAAACGGAGATTAAAGGAATTGAAGGACAAATTATCGCTCTGTATGGAAGGGGGATGAGCAACCGGGATATTGAGTCACATCTGAACGAGCTTTATGGCATTGATGTTTCGCCCACTCTGATTTCTAAAATCACAGATCGAATATTACCGGAAATCAAAGAATGGCAAAATAGGATGCTTAAAAGTGTTTATCCTATTGTCTTTTTGGACGCTATCCATTATTCGGTTCGGAAAGACGGAACTGTAGTCAAAAAGGCTGTATACATAGCCATAGGCATTGATTTGGAAGTCCAGAAAGATATTCTTGGCATGTGGGTTGGCGAGGCTGAAAGCAGTAAGTTCTGGCTTGGAATCATGAATGAGATCCGCAATCGAGGGGTTCAGGATATCCTCATTGCCTCTGTAGATGGGCTGACTGGCTTTCCGGATGCAATCAGGGCAGTATATCCTCATACCGAAATTCAAAGATGCATCGTCCACCAAATCAGGAACTCCGTAAGGTATGTCTCCTATAAGGAATTGAAAGCATTTACGGCAGATTTAAAGCCGATTTACAAGGCAGCTACCGAATCTCTGGCATTACAGGAATTGGATACTTTTGACGCCAAATGGGGTTCCAAATATCCGAACGCAGTGCGTTCCTGGAGAAACAACTGGGAAGAAATCAGCGTGTTTTTTAAATATCCTGAAGAAATTCGGAAAATCATATACACCACCAATGCCATTGAAAATTTCAACCGGCAGTTGCGGAAAGCTACCAAGACGAAATCGGCATACCCTTCGGATGATGCCTTGATGAAATCTCTTTATCTGGCTATCCGCAATATTATCAAAAAATGGACAGGACGGGTTCAAGGGTGGGGTACTATCCTGGACCAGCTCATGATTTACTTTGACGGTCGCATAACGGATAGGGATCTTGTTTGATTCTCCCTCAAAAAATCCTTATTGACTCTATAAAAATCACGTGATAAAGTACAGATAACCGGATGCTCCAAAAATCCGACATCCGGTTATTCAAAAAATATATTATCTCTGGGTTTACACAAAATTCTGGACACTACCATGGAAATCTCCAATAGCCCAATCCTTTCAATAGTGCTAACCAATGAGAGACTTAAAAAACCAAGGCTTTCAACAATCACTACCCGATTGCAGTATGATTCTCAGGGCAGGTAGTATTGAACAGGCGTATCAATCATACCGGTTCAGGCAGTCACTCACTTCAACAGTTCTGCTTTTAATAGTGCCAAATCTATAGCATCAATAGACTTGTCATTATTCATGTCGGCTGCAAGGGTATCTATATCAGAGAAGGATTCTTCCAAAAGCGCTGTCTTTATTGCTGCAAGATCCAGTGAGTCCACATTACCGTCCTTATTGGCATCGCCCTTATTCGAGCTTCCGGTTATAAAATATTTGCTGGCAAATACGATTGCTTTCGGCAGGCATGCATTCCAGAACTCCACACTATGAGTTCCGCTTCTGGTAATATAATCATGGGATATTCCTGCTTGCTGTAATTTATTATGGAAACTTACATTCATTTGACCGACCAAGGTATCCTCTGTTCCACATTCCATAGTAAAGGCAGGATATTTGTTTTTATTTACGACAGAGAATAAATTTCCGGTAACTTCTAAGGCTCCACTCATGGAATAAGCTGAGCTGAACTTATCAGGGTATTTGAATCCGTGATATGCAGCTCCGAAGCCACCCATTGAAAGTCCCGCGATGGCACGGTTTTTTCCATTTGCAGGGTCTATCCTGTACTTTGCTTCAACATACGGTATCAGCTCTTGCTCAAAGTATGTATCCCAATTTATGCCGGATTTGTATCCATCAACGTAGAATGCGTTGTTCAATCCGTCAGGCATAATAATTACCATTTCTTTTCCACCAGCCTTGTCCACAATGGATTGCATACCCATGCGCTTCCAATCATTATATGATCCCCCCATACCATGAAGAAGATACATAACAGGGTATTTTCTTGCCGCATCTGTCGAATAGGAAGGGGGAAGATAAACATTGTAATCCATTGTACGATTTAATACTGTACTGGAATGAGACTCTGTTTTAACTGAACTCGCCGCATAGACTGCAGATGTATAAAGGCCGTTAATTAATATAATTCCCAGTATCATGGCGAGCAGCTTTTTTATTGACTTCATTATAGCACCTCCATAACTTAAAAAGGTTTATTTACCTAGGACATCATATTTCAAAATTTAATGTGATCTGATTGATTTCCAATATGGATTTTACAGTCAGATACTTTAAAAAATAATACCTCCTTCCATGTAAAATAGATTTTATAATATGTTAAATTTTACCATATAAGAACAACGCGGTCAAGCATTCCTGCGAGAGCCGGCATAGCTAATACAGTGAACTCATTTTATCAATTAATATCGAGAGCTTTTACATCGACAGCAATAATTGTCCCATCTCTTTGAAGAAAATGCTCTATATAGAATAAATGAATGCGATTAAAAAATGGACTCAGAGATACCGGAACTGGGATCAGGTAATGAGCCAATTGATGATTATGTACGATGGAAGGCTAGAACTATACCTTTAGATCGGATAAGCCCCCACCGCCCTAAAGGGCTTGTCCTCATTGCCGGACGGGCTAGGCCCCAAAATACAGGGGTTAGGACATAGAGATATCATTATTAACATTATTGCCAGATTTATTCACCAACATGCATAATAATGAGAAAATATAATTTAAATATAAAATAAAATTTTAATAGTTAATACTTAGGAAATACTTAACCAAATACTAGTATAAAGACTCTCCATATACAAAATTATTTACATTCCGTGAATCCAGCGGAGCTGGCATAGTTCCTGCTTTCTCTGTGATGTGAAAACCGCATATTTCCTGCATCAGGCAGCTGGCTTGATATTCTAAAAAGAGTGTTGATTTACACAATTAAAGCTGCCACCTTCTACATCCCTCTTGCATATCTCCATTTTATATGCCTGATTATATACTTTTCCCATTTATCGACACATTCTTCTTTTTTATTATACTTGATGTTTAATGTGTCTGTAAAATTGGGCTTAGGTCAGTGTGCCGGAGCCTCTTTTTTTGTGGCTGCTCTGGCTGCCTGCCTCCATAGAGGCATACTCGAACATTTCAGCATCAGACTGAAGCTTATCTTTTTCAGGATAAACATCAATTTCAAATTTATTCATATCGCCTCTGTAACGGGAAAAGGCATAGTCAATAATATTGCCGCTTTCTGTTCTGGTAATTGTATTAAAACTGAGAATCGGAACTCCCGGTTTGATTCCCAGAAGAGTAACATCTTCAGCTGTGGATTTTGTGGCTGATACGATGGTTTTAGTCACGGAGGTTCGTGACTCAATATGTTGGGATAGTACTTCGTATAATGACTCCTTTTCAAAATCATGACTTAAAATAAAGCTGCACAAGGAATAGGGTAAAAAATTCTGCATTGTTACCATTGGCATATTATTTGAATATCTCCTTCTGAACATCGAAATAACTTTGCTTTTAGGATCTATATTTAAATATGAGGATATAACCTCACCGGCTTCAATTACTTTCAGGTCAACTAATTCTGTACGTGCCTCCATTCCGCTTCTGGCTACCTGCTGATAAAAAGGCTCGAAAGACCTTATGTGAGATACATCCTCCTTGGGATGAGTGACAAAGGTTCCCTTGCTTGTCTGACGCGACAGCCAGCCTTCCTGAACCAGCTCTGATATGGCTTGTCTTACAGTGAAACGGCTTATTTTAAACATTTGCTGAATCTCATATTCAGTAGGGATTGATGCTCCTATTTTGTAATTTCCGTTTTTTATTTCCTCAAGTAAAAAGCTTTTAAGCTGATAATAAAGAGGAATCGGAACTTCTCGGTTTAACTCATGCTTGTTTAGGGGCATGAATAGCACCACCTTTCTTTTGTCGTGGTTGCTTGATATCTTTGTACGTACTAAGTATACATCTAATTATACATAAAAGAAAATATAATACAAGGTCTGTTGAATAATATTTGTAATAACTTAACAATATATACTATCAGCATTATACATAAATAATGCAAGTTGCATAAAAATGGTGGTTGACATTTTAAAAAGTGAGTGGTATAACTAATATCATAATGATGCTATGTACGAACAAACCAATCAAGGAAAGGTGAACTTCAATGAAAGTACTTTGTGTAGGTATGATGGTGTGTGATATTCCATTGCATCCTGTTCCCGGGAATATCCTTAAGCTGGATAGCTGGAAAATTGACAACCCTGTTCCGACAACAGGAGGGGATGCGCTGAATGTTGCGATTGGCTTGGCCAGACTTGGGCTGGAAGTATCTCTGTGCGGCAGAATAGGACAGGATATCAATGGTGAATTTATTATGGACTGTGCAAAAAAAGAGGGTGTGGAGGTATCTGCTGTAGTCAGGGATACGGAATATCCTACAGCTGCGAGCTATATACTTATTGACACATTGAGGGAACGCCATTTTTTGGCATCTAACAAAATTTTTAACAGGCTTGCAGTTGAAGATATTCCTCAAGAAAGTATACAGGAAGCAGACATTGTTTATTTCGGGAGTGCATTAATAATGGATTTAATGGACAACGGCGGTATTGAAAAGCTGTTTTCCAAAGCACATTCACTGGGGAAAATAACTGCTATGGATGCTGCAATAAACAGTAACGGTCAAAAAGACTATTTCAATATATTAAACGGAGCATTAAACAAGACTGATTATTTCCTGCCCAGCTATGATGAAGCCAAAATACTGACTGGTGAGGAACAGCCTGAAAGAATGGCCGAGAAGCTAAGAAGACCTGATATGAAGGCATTGGTTATAAAATTGGGCAAAAGAGGCTGCTATGTAACAGATTTTATAAAAGGAAGCTACATCAGCACAATTGAAAATATGCCGGTTAAGGATACCACAGGGGCAGGTGATTCATTTGTAGCTGGATTCCTCTGCGGTATATCCAATGGCTGGGATATATATAAGAGTGCTGCGTTCGGGAATACGATCGCATCCATAAATGTGGGAGCAGTGGGAGCCACTGCCGGAATACCTGATTTTAAAAGTGCCTTGGCCTTTTTTGAAATGCAGAATATCCAATATTAAGGCAAAGTCACTTTAAAATATAAACTAATTTAGAAAGAGGGATGTAAATTATGCAATTTGTTCCAATGAAAGAGATTTTAAATTTAGGCAGAAAAAAAGGTATTGCATACGGTGCCTTCGAATTTTGGTCAGTTGAAACTGCCAGAGCGGCAATACAGGCAGGATCGAAGCTGGGTATGCCGGTTATATTACAGTGCGGGCAGACAGAAATAGATATGATGGGAGGTTTTGAAGATGTTGTTTCAACTGTAAATATAGCAGCCAAAAATGCATCTGTACCGGTTGCCTTGCATCTTGACCATGCTATCAGCTATGAAGCTTGTAATGAAGCAATACAGGCAGGTTTTTCATCTGTAATGATTGATCTTTCTGCAAAGCCTTTGGAAGAGAATATTGAGGGAACTCTCAAGGTAGTAGAACGTGCACACCCTGCAAATGTAACCGTTGAAGCAGAGATAGGACGTCTTGTAGGTGAAGAAGGAGCAATATCCGTAAAAGGCCCTGAAGCGGCACAGACAGATCCCGAAGAGGCTTTGAAGCTTGTAAAAGCTACAGGCATTGACTGCCTTGCGGTAAGCATAGGAACACAGCACGGACAATATAAGTTTGAACCGAAGCTTAATATTGAAAGACTGAAAAAAATACATGAACTGATTGGTATCCCTCTTGTACTACACGGAGGTTCAGGAACTCCAATGTGGCAGGTTCAGGAGGCTATAAGAAACGGTATCAACAAAGTAAACATCTGTACGGATATTGTTTTGGCTATGGGATATCAATACGTTGAAACTCAGAAGGGCGATTTGAAGTATACAACTGCAAATCTTTTTAATCCTGCTAATGAAGCGGCGCAAAGAATTATTGAAGAAAAAATGCGTGCGTTTGCATTAATTGACTTGTACAACAAGTAATTTTCCTTTACTTAATTTTGTATACCATTTCGGGGCACTGAATTTAGAAATCGTATATAAAGTGCTGATATCCATAACAATAATTATATATCTTTTGTACTACTTAATTCTAATTTCTTATTTTTCTATTTATGAAAGGAGCCTTCTATCATGAAAAGCGTAAAGAAATGTCTGGGTGTAACTTTATCGTTAGCATTGCTGACTTCAGTAATTGCAGGCTGTTCTTCTTCAGGCAGTACGGCCCCCTCTGGGAGTTCTTCCTCAGCAGTTAAATCATCGGAGGAAGATGTAAATGCAACTGTCATCTGGAGAAGATTTGATGATGCCTTCCAATCCGGCTTCAGGATAATTATGCAGAGCGAAGCGGATAAGATGGGCGGTTTAAAGCTTGATATGCAGGATGGAGAGGATGATCCCTCCAAAGCAAACAACAAGCTGGAAACAGCTCTGACCAAGGGAGCTGATAGCATCGCCATTTGTGCACCTGACCGTAAAAGCACTGATGAGATGATGAAAAAGTGTAAAGCGGAAGATGTTCCTGTTGTATTTTTTAACATGGAACCGATGCCTGAAACCATGAAGGCATATGACAAGGTATGGTATGTAGGGGCAAATGCGAAGGAATCCGGACAGATGTGTGCTCAGGCATTGATAAACTATTGGAAGGAAAACAATAAGATTGCCGACAAAAACGGAGACGGAAAACTTCAGCTTGTTATACTCCAGGGAGAATTGGGACAGCAGGATGTTGTACTTCGTACAGAGGCATATGAAGAAACATTAAAAGCACAGGGGATAGAATATGAAATTCTTGCAAAGGATACTGCTAATTGGGATAAAGCACAGGCTCTCGATAAAATGAACACGTGGATTACAGCCTTTGGAATAGATAAAATAGAAGGAGTTTTATGCAACAGCGACGGTATGGCGATGGGAGCTGTGCAGGCGGCTTTGGATAATGGATATAATAAGGGCGATAAAAGCAAGTTTATTCCTATTGTAGGTATAGATGCAACGGTAGAGGCTCTTCAGAGTATGAAAAACAATGCTTTGCTGGGGACAGTGCTAAATGACCGTACTTCTCAGTCAAAGGCTGTTTTAAATGTTTTAAAGACCGTAAACAGCGGAGGAGCTGTAACAAAGGATATAGTCGGTGTTGATTGTACAGTAGAAGATAATTATATTTGGGTTCCGTATAAAATTGTTGACCAGACTAATCTTGAAGAAGTATTAAAAATGATGACCGAGCTTGAAGGTAAGTAAAAATAAGTCTTTGATATTAGTTGATTTTATATGATACATGATTGCCTGAATGTCAGGCAAAGGACTGCTGCATAATGAAAAATCCTGAAATTAATACGTTGAATATATTCTGGGTGGAATATCAGGTGTAAAGCATTATGCAGCAGTTATTCATAAAGAAAGGTTCATTAAATATGGAGGTGAGCCATTTGCAGGAATATCGTCTGAAAATGGACAATATAACAAAAACTTTTCCTGGTGTAAGGGCTCTGGATGATGTAAAGCTGTATATCAAGCCGGGAAGTGTCCATGCTTTGATTGGCGAAAACGGAGCTGGGAAATCCACTTTAATGAAGTGCTTATTCGGTATTTACAAGCAGGAAGGGGGAACCATAGAAATTGACGGTGAACCGATCCGTATTTCAGATACCCAAAGTGCTCTAAAAAGCGGAATATCCATGATACATCAGGAATTAAATCCTATCCCCAACAGGACTGTGGCTGACAATATCTGGGTTGGGCGTTATATAAAGAACAAATTGATTGTAAATGAAAAATTAATGGAGAAAAAGACTCAGGAGCTGTTAAAAGAGCTTGATTTCGATATCAGTCCGAAGGTAATGGCAAGAGAGCTTTCAGTTTCACAGCTGCAGGCTATGGAAATAGCAAAGGCAGTTTCTTACAATGCGAAAATCATTATTATGGATGAACCCACATCCTCACTTACAATTGCAGAAACGAAGCATTTGTTTAGGATAATACGGCAGATGAGGGATGAGGGCAGATCTATTATATATATTTCACACAAGCTGGAGGAAATGTTTGAAATAGCGGACGAAGTAACTGTTATGAGGGACGGTAAATATATCGGAACTTGGGAAATAAGTAAAATTACCATTGATCATGTAATAGAGCAGATGGTAGGGCGGAGTATGGAAGAACGTTTTCCGAAAAGCGAGCAGGCTCCGTTGCCGGAGGTAATGCTGAAGGTAGAAAATATTACAAGCCCGAATCCAAGATCCTTTAAGGATATAAGCTTTGATCTCCATAAAGGAGAAATATTAGGTATTGGAGGACTGGTAGGGGCGCAAAGAACTGAAATGGTTGAAAGCCTTTTTGGACTTAGACCTATAGCATCAGGAGTTTTATACAAGGAAGGCAAGCTTGTCAGCAATAAAACACCGCTTCAGGCAATTGAAAATGGATTTGCACTTCTGACGGAGGAACGCCGGGCTACGGGTATTGTTCCCATGCTGTCTGTAAATGACAACACCCTGATTGCATCATATAAAAAATTTACAAATTGGTGTCCGGGGGTTATTAATAAGAGAAAAAGTACAAAAAGCGCCGCTGCTGTGTGTAAGAGTATGAATGTAAAAACTCCGCGTATGTCTGCTGAAATTCAAAACCTTTCCGGAGGAAACCAGCAGAAGGTTCTGGTAGGAAGATGGCTTCTGACCGATTCTAACATACTGATTCTTGATGAGCCAACCAGAGGTGTTGATGTTGGAGCTAAATATGAGATATATAAAATCATAAGGGAGCTGGCGAGAAAAGGAAACAGTATTATAATGGTATCCTCAGAAATGCCTGAATTATTGGGAATGTCAGACAGGATACTTGTTATGTGCGATGGGCATATAACGGGGATACTGAAGAGTGAGGAAGCCTCACAGGTAGAGATTATGCGTCTCGCAACGAGATTTACCGTTGAGAGTACAGCAATGGAGGCGGAAAAATGAAGATTAGAGATGAAGAAATCGGAAAAATTGAGATAAAAAAGTTTTTAATTGATAAAGCTTTAATATTGGCATTAATTGCGATGATAATTGTTATTATCATTATAGAGCCTGCGTTTTTGCAGTGGCGTGTGGCTAAGGATATTATGACACAGTCCTCTGTTAAGCTCATTGTTGCACTTGGACTGCTGTTTCCCTTGCTCCTCGGAGGAACAGACCTTTCAGGAGGCCGTCAGGTCGGATTGGCAGCCGTTATTGTCGCATCCATGAGTCAGGCGGCGGGTTATGCCAGTAAGTTTTACCCGGACTTGCCCAATATTCCTATTATTGTTCCTATCATTATTGCAATCGTAGTTGTAGCGGGAATTGGCGCGGTGAACGGATTAATGATAGCAAAGCTCAAGATGGCTCCTTTTATTGCTACATTTGGAATGTCAACTATAGTGTACGGCATTAACTGTCTTTATTATGCAAAGAAGCCGAATAATGCACAGCCTATAGGCGGAATAAGAGAAGATCTGACAATATTGAGCAACTACAAGATATTTGGGCAGATAAGCCTTTTGGTTGTGATAGCGGCTGTTGTAACGGTTATTTCATGGTTTGTTTTAAATAAAACGGTATTTGGCAAGCATATATATGCAGTAGGCGGAAATGAAAATGCTGCAAGGGTTTCAGGTGTCAAGGTGCATACGATCATTGTTGCGGTATTTGTAATTGAAAGTATTCTGGTAGGACTTGCAGGTATATTGGAGGTTGCACGTACAGGCGGGGCAAACAGTGCCTATGGTTTTTCTTATGAATTTGATGCAATTTCAGCCTGCGTAGTGGGAGGAGTATCTCTTAGCGGAGGAGTTGGAAAGGTTTCAGGAGTTGTTCTGGGTGTAGTCATATTTACAATTATAAGCTATGGACTTGCATTTATAGGTATAAATCCAAATTGGCAGCTTATTGTAAAGGGTATAATAATATGCACAGCTGTTGCTCTGGATATGAGAAAAAATTCAAAATAGTATAAAGCGGAGGCTTAATAATGGAAACTGTTAAAGTGGGAAACAATTTGGAATTTTCAAGATTGGTGCAGGGCTTTTGGCGTCTTGCCGACTGGAAATTCAGCACAAAGGATTTGATTGAATTTATGGAGGCTTGTGCAGACAGGGGAGTGACTACCTTTGATACAGCAGAAATATACAGCGACACTGAATGCGAACGCCAAATGGGTGCAGCTTTCAAGGACAAGCCGGGGTTCAGGGAAAAAATACAGCTGGTTACCAAAACAGGGATTTTTAAAAAGAAAATAGAAAATGACATGTTTGGATATTATGACACTTCCTATGACAGAATTATAGAATCCTGCAAGGAGAGCATAAAACGCCTCCAGTGCGGATATATAGATTTGTATCTGATTCACAGAGAGGACCCGTGTTTTGATGCATGGGAAACAGCAAGAGCCTTAAAGGATTTAAAAAAGCAAGGGCTGGTCAGAGAGGTGGGTGTGTCAAATTTTGATCCGTTTAAGTTTGATGCCTTGAATACTGCAATGGACGGAGCTTTGGTTACAAACCAGATTGAATGGAATCCTGTCTGTTTTGAGCATTTTAATTCAGGGATGATGGATAATCTTGTTAAGAATAAAATCCATCCTATGATATGGTCTCCTCTTGCGGGCGGAAGGATTTTCTCATCTGATGACCCTGAATGTGTCAAGGCAATGGAAGGCTTCAAGGAAATTGCAAATCGGCATGGAGAAGAAATAGAAACAATAATATATGCATGGCTTATGTATCATCCTGTAAAGGCGATGCCAATAAGCGGAAGCAACAAGCTGGAACGCCTTGATTTAGCCATTCGCGCACTTCAGGAGGTTAAGCTTGAGCGCTGGGAATGGTATAAGCTGTATACGGCAAGCGGACAGCAGGTTCTAAGATAAAATTAAATCAGAAATAAGGATGCCCTTTGCTGCAGGCAATTATAGCTGATAATTGTTTATTGCGGCAGGGGCATTTTTATGTAAAAGAGGCAATATTGCAGCAACATATTAAATTTGGTTAGATTTAATGTTTTCAAATTATTCGATTAAATATATAATAAAGAGGGATGCTGTCATTCTAATTTTTAAATACAGGGGCTATTTATAATGCTGTATAAATTACTGAATAAAATTATTCCTTTGGATTTTGAGTCAATGGAGCTTGCTCGTATACGGCTGGACAGACTTACAAAGCCGTTGGGAAGTCTTGGCAGGCTTGAGGATATGGTTGTGAGGCTGGCAGGTATAAATTCCTCTGTTGCGCCAAGGGCAGACAAAAAGGCTATAGTTGTGATGTGTGCAGACAACGGTGTGGTTGAGGAAGGTGTCAGCTCTTGCCCTAAAAGCGTTACGGCAGCTGTAACCTGCAATTTTACACGGGGTATAACAGCTGTAAATGTATTTTCAAGACTTACAAATGCAAAGGTGGTTATAACTGATATCGGTGTCGATGCAGATATAACCTATACAGGCATATTAAACAGGAAAATCAGAAAGGGTACATGGAATATAGCCAAAGGGCCTGCGATGACCAGAGAAGAGGCAATAAGAGGGATATTGACAGGAATTGATATTGTAAGGGAGCTAAAGGATGAAGGAATAAATCTTTTGGGGACAGGTGAAATGGGTATAGGAAATACCTCCACAAGCAGTGCGGTTACAGCTGTTTTAACTGACACACCGGTTGACAGGCTGGTTGGCGTTGGAGCCGGTCTTTCAAAAGAAGCTTACATAAATAAAATTGAAGTAATAAAAAAAGCGATTAAAATAAATCAGC
Organism: Ruminiclostridium sufflavum DSM 19573; assembly: GCF_003208175.1. Lineage (GTDB taxonomy): Bacteria > Bacillota > Clostridia > Acetivibrionales > DSM-1351 > Ruminiclostridium > Ruminiclostridium sufflavum. The sequence goes on along the minus strand of NZ_QKMR01000008.1, from coordinate 108,042 downwards.
CTGATTCCAAAGACCCGGTTGATGTTCTCGCGAAAATTGGAGGATTTGATATTGCAGGACTTACAGGGTGCTTTCTGGGGGCTGCCATACATAGAATACCAATCCTTATTGACGGCTTTATTTCAGCTGCCGCCGCATTAGCCGCTGTCAGGATAAGTCCTGCGGCAAGAGACTGCATGTTTACTTCTCACGGTTCGGCAGAGCCGGGCTCAGAAGCTGTTATGAAGGCTCTTGATATGGAGCCTGTGCTCAATCTGAATATGAGAGTAGGAGAAGGGACGGGAGCAGCCTTGGGCTTTCAGCTTGTAGATGCGGCATTGGCAGCATATACTCAGATGGGAACCTTTGACGATGCAAGGATAGAGCAATATACACCTCAGGAGTAGAAGGGAAGTTTTTAGAATGAGAATAATAAAGAAGGCTATCAGTGCGATAGTTGTTCTGGCTATATTATTAAGCATGGTAGGGGGTCTTGAACAAAATGCACAGGCAGCCGTACAGCAGAAACTGGAGCTGCATGCATTTTATCCGGCTCAATTAACCTTTTCGGAGCAAGCTGAAAAATACATAGATTCACTTGATTCAATAAGCTTTGCATGGGGGAGAATGTATTCCGACTTATCCGAGGGCATTAATACAACTCTCGGGCAAAATGGCAACACAATGTTTTATTATCCGAAGGATTACATAGAGGTATTGAAATATACCAAAAGCAAGAATAAATCAATGCAGCTGAATATTTTTTCTGACAGCGTAAACGCCCAGAAGATTTTTCCGTATGAACAGCAGAGAGCCGAAGCCATAAGTGCAATATCAGATTTAATGAAGAAAGATGTAAGTGAAGGCGGACAAATATATTTTGACGGTGTGGTAATAGATGTTGAAGGGCTTCAAAATAAGGATTTAAAGGGAAATACGCTGCTTGTAAACCAAAAGACAATAGGAAGCTGGTATGTTCAGTTTTTAAAGGAATTAAAGGCTGAGCTTGCGAAAATAAACAAAAAAATGTTTGTTGCGGTAAATCCTCTGCTGAACTATACAGGCTATGATTATAAAGGAATTGCGGCTGCTGCGGATAAGATGATAGTTATGGCTCATGATTATGAACCTGTAACCAAGCTGAACAAAACAGAAATTCTGCAATACACAGGCTATAATTGTATTAATCCGATAGACAGTCTGGCACCTATAAAGAAAATACAGACAGCCATGGAGGATGTAAAGAAAAATGTAAGTAAAGCAGACCTGAAAAAGGTGATGCTTCAGATAAGCTTTGATGCCGCCCAGTGGAGATTTTCAGTCCCTGCCGGAGCTTCATGGGATAAAACAGGCAAGCTTGCAATGAGCATGGAAGAAAGGAATACACCTACTTATCAGATGATATATGCTCGTATTCAAAACAAAGACGGCAAGGGTACAGGTATGACATACGGTTATAACAATGAACTACAGAGCCCATTTATACAATATATGAATATATCGGACAAAACCTATAATATTTTATTGTATGAGAACAGCAGGAGTATAAAAGCGAAAATAGATATGGTGAAGCAATACGGGCTTGGAGGTATATCGCTGTGGAGCCTTTCAAATGTTCCGGATTACAGTGATAAAACTGCAAAGGCATACGGTCTGGATGTCTGGAGCAGTATTTTAAATTCTCTTGAAATAAGCTCAGCTGCAACTAAAGAAACAGCCTTTGCTTTTAAAGACAAGGTGATTGAAAATGCGGTAAAAAAGCAGCTTTTAAAGACTTCGGGGACAGTTTGCAAATCAGATTTGGGCAAGGTATACAGGCTTGCTGTACCGGCAGGTGTTAAAACACTTGTTGACTTAAAGCAGCTTTCCAGCTTGGAGTACTTGGATTTAAGCAATACAGGGATAACTGATATCTCAGCTTTAAGTTCCTTGAAAAATCTGAGAGTTTTATATCTGCAGAGAAACAGCATAGCACATATCTCACCGTTAAAGGGGATTACAAAGCTTGAAATATTATCTATAAACGGAAATAAGATTTCGAGCATCAGTGCTTTGTCGTCATTGACACAATTGTCAGAGCTGTACATAAGAGATAACAAAATAACAAGCTATAATCCTATTGCCGGCTTGAAAAAACTTAGAGTCCTATATTTAAAAGGTAATGTGTCTGTAAATTATGCCTGCTTGAAGTCTGTAAAACCAGGCTTGTCGGAATTTGATTTTTAGTGCGTGTTTGACAACAGGTACAGTTACGTTGTATTCTATTTAACAATGATGCTTTTAAAAGAAGGCAGATCTGAATATTTTGGAGATGCCGGGCTGGAAAACCCGGTGTGGAGGCTGTAATGAAAAAATATTTGTCAGGAAGCTTTGCAGTGCTTAAATATTATTTTTTTGTAATGATTTTCTTTTATGTTTTTATTGTTGGCTTTTCTTCTGTTGCAGCCTATTTTTCAATAGCGACTTTTATTATTTTAATACCGCTTATCTACTATGAAATGGCAAATTATACCGGCTTTGACAAGCGCCGGTTTGGCAGGGTAAGGCCCTATGAGGGAGCAATATACGGATTGCTTGCCATTGCGCCTCTTGTTATAATTCAGATTGTGTTGTTTCTGACAGCACCTCATTTTGATTTAAGCTTTATTAGTGCCGACATCAAATATGATAAATTAAGATTGTCTTTAGTCAAGCTCTTTGTGGCACCGATGCTGTTTATTCCTAAAATTGCGGGGTATACGTCAATATGGGGATATGCCGCAGCTTGGCTTACAATAGTTCTGTCAGCATTTTTGGGGTATTTTTCCGGATATAAGGGCTTTGACTTGGGTGCGTTTATCAGAGGTATTTTAGGCTTGCAGCCCAAGAAAGATAATAAAAATAAAAGGAACAGAAGGTTTAAATAAATATGAATAACAATCAAATTGTTTCCCAAAGCTTTAACAATGCTATTGAAACCGCATTTGACAGTTATTTGGAAGAGCATGCTACAAGAGAAAATTGTGATATAAAAATAGATGAAGAAAAATTGATAAGGGAAACCGAAGAAAAATGGCTGAACGAGGCTATTGCTGAAATCGGATATATTACACCAAAGGAATATATAGAGTCAATATCTGCCTTGGAGGAACTGGCGGAGCTTTTTATAGACATGGCATCGGTTTCTGATGCCGGCATACCGGATATTGTTATCCACAAGCTGAGGGAGCATGGGCGGTCGGCGGCTGATATTCTTTTTGGGTTTGCAAAGAGCGCAATTGCTTCGGCAGAGGTTATAAATAAGCCGGCGGCTGCGCAGGCGATATATACTGTGGGCTGTATGAAATATGATGATTACGGAGAAAAATTAATTCAGCTGCTTATGGAATCGGGCGGGGATGAAGTAATTTCTGAAGCTGTTTGTGCTGCTGTTATTGAATATGGGAATAAAATTCTGAAAAGGCTGGTTGAAACATTTAATAGTACGGATAAGGAAAATGTAAAGGAGTATTTACTTATTTGTATTGCTGAGATTTCAAGGGAGTATCCCTCCGATGAGGTTTTCTTCCTATTGAAAAATGCCTTTAGAGGTATGAAAAATATCAGAATGGCAGCCGAGGTTCTTGGAGATTACGGTGACGGGAGAGCAATCCCCCTTCTAAGAGGTCATATACTGAAGAATATGAGCAGTATGGATAAGGACACATTGAATCTTATAATAGCAGTTATTAAAAAGCTGGGCGGCGAAATAGAGGATTTGCCTCACATAAAATAAGCTTTGCAAATTGTAAATTAATTTAAATAACTGAGCGAGAAAGGAGAAGGAGTTCCTTTCTTATTTTTTTACTCGTTTTAGTCATAATGAAGCCGATTATGAATATCCATAATAATAAAGAGACTCAAAAACGACTAAAGGATGGTTTCTATGATAGTAGTAATTAAAAAGAAAAATGTTTTGTTTGTATCTCTGCTGCTCTTATTTTCTATAACCGTATTCAGCATTGGATTTGCTGTTGACTATTCAAAGCCTGTCACAGGTGCAGCTGAACAGGCTCCTGTTAATCCTCAGCCGGTGACTAAGACTGTTATTCTGGATGCAGGACACGGAGGCGAGGATCCGGGTGCGGTCAGCGATTATAGTGGATTGAAAGAGAAAGATGTAAATCTGAATATTGTAATGCTTGTCAAAAATCTTTTGGAAAAGGACAATTATAAGGTTATACTGACGCGTGACGCAGATCAGCTGGTTTACGGCACCGAAACGAATAATATTTTACAGAAGAGAAGAGAGGATTTAACCAGAAGGAAACAAATCATGGATGAATCAGGTGCGGATATTGTTGTCAGCATTCATCTGAATAAGTTTGCCCAGACAAAATATCATGGCGCACAGGTGTTTTTTCCTCCCAATTCTCCTGATAGTCAGAAGCTCGCAAATGAGATTCAGAATTCCATACGGCTTAATGTAGACAATACAAATGACAGGGTGGCTTTGGTTAAAAAGGATCAGATTATGATATTAAAGAACTTAAAAACCACAACAGTAATTGTTGAGTGCGGATTCTTATCAAATTCGGAAGAAGAGAAAAAACTGGCTGCGGAAGATTATCAGAATAAGATTGCACAGGCAGTAAAGGGTGGAATTGATACTTATTTTAAAGGAAATACAGGAAAAACTGTAAAATAATTAGCATATCAAAAAGCTGTTTGCAGCTTTTTGTGATACACTCTTTCTTTGCTACGTATGTCGTCGGTGATACCGGCGAAAGGAAGGTTAGCTTAAAGGGCGCTGAAGGAGCTGGTGCAGTAGTTTTTTAAAAATATATCCCATTTATCTGCAAAATTTAAAATATGTAGATGGAATGGGCTATATTTTGTTATAATGAATAATGTATCTATTCAGCTTCTCATAGACATAAGCTGAAAGCTAAATTATCAAAATAATGGAGAGTTAACGTGATAGTACTTAATTGTAACAATATTGGTTTTTCATATGGAACGGAGACTATAATAAAAGATATTTCCTTCAGTGTACAGGAAAATGACAAGGTCGGTCTGGTGGGTGTAAATGGTGCAGGAAAGTCTACATTATTCAAAATTATTACGGGAGAGCTGAATCAGGAAGACGGAGAAGTTTTTGTCTCAAAAGACCTGATTTTAGGGTATTTGAAGCAGAATGCCTCTGTCAATACTGAAAATACACTCTGGGATGAGCTTCTTGAGGTTTTTAAAGAGCTTATTGATATGGAAAAATCAATTGGAATAATTGAAAGGAAAATCAGTACTGCCGGAGATAAGGATGATTTATCATCACTAATGAAGGAATATAGCAGATTAACCGAGAGATTCTCTTATCTTGGCGGATATGAATATAATAGCAGGGTAAGGGGAGTACTCAGAGGTCTTGGATTTAATGACAGTGAATTCCAAAAAAAAGTCAGTATTCTAAGCGGAGGGCAGAAAACAAGACTGGCATTGGCAAAGGTTCTTCTTGAGGAGCCTGACATACTCATGCTGGATGAACCTACAAACCACTTGGACATTTCAGCTGTAGAGTGGCTGGAGGATTATTTGAAAAACTATAAGAAGTGCCTGCTCATAATATCTCATGATAGGTATTTCCTTGATTCTGTAACCAATAGAACTATTGAAATAGAAAATTGCACCAGCATGGTGTACAATTGCAATTATTCTGCTTATATAAAACAGAAGTCTGCAAACAGAGAGGTACAGGAGAAGCATTATCAGCAGCAGCAGAAGGAAATTGCGCGTCAGGAAGCTTATATAGAGCAGCAGAGAAGATGGAACAGAGAAAGGAATATTATTGCGGCTGAAAGCCGTCAAAAGGCTCTTGACAGGATGGAAAAGGTTGACAAGCCGGCTGCGCAGCCTCAAAAGATACGAATGAAGTTCAATCAGGCTATAGCCAGCGGAAATGAAGTCTTGGAGGTTGACTCTGTCTCTAAAAAATTTGATGACAGGGAATTGTTTAAAAATGTCGGGTTCAATATACGAAAGGCTGAAAGAGTATTTTTATTAGGGCCGAATGGCTGCGGGAAATCTACGCTTTTAAAAATATTGGCAGGACAGCTGGAGGCTACCTCTGGGAAATTCAGCTATGGAGCAAAGGTGAAGCTTGGTTACTATGATCAGGAGATGGAGGGCTTGAATGAAAATAATACCATTCTGGATGAGGTTTGGAGCGCAAATCAGAAATTAGTTCAGACTGAAGTAAGAAGTGCGCTGGCAGCATTTTTATTTACAGATGAGGATGTTTTCAAAAAAATATCTGTTTTAAGCGGAGGAGAAAAAAGCAGGGTTGCAATGCTCAAGCTGATTTTTTCAGATGCCAATTTTATTATATTGGACGAGCCTACAAATCATCTGGATATTAATTCAAGAGAAATATTGGAAGAGGCTCTGGGGGAATATGAGGGTACAATGCTGATTGTTTCCCATGACAGATATTTTATTGATAAGCTTGCCACAAGGATAATTGATATCGGTGCAAGTCCCGTAATTGACTGTATAGGCAACTATACTTATTACTCTGCTCATTACAGGAAAAGTACGCAGGCCGACAAGGGCTCTGCTGAGGAGTATGGCATGACAGAAGCTAAACAGAGCCATATTGCCACCAAGGAAGAGCGAAGCAGAATACGTAAGCTTGAAAAGCAGCTGTCGGATACCGAAAGAGATATCGGAAGGCTGGAACAGAGACTGAAGGACATAGACATGGAAATGATTGAATTTGCCACAGATCATGTAAAATTAATTGAGCTGAATGAGGAAAAGCAGATTAAGGAGTCAGCTCTTGAAGAATTATATATTGTATGGGCAGATATAACAGAACAAATGGATATTCAACAATAATAGGATAAGGCTTTGCGGCTGAAGCCTTGAAAATTCAGGGGCTTTAGCCGCAAAGCCTTTAGTTTATGGGAATTGAATCAATTAACTCAATTGCGAGGCGCGAATTTTCCTCTGCCTTGCTTACCAGAGCTTCGACAGATTCGGCAAGCTCAGCTTTAATGGAGGCCTTATTCTGCATAATATGATCAACCTTTGAACGCATATTTTCAAAAGACAGGTCTTTAACGTTACCTGCTGAGGGCTGGTTAACATATTCTAAAAAGCCTTCTACCTTTGGCTGATAACTGATACCGAGAAACGGAACATTCATATATGCTGAAAATATAAGGGCGTGAAGTCTCATAGCTATCATAATATCCATTTTCTTTATTATTGCAAAGGTTTCTGAAACAGAGTGCCTGTCGCTTATAATATAGCAGTCTGTTTTCATTTTTGAGACAATGTTTCTTACAGTAAAAATATCAGCTTGATATTCCATAGGAATAAAAACGGGCTTTAAACCATATGCCAAATAAACATAGTCAGCTATTTCAGCTATGGTTTTTTCATATTTTACATGCTGGCAGTCTTCCAGACCTGGACATCTTCTGACTGAAAAGCCTGCATATTTACCGTCAAAAGGAATTCCTTCATGATCAAAAATAATTTCAGCCTGAACCTTTTCATCATTTTTTATTGCCAATGCAGCGTCAGCTGTTAAAACAATTTTGGGTTTGGTGATACCCATTTTTTTGAGCTCATTGTAGGACCATTTTTCTCTTACGGTTATGATATCGGCCCTGTTCAAGATTCTTCTTGAAAACTCGGCATTCATGGATTTGTTTATTGGACCGATGCCGTTTGCATAAAACATGACCTTCAAGCTAAGCCTTTTTGCCAGCCAGGCTGTGCTTAAATAGTAAATCAAGGAACGGGAGCTGGTGCTGTCCTGAATAATATTGCCCCCCCCGTATATAAACAGCTTGGCTTTTCTCATGGCAGAGTATACTGTAAAGACATTCTTTCTGTTTATAGAGTAGATGCCATAGCTCATGCTGGTTTCCTCCGGCCTTCTCGATAATGCCAGAATGGATATGTCGGGCTTTTGCTGCTTCAGGTTGAAGACTATAGACCTAAGCATGGCATCGTCACCGATATTGTTGAAGCCATAGTAGCCTGAAATAATAGCATCGTATTTTTTTTGCTTATACTTATGTGAAATAACTCTTGATATCGAATTATATATTTCCAGCTGTGTTCTGCACATAGCAGTAAGAGAAAAGTCCTTGTCTGCTTTAGTATAGAGCTTCCTTCCGAAGTCCTCTCTTTTGGCACTGTCAGAAGAGAGTATGAGAAGCTGTTCCGCCAGAGTATTATAGTCACGCGGCTCAAAAAGGTATCCGTTTACAGAGGATTCAAGCAGATCGGGAATTCCGCCGACCCTGCTGCAGATGGTTGCCTTTGAAAAACGTGCGCCTTCCAGAAGATAATAAGGAAAGCCTTCACTGATGGAGGTCATTACATTTATATCCAGTATGCTTATTAATTCATAAGGATCATTAAGCCAGCCTACGAAAAATACATTTTTATTCAGGCCGAGATTAGCAGCACGTGCTTTTAAGTCCTTACTCTCATCTCCTTCTCCGCCGATAATGAACTTAACCTTTGGGTTTTTATCTACAACAAGCTTTGCAGCCTCAAGAAGAGTGCCTATATCCTTAACGGGATCAAGCCTTGCGGCAGTACCTACAAATATATCGCTTTCATCTGATGAAATACCGTATTTTTTGCAGAAGTCCTCCCTGTTATAGTTTTTCAGAGGCTTGCCGAAATCAATTCCATTTAAAATAGTGTATATCCGGCTGTCCTTGTATCCTCTTTCTGTAAGCATTTTCCTGAAGGCCGATGTGACAACAATATAATAATCAAGCCTGCGGAGAACGATTGAATTCAATAACCCAATTGTCATTTTTTTGTAAAAGCTCTGCATGTAGTCCAATTTGTAATCACTGTGCATCGTTGTTACTACAGGCACGTTACAGGCTTTTTTTATTGCATATGCAAATATATTTGCTTTTGCACCGTGAGAGTGAATTATATCAAAATTATTTTTATTAACAAATTTTACGGTATTGCTTATATCTGATATAACATTGGAGGATTTAATAACTTCAACATTCAGTCCCATTGCACGGGCATCATCTGCAAAGGCCCCCGGTCTAAGACTTAAAAGAGTCACGTCTATATGCGAAGTAAGTTCCTTTACCAGTGATAGAACGTGTACCTTTGCTCCGCCGACATCTCCTCCGCCGATCATGTGCAAAACTTTCATTTTAGCTCTCCTCGAATCCTTATATATTTTGTGAAAAATATCCTGCTTAAATACCATGACTATTTTATCACGCATTTTGGCTTTTGACACTATACTTTTTGTACAGCCCTTAAATATATTTAGCCTCCAAGCCCGGTTCAGACCCACAAATTTGGCGAGCCGCAGCCCTTCTGTCCGCATAATCAAGCTGTATTACAAAAGTGGAATAAACATGGAGATTATAATTATATGCTTATTATTAAATACCATATATTTACAGCTAGGCGATTCCTATAATGTCAAATTAAGGTGAAAAATATTGACAATAAAATAACAAAGATGATATAATACCTACACAAACAGAGTTATGGGGTGAGGATTCTAATGACTGCAAAGAAAATTTCTATTGCTGTAATAAAACGGCTTCCAAGATATCACAGATATCTGAATGATTTGCTGGAGAACGGGATAAAAAGAATATCTTCAAAGGAATTAAGCATAAGAATGGGGATTACTGCTTCTCAAATCAGGCAGGATCTCAATTGCTTCGGTGGTTTTGGACAACAAGGTTATGGTTACAATGTTGAGTCTCTTTATAATGAGATAGGAAATATTCTGGGAATTAATAAAACCTTCTATGCAATCATAATCGGAGCAGGAAATATGGGTCAGGCACTTGCAAATTACGTTAACTTTGAAAAAAGAGGCTTTAAAATCGTAGGAATATTTGATTCAAATCCTGAAATAATCGGAAGAAAAATTAAAAACTTAAAAGTTACTGATATTGAAGAATTAGACGATTTTGTAATAAATAACACTGTTGATATAGCTATGCTGTGTGTTCCGTATAAGGTGACAGCTTCTATCGCTGACAAGGTCGGAAGACTGGGAATTAAAGGGTTGTGGAACTTTTCGCCAATGGATTTGAAGATTCCGTATGATGTTATAGTTGAGAATGTACATCTCAGTGACAGCCTAATGGTACTGGGATATAAGCTGAATGAAAAGTTTGAAAGAGACTGATTTGTTTTGACTTTAGTAGGCTTCAGCCGATAGTAATTGACTTTTAACGTATGGGAAAAGCTATAAAAAAGAGCTGCTGCAAAATATTTTTCAGCGGTAATATTACGGTATACGAATATTATCTGTGGGATTTTTTTGCAGCAGCTTCTGTCAGTAATCTGCTCATTCTTTTCTGAATACTTTATATGAATAACCAGATAGAATTTTATAAGCTCTGTCAGTATTGGACTGATCCGACAGTGTGATTTTAAGGCAGCCCTGCTCGTATTCCCTGCTATTGGAAACATTTATATTTTTCAGATTTATTTCATTATCACCCAGCAGAGTAGCTATCTTACCTATAATACCCGGCTCATCTTCTATATCCAGAATTAACTCAAAGCTTTTTGGGATAAGGCCTACAGAAGTGGTTGAAAAACTGTCACGGAAGCTTTTGGCTTTATCGAAAAAGTTATAAATCTCGCTGTTATTAAAGCTGCTTATATTGTCTGCCGTTTCATCAATTATTTTCTTGAACTTATCCAGCAGTTCAACTATGACTGGGCTATTGCTTAATACAACATTTTCCCACATAGTGGGATTGGAGGAAGCTATTCGTGTAATGTCCCTGAAGCCACCGGCTGCCAAAAGCTTTATTAATTCGGAATCGTTTTCGTTTTTGGCAAGAGTGACCAGTGCGGAAGCAATAATGTGAGGTACATGGCTTATACAGCCTGCAACAATATCATGCTTTTCGGGAGATACAATTATAGGAATTGCGCCTATACCGGTGAGTAATGCCTCCAAGGTGCCTAATGCAGCTTTTGAAGCTGTTTTTGAAGGCGTTAGCACGTAATATGCATTTTGAAACAGATGAGAAAAAGTATTTAAGTATCCGGATTTTTCAGTGCCGGCCATCGGATGACCGCCGATAAATATCGGCGGATTTTTCAGGCCATCAACATAATTGCAGATTTCATGCTTTGTACTTGCCACATCTGTTATAATACAATCGTCTTTAACGTTATCTGCCAGCTGAGATATAAATTGCATGGTTTTTCTTATAGGAGTGCAAATAAATATAATGTCTGAATTCCATATTTCTGAGCAGCATTCATTAAAGCCCATGTCAATCACACCGTCGGCTTCTGCCAGCTTGAGCGCTTCGGAACAATTGTCCACGGCAAATATTTTAAAAGCCTTGTTTTCCTGACGGAACGCTTTTGCCAAGGAACCGCCGATAAGTCCAAGTCCAATGATTGAAATATTGTTAAGCTTCATAAGTAAACTCTCTCTCCAGAATTGGTGCCAGCATACTTATGTCCTTGCACAGGGAGTCAAATTCTTTTGGATTAAGCTGCTGGGCAGCATCTGATAAAGCATACATCGGGTTTGGATGCACTTCGACGATGAGGCCGTCTGCCCCGACTGCAATTGCCGCTCTTGACAGCGGAATAACATATTTTGATTTGCCGGCGGCATGACTCGGATCAACAATAACCGGCAAGTGGCTCATGTTCTTTGCCACAGGAACCGCACTTAAATCAAGAGTGTTTCTTGTGGCGGTTTCAAAGGTCCTTATGCCTCTCTCGCAAAGAACAACATTGTAATTTCCTTCACTCATTATATATTCAGCTGCATTTAACCATTCATCAATGGTTGTTGCAGAACCTCGTTTCAAAAGAACAGGCTTTTTTGACTTTCCAACTTCCTTTAAGAGCTGAAAGTTCTGAACATTTCTTGCACCAATCTGAAACATATCAACATATGGTATGGACAGTTCAACCGCCTTGTCACTTGTCACCTCGGTAATTATCCGGAGACCGGTAGCCTTTTTGGCTTCCAATAGTAATTTCAGTCCTTCTTCTTCAAGACCCTGAAATGCGTAAGGAGATGTTCTGGGTTTAAAAGCACCGCCTCTTAAAAACTGAGCACCGGATTTTTTAACTGCATGGGCGGCATCCATTATCTGGTCGTAATTTTCAACGGCACAGGGCCCTGCCATTATAACCAATTCTTTCCCGCCTATTTTAACTCCGTTTACATCAACTATACTTGGCTCGGGCTTAAAGGTTTTACCGGCCAGCTTGTAGGATTCAACAATAGGAACCAGCTTGTCGACACCCGGCATAAGCTCAAGGGGTATGTCCCTCAGAACACTCTTGTCCCCTATTATTCCCAGTATTGTTCTTTCTGTTCCTTGAGAAATGTGCACACCCAAACCAGAATTTTTTAGAACACTTACTACATCATCAATCTGCATCTGGTTTGCTTTTGGATTCATAACAATAATCATAAAATCAACATCCTTTCTGCCATTTTACAAATTTCTAAAATTTAGTGCATTTAACTGTTTTACCGTTATACGTGTCACAGGAGTCAATTGGTGATCGCCTTCCAAACCTGTAACAAATATATTATATAACAATTAAAGAAAAATATAAAGAAGGTACTTATTTGCAGGCAGCTTGTTACCTACTTTTGCCATTTGCTCGAAAAAGAGAAAAATAGATATGGCATAAAATACTGTAAATATTGATATAAACACGAATTCCTCTGGTTTTAAAAAAATTTTAAATAAAAAAAGGTAAAATACATATATAAATAGAATAGATAATATTAATTATATATAGTAATGTTCTATAAAATTAAATAAAAGGTTTTAATTATGTTTGTAAATTTTGAACAAAAAATAACGCTTGTTGTTTAGGCTATAGTAATATATTACCTTAATCTACTCTTTTTATTTCAAAAGGCTTTGGCTTCAAAAAGCAATTTTAACATAAAGTTTTGAAATGATTAAAAATAATAAGGGGGAATGATTATGAAGGACTATGCCGTGCAAAACTTACGGAATATATGCCTCTTGGCTCACGGAAACGGAGGTAAAACCACTCTTGCTGAGGCTATGCTGTTTAATACCGGAGTACTGGACAGGTTCGGGAAGGTCGTTGACGGAACTACTGCGATGGATTATGACCCGGAGGAATTTAAAAGAAAAATATCTGTCAGTACTGCCATGGCAGCATGTGAATGGCTGGAGCATAAAATTAATATAATTGATACTCCCGGATATTTTGATTTTGTGGGAGAAGTGATGCAGGGCATACGTGTGGCAGACGGCGCTGTTATAGTTGTATCTGCAAAGAGCGGTGTTTCTGTGGGAACGGAAAAGTCCTGGGCATATGCAAATGAGCGCAGAATAGCCCGTATGTTTTTTGTTAACAAAATGGATGAGGAAAATGCTAATTTTGATGCTGCTTACGATAGGATGGTATCAATATTCGGAAACAGCGTTATACCTTTCCAGCTTCCGATCTATGAAGCTGATAAATATGTCGGTTATATTGATATAATCAATATGAATGCGAAAAAGTTCCAAAAGGATAAGCTTGTTGATGCTCAGATCCCGGAGGATTTATCTGATAGAGCAGACCAAATAAAAAGTTCGCTTAATGAATTAATAGCTGAAACAGATGAAGGCTTGATGGAAAAGTTTTTCAACGGTGAGGAATATACTCAGGAAGAGCTTATAAAGGGAATCAAAGCAGGTATTGCAGACAGGACGATAACTCCTGTATTCTGCGGCTCTGCATTCCAGAATTTAGGCGTGCGGGAGCTGATGAACGCAATTGTTTCCTATATGCCTTCTCCTGAAGCTTTAGTTGAAAGGGCTAAAAGAGCCGGAACCGATGATGCTGTTGAAATAAAAGCCAATGCAGCAGGAACATTATCCGCATTTGTTTTTAAGACTATTGCAGACCCGTTTGTAGGTAAGATTTCTTTGTTCAGGGTGTATTCGGGAACCTTTAAATCAGATTCGGCGGTATATAATTCCACTACAGAGAAGACCGAAAAGATAGGTCAGCTGTTTATAATGCGAGGGAAAAAGCAAATACCCACAGATAAGTTAATTGCTGGTGATATAGGCGGTATTGCAAAGCTGGCAGGAACAAATACGAATGACACCTTATGTGATATATCGAACCGTGTAGCCCTGGAAAAAATAAAGTTTCCCGAACCGGCTATATCTATGGCAATTGAGCCTAAAACGAAAGGTGATGAGGAAAAGATTAATTCAGGCCTTCATAAGCTTCAGGATGAAGATCCTACATTCAAGCTTTCATTAAACACAGAAACACACCAGTCATTAATTTCAGGGGTGGGAGAGCAGCACTTGGATGTAATTGTAAGCAAGCTGAAGGCAAAGTTTGGTGTTTCTGTTAACCTTGTCAATCCAAGGGTTCCATATAGAGAAACTATAAAGAAGAAAGTAAAGGTTGAGGGAAAGCATAAAAAACAATCCGGCGGACACGGACAATACGGACATGTGTGGATAGAGTTTGAGCATGGAGAGGCAGAGGATTTAGATTTTCAGGAAAAAATATTCGGGGGCTCTGTACCAAAGTCATATCATCCGGCTGTTGAAAAGGGACTCAGAGATGCCATTGCCCATGGTGTCCTTGCAGGCTATCCGGTTGTTAATCTCAAGGCTACATTGCTGGACGGTTCATATCATGATGTTGACTCGTCTGAAATGGCATTTAAGATAGCGGCAAGGCTGGCATATAAAAAAGGGTTGCCTTTGGCATCACCTGCACTGCTGGAACCGATAGCAAGTGTTAAAATCAATATTCCTGAAAATTATATGGGAGATATAATAGGAGACCTTAATAAAAGACGCGGACGGATTTTAGGCATGAACCATCAGGATGACGGCTCCCAGCAGGTTGAAGCAGAAGTGCCGCAATCAGAGATGTTCAGATATGCCACAGATTTAAGGTCCATGACACATGGAAGAGGTTCTTTCAGTCTGAAATTTGAAAGATATGAGGAAGCACCCGCAATAGTTGCAAATAAAGTGATAGAAGATGCTAAAAAGACTATGGTTGAGGAAGTGGAAGAGTAATACCCGCTTTTATGCCAAGATAAGGAAAGGGCTGTTAAAATAATATTTAGCTGCTGTATTAAGGGATGCTAAGTTTTATTGGAACAGCTCTTTTATCAATTTATATTACTGTAGCAGGCATTAAATAAGCAGGAAAAGTGAGTGATTAAATTAACAGTTATTTTTGATTTGAATTTTATTTGTGTATATAAAGTTACAAAACTGAATATATTTTACTGGATAACCATTACTAAATACAATCTAAGCTGAATAGTATTTTTTTTATAGTCAAAAATATAGAGGTAAAATTGAGAGCTTAAATTCAAGTAGAATAATATAAAAAAGGGTTGCATGAAATTTTATACTGTATTATAATTTAATTAAGGTCAAAGAAAGTCAAAATCAATTTTTGGAATATGGGGGTGATGTATTGGCAAGCCTAAGTGACTTAATTGAAAGCTTTATAAAACAAATGATTTCAGATACAAATGGAGCAATTGAAATTCAGAGAAATGAATTAGCCAACCATTTTAACTGTGTTCCATCTCAGATAAACTATGTTATTTCTACCAGATTTACAACAGACAGAGGTTATTATGTTGAGAGCAGACGCGGAGGCGGCGGACATGTAAAGATAAAAAGAATTAATATTTCTATTCCCGGCAACTATGTTATGCATATTATATCCTCAATGGGTTCAAGCATTTCACAGCAATCCGCAGAGGTTTTTATTAATAATTTTGTTGACTATAATGTTATAAGCCAAAGAGAAGCTTTTATTATGAAGGCTGCTATCAGCGACAAGGTTATTGGCGGAGTTCCCATGCCTGACAGGGATATTCTGAGGGCGGCACAGTTGAAGAACATGATAATTAGTTTGATAGTGTAAAGTCAAACCCAAGCTGTGTTCAAAATCAGCTTAAAGTTTAGTTCGCCTATCAAGACGATATAAAAGCTGTTTGCTGTATCCGGTGGAATTTGCTGCTATAGGGTTTTGGGCAGGTGCGGTTGATATTTTTTTAAAGCCGTAAATTCGGCGTGGAGGTTAGCAGAGAAAGCCCGAAAATGGATTTGTATAAACAAGATGTTTTTTCGGACATAAAAAGGCATAACTGTTTTTTTAACAGTTAGATAAAAAAATTGCGTACCTCCACGCAGCTATTAATATTTTTTTTAAAGCCGTAAATTCGGCGTGGAGGTTAGCAAGGGAAACCCAAACAGTTAGTTTGAAAAAATTGCGTACCTCCACGCAGCTATTAATATTTTTTTAAAGCCGTAAATTCGGCGTGGAGGTTAGTAAGGGAAGCCCAAACAGTTAGTTTGAAAAAATTGCGTACCTCCACGCAGCCATTAATATTTTTTTTAAAGCCGTAAATTCGGCGTGGAGGTTAGTATGCTTTGTCAAAATTGCCAGAAGAGGCCTGCAAAGGTGCAGTTAACACAAATAAAAAATAATGCTAAGGTCGATATATATTTATGTGAACAATGTGCAAATGAAATAAGCCATACAGAATTTGTGGCTCCATTCGGATTCAATGATTTACTATTTGGTTTATTTGGTTCACAGATAAAACAGGATGCCCCTGTAGCATTGAAATGCAGTGAATGCGGTATGGAATACAGTGAGTTTCTGAAAAGCTCACGTGTTGGATGCAGTAAGTGCTACAAGGCTTTTGAACCGAAGCTGGATTCTATAATTAAAAGGCTTCACGGAAATGCCGAGCATCACGGAAAGGTACCTAACAGAGTGAGCAGTAATATAAGTGTGCCAAACGAAGTAGAAAAGCTTAAGCAATTGCTTAACGGGGCAATTCAGAAGGAAGAGTACGAGGAAGCGGCAAAAATCCGTGACAGAATCCGAAGCTTGGAGGTGGGGGAATGAGCGTAAAAGAATCAGAAAGGGGACCCGAATATGATATAGCTGTCACCAGCAGGGTAAGGCTTGCCAGAAACTTTGAGGATATACCCTTTTCAGCAAGGATGAGTGCAAAGCATCAAGCTGAGCTTATTCAGAAAATGCAGCAAATCTTATCAGGCAATAAAGCATTTGGAAGGCTTATGTATGCAGATATGACATCAATGCACCCTATCGATAAGATTTCCTTGATGGAAAGGCATCTTATAAGCCCTGATCTGGCTGAGACTAAAGAAAATTGCGGAGCCTATATCAATGAAGATGAAAATTTAAGCATAATGATAAACGAAGAGGACCATATCAGAATTCAGGCAATTTTTTCAGGCATACAGTTGGATAAAGCATATAAGATTTGTGACGGCATAGATTCAATTATTTCAGAAAAAGCAGATTATGCCTTTGATGATAAATATGGCTATTTAACCAGCTGTCCCACCAATCTGGGAACAGGAATGAGGGCTTCTGTTATGCTTCACCTGCCGGCTCTGGTTATGACAGGATATATCAAATCAATACTTGAGAGCTGTAATAAAGTAGGTGTTACCGTAAGGGGAATATATGGAGAAAACAGTGAAGCGGTCGGAGACATGTTTCAGGTGTCCAATCAGATTTCCTTGGGAAGAAGCGAGGAGGAGACTATCGCATGCATAGATGGCATATGCAAGCAGATTATTGACAGGGAGAAGGCATTAAGGCTTCAGTTGTACAGGAAGAATATCTATAAATTTGAAGACAGGGTGTTTCGCTCATATGGATTGCTTTTAAATGCCAGAATTATTTCCTCACAGGAATGCTTTAAACTATTGTCAGATGTTAGACTTGGTGTAAGTATGGGAATAATAAAGGATATTGACATAGCAGGATTAAATGAAACAGTTGTACTGTCACAGCCGGCTACACTTCAAAAAATTTCAGGGAAGCCTTTAAACCATGATGAAAGAGATATTAAAAGGGCTGAACTGATTAGGCAAAGACTTCTGCCGGCTGAAAAGCGAGATTAAACGAATAACTGAAAAGAAGAGAAATAATTCTATATTATTAAGAATAGTGAGAGGTGATCAAAAATGTATCAACGTTTTACGGAAAAAGCAGAAAAGGCAATGGCATTTTCACAGCAGAGCGCTGTTGAGATGGGACATAATTACGTAGGTACCGAGCATATTCTGTTAGGACTTGTTAAAGAAGGCACGGGTGTTGCAGCCAGAGTGCTTCAGGCTCAAGGAATAACCGAGGATAAGATATTAAAGGAAATAGAAGAGCTGATAGGCAGAGGAGAGACAGTAGGAGAGACTCCGGTGGGATTTACTCCAAGAACAAAGAGAGTTTTGGAGCTGGCCTTCAAGGAGGCAAGGAGAATGGGACAAGGATATATCGGGACTGAGCACTTGCTTCTTGGAATTATGAAGGAAGGAGAAAGCGTAGCTGTAAGGATACTGGTAGACTTGGGCGTTGAACCTTCAAAGCTGCTGTCTGAACTGGTTAAGGTTCTGAATGAGGAAGCTCCCGGTTCAACAGGGATACCTAAAAACGGAGGCTCAGGCTCAAATACTCCTACCTTGAATCAATTCGGCAGGGACTTGACCGATATGGCCAGAGACGGAAAGATAGATCCTGTGATAGGAAGAGACAATGAAATAGAGAGAATTATACAAATCCTAAGCAGAAGAACAAAAAATAATCCCTGCCTTATAGGAGAGCCTGGAGTTGGAAAGACTGCTATTGCCGAAGGGCTTGCACAGAAAATTGTTGAGGGCAATATCCCGGAAATTTTGAACGATAAGAGGGTTGTCACCTTGGATGTGTCTTCTATGGTGGCAGGTGCAAAATACAGAGGTGAATTTGAGGAAAGACTGAAAAAAGCAATGGAAGAGATTCGTAAGGCCGGAAATGTAATTTTGTTTATTGATGAAATGCATACAATTGTGGGCGCAGGTGCCGCAGAAGGTGCAATAGATGCGTCAAATATATTAAAGCCGTCTCTTGCCAGAGGCGAGATACAGGTTATCGGTGCTACTACATTAAATGAATACAGAAAGCATATTGAGAAGGATGCTGCTTTGGAGAGGAGATTTCAGCCTATTACTGTTGGAGAGCCGTCTAAGGAGGAGGCTGTTGAAATATTAAAGGGCGTACGTGACAAATATGAGGCACACCATAGAGTAAAGATTACGGACGAGGCCTTAGAAGCAGCTGTAAAGCTGAGTGACAGATATATTACAGACAGATTCCTTCCTGACAAGGCTATTGATCTTGTGGATGAAGCTGCCTCAAGAGTTAGATTAAAAACCTTTACCGCTCCGCCGGATGTAAAGAATATGGAGGAAAGAGTCGAAAAGCTCAGTAAGGAAAAGGAAGATGCCATACGCCATCAGGAATTTGAAAAAGCCGCAAAAATAAGAGATGAAGAGCAGAAGCTGAAAAATGAATTGGAAAAGATAAGAAATGATTGGCATCAGAAGAACCAGACAAAGACAGATACAGTTACAGAGAACGAAATTGAAGAAATAGTTGCAAGCTGGACGGGTATACCTGTGAAAAAGCTGGCAGAGGAAGAATCAGAACGGCTGCTTAAATTGGAGGGTACACTTCACAATCGTGTCATAGGGCAGGATGAAGCTGTAAAATCAATAGCAAAGGCCATTAGAAGAGGAAGAGTAGGATTGAAGGACCCAAAACGTCCGGTAGGCTCATTTATATTCTTAGGGCCTACAGGGGTAGGTAAAACCGAGCTTTGTAAGGCATTAGCCGAAGCTATGTTTGGTGACGAAAAAGCGTTGATTAGGGTTGACATGTCTGAGTTTATGGAAAAGCACAGTGTGTCAAAGCTGGTTGGCTCGCCTCCCGGATATGTGGGCTACGATGAGGGCGGACAGCTTACTGAAAAGGTAAGAAGAAAGCAATATTCAGTTCTGCTGTTTGATGAAATAGAAAAAGCGCATCCTGATATATTCAATATTCTGCTCCAAATCCTTGAAGACGGTAGATTGACAGATTCACAGGGAAGAGTGGTAGATTTCAGAAACACAATTATAATTATGACGTCAAATGTGGGCGCCAGAACCATTACAGAGCCAAAACGACTTGGATTCTCTGTTGCAACCGATGAAAGTGAAAAAAATTATGAGGATATGAAGAAAAATGTAATGGGTGAGCTGAAAAAGACATTCAGGCCCGAATTTCTGAACAGAATTGATGATATAATTGTATTCCATCCGTTGACAGAGGAAAACATAAAGGAAATAGTCAAGCTTATGCTTGAGGTTTTAGTAAAGAGACTCAAGCAAATTGATATAAATCTTGAGGTAAGTGACGAAACTAAGTCATATCTTGCTAAAAAAGGCTTTGACCCCATATTTGGAGCAAGACCTCTCAGACGGGCTATTTCTAGTATGCTTGAGGATATGCTTGCAGAAGAAATGCTTGAGGGTAAAATTAAAGCGGGTGACATAGTCAGAGTTGATATGAACGGAGAAAAGCTTGTAGTCAGCAGGTGACGGTAAATTAAACCACGGCTTTAATCCGGGAGCATCCCGCAGGCAAAGCATGGCAGTTCAACCTTGATAATAAAAATCCTTAAAATCCGGACTTATCCGTATTTTAAGGATTTTTTACGTTATCTATTGATTTTCCATATCATTTATATTCATTTTCCGTGTATGGATGGTATGGCTCCATTCCTTGTTGTCTTTTTCCAAAAAGCCCTGGATAGTAATAGGTACCCAGGTAAGGCAGTAAAATGGATAAATTATAAAGCCTAGAAGAGCTTTCACATTAAATTTCTTCTCTGCAAGAATAATTAACGGTCCGTAGAACATCTCGAACAAACCCATCATATACCATACTTCAACAGGGAATACATATTGGATGCTGAAAAGAGGAAATTCCGGGTATACGGTTTGAACCCACAGCATTACTGTCATTAAACCCAAAAAGATGAATCTTATAGGCTGAAACAGATACAGCGCACAATCAAGGGAAATGAGATCACCCTTCGAAAAGGCCTGCTTGAATAATGGAGAAAGGTACTTGGCCGCACAGTCTGCGTGACCTTGCATCCAGCGCTTTCTCTGCATCCAGGACTGCTTGAAGGTTAATGGCTTTTCATCGTATACCACTGCCTGATGTGCCCATGAAATTTTGATACCGTTCAGTGCCAGCTTCATTGTGTATTCCAGATCTTCTGTCAGACAGGTTGCGCCCCATTTCAGCTTTTGCAGAACAGAAGTGTCAACACAGAATCCGGTTCCGCAGAGACTGCAGCTTAGCTTCAGATAATATCTCGGAAGCTGAAAAATTCGGTTTGACAGCCAGAAGGCGATGGAATAAGAACAGGTAATCCAGCTGTCATAAGGGTTTTTGCTGTCTATATAGCCTTGTATGACTTTTTGTCCGTTGCAAAGCTGTTTATTCATTTCCAGAAGAAAATTAGGGGAAACGAGATTGTCAGCATCAAAAATAGCGATTGCATCGTAGTGACGCTCCATTTTAAAAATCCTGTCAAACATCCATTCCAATGCATGGCCTTTTCCCTTCTGGGTATCATTTTCACGGATATGTACCTTTGCACCCAGAGATTGAGCTATAGTGGCGGTGTTATCGGTACAGTTATCTGCAATTACAAATACATCATATAAATGACTTGGGTAACTCAATTTAAAAAGGCTGTCTAGGATTTGACTTATTACCAGTTCTTCGTTATGAGCTGCAACCACAATGGCAAAACTTTTTTCGGGTGCGGTTTCATTACCCGCCCTTTCTTTTTTCTTTATCCATCCGAATATTGATATCCCCGAAAAATAACAGCCTGCGGCAAAAATAACTATCTGGATAAACTCGCTTAAATAAAAACTAACATAGTAAAGTATTGTCTGCATGAAATCCTCCGCTTATTTGTTTGTACTACTTAATAGTTTGCTCTAAAAATGGAAAAATATTTATGCTATAATAAACTTATATTGTTTTTTCGCTGATAGAGTATCCTGACGGGGCTGGGTTTTCCAAAGAGTGCTTTACCAAAGCAATTGTGCGGTTGAAATACAGCCTTTGGGGCGAGCCTCAAAACTCAAGTCATCGACATATATCAGCAGTTCTTAAGCCGATAGCAATTGACTTCTGTTTTATGCCGGATTAGGCGCGGTATTAGTCTGGAGAAATTTTATACCGCTGCGAAGCAGAGGAGTTATACTATTTATTTTATGCCGATATTTGGCTTGGAGGTTATAATGCAGAAATCATATTATAATAATGCAATTACAGGTAATTCATCAATGCTGGCTTGCCTGAGTGATAAAAGCGAGCTTCTCAGATTATTCTGGCCGAACATTGATTATTTGCAGCAGTTTGATAAAATGCTTTGCGGTATATTTATAAAAAACAGGAACGGAAGCACAGTGTGGCTGAATGACCAGCGCTGTGAGCATAATCAGGAGTACATGCCGGACACGAATATTGTGAAAAGTATCATAACAAATAATTCAGACGGGTATAAGGTCATAATATATGATTTCGTACATCCTGACAGGGATGTACTGGTCAGGAGATTTGAAATAAAAAATATTTTGCCTGAGCAGAGAGAGCTGGGCTTTGTTGCATTTTCAGCTGCAACCAGTGCTGATACTGATATTGCATGCTCCTTGTTTGATTTTTATAATGAGGCTTTAATTCATTACAGAAGCAACAACTATATAGCAATATTTTCGGATAAGCCCGCTTTCCAGTTTCAGATAGGCAATAATGCAAATGAGGCTGCAGTGAATACGTATCTGTTCGGCAAGGAAGATATCGGAATGATGAAGGATGCTGCGGTATCATGGGATTTGGGTACCTTTGCAAAAAATGAGACTAAAGGCTTCAATCTTTATATAACCGCCGGCGGTACTTTAAGATTAGTAAAGGGTTTAATAAAGGAAGTAAAAAGTATCGGTGCCGCATTAATGCTTAATCAAACGGAGCAATACTGGAAGGATTTTTTAAACAAGGCAAATCAGATAAAATCGGGAAATGACAGGCTGGATAGCTTGTATAGAAGATCCCTTCTGGTTTTTCGGCTTATGTATGATAAGAAAAGCGGAGGACTGTTGGCTGCTCCCGAGGTGGATGAATATTTTACAAGGTGCGGAAGATATGCATACTGCTGGGGGAGAGATGCTGCCTTTATTACCGGAGCGTTGGATATAGCCGGCTTGAATGAATGTGTTGATAATTTTTATAAGTGGGCTGTAAACGTACAGGATGAAGACGGGAGCTGGCAGCAAAGATATCATATGGATGGGAATCTGGCACCATGCTGGGGCTTGCAGATTGACGAAACAGGAACCTTGTTATGGGGAATGCTGAATCATTTTAATTTTGTAAGACGATTAGAATTTCTTCAGTCTGTCTGGAGCAGTGTGGAAAAAGGTGCGGATTTTTTAATCAGGTTTATAGATGAAGCTACCGGTTTGCCAAAGCCAAGCTTTGATTTATGGGAGGAAAGATACGGAGAACATGCATATTCCTCTGCCTCAGTATATGCGGGACTTGTTTCGGCTGCAGAAATTGCAAAAATTCTGGGCAAGCCGGTGCAGCAATATACTAAATGGAAGGATACCGCAGCTGGAATTAAGCAGGCTATTGTTAAATGCTTTTGGAAGGAAGACTACAAAAGGTTCATCAGAAGTGTCAGGGTAAAGCTGAACGGCTGGGGGACTGAACCTTCCCAGAGCACTACTATGATTGAGATAAATCCCAAGGGTTATATGAGAGATGTGACTCTGGAGGATTGGAAGGTTGATGTAAGCTTGGTGGGCTTAAGCATTCCTTTCGGTGTGTTTGATGCAAATGATATTATGATAAAGGATACAGTGCTTTTAATTGAACAGGTATTAACCTCCGAAGGAGTCGGCGGTATAAAAAGATATGAAAATGACTCATATATCGGAGGGAATCCATGGGTGCTTACAACCTTGTGGGTTGCCTTGTACCATACTAAAACCGGGAATTATTTAAAAGCAAAGGAATATCTGTACTGGGCGGCAGATGCGAAAACGGACATGGGCTTGCTGCCTGAACAGCGCAATAAATACACAGGCAAGGCAGATTGGATAATACCTCTTACATGGTCTCATGCAATGTATGTTCATGTATTGTCAGAGCTGGTTAAGGCCGGAGTGCTTTAAACAATCAGTCTGATTCAAAGGAACAGTTATTAGAGGGTTATAAAAAATTTAAAATGGGGGTTGTTTTTTATAAAAATTAAGACAGTTTTCAGATGCAGCAGCTGTGGCTATGAAGCCTCCAAGTGGGTTGGCTGCTGTCCGGGATGCAGCCAATGGAATACTCTTGAGGAAATAACCATAGAAGCAAAAAAAAGCAAAACTTCTTCGGGCAGGTCTGTCAAAAAAATTGCCAGATTGACAGAAATAAAGGCGGTGAACAGTGACCGCATACAAACCGGAATAAATGAATTCAACAGGGTAATGGGAGGCGGAATAGTAAGGGATTCCATAACAATAATCACAGCAAAGCCCGGTGCCGGCAAATCCACATTGCTGCTGCAGGTGGCGGCTGATGTTGCATCAAGGGGCTATAAGGTGCTTTATGCCTCCGGGGAAGAAAGCGAGAGTCAAATAAAAAACAGGGCAGACAGGCTTTTTGATAAAATAGGAACCGGGGTATGGGTTTATTCGGATAACAGTATGGATAATGTTCTTGCTGTTGTCGGGCAGATTGATCCGGATCTTGTGATAGTAGATAGCATTCAGACTTTTGTTTTAGATGACTTTCCGGGTTCCAGAGCCGGATCTCCTACTCAGACCATGGAGTGTGCCAATGAACTGCTTAAGCTGGCAAAGGATCCATTGAAGCCCAGAGCGGTATTTCTTGTGGGACAAATGAATAAGAGCGAAGAAATAGCAGGCTTGCGTGCATTGGAGCACCTTGTGGATGCGGTTTTAATATTGGATGGAGACAATGAAGAGGAATTGAGAGGGCTTTCAGTTTCCAAAAACAGGTTTGGAAGTACATGGGAGAGAGGATACTTTTCTATGACTGAAAGCGGCCTTGTATCAATAGACAATCCTTCTGAGTTTTTTATGACAAGCAGAGATGAAAATGAAAAGGTTTCCGGATGTGCATTAACAGTTGTAAAGGATGGCTCCAGACCTATTATCGTTGAAATAGAAAGCCTGGTATCAAAGACCTTTACTCCTTATCCCTCCAGAATAGGAGAATGCGTACGCCGGGAGCAGCTAAATACTCTTATTTCAATACTTGAGCAGCGGGGGAAAATTTCTCTTTATGATAAGGATGTAGTTATAAAAACAACAGGCGGCCTGAAATTCAAAGAGCAAACCGTGAATTTAGCGATAATAATGAGTATTGTGTCTTCTGTTTTTGATAAGGAAATTCCGAATGATACCGCATTTATTGCAGATGTGGGATTAACCGGTGAGCTTAAAAAGGTGCCCTCTCTTGAAATGAGGATAAGGGAGCTTGACAGGAGAGGCTTTAAAAGGGCTTATGTAGCAAAAAATACTATTGCGCCTGCTCTTGATACAAAAAATATCGAGGTTGCAGAGCTTAAATCACTGCAGGATGTTATAAAGCATGTATTTAAATAAACGTAAACAGCAGGAAATGGAAATAAATTCAGGAGGGCTTTCGGATGAATAAAAAAAGTGCTTTAATAAGTGAAATGATTAAATACTATGCAGGAGATATAAAAAGAGTCAATCATTTTATGAAGGTATACAGCTTTGCAAAAACAATAGGCGAAATGGAAGGGCTGGATAATGAGAAGCAGGAAATATTAGAGGTTGCGGCTATCGTTCATGATATAGGCATTAAAGTGAGTGAACGGAAGTACAATTCCAGTGCGGGCAGATATCAGGAGCTTGAAGGCCCTGTCCTTGCGGGGGAGGTTCTTGAAAGGCTGGAATTTGATGCCTTGCTTGCAGAAAGAGTGTGCTTCCTTGTAGGGCATCATCATACGTACTCGGCTATTGATGAGGTTGATTTTCAAATCCTTGTTGAAGCTGACTTTTTAGTTAATATACATGAAGATAAAATATCCGAGGACTCAATATTAAAAATAAGAGATAAATATTTTAAGACAAATACAGGCATAAGCTATTTGAATTTTATGTATCTTAACAGCATACAATCTTAGGGGAAGTAGCAGCTGAAGGTATAGGCGAACTTAATAATAAAAAATGAGCTGGCATAATTAAATATAACCAGCTCTGTCAGTTATGAATACTCCGATTAATGCTGAGTTGGTAGAAGCACGGATTGGTAACAGCCTAAAAAGAAAAACCATAAGACTATCTTAAGTTGTATTTTCCAAGCATGCGTATTCTGTCATTTTCCTTTAATATAATGTCATATAGGTTTAAATCAAGTGCATTGCATATGGATGCCAGATAAAATACATTTCTTCCGATATCTCTTTCAATAGCATCTCTGCAATTTTCACATAATAAACCTTCAATATGGCTTTCAACAGAGGTTTTCATCTCGTCTAAACTGGCATCATCAGGGATTTCCTGTTTATGTGCAGAAATAGTCATACAGCCGCACTGTGTAACGGCTTTAATAATAGCCCTGTTAACTCTGGAATTTGAATCCTGATATTTCGTAATCAAATCAAGTATACTTTTATTTCTTATCAGTAGTTCCTGTGCAGTATATTGAAAATCATCAATAAGCATATCTTTCATATGATTCACCTCAGTATTTGGATGTCTAGTCTAATTATACGTTCATAGTAGAGGCTATGTCAAATAAAAACAATTGTTTATAAAAAAATATATGAAGTATAAATATTATAAGAGCTATTTTTTGACAACGCAAATTCTTTGTAGTATACTTAAAATTAAGAGAAATAAATATTCTGCTAATCAAACGCACTCAATATTTTATGGTGCGTTTTAGTATTTTTCTGATTTGTATTTTTACAAAGTCAATTACGGATTGAAGCCTTTGCCGTCAGAATATGAGCGGTAATTATAAAGCGGATAATATCGTTTTTAGATTTAATTATGCTTTATAGCTGGTTTTGACGAAGTTAATCAAATATACAGTTGAAAAAAGGATGCTGACTCTGCTAGGTAAGGGGTTCTCCACTGATATCAATATTATTTTTGTTGAAGGTGCTTGAGGTGGTTAGTATCGGTTTTTAACGCGATAGTAATTGACTTGCTTATTGCTTAACCCGGAAAAGAGCCTTATTGCAATTTAAAGGGTTCTTATGCTGCTTGCTAGGCTGTATACACAAAAGATAAACATATTTTGTTTTGATATTTTGGAGGTTCTCCGCGATAGTTTAATAATTTTTTGTGCCGAAAATCGGTGTGGAGGTTATAAGCTCAAAAAGTAAGCTCGTGCAGGTATTATGCATTTCGAGCAAGACAGGTAAAGCTGCTGCTGAAAAGGCAGTGTGCCTCTATGAGAAGCAGGGATTCTCCACAGGAGTTCTTTACTATATTTTGTGCCGGGAATCCGGTGTGGAGGTTAGCTTGAAAGCCGTTAGATACAATTGTAAAACACTGGCGTACCTCCACGGAGTATTTTCCAAATTTTTGTGCCCCAATTGGGCGTGGAGGTTACTATGTATAATGTAGGAGATAAAATTGTATATCCTATGCATGGTGCAGGCATTATTGAGTCTATCGAAGAAAAGGAAATACTGGGGAAGCGTTGCAGCTATTATGTTATGAAGATTCCTATAGGTGACTTGAAGGTAATGATACCAACCAATAATGTTGAAGATATAGGAATAAGAGATGTAATAAGCATTTCCGAGGCTGACAAAGTCTTCATGATTCTCAAAAATGAACAGCATGACCTGTCTTCAAATTGGAATAAACGTTACCGGGAGAATATGGTTAAAATTAAGAGCGGCAATATATTTGAAGTGGCAGATGTTGTAGGATGTCTGATGCAGAGGGATAGAGACAAGGGACTTTCGACAGGCGAGAGGAAAATGTTAAGCAGTGCGAAACAGATATTGATAAGTGAATTAGTTCTTGCAAAGGGATTAAATCAGAATGAGGTAGAGGACAAGATTCATGAGTACTTGTATGCTGAGTAATAAATCCTTTTTAGGGAGAGGAAACGGTTAACGTGTTAAATAGAATAATAAAAATATCCTTTTCTATTTTGGGCGCTGTTACTGGCTATAGCATTTTACGGACAATTTTTATAAATAATAATATACACATCAGTGAGAGTTTTCGGATTACGATTTTCGTCATATTTTCATTGTTTTTTTGCGCATTGTTTTATTTTGTATCTGCAAGGATTATTGAATTTGTAGGTTCCTTTATTGACAGATTTGAAAGCCGGATTCAGAGCATAACCCTTTCCGAGCTGCTCATATGCGCCATAGGACTGATTATCGGCTTGATTGTGGCAAATCTGGTGAGCATACCCATTTTAAAGATACAGATAATAGGAGTTACTTTTTCGGTATTGATTAATATTTTATTAGGATTTGCGGGAGTAGCCCTGGCTCTCAGAAAAAGGAATGAGAATCTGCCCGCGTTTTTAAAGGAATCCGGCAACAACCCGAGAAGAGACGCTCAATCAGGTCAGTCAAAGCTTCTGGATACCAGTACTATAATAGATGGCAGAATATTGGACATCTGTTCCTCAGGATTTGTCGACGGAGCTATTATTATACCTTCTTTTGTGCTTGAGGAGCTAAGGCATATTGCGGATTCGCCGGATGGGACAAGAAGGGCGCGCGGCAGAAGAGGTCTTGATATTCTCAATTTGCTTCAAAAAGAGGGCGGTTATGAGGTAAGAATAGCGGAAATTGACTACAAGGATGTTCAGGAAGTAGATGAAATGCTGCTGAAAGCTTCACTTGAGCTGAAATGCAAGCTCATTACCACTGACTACAATCTCAGCAAGGTAGCCAAGTTTAGAGGAATACAGGTTTTAAATATAAATGATCTGGCGAATGCAGTTAAGCCGATAGCCTTGCCGGGTGAAGAAATGGATGTTCAGGTTGTAAAGGATGGAAAAGAAGCAGGGCAAGGTGTTGCTTTTCTGGATGACGGAACGATGATTGTTGTCGAAGGCGGAAAGAAGTATTTAGGCGAAACTGTACAGGTGATGGTAACCAGTGTACTGCAGACTTCGGCAGGAAGAATGATTTTTGCAAAACCAAATAAATAGCGGAAGACATAAAAGACTTTTGCATTATATTAATATAAACAGGTCAGCGGAGGCATGAACAGAATTGGACTTGGTGAAGAAATTGGATTTGGGCAGGATGCCGGATAAGCATACAGATAACACAACAGTAATAATTACAGCTGCCGGAAAAGGCACAAGAATGAATTCCGATATTAACAAGCAGTACATAAATATTTCGGGAATACCGGTTTTAGCAAGAACGATAGATGTATTTCAGAAATGTGAAGCCATAGACAATATTATTGTAGTGGTTAATGAAGAGAATATGGAATATTGCAGGCTCAATATTATTGAGCGATTCCATTTTTCGAAGGTGGGCTCTCTGGTGGGCGGAGGAGCAGAACGTCAGGATTCTGTATACAAGGGCTTATGCGCTGTGGATAAATGCTGCAAAATCCTGCTTGTTCATGATGGAGCCAGACCCTTTGTCAGTAACAAGGATATCCTTGCTTGTATAAATGGAGTAAAAGCATATGGTGCATGTGGAATAGGAGTCAAGCTGAAAGATACTGTAAAGATATGCAATAAAAGCGGGTTTGTAGAATCAACTCCGGACAGAAGCAGTCTGTGGAGCATACAAACTCCTCAGGCTTTTTCCTATGAGATAATAATGGATGCACATAATAAGGCTATCCAAAGTGGATATATAGGAACAGATGACATGGTTCTGGCTGAAAGACTGGGCATTCCCGTTAAAATTATTGAAGGCAGTTATCAGAATATAAAAATAACTACACCTGAGGATTTGATTGCAGGTGAGGCAATTGCCTATAATGCTGTCACACAGCAAAAAGATTGAATGCCTTTTCCCTGACCAAAGGCTGTAAGCCCCTCTCCTGTGGTGGCGGTAATGCCTACGCTGTTTTCGGGAAGACTGAGCAGTCTTGAAATCACCTTTTGCATTTCAGATATTTTAGGTGATATTTTCGGGTAGGAGCATTCTATTGTAATTGAAACATGAACAATTTTCAGATTTTCCAGATATTTAAGTGCTTCTACAACATATAAGGAGCTGTCTGTTATTCCATCCTTCAAACACATTTTATCAGCTATTTCACCTAAAATATTGACGCCTGTAACACCTGATACGGCATTTGCCAATGCGTGAAGAACTACGTCTGCATCGCTGTTACCGTCAAGAGGGGTTACTCCGTCAAATACAACACCGCCTAACACAAATTTTTTGTGGGTATTTCCAAAATCAAATCTATGGCTGTCCTGCCCTATTCCAACTTTCATGTTATTGTTTCTCCTTTTACTTCTCTTAATATCCATGATTATTATATTATATACTGTATATCAGTTCAAGTCTATCGATAAAGTCGATTATCGCCGGCAGAAGTCTTTTAAAGGGCAAAGCACCAAATTTAAAAACCAAACTGATTTCATATATTTCTTAAAAGGTTAAATAAATATGAAAAACATGTCAATACTAATAGCATATGGTGGTTTTTATCCAAGGTTTGCTTAGAATTCTTCTATATTCCATACAGGATATAGACAGACTACGGATGATATTTACCGGTTAAATTTACTAATTGTGGAGGGGTATATGAAAAGGAAAAAAATATTATTATTAGTACTGGCTGTATTGGTTGTCCTGTTTACTGTAATGCCGGTAGGAACCAACCGTTTCAAGGTTGAGGCATCAGAAGCATATCAGGGCATGAATTCAGAGTCCGGGACGGTAACTGCCGCAGATGTAAACTTGCGTACCGGTCCTGCCACAACCTATGATATTATCTGTAAGCTTAAAAAAAATCTCAAAGTAACTATTATTGGGAAAATGGGTGACTGGTATGCCGTTTATATCAGTTCAAGCGGTAATGTAGGTGCTATCAGCTCTCAATACGTTAAGGTTGAAAAGACAAATGTGGCTGATGCTGGCAAGGCAACGGCAGATGTCAATAAGAAAGCTGCCTCGGCTAAGACTGTAAAAGCCACTGCTCCAACAGCTGCAATTGTTACGAAGGTTAAGGATATTTCTCAGGAGGAGCAGGCCTTACTGGATTTTGTTAATAAGGAGAGAAAGGGAAAAGGTCTGAAAGCACTTGAGTTTGATGCTGAACTGGTGAAAATAGCAAGGCTGAAGGCAAATGACATGAAGGATAATAATTATTTCAGCCACACATCCAAGCTTTATGGCTCTCCCTTTGACATGATGAAAAAGTATGGTATCAAATTTAGTGCGGCAGGCGAGAATATTGCGGGAAATCAGAACTTTGAAAAGGCTGTGAAAGCATGGTTAAAGGATAACGAAAACAATCTGTTCAATGAAAAGTTTACACATACCGGAATTGGGGTTGTTGACAGCCCCGCATACGGAAAGATATTTGTCCAGATGTTTATAAAAAAAGCATAATAATTTGAACGCAGCTTTGAGAGAAGGAATGTTAAATAAAGGTGCTAAAAGTACAGCTTGCCTGTGACTAAAGTCAATTACGGTTCAAGTCTTCAAGCTAATTTTGAATACAGTTTGGGTTTTAGCACCTTTATATGGATAAATACGAAGCTGAATCAACGCTTCTGATTTTTTACTGTATTTTCTATATCAAAGGGAGGCTCGATGGAAATGGCTTTGTCCCTCATGTATTCGAGATGCCTTGCCGGTTCTGTAAAAGAAAATACCAGCTTGCTGGCGCAAAGCATTTGGAATTTTGCATTATAACGCTTGTTTTCTAAGTTCTTTCCATATTTGCCGTCACCTATTATGGGATGTCCGTAATAGGCCAGATGTGCACGAATCTGATGGGTTTTCCCGGTTATAAGCTCTACCTCTAACAAACTTAGATTATCCGTTTCCTTTATTACCTTGTATCTGGTAATAATTTTTACGGAATTTCTGGATTTTTTATCTGAAATAAAGACTCTGCTGATTTTTTCGTTTTTTTCCAGAAAGTCAGTAAGCTCAGCCTGCCCCTTTTCCATAGTGCCTGAAACAATGCAGGTATAATATTTACTTATCTCTCTTTTTTTTATTTTTTCAAGCATAAGGTCCAGAGTTTCATGATTTTTTGCAAGTATTACCAAGCCGCTTGTGTTTCTGTCAAGTCTGTGGCACAAGTCAATATCAGCCCCATATCTCTGCTTGAGCTTATCAATAAGTGTAGCTTCCTTTTGATTATCATCAGGATGTACCGGAACTCCCTGAGCCTTATTTACTATCAGAAGATTATCATCTTCAAAGACGACACTGTAACCCTCGTCATTTTTGCCAAACAGGAAGTCATCAATTATATAAATGTCTATTTTGTCTCCGGCGGATACCTTATAGTCCTCTTTTATACGGATGCCGTTTGCCTTGAGGTCTTTTTTCCGGAGGGCTTTGAAAAGTATGCCGGATGCCAGATCAGGAAAGAAGTCTCTTACAACCTTCTCTATTTTTTTACCGTCATGTTTGTTTTCTGCAATAACTGTTCTCATTTTTTTAAAATTAAAACAACAAAATATTATTTATTACTCAAACCTCTTAGTTGAATATAATACTTGGAGCTTGAGCTATTCAGTTATTTTCTATTATCCTTTCCAACAAGCTGAAATATTTATTACAAAGAGCTTCTGCTTCAAGGCTTGAATTGCCCTCGGATATTATTTTAAAAATCGGCTTATCGGCATCGGGAAGTAAAAAAACCCAACCTTGATTGGAATACAGCTTAATTCCATCCAATAGCTCTATCTTTTTCAAGTTTTGCTCATTAATAATTGTTTTCATAATCGTCCCTTTCAATTCCCAAGGACAATGAATGCTTTTCTTTGTCATATAAAAGTCGGGAATTTCCGACAGCAGCTCTGTTAAGGCAGTATTTGAAGAGCATATATATTCAGTTATATAAATCAAGCCTGCAATGGCATCGAAACTCAGTATCAGCTGCTTTGGCTCTTTGCTGACACTATTGTTGAGAATTTCATCCATTATTGCATAAGAAGAATTCTTTGTTCTCTTGACCTTACAGCTATATTTAAGAGCGAGTCTGTCAATTACTTCCGAGCCTGTAATCGGTGCAAAAAAGGTAGAGCCCTTTGTAGTCCTGAATATAATAAGAGCAACAAATGCCTGAAATAAATCATCCTTTATTACATTCCCCGATTTATCGACTAATATGAGGTTTTCACCGTTTTTATCAATTATTGCCGCAAAATCAGAGGAGGTGCTTTGAATATTCTGATGTATGCTCTCTAACTCATAGTTCTTATTATACAAGAAACTGTTTGTTATGCAACCTAAATCATTAAGCATTGAAATAATAATTGACAGGACAAATTCTGATTGTGAATAAACACATATCCTCATTTTTTTTGACTTTATGAGTGAAATATCAACCTTGCTGTATATAGAGCGCATGTAATATATGCTGAAATCGGTTATATTATTTAATCGTCTGATTTGATCGGCCGAGCACCTTTTAAAATCTTCCTTAAAAAAGGAATTTTCAATTTTACGCTCATTGAATCTGCTTATGGCAGCGCCTCTGGCATCCATAAAATCTACTCTTACCATGTTATCGTTTTCAATATCCGTTTTTATATGTATACCGCCCTCCACAGCTAAAAAGCCAATAGCAGCTCTGGCAATGGGTGTTAAAAGACTGCTCATATTATAAACTTCCACACCTACGGATAAAATACCTGAGATAAAAGCATGCTTAAACATTCTGGCAGAATTTGAATTTGTTGAGCTGACAACGACTCTGGAGCCAAGCTTAAACTGGGAACCGTATGCCGCACCGAGTCTTGTGGCAAATTCAGGAGATATGTCAACATTAATAATTCCTGAGATGCCGTTTTCACCGAATATTTTATTAGTATGCTTAGTTCCCCATATCATGTTTCTGTCGATAATGGCAAATTGATCTATTATTTTTTCGGGCCATACCTTTATATTGGGCTTTACGATAACTCGTTCATTGATTTTACAGCCTTCACCTATAACGGAGTTCTCAAACAAGGATACATAATGCTTGAGGCTTACCCGGTTACAAAGGATAGCCCCTCTGAGCTCGCTTCCGTACTCAATATAGCAGTTATCCCAGATAATACTGCGCACAACGGACACATCGTCCTCGATAATAGTATTATTACCTATTATTGTAAAGTTATCGATAAGGGTACCGCTTCCGATTTTGCAGTTGGAGCCTATTATACAAGGGCCGTTTATTTCGGCAGTGCTGTCAATAGCTGTTCCGCTGCCTACCCAAACATCTTCTTTTACCTGAACTCCGTCAAAATCAATTTTTAATTTTTTCTCGAGAATGTCACATTGGGATTTTACATATGACCTTATATCTCCAATGTCACACCAGAAGTCTGTACTCACATATCCGTACAGCTTTTCGGATGCAAAAAGAAGAGAAGGAAATACATCATGGCTGAAATCTGTGTTTTTATGAGGCTCAATATAGTTAAAAATCTCAGGCTCTAGAATATATGTGCCTGTGTTTACAATATCGCTGAATATTTCTCCCCAGCTTGGCTTTTCAACGAAGCCTGTAATTGAACCGTCCGCATTTGTTAACACAACTCCGTAATCCAGCGGAACATCCACCTTGGTCAGGACTAATGTCGCAATTGAGTTTTTTTCCTTGTGAAAGCTTATTGCTTCAGCAATGTTCAGATTTGTTACAGAATCACCGCTGATTACAATAAAGGATTCATCCAGAAAGCTCTGGGCATTTTTAACACCTCCGGCAGTTCCAAGAGGAGTATTTTCCAGAAAGTAGGTAATATTTACTCCTAAATTTTTCCCGTTGCCAAAGTAATCCTTGATATGTTGAGGATGATACATCAAGGTAACACCGATATCGGTAATACCATATTTCTTTAGAAGATTAATAGTATGTTCCATAACCGGCTTATTCATAACGGAAACCATCGGTTTTGGCAAATTACATGTAAGAGGCCTGAGCCTTGAGCCTTCTCCGCCTGCCATAATAATAGCTTTCATACCTACACCCCACGATACTGGTATTTTACTTCATGTTAAAAATCCATATTATTATATTTCAATGCCATTGATGATAAATCCTGCAAAAATTTCTAATCTATTACACCGTAGCTTTCCGCAACAACTGACACAGCACTATCCCTATTAGCCGGGTTTACGCTAATTTCTAATTTTACGACGGTAGAAGCAACAGCACCGGGAAATTTACGCGGTATGCTTTTGTGCTTAAACCCTTTATGAAGTCCATAATCCGATGAGTTTAAATTCGCCGTTGCAATTCCGTTTGTTTTTAAGCTGCTTATTGCATTGTTAGCATCATATAAATTTGTGTAAAGGGCAGTAATTTTCTCCTCCATGCGTGGCTTACCTCCAATATTTATAAATACCAGTTGTATTAGTATTTACAAATTTTAAGAAATAAGCATCAAAAATAAAATATCATAAAATTACTATCAATTCAATTATATTACAAAAATAATAAAAAGCACATTAGAAGAGTAAGGAGCTTGTTAAAATTTTGCACAGCAAACGCTTTCAGTTTGATTTTTTATTAAAGCCAATCCCGGCTAAAAATGCAGGAAATATAATATAGAAACGATACAGCTTTAGCTTAATCCTTAAAAGAAAACAATTTATTAAAAATAAAGCTGATAATTGTATAAAAGGCCATTCCTATCAACTGGGCTATATTTTTATCAATAATTAAATTCTCTACTAAAAATATGAGCAGACCGCGTTGAAGAAGGTAGCATACAACAAAAACTGCCGTAAAACGTATGAATTGAGTTAATGTTGAGGTCCTGTTTTCTTTGAAAGTCCATAGCTTATTCATAAAAAAGCTGTTAATAAAGCCTGCGATATACCCTGCGGCATTTGAAGCTTTATAGGAAACCCCGAAGCAATTCATTAAGGTAAACAGTATTACGGCTGTTATGAGTGTGTTTATAATACCAACCA
Source organism: Ruminiclostridium sufflavum DSM 19573 (assembly GCF_003208175.1). Taxonomy (GTDB): domain Bacteria; phylum Bacillota; class Clostridia; order Acetivibrionales; family DSM-1351; genus Ruminiclostridium; species Ruminiclostridium sufflavum. Next base: position 72,035 of record NZ_QKMR01000008.1, on the reverse strand, counting down.
GACCATATTTAATTATCTGGCCGAACAGGTTGAAAAATTTGTTTTTAAATGCGTTATAAGTAACCATTTTACCCCTTTACCCAAAAGTTAATTACCATAATATGAAAAAGCGATGTAAATATTGTCTCGATATAGATATAGCTCCGCTGTCCTATTCTTGCGAGAGCCTGAACCGTAATTTGATTCGGTTCGGGAAATACAAACATCGGATAGTGGCATATTTAAGTTTAAAAAAGTATATATAATATTATTGAGCTACAGCTTACGATTTTATTATAAAATACCACTTGATTATATTTATATTATCATCCGATAGCTTTAAAAAATCAAGATACCACTGTAAAAAGAAGTCTGATATTTATTTGCTGTCAGCTGCTTTTTGCTGATTATTACCATATCTGAATTAATAGGCGGTAAAAAATGTATAGTAGAAGAAGAAAAATTTCTCTTGTTTATGCTTCCAAAGATGATATTTCCTTTAAGAAAAACAGACTGCTTCATTTAATGCTTGCAATATTTGCGGTTGTATTTGTTTTTTTATCCTGCAATCCCGTTGACATGTATGTGTGGTGGTTCGAAAATATACTTCCGTTAGCTGCTGTGCTGATATTAGCGGTAATGTATAAAAAAAAACGGTTATGCAATTCGTCATATGCCTGTATTTTTATTTTGCTCATTATGCATATTGTGGGCGCACACTATACATATTCCCTTTGCCCGGCGGGAATCTGGCTGAAGGATTACTTAAAGCTGGGAAGAAATAATTATGACAGGATGATGAGCTTTGCTTTTGGGGTTTTAGCATATTTCCCTGTGATAGAGATACTTCATGACAGGCTGCGGATTAAATATTTTCAGGCCTGTATTCTTTCCTTGTCATTTATTTTGTCAATCAGTGCGGTAAATGAAATTATTCAAATCTATTATCCGGTTGTTTTAAATCAGGAGCAGTCAAAAATGCTTATTGGTATGCAAGGGGATATTTATGATTCACAAAAGGATATGGGAATGGTATTTTCAGGCTCATTTATTGCAATGACAGGCTTTATCCTATCCAGATGTGTAAGAAACAAAAGAATACACATTGTTAAGAAGCAGTAAATTGCCAAAAGTCAATTACTGCTAAAGCCGGCTGCGCAAGGCAGCCGGCTCAAGAGCTTAATTCTCCTGAAAAGATGGTATAAATAATGCATTTCAAGATGCCTGCTGTGAAGGTCGTGACCGCGGGGACACTTGTAATTACAAGGTGATAGCCTGTTTTTCAGTCCCTGCATTAAAGTTGCCCTATCCTGCAGGCATCTTTTTCTTGTAGAAAACCTTTCAAATATAGTACAATTAAAAATAATAGATTTGCTAATATTGTTATTTGCTTTAAAGAAAAGATTAGGAAGGAAGTTTTATTTGGGTAAAAAAAAGAATCAGGGACATCTGATAAAAGAGATATATCCGGATTCTATTGCGGAGGAAATGGGCATCGAGGCAGGAGATTTTCTGCTTGCAATTAACGATGAAGAGATAGAGGATGTCTTTGATTACAGGTATTTAATCAAGGACGAATATATTGAAGTATTAATCAAAAAGCAGGATGGCGAAGAATGGCTGCTGGAGATTGAAAAGGAATATGATGATGATTTGGGAATTGAGTTTGATAACAGCCTGATGAGTGATTATCGTTCCTGCAGCAATAAATGCATGTTTTGCTTTATTGACCAGATGCCGCCCGGTATGAGGGAGACTCTTTATTTCAAGGATGATGACTCAAGGCTGTCTTTTTTGCAGGGGAATTATATAACCTTGACCAATATGCAGAAAAAGGATATTGACAGGATTATACGGCTGCATCTTGCACCGATTAACATATCGGTACAGACTACAAATCCCGGACTTCGCTGTAAAATGCTTCATAACCGCTTTGCCGGAGAAAAGCTCAAGTATCTGGATGCCCTATACGAAAGCCATATTGAAATGAACGGACAAATAGTATTATGTAAGAAGGTGAATGACGGCAGTGAGCTGGAAAGATCGATTGAAGACTTGTCAAAATATCTTCCTTTCATGAGAAGTGTTTCAGTTGTTCCGGCCGGAATTACAAAATACAGGGAGGGCTTGTATCCGCTTGAATTATTCAATAAGCAGGAAGCCGGAGAAGTTATAGATATGATTGAAAGCAGGCAGAAGAAATTTTATGAAGAATATGGCCTTCATTTTATTCATGCCAGTGACGAATGGTATATTACTGCCGAAAGAGCTTTTCCGGAGGAAGAACGTTATGACGGCTATATCCAGCTTGAAAATGGCGTGGGTATGATGAGAAGCTTCATAGATGAGTTCGATGCGGCACTGAAGCAGGTTAGGAAAAATATAAAACGAAAAAAAATTAACAATAGTGCTTCAAGAATTCTCACTATGGCTACGGGAAAGCTTACCTATCCGACTATAAAAAGCTTCGCGGCTCAAATCACAGAGCTTTTCCCACAATTAACGATAAATGTATGCTGCATACGGAATGACTTTTTTGGTGAGACAATCACAGTATCGGGGCTTATTACAGGGCAGGATCTGATAAAGCAGCTGCGGGAGAGAAAGGATAACGGTGAATTTCTCGGAGATGCCTTGATGATACCATCAAACATGCTGAGAATGGGAGAACAGATATTTTTGGATGATATTACGGTAAGTGATGTGGAAAAGGCTCTTGAAATGAAAGTGGTGATTGCGGAAGCAGGCGGGAAGGAATTTATTGATGCGGTAATGAATGATGACTATTTGATGAATAGAAACAATGAGAATTTTGTTTATATACAAGCTTACAAGCAAAATAGAGAGGAATAAGCAAATGACCTTACAGCAGTTGAAATATGTGGTAGCTGTAGCGGAACGAGGGACAATCAGTGATGCGGCAAAAGAGCTGTTTATTTCCCAGCCCAGTCTTACGAATGCTATTAAAGAGCTGGAAAACGAAATGCAGCTTACGATTTTCAACAGAACCAATAAAGGAATTGTGGTGTCAAACGAGGGAGATGAATTTCTTGCCTATGCCAGACAGGTGCTTGAACAGTCAAATCTGCTGGAAGAAAAGTTTTTAAATGTCAAAAAGCAAAGCACCAGGTTTTCTGTCTCAACCCAGCATTATTCCTTCGCCGTCAATGCCTTTGTGGATGTGATACGTGAATTTGGCGGAAGCCAGTATGACTTTACCCTCAGGGAAACGCAAACCTATGAAATTATTGAGGATGTAAACAGATTAAAAAGCGAAATAGGAGTTCTTTATACTTCATCTAAAAACAAGGAAGTAATTATGAAAATAATCAGGCAGAGCGGATTGGAATTTGAAGAGCTTTTTATGGCAAGTCCTCATGTTTTTATCAGTTCAAAGCATCCGCTTGCAGAAAAGAGCGAGTTAGCGATGGATGAACTCAAGGAATATCCGTATCTTTCTTTTGAACAGGGAGACTATAATTCATTTTATTTTTCTGAAGAGATACTCAGTACGCTTGACCGGAATAAAAATATCAAGGTAAGAGACAGAGCAACGCTGTTTAATCTTGCCATCGGCTTGAACGGATATACGGTCAGTACGGGAGTGATAAGCAGGGAGCTTAACGGGGAGAATATTATTGCAAGGCCTCTTAAGGTTAAGGAGTATATGCGTGTGGGAGCAATAAAGCAAAAGAATATGACATTAAGCAGGTATGGGAAAGCGTACATGGAAGCATTAAAAATTCATGTTGCTGAATATGTCTGATGGAAGGGTACAGAATACCCCGCATATTCATGTGATTTTAAATGGCATGTTTGAAATAGCCTAAAGCTATAGCAAACATGTATTTTTTTATATTTTTCAATGTAATGAAAAGTATTCTATACTATTTAATAAATGGAATTGAAATTAATAGTGAGGAGCTTAACTATGAAAAGTGCAGTTATTGGTTATCCAAGAGTTGGAAAATTAAGAGAATTGAAATTTGCATCAGAGAAATATTTCCGCGGAGAAATAACGGAGAAAGCCCTTGAGGAGACAGGGAAAAACCTAAGATGCGAACATTGGTGCTTGCAGAGGGATGCCGGAATTGATTATATCTCCTCTAATGATTTCTCCTTTTATGATGCTATGCTGGACACGGCTGTTTTATTAAATGCTGTTCCCAAGAGATACACTGACCTTAAGCTGAACAGGCATGAAACCTATTTTTCCATGGCAAGAGGATACCAGAGCGTACAGGGCGATGTAAAAGCTTTTGCAATGAAAAAGTGGTTTAATACTAATTATCACTATCTGGTGCCGGAAATTTATGATGATACAAAGCTCGGGCTTTCAGGAAGCAAGCCCTTCGATGAATATAAAGAGGCAAAAGCTATTGGAATAGAAACAAAGCCGGTTGTTATAGGTGCATTTACATTTTTGAGGCTTGCAAGCTATAATGGCAGAAAAAATGCCGGTGATTTTATGGAGGATATAATTCAGTCCTATAGGGATATTCTCTCAAGCTTTGACCAGCTTGGCACGCAATGGATTCAGTTTGATGAGCCGGCACTGGTAACGGACCTTTCGAAAGAGGAGGTCACACGATTTGTAACATTATATAAAGAGATTTTAAAAGGGAAAAGCAATATAAAGGTTCTGCTCCAGACCTATTTCGGAGATGTAAGAGATTGCTACAGAGAGCTTACCTCTTTGGACTTTGACGGAATCGGACTGGATTTTCTGGAAGGAAAGAAGACCCTTGAGCTGATAACAGCAAATGGATTCCCGGAGGATAAAATTTTATTTGCCGGTATTGTTAACGGGAAAAATATATGGAAAAGTGACTATAAAAAAACGCTGGAGCTGCTTAATAAGATTAAAAAATATACAAAGAATATCGTTATCTCCACCTCATGTTCTCTGCTCCATGTCCCATATACCGTTGAAAATGAAGCAAAGCTCGACAGCGGTATTCTGCAGCGCTTTTCTTTTGCTAAGGAAAAGCTTCGTGAGCTCCGTGAGCTTTCTGTTTTAGCGGAAAGAGAGGATTTTGAAGCAGCCTGTGAGTATCTGGATAACAGAAGGATATTTGAGGCTGACAGACTTTATGGGGATAAAAAGGTACAAGCGGATATTTCAAAGCTTTCGGAGGAGGATTTCACAAGGAAGACAGACAGGAAGGAGCGGGAACAGCTCCAAAAGAAGCAGTTCAAGCTGCCTCTGCTGCCTACAACCACTATTGGATCCTTCCCGCAGACTCCGGAGGTAAAGAAGAACCGAAGCAGCTTCCGAAAGGGTGAAATCGACCAGACAGAATATGACAAACAGGTATTTGCATTCATAGAGGACTGCATAAGGAGACAGGAGGAATTAGGGCTGGATGTGCTGGTGCATGGGGAATTCGAACGAAATGACATGGTGGAATTCTTTGGGGAAAATCTGGCGGGTTATGTATTCACGGACAAGGCATGGGTTCAGTCTTATGGTACAAGATGCGTTAAGCCTCCCATTATCTTTGGTGATGTCAAACGTATCAGGCCGATTACTGTCAAATATTCGGAGTATGCACAAGGCTTGACCCGGAAGCCTGTTAAGGGAATGCTTACCGGCCCTGTCACCATACTGAACTGGTCCTTTCCAAGAGAGGATGTCAGCCTTCAGGATATGGCATATCAGATAGGGCTTGCAATTCGTGAAGAGGTGTGTGATTTGGAAAGAGCAGGAATCAAAATCATACAGATAGATGAGGCGGCTCTCAAGGAAAAGCTTCCGATCAGAAGAGAGGAATGGTACAGTGAGTATCTGGACTGGGCTATTCCGGCATTTCGTCTTTGCCATAGCAGAGTGAAGCCTGAAACACAGATTCACACACATATGTGCTACAGTGAATTTGAAGAGATAGTAAAAGATATTGACAATATGGATGCAGATGTTATTTCCTTTGAGGCATCACGTTCAGGTCTTACTATTATAGGGGCCTTGCAGGCAAAGCATTTTGAAACGGAGGTTGGACCGGGAGTATATGATATCCATTCTCCGAGAATACCGGCAGTTGAAGAAATTGTTCAGGCGTTGCAAAAAATGCTTGAAAAAATTGATAAGAATAAGCTATGGGTTAATCCTGATTGTGGTTTAAAAACACGGGATATATCTGAAGTAGATGCGAGCCTTAAGAATCTTGTTAACGCTGCAAAAAGGGTAAGAACTCAGCTTTGAGCCCAAACGGCAAATATCATATGGTTTTAATTTCTTTTTAAGAGACAAAGTCTCTCCGGCCACGAAGCCCAAGTTAATTGCAGAAAGTAATTAACTTGGGCTTCGCTGTATTAATAAAGAATTAAACTATAGGTTTGTCAGTGATTTTTTGGTAATATTAATAATAGGAAGAATTTCTTAATCTGAAATTACGGATTTTAATTGCTTGCATGTATAAGCCGGATATACAGAGGAGCTTTATATGGGAGTAGCTGAGCTGAATGATTGAGTGCGGATAATATTGGAATGGAGGTTTGCTATGAATATAAACGACAAAGTAAGTACGGGATTAGAAGGCTTTGATCAGGTGATTGACAACCTTAGACTTGGAGACAATGTTGTTTGGCAGGCGGATTCAGTTTCAGATTATAAGAAGATGGTTGGCTATTTTGCTGCAAGGGCCGGCAAAGAGAACATGAGACTGGTGTACATCCGCTTTGGCAGCCATGAGCAGATTCTTGAGGAAAGCCCCAAGGTTATGGTTTATCGCATTGATGCAAATAAAGGGTTCGAAAGCTTTGCAACAGAAATATATAATGTGATAAAAAAAGAGGGCAGAAGGGTATTGTATGTTTTTGACTGCCTTACTGATTTATTAAAATACTGGCATTCGGATTTAATGATTGGCAATTTTTTTAAAGCTACCTGTCCATATCTGTATGAGCTGGATACGGTAGCATATTTTGCTATAATACGAAACTTTCATACCTACGGCACAATTGCAGGTATCCGTGAAACAACTCAGCTATTGCTTGATATATATCAGGTAAATAATAAAACATATATTCATCCTCTTAAAGTATGGCAGCGGTATTCGCCTACAATGTTTTTCCCGCATTTGATTCAAGGGCAGGAGGCTGTCTGCATAACGGCAAGCTCTGATGCTTCCGAGCTGTTTACCAACATCCGCCGCAGTGAAAATCGTCTTGATTATTGGAATATCATTTTTAACAGAGCCAAAAAGATGCTGAACTTTTCACTTAAACGGCAGGAAGCAACGAAGAAACGCTTGATGTACATGCTGATAGGCAGTGACTCCAGAATGTTCGAGCTGTGTGTCAGATATTTAACCTTGAAGGATATACTTTTGACTGCATCCAGAGAAGTAGGCACCGGCTTTATCGGAGGAAAGAGCGTCGGTATGCTTTTGGCCAGAAAAATTATAGAGATTGAAGGAGAAGAGCGTTTTACACCATTATTGGAACCGCATGATTCTTTCTATATCGGGTCGGATGTCTTTTACACCTATATTGTGCAAAACGGCTGGTGGAGGCTTCGTGCAAAGCAAAAGACCAAGGAAGGATATTATAAGTATGCCCCTGAACTCAAGGATAAGCTTTTGCACGGAAGCTTCCCCAAGGATATCAGAGAGCAATTTGTCCAGATGCTGGAATATTTCGGGCAATCTCCTATTATTATACGCTCCAGCTCTCTGCTTGAGGATAATTTTGGAAATGCCTTTGCAGGGAAATATGAAAGCGTTTTCTGTGTTAATCAAGGCACTCCCGAGGATAGGTATGAAGCCTTTGAGCAGGCTATTCGTACTGTTTATGCGAGTACTATGAATGAGGATGCTCTGAACTACAGGATGAACAGGGGACTTTTCGAGCTGGACGAACAAATGGCGATACTGGTTCAGCGTGTTTCAGGCGATCAGTATGGAGAATACTTCTTTCCGCATATTGCCGGTGTGGGGAATTCTTCTAATCTTTATGTCTGGGATGAAAGCATTGATATGAATTCAGGTATGCTTAGACTGGTATTCGGACTTGGTACAAGGGCGGTTGACAGGACAGATGGTGATTATGTGAAGGTTGTATGTCTGGATGACCCTTTGCGAATTCCTCCGATGAACTATGAAGATCAGAATAAATTTTCTCAGCATAGATTGGATACTCTTTCTTTTACGGATAATGCTTTAGTAATCAGAGACTTGGACGAAATCCTGCCTTTGGATTTAAAAACAGATAAAAAGCTGTTTATGAGTCCTGATTATATAACAGCGGCCCGGATGCGTGAGCTGGGATATACGGACAGGAGGATTCCGGATATTCTGGATTTTAAAAAACTGTTCACCGATACGGAGATTATGCCGGTAATGAGAGAAATGCTGGCATTATTGTCCAAAGCATATGATTACCCTGTTGATATTGAGTTCACAGCTAATTTGAAAAAAGACAACAGCTTTAAAATTAATATTTTGCAATGCCGCCCGTTACAGACCAAGGGCTTGGGTAATACAGTAAAAATACCGGAGCTGGCTAATGAAAAGGATTGCTTTTTCTCTGGAAAAGGAAGCTTTATGGGAGGAAGTGTAAGGCTGTCAATTGATTTCGTTGTATTTGTTCAGGCAAATACATATCTGGAGCTGAATGAGCAGGGAAAATATGCGGTAGCCAGACAAATCGGACTGATAAACAAGGAAATAAAAGGAAGGAACGTAATGCTGGTGGGACCGGGCAGATGGGGAAGCACAACACCATCGTTGGGTATACCTGTGCATTATGCCGAATTATGTAATATGACGGTCATTTGTGAGTATTCATCGGAAAAAGCGGGATTTATGCCCGAGCTGTCTTATGGAAGCCATTTCTTTCAGGATATAGTTGAGGCGGGAATTTTTTATGTGGCAATTTTTGATGGACATAAGGATGTAATATTTAATCCTGACCGTATTCTTAAAGAGGAGAATATGTTACCCTCTTTACTTCCTCAAAGCAATCAGTTTTCAGATGTAATCCATATTGCTAAATCCAATGGCATGGAGATATATTCAGATATTGTAACGCAAAAGCTGCTGTGCAGATAAGAGAACAGGGCGGTGATATCGCCCTGTTCTCTTATCTGGTTAAATTAAAATGACAAAATTCTGTCAGCTGTTTTTTTGCGCCGGACAGATTACTTGGTTCTCTGATATATTTGTATAATTCGAGCTTTTAAAGGTATTCATTTTGATAAATACTTTAGCAATCAAAATTGAAGATAAAACAAGAACCCCGATATCTGTAAGAACAGGTGCCAGAAATACACCATGGATGCCCAGGCTGCCGACACCAGGGAGAATAAGGGCAAGAGGAATGAAGAACACCATCTGCCTAAGCAGTGTCAGGATTGCGGCAATACCTCCTTTTCCAAGTGACTGGAATAGAGTGATGGATAAAATCATTACTCCAAGCAAAATGTAAGTTGAAAAGAACAATCTCAAGCTTCCAACTCCCATTTGAGCAGTACCTGCTTCAGTAATAAACATTGACAGCATAGCTTGAGGAAAGGCCATAACCGGGATATAAAAAAGCAGGGAAAAGACGGTCGCACCTATAATAAAGGTTCTTGTAATTTTTTTGACACGTAAATATTCTTTTGCTCCGTAGTTTGTGCCTATCGCAGGCTGGAAGCCCTGACTGATTCCCCATAGCGGAATAAATGCAAAGGCTTGTATTCTGAGGCATGCCCCTAATATAATCTGCCATTCGTTTCCGCCGTAGCTTGCCGCTGTGTTATACATGATCGTCTGCTGGATAAGCTGCATTAATTGCATAAGCATTGCCGATATGCCAACAGAAAGAACCTCGGGTATGAGTGCTTTATCTATACGGATGGCATGAATGCCGACATTTTTGCTTTTCTTTAGAAAATACCAAAGGGTGATGACAGCCTGTGTCACCTGTGCTGTAACAGTTGCGTAAGCGGCGCCGGAAACGCTGTGGGTAATGCTTATCATTATCGGAGCAAGTATGATGTTCAGTACAGCTCCTGCTCCCATAATAAGCATTGCACGTTTGAGAAGCCCTTCTCCACGCATTACCATATTAGCGGCCTGTGAAAAGTTTACGAATATAGAGCCTGCGAAAATGATACGGAGATAAATTACGGCATTTTCAAGGATTTCGCCCTTTGCGCCGGATAAAATCAAAATCTGACGTGTAAATATCATCCCTAAGACAGTAACTGCTACCGAAAGCAGCAATACACTCATAATCAGATTGCCCATGATTTTATCGATTGTTGATTGCTCCTTTTTGCCGATAGCTCTGGATAACACCGAAGCAGAGCCTACACCTATCAATGTGGCGATGGCGCTGTTGACCAGCGTAAAAGGGTACGATACTGTTACAGCTCCCATTGCCTGAGGTGAAATCATCTGTCCTACGAACACAGCATCAATAAAGTTATAAAGACCAATTACCACCATACCTATAATTGCCGGCAGACTAAGAGAAAGCATCAGTCTGAAAGGTTTCTCAGTAATTAGTTTTGTCCGTGTATCTTTAACTTGCACCATAAAAAAATCCTCCTTTAGTTAGTTGAGGCTAACTGCATTTTTTATTTTTAGGCGGCTTCAGAACCGCCTATTTTATTACATTGAAAAGATTTTAAAGCTTATTAATATAATTCCAAAGTTAACCGCCGCTGAAAATATCCTGCCAGCCGCATCTGAAGAAGCGTTTCAGCCGGTGAAAATACACATTTGCAGCCTCCTTGCTCATATCATGGACTACTATTTCAAAAAGCCCTGACCAATAAGAGCTGCACAGCATATGCAAGAGCTCCGGTGTAAGGCGTTTTAAGGCAATTGCATTGTTGCCTATTGATTCGATATATTTAATGGTGTATTTCACATCATATTCAACTATATTATTTATGAAATCAGAAAATACTGTCCCTTCGGCATGACATACCAGCAGCTTAAAAGCAGAAAAATCATCATAAATCATATCAATCAGCATATTCTGCTGATTATCTGTATATTCCAGCATTTCATACCAATTCATAGGAGCCATTTTATCAAAGATATCAAGTTCTTCTTGGTATCTTTGATAAAAATTATCAGCTGTTGATTTTACAATAGCATTAAATAATCCTGCTTTATCCTTAAATCTTGTATATATGGAGCTTGTACTTGTACCCGCATTTTCTGCAATGACACGCAAGGAAGCATCTTTAAAGCTTTTTTCTAAAAATTCATTTTTTGCACATAATAGTAAGGTGTCTGTAACACCCTCTATCTGTTTTGCCATAGCTTCACCTTCAATTTTAATATTCGTAACAGTGTTATATAACACCGTTACGAATATATCATGTTTTTTTTATTTTGTCAATGATATAGAATATATAGGAGGCAGAGGCCAATAAATACTTCAGATAAATATAGACAGAGAGAATACAATGTATAGCCTGCTTGACAGTGGGAAATATTGAACTATAATAAAGTTGGAAGGGCATAAGCTCTTTCATTAGGCTGTCCGTATTTGAAAGCTCGGAGGTTAAAATGAAAGATTATACAAATCAAAGATTTTGGAATCATTTTTCAAGGTTGTACGATATTTTTATGAAAAAAGACAAAACTGCCTACAGCGAAATGTATGACTTGATTGGCTCAAAATTAACTAAGGGTATGAAGGTTCTGGAGCTTGCAACCGGAACAGGCTTAATCTCTTTAGCCGTTGCAGATAAGGTTCATTATATTGAGGCAACGGATTTTTCACCTCAGATGATAGCGGCGGCAAAAAAGAAAAAAGTGCCTGAAAATGTGAATTTTACGGTACAGGATGCATGTAAATTGTCATATGAGGATGAGAGCTTCGATTGTGTGATTATTTCAAATGCGCTTCACATTATGCCTAAGCCGGAACTGGCGCTTCAGAATATTCAACGTGTTTTAAAAAAGGACGGGGTATTGATAGCTCCTACGTTTACTCATGCAGATAACGACAAAGCCGGGATAATAAAAGCGGCACTGATGGAAAGATTAGGCTTCAAAGCCTTTCATAAATGGACACAGAGAGAATACTGCGATTTTTTGATTCAAAATGGATTTGTCATAGAACGAAAACAAGTATTAAAGGCTGATTTTCCGATAACGTATGTGGAGGCTCGTAAGCTGCAGGAGGAGAGGGCATGAGGCTGAATTGCGGTACAGCAGAGAGGTGAAGGCTTGTAATTAGAGTACTGCTTTCGGGTAGCCTTACTAATAGAATTGCAACTTATAAAAATTTTATAAAAATTTTTATAAGTAATTGCATATATAATAAACCTATGTTAAAATTGGTTCATAGAAATAAAGAACTGCGTTCTACAATACAGAACAAGGTGGGGCTAAAAATGAATGAAAACCAAGAAGTAAAAATCAAAAGTCTTCAAAAGGCAATAGAAGTGCTTAATTGCTTCGTAAAAAAGCCAAAGCTGGGTGTGACTGAGATTAGTGAAACTCTTGGACTGTACAAAAGTAATGTGCATAACATCTTGGACACATACAGGCAAATGGGGTATGTGGAACAGGATGAGGAAACAGGAAAGTACAGTCTTGGAATAGGGATTTTTGATTTAAGCAGGGCGTTGGGGGATACCTTTGCAATTTCAAAAATTGCCCAGCCGTATATGCAGGAGCTTGCTAACATAACGAATGAAAATGTTTATTTAGCAGTTCCGCATCGTGGTGAGGTGCTTTATCTTGAGGCAACATATCCTGCACAGGCGACTCATTTGATGAGAACCTTATTTGGTGAAAGAGCTGCTATGTATTGTACCGGAATCGGCAAGGCAATGCTGGCCAATATGCCGGAAAGGTTTATTTTGGATTATCTGGTGCAGGATTTTGTAAGGTTTACTGAAAATACTATTATAGATAAAAGGGTTTTGCGCGAGGAGCTTCAAGTGACAAGAGTCAGAGGCTATGCAATTGATAATATGGAGCATGAGTTTGGCGTAAAATGTGTGGCCTTGCCTATCTTTGATTCGCAGCGTCAGGTTGTTGCGGCTATGAGTGTCAGCGGAGCGTCGTTGAAGTTTACTGACAGTTTTATTCTGGAAGTAGCAGAATTGGAAAAAAGGTATATTCAAAAAATCGAAAGAAGAATTTAAAATTAGAGGTTAATTAAACTTAGATATATATATCTAAGTTTAATTAACGCAAGTGGCAAGAACCAAGTTCTATATTATAGAACTGATAATATGCTAGAGCAAATAATCTTGAAATGGAGTGAAAAAGGTGAATAATAATTTCCCTGGTGGAGTTTGGCCGGTAATGCTGACTCCTTATAATGAAAAGCAGGAGATAGACTTTAATGCACTGAAGGAGCTGGTAGATTGGTATATTAAGGAGGGAGTATCCGGACTTTTTGCAGTTTGCCAGTCAAGTGAGATGTTTAATCTCAGTCTTGAGGAGAGGATCGAGCTTTCGAGAAGTGTTGTGAAGGCAGCAGCCGGAAGAGTTCCGGTAATAGCTTCCGGACATATATCTGATTCCTTTGAGGATCAGGTGGCAGAAATTAATGAAATTTCTAAAACGGGTATTGATGCAATGATTTTAATAACCAACCGTCTTGCCCGAGAGGATGAAAGTGATGAGATTTGGCTGGATAATTGTAAAAAGCTGCTGAAAGAATTAAAAACAGATATACCATTAGGTTTCTATGAATGCCCTTATCCATATAAAAGGCTTCTTTCCATTGAAAACATAAAATGGTGTGCTGAAACTGGAAGGTTTTTCTTCCTTAAGGATACCTGCTGTGATGCAGAAGAAATCCGGCAGAAATTAGAAGCAATAAAAGGAAGCAGCCTGAAGCTGTATAATGCTAACAGTTCAACACTGCTGGAATCTCTAAGGGATGGTGCGACAGGATACAGCGGGGTTATGGCCAACTTTCATCCTTCCTTATATGCTTGGCTTTGTAAAAATTATGAAAAGGTAAAGGCAGAGGATTTGTCGGATATGCTTGCAATTACATCCTTGATTGAACGCCAGTATTATCCTGTGAATGCCAAATATTACCTGAAAACATTTGAAAATATACCTATATCGACTTTCAGCAGGGTTAAAGAAGCTTCGGGCCTTTCGGAAACATTTAAAAAAGAAATAGCTGCACTGAATAAAATATCGCAAAAATTGATAAAACAATATTTAGATTAGATAATAGCTAATGGCAGGAGGAAGGTATCTATAATGAATGGGGTAATTAAATTAAACAAGAAACGAAATGAAGAAAAGATATTATCAGTTATTTTCTTGGCACCGGCAATTATTTTGATATTGTGCATGACTGTATTGCCTATAATATATGCTGTTAATACAAGTCTGCATGCCACAGAGTATGCACAGATAAAGGAGTTTATAGGCTTAAAGTATTACAGGGAGATTCTGGGATCAGTCAAAGGCTGGAGTGCGATATTCAATTCTATTTCTTATGTTTTAATGTCTTTGCTTCTGGTTATTCCGATAGGAACAATATGCGCTGTATTGCTGAATCAAAAAATAGCAGGACGTACTTTTATCAGGACGCTGGTTATTATTCCCTGGGTTTTGTCTCAGACAGTTACAGCTCTGCTGTGGAAGTGGCTGCTTAACAGTAATTATGGACCTGTAAGTTATATATATTACTCTCTTACGGGTCAAAAGATTGATTTCTTCAATACACCCTTGGCAGCAAAGTTTACTGTTGTTTTAGCAAATGTTTGGAATTCATTTCCGATTGTATTAATCCTTATCCTTGCGGCCTTACAGTCCATATCAGCGGATGTGTATGAAGCTGCACAGGTAGACGGCGCAACAAGGCTTCAGACATTTTTCAAAATAACGCTGCCGTTATTGAAGCCCATAATACTGACGACTGTTGTGCTTCAGAGCATGGAATACTTTAATATGGTAACTCTGGTTTATACATTGACATCAGGAGGACCGTTCAATGCTACCCAGACAATGAGTGTGCTGGCTTTTAAAGAAGGATTTGAATACTGGCATCTGGGGTACGGCTCTGCGAGCAGTATTATTATACTTGTCCTCAATATGTTATTCAGTATATTTTATATGAAAACACTTAGAAAAAAAGACTAGTCTAAGAAAGAAGGTAACAGATAATGGCAGGAAGTTATGCTACGGGAAAGAAAAAATTCAGTATTTATATTTTATTGACGTATCTGGTATTGATTTTGTTTATTTTAGTTACAATAACTCCTATTATTTGGGGACTTATAACGTCACTTAAGGGAACAGGAGAGATTAACAGATTTCCGCCTACAATTTTTCCTGAGAAGCTAGATTTATCTAATTTTTACAAGGTAATCTTTTTATCTAATTTTACAACATACTTTAAAAACAGCTGTCTGGTAACTTTTTTATGTATCTTGGCTTCCACTATTATAGCCGGACATGCTGCATATGCAATTTCACGCTTTAACATTAAGTTTAAGGAACAGATGATGTTCGGAATATTGATGACAAGCATGGTCCCTGCTGTAGCCCTGCTTATACCGCTTTATATTATGGGTGTAAAGGCAGGAATATATAATACCGGTTTTATGCTGGTGCTGGTATATACTTCATGGAGAACCCCAATGCTGACATGGATACTGAAAGGCTTCTTTGATTCGGTTCCAATAGCTATTGAGGAGGCTGCGATGATTGACGGCTGCACAAGGCTTCGGACTTTTTATACAATAGTAATTCCTATGTCTCAGCCCGGAATTGTATCAAGTGCATTGCTGACAGCGGTGTATGTATGGAATGATTTTTTGGTATCATTTACCTTTGTAACAAAGGAAGAGCTCAGAACTGTATCGGTAGGACTTTATTCTTATATAACACAATATGGGGTTCAGTGGGGAGAGTTACTTTCTGCGGTTATGATTACAATTATTCCTATAATTATTTTATTTGTCCTCCTGCAAAGAAAGTTTGTGGATGGAATGGCTGCCGGAGCAGTAAAAGGTTAATAATGAATTAGAACGTATGCTTTAATTATAATTTGAAGTAAAAGGTTAATATTAAATTAGAGCTTATGCTTTAATAATAATTTAAAGGACAAAGGAGATTAAAAATGAAAAGATTTGTTATTGCAATGATCTCATTAGCACTTGTCTTTAGTATGACAGCTTGCGGTAATACAGCAAGTACTGAAGAAAGCGGCGGAACAAGTGCAAATAAAACATCATCAGGTTCTGACGTAAAAGGATCGGATTTGACCTTGTGGATTTTTTTGAATCCCGAATCAAAGGATGATCCGAGAAATATTGTATTAAAGGATATTGTTGACAGCTACAATGCTAATAATACAATGGGCAGCAAGGTAAAGGTTGAAAGCATCCATTACAGTAAGTTTGAAGCGCAGGCTATACAGGCGGCGGCAGCCGGTACAGGTCCGGATATTGTCAATGTATACACAGATATGCTGAAACAGCATATTGCAGGCGGAACTATTCAGCCAATGACAAAGTATGCCGAGGAATTTATTCCTACAATTGAAGGATACACATATACTGCCGACAGCTTGAAGATTAATAATGAAATCTATACTCTTCCGTGGGAGAGCAGAACATTTGTATTCTGGTACAGAAGCGACATTTTTAAGGATGTACCAAAGTCACTTGGTGAATTGTCTTCACTGGCAGGTGCTCAGTCGACTGCTTTGGCCCAGGGTTTTGTTATAGGATTGTCAGATGGTTCGAATAGCGCAAGCTTTATGGAATCATTTATTCCCTTCATACGTTCAGCAGGAGGAGCAATTTTTGATGACTCGGGAAAAGCAGTGTTCAATAGCGATGAAGGCGTTCAGG
Source organism: Ruminiclostridium sufflavum DSM 19573 (assembly GCF_003208175.1). Lineage (GTDB taxonomy): Bacteria > Bacillota > Clostridia > Acetivibrionales > DSM-1351 > Ruminiclostridium > Ruminiclostridium sufflavum. The sequence goes on along the minus strand of NZ_QKMR01000008.1, from coordinate 55,267 downwards.
TTCTAAACTATATGAAGAGCCTTATTGATTCAAAGGCAATGGATAAAACTACTTTAAGCTTGGGTGTTGATGAAGTGGTTGATGCCTTCAAGGCAGGAACAATATTGTCCTGCAATGCAGGTACTCAAAGAGCAGCTACTATAAGAGGCTCTGAATTAAATGACAAAATCAAATCTGCTCCAATGCTAGGCTTTAAGGATAATGAGCCAAGCCCGGCAGTGGTTGCAGGTCAAAGCTTAGGTATAGGTAAATTCTGTAAGAATACAGATGCGGCATTTGATTTTATCAAGACCTTCTATACAAAAGATAATCAGGTTAAATGGCTGAAGGCAAATGTTCTTCCGGCTGTAAAATCAGCCTATGATGATGCTGAAATAAAGGCTATGTCTAACTATGAAGAGCTGGTTTCATGGAATGAATACGCTAGCAAGGGAAAGGTTGAATTTTACCCTGCCGATTATTCGGAATTGTCCGTCAAGCTGGTTCAGGCAGCGCAGAATGTATTATTTAACGGCAAGGATGCAAAAACCGAGTTAGACACTGTTGCAAATTGGTACAACGATAAGAATCAAAAATAATGTAACTAAGAATGCACTTGCACATAATCGGTGTAAGTGCATTCTGCAAGAATAACAGAGGAAAGTGAGGAATACAGGTGTGAATATGAAGTTTAAGGATAAATATGATGTAATTGTGGTCGGAGGCGGACCGGCCGGAATTATGGCTGCTTTGGCTGCTGCCGCAGTTGGAGCTGATACATTGGTTATTGAACGGAATGGATTTTTGGGAGGTGCTGCCACCAACTCAGTACTGGGACCGATTTCACCATTTCACTTTGGTGATGAGCAGGTAATAAACGGAATACCTCAGGAATTCATGGAGCAGCTTATTAAGGAGCATGGAAGCACAGGGCACCTAAAGGCGCTTGATCCATATGGAAGCGGGGCTTATCTTGGCTTTTATGACAGGGAAAAGTATAAATATGTTGCAGAGGAAATGCTGTTAAAAGCCGGAGTTGATATATTTTTTCATGCTTTTATCAGCGAGGTGCACAAGACCGGAAATAAAATTACAGGGTTGACAGCAATAACAAAAGCAGGCTCCAGAAGGTTTACGGCAAAAATTGTAGTTGATGCAAGCGGTGATGGCGATACGGCAGTCATGGCAGGGGCAGAGTACACATACGGCAATTCGGAAACAGGAAAGGCCCAGCCTGGTTCGTCAATGTTTGAAATGGCCAATGTGGATACTGATAAGGTGTATGACTATATTTATAATAATCCTGAGGATTTTGAGTGGAAATCTGATTTAGTGCCTGTTAGAGAGTACAGCGACAGACTAAAGCAGCACTATTTTGTGGCTCAAGGGTTTAAAAAGCTTGTAAAGAAGGCTGTTGAGGCCGGAGAGCTATGCTTTGGAAGAGACAGCGTTATTGTGTTAAACGGTATTCACCCCGGCAGTATTCATTTTAATGCAACTCGTGTAATTGGATATAACTCGGCAGATCCTGCAGAAAAGTCTGCAAGTGAAATTGACGGCAGAAGACAAATTGAATCCGTATCGGAATTCATGGTCAAATATGTTCCGGGCTTTGAAAACGCATATGTCAGTGTAACCAGCAACGAGGTCGGAGTTCGTGAAACAAGACACATAAAGGGACTATATACATTGACGGCTGAGGATGCAGGACAGGGAAGAAAGTTTGAAGATGTAGTTTCAAGAGGATATTTTCCTATGGATATTCATAATCCTGATGGGGCAACCGGATATACCGAAGGCAAAAGCGGCGGAAGCTGGGTAGATTTAAAGGACACTTATGATATCCCCATAAGATGCTTGATTCCTGAGAAATTAGACGGAATGGTATTAAGCGGGCGCTGTATTTCAGGAACAAGTGAAGCTCACGGCTCATACCGTACTCAAGGCGGTATTATGGGAATTGGTCAGGCCTCCGGTGTTGTGGCAGGGCTGTGTGCAATTAAGGGAATTGAACCGAGAAACATTAATGTAAAGGAAGTACAAAAGAAATTAGTTGAGCTGGGGGCTTCTGTTTGGCGTGATGATGCTAAAAAAGCCAGGGAAGAAGCACATGCAAAAGAGTGTGTTAAGCAATATATGAGCAAAAGAGACAAGGCGATAACAAAAAAAGACATTCTGGATTCTTATTTTAAATAGCAGAGACAGGTTTGAATAAGAAAGCTGATGAGGTACCAAAGACATTGATGTCTGAGAGCCTTATAATAAATTTAATATACAGCACGGCAAAGATTCCAAATGAATGGGCTGGCTTGAAAGAACGTGGAGGCTGATATGGATAATTCACTTGATAACATATTAAATAATTTTGTAAATATTTCTTTAAATGAAATAGAAGCTTTAAAGAATGAAATAAATTTTGAAGTATATGAAAAAGCCGCGGAACTAATAATAGCTGCAGAAGATATTGGCAACAGAGTGCATATAACAGGAATAGGAAAGCCTGGACACGTTGCCGGATATATAGCCTCGCTGATGTCATCAACAGGCACTCCCACTTATGAGCTTCATGGTACTGAAGCGGTTCATGGCTCGTCAGGACAAGTTAAAGCAGGTGATGTTGTAATAGCGATTTCAAATAGCGGCGAGACCTCTGAATTAAAGGCTACAGTTGCAACCTTAAAGGAAAACGGAGCAAAAGTAATCGCCGTAACCGGAAAGAAGGAGTCCTGGCTTGCCAAAGAAGCAGATATATTCCTTTATGCGGGAGTTAAAAATGAAGGAGACCCGTTAAACAGGGCTCCGCGAGCATCAATATTGGCAGAGGTTTTCGTCCTTCAGATTCTAAGTCTGCTGCTGCAATGCAAAAAAAATATTACACCGCAGCAATATGTTAAATGGCATCCGGGAGGAGCGCTCGGGCAATTAAGGACAAATGAAGTAAAATAGACTGATAACCATAGGAGTAAATTATGCTGAAAACTGCTTGTATAAATCCGGAATTAACGGGATTCCTTGCTGCATGCGGGCATGGCGACAAGATACTGATTGCCGATGGCAATTATCCCCTTGAATCCAATACATGTGATACTACACATAAAATATATCTGGGGCTTACACATGGCATTCCTGCTGTAACACAGGTTTTGAAAGTAATTAGCGATACCGTTGCAATTGAAGCTGCTGAGGTTATGCTTCCCGAATCAGGAAAGGAACCTGAAGTTTTTAGTGAATTCAGGAAGCTTCTTCCCAACGGCCTGAGCCTTGGGAATTTATCCAGATATGAATTCTATGAAGCTTGCAGCCAGAGTAATATCAAGATTGCCATAGCTACGGGCGAACAAAGAACATTTGCAAATATTCTGTTAACCATCGGTGTAGTAGGACTCTAGAGCTTAAGGAATACAGGAGCTGCAGAAATATAACGTAACACAACACATAATGGCTTTTGCGGAAAACAATTCTGCAAAAGCCATTTTAGCGTGTTTTTCAGCACTCAGGATAATAATGGGCTATATATAATGCTTTCTGTAAACGACACGAATAGACTTCCCTTTTGACATAAGTAATCAGTTTCCCTGCGCAATCCATAGGCTTTCTGCCTTATAGTTCATGGAAGTACTGATACATATGAGAATATCAATTTTACCATAACTAATTAACTTTATCTCACATTTAAAAGTAAAAATTAAAATGGTGAGATAAAGATATCTTTGTATATATAATTAAGTCATATCAGATACTGAATGCTTTACCAAGGTCAATTACGGTTGAAAGCTTCGCGCGATAAAATATCAAAAGAATACTCAAGGTGTTTTTTTAGAAAAATATTAGTTTAAAGCCGTTAGTATGTATCTGATAGGAAATTAAAAAGTGTGCACTGAGTGCAGCTGGTGGCATTATATATTAATGAGCAATTGATAAAAATAACAATGTATTACGCTGTATTATTCAAAGCGTGTGTTAGGAGGGTTGATATATGTTGAAAAAAAGCAGCAATCTGCAAAAAAATTTAATTGATGTTGTTGATATGTCTTTGAAAAGGTATGTTGGGGAAGGTATCCACCTTTATATTGATAAGAAGGAATATATTGATTGCGCATCCGGTACATTTAACCTTGCATTGGGTTATTCGGCAGGAGAGATAACTCAGGCACTGCATAAACAGCTGGATTCATGCTGCCATCTTGCATCGGAATATACAAAGGAAAAGTCACGGGTCATTTTTGAAATGTTAAGGGAATACCTTCCGGAGCACATTAATGCATTCTGGTTCAGAGACATCATAGGTTCAACTGCAAATGAATGTGCAATTCAAATTGCTCAAAAGGCTACGGGAAAGAGAGAAATTATATCGGTTTTCTTATCCCATCATGGTCAAAGTATTGTAAGCACAGGAGTCTCCGGGAATGCTTTCCGTCAGAGCTATATCAATACTCCTTTTACAGGAGCTCTTAAAATACCTGCATCTGATTGCGAAAACTGTTTCTACGGCCAGAATAAAAACCGCTGCGGAATACTCTGTGCAAGAAGATTGGAGGATTTCATCGAATATGCCTCCTGCGGTCAGGTAGCAGCATTTATACTTGAACCCATTCTTGGAAACGGCGGAAACATTGTACCGCACCCTGAGTACTACAGGCTCATCAGAAAAATCTGTGACAAGCATAATATTTTAATTATCGCAGATGAGGTTCAAACAGGTTTTGGCAGAACAGGAGCATTTTTTGCAAGCAATGGAATTGCAAAAGCGTTGAAGCCGGATATTATTACTTTTGCAAAGGGTGCAGGCGGTATTGGAATTCCGGTGGCAGGAGTCTTGATGAGAAAGGAACTGGATATACTGAACTCCTGGGAGCATTCTACAACATCAGGTGCAAATCCATTGGCTCTCGTGGCTATGGAAGAAACTATAAAGTATATAAAGAAGCATAAGGTCCTGCAGAACGTAAAAAAACAATCTGTGATCTTAAAAAATGGTCTACTTGAGTTGACTAAGGAATTCCCATTCATAAGCAATGTGAAGGGAGAAGGCTTGATGCTTGCCTTTGATATGAAAAGCAGTACCGCAGCCACTGATTTTATAAGGATTGCCAAGGAAAACGGATTAATTATGCGAGGCAGCAGATATGGCCTCGGCAATACGGTAAAAGTCAGACCTCCTCTGATAATTTCGGAGGAAGAGATTGAAGAGATTCTTGAACGGTTGAAAGCAGCGTTAAAGCAATATGAGGAGGAAAATTATGAGAGCACTGAAGTATAAGGATACGTGGAATTTGTCCATAGAAGAAGTAAACGATCTTCATGCAGAAGCCCCTTATGATGTTATTGTCGCGGTTTCCTACTGCGGAATCTGCGGTACAGATGTGGGAATCGCATCGGGAGCATATCCGGCGGCGGTCAGTGGGGTTACTCTGGGACATGAAGCTACAGGAATTGTTGTTGAGATAGGAGAAAAGGTGAAAAATGTCAATGTCGGGGACAGAGTTGTAATAAACCCTACGCCCTACTGCGGTAAATGCAGAATGTGCCAGACTCTCAGGATAAATCACTGCCAGAACAAGTTCGGCACTGAGAGCGGAGTAAGCTATGATGGTACATATGCGGATTTGTATAAAACTACTCAGGATTTTGTATATGTTTTGCCTGAGAAGGTATCACTGAAGGCGGGAACACTTACCGAGCCTTTAAGCTGTATTCTGACTGGATTACGCAAGATACAGCCTGCAACCATGACCGCATATTCATATGTTTTCGGCGCAGGACCGATGGGACTTCTCTATATATGGGCTTTATCCCTCAAAGGTATCGTGCCTGTGCTTATTGAGAGCTCACCGTCCAGACTTGAGTTTGCAAAAACCTGTTTACCTCATGGTGTCAGAGTATATTCAAATCTTGAAGAAGCAAAATCTGATTTTTTCAAGGATGTGAAGGCTCCAATGGATCTGGTGGTTGACACTACCTCGGGACTGCTGGAGGAGCTGTACCCGGAGCTGGCTTGCGGCAGCATATATATGTCAATTGGACTGAAGCAGAAAAAGGTATCAATAGACACAATGCAGCTTGCCGACAAAAGCCTGACTATTATGGGTTCCATTGACTCAATGCATGGCTCCTTTATTGAAGCATTCCACCTGATTGTAAAAGGAGTGATTCCGGCAGAAAAGCTGGTGAGTCATATATACCCTCTTAATGAGTTCAAACAGGCATTTGCTGCAATCGGATGTGATTTAAGCCAGAAAAAAATGACAAAAACTTCAGAACCGAACTGTAAGGTGCTGATAGAAATGAGAGCCGGACAATGATAAAAGGAATTATATTTGATATTGACGGTATTCTTGTAGACAGTGAACCGCTGCATGCGGCTTCCATCGTTGAAGCCATGAGAATTGTTTCAGGAAAACCGATTGAATTCCAGCCTCAAAAGCTGATTGGGCTAAGTCTGGCTGAAACCTTGGACAGGGTGGGAATTCCAAAGGATTGTATATGTGAGCTCAAGAAAACAATGATGTACTATTATCTCGAGCATTTGAATAAAACCATGATTAGGTGTGGCATACAAAAGCTATGGCAGAAGCTTGTAAGACAAGATATTCCTTTCGGCTGTGTTTCCTCGTCAGAAATGAAAATCTGCAAGGCAAATATTGACCTGATAGAGCTTCCGTCTGTTAAGGAAATTCAGATTATATCCTGTGAATGTCTGCCTCAAACCAAGCCCCATCCTTTGCCGTATATAACAATGCTGGAACGTTTGGGGTTATCGGCGGATGAAGCGGTTGTACTGGAGGACTCGGATGTTGGGATAACTTCTGCAAAAGGGGCGGGTATTGAAAACATATATGCATGGCCGCATGGATTGTCAAAGGATCAGTCCTACAAGGATGCCGGGAAGGTTATACAAGACATAACGGAAGTGCCCTTTATAAGGGAAGTCCTTCTGGGAGACGGTAAGGTTAAATAAGGTGCTTAAAGCAGACTAATAAAGCAGAGAAGAATTGCAACGGAATTTTTGGGGGGGTTTTGATTAAAAAAATGAAAATAAGTGTCATTATGCCTTATAAAAAGAGACTTGAGAATATACGCATGGCATTTGAAGCTATGGCGGCTCAGACCATGGAAAAATCGGAATTTGAAATTATAGTGGGAGTAATGGAATACTGTGAAAAGTATATAGCAGTCTGCAGGCAATTCATTGATAGAATCAACATCTGCTCGATTCTGGTAAATGAGGAATGGAATGTGGCCGCGGCAAGAAATGCTGCACTGAGGCAGGCAGCGGGTGAAATACTGGTAATACTTGACGCTGATATGGTTGTTCCTGCAAATTTCTTGACTAACCTGTATGACAGACACTTTTCATTCCGGCAGAGACAGTGTGTGATAGGCCAAATGATTGATTACAGCAACAATACTGAAAATGTGGATTCAGTGGAAATTCTGCCTTTCTCCCATTATGAGAAGCTTCTTTCAGAGCTGGAAAGGGAACAGCCCTTTCAAAAGGACACAAGATGGCATGTAGAGCATAATATCCCATGGGCCTTTGCATGGACGGCTCTTATAGCCCTGCCGAGAACAATAGTGGAGCAAAGCAGTCTGCTTTTCGATGAGAATTTCAGGGGCTACGGTGTGGAAGATCTGGAATGGGCATACCGTATTAGTCTTTCAGGAGTGCCGCTGCTGTTAAAGCATGATGTATGGGGAATCCATCTTCCTCACGCCCGGAACGTAAACAGCAATCAATTGACGGAAGGCAGCAATTACCGTTATTTCCTTGGCAAATATCCGGGCTATGATGTGGAAATTGTCAGTAGGCTGGGAGATTTTCAGGGGAATATCAGCTATATGGAGTATAAAAAGGAAATTGAAGCTGTTGCCCATAATGCAAATAATCTGCTGTCGGTATTGAATGGCAAGGTTAAGGGAATAACTACCCTTGTTATAGGAGTTATTCAGGACAGAAACGGAAATTATTTAAGTGACAGCAGCTTACCTGCTGTGTTTGATATGGGGGAGGAAGTGATTTCCATGCCTCTGGCAGGTATCTCATTGCCGTTTGAGGATCAGAGCATGGAGGAATGCTTTATTCTTCCTGTAATAATGGGTTTCAGTGATAAATACAAGGACTTGATATTTCAGGAATGTCAGAGAGTATCCAAAAAAATTCAAGTTAAGGAGAAATAGCATGTTTAAAGACTTCCAGTGGCATTGCCCGCCCCTGAAATGGGAAATTACCGAAAGGGGTTTGACAGCTGAAACAGCTTATCAAAGCGACTTTTGGAGAAACACATATTATGGTTTCATTCGTGATAATGGCCACTTTTTTTATAAGGAAACCGAAGGTGACTTTACCATGCAGGTAACAATATCGGGGAATTTTGAAGCCCTTTATGATCAACTGGGACTTATGATACGCCTCGATGCAAATCATTGGGTGAAGGCCGGAATAGAATACACAGATGGTGAAGCCCATCTGAGCTCGGTTTTTACAAATGAATTTTCTGACTGGTCCGTGGTCAGATACCGCCATTATAACGGTGAACTGACAATTCGCCTGACACGCCATGAAGAGGCGATACGTATTCAATATCTGGATGAGGATAAAAAATGGCAGATGCTGCGGCTGGGCTATCTCCCAAAATCAAAAGGCTGTATGGCGGGAATAATGTGTTGCTCCCCTGAGAGAAAGGGTTTTAATGCAGTATTTAAAAATTTTTCAATAGATAAGCCCATTGACAGAAAGCTGCACTCAGAATGAGAGACTGAGGGGACAAGAGTTCCAATGGACGAAATAATACGTTGTGTTTATATTATGCCGCTGGTGCTAATTATTTAAGAAAGTGCAGGTGAAATAATCTGAAAAAAGTATATGTATCATCAATTAAGACCCATGATGATCTGAAAAGCTATATAAAGCAGTTTGAGCTGGGAGAAGAGGGTGTCATTATCAAACCAAACTGGACGACAGGCGATTATGGGTTTTATACTGATGCCAAGCTTCTGGATATGGTGCTGTCCTGTATAAAAGGGGAAAAATATATAATTGAAAGCTATATGTACGGAAGGTGTGACGGCAGTATAAAAATAAATTCAGAGAATGGAAGAGAACATTGGGATTATCTGAAGGAGCAGGATGCGGTGTATCTGAAAAAAACCGGTCTGGCGGAGGTGCTGCAAAAGCATGATGCCCAATACATCAATATTAGTGAAGAATATTGGTCGGGGCGCTGCGTGGAAACAGAAAAGATAAAAGCACTGGTAGAAAAAAAATTCTCTCCCTTATATCATCAGGAGTTTTATGGTTTTATCCCCCAAAGGCTGTTTGAAAAAAGGCATCTGCCAATGATCAGTCTGGCGAAAATCAAGTATAATGTTCCGAGGGTATCTAATTTTTCCACTCTTTCCATGAAAAATATGTTTGGACTTATTCCTCTGCCTAACCGGGAAAAATATCATGGGGCGGATTTTGAGAAGGGGCTGTCCCGGAGTATCGTAAATATACTTACGGTATATGCTGCTATATTTAAAATTATTGGAATAAATGAAGGGCTTTTTCAGATGTCCGTTACAAGGGAGCCCGGTAAAAATACCCGCAAAATGATATGGACAGAGTACGATGTTATTGAAAATCAGGGGATGATTTTAGGAGCAGAGGATCTTGTAACTCTTGACGGGGTAACAAATCATATGATTGGCCTTGACCCTGAAAGCAGGTCAATCCTGAAAATCGGAGAAGAGGTGTTCGGCAGATGGGAACGCAAGGAGAAGGAGCGTATTCCCGAAGCATTCAAACAGGTATTTGCGCAGTTTTTGTAGGAAGGCTTTCAGATTTCATCAATACTTGTGCCGAAAACTCAGCGTGGAGGGCAGCTTGAAAAGCTTGAAAACAAAGTTTGTACAAACATGGTGCATTTTCGAGCAATAAAAAGCTGGCGTACATCCGCGATGGTTTACCAAATTTTTGTGCCGGAACTCGGCGTGGGGGTTAACATGAATGAAATGCACACACAGGGAGATATGCAGCCGCTTGCAAGTATTATAATACCAACCTACAATCAAAGCAGGCTGCTTAAATATACTGTTGATTCTATTCTTAAACAATCAGTAGATACACGTTTATTACAGGTTATAGTTGTGGATGACGGGTCTTCGGATGATACGAGGGAAATGGTAAAAAATTATTTCAGCAAGCTGAATTTTAAATATTTTTATCAGGAGGATATGGGCTTCCGGGCTGCTAAGGCAAGGAATACAGGCATCCTTAATGCGGATGCCCCCTTATGTATTTTTGTGGACTCCTCGGTTATGCTCGGTACACATGCGGTTGAGGAGCATTTGAAAATATACCGTTGCAGCAGCAGGCCCAGTGCTGTTATAGGTTATGTTTACGGATTTGATGATTATAACAGAAATGAAAATAGCTTGCTGGAGCTTGTGGATGTTCAAAATGCGGACAGCTCCATTGAAAAGCTGAAGAAGCTCGGAATCTGTGACAACAGAGAGCCTCTGTATCTAAAGCACGGAGATAATCTTTCAAAGTGGCCCGCACCATGGGTGATATTCTGGACCTGCCATGTATCAGTACCAAGAGCTGCTTTAATCAAGGCTGGTCTGTTCGACGAATTTTATACTTCATGGGGAGGGGAGGACTCTGATTTGGCTCTGGCTTTGGAGAGGAACAACGTCAGGTTTGTAATGAGCAGAGCGGCTGAGAGTATTCATTACCCACATGCAAAAAATTCCGGCTTCTACGAAGCCTTCGACGAAGCATTTATGGAAAAGAAGCACAGGATGGATAAAAAATACAACACAGCAGCGACAAGGCTTTGGCTGACAACAGCATGCGAGGAATTAAATGAAAAATTAATAGAACTGGGACAAAAGGGACAGTGAAACGAAAGGAGCAATTCCTATGAAACTTTTACTTTTAAGACCCTACTACGGGATTACGATAAACAGTGACATGATGGGCGATTTAGGAACTTCCGAGCATCTGCCTCAGGCTTTTCCGGATCTTCCGATGATTTATGCAGCCACTATTGCCAAAAATGATAAATCTGTTCAGCTGGACATAATAGATGCAAATGCAGAAAAGCTCTTGCCAAAGGATGTTATAAAAAGAATGAACGGAAAGTATGATGTCATTATTTTGAAGGCAGCTTCGCCGACGGTAAGATACGATATTGACTTTGCAAAATATTTGAAAAGGTATAACTATACATCGAGAATGGTATTTGCGGGACATACGGCAAAGCTCCTTAAAAAATGGATTGCAGTGAATATCCCTGAAATCGATGATGTTCCGGAGATTCCTATGGAATACTATGTTAACAGTATGCTGGAAAACAAGCTTCCTTCTCTTGACATTAATGAATTTCCCACTCCTGATTATTCACTTTTTCCATACGATAAATATGTGGTGATTTCAGGTGAGAAGAGGGGAACCCTTTATATGAGCAGGGGATGTGCAGTGGGCTGCTCTTACTGCCCGTATGCCTCCTTTTACGGAAAGAAATTTGAATTCAGAGAGCTTGACAAGGTTCTGTCTGATATAAAACATTTGATTTCACTGGGATTTAAGATTATTCAGTTCAGAGACCAATATTTTACTGCAAATAAGAAAACAGTGCTTGAGTTATGCAAAAGGATAATAGAGCAGGGCCTTAAGTTTGATTGGTATTGTGAAACCAGACTGGAATCTCTTGATACTGAGCTTATAGATACAATGACGGCGGCGGGCATGAAATTTATATTTTTCGGAGTGGAATCTGCTGAGGGAAATGTACTTCAAGAATTCAACAGGCCTGTTTATAAGCATGAAAAGACAAAGCTTTTAATTGATTATTTACATAAGAAAAATGTTATCACATTAGCTTTCTATATTGTAGGCTTTCCAAATGAGACCTGGGATACGCTGCAAAGCACTTATAACCTTGCTATGAAGCTGGAAAGCAAATGCGCGGTTTTTAGCACATATATGCCAAGCTTTCAGGAGGAAGAATTTAAAGAGCAATATCCTGATAAGGAAATAACTCCGGACTTGTTCATACCCTTTGAAGCTGCGCTGAACCTTAAGACAGCAAAGAATTTTTCCATGAAACAAATGATAGATATAAAAACACAGCTTTCCTTTATTTATCAGGCAAATGTAAGCGAACCGGATGCACTGCAGGATGCTTTTGAAAACCATTACTATCACACAAGCAGGTATATTAATTCGGTAAATAATTTAAGGTCCAAATTGGAAGAGATATCTATAATGGAGCTCTGAACATTATTGTGAAGAAATATGGAGCTGCCGGCATTAGTAAAAATTTACGCTTGAAGGGGTGAGATATTCCGGTATGGAGAGCACATTTGATGAAAACAGGTCACGTTCGTTTTTGTTTAGATTTACACTTCTTTTATCACTGCAGGCTTTAGTGGGATACATAGTGAACTCTATTGACATGTTTATGGTTGCCAGACTTGGAGAAACCTCAATAGCGGCTGTAGGTATAGCAAATCAGTTTTATAATCTGCTTACATATGTATTTAACGGTGTTTTTAATTCCTCGGTTATCTTTGCCTCCCAGTTCTGGGGGAAGAAAGATGTAAGGAGTCTGCATAAGGTGATTGGCTTCAGCTTGACTGCGGCCGTTGCAGTAGCGGTTATATTCTCTTTTGCTGCAATAGCGCTTCCAAGGTATATAGTTGGTGTCTTTACAAGCAATCCTGAAGTTTTGGAGGCGGGAGCCACTTATTTGAGGATTAAAGGATTGAGCTATGTGGCAGCGGCTGTCGGGACATGCTACATTGCATTGATGAAAAGTACGGGAAATGCGATATTTCCGCTGGTGCTAAGTGCCGGAACTTTAGTTGTGAATATTTTTCTGAACTATGCTTTTATTTATGGCAGGCTGGGCTTCCCGGAAATGGGAGTTTACGGGGCAGCTGTTTCCGCAAGTGTTTTGCGATATGCTGAGTGTATTGTAATATTGATTTTTATATATGCAGGAAAGTCTCCGGCAGCTGCTGGAATAAAGGAACTGTTCAGCTTTGACCGGGAATTTGCAGCCAAGTTTTCCAAGGTGTCTTTGTCTGTTATTATAAATGACATAGTATGGTACCTAGGGATAGTAACGTATAACTGGATATATGCAAAAATGGGTGTTGAGGCAATTGCGGCAGTAAATATCTGTTCGTCCGTAGAGGGAATGTTTACCACACTTTTTGTCGGAATGACCAGTACTTGCTCAATTTTTACCGGCAATTATATTGGAGCAGGTTTAAATGAAAAAGCCTTTAGATGCTCAAAGAGCTTTCTTGCACTAACAGTCATAGGCTCTGTTTTGATGGGGGCTGTGCTTGTCTTGAGTGCAAAAGGCATTTTATCCTTCTATTTGCTGTCATCGGCGGCTTACATTAACACTTGGTACTTGTTGACTGTTACCGGGTTCATACTCAGTGTAAAGGTGTGCAATATAATACTTGTTGTTGGAATCTTGCGCTGCGGAGGTGATACAAGATTCCCTATGGCTCTGGACTTGGTGACAATGTGGGGGATAGGGATACCGCTTGCGCTGCTGGGAGCCTTTGTACTGCATCTTCCCGTTTACTGGGTAGTATTGCTGGCTGCGGCAGAGGAAATTGCTAAAATGGCAGGCGGCTTAAAAAGATTTTTTTCAAAAAGATGGATTGCCGATATAGCTTTGAGTTAATGGAAAGGAGGATATTAAGTATATGGAAAAATCAAAGGATTTAAGCGGATTATATTGTGTGAAGCCCTTTGTCCAGCTTGACATTACATTGGATAACAGAGCGGCCTGCTGCTGTGAGGCATGGCTGCCCGGTGCTTATAACGGGTGTATAGAATATATGACTTTGGAGGAAATGTGGAACTCTGAAAAAATGCAGTTGGTGAGGCAGAGTGTTATAGACGGTACATACAGGTATTGCAGCAAGACAAAATGTCCGTATCTTATCAGTGAAGCTTTCCCTCTCTACACAAAGGCTGAACTGCAAAAGGCGGTTGATGCCGAAGACGGAGGTATTGAGCTTGAGAGCTCCCTTAAGCTTGTTAAGGACCTTGGACCTTGGATCAGGCGTATGCTTGAAGGCAAAACTATCATGGATATATTTCCTGCGGTTTACAATTTGGCATATGACGAGACCTGTAATCTCAGATGTCCAAGCTGCCGTCCGGGCAATATTGTCTATGCTCAGGGCAAGGAGTATGAAAGAAGGCTTGCGGCTCATAAAAAGCTGTTCGGTGATATAGAGAAGGGCGGCTTCGAAAATGTCAGGGGCTTTTATGTGACAGGAGCAGGTGATCCTTTCGCATCGTCTATATACAGAAGCCTGCTTTACAATTTTGATGGAAGCAGGTACCCTTTTCTGAAATTTTTTATTATGACTAATGGTATAATGCTGACGCCGGAGGCATGGGAAAAGATGAAAAAAATCCATTCAAATATTGATTATATTTTTATAACCATGGATGCCGCCACCTCTGAAACATATAAAAAAACCAGAGTAAATGGGGATTTTGACAGGCTTTTGGAAAACATTGAATTTCTGGGCGTAAAAAGAAAGGAAAATGAGCTCAAGAGGCTTATACTTGCCTTTATTGTTCAAAAGAAGAATTACAGGGAGATGACAGAGGCAATAGCAATTGCAAAAAAAATTAACGCTGATCAGCTTGCCTTCAGCAGCTTGGATGACTGGCAGTCCTGGAGCATAGAGGAGTATAACGAAAATGCGGTTTGCAGGTCTGAGCATAAAGAATACCCACAGCTGATGAGGGTTTTAAAGAGCCCGGTTTTTGAGGACCCTGTTGTGAGTCTTGGAAATATTACTCCTCATAGAGCGAAGGCATTAAGCATGTAAGGAGTATGTATGTAATAAATGAAGCTATAAGGAGGCTGGGGAAATGTTAGGTGAAATTTACGAGGAGTTGGGAACAGAAAATTTAATACCGGTATCAAAAGAGGAAGGAGAATTTATATCCAACTTTCTGAAGAGAAATAATATTAAAAAGACATTGGAAGTGGGCTTTGCGTATGGATGCTCTGCAGCGGCCATTATTTCAGCTACACAAAGCAGGCATTACGCAATAGACCCTTTTCAAAAGAGGGATTTTCAGAATGCGGGTATAAAGAATATGGAAAGGCTTGGATTCAGGCGTTTTCTTGATTTCAGAGAGGAATTTTCCGATACTGCGCTTCCCCGGATGCTTATGGAGGGAGTGAGGGTGGATTTTGCTTTTATTGACGGACTTCACCTGTTTGACAGTATATTTGTAGATTTTTATTTTATAGATATGATACTGGAGGAGAATGGCTATGTATGTTTCCATGACTATTGGATGCCGTCTACAAGGGCAGTTATATCATGGATTGCCAACAATAAAAAAAATTATGAGATTATTGATGTGTCTGTGGGTGAGCTGATTATTGTTAAGAAAGTAAGAAATGAGGAAAGAAGATGGGACCATTTCATACCGTTTAATGCAGGTATGTGATTCCACCTTCATTACAGACAAAATTACCGTATAAATAGAATAAACGAAACATGATAATAAGCTTATTGTAATAATCAGCTCATTATAGAAATTGAAAGACCGTTGATCTGAGGATAAGCCCTTCTGCTCAACGCTTAAAGGATTTATGCCTAAGCATAAATCCTTGTTTTTTAATTTTCAATAGTATAATTAAACAAAATATTTAAGGGATATTTTATAAATATTGTAAAAAATAAGATATATTATAAAAAATACAAATATTGTAAAATATATACAGAAGTATATTTCGATATGCCGCGGTTATCATGAAAGAAACAATATGCAGCTGCAAAATAAAAATAGTTTACCGCTGCGAAGCAGAGGTTCTCCAATGAAGTCTTTACCAAATATTTGTGCCAATGCTTGGCGTGGAGGTTAGGATGCGTTTATGACTTTGAGTTGACAGAAGCAACAAGAAACAGATGCGGTAAGATTTGTCCCATCTGGCTGTTGTACGGAGGGGAATATGCCTACATATGCATTGTTCGATAATGGAACAGCCGAACAGGTGATAATAAAATTACTCAATGTTGAGGTAAAAGAAGCTTTAGATATATACTTTCAGAGTTTTCGCTCTTCCAAGGTTAAGGAATCCGCAAGAAAAGGAATAGAATGCGCTTATGAAGTTTTATTTTCTAAAGATTTTAAAGCTTTCATACAAAAAACGCCTATTTCAGTTACTGTCAAGGATTTCACCAGACAGGTTGACGGCAGCAGTGCAGGTCTTGCCTATTCAGTTGCATTTGCAGCAGAGCTGAAAAAGGGAGGGATAATTGAACCTTCATTTGATATTCCCGAAATAATTGCCGCTACCGGTGAAGTGGATATTATCGGAAATATAAGAAGTATAAATGGCCTTAAAGAAAAAATACTGGGAGCGATATTCAAAAATGTGGAATTATTGTTTTATCCCAGTGAAAACTGTGAAGAGCTCAGAATATTACTGGAGCAGGACAAGGCCTTTCGTGTTGCAGTGAAAAACAGTGATATTAAGCTAAAGGATGTTTCAAGCATAAGACAGCTGTTTTGTGAAATTGGTATCTTGCAGGATGCCAATACTCAGGGGAAAAGCTGTGGACACCTATATAATGAAAGCAGCATGTCAGAGCTATACAAATATTTCCTCGGCACAGCAAAAAATATTCTGAGAATACTGAAATATGGAATAATTGCTTTTAAAAACTTGAAAATATTAAAGGTAATGCTGATCGCTCTGACAATAATTATTATGTGCATATCCATATACAGATCGCATGTATTGTCGATTGCATCAGGTTCTGTCAATCTGGCATATAAAAGAATTGCCTATGCCAGCTCGGATGAGAATCTTGAAAATTCTTCAGTTAATGCGGTTGATGGGAATAAAGACAGCAGATGGTCCTCCGAGCATTCTGACCAACAGTGGCTTTATATTGATTTAGGGAAGCTGCAGGCCGTTTCAAGTGTTGTATTATACTGGGAAGAGGCGTATGCAAAGCAATACCAGATACAGGTTTCGAGTGATGGTTTTGCATGGGCTGTAGTTTACAGCAAGAGCGATAATAAGGGTGGAGCAAACGTAATAAATTTTGATACTGTTCAGGCAAGATATGTAAAAATGTATGCCTGGCAGAGGGCAACTAAATATGGGTATTCTTTGCGGGAGTTTGAGGTATATGGAAAAAAGCAGGCACGGTACGAAATGCAGCCGTTGCAAAGGACTTCGTTAGCTGCTGTTTTTACGCATTACGGCAGCGGCAATTCAAAAGCTGCCTGCAGCGAAAATTTACAGGGGTTAAAAGACACAGCAAATAATAACCCGCCGGACAGAAAAACCTGCACCTCCGGTATCAGGTTCACAGCTTCCTTTATTAGTGATAGCCTAGATCAAAGCTGTTTAGATTCCGGAGGGAGCCCAAATAAGCAGGGGAAAGAAATCAAGCACTTGTAAAGGTTACTAAAAGCTTTGTTAATTGAATATCAGAGTCTACTTCAAAACAAATCTTATTATCTTCGTCAATTAATTCTGAGCCGATCAAGTTGGAAGAAGTATCTTCTAAGTAATATACAAGTATTCTGCCTGAGGTAATTGAATCCATTAATTTAATCACAAGCAGTGATGTGCCGGTATTATCCAAATATGATATTTTTTTGAGAAGATATTTTCTGTCGGTTGATATTATCTCCGAGGTTCCTGAAGTATTATTACTTGCGGCGGCGGCGACAGAGAAGGTGTCCGCATTTGCATTTTTCCATATTTCTTTCTGTACTCTTGCTGAAGGCGTAATTTGCTCGATAAAATCTTTATAATAATCATATTCGGAAATACATTGGCTACATTCTGAAAAATGAGCTTCAAATTCAGCTTCTTCATCTTTGTCAAGCTCCATATAAAAATACTTAAATATTTTTTCTGGTGTAGGGCAATTTCCGGACGAATTATTCATCTTAATTCTATCCTCCTTTTCAAAATTTAATAGTATACCTGCTTTTTAAGAAAACGTATTATATTTCTGATTAATGAGTTTTTTATCCTGTTGCACCAAACTGAAATCATATGGGCTTTTTGCTGAAGATTATTTTCTCCCAGATAATCCTCCAGCCTTGTGGAACCTGTCCTTGTAAATAGAATATTTTTTGTTATATGCAGGAACTTCTCATCATCGTTTCCGTATAATTCTATATAATAGTTTAAGCTTTCATTAAGCCCCTTTCTTAAGGGAAGAAACATATAATCAACAAATAGCTTATGCATGCCGGATTCATCCGTATACAGCGAGGTGAACAAATCCAGGATGCTGTCCAGCTTCATGCAGGAGAGTTCAGCTGCTATTCTTTGAGGAGTCCATCCGCTGAGAAGACATTTGTAGCAATAGCAGAGAGTCCTGTTTGGATAGCCTGATTCAGTCACCAAGGTTCTTAATGGTGCTGTGGAAATATCGACATCAAAGAAAAGCTGTTCGGGATAAAAGGATTTGTAATGATTGAACTCTGCCTTTTTGTAGAATTCACTGTAGCTGTATATAAGCTCGACAAAAAGCCTGTAGAAAATATCAGACCTGTTTTTCGCTTCCTCCATTAAAAAAATATGTGCCTGATATTTAATCCACAAATCGATATTTTCGGAAGGAAAATCGGAAATAACAAAATTATGCCTGATAAATTTCTGATACAGCAGGTCAGTATTTATATCCTTTAACCTTGTAGTACGCAGCCTGAAGTAACAAATTATTTTATTTTTATGACTTTCTAAATTCACAATATTATTATTCATGGAAAGCACCTGCTTTTGTTTTCTTATCAATTGTTAATATAATGTTTATGTGGTAATTAATTCTACCATGAATTTTTAAAATTATCTCACTATATTGATAATGAATATTATTTTTTTGAATACTTTTAAATATAGCTTTGCATCGGAAGGCTTCTGTTAAGATAAGGGCTTTGGCCAAGTTTTTAGGTGCCCGAGCACAAAAAATATCCAAAACACCCAAAATAAAATTATTACGTGCTCAAACACAAAAATTATATTATTTATTTTTTTATACAAATTACACAATAAAACGACAATAAATAATATAAAAATAAAATTAATTACTAAAAATTATTGACATTATTCGAGCTCAATGCTATTATTTATTTATAGCAAATGTGCTTGAGCACATAATAAATACAAATGCTTTATAAAGATTTAAAAGGAGGTGATAATGTGTCAGTTACAATTAAAGATATTGCCGCAGTAGCAAAGGTTTCACGCGGCACTGTTGACCGTGTGCTTAATAATCGCGGAGGCGTTAATCCGGATGTTGAGGAGAGGGTTAAAATGGTTGTAAAGGCTTTAGGATATAAACCTAATTCTGCGGCAAAGGCACTTTCGATTCTTAAAAAACGGATGGTTTTTGGAGTGCTGCTGCCAAGTATAAATAACCCGTTTTTTAAAGACTTAATTGCCGGAATATATGCTGCTCAAAAGGAATATGAAGATTACGGCGTTAAGGTTATTCTTAAAGAAATGTCAGGATACGACGTCGAAAATCAGATTGAATTTATTGACGAATTATTGGCGGAAGGAGTTACAGCTCTTGCTTTTCTTCCGTTTGACGATAGAAAAATTGCAGAAAAAATTAACCAAATTGTTGCTTCCGGAATTCCTGTTGTAACAATTAACTCAGATATTGAAAATTCAGCCCGTAATTGCTATATAGGTGTTGATTTCGTTCAGAGCGGGCGTATTGCAGCTGGATTGATGGGGTTGATTAACAGTAAGGCGCAGATTCTTGTTTTAAGCGGTACAGGAAAACTTCTTTCGCACAATCAAAGAATCCGGGGCTTCTGTGAAGTTATGGATTCGCGTTTGTCGAATTTATCTATAATAGAAACGTTAGAATGTAATGATAATGATTTTCTTGCATATGATTTGGTCTCTAAAGCTCTGGCTGTGCACCCTCAGATTGATGCCCTTTATATTACCGGTGAAGGTATTAAGGGTGCATGCGAGGCAATTTCAAAGCTCAATGAGCGAAAAATCAGCACTATCTGTTATGATGACGGACCGCATATTAAACAGCTTGTTAAAGAGGGGAAAATTAATGCGACTATCTGCCAGCAGCCGTTCAAACAGGGATATGAGTCCATTGCCTATTTGTTCAAGTACTTTGCAGGCGCAGAGCTTTCAGAAAAGAGTAATATCCTTATGGATAATATTATTGAGATAGTTGAGAATATTGATTATAAATCACAATAATTAATACACAGGATTGAAAGAAAGCAGTTAAAAATAATCTTGAAGGCATGAGGTGTAAAAGGTTAGGTAGTGGCCGACCACCATAATTGTCAGCATAACTCCGCAGAAATTCGACCCGTAATTAAGCTTTATTTCAGGGGCATATTCTGATATATGGTAGAAAAAGTTAGGAGGGTTAATGATAGTGGAAGAGAACGAATATTTATTTGAGATGCGGGGAGTGACAAAGTCGTTCCCGGGTGTTCTTGCATTGGATGATGTCACGCTGAAAGTAAAAGCCGGCTCAGTCCATGCTCTCTGCGGTGAGAATGGAGCCGGAAAATCAACCTTGATGAAGGTTCTTGCCGGAATTCATAAGCAGGATAAAGGTGAGGTTGTTATCAATGGACAGGCTGTGCAAATCATTAATACAAAGGATGCTATTAACAAGGGAATCAGTATGATTCACCAAGAACTTAATTTTTTCCCTCAAATGACAGTAGAAGCAAATTTGTTCATTGGCCGTGAGTCCAGCGTTGGATTTGGCATTGTTGATAAGAAGAAAAACATACAGGAAATACAAAAGATTATGTGCGAATACGGAATTGATATTAATGTAAGCTCACGTATGCACGAATTGACAATTGCCAAGCAGCAAATGGTCGAAATTGTACGAGCCATAGCCTTCAATGCAAAGATTATAATTATGGACGAACCTACATCCTCTCTGACAGATAATGAAATTGCAACGTTGTTTCGTATTATTCGTAAGCTTACAGCTGAAGGGAAATCTATAATATATATCAGTCATAAGCTTGATGAGATTTTTGAAATTTCAGATACTGTTACAGTCATAAGGGATGGCAGAACTATCGGTACTTACTCTATTCAGGAATTAGATAAAAAGAAAATCATCACTCTTATGGTTGGACGTGAACTCAAGGATGTCTATGACAAGAGGCAGATTTCTATAGGTGCTGAGAAACTTCGTGTTGAAAATTTCAGTCGCGGCAATGAATTTAAAAATATTTCCTTTGAAGTGCGCAAGGGTGAAATATTTGGATTTCTGGGTTTAGTGGGAGCCGGACGCAGTGAGGTTGCGGAAGCGGTTTTTGGATTGAAAAAGCCTGATACAGGCAAGGTGTATATTGACGGTAAAGAGGTTTTTATCCGTCATGCCTGGAATTCGATTGCTAACAAAATGGCTTTCATTACGGAAGACCGCAGGGCATATGGACTTAGCTTAATGCACTCTGTGCGGCAGAATTCTACAATAGCCAGTATGAAAAACTACTGTTCAAAATACTTTCCTATGGTTTTTGCCGCAAAGGAAAAGTCAGCAACCCAAAGGATGATAGATGCGCTTAAAATAAAGACACCTACGCAGGAAGCAAAATTGGAAAATTTAAGCGGCGGAAATCAGCAGAAGGTTGTCATAAGTAAGTGGCTGCTCAGTGAGCCGGAAATTATGATTATGGATGAACCAACAAGAGGTATTGATGTGGGAGCTAAGTTTGAAATTTATAAAATTATGAGTGATATGGCGCAGGAGGGGAAGGCGATTATCATGATTTCGTCTGAAATGCCCGAGCTTTTAGGCATGTGTGACAGAATTCTGGTAATGTGTGCCGGAAAACAAACTGGTATCTTTACCCGGAAGGAATTTGAACAGGTAAAATTAATGTCATGTGCGACTGGCACGCAAAAGGAGGACTTAGCGGATTATGTTGAGTAAAATTTTTCGAAAGGATTTCTTATTTAAAAATATCATTTTTATTACATTCGGATTGATGGTTTTATGTTTAAGTATTTTTACCGATACGTTTTTCAGTGTAACAAATGCTCAAAATATTTTACGTCAAAGTGCAATGATAGGTATTCTTGCATTAGGCATGACATATGTAATTATAACAAGCGGCATAGACCTATCGGTCGCATCTTCATTGGCGTTGTCTTCCTGTGTCGCAGCAAGCTTTTCTTCTACGGCAGGTACTGTATTTCCGTTACCTGTTGCAATTTTAATTGGAATTGCGGTAGGCGGAATTGTAGGCGGAATTAATGGCTTTGTCATTTCTTATCTGGGTATTAATCCGTTTATTGCTACATTGGGTATACAAACGGCTGTCCGAGGAGTAACTCTTGTCTATACTTCGGGACGCCCGATAAATGATCTGACTGATGAATATGTCTCTATTGGTAAATCTTTTATTTTTGGCATACCAACTCCGGTTGTCATTTTTATAATTCTTGCGGTAATTGCATGGTTTGTTCTTGCAAAGACAAAATACGGGCGTTATATCTATGCCATCGGGGGAAATGAAAAAGCGGCGATTGTCAGTGGCTTGAATGTTAAAAAGCTGAAGGCCAGTACTTATTTTATTAATGGATGTATAGCAGCAGTTGCAGGAATTGTGCTTTCTGCACGAGTAGCTGTAGGATCTCCTATAGCAGGAGAGGCGTATGATCTACAGGCTATTACTGCGGTTGTTATAGGCGGTACCAGTACTGCCGGAGGTACGGGAAGTATCTTGACAACTGTTGTCGGCGTACTGATTATAGGTGTTCTGAATAATGGCATGGATTTATTGAATGTCTCCGGTTACTATCAAAAAGTAATCACAGGTCTCGTTGTTCTGTTGGCTGTTATTATTGACCGTCATAATGTCAACCGAAATCATTAATGTGTATAAGCTTCTGTAAAAGAGGCTTTACAAAATAAAAAATAAAGGAGAGATTTTAAATGAAAAGAATCATTGGTTTGCTCACAGTATTATCGTTGGTAATGTCCTTATTTGTTGGCTGCGGAGGAAATTCAGCGATTAATGTCGGCTCGGCAGACACATCCTCTGCGAACAATACAGCCTCAGGCTCCTCGGATACTTCCTCCGCCGGTAATGGCAAGAATTACAAGGTAGCCATGATTTATCAGAATTTGGGCACACAGTTTAATATTTATTTTCAGGATGTTCTCAAGGCTCGTTGCAAGGAACTCGGAGTTGATTTGATTGAATTTGATGGCCAGGGTTCAGCGGAAAAGCAGCTCAGTCAAGCTGAAAATGCAATTCAGCAGAAGGTTGATGCACTAATGTTTATCCCGCAGGATAAGAGCGGCTGCGCACCGATTATTGATAAAGCCAACGCTGCAAATATTCCTGTTATCGGCTGCAATAATGTTACAGACAATATTGATGAAGCTACAGCGTATGTGGGAGCCAATGATGTTGAGGCAGGGACTATGGAGATGGAATATATGGCGAAGCTGCTGAATGGCAAAGGTAATATTGCTGTTATTCATGGACCGTTCGGACATTCTGCCGAGGTTTCCCGTCAGCAGGGTATTGAGGAGACACTTAAAAAGTATCCGGATATTAAAATAATTGAACAAAATACTGCCAACTGGGATCGTACTCAGGCTATGCAGCTGATGGAGAATTGGATTCAAAAAAATGGTGATAAAATTAATGCTGTTGTATGCCACAGTGATGATATGGGCATGGGAGCCTTGCAGGCAATCCAGGCAGCTAAGCTTGATATCAAGGTAATCGGTGTTGATGCAATTAAGGATGCTTTGCAATCTGTAAAGAAGGGTGAAATGTCTGCAACTGTATTCCAGGATGTTTATGGACAGGCTGAAGGGGCAATCAAGGTTGCAATGCAGATTTTAAACGGCGAGAAGTATGAAAAAGCCACTTATGTTCCGTTCCAGCTTGTTACACAGGATAATGCAGATAAATATCTTGAAAACTTTAAGTAAGCATTAAAGTTAATTATGAGTCATGGCGGAAATTTGCAGTGGTTCATAAATAAAAAAATAAAAAGGAGAAAAGTGCTTTGATTAATGACATTTATTATAACCCTACAAAAATAATATTT
Organism: Ruminiclostridium sufflavum DSM 19573; assembly: GCF_003208175.1. Taxonomy (GTDB): domain Bacteria; phylum Bacillota; class Clostridia; order Acetivibrionales; family DSM-1351; genus Ruminiclostridium; species Ruminiclostridium sufflavum. The sequence continues at coordinate 31,178 of NZ_QKMR01000008.1, read as the reverse complement.
GGCAAGGGCTCGGAAGAAAAGGCCGGTGAAGAGACTGCCAGATACTCTAAAAAGATACTCATTCATTATGGATCGGACAGGATAAAAAAAGACGGTCTGTTTGACAGAGTTGCAGCTTCATTAAAGGCTGCCGGTATAGAATATCTTGAACTGGGCGGTGTGAAACCAAATCCTCGTGAAGACCTTGTTTACCAAGGAATTGAGATGTGTAAAAAAAATGGAATAAACTTCATACTCGCAATCGGAGGAGGAAGCGTAATCGATTCTGCAAAAGCTATCGGCTATGGAGTGGTTTATAACGGTGATTTTATGGATCTTTACCTTGGCAAAGCTCAGCCGGCAGATTGCTTAAAGATAGGAACAATTCTTACCTTGCCGGGTGCGGGAAGTGAATCCAGCAATGGCTCTGTCATAACTGATGAAAGAATAGGTTTGAAACGTTCCTGCGACACTGATCTGGCAAGACCTGTATTTTCTATAATGAACCCGGAACTGACCTATTCAATTCCGATGTATCATACTCTTGCAGGTGCTTTTGATGCAATTGTGCATGCTATGGAACGCTATTTTACAAATACAGCTTATGTAGATGTTTCGGACAGATTGTGTGAGGGCATTATGAAGTCAATGATAAAGTACATGAAATTGGTAAAGGAAGACCCGGATAACTATGATGTGCGCGCCGAAATTATGTGGGGCTGTAAAATGGCGCAGGACGGTACAATTGGTGTGGGACGTGAACAGGCTTGGACAAGCCATTTGCTGCAGCGTGATATCGGCTCTATTGCATTTGATTCATCTCATGGAGCGGGCTTGGCAGTGATTGTGCCGGTTTGGATGAGGTATGTCCTTGAGCACGATGTGGCAAGGTTTGCACAGTGGGCAAACAGGGTAATGGATGTACAAATAGACCCTTTTGATCTGAAAGCAACGGCATTGGAGGGGATTGAGCGTCTTGAGTCCTTCATAAAGTCTGTAGGGCTTCCTGTATCTTTACGTGAGGTTGGCGTAAAAAGTCTGGAGGATATACAGGTTATGGCAAAAAAAGCTTATCCTGATGGAAGCGGAAGGCTGGGAGGCTTCTATCCTATAAATCAGCAGGACTTCATTAATATTCTTACTAACGCATTTTAATAAACCGTAATTAATTTACCAAGTATAATTAATTGAACATATAATCAACTTAATTTATCACGTGATTTTATGTAAACGTTTTAATTTTCGCGCAAAAATTCTAAAAAATAATACATTCATACATTTTAAAAATTCATAATTAAAAGGAGCATAACTATGTTAAAAAAAATTTCACCAGTAATAAATCCGGAATTGATTAAAGTATTGATGGAGATGGGACACACCGATGAAATAGTAATATGTGACGGAAATATGCCGGCGTGTTCTCTTGGAAAGCGTGTAGTACGCCTTGACGGACATGGTGTGCCTGAAATTCTGAAAGCGGTTTTGGAATATTTGCCTCTTGACCCTACTACTGAGCAGCCGGCTGCTTTGTGTGCTTGGGACGGACCGAAGGCTGATATTTGGGATGTCTACAAGGATATTATTTTGCAAAGCGAGGAAGCTCCCAAGTTTAAGAATGGTTTCAGAATGCTTCCTCCTGCTGAATTTAATGAGGCAGTTAAAAATGCGTATTGCTTAGTTACAACAAGTGAAAAAGCCCTTGCGGCAAATATTATACTTAAAAAAGGTCTCCTTTAATAATCAGGACGATAGTAAGAGCGGATAAGCAATATTCTCTATATCTGGTTATTCGCTCTTAACTATTGGTTGTCATCATAAAAGGACGTGAATTCGATGATAAAAAGCATAAATCACTTTTCTGTCAACGTAAAAAACAAGGCCCTCACACTTAAATTCTATGGTGAGTTTTTGAAGCTTGAACGGCTTCAGGATATTGAGATGGAGGATCACCGGTTAATCTATTTTCTTCTTCCGGGTGGTATAAAGCTGGAGTTTATTGAGTATTATTTTTCAACAGGCGAAATTGTGACTCCATTTACGGCAAAGGGTATGTTTCGTCATTTGGCTTTTGAAGTATCAGATATTAAACAGGTGGCTAAAGATATTGAATTTTATGGCGGATTAATTATGCAGCCGCCTAAATGGGTGGAAAGGCTTGGACTTATCGGTATGCTTGCTACGGATCCCAATGGCTGCGAACTTGAATTTGTACAGCTTTCAAATTAAAGAAAAATGGCACAGCATTCTTTTAGGACATCTTAATCATATATGTGAGGAATTTATTATGGAAACTAAATTTAATTTTTTAAAAGAAAAATCGCAAGCATTAAGAAAAGATATAATTGATACAATATATAATGCAGGCTCCGGCCATCCGGGAGGGTCTCTTTCTGTAGTTGATATATTGACTGTTTTATATTACAGTGTAATGAATATTGACAGTTCAAGGCCAAAGGATGAGAACCGTGACAGGCTTGTTCTGTCAAAGGGACATGTGGCGCCAGCGCTATATTGTGTTTTAGCGGACAAGGGGTTTTTTGACAAAAAAGAGCTTAAAACCCTTAGAAAACCCGGATCAATTCTTCAGGGCCATCCGGATATGAAAAAAACACCGGGTATTGAGATATCAACAGGCTCTCTGGGACAGGGACTATCTGCCGCAAATGGCATGGCTCTTGCTGCAAGAGTGGATAATAAGAGCTACAATGTGTTTGCTATACTTGGAGACGGAGAAATACAGGAAGGACAGATATGGGAGGCGGCAATGACTGCGGCTCACTATAAGCTGAATAAGCTCATAGCTATTGTTGACTCCAACGGACTCCAAATAGACGGCCCTGTATGTGAAGTAATGGGTGTTGAGCCTATAGATGAAAAATTTAGGGCTTTTGGATGGGATACAATTGTAATAGACGGGCACAACCATGAAGAGATATATTATGCCGTTGCACTGGCAAAAAAGAGTAAGGAAAAGCCAACTGCCATAATTGCTAAAACAGTCAAGGGAAAAGGTGTCTCATTTATGGAAAACTGCTGTGAATGGCATGGACATGGCATAAATAAAGAACAGGCAGCGCAAGCGCTGGCAGATCTGGGGGTAAGATAAATGAGTAAGAATATTTCGACAAGAGAAGCGTATGGAAAAGCGCTGGCTGATTTTGGGCAGGAATATAAAGATATGGTAGTACTTGATGCCGATGTGTCGAAATGCACCATGACTGTATATTTTGCTGAAAAGTATCCCAACAGGTTCTTTAATGTGGGAATATCCGAGGCAGATATGGTGACTACGGCAGCCGGGCTGGCTACCTGCGGGAAAATACCCTTTGTAAGTGCTTTTGCCGTATTCGCAGCAGGAAGAGCTTTTGATCAGGTAAGAAATTCGGTGGCTTATCCTAAGCTGAATGTAAAAATCGGAGCGACACATGCAGGTATTACTATTGGGGAGGACGGCGGTACACACCAATCGATAGAAGACATAGCACTTATGAGGGCTGTACCTAACATGGCAATATTGAGCCCTGCTGATGCAGTGGAAACAAGAGCGGCTGTAAAAGCTGCCTTGGAGTATTATGGCCCTGTATATATAAGATTGGGCCGACCTGCTCAGGCTGCAATTTTTAATGAAGAGGACTACAGCTTTGAGCTTGGAAAAGGAGCGGTAATTAAGGAAGGAAATGATGCTGCCATATTTTCTACCGGTGTAATGACGGCGAAGGCTATAGAAGCAGCAGAGGTGCTTAAGGCAGAGGGAATAAATGCACGTGTTGTAAACATTCATACAATAAAGCCTATTGACAGGGATATTATAATTAAAGCTGCAAAAGAGACAAAGGGAATTGTAACGGTGGAGGACCATAATGTTATCGGAGGACTGGGAAGCGCAATTTCCGAGGTTCTGGCGCAGGAGCATCCTGCAAAAATGAAGATGGTGGGTATTGAAGACCAATTCGGAGTGTCGGGTACATCTGACCAGCTTATGGAGATATTCGGATTATCTGTGGAGAATATCGTAAATAAGGTTAAGGGTGTTTTACAGGAGTCAATAGGATAAGCATAGGGAAATCAATCTATAATTTAACTCTCTGGTTATGGAGTATCTTTTAACAAAAGGAAACTTTATAATCAGAGAGAATTTTCTTTTGAGATGTTTTAGATATATCAAACAATACCATTCCTTTAAAAATAGATTTCATTATTTTACAAATAAAAAATCTGCTTTTTTTATTGACATTTTTTTTAAAAGTGATAATATAAATTTATAAACAATATAACGTTATAACGTTATATTGTTATGAGGCTAGATTCGGGGAGAAAAATATGAATCAATTTAATGTTGATAAAGATTTGAAGATACCTTTACACCATCAAATTTACTTGGCTTTACTAGAAAAAATAGAAAACGGACAATACAGGGTAAATGATAAATTGCCTTCAGAGCCGGAGCTTCAGAGTTTATTTGATGTAAGCAGGATTACGGTCAGAAGTGCGATGCAGGAGCTTGAGAAAAACGGATATGTAAAAAAGTTCAGAGGAATTGGGACAATTGTATGCGAACCTAAACGAAAGTATAATTTGCAGCATCTCTCAAGCTTCAGTGATGATATAAAAGAATATGGAGAAAAGTCAAGCTCCATATTGCTTAATTTTGGATTAATTGTACCCGGAGAGAAAATTTCGGGCATTTTGAATATTCCTAAGGATCAAAAAGTTTATTATATTGAAAGAAGCCGTTTGAGAGACAATTTAATTGTCGGTTTAAATAAGGCATATATTAAAAAGGAAAACAACCTGCTTCTGGAAGAAAGTGAGTTTAAGCCTGAAACATCTCTTTATGCGCTTTTAAAGAAAAAAGGTATTTATTTAAAGCATGCCATAGAATTATTAGAAGCACAGATGCCGTCTACGGAGCTATGTCATACCTTGAATATCAAGAAAAACCAGCCTATATTTTACAGGGAGCGTATTACCTTTATGGAGCAGAATAATCCTATGGAGTATGTTGAAATGTTTTATCGCGCAGATGTTTACCAATATAAAATATCACTGGATTTAGATAAAAAGGATTAGCTTGATAAGGAGGCATTAGGGTGAAAATATATGATATTCATTCACATTTGGGGAAAACCAGTTCTGGAGACGAAAATTCACCTTCGGAAATAGTAAGCCAATTAAAAAATTACGGAATTTCAAAGGTAGGAGTAAGCTGCCTGTCCGGCATTTCCACCAGAGAACAAAATGATTTGATATATAGGGCCATGCAGGAATATCCGGGGGTTATTATGGGGTATGCTTTTATAAATCCGAAGGCACCGGATGCTATTGACGAGGTAAACAGATGCCTTGGTGATTATGGAATGAGCGGAATAAAATTTCATTCCTGGAAGCATGGGTATTATCCGGATAATACTCCGGCCTTAAATGACATATTATTTGAAATTGCGAAATATGGTGTCCATGTTCAGACACATGTGGGAACGGCGCCTTTTAGTACACCATTTACATGGGTGGAATATGCCAGAAAATTTCCTGATATTGATTTCCTTTTTACACATACCGGCTATTATGAATTTGGATTATCTACAATACAGGCGGTCAGGGATTTGAAAAATGTTTGGGTGGAAACCTCGGGACAAATGGATGTTGAAGTGCTTACGAAATCAATTGATGTTTTGGGAGCGGAAAGAGTATGCTTTGGAACTGATTGGCCTTATAAGCCTGTAAATATTGAAGTTGAAAAATTCTATGAGTTGAAAATTCCTGAAGATAGGCTGGAATATATATTCCATAAAAATGCAGAATATCTTTGGAGGATGGGGGATGAATAAATGATCAATATACTATTGGTAACACACGGCAAGATGGCAGAAGGAATGTACAGCTCTGTAGGAATGCTGATAGGTAAAGCGGAGAATTTTGATTTTGTATGCTTTGATAAGGATATGGGTCAGGATGAACTGAAAGAAGAGCTTGATAAAAGGCTTGCTGATGTGTCAGACGGGAAGCAGTACCTGATTATGTGCGATATTAAGGGCGGAACACCTTTTAATGTGGCAAGCCGGTACTCTTTTAAAAATGATAATGCGGCAGTTTTTTACGGAGTCAATCTTCCTATATTAATTGAAGCAATTATCAGCAGAGAGGGAAAAAGCTTGGGGCAGCTTGCTGAATATCTTGAGGGTGTATCAGGAACTACAATAGGCTTAAGTGAGATTTAATGATAAGGAGGAATAAATAATGGATATTACTATATTTAGAATTGATGACAGACTGATACATGGACAGGTTATTACAGCATGGATTGCATATGCCGATGCGGAAACAATTATAGTAGCGGATGATAATGCAGCCGGAGACGAGTTTCAGCAGTCGCTTCTGAAAATGGCAACACCAAATTCTGTAAAGCTTAATATCCTAAGTATTCAGGATACAATTGAATTACTGAAAACGGACACAAGTTCAACAAGGGCATTATTGCTGGTTAGAACTCCTAAGGGGGCTTATGACATTTTAGATGCCGGTATTAAAATTGAAAGTATAAATATTGGAAATATAAACATGAAAAAAAATAAAATAAAAATATTAGGAAATTTTTGGGTTTCGCAGGAAGATATTGATTGTCTTTATAAAATCAGTGAGAAAGGAGTGAAACTGGAGGTAAGAGCTGTACCTAATGAAAGAAGCCAAGATGCAGTGAATTTGTTGAAAAAAATCAAGTAATTTAAGGGGGTATTTAAGTGAGCTTATCATTACAGGCATTATTAGTGGCTTTATTTGTTACAATCACATTTATTGATGCACACACGACACAAACCCATATATTCAGGCCTATTGTTGTCGGTCCGGTCGTAGGCTTGATTATGGGAAATGTGCAAACAGGCTTAACCGTAGGGGTTACGGTAGAGCTAATGTTCCTTGCGGTTATTTTCGTAGGTACGGCAGTACCGCCAAACCCAACAATCAGCACTGCAATTGCAACAGGTATAGCAATTCTTGGAGGCGGTGGAACTGAGCTTGCTGTAGCTACGGCATTACCGATATCCTTCATTGGGCAAATGGCTGAAACCTTCCAGAATACTGTTATTAATGTATGGTTTATGCATAGGGTGGATAAGGCAGTTGAAAAACGTAATCCCAAGGGTATCGTAATAAATAATACTGTTTTACCGATGGCAATGAATGCTTTATTATATGGTGTACCCACATTTCTGGCTATTTACTTTGGCGCTGACTATGTAAAGATGATTATAGATGCTATTCCCGGTAAAATCATTACAGGACTTTCTGTGGGAGGAGCAATGATCGGTGCTGTCGGGTTTGCCTTATTACTGAACTCAATTAAATCAAAAAAATTATGGCCGTTCTTCCTTTTGGGATTCTTCTTTGCATCATATTTGAAAATCAACATGATTGGTATTGCAGTTTTGGCAGCTATTTGTGTTGCAATGTATTATTACTTTAAGCTCGCGGATCAAAAAAAAGAAGTAAAGGGATAGGAGGAAGCAGGTTATGAGTGAAGAAAAAAAATTAACCAGAAAAGATTTATGGAAGGTTTTTTTTAACCAATTGACAATTCGTTGTGCCAATAACTATGAAAGGCAGCAAAATGCCGGATTTACTCAGGCAATGATGCCGGTAATTGAAAAGCTATATGAAAAGCCTGAAGAGAAGCAGGAAGCATATGAAAGACATATGGAGTACTTTTTAACAAATGATATTACCTCGGCAATTCCTGTCGGTGTGGCAGCTGCCATGGAAGAAAGATATGCTACGGAAAAAGACATTGAACCGAGCTCAATAAATGCGGTTAAAACAGCCTTAATGGGGCCCTTGGCAGGCTTGGGAGATTCTCTTCTGAATGGAACAGCAAGACCCTTGCTTGCAGGCTTGGCAATCTCCATGGTGTCGGCAGGAACAGTCTGGTTAGGGCCGATATTCTTTGTTATCGGAATGGCAATCGTGTCCTTGGGAATAAGATATTTTGGTGTGTTTCAAGGATATAAGCAAGGTGTTAAATTTGTTGACAGAATTCAGAGTTCCGGTTTAATCAGCAAGATTGCTGACTTGGCGGCGATTGCAGCGTATACTATTGTCGGAGGGTTTGTGCCGCTGCTTGTTTCTATTAATATTCCACTGTCTTACACAAACGGGGACACGACACTTGTAATTCAGGAAATACTTGATGGGCTTATGCCTGGAGTATTAGGGCTGGGCTATACCTTATTTATGTATTTCCTGATATCTAAAAAGAAGATTTCGGCTGTCAAGCTTATACTGATTACAATGGTTATTGGTATCGTAGGAGCATACTTGGGAATATTAGGCTGATTCGAAACAGAAAGAAGGCATTAAGTATGATTTTTGACATACACTCACATATAAAGCGCGACTACAAAAATCAGGAAAAACTGGAAGAGGATTTATTGGCTGATATGAAAAAAAACAATATTTCCTTAAGGGTGGTATCTACCTTAGAGGGTAAATCCATTCGGGAGCAAAATGATTATATTTCTGATTTCGCTTCGAGGCATCCGCAGGAATTGGTTGGCTGTGCAGTAATAAATCCCAAGGAATTTGACAGCGTAGAGGAAACCAAGAGAGCACTTGGGCTTCCAGGTATCAGGATGCTTGAATTCAACTCTTTAGAACACGGGTATTATCCTGACAGCTGTGCAAATATCAATGAAATATTAGAAATTGCGGAAGCCAAGAGTGTACCGGTAAAGGTTTTTGTTGGACTGGGAGCCAGAGCGATACCTCAGCAATGGGCTGCTCATACCGGAAAATATCCGGAAATAAAATTTGTTTTCCTTCACATGGGCTGTTTTGATTATGGTTATGGCTGTGTGGATCTGGCACTGAACAATAACAATATATATGTAGAAACCTCAAATCAATATGAGGTTCAAATTCTAAAAAAGGCTTTTACCAAGCTGGATAAGGGAAAAATTGTTTTCGGGTCTTCTTATCCTGAAAGAATAACTAAATGCTCTATTGATGTTTTTGATATGTTTCATTTGGATAAGGATTATTTGGAAGGAATCCTTTCCGGAAGCTTTGAAAGCATTTTAGCACAAAAACAATAGTTATGAATTAATGGGATTGGAATTATTTTTTATATTGTTTACAGTTATTAATAATTTCAATCTCATTAGTTTTGGCTTCCATTGTTATTATGAGAGGTCGATTTTTAATAGGATATCAACCATTCATAATACCGGTTTCCAAAGTCAATTACGGCTGAAAGCCTCAGGGTGATAAGATATTGGGACGATATAAGCGTTGACAATTATATCGTTTATTTAACCGATAGTAATTGACTTTTTCGCTAAGGAGGGATCAAATGAGAGAAGGTATTTGCAGTGTAAGGAATGTTTTGCCGGACAGGGTAAGGGAATTGTTTGATAGTATAGTAGAACAAAGAGTTCTGGGGGCAAGCAAGCATATTGCGATGATTGGTGATATGATAGAGGCTATTGCTGTTCAAGGCAGGGATGAAAAAAAATCTGCTAAAGTAATTGTAGAAGATATAAAGAAGGTTGCAAAATTTTTTATGGCAACCCGAGGGGAAGCAAGTCAGGCAGTTAGTAATGCAATATTAATTATGCTGCATGAAATTGATAAAAATGCTGATTTAGATATAGAAACAGCTGTTGATAAAATATTAGAAACGAAAAATAATTATTTACAAGAGTCAAAAGAGGCGACAGAGAAGTTAATTGAATATGCAGCGGAGCTTGCGAAGGATATGGAAAAAATCTTTGTATTTGATTACTCAAGTACAGTTGAGAGCTTTCTTACTGCTTTAGCTGAGTCAGGAAAGAAGCATACGGTTTATATAGCCGAAAGCAGAAGTATTGATGGAGGTCTGCCCTTTGTCATTCCATGCCAAAAGGCAGGATATGCAATCAAATATATCCCGGATGTCTCTATTATGTATTATTTAAAGGAATGTGATGCAGCCTTTATGGGAGCCGAAACATTTTTCCCTGACGGCACAGGCTTTAATACTATCGGTTCAGATATTGTAGGATTGGTATGTTACCAATATAACATTCCGCTTTATTTTTTAACTCCATTTATTAAGCTGGACTTCCGTCCTGCATTTGGACACAAAAAGGCATTGGTAATCAATGATATGGGCAAAAAACTGACAAAGGACTGGAAGCAGGAAATTGATACCGGTAAAATTGACTTTTTAACTCCGGAGCTTGTAGGTGTAGAAGCAAAATATATTAAGGGCTATGTAACCGAGAAAGGCATTATACCTTCAAACCAAATGTACGAGATAAGCTTTGCATACAGTAATAATCTGAAAGGTGATATATTATGAAAGAAATTTTTAAACCCGATTGCCATGTTTTATCCATGATACAGCCAAATCCGCTGCCGGGCAGCTACCGTCATGCCACGGAGACAATTGATGAAATTGTCTGCTGCGCATTGAAGGAAACTGAAATGGTCAATGAAAACGGCTTTGATGGAATCATACTGCAGAATATGAATGATATGCCAATTAAACAGCAGTCCAGCCCGGAGGCTATCGCCTATATGACGAGAATTGGATATGAAATTAAAAAAGAATTTCCGGATATAATTATAGGCATTTTAATGAATTGGGATGGCGTGGCAGGACTGTCTGTAGCGGACGCCATCGGTGCTGATTTTGTTCGTGTTGAGCATTTGTTTACCGGTGCAAGTGTCACCAGTGCAGGTATATTGCAGGCACAATGTGTTGAGATAGCGAGACTGAGAAAGGCCATAAGGACAAGTGTTCCGGTATATGCTGATGTGTATGAGGTACACGGCATTCCGTTAGGAAGAAAACCGGTTGAGGATGCGGCATGGGAGTGTATCCATGAGGCTTTTGCCGACGGACTGTTTGTTTCAGGGAAAACTCCTCGGGAAAGTATTGATATGATTGCACAAATACGAAAGAGGCTGCCAGATACGCCTGTTTTGCTGGGCGGAGGCGCTACAGGGGATAATATATTTGAACTGCTTAAATATTATGACGGAGTATCGGTAGCAACATGGATTAAAAATGGCGATATGAAGAATCCCGTTGATTCAAAACGGGCAAAAATGTTTATGAGTGAAGCGCGAAAAGCAAAAGAATTTAAAAGAAATATGAAGTAGAAAATTGGTTTATATATCCGTTTTAAATAAATATGTGGCAAAGGAGCTTAAAATGATAAGTCAAAAAATCACGATAACAAATCCCTCAGGACTGCATTTAAGACCTGCCGGGCTTTTAGCGGGAATTGCTTCTAAGTGTAATTCTGAGATTACAATCATATGCGGGCAAAATAGAATAAACGCTAAAAGTGTGATAAACATTATGACTGCCGGCATAAAAAAGGGAACAGAAATAGAAGTAGCGTGTAACGGACATACGGAGGAGCAGGACCTTAAGACCATCATAGCTGCCATAGCGGGCGGCCTTGGCGAGTAGGAGGGAGACAATATGAAAGCTGTATCCGTCAATAGAGCATCTTCAAAGGGAATTGCAATAGGAAAGGCGTTTTTAGTTAAAAAGGCTGATTTAACACCTTCCGCATATAAAATAACTCATGATGGCATTGGGAAAGAAATCGGCAAATTTGAACAGGTGCTCATACAGACAGCAGATCAGGTGGAAAAGCTTGCAGCAGATTCTGAAATTTTTGCAGGGCATTTAATGCTTGTAAGGGATGCTGTCCTGAAGGATGCTGTGATAGGCAAAATTAAGGAACAGAAGAATGCCGAACAAGCCCTTTCAGAAGCCATAGCCGAATATGTAAGCATATTTGAGAGCATGGATGATGAGTATATGAGGGAACGTTCAGCAGATATAAAGGATATCGGCAACCGTATTTTTAGAAATATAAAGGGAATAGAGGATAAAGCTTTTTCGGATATTAAGGAAAGGGTAATTGTGATAGCCGATGAAATATCTCCCTCTGATACGACGGCTATGGATTTTAATAATATACTGGGCTTTATTACCGAATCAGGCGGGTTCACAAGTCATGTCAGCATTATAGCAAGAAATAAAGGTATTCCGGCAATGGTTGGCGTAACAGGTATATTAAAAGAAATCAAAAACGGAGACATGATTATTATGGATGCAGTGTCCGGTACGATTATAATTGATCCGGATGATGATGAAATTATAAAATATGAAGCCTTTAAGGAAGAATTTCTTCAAGGCCAAAAAAAATTAGAAGAAATAAGCCGCTTGCCCGGAATAACTATGGATGGAAAGGCAGTTGAGCTTTGTATAAATGTTGGAAATGTGGAGGAAATTAAAAACGCCAAGGTAAAGGATATAGAGGGGATTGGATTATTGCGGTCGGAATTTCTATATATGGAAAGCTCTCATTTTCCTACCGAGCAGGAGCAGTTTGAGGCATATAAAGCAGCTGCGGAGCTTTGCGGCGGTGATGTGATTATCCGTACGCTTGATATCGGAGGAGACAAAAAATTACCCTATTATTCATTTGAAAGAGAAGATAATCCCTTTCTCGGCTGGCGTGCTATCCGCATTTCTTTAGAATTGCAGGAGGTCTTTAAAACTCAATTGAGGGCAATCCTAAGAGCCAGCCATTATGGAAAATTAAAGATTATGTTTCCCATGATTATATCAGTTGAAGAGCTGCAGCAAGCAAAGGAAGTATTAGAGCATTGTAAACAGGAATTGAGGAATGAGAATTTTCTGTTTAATGAGAATATAGAAACGGGAATTATGGTAGAAACTCCTGCAGCCGTAGTTAATATTGAAGATTTTGCAAAAACAGCTGATTTTTTCAGCATCGGAACAAATGATCTGACGCAGTACCTATTGGCTGTAGACAGGGGAAACCAGAAGATATTAGGTTTGTATAATTCCTTTCATCCCGCAGTGTTAAGAAGTATTCACAAAGTTATCCAAACAGGGCATAAATATAATATAAAGGTAGGAATGTGCGGAGAATTTGCCAGTGATCCGGCAGCGATCAGAATATTACTTGGCATGGGCCTTGATGAGTTCAGCATGTCAGCCAAGGAAATCCCCGCAGCAAAAAATATCATCCGAAATTCAAATTATAAAGAGGCGATTAAGTTGGCAGAAAGGGTACTTGCGGCTTCTACCATAAAAGAGGTCATGGCTATTGTACAGGATTCCCCGAATTCATGATTGCTAAGTCAATTGCGGTTCAAGCCTTCGCGGTGATAGAATATCACACGATAGCTTATCAGGACGGTATTTATATGGTTTTTTAGACGAAATAAGCTTTTAGGCTTTATTTTAAACGCAGTTTGTATCAGTATGTTGGAACTATAGCTTTAAGCCGTCAATCGGAAGAGAGTATCTTCTGGTTGGCGGTTTTTATATTTTCCTGAGAAAAGTGCCGAATTCAATCATGTTAACAGGAAATAAGCACCTAAATAGACAAAGTGCTTTGTTGACAACAAAGTAAAAAAGTACTAAAATAAATAAAATATTGTTATTCTGGATAAAAAACAAGCTTAATAATTCCAGTAGCATCTAAGCTGAAAGCATATTTAAGTTCGCCGTATCCGGCGGTACAGAGAAGTGCTGTTATGTCATAAGCCATTAGTTTTACAAGTGAATCATAATTGATTTTGGTTCATCTTTCTGAAATTTAGAACGTAAAAAATTATATAGCTTTATTTCTTTAATTCGGGAAAATATAAGGAGACAACTATGAAAAATTGGAGAAGGCTTTTTGCAGGTTCTGTGTCAGTATTATTATTTTTACAGTTTACCATTTTTATTTGTTTTGCAGAAAATACATATTCCGGGGCTGCAATACAGTCAAAACAGACAGCGGATAAAGCCATATCGAACATGCTGGATATGCTGGAGGCTGATTCCCCGGACCTTTCAATAACAAAATCAGCTGACTTAAAAAATGCCTTAAGCAGTATATTGACAGGGTATAAGACTATGGCAGTTGTTTCACAGGACATTCCGGTTCCAGATGTATATGCCGATGCATCCGATACGGCAATTAATGCAGGCTGGAATGCGGCAGCACAGGCTCAAGGCTATGAAGTGTCATTGAATTCCGGCTCAAGCGTATATGTTGAAGAAACAAGCTATAAATTTGAAGGCTTGGAACCCAATTCGCAGTATACGGTTAAGGTGAGAGCAATCAGCTCATATGGGGAATATGGATTAATAGGAGATATGAACGGTGACGGAACAGTGGATTCTCTTGATTTTCAGCAAATGGGAGTTTATTTGCAGGATCCTCCCGGTGCACTGCCGGAAGAACTGCTTTGGGTGGGGGATGTTGACGGTGACGGAGCTATAAATTCAATTGATTATTATCTAATCAGAATGTATCTGCTGAAAATGATAAATTATTTTCCAAAGAGCAGCGTCAGCCAGTGGAGTGAGGAGACTGCCGTGCATACCTTGCTTTTAGCGCCTGCCGTAACTGCGGCAACTCCATCAGGAATATCGGTAGATGTGTCGTGGAACAGTGTTGACGGAGCCTCCCGGTACGATATAGAGGTTGACGGTCAGATAACAGATAACGGAGCATCTGTGACATATACGCATGAAAATCTTCTTCCGGGAACAGAGCACACCTACCGGATAAGAGGGATAAGCCCGGAAATAAACGGGGAGTGGTCTGAAGCAAAAAGCATTTGGACTTTGCCGGATATACCCGGAAATATAAACACAACTCCTTCAAGCATATCAATAGATATATCATGGAGTGAGGTTACAGGCGCAGCGGGATATGATATTGAGGTATACGGAAAACCTGTTGACAACGGAAACAGTACCGCATATACACAAACAGGCCTCGAACCGAATACCCAGCGTACCTACAGGGTCAGGGCCAAAAATTCAAGCGGTGCGGGTGAGTGGAGCAATGTTTTTGCGGCATCCACCTTGCCCCGGTCGGTTTTAAATCTTAAGGTAAAGGCTGCGGACAATTCATTGGAAGTAAGCTGGGATGCTCAGGCGGGAGCTTTGGCTTATGATATTGAAATTGACGGAGCAGAGGTCTATGAATTGACAGAAACAAAATATATACATACAGGTCTCGAAACAAATTCGGAGCATATGTACCGAATACGGACAAAAAGCGGAGCGGGAGCAGATGCTTCATATTATGCGGGCGAATGGAGTGAAACAGTCAAGGGGACAGTTTTGCCGTCTGTACCGGGTAATTTTGAAGTGGCTAATGTAACTAGCAGTGCAATTACGCTGGATTGGGATGAGGTTACAGGAGCAGCCGGCTATGAAATAGAAATTGACGGACGGGTCTTTGATAACGGAACAGCAACTGCATATACCCATTCGGGATTAAATTCAAACGAAGAGCATTCATATCGTGTCAGGGCATTTAACGGGTCTGCGGCAGGGGAATGGACAGGATTGATAATACAGTCGACCTTGCTTCCGGCACCTGAAAATTTCAAAGCAGCCGCATCAAACGGTCAAATAGTATTGCAGTGGGATATGGTAGCGGGAGCGGAGGGTTACCAGCTGGAAGCCGACGGGCAGATAATTGAAGCGGGAACAGGCACTGAGTACATACAAACAGGATTGACTCAAGGTTCAGAGCATAAATACAGGGTGAGGGCAGTTAACGGCAACGGCTGCGGAGGCTGGAGCAGGGAAGTGACAGTAACTGCATTGCCGGGCATACCTGAAAATATAACGGCGGTATTGCACAGCACGTCAATAACAATAGGCTGGAATCCGGTGGAAGGTGCGGCTGCCTATGAAATTATGGCAGACGGTAAAATTTATACCGGTATAGCTGGTACTTCATATGAGCATGAGGGCTTGACGCCCAATTCCATGCATGTATACATGATAAGAGCCATAAGCACGGGTTATGCGGGAGAATGGAGCACTCCTCAAATGTTCTTTACCCTTGTGGGTATTCCTGCAAATATTTATGCCGCTTCCGGCAGCACAGCGATAACACTTTCATGGGATGAGACTGACGGAGCGGACAGCTATGACATAATGGCTGATAATGAGCTTATTGATAACGGAACAGATACGGTATATATACACGACGGACTGAGCAATAACAGCCTGCATTCATACAAAGTCAGGGCAAAAAATGAAAATGGTGAAGGTGAATGGAGTGAAGCCGTTGCTAGGAGGACAGGGCCTTCAGTGCCTGAAAACATCAGTGCAGATACTCAGATAAACCAGATAGCCTTAACATGGGATAAGCCTGAAGGTGCGGTTTCGTATGAGGTAGAGGCAGACGGGGAAATAATACGGGATATTTTTACAGAGGGCTGCACCATTCAAGGGCTTGAACCCAATACAAGACATGAATACAGAGTCAGGGCACTGAATAGCGATGCCATATGCAGTGAGTGGAGCGAAGTGCTTGAGGTCAATACGACTGATGAGCTGACTATAAATGTTGAAAAGGATACGGGCTTTAATTTTGTTATAGCCGTACCGAAAAAAGAGGGAACAGACAGCTATGACATAGTTGTAAGCTATAATCCTGACGATGTGGAGGTTATAGATTTATATGCCGCTACCCAGAAGCTTGACTTGGAAGCAGGTCAAATAGAAGGGGCAGACAGCATTTCCGTTGAGGAATTTTCGGCGGGACGGATAGTATTTGGCATGGATAATTTAGAGAAGCCTGTAATGACAATTATAAGATTTTTATCAAAGACAAATGAAAATACAGGGATATCATATACGGTTGAGTAGGGATATTGCTTATAGCAATAATATTTATAGACTACTTGAGCTTATTCATAGGGAGGCAATATGGCAAAGACTAGAAGAAATAAAGTATTGGTTTTTATATTGGTTTTGTTAACGGTTATGAATATCAGTATTTCGTTAGAAGATTTACCTAATAAGAGTTTACTGAAGCTAAGCGGTGAAGTACAGGCTGCTGGTAATTGCTTTTATGATAAATATAAAGCAATAGGCCCTTATGAATCAAGGTATGATAGAACGACAGATACTTATAGTGGTTCTTTTCAGTATAGTACTATACCGACATATGATACATATTCTTTTAATCCAGCTATAGGTAAATATTCAGTATCTGGTGAAAGAAAAATAAGTTCTAATTCATATTGGATAGGAAGTGGATACTATCTTGAGGACAATGGTTCAACTTTAGTTAGTGTTAGTGTACAAATTCGTCCTGATATATACAATGTATATAAGGTGAAAGATTATTATAAAGCATACTATTTAGGCACATGTACAAAAGGAGAGCTGGTACAGCAAAATATAGCCGCGGCTGACGGAGCATATCCGATAAATGGACAGCATACCGATGGTTACTGGTATGTGAAAAAAACTCAACCGTCTATACAGACAGTATCACCGGCTAACAACTATATACTAAACGAGCAAAGCAACTGTGCGCCCTATATGACTGTCATAGACCCAGATGGAGAAACTTTAACCTGCAAGCTGTATATAGATTCTGTAGTAAAGGAAACAAGAACAGCTACTAATACGTCTACTCCCCAAACAGTCACCTTTAATTCACTGAATATAGCTGATTTGGAGAATGGCAGCCATACACTGAAATTTGAGGTTAGCGACGGAGTATTTGACCCAGTAACCCAAACAATTAACATCATAGTAGACAAACTTCCGACAATCAGCAATGTGGCCTGTACGCCTCAGGACATAGGCATAAGCATATCAACAACGGCCTCTGATGCTATAACTCCGGTGAGCAATCTTCAATACAGGTATACTGTGGGGAATATTGTTTCAAACTGGATATCTCAAAGCACATATTCGGTAAGCTCGCTGCTGCCTGATACCATATATTTAGTTAAGGTTGAAGTCAGGGATGCATCCGGGAATATTGCCATATCGGAACAGCAGGTCAGAACAAAGCTTCAGGTTCCGCAAGCTGCAACAGGCAATGCAACTGTAAGCTCTATGGATATAAGCGTGAACGATTCAAATCCTGCTGCAACACTGTATCAGGTTATGGCGGGAGGGAGCTACGTAACCTCCGGAGGGACATTATCCTCATCACCCCAATGGATAGCCCTGACAAATAAAAAGGTTACTGTCACCGGCCTGTCACAGAATACAGCATATGCAGTCAAGGTAAAAGCCAAAAACAGCGCGGGAACGGAAAGCGGCTTTTCACCGCAGATAACGGCGGTAACACTGGCACAGCCGCCTAGTAATATAGCTCTTGAGAGAAGCATTAATTCCTTGAAGCTATCATGGGATGCTATAAACAATGCCACATATATAGTGGAGCTTGACGGCAATACCTTAGTGAGCTTGACGGATAATACATACACCAATGACAGCCTTGCGGCAGACAGCACGCACCACTACAGGGTAAGAACCGTCAATGCCGGAGGGGCAGGGCCGTGGAGCAGCTATATAGAGGGCACAACCTTTCCGAATCCTCCAGAAACGGCACCTGTAATATCAATAACAGGAAAAACGCAGTCGTCAGTAACAATCGGCTGGGATGCGGCAGCAGGTGCGGACGGCTATGAAATAGAAGTTGATGAGGAAATAGACAAGGATACAGATCTGAACCTGATATATACGACAGCTACAGAATATACACACGAGGGTCTGGAGCCAGATTCACTGCACAGCTACCACGTAAGGGCACGAAATGACGGAGGACACAGCGGATGGAGCGAAGTTATCCAGGTGCGTACATTGCCCAAGCCTCCCGGGGTACCTCAAAATGTGGTTGCATCACCCTCCAGATACGGTATAAGCCTGTCATGGGATGAAGCCGAAGGGGCGGCAGGATACAGCATAGCGTTAGAGGGAAGCAGCGGCAGCTATACCAGAACAACCACATTGGCGGCAATAACTATTGACGGGCTTCTGTCAAACAGCACCTACACATATAAAATAAGGGCATACAACGACGGAGGCAGCAGTGATTGGAGCAATGGACAAGCTGTCACCACATGGCCTGAAATACCTTCTGCTCCTGCAAATATAATGGCATCCGCAGAAAAGGAGGCAATAACCCTGAGCTGGTACAGCT
This sequence comes from Ruminiclostridium sufflavum DSM 19573, assembly GCF_003208175.1. Classification (GTDB taxonomy): domain Bacteria; phylum Bacillota; class Clostridia; order Acetivibrionales; family DSM-1351; genus Ruminiclostridium; species Ruminiclostridium sufflavum. The sequence goes on along the minus strand of NZ_QKMR01000008.1, from coordinate 12,201 downwards.
CTTACTTTGCAGAGGGCTATGACATAGAAATAGACGGAGCCGAAATCATAAATAACATTACCGGAACCTCATATACAAACAAAGGGCTTACTGCCGGTACAGCGCATAGCTACAGAATAAGGGCAGGGAATATAAGCGGTAAAAGTGGATGGAGTGCTTTGGCTGAGATTTCCACGTTGCCCCTGGAGACTGCGGGAAGTGACGAGGCTTCTGAAATGGCAAACGTCGCGGCAGTTGTCACAAACAAGTCGGTCACTATTTCATGGCAGGCAGTAAAAGCAGAGGTACAGTATGAGGTGGAAGCGGACGGTATAATTACGGACAATGGAAAAGATACGGTATACAGCCAGTCAGGGCTTGAACCCTCAACCTTTCATTCCTACAGGGTAAGAACAAGAGATAAAAATGGAAATGGAGAGTGGTGTGCGGCAATCTCTCTTTTCACCTTGCCGGATCCGCCCAATGCACCTGAGGATGTAACCGCAATAGCGGCTAGTACGCAGATAAAGCTGAGCTGGACCAAGGAAGACGGTGTGGCATATGAAGTGGAAATTGACGGAGCGTCAGTGGATGCAGGTGAGGTGTCAGAATATATACACAGCGGACTTGCACCGGGAACAGCACATACATACCGGGTAAGAGGTAGAAACATATCGGGGGTAACCTCCTGGAGCAACCCTGTAACAATAAGCACGGCAGGACTGTCTTATCAAATAGAATGCACAAGCGGAACAGAGTTTAATTTTGCACTGCTTGCTTCCGATATCAGGGATTTCGGAAACATGACCTTTGTTGTTGCCTATGATCCGGAGAAGCTTGAGGTAACGGATTTATGCGAGTACACAGAGGGGTATGACACAGCATCGGGAAGAATACCGGGTACAAACATAACCGTACAGAATAATACGGCGGGAAGAATAGAGCTTACCGTAAAAGAAAGCATAACCCCCGGGACAAGCTGGTCGGGAGAAATAACAACAATAATATTTAAGCCTAAAATAGACGGAGAGGCAAACATTGATTTCAATATTGAATAAAGAGAGGCAGTAGCATGGCAAAATCAATAAAAAAATACAGGCTTGCGGCGCTGCTGCTGGCAGCGGTAATGCTTTTGACTGCTGTTCCGTTAACCATAAGAGGAACTGGCGGAAGCAGCAATCTGACAATGGAAAATGCAAAGGAAGAGGACAAAAGGATAGCGTCCGAAATATCAAATGAAACAGGCTTCAGTGTTGAGGAGATATTTGAGCTGAAATCCAAGGGCCGGACATGGAATGATGTATTAAGGGTTTTAAAAACTGATACCAATCTCAGCGGGAAAAAGGACAAGGACAAAAGGGAGGACTTGCTGCTTAATTCGGGACTTGATGAGGAATTCCTTCAAAGACTCAAAAAGGAAGGCTTTTCGGAGGAGGATATAACAGAAGCAAGGATGCTTGAAGAGAGGGCCGTATTTCAGCTGCAGGAAATTGAAGCAGGCAGCGGCAGCGGTACAAAAACAGAGAAGCCTTCTGCAAATGCGTTAATTGAGGAAAAGGACAGCGATGATATAGACAAATATAAGGAATTGCTTGAAAAAATAAATATTGAGGATGCAGTGTATTTTATGCTTAAGCTGAAGGCAGAATTCGGAAGCTGTGAAAAAGTATTTGACGAATACCTGTATTCCCTTCAGGCAGGACTTGACTTAAACGAATACATAAAGGACAGCAAGGCATACCTGAAAAATAAAGAGGAGAAAAAGCCGCTGCTGGAAGAGCAAAAGGTCATAACCCTTGAAAAAATAGAGCAGAAGGCAATAGAAAAAATTCAGGGTGAGAGTCTGGAAAAGGATAGTACGGATAACCTGCCGCAAAAGGATAGGACGGCAGAAGAAGATAAGGAGGAGAAGGCACAGGGGAAAAGTCCTCTGCCTGATGTACCCAAGCCCTCAGCAGGAGATGTGAAGCCTCAAAATCCCACCGACGAAATAATGAACGAAATAAAGGGAATCAGTCCTATAGACAATAATTGAAAGGGTGGCTTTGCCACTTTTCCTGCGGTTGGGAATAAGCTATATTTACGGAATATTTCCAATTTCAGAGGAGCTGTTTCTTAATAGAAGACAAGAGGAGAATGAAGCCATGAGTAAAGTAAAAGCAGTGAGAATACTTGTTATAGCAATAGCAGCGGTGTTTATAATACAGGCAGGCTATACAGGCTATTCCAAGCTCGGAATATATCTTGCGCAAAAGCAGGCGGCAGAGGTTGCAGGTGAAAGCAGTCAGGAAGAAAATAATAATTTTACAGCCCCTGCCGCAAAAGCGGATAATCAGCTTAAGGATGGGACAGATACGGAAATATCACAGGAAATACTGGAATTGATAAAGGCATCTGATCCGGCTGGCTACGAAAAAAATAAGGAAAATTATATAAATCTCCTTAAAAACCTGAACGTACATACAATATTCAAAAATGAAATAGAAAGGCTTATAAAGGAAGGCTGCAAGCTGCCGGACATACTTACGGCCTATTCATATTTAAATGACAGCTACGGAAGTATAGGAAACCTTGAAAAGCTGGTAAAGGCAAAGGAATCAGGCGAGGGCTGGGCGGATATTTTCAAGGCATATAACAAAAGCAATCCCGGATTCAAGCCCAAAAGCTTTGATTCCAAATACCTTGAAGAGCTTTTGAACCTATCCGGCATTGATGAGGACAGCATAATGATAGCTGACAGAGTAAGCCAGAATGCAAAAGCAGACTTTAAAGACGTTATAAGCAAAAAAACAGAGGGCTTGAGCTGGAGGCTTATAAAGGCACAGTACGGAATAGCAAACGGACAGGAGAAATCCCCCCGCTTGTCCCTTACACGGGAGCAGCTTACCAAATACACAAAACAAGCAGGGCTATCCGAGGAGGAAGTGGTAAAAGCACTTACAATAGCCCAAAAGCTCGGGAAATCAGCGGATAATATATTAAAATCGATAAAACAGGGACTTTCAGAAGAAGAAATATATGCGTCTGCCTATGAAGAAAAATACTATTAAAAGCAGCAGATAAAAGGCAGCATGAGAAACTCATCAACCAGGAGGGATTTAATTTGAGCAACAGCAGAATAAACATAAAATTAATCATACCGGCAGTAATTTCGGCAGCGATAATATTAACTGCTGCTATACCTGCGGATAAGGTATTTGCGGAGGGCGGAGAGACAGGGCAGGTAACGGTGCAGGAGATTATGAATAACCTGACGGGGCCGAAGCAGCAATATAATGCCATGCTGTCTCCGGCATACCTGAGAAACAATGTGTCCGAGGAGGCAATAAGTGAGCAGAGCGGCGAGCTTTTATTGGCTCAGACTGATTATGTGCTTCCGGGTGTAAACGGGCTGGATCTTGAAATAAAGAGAATATATAAAAGCGGCACTGCAAACGTCAGGGACATGAAAGCAGACTACATAAACGGTATATGGGTTGACACTGTTTATACCGATGATACAACAGGCTCGTTCTATGAGGACAGGTATGACCTTGGAGCAGGAATGAGATTTTCCTTTCCCTCAATCGAGATAAAGAAAAATCAGGACGGCTCAAGCTATAAATTCCTCCATACAGACACAGGAGATGTATATACCTTAATTAATCCTGCCGTGACCGGCGGAGCATATACAATCGAAAACCAGACAATAGAAGACGTAGAAATAAAAGAGAACAGTGATTTTGTTAATGGTGCCGGGGAAACCTCCTTTTACGCAATGACAAATAAAAGCGGCAAAAAAACATACTTTGCCCAAGACGGAAGGATACTTGGAATATCGGATAGATACGGCAATAAAATAACCTTCCGGTACAATACAAGCACATATACAATAGACGGAAGAACAAAGACCAAAACCCGCATATCCAAAATCATTGACACAGCGGGCAGAGAGGTAGGCATAGAATACAAGGAAGACCAGAGCTTTACAGTAGGAGCTGTCCAAAGCAGCACATACAGCCTTGAGGACAGCTATAAGGCATCACAGAACCCGGATACCATAAATTCGGGAGACTTAAAAGGAAAATTCCAGGTAATAATAACCCTTCCGGGCGGGGAAAAAATCATATACGATAAATCGGCCGTACTGGTAAGTGATTCAAAGCATGTAATAAGAACAAGACTGCAAAGAGTATATGATGTTGACGGAAAACCGAAATATCACTTCTGGTATGACCAGCCCGAGCTTGGCTTCACCTTTAAAAACGGAACCTCATATTCCGCATACAACAGATACGAAAACCTTACCCAGATTGACTATTGCAGGACAAACAGGCTGGAGCGCTTTACATACAACACATACGCAAAGAGCCTTACAGAAAGCGGAAGCATGCAGTACAGGAAAATATTCGAAAAAAAGGAGCTGGCAAAAACAGGGTATGACACCTCTAAAGCCAACTTCCTTGACAGATTCCAATATAACGCTATGGACAGAACAGCATATAAGTATACAAATGAAGCCGACGGCTTCGGAAACAGCGCATATGCTGAGGCAATGAAAAACTATTCAAAAATACAGGCGGATAATGATAAAAAAGCTGCAATTGACGCTTACCTGAAGGATACGTACAAATACATTACAGAAAAAACCGACAACAAGGGAACAACTGCAAAATACACATACAATGGCATTCATGAGCTGCTTAACACTGTAGAAACGGGCAGCGATCACAAAAGAACCACAGTTACGGAATATGATGAAAAGAAGTTTCCGTTAAAAACAGAAGAAACCATGGTAAAAATGGAAAACGGACAGGAAACGGGGCAAGCTGTCAGGAAAATTCAGAACTATGCATATGATATACATGGAAACCTAACAAGCTACACAGGGCCCGAGGCAGCAAGGGATGAAAACGGAGAGCCTGTATCTGATAAATACAAGGTTACATATGGATATGACTATGGTAAGTTTGATGTTATGAATTTAAAAACATGGAATCAGGATGAAAGCACAAACTGCCAGACTATATTCACAATTGATGATATGGGAAATGTAACACAGGAGAAAAAGGTTCACAACGGCAATGAAAGTCAATATCTTGTGACCGATTACGAATACGATACACATGGAAATATGACAAAAAAGACAGTCCATTCCGGTGAAAAAGATTATACAACCAATTACAGCTATGGAACAGACGCAGACGGAGCAGATCAAAAGGGGGCCTGCCTTACCGGACAGTGGAGCACATCAGACAATGGAAATATAAAAAAATCAAAAAAATATGCATATGACTTCGATACCGGAAATATGACGGCAGAGCTGGAGGAAACAGCAAAGTCGGACAGTAACGACAGCGAAGGAAATAAAATATATGAAACCGTAAGGTCAGTCAGGACCGGCTATACTTACGACCTGCTGAGCAGAATAAGCAAAATAACATATCCCGACAGCACCATCAAGCAATATGAGTACAGCGACACATACGATGGCAGCTATCGCATAAAAAACAAGCAGATAGACTACACAGACCCGGAAGGAACAAAATTCAGGTATGAATACGACATATTCGGAAACCAGACAAGATACAGTGTATATGATAAAGCAGAAAACAATGGATATGCATGGCAGCTGTTAAAAGCCGACGAATATGACTCAAAGGGAAACAAAACCAAGGAAACAGACTCAAACGGGCACAGCACAAGATTTGCCTACAACAGCGACAATATGCTTGTAAACAAGGAATATTATGAAAAGGACACAAACAAAAAGGAAAACATAACTCTGGACTATATCTATAAATCTGATGGAGACAACGGTTCCGGCCTTCTCATAACCCTGACTGACGAGGACGGCTACAAAAGCCGGCTGCATTACGATATACTGAACAGGCTTGTAAAATCCGAGCAGACGCCCGATAACAAAACCTATTATTCCACGGCATACAAATATGACTATACCGGCAACACCACAGAAAAAACGGATTCAAAAGGGACGACAAAATTTGAATATGATGATCTGGGCAGACTTGTAACAAAAAAGGATGCCTTAAGCAACGAAACAAAATACACATATAACAGCCTCGGCAGCATATTAACGGCAGAAGAGCCTGACGGAAGAACAACGGAATACATATACGACTTTGCCGGAAGAGTACTGGAGGAAAGGACCTATGACAAGGCCGAGCAAGGCAGCTGCGTATACAAAAAATACGGCTATGACGGATATAACAGCGAATGCGGCAGAATAGAAACAGTGGCCCTCGGAAGGGTTGAGGATAATAACGGGGATGCGGTAAACACAGTATCCTCATATACCGAGTACTATTATAACAGCATGGACAGGATTGCCGACGAGTACGGCAAAATTGACGAAAACAGGAAAGCCCATACACATTACGAGTATGACGGCAAAGGAAACATAATAGCTTCGGAGCAATACACAGACGAAGCTGAAAGCAGCTCAATAAAGTACTTGTACAGCTATGATTACGGAGACAGGGTAACGAAGGAAGAAGGAATAATGACAGTATCCGAACCTGCAAATCAGGCTGCGGCAGAATACGGGCACTACATAAATACCGCAAAATACGATTATGCAGGAAACCTTATAGCTCAGGAGCAATATAACGGAACAGGCTATGAAAAAACCACATACAGCTACGACTACAGGAACAGGCTGACAGAAAAAACAGAGCCGTTCGCGGCAAGCGGGAAAACAACAAGGCTCAAATACGATAAAAGAGGAAATATAGTAACAAAAGCAACAACCTGCAGAGGTGCCGAATGCACCGTACAATACAGGTATAACGGCATGGGGAAAATCACGGCGCAAATAGACTCAGAAGGCTATGTGACAAAATATCTCCATGATGAGGAGGGAAATCTCATAAAAGAGGCAGATCCCAGATATTCCTCCCAGGATATTTCGGAGTCACCCGGCATGGAATACAGCTATGATGCGCTGAACAGGCTCGTAACAACCACTGTCATAAACGAAGACAAAACAAGGACAGTCATAAGCTTCAAAGCATACGACGGACGAGGGAACATCATAAAAGAAGCAGACGGAGAAGGCTACAGCAGTCAAAGCCCATCCCGGTCCATCGGGAAAGAATATAAATACGATGCCTCAAACAACATAAAAAGCTATACATCCGCACAAGCAGCAAAGGAAAATGCGCAGAACGGAACAAACATCCGTACAAAAGCATATACCTATGACGGTTCAGGCAGAATACTTACAGAAAAGGATGCAGCCGGGAATGAAACTAAAAACACATACTATTTAAACGGCCTGCTAAAAGAAACAGTTTATGCCGACAATACAAGGGAAAGCTATGACTATGACCTGACAGGAAAAGCCAGAACAATAAAAACCGATAAAGCGCAGAACATCATCACAGTATACAGCAACATATTCGGGAAAACATACAAGACGGAATATCCCGACAATACAAGTGAAGCCTTTGAATACTCCCCGAAGGGCGAGCTTGTAAAAAGCACGGACAGGGCAGGCAACAAAAAATACTATGAATATGATCCGTCAGGAAACATAATATCCCAAAAGGAATATATAAAAACCGACGGAGGCTTCGATAATTACAGGCTTGTAAAAAGCACCTACGATGAAAAAGGCAGCATACTTAGCACAGAAACCTTTAAATACAAGGTAAACACAGGTTCCCTGACAGGCGGGGCGGAAGAGACTGCAGGTGACGCCGTTCACTATACCTATGATAAAAACGGAAGAGCAATATCCGTAACAGGCCCCGGAAAGCACGAAACAATAAATGAGTATGATAAAAAAGGAAACCTGATAACAAAAAAGCAAAAGCTATCAGAAAATGATTACCGGGTTGAAAGATACAGCTATGATGTCCAGTCAAGGCCGGTTGAGCAGGCATTACTTGCAGATACCTCGGACATAGAAGGCAGTTATCTCAAAAATGTGGAATTCGACAGGGAATACACAAAAAAAATCAAAATAAAGACAAAATATACATATTACTCAGATGGGCAGTTAAAAACAAAAACAGAAGCAAACGGCAGCAATACAGAATTTAAATATGACCTTGACAAAAACCTGATTAAGAAAACAGAAGCAAAAGACAAGCTGGATATAGAAACAGCCTATGAATACGATTTAAACGGAAATCTCAGAAAAGAAACAAATGCAAAAAACACAGCAGTAGCCTATGAATATGACAGCATGAACAGGCTCATAAGGAAAAAGGCTCCCGCATCAGACGGAGAACAGGCAATAACAAGATACATATATGATTTGTCGGGCAACCTCAAAAAACAGATACAGCCCAATGACTATGAGCCGGCAAAGGATACCCGGGAGATGGCGGAAGCAATGGCCGGCATCTCCTATACCTACGACAGCATGAACAGACGGCTCATGACAATAATGCCGGACGGAAAAGCAGCAGAGTGCCTTGAATATGACGCAAACGGAAATATATCAAAAAGAGCTGACGGAATCAGATATGCAGATGCACAGGAGGATGACGGAACCGAGGGAGATACATACAGCGGCAATATGCAGCAGGCACTGGGAACGATCTATCAGTATGACGGCCTTAACAGAGCTGTAAAAACCACAGATGCGGCAGGAAACAGCAAAGGCTATGAGTATGACGTGCTGGGTAATCTGACAAAAATAACAGATGAAAAAAATAACACCTCCCAATACGAATACAATGTCGACGGGACTTTGAGAAAATTAACCTTTGCCGACACCGGAGCAGCAGAATATACCTATGACGGGCTTGGAAGAAAAACAAGCCAGAAGGATCAGCTGGGAAATATCACAGAATACAGCTATAACAGCTTCGGCAGCATAAAGGAGGAGCGGGATCCATACGGAAACACAATTGAAAACAAAACAGACCTGCTGGGAAACATAACCTCGGCAAAAGACAAAAACGGCAGCCTTACAAAAATTACATATGATGCTGCAAACAGAATAACCGAAAAGAAGCTCCCCTTAGAAAAGGACAGCAGCGGGAATACGGTATACTCCATTGAAAAATATACATATGATGCCATAGGAAAAATAACGGCAATAGAAACAACAGGCACAAAGGACAAGCTGTCCTCAAGGATAACAAGCTATACCTATAATGACAGCGGCCTTGTAAATGCGGTAACCGACAGCAGCGGAGCGTACGAAAGAAGCTATTACGACAAAAACGGCAACACCGTAAAAACAGAAAAGCTGAGGTCGGCAGATATATACGACATAGAAAAATTTGAATATGACAGCATGAACAGGCTGGTAAAGGACATAAAACTTATAGCTGAAGCCGACATATACAAGGAAGCCCTTGACCCGGCAGAACTCACAATGCTTGAAGGTCTTAGGGACAGTGAATATACAGACAGATACAGGATGGTAACAGCCTATGAATATGATGCCCTCGGAAATAAAATAAAGGAAACAGCCCCGGCTGCTTACCTATACGGCGAGGGGACCGAAGGCAGGGATAAAAATACAACCGTATATACATATGACGTACTGAACAGGCTGGAAAAAATAACAAGAAAATATGATGACGGCGAAGGAAATATAAAGGACGTATACACCCAATACACCTATGATGCTACAGGCAACAAAGAAACAGAAACAAATGAGAGAGGCTTTGTAACCAGGTACGCCTATGATGAGCTGGGAAGGGTAGAAACCATAACAGATGAGGAAAACAACACCATAGCATACACCTATGACACAGCAGGCAACAAGACTGCCGAAACCAATGCAAAGGGCACAATGACCTATTCCTATGACAGGCTGAACAGGCAGAAAACCGTCACAGATGCCTACAACAGGGTAATAAGCTGCAACGTGTACGATGCAAACGGAAACATAATAAAAACAATAGATGCATCAGGCTATCTGTCAGGAAATGACGAAGCATCAAGATACGGCACCGTATACAGCTACAATCTGGCAAACATGGTGACAGAAAAATCAACACCCGAGGCAGTTAAAGAAAACACATACACAGAAAAATATGAATACAACCAGTACGGGGAAGTAATCCGGCAGACAAACAGTCTGGGAGAAGCCACAGCCTATGAATATGACGAAGCCGGAAGACTGACAAAAGTAACAGACCCTCTAAAAGTAACCACAAAATACAGCTATGACAAGCTGGGCAGCAAGCTTTCCATGACAGACGGCAGAGGTAAGCTGACACGCTACAGCTATACAGCCTTTGGAATGCTGAAAGCCGTAACAAACCCGGACGGCAAAACAGAAAGCTACAAGTATGCTTTGTCTGGGAAATTAGCCTGTGTAACAGACAAAAAAGGAAACAAAACCCTTTACACCTATGACAGCACAGGGCAATTGCTTGAAAAAAGAGCAGCGGCAACAGGAGACAGCATAAAATATACATATGATGAATCCGGAAACAGAAGCACAATGGAGGACGAAAGCGGCAAAAGCACATACGAATACGACAGAAGCAACAGGCTGAAGACAATAAAAAAAGCCGGCTTAGTACAGATAAGCTATGACTATGATGCGGTCGGAAACGTAACAAAGGTAACAGACCTTAAAGGCAATGAAACAGGCTATACCTACGATGCATCAAGCAGAATGGAAACAGTGGCCTACGGAGGGAAAACCACAGAATACGAATACGATGAAAACGGAAGAAGAAAAGCAATAACCTATGACGGCGGTGTCAAGGAAGAATACGGGTACGACAGGGACAACCGCTTAATAAGCATGACAAACAAAAAGCCAAACGGAAGCAGCATATCCGAATACGCATACGAATATGACACAGCAGGAAGGCAGATATCAAAAACAGACAGCTACGGAACCACCGGCTATGAGTATGACAAGGCAGGCAGAATAACAAAGATAACGGCGCCCGGAAAAACCACGGTATATGCATATGACAAGGCAGGAAACAGAATATCCTTGAACGAAGCCTATACCTCGCCTCAGCCCTGTGAATATATTGACGGAACAACAGGACAAGGCATACAATATATATTAAAGAAAAGTGATTACACCTATTCCGGTTCAAACACACTGTTAAAGCTGACAGAAAGAATGCTTGACGAAAGCAACAGGGAAATTGCCAGAAAAACAACGGCATATATATATGACGACAACGGAAACCAGCTAAAGCAAAGCGTGAGCCACACACTGCCGGAAAATACGGCAATTCGCCCGGCTGCAAAAGGAACAGCCTACGGCAATGCCACATCAGGCAGCATAGACACACTGCTTGAAAAAACAAGCAATACCTATGACGGCTTCAACAGGCTCAGGAAAACCGAAACAGTAAAGGGAGGCATAAGAACAACAGCAGAGTACGCCTACAACGGAGACGACCTGAGAGTAAGCAAGACGGTAAAAAAATCCGACAGCGGCTATACGGCGGAGGTAACAAACTACCAGTACGACAGGCAGAATGTAATACTGGAAACAGATGCAAACAGCAGCATAAAAGCAAGATACATAAAAGGAATAAACTATATAGCAAGCATAGCTGCAAATGGTGATGAAACCTATTTCCTCTACAACGGTCACGGAGACGTAGGCCAGACAGTTGATGAAGCAGGTGAGGTACAGAACCAGTACGATTACGACATCTGGGGAAACCCAACGCTGACAGTAGAAACAGCAAGCAACTCAATCCGCTATGCAGGAGAGTTCTTTGATAATGAAACAGGGCTATATTACCTGAGGGCTAGATATTATGACCCATACACAGGTCGCTTCACCACCGAGGACAGCTATTGGGGTGAGGATGAGAATCCGCTGAGCTTGAATTTGTATACCTATTGCTTTAATAACCCTGTAATGTATACAGACCCGACAGGGCATGCAGTGGCAAAGTTAGGAACAAGAGGGGATACAGTACAAGCCATACAGGAAAAGTTGAATAAGTTAGGATATAATGTAGGCAAGGCTGATGGAATATTTGGGGAAAAGACAAAAGCAGCAGTAATAAAATTTCAAAAGGATAATGGTCTAACTGTTGATGGTATTGTCGGCAATCAAACATTAACAGAAATATACTTTGAGCAGAGTAAGCAAAGTGCAAAAGCTAATGGTATAACCTTACCGGAAGCACAGAAAGCAAAAGTCGGGCAGATAAGCGGTAATGTATCAATAATGACAGATGCGAAGTTCAATCAGGCCATTGCTAATATAGTAGAGACTAAAGCCAAGACAAACGGAGGTTCACTGAATACCGATGTAAAAAATAA
>NZ_QKMR01000007.1 GCF_003208175.1 Ruminiclostridium sufflavum DSM 19573 | reverse complement strand
CCTTGAACCTTGACAACATAAATATGCCGTCAAATATATTGTATCGATGTATCCGGCTTCCGTCAACAGCAAAGGGTAGTAAAGCTGTATATTTCCTTATTAAAGACGACAAACTTCAGGAAATATATGCTCGAAGTTAAATGTGAGACGGGCAGCGGCTGAGACATTTGACAGCAGCATAAAGTAACGGCATATGCAGCCAATTATATAACGACAGATACTTGTGTTCCATGTTATAAAGAGTACTGCATTTTAGCGGTGCACATGGATAATGGTAATATACCTGGCATAGGTTACTGTTGATACCGGAGCGGAGCCATGAGGTTAAACCCTGCGAGGAAATATAATTAAAGTTTGAATTGGCAAAAAGAAAGTATTTCACAATAGATCATATACCTGAGCTTCTCCAGCAAGGAGCAGCTCAAGTGTATGGATGTGCTGTGAAAAAATAGGCATAGTAAAATTTAATGTGAATATATTATGATATCTGATTAAGAGGGGGAGTTAAAATGAATAAAATCAGTATTGAATTTATTGACCCGAATTTACAGGAGGATATTGAAAAGATTCTGCCGTCACTTCTTGCTCAAGCACTTATAAATAAAATAGAAAGCAATAGTATGGCTTCAAGCAAATCCCACAGTAAAATAAGCTGAGGAGAGCGACTCTGATGATAAAAGCAGGTACAAAGAAGATAAGAGCTGCAGCATATTGCAGAGTATCAACAGAAAAGGATGAACAGCTTCTTTCTCTTAGAACACAAAAGGAGTTTTTCGAAGAATACGCAGATAAAATGGGTTATGAGCTGGTCGGTCTTTATGCGGATGAAGGAATAAGCGGCACTAAGCTGAAAAACAGGAAGCAGTTTAATAGAATGATGCAGGATGCCGAAAGAGGTCTTTTTGATAGAGTATATGTAAAGGATGTTTCCCGTTTGGCAAGAAATGTGGTTGACTTCCTGCAAAGCATAAGAAGGCTGAAGGCGCTGAACATTGATTGCCAGTTTGTAACTGCAAATATGTCTGCAAATGACGGAGAATTAACACTGACAATACTTGCAGCGGTTGCACAGGAAGAAAGCTCGAATTTATCCAAAAGAGTTAAATTCGGAAAAAGCAAGAACGCTGAAAAGGGGCGCGTACCCAATCTGGTATATGGATATGACAAGGAAATAGGAAATTATTTTGACTTAAGGGTAAACCCGTTTGAAGCTGATGTAGTAAGGAGAATATTTGATTTATACATAAACGGAGGGTATGGGGCTAATAAAATAGCCAATATTTTAAATAAAGAGTTTATCAGGACAAAAAGGAATTGCAATTGGAGCCAACTGGCAATATGCAGGATTCTAAAAAATCAAATTTATATAGGTAAGGTAATAAACGGAAAAGAGCAGGTTGAAGATTTCTTGACAGGTAAACGCATTAAAACAAGTATTGAGGAGCAGCATATCGCGGACAAGCCGGAGCTGGCGATTATAAGCAAACCGGATTTCGAGAAAGCACAGCTCTTATTGAAGACCCGTATTGATGCTTTTAAAGCAGGTGAGCAAAGGCACTCTAACAAGTTCCCTTTCAGCACCCTGATAAAATGCGGCTGCTGCGGAAGGAGCTTCAGGAGAATATCCAGGGAATGGACAAGCAGTACCTATATTAAATGGGTATGCTCGAAAAGAAATATAGATGGAGCCGGTGCATGCAATAATGATACTTTAGTTGATGAGAAGGATCTGCTGGATGAGATTAAGGATTATTTATCCAAAGTGATTACATCAAAAGAAAAGCTTTTTGAAAAAACAATTAATGAGTTTAAAAGAAAATATAAATTGGGCTTTGATGAATTTGATGAAAAGCAGCTGGAGGAAGAACTTAGCAGGCTTAAAAAAGCAAAGGATAAGCAGACGAAAATGTATGAAGCCGATATAATAACCATTGAGGAACTAAAAGAAAGAACCTCTGATTTAAATATAGCAATCAGAAAAATTGAAAACGAGCTGTCGGCAATTAAAGGAAACACATCAACCTTTGACAGGCTTGAGACAATAGTAAAAAAGTATTGCGGGAATGTAAACGATGTATTAAGCACAGAGAATCTTGATAATGCTATGCTGAAAAAAGTAATAGATAAGATTGTCGTAAGCGGGGACGGTAAAATCAGAGTTTATTTAAGGCTGTTTAAGGAGCTGGAGCTTGATTTATGACTAAAGTCAATTACGGTTGAAGCCGTCTCTGTAATATAAATAATATTGAGATGCCGGTAGTAATTGACTATATAATTATATAAAGGGAGCTGCCGGAGGCATGTCGCTGTGTCAAGCTGCTGCCAGCGGAAGGGTTACCATACATTCACGTGTGTGATGTGCAAAAAGCGTGCACGCAAATATGAATAGCCATCCAAAGGATAATTATCGGCATCATGTGTATGTGCGGCAATGAGTATATTGGAGGGGGACGGATAAATTCCGGCTGAAACAATAACGGGGGAATGCCTGAATACCTCTCCGTCAAAAGAAAGCTGAACGATATCTCCGGGCAGCATCTGTAAAATGTCTGTTTCCACAGCAACGGGACCAACTCCGCGATTGTTCACAAGGAAGCGGTAAAGAAATTCAACTCCTGTCCATGAGGGTGTGCGGTTGCCCAAGCTATAGTAGTACCAGCCGAGGTCAGGAGTTGGGTTCATGATACCGGCTCCGGCATACAGCACCTGGGAGGCAAAGTTTGTACAGTCTCCTCCGAGGTGTTCAAAATCATAATATTGTGGATTGCGACCAAAGGCCCACTTGTGTGCGTAAAAAACGGCATTTGTCCTGTTGTATGGTTTTGTTCTCATTAAAGCACCTCCCTTATACATTGTATGATAGTGAAGGTGTGACAATGCGTTTAATAATAAAAAACAATAGGTTGGAAGGCTGCACCGCAGCATTTATATGTAAGCTCAAGAAGCATATAAAAAGAATGAAAAGGAATCGTGTAAGCAGCTTATGAATAATAAAAAAATGTATAATTATGCATTGTATATGTATAAGCTATAAAGGCAAGGTTAGCCTTTATATGCTTTTGAAATCCCAAGCGTGTTTATCCTGAATAGTGCCTACTAAGTGGATTTAATGCAAAAAAAGGCTTGCTTGCATATGGAAATATATATATTGGAAGGGAATAATACAAAAAACAGATATGTTGTGCTATTTTTAAGATAATTCTACATTTTATGGCTGTAAATGCTGATTATTCAAGACTTGAATATCTTTTTTTCATAGTGCATAATAAGGGATAATGATGTATAATTATTAAAAGCCAATTATAGTTCGAGCCTTCGGACGATTGCAAATTGTCTTTTCAGATGGAATTGGCTTTTAGGCTGGATTTTTTACCCGGCTTGGGTTTGGTAAAATTATTTTAAGGAGGAATGAGATTAGGAGCTAAGTTGAATTA
This sequence comes from Ruminiclostridium sufflavum DSM 19573, assembly GCF_003208175.1. GTDB lineage: Bacteria > Bacillota > Clostridia > Acetivibrionales > DSM-1351 > Ruminiclostridium > Ruminiclostridium sufflavum. Next base: position 187,596 of record NZ_QKMR01000007.1, on the reverse strand, counting down.
GCAAGAGTTGCCGGTTTTATTTTCAGGCTATTATGTACCGGATATGATATATCTGGTTCTTAAAACAGTAACAGCAGTATTTAATTCAATAATTGGGAATATTATTTGTAGGCTGTCTTAATAAAAGAAAGGATGTGTATTAAATGGAAAATATTTTTAACTTAAATGGCAAAGTAGCTGTGGTAACAGGAGCGAGTTCAGGGCTTGGAGCAGATGCGGCGCTTGCATATGCAGAAGCCGGGGCAGATGTTGCCTTGCTGGCAAGACGAATAGAAAAGCTAAACGAGGTCAAGGCAGAAATTGAGAAAAAAGGCAGAAAGGTAATTGCGGTTGGATGTGATGTTACAAATGAGGAAAGTGTAAAAACTGCTATTCAAGCTGTACTTGATTACTTCGGACACATTGATATTTTGTTAAATAATGCGGGAATTGCCGTTCGTGGCGGAGTGGACAGCATGTCGGTGGAGGATTGGGATAAATCCTTTGATACGAATGTAAAAGGGATTTTTTTAGCAAGCAAATATGTACTTCCGCAAATGAAGGAAAGAGGCTATGGGAAAATTATTAATATCTCATCTGTAAATGCAGTAGTTGCAGATAAATTCGATGTATTTATCAGACATTCCTATAATTCATCAAAAGCTGCGGTAGTTGGCTTGACAAGAGGTATGGCAGCTTCCTACGCGAGATATGGTATCACTGTGAATGCCATTGGACCTGCTCTTTTTGAAAGCGAAATGACTAGTGAAACCTTATTTAAATCAGAAGAATTTCTTAACAAATATAATACTCTGAATCCGGCAGGACGACCCGGAAAAAGAGGGGAATTAAACGGAACGGTTCTTTATCTTTCCAGCGACAGTTCCAGTTATGTTCAGGGCCAGTTCATAATTGTAGACGGCGGCGGAGCACTTGTATAAATTAAGTATTTTAAGAGGATGTAAATAAGCTTGTATATTATAGTAGGCAAATACTCCTTTCTGGCAGGAATTAAAATAATAATTGCCGGTAAGGAGTATTTTTATATCAAGCTTGATAAGGAACAGGTTAAAGAGTTATTATATAATACAGAGGCACAAATATTTTTGCTTTGAATAACGAGGGTATAAGAGTGAAGCACAAATGGGCAAATACAGAGATACCGGACGATAGCTTCTTTCCATTTTGTTACTGCAGTCCATAAGGATGTAACTGAAAGACTAGAGAAAATCAATCCTTCACTTTTAAGTGATGTAAGAGTTATACTTGAGGAGAATAAGGCTGAAAGGCATATACGTGGCGGAGAAGCCACAAAAGCAAAGTATCAGGCGAAATAAAATTACATATTATCTGTTTAAATAAAAATAATTACACTGAAGGATAAATATTAAGCCGGTTTTCCCGGCTTTTTTGAGGTTGAGGCATATAAACAGCCGGAAGCTTTGCAGTCAAATTATTTTACATGCTTTGATTTTGTCGGTAAGTTAGCAGAAAAACAATTAGTAAATGCTAAAATATGTAAATAAGCATCGAAAGTATACAAAAATATTGCATAATTAATGGAATATGATAATATAAATAATAGATAATTTTAACTTGGTAAAGATTAAAAAATTGACATACGATATATTAGGGTAGGTTGCTATCGGCTTCAGCCGATAGTAATTGCCCAGTAAGTATCCGTTTATTCTGTTGAATTATCAAAAAGTGAATTAAGGAGTTGTTAATCTTGGGATTTGGACAGGACATCGGTATTGATTTGGGTACAGCTTCAGTGCTTGTATATATTAAAGGTAAAGGCATTGTATTAAGAGAGCCTTCGGTTGTGGCAATTGATAAAAATACTAATAAGCTTTTGGCAGTAGGTGAAGAGGCCAGAAGAATGTTAGGAAGAACACCGGGAAATATTGTTGCAATTAGGCCGCTTAGAGATGGAGTAATATCTGACTATGACATTACAGAGCGTATGCTCAAGTATTTTATAAACAAGGCAACAGGAAACAGAAGGTTTTTCAAACCAAGAATAATGGTTTGTGTTCCCAGCGGTGTTACAGAGGTTGAGAAAAGAGCTGTAATAGATGCATCCATGCAGGCTGGAGCCAGAAAGACATATTTGATAGAAGAGCCTATAGCCGCAGCAATAGGAGCAGGAATTGATATAGCCAAGGCATGCGGAAGTATGGTTGTAGATATGGGCGGAGGGACCACCGACATAGCTGTAATTTCGTTGGGGGGTACAGTAGTAAGTACATCCATTAAGGTTGCGGGAGACAAATTCGATGAGGCAATCGTTAGATATATGCGTAAAAAGCATAATATTATGATTGGTGAAAGAACAGCGGAAGACTTGAAAATAAATATAGGAACGGTATACCCAAGAGTTCAGGAAGTGACAATGGATATAAGAGGAAGAAACTTGATATCAGGCTTGCCGAAGACTATCACAATATCTTCTACAGAGATGATGGAAGCACTGGAAGAGCCTATTTCAAGTATTGTAGAGGCGGTACATTCGGTTCTGGAACGAACACCGCCGGAATTAGCCGCAGATATAAGCGACAGGGGCATAGTAATGACAGGCGGGGCAAGCCTGATTTATGGACTTGACAAGCTGATTCAGGAAAAGACGGGAATAAATGTTATTATTGCGGATGATTCCATATCCTGCGTTGCACTTGGGACAGGCAAAGCCTTGGATAACATTGAGGCTATTGAAGAAAGTGCATTATCTTCAAATGGCGGAAAACATAAGGGCGGCTTTTTATAAGGCTGTCCTTTTTTTCAGGCTCCAATCAATAACTTGTTAAGTAAAATTTAAAAAATACCGATATATGAAGTAATGAATTTAAACAAGGAGATTTCCTATGATTAGAGGATTATATACTTCTGGATGGAGTATGCTTGCAAATACCCGAAAGCTTGATGTTATAACCAATAATATGGCAAATGTTAACACAACTGCATACAAAAAGGATACAGTCGTTTTTGAGAGCTTTCCCTCCGTATTAACAAAGAGAATTAACGACACCAGAAGTCCCTTGAATCCATCCGGCAATATTGGAAGCATGCAGCTGAGTAGTGATGTGGGAGAGGTATATACTTACTACACACAGGGGCAGTTAGCCCAGACCGGAAGCAAACTTGATTTTGCTATTAAGGATGACGGTTCAAATATAGACACCAGTCCTGCATTTTTTACAATAGGTGTTATGGATGAAGGCGGCAATAATAATTCTATCAATGAATACTACACGAAGGATGGATCTTTTACAATAAATGCAAATAATCAGCTTGTTACGAAAGAAGGCTATTTTGTACTGGGCGAAAAAGGACCTGTTACGCTTTCAAGCGCTGAGTTTACAGTGAATGAAAAGGGCGAGATACTCCAAAATGGAGAGATTGTGGACAAGCTTCGCATTGCTCAGTTTTCAGATGCCGCTAAGCTGAGAAAGTTCGGCAATAATCTGATTCAGAATACTGACAGCGAAGCTGTGGATTTTACAGGAAGTGTTGTACAGGGCTATACCGAACAGTCAAATGTGAATGTAGTTGATGAGATGGTTGATATGATTACTGTAATGAGAGCCTATGAAGCAAGTCAGAAGGTTCTTCAGGCACAGGACAGTTCGCTGGAAAAGACTGTTACTGAGGTGGGCGTTGTCAGATAATTCATACAGCCCGCAAAGTCAAATGAACTGAATTTTTTATTTTGGAGGTAATAATTATGATGAGAGCATTATGGACAGCGGGTTCTGGAATGAAGGCCCAGCAGTTCAACGTAGATGTTATTTCAAATAATTTATCAAACGTGAATACTACCGGATATAAAAAGGAAAGAGCAGAATTTAATGACTTATTGTATCAGACAATGGAGAGAGCCTATGTGCTCAATGACAGCGGGAAACCGGTGAATCTTCAGGTTGGACATGGTACTCAGGTAAGTGCTACTGTCAGGAATTTTGACAAAGGCAACCTTGACAATACAGGCTCGAGCTTGGATTTTGCTATTGACGGTGAGGGCTTTTTTACCATATTAACTTCTGATGATACGATTCAATATACCAAGGATGGTTCATTTAAGATAAGTGTATCCGAGGATGGACTCAGAAAACTTACTACATCGGCAGGATATCCTGTTTTAGATGATGCCGAGCAGGAGATAGTCTTTGATACGGATGTTGATATTTCCAAGCTTGTGGTTACCTCTCAGGGAGCTATGAGCTATATAAATTCTGACGGTGAAACTGTCGATTTGGGACAGTCAATAGGTATGGTGAATTTTCCTAACAAGTATGCTTTAGAGGCTGTCGGAGGAAATCTCTTTACAAAGAATTCGGCTGCCGGTGAGCCGGTACAGTCCAGTGAAGATGAGACAGGCTCAAGCAAAATGAAGCAAGGCTACTTGGAGTCTTCCAATGTGCAGGTTGTTGATGAAATGGTCAAGTTAATAATTGCTCAAAGAGCTTATGAAGTTAATTCCAAAGCAATACAATCCTCCGATGACATGCTTCAGATTGCCAATAATTTAAGGAAATAGGTGAAATAAGTGGAAGTAGGAAACGTTAATTCTATAAATAATTATGACAGTGCGAAAAATACATCAGCAAAAGCTGCCGACGAGGACTTCGAGAAAAGGCTAAAGGCTGCTGCGGAAAGCGGAGAGGATGCTGAACTGAAAAAGGTCTGCAATGAGTTTGAGGGTATATTTTTAAGAATGATGTTCAAGCAAATGCGGGCTACGGTGCCAAAATCGGATTATTTTTCAAGCGATTCCGCTACTGATATGTACAATTCAATGCTTGATGACGAACTGTGTGATATCGCAGCACAAAGAGGCATAGGGCTTGGAGACATGATGTATAAGCAGATGTCAAAGCAGTATGGCAAGCAGGAGTCTGCAGCCCAGACTTCCGGAGGAGTAATTGATGAAAAAAAATAATCCTAAGGTGATTATAATTATTGGTATAATTTTTATGTTGTCCTGCATTTTGTTTTATGCCGGACAATTTTTATTTTATCCCCGAAATGAAGAGGCAGCCGGTTTCGAAACAGCTCCGCAGACTCCCGCAGAAGAGGTACGGCCTTTTCCTGTTGAGTACAGGAATGTTTCGGCTGTTATAAACGGTCAAAAACAGCAGATATTCTTGCTGGAATTTGATCCTCTTGATGATAGGATTGAATTTAAACCTGTCCTTTCATATGACAATGTATTTGGATATGAAAAGCTATCAGAAATTTGCATGAGAACAGGGGCATACGCGGCAATTAACGGGGGATTTTTCTATGAATCTGGAGACCCTGTGGGAATGGTGGTTATTGACGGGAAGCCGATAATCAATGCGACCGGTGCAGACCCCATTCTGATAATTGATGAGAAGGGCGTAAGTTTTCAAAAAATTTTCTCTCAGCTGGCTTTCTATGCACAGGGTGAAAAAACCTATATAAACAAGCTGAACCGCACCGGTCTGGACGGAAATATTATATTATATACAAACGAGTATGGCTCCACAAACAGAGCAAGTATTAAAAACACATCTGTCAGAATTGAGAATGGCGTCGTAACCTCCATAATCAGGGATACACAGCAGGAAGTGACGATAAAAAAAGACAGCCTCCTGTTGAGCTTTTTTGGGAAAAGCTCATCCTTGCCGGACAGGCTGGGTATAAAATCAGGAGATGAAATAAATATTGAAATGGAGCCTAAAATAGAAGGTGCATATGATGCCTATGAGTGCGGCTGTATGCTGGTGGAAAACGGTATGTCAGTGGTGCCGGACGAGTACAGGTGGATTGGCACCCTGCAGAACCGTGATCCCAGAACAGCCATCGGAATAAAGGAAGACGGAAGAGTCGTGCTGATTGTTGTTGATGGCAGGCAACCGGGTTACAGTACAGGCTTTACAGGGAAGGAGCTTGCTGACTATTTGATCTCTATCGGAATAAAAAATGCTGCAATGCTGGATGGAGGAGCGACCTCGCAAATGTATGCGGGTGGGGTTTTAAAAAACAAGCCTTCTTATAGAGGAATTGAAAGGCCGGTTGCAGGGGCATTTATTTTAAAGTTAAAGCAGTGATAAAGGAGGATTTTTATATGTTTAGTAGAATATATTACCTGATTATAATTTAATTTCCTGTGCCGGCAGCTTCTTTGATTACTAAAGTCAATTGCGGTTCAAGCCTTCGCGGCGGTATTTGTATAGGCAAATTAAGCTTTTAAGCTAATTTCGAGCGCAGTTTGGGTTTGAATTTGTTTTGACCTTTAGAACTAAAAAACCGGCACAAAGGGTAATTCAGAAAAATAAATAAAAATATATTGTAATATGCAGTACTCAAAGGTACGGCATATTGGAAATAGGGGACACAATGCTTACAAATAAAGAAATCAGAGACATATTGCCGCACAGGTATCCATTTTTGCTTGTTGATAAGGTTATAGAATTGGAGTCAGGTAAAAGAGCAGTCGGAATTAAAAATGTATCCGCAAATGAACCTTTTTTTCAAGGACATTTTCCGGGTTATCCGATAATGCCGGGAGTGCTTATTGTTGAGGCACTGGCTCAGACAGCCGGAATAGCGGTGGCTGTATTGGAAGGGAATAAAGGAAAGCTTGGGGTTTTTGCAGGTATAGATAATATAAAATTTAAAAATCAGGTCATGCCCGGTGATGTATTAACTCTGGAGGCTGACATACTGCTGTCAAAAATGGGGGTTACAAAAGCAAGAGTTAAAGCTTCTGTTGATGGTAAAATTGCAGCTGAGGGAGAGATTAAATTTGCAATGACAAAAGTATAATTGCTTGATATATAATATGCTTTGCAACAGCCGCATTTTTGACAAAAAATTTATCAGGTATGCTTTTAAAGTGAATTTGAATTGCTATTTATTTCCTCTGATATTAATAAACATTTCACCTACTCTGACTATATCTCCGGCACCCATTGTCAAAATTAAATCACCCGGTTCGGCATTTTTATCGAGATACCGGGCGATATCTTGAAAGTCACTGATGTATATTGCATTTCCCCCATGCTGGCGAATCTTTTCCGCCAGTATGCTTGAATGAATATCTCCCGGGTCTTTTTCGCGGGCGGCGTAAATGTCGGTAATTATAATATTGTCGGCATCGCTGAAGGAGTTAGAGAACATCTCCAGAAAAGCCTTCGTTCTGGTATAGGTATGAGGCTGAAAAACACACCACAGTTTTTTATGCCCGGTATTTTTTGCTGCACCGAGAGTTGCCCGAACCTCGGAGGGATGATGAGCGTAGTCGTCTATCACTTTAATATCGTCAACTAACCCTTTTAATTCAAAACGCTTATGGCTGCCGCCGAAAGTAAGAAGACCGGAAATTATATCATCAATACTGCATCCGCAGGTATGACAGGCTGCGATAGCTGCCAGTGAATTGCTGACGTTGTGTCTGCCGGGGACTGAAAGGGAAACAGTACCCAGCCTTTCACCTTCTTTATAAACATCGAAGGAGCTGCAGCCCATATCGTTATAATGTATATTTTTTGCGGTCCAGATAGCAGCTGGGTTTTTCAGTCCGTATGTGATTATATTGCAATTTTTGTCTTTAATCACTGAAAGAGTGCTTTCATCATCTGCACATGCCACAATATAGCCGGCTGAAGGAACTAAAGATACAAATTGCTCAAAGGTTGACTTAATATGAGCCAAATCCCGGAAATAATCAACGTGGTCTAATTCAATATTTAATACCACATCCATAAAAGGATAGAATTTTAAAAAGCTGCCATAATATTCACAGGCCTCGGTTATAAAAAAATCTGATTCACCTATTCTTGTATTGCCTCCTATGCAGTCAAGCTCTCCTCCTATATGAACAGTGGGGTCAGTATCAGCCTTAAGCATTATTGCTGTTATCATAGAGGTTGTGGTAGTTTTTCCGTGTGTACCGGCTATTGCTATTCCGAAGGAATATTTCTTCATTAAGAGCCCCAGAAGCTCTGCACGGTCTATTACGGGTATATTTAATTGCCGGGCACGAATCATTTCGGCATTGTCTTCCTTTACTGCAACCGTATAAACAACAAGATCCTGATTTGTAATATTCTCAAGACTGTGCCCTATAAAAATACGGGCGCCTTTACTTTCAAGCTTTTGTGTTGCTTTTGATGCCTTTATATCTGAACCTGAAACGAAATAACCTTGACTTAGCAGGATTTCAGCAAGACCGCTCATGCTGGAGCCGCCGATTCCAATAAAATGCACATTGTTAATCTTTTCTGATTCTAAAAAATTTGATTTATTATTCAAAGAAAACACTCCTCTATTTATTTCAATTATATTTAACATAAAAATAATACATTATTTTCTTAGAAATGTAAAAGGTATTAGGAAAAGAAGACCTATAGCCATATACTTATATATTATATGAAAATATATCGGCAAATATATTCAAGTCTATAAAGTATAAATTTCCGAATAATAATTTGAATTTGAGTGTAATTATTCGGAAATTATTATATAATAGTATGGGCTGGCTGAAAAATTTAAGTGCGTCCGGAGAAAGTCTTGATCTGGCGCAAGGCAGCTGTTCAGATAAGAATGTGTTGTGTAAGGGGCAGACATTGTATAAAATGCAAACTATATATGTGGGGAGATAAAATGGACAAGATCCAACGAAATGAAAGACTTACGATAATAATGAAAACCTTGTGTGATAATCCCAACAGAATTTTTACCTTGGGATATTTTTCCGGAATGTTCGGTTCGGCGAAATCCACTATCAGTGAAGATTTAGATTTTTTACAAAAAACTTTTCAAAAAAATTCTTTGGGAAATATAATTACAATTTCAGGTGCTTCAGGAGGAGTTAAGTATGTTCCTTTTATGAATGAAAAGGATATTCAGTTAACGCTTGATGAGCTTTCCAGAGAATTATCAAATCAGGACAGAGTTTTGCCGGGAGGATATATCTATATTCTTGATATTATTTATAATCCGGAATGGGTAAATAAGATAGCTATGATATTTGCAAGCAAATTCTGTGATTTGGAATTGGATTATGTGATAACTGTTGAGACTAAAGGAATACCTCTTGCTTTTGCGACAGCTCAATATCTGGATGTTCCGCTGGTTATTGTCAGACACTACAATGTTGCTACTGACGGGGCATCCGTTAATATAAACTATCTTTCTGGTTCATCAAAAAAAATACAAACCATGGTGCTGCCTGTCAAGTCACTAAAGAAGAACTCGAAAATTTTGTTTATTGATGATTTTATGAAGGGCGGAGGAACATCAAAGGGAATTATTGAAATGGCAAACCAATTTGAAAGCGAAGTAGTTGGAATCGGAGTTCTTATTGAAACTAATCAACCGGAAAAGAAACTGGTTGGGAATTATTATTCATTGGTTACATTAAACTCGTGTTTGGAATTACAAGAAAATACAGAAATTGACATTAAACCCAGTAAATAAACAAAATTCTTCTTAAAAAGTTTGTCAGTTATAAATAAATTGTAAAAAATTACGTCAAAAAGAAGGAATGTCGGCATAATTGGCGAATATTAGATATAATCACATAATATTTCTTGGAGGTTTGCCATTATGGAAATTACAGACATTAGAATTAGGAAGATTGAAACAGAAGGAAAGATGAAAGCAGTTGTATCAGTAACGTTTGACAATGAGTTCGTTGTGCATGACATTAAAATCATTGAAAGCCAGAACGGTTTGTTTATGGCTATGCCAAGCAGGAAAACACCTGATGGCGAGTTCAGGGATATTGCACATCCAATCAATGCACAAGCGAGAGAAAAGCTTCAAAATGCTATATTAGCAAGCTATGAAAACTTATAAAAGAATCAGGAATTTAGGAAAGAATTGAAAAGTTTTGGGAAAGCTATTATTGAGGATACTTTATAAAGGTATCCTTTTTTTAATGCTTTCCGATGAGCGGATAAAAGACTATAAGCTTTAGTATCTGTAACTTTTGACTTGGGGAGGATAATATAAAAAGGATTTAGTTGCAAGGCTGCTGCCATACAAAAATAAAAGTGCACAACTTACAGGCTATTAAGAATAAATATTTAGTTATTGTAATGGGTTGAAATTATTCAACAAAAATGAGAGAATATATCCTGTAAAAATAATTGGAGGCTTTGACGATGAATATGTATTTAGGATTGATTATTTCTGACAATAATAATGATGCTTTTAAATCAAAAACCTTAAAAGAGCATCATAATATTTTAGGGAAGAGTGTCCGTCAATGGTCTGAAAAAGCACTTGAAGAAATAACTGGCGATATACAATACCTGTCCTTTGAGGATTTGGACAAATGTAAAGAGATTCTTTGCAGGGCCGGGCAAGTCATAATTAATTGGGCGGATCAACCTTTGATACTGCCTGAGACAGCTAATCAGCTTTTTAAACAGCATACTTCAGAAGGAAATATTGCAACAGCTTTATATCGAGGCAGCGGGGAAGCAGCTTTATATGCTTTTGAGTGCAAGGCTTTGCTTCAAAAGCTTAATGAATTAAACTCCTTATATATTTCCAGAGATATTCTCAACAAAATTTTTCAATCAATAGATAAGGCTAATAAAATAGTATTTGAGGAAAAGAGCCAATTTCTGATTGTTAAGGATAGAGTGTCGCTTAATTTGGCAACGGAGGAAATAAAAGCCCGAATTAATCAGAAAATTATGCTTTCGGGAGTTACCCTTATTGATCCTGTATCTACATATATTGATTTTAATGTTTCAGTAGGTATGGATACAACTATTTTGCCTAATACCATCCTTCAGGGCAAAACGATTATAGGTGAGGACTGCATAATTGGGCCTAATTCGAGAATTTCCGGCTGCAGCATCGGAAATGACACAGAGGTGGCTAATTCAGTTGCTATTGACAGCTCTATAGGTAATGAAACTCATGTCGGTCCATTTGCATACCTGAGACCCGGAAGTACTGTCGGCAGGAATGTCAAGATAGGTGATTTTGTCGAAATTAAAAAGTCAAATATCGGAGACAGAACAAAAATTTCTCATTTAACTTATGTTGGTGATGCCGAAATCGGGGAAAATGTGAATATAGGCTGCGGAGTTGTAGTTGTTAATTATGACGGCAAGCACAAGAATAAAACAATTGTTGAGGACAATTGCTTTATTGGTTGCAATACGAATCTTATATCGCCTGTGGTTGTCCACAGCGGGGCTTATACTGCTGCCGGCTCTACAATTACAGATGCCGTGCCGGAAAATTCATTGGCAATAGCGCGTGAACGTCAGGTGGTAAAGCATGATTGGGTTACAAAGAAAGGGCTGGGCAGAGAGTAATAAAGAAAAATTGACTGTTATTATGTTTTTGATTTATACTACGAAGCAATTATTAGGATTAGAATTAGATTTATAATTAAAAAAATAAAACATAGCGGTGAAAAAGGAGAATTGAAATGAATTTGCATGGAAAGGACATAAAGATATTTGCAGGGAATTCAAACAGAGGGCTTGTAAACGAGATAGCCGACAAGATAGGAATTCCTGTAGGTATTGCCAGTGTTGGAGGCTTTAGTGACGGAGAAACTGCTGTAAACATCGGAGAGGTTGTAAGAGGCTCGGATGTTTTTATTATTCAATCAACATGTCAGCCGGTAAATGACAATCTTATGGAGCTGCTGGTTATGATTGATGCGGTAAAAAGAGCTTCTGCAGGCAGGATTACTGCTGTTATTCCATACTTTGGATATGCCAGACAAGATAGAAAGGCAAGAGCCAGAGACCCGATTTCAGCTAAATTGGTTGCAAATCTTATAACCACTGCAGGGGCAGACAGGATATTAACAATGGACTTGCATGCTCCGCAGATTCAAGGATTTTTTGATATCCCTGTGGATCACCTTTTAGGCTTACCGATTATTGCGGAATATTTAAAGGAGAAGTTTAAAGAACACGATGATTTAGTTGTTGTTTCGCCTGATGTAGGCAGTGTGACAAGGTCAAGAAAAGTGGCGGAAAGACTGGAATGTCCGCTGGCTATAATAGATAAGCGCAGGCCTAAGGCGAATGTATCAGAGGTAATGAATATTATCGGCGATATAAGAAACAAGAAATGTGTGCTTGTCGATGATTTGATCGATACGGCAGGGACTATTGTCAACGGAGCAAACGCATTAATTGATGCCGGTGCTAAAGAGGTATATGCCTGCTGTACCCATGCAGTTCTGTCAGGACCGGCTATTGAGAGAATCCAAGCCTCCGCTGTTAAAGAAATGGTGGTTTTAAACACGATTCCTCTTAGTGATGAAAAGAAGATTGACAAAATTACAACATTATCTGTTGCCAGTATTTTAGCTGAAGCAATCGAAAGGATATATGGAGATATATCAATCAGCACTTTATTTACTCAGGTATAAAATATATTCATTTTAAACTTTTCGGGGCGGTTCTTATCTGACATGGGCAAGGTTGGCTTGCCTGCTTGTGTTGCTTGGGAACCGCTCTTTTAAATATGCGTGGGTTGTTACTGATAAAGATAATTATGGCTGTTTCTCGGAAAATTTGTGCATGATGAAGCGGAGGTACTGATTTGGAGGACTTATTTTTAATTGCCGGATTGGGGAATCCGGGCGGTAAATATGAAAATACAAGGCATAATGTGGGTTTTCATACAATAGATTATCTTTCGGAGAAGCATAATATAAAGCTGTCTAAAATCGGCTTTAAGGCTGTATACGGTGAAGGCGCAATTGACGGGACAAGGGTAATACTTCTTAAACCTCAGACCTTTATGAATTTAAGCGGTGAAAGTGTCAGGGAAATTGCAGCATGGTATAAGATGCCCTTGGAGAGGGTGATAGTTATTTATGATGACATAGATCTGGAACCGGGGAAAATACGAGTCAGGCCAAAAGGCAGCTCAGGAACTCATAACGGTATGAAATCTATAATTTATCACCTGCAATCGGAGCAATTTCCAAGAGTAAGAATAGGTATCGGTCATCCTCCTGAAAAATGGGATCTTGCCGATTATGTTCTCAGTAAGTTTACCAGAGAAGAATGGGGAATAATTTTCGATAGTATTGAAAAAGCGGCTGAGGCAGCTATAATGATAACAAAAAGCGGGCCTGAAAAGGCGATGAACTGTTATAACAAATAAAGCAGGCGGCAAGGATATCGGTTGATAATAATTGCTGGTATTGTTTAATCAGATTTTAATTTACACACAAAAATATGGAGGCACCAGAATGAATTTATTTACAGATCCTCTATTAAATTTAAAGGAGTATAACACCCTTTTGTCATCTGTCCGGGATACAAAGGAGGCTGTATCGGTAATAGGGCCGTCTGATTCGCAGAAGGTTCATTTAATATACTCTTTGTGTACGCATACCAACACCAGAGGCCTATTTGTAACATACAATGAAATACAGGCCAGAAGAGCATTTGATGACTTTTCGTTATTTCTGGGTGATGATGTGATTTATTTGCCGCCTAAAGAAACTATGCTTTACAATGTTGAGGCCAGAAGCAATGACCTCATTTATCAAAGGGTAAAAACCCTGTCAAGATGTATACAGGGTGATTACAGAATTTTAGTGCTTCCGGCGGAAGCTCTTATCCAGATGATTTCACCACTGCAAATATTCAAAAGCGGAATTATAGATTTTTATACAGGCTTACGGATTGACTTGGAGGAGCTTGTTTCAAAGCTGGTTTTATATGGATATGAAAGAGTTGAGCTGGTAGAAGGAAAGGCGCAGTTTGCTGTTCGCGGAGGCATTATTGATATATTTTCAACAAATAATGAACAGCCATTGCGTATTGAGCTGTTTGACACCGAAGTGGACTCAATTCGATACTTTGATGCTGCTACGCAGAGATCCACTCAGGCAGTAAATGAATGCAGGATAGTACCTGCCAGAGATGTGGTGTACAGGCAAGATTTACTGGAGGATATTGTAAGGAGAATAAAAAAAGACTTATCTGATTATGTAAACAAACTTAATAAAAAGAATAATCCCGATATAAGCAATAACATAATTAAAAGGGTTAATGAGGATATCGAAAGAATTAACACTAATCATTATTTTGCCGGAATAGACAGATATCTTCCATACATTCTGGGAGCACCGGCGTCGGTTTTGGATTATGTTGACAGCAATGCAATAGTAGTTTTGGATGAAACCTTAAGAATAGAGCAAAGAATTGAAAATATTGCTCTTGAGCAGGAGGAATTAGCCAAGAGCATGCTTGAGAAGGGAGCTATGCTGCCAAACGGTGCAAGATGGAGTCATTCTATTGATTATATTTTAAAGGGTCTTCAAAATTTCAATACTGTCACATTAGCTGCGATTTCATCAAATAATTCCTTTATAAGACCGCACAGTCAGATTTCAATTCCGTGCAGGACAGGTAACTCATATCAAAATCACATTGAACTGCTTGTTAATGATATAGAACATCTAAGAGAAAAGGATTATAAGATTATTGTACTCTCAGGCCCGAGCGGCAGAGGACACAGGCTTATTGAAACACTGGCGACAAACGGGATAGATGCAAATTATACAGAGGATTGTAATAAGGAGCTGATGAGCAGGGAGGTAGCCATAACCCGCGGAAGCCTTCAAAAGGGGTTTGAATATCCTACAATCGGCTTTGTTATAATAAGTGATAAAGAGGTATTTGGACAGGATAAAAGGATAAAAAAAGCAAAATCCAAGCATGACGGCAACAAAATAAAGGCTTTTTCCGATTTGAATGTGGGGGACTTTGTTGTTCATCAGGCACATGGAATAGGTCAGTACATCGGAATTGAGAAATTGGCTGTCGGCGAGATAAAAAGGGATTACTTAAAAATAAAATATCAGGACAATGGATTTTTGTATATACCTACAAATCAGCTTGATCTTATTCAGAAATATATCGGGAACGACGGAAAAGATCCAAAAGTGAATAAGCTTGGCGGTTCCGAATGGGCAAAGACAAAGAACAGGGTAAAGGAATCATTAAGAGAGCTTGCAGGTGAACTGATAAAGCTGTATGCCCAGCGGCAGGTTTCAAATGGATTTGCTTTTTCAAAAGACACAGTTTGGCAGAGACAGTTTGAGGAAATGTTCCCTTATGAAGAAACGGATGATCAGCTTAAATGTATTGATGAAATAAAACAGGATATGGAGTCTGATAAGCACATGGATAGGCTTCTTTGCGGAGACGTCGGGTACGGAAAGACAGAGGTGGCAATCAGAGCCGTATTCAAAGCTGTTATGGACGGAAAGCAGGTGGCGTACCTTGTGCCTACCACAATACTGGCCCAGCAGCAATATGAAAATTTTAAGAAGAGGATGTCTGATTTCCCGGTAACGGTGGATGTTATAAGCAGATTCAGGACTCCTGCGGAACAGAAAAAAATTATTAAATCTGTTAAAAGCGGTAATATCGATATTTTAATAGGAACGCACAGGATACTTCAAAAGGATATTTCATTTAAGGACTTGGGTTTGCTTGTTGTGGACGAGGAACAGCGGTTTGGTGTAACACACAAGGAAAAGCTGAAAGGTCTTAAACCAAATGTGGATTCACTTACATTAACGGCAACGCCGATACCGAGAACCTTGCACATGTCTCTAGTCGGAATCAGGGATATCAGCGTTATAGAGGACCCGCCGGAGGAGCGCTATCCTGTTCAGACATATGTTATGGAGCATAACGATGAATTAATCCGGGACGGCATAATAAGAGAGCTTTCCAGAAAGGGTCAGGTTTTTTATCTTTACAACAGAGTCAGAGGAATTGAACTCAAGGCCAATGAAATAAAGAGACTGGTGCCTGAAGCAAGAGTTGCCGTAGCACATGGACAGATGAATGAAAAAGAGCTGGAAGATGTAATGTATAATTTTATAAATGCAGAGTTTGATATCTTGGTTTGCACAACGATTATAGAATCCGGACTGGATATGCCGAATGTAAACACAATAGTGGTTGAGGATGCAGATAAAATGGGGCTTTCCCAGTTGTATCAGATAAGAGGCAGAGTAGGGCGTTCAAACAGACTGGCGTATGCGTATATTACTTACAAAAAGGACAAGGCTTTGTCTGAGGTGGCAGAAAAAAGGCTTCAGGCAATTAAGGAATTTACTGAGTTTGGTTCGGGCTTCAGAATAGCAATGAGGGATTTGGAAATCAGGGGAGCAGGCAATTTGCTTGGCTCTGAGCAGCATGGGCATATGGAAACGGTGGGTTATGAAATGTATTGCAAGCTGCTTGAGGAAGCGGTTCATGAGCTAAGCGGTGACAGCAGTAATACCTTTGATGATGAAATGGCGATTGATTTAAATGTAAGTGCATATATTGATGACGATTATATTGAATCTGAAGAGCTGAAAATTGATATGTATAAGAAAATAGCCGCCATACAGGATGAGAATGATGTTATTGACATAAAGGATGAACTTATTGACAGATATGGGGATATTCCGGGAGAAGTTGAAAATTTGATGGATATTGCATATATAAAGGCACTTGCCAATAAATGCAGCTTCATTAATGTACAGCAGAAGGAGGATACTGTCATTTTTCAGTTAAGCAAGTCGGCAGTAAGCATATCCTTGTACATTGGAGCTATTATGGATAAATACCCCAGAAGGATAATGTTCAATGCAAGCAGCAGCCCATATATAACCTTCAGACTCCTAAATAACAATCAAAAGGATATACTGGCAAATATTAAGATTTTATTACATGACATTATTAAATTGCAGTATTCCTAATAATTGAATATAATTGTTATAGTGGGGTTTTGTAAAATACAGGATTTGGGAGTATAGAAAAATATATAATGGGGAGCGATAACCTTTGGAGAATGAAAACGTAAAGGAAAATGCTAATGTAAATGAAGATGCAATTGAAAATACGAATGAAGAAGCAGTTGCAGATACAAGTACAGATGCAAATGAGATTGCAAAAGAAGCTGAAAAAGAAAATTTAAAAGAGCCTGCAAAAAAACCTAAAAAGGCAGATAAAAAAAAGAAATCAAAGGGCTTTGTTATCGGAGTAACTGCTGCGGCTTTAGTGGTTATAGCTGTTGCAGCAGTATTGTTTATATTTAAGCCTTGGTCAGCAGGATATGTCGCTACAGTGGACAAGCAGAAGATAACAGAGCAGGAATACAAGGTGATTTCAAAAGTTAATATGCAGCAGTTTTTAGCAAGTGCAGGAGTAGACAGCAGCACGACAGTTGAAAATTACGACTGGAACCAGCAAAAAAACGGAGAAGCTATTAAGGAGCAAATTCAGAAGGAAACATTAGATCAGCTTCAAGAAAATAAGATTATGCTTACAAAAGCCGGAGAAGCTGGCATTAAGCTTTCAAAAGAGGACATTTCCAATATTGACTCTACTATAACCTCACAGTACGGAAGTGAGGAGGCTGCTAAAGGCTCGATTGAAAGTACCTATGGTGTAACCTTGGAGGAATTCAAGGAATTTTATAAGGGTCTGGTGCTGCAGCAGAATTATTTTAGTTCAGAGCAGTCGAACAGCAAGATAGCAGTTACTGATGAAGAAGTGCAAAAATATTATGATGATAATCAAGATTTGTTTGATCAGGCTACAATATCCCATATAGTCATTTCTACGCTTGACAGTAACGGTGCGTCTGTTAGTGAAGGCAAGAAGGCTGAGCTAAAGAAGCAGGCTGATAATGTAGTGACACAAATAAAAGCCGGCAAGGATATGAAGACTTTGGCAACAGAAAACAATTCAAGCACTTCTGAAGACAATATAGAAATTACTTTCCTTAACGGGGAATTAAGCTCACAGTATTCAGTACTTGAAGCCCTTGAGAAATGGACTTTTTCAAATGATGAAGGTACAATTGGTATTGTTGAGGCTTCTTATGGCTATGATGTAGTAAGAATTGAAAAGAGAGGTATTAAAGCTTTTGAAGAAGTTAAGGATCAGATAAACTCTAACCTTAAATATACAAAATTTTCTGAGGAATTCAACAAAAAGCTTGAAGGCTGGAAAAAAGACAAGCAGTTTGAGGTCGTAAAGAATGGGACTGTCTTGGATAAACTTAACTTAGAGTTATACGGAAAATAATATTTATTTAAAAGAAGGGAATCACTTTAAATGTGGTTCCCTTTTTAATGTATAAAAAATGGTTGCTATCAATGAGTTACCAATTATGTATAAAAAATCATCAACTTAACAATACTAAGACTAAAATAACCTATTAAGGAGGTAATACTAAATTGAAAGCAACTGGAATAGTTAGACGAATAGACGATCTTGGAAGAATTGTAATACCAAAGGAAATAAGAAGGACTTTAAGGATAAGAGAGGGTGACCCGCTGGAGATATTTACCGACAAGGAAGGAGAGGTTATTTTAAAGAAATATTCTCCTATCGGAGAGCTTAGCGATTTTGCTACGCAGTATGCAGAATCATTGCATAAAACCAGTGGACACATTACATGCATAACAGACAGAGACTCTGTAATTGCAGTATCAGGAGCATCAAAAAAAGAATTTCTTGAAAAGCAGCTGAGCAGTGAAGTGGAAAAAACAATTGAAGACAAAACTACTTTACTTATAAAATCTCCCGAGGAAAAAGCAATATTTATATTAGCGGATGAAAACGGAGAAAGAAAGTATACTGCTCAAGTAGTTTCTCCTATAATATCTGAGGGAGATCCAATAGGTTCTGTAATATTACTGGCTACAGATGCAAATTCAAGAATGGGTGAGATTGAAGTTAAACTTGCTCAATCGGCAGCAAGCTTCTTAGGAAAGCAAATGGAACAATAATACTGTTAAATGGATAGGTTATTATATAAAGTGTAATTATTAAATAGTATCAATTTAGAGGAGAAGATTTGGAATGAGGGTCTTCTCCTTTTTAAAATTATTATGTTGACAATGAATATCAAACAATATATAATTATTTCAAGATTAAAGTAAGTTATTTCTATTAGAAGCATTTCATTTCTTAAATTCCGGAAACAACCTTAAAAAAGTCGATTGCTATTTCTAACTTAAAAGCTATTATTTTCCCCAAATATTTCTAAGTTCTATAGAGGTTTCTTAATTATCCTTTTAAAAACATGTCTAAATAGAGTATTTCAACCCTTGTTTAATTTTTTCAGCCTATAAATTTATATTTTAACAGGTTACATTTGCTTTTTATCTGCACATGCTAAAAGACAGCTATATGCAATTGCTGTACAAGGATTGGCATGTATGGAGCAATAGCAGTAATAATAAAAAACAGCCTATTTAAATTGGGCAAAAGGAGAATGATTTATGAATAACGTCAGTCTGGTTGGCAGGTTAACAAAAGATGTTGAGCTGCGCTATACAGCTAAAAATTCCAAAGCTGTGGGAGCATTTATATTGGCAGTAGGCAGAGAAATTAAAAAAACCGCCCAGAATAAAACAACAGATTTTATACCTATTGTCACATGGGGAAAAACAGCAGAATTTGCAAGCAAGTACTTCGCAAAGGGGAATAGAATAGCTTTGCAGGGAAGTATCCATACAAGAATGTGGGAAGATGAGCAGAAAAATAAACATTATGTTACAGAGGTGATAGCAAACAGAGTTTTCTTTGCAGATTCAAAACAAAAGGTGCAGGATGCCGATAATGCTAATGAAGCTTTAAATGAAAATCCTGCTGATGAGTTATTCAATGAAATGACGGATGAAGAGAAAGCTGATGAGGAACAAATTACATAAGGATTTGATATTCCTTTTATCATATGAAGGGGGAGGTCATAGAAGCGGTTAAAATTCTGCATACCCTTTCCTGACCGGCAAAAAATATAGTATAATAGATAATGTTAAATTTGTACATCATGAGGGATAAAGGGTAAACAAATGGCCCAAATTGCGATGTAAAAGGGAGATATGGAAGATGGAAAATGGCAGACTCGAAAGATTATTAAATATAATGGAAATACTCAGAAGCATGGAGGGATGTCCCTGGGACAGAGAGCAGACACATCAGAGCCTGAAAAAGTATTTTATTGAGGAAACATATGAATATCTGGAAGCGGTTGATTTAGATGACAAGGGCAAAATGTGTGAAGAACTGGGGGATGTTTTGCTGCAGGTGGTATTTCATGCACAGATTGCAAAAGAGAACGGGGATTTCAGTATGGAGGATGTAATAAACGGGGTTTGTGATAAAATGATTCACAGACACCCGCATGTCTTTGGAAATGTCAATGTTAAAACATCGGGTGAGGTTTTAAGGAATTGGGAAGAAATAAAGAAAAAAGAAAAGGGAAATAAAAATCAAACATCTGTATTGAAGGATGTACCTGCAAACCTGCCTGCTCTTATGAGGAGCTATAAGGTTCAGCAGAAAGCAGCTCAAATTGGGTTTGACTGGGATAATACGGAGGATGTATTCGCAAAAATCAGAGAAGAAATAGATGAGCTTGAAGAGGAGTTTAAAAAATCAGATAAAAAGGGTATTGAGGATGAGCTGGGAGATGTGTTGTTTTCAATTGTAAATTTGTCGAGATTTCTAAAGGTTCATCCCGAGCTTACTTTATCCCAGTCAACCGATAAATTTATCAGAAGATTTGAAATTGTTGAACAAAAAGCATCAGAGCTTGGCAGGAATATAAATGAAATGACACTTTTAGAACTGGATGTACTTTGGAAAGAAGCAAAAATGCATAAATATAATAAAAATGGATAGAATCATACTATAATAAAACTTATGGGAGGAATTGTTAATGAATAAGTCAGAATTAGTAGACAGTATTGCTGAAAAGTCGGGTTTGACTAAAAAGGATTCTGAAAAAGCCTTGAATGCCTTGGTAGAAAGTGTGGAAGAGGCATTGGTGAATAATGATAAGGTTCAGCTTATTGGTTTTGGGTCCTTTGAGGTTAAGCAGAGAGCAGCCAGAAAAGGAAGAAATCCGCAGACAATGGAGGAAATTGATATTCCTGAGAGTAAGGTTCCGACATTTAAAGCAGGTAAGGATTTAAAAGAAATGGTAAACCAGTAGAATCATAGTTTTTTATGGAATTGATTATTATCTTTTTAACTGTTATAGTTTTTAGCGGTTATAACTGCCGGCAGTAATCGGCATGAATTAAGTGCTTTTCGGTATGTGGGGATACGGAGGTTAAAATGAGGATAGACAAGTATTTAAAGAACAGCAGAATTATCAAAAGAAGAACTGTCGCAAATGAAGTTTGTGAGCAGGGCAGAGTCAAAATCAATGATAAAATAGCCAAACCCGGTTCTGAGGTTAAGGTTGGAGATGTAATTGAAATTCAATTCGGAAATAATACAACAACAATAGAAATAACAAGAGTCACGGAACATGTTACAAAGGATGATGCAAAGGAAATGTATATCATTAAGTAGCAAGATTGATGGATTGGCTTTATCAAAAGATATTTAAAAGCAGTTTTAGAAAAAGAACAAAACGCTATATGTGTTTGTTCTTTTTTATTTTGTACATGCATATGTATATGATGAGGAGGGATTCAATAATGGAGGAAAAGAAAATTATTAAACAAAAAAATCAGACACTTCTGCTTGAAAACAGGGAAAAGCTGTGTGTTACCGGTGTTATTGATGTTGAGAGCTTTAATGATCAGATTATAATAGCTGTAACAGAATTAGGAATATTGATAGTACGAGGTGCAGAGCTTCATATAAACAAACTATGCCTGGAAAGCAATGAACTTATTATAGAAGGCGATATATATTCATTAGAATACAACGATGGAGAAACTGCCAAATCCAAGTCATTTTTCGGGAAAATGTTTAAATAGCGATATGCCTTGACTAAGGTCAATTACGGTTCAAGCTGGATTTTGAGCGCGGCTTGGGTTTGAATTTGTTTTGACTTCAGGGGGCTTCAGCCTCAACCTCAAACTATCGGCCGATGGAATCGGGTTTTTAGCAGATGGTAATTAATTTAAAAACTGTAAAGGCTTGTGGTATGATAAATGATATTTATTGCAGATCAGGTATACATATTTTTGTATGCGATTGTCGGTGGAGCAATTGCAGCTTTCTTTTACGATTTTTTAAGAATAAAAAGAAGAACAATAAAAACAAATGCAGTAATAGTAGCATTTGAAGATATCCTTTATTGGCTTGCAGCAGCTGTATTCCTGTTTGTTACAGTATACATAAGCAATGGCGGAGAAATGCGCGGATTTATATTTATAGGAAATATTATAGGCGTTTTGCTGTATGAATCAATTTTCAGCAATATAATTATTGCTTCTTCCGTAATGATTATAAATATATTGAAAAGGCTTCTGCTTTTCATATTCAAAGTCTTGAGCTATCCCTTTATAATGCTGTATAAGGTTATAAAGGCAGGGATGACATTACTGTATAAGGTAATAAGATTTATTTTTAAACCAATATGTAATATTATGAATTTCATATATAAAAAAATATATGGTTTATTGGAAAAACCGATTAATTTAATTTCCGGCAAAGTCTTGGGAATTTTTAAAGAGTTTTTTGACAAGGTGAAGAGATTAAGCGGCAAAGCAAGCTGTGCGGCAGAAAAGAAATTAAAGAAAACCTCCGGCTTTAAAAAAAATAAAAAAGAACAAAAAAATAATTAATATTGCAGGAGTTTTTACCGACATATAGAATATAGGAAATGTGGCATTGTGTTTTTATTTTACAAAAGATATTGATAAGAGGAATAATAATGAAAAAACAAAAGAGATTCAAATTGTGGACACTTATTATGGTAGCTTCAATTTGCTATTTTGGCTATACATTATATACACTTCAAATTAGTATTAATGAAAAAGAGCTTAAAAATCAAGACCTGCAAAAGAGCATTTATAGTGAGACAGTTAAGAATCAGCAGCTTTTGAAGCAGAAATCATTAATTAATACTGATGAGTTTTATGAGCAAATGGCTAGGGAAAAATTAGGATATATCAAGGATAATGAAAAAATATATATTGATACTAATAAGTAACTATAGCTTGACGTAAATCAGCATGTACTGGTATAATTGAAGTGTTTTAGTGCTTAGACGTTATTAAGCTTGGGGTTAACCGAGGAGGATTTCTTATTTTATGCCACTTGAAGTAGGTACAATAGTTGAGGGTAGGGTTTCCGGCATAACTGCATTCGGTGCATTTATTCAACTGCCGGAAGGAAGAACAGGGCTGGTGCACATTTCTGAAGTTGCACAGGAGTATGTGAAGGATATAAGTGCTCATCTGAAGGAAAATCAAACAGTAAAAGTAAAAGTCATTTCAATTGATCTCAATGGAAAAGTAAGTCTTTCTATAAAAAAAGCTTGCGAGCAAAAACCGGCTTCAATGACAGTTAAGCCACCAATGGAGATAGAATGGAACAGCAGCAAAAATGCAGTTGCCAATACTTCTTTTGAAGACCGCTTAGCAAAGTTTATGAAGGATAGCGATGAGAAGCTGCATGACTTAAAGAAGAATGTTGATTCCAAGAGAGGCAGCAGCGGATATAAAAAATCAGCTCAGTATTGATTTCCATTCTGACTGGCTATAGGCAGATACGTTAAAAATGTATATGGAATTATTGTACCAAAATTTTAAAAATCTTAAATTAGGTGTTGACACCTTAGCGGTTATAGTATTATAATAATCTAGTCGCAAGCGGTAAGTGGCAATGGGTATGCCGAAGTGGCGGAACTGGCAGACGCACAGGACTTAAAATCCTGCGGAGTTAACCCTCCGTACCGGTTCGATTCCGGTCTTCGGCACCAAATAAAGGATTGAGATTGCTTTTAAAAGAGTATCTTAGTCCTTTATTTATTTTTTCTCCGCAATAAAATGTAAAGGAGAGCAGCTATGAAATACGACTTTGATGAAATTATTGACAGAAAAGCTACTTTTGCCGAGAAGCATATAAATCTTGAAAAATTATACGGAACTGATAAGGTCATACCTCTATGGGTTGCCGATATGGATTTCAGAGTGGCACAGCCTATTATCGATGCTATGAAGGAAAGAGCGGAGAATGGAATATTTGGCTATACAGTACGCCCGGACTCCTATTATGATGATGTGTGCGATTTTCAAAAGAGACAAAAAAATTGGGATATAGATAAAAAGCTGATGAGCTTCAGTTCAGGAGTTATGCCTTCAATATGCATGATAATTAAGGAACTGACAAATTTAAAGGACAAAATTATAATCCAGACACCGGTTTACCGTCCATTCTATAATGCGGTTAAACAGGCAGGCAGAGAGCTGCTTGAAAGTCCGTTAAAAGAGTCGGATGGCTTTTTTTCTATGGATTATAAGGATATAGAAGAAAAAGCCAAGCAAGGGGCAAAATATTTGATTCTGTGCAGTCCGCACAATCCTGTAGGGAGAGTGTGGTCATATGATGAATTAAAGAAGCTGGGAGATATTTGCCTGCGCTGTGGTATCACGGTGATATCCGATGAAATTCATTCTGATTTGATTTTGTGGGGAAACAGGCATATTCCGTTTGCTTCAATTTCAGAAGAACTGAGAAAGATAACTATAACATGCTTTTCTGCCACAAAAACCTTTAATCTTGCAGGACTTCAATCTTCTATTGTTGTTTTTCCGGATGAAAAGCTTAAGCAGGAGTTCGAACAGAAGTGGGCGGATTTTCATGTGGAGTGCAATAACTGCATGAGTATAGCCGGAACTCAGGCAGCATTCAGGTATGGAGATGAATGGCTTGAACAGCTTATAGAATATATTGAGGGAAATGTAACCTTTGTTTTGGAGTATTTTTATAGGTATATTCCTTCTATCCGGCCTGTTCGACCTGAAGGGACATATCTTGTGTGGCTTGATTGCAGGCAAATGGGTCTGAGCGGTCATGAGCTGACCAGGTTTATGGCTTTGAAGGCTGGTGTTGCAATGAGTGCCGGCACATATTTCGGACGGAACGGGGAAGGCTTTATGAGGATGAATGTTGCATGCCCAAGAGCTGTTCTTGAAAAGGCACTGGCACAGATAAGGTCAGCTATAGAAAAATAGGCTGGTGTATGTCTTGCAGCAGCTGCACTGTGTTAGCCAGCTTGAGCTCTTAATAATAAATGAAAAAGCGGCAGGTGAATAATCAAAATCCCCTGACCGCTTTTATATGCTTTAATATTTTATTTGCATATTAATATTGATACTGAAAGGCTCTTTTTTAAAAGGCTGGGTTTTAAAGCTAAATTACTTGCTCAGTACAGTAATAGTTTTAATTTTAACAGTTTCTGTCGGAACTGATTCTTCTCCGGTAAGAGAATTTGCTTTTACTGGAGTATCCGCTATTTTATCAAGAATATCTTCGCCGCTGATAAGCTTTCCGAAGGCAGCATATTGACCGTCTAAAGAAGCAGTGTCTCCATGCATGATAAAGAACTGGCAGGATGCCGAGTCTGGATCCTGACTTCTTGCCATTGAAATAACTCCCTTGGTATGTTTAAGTGTATTCTGTTCGAAGCCATTGCCGCTGAATTCACCCTTTATTGTTTTACCGGAGTCGCCGGTTCCGTCACCTTTGGGGTCCCCGCCCTGAATCATAAAGTTCTTGATAATTCTATGAAAGGTCAACCCATCATAAAATCCGGATTCTGCCAAGCTGACAAAATTATTAACTGTTTCTGGTGCAAACTCGGGATAGAGCTCAAAAACCATCTTATCGCCGTTTTCCATTTCGATTTGTACTTTAGGCTTGCCGGTTGACTCAGAAGTTTCAGACTTAGAACAGCCCGCCGCAAATGAAACCGTGCAAATTGCAGCCAATAATAGGGCGGTTGTTTTTTTAAATACAGATTTAAACATATTATTACAGCCTCCGTTTTTTAATAAATTAATTATATTTTTCATAATAAGCAAATTATTAATGCTTATTACAAGAAATTAAAATATTACTGTGATTATAATACCTTATAATAAAGAAAAGGTCTAGAATTTTTGATAAAAATAGTATATAAAAACATAAAATTATAAAAAAATCATATTTTATATGCTATCATATTTTACAATTTCAATTGAGTAAAATCTTACCGGTTAAATTTACTTTAAAAAAAACTTGCATTATTTAAAATTCTGTGTTAAAGTATAATAGTTGTCGGCGAGGGTAAGTAATGAATAAAAAGCTAACTATCGCATATAATAACAGAACAGTAAATTTCATATATCGCGGGATGGAGCAGTTGGTAGCTCGTCGGGCTCATAACCCGAAGGTCGTAGGTTCAAGTCCTGCTCCCGCAACCATTTGAGTTTAAATCACCGGAAAACATTTATTTCGGTGATTTTGCTTTCTTAAAAAAATTTCATTTCGCAGTATTCCCTTTATATCATGGAGAGTTTAAAAAACATAGAAATTATGGTAAACTTTCTAGTATTACAATTTATACTTGAAATATTACAAATCTATGTCTGTAAAGTTATGGAAATTATAATTGACTAAAGTCAAATATTGTTCCAAGCCTTAACCTGAATAAAAATATCGGGATGATATCTCTATTCAGGTGATATGTGCTTTTAGCTTGCTCAGATATATGAAGCTTATTATTATAGGTTGGCTGAGAAAAATAGTGATTTTCAGGGGCGAATACCTCTTCTGATTAAGGCAGATATTTATAAGCTGATAGCTCTAAAATAGAAGCTTTGAAATTTTAGCAGGAGGAAGTGTAATGCGAAAAAAAGTAAACCATAAAAAGAGGTATTACTTTTCGGACAAGCTTACAAGGAAGCTTGCCCAGATATCTCATTATCCTTTGACTGTAGTGGAGGCTCCGTTCGGTTTTGGGAAAACCACAGCTGTCAGGGAATATTTAAAAGCAAATCTTCCTCTTGATGCCCTTGAATGCTGGTATACCTGTTTAGGTGAACCGGTTTCCATAACATGGTCAGGCTTATGCGAATTATTGTCCAATGCGGATGCCAAGGCCGCAGATAGCCTCAAGGGTTTTGAAAATCCAACGATGGATACACTTTTCCATATAGCTTCATATATAAAGGATTTCAAATGTCAGGCTGAAACCTATCTGGTAGTAGATAACTATCAGCTTGTAAATTGTGATGTGTCACAGGAGCTGATAAATGTACTTTCAATGCACAACAGCCCCAACCTTCACCTTGTATTTATTACTCAGCGGCTTGGAGCCAAGCAGCAGTATTTGATTAATAACAACAGCATACATACAATTGACAGGAAGAATTTTTTGTTGAATAAGGAGGGAACAGGCACTCTTTTCAGCATGGAAGGAATAAATCTTGCCGACAATGCGCTGGAAAAGGTATATAAGAGAACAGAGGGCTGGGTGTCTGCCATCCGCTTTTATATGATAAATTACAAGGAAACAGGTTCTTTTAATATTACTGCTGACATTGAGCAGTTAGTGGAGTCAGCTGTTTGGGACAGGCTTACTCAGGAAGAAAAGGAGTTTTTGCTGTCTGTTTCGGTTATGGACAGCTTCACAGCATGTCAGGCAGCTATTATATTGGATAAGAAGAAACTGCCCGAAAAAATCGAGGAGTTTCTTAGGGACAATGACTTCATACAATATATTCCCGATAAGCATATTTACAGAATGCACAGCATTTTACTGAATTATGTGCGTAACCGTTTTAACTATTATCAGCCTGAGGAGTATCAAAACGAAATATACCGGCGGGCTGGGCGATCCTATGCCATGAGCTCGCAATATTATCAGGCGGCCTGTTTTTTCTATAAGGTCAGAGATTTTGATGCCATACTGTCTCTTCCCTTTAGCGGTGAATATTTTGATGCTCAAAAAGAAAAATATCAGCCTGAATTTATTGCGGAGATAATTAATGAATGTCCGGATAATATACTATGCAGGTATCCCTTTACTTTGCTTGTGTTTGGGTATATGGCATTTTCCTGCGGCCAGTATGAGGTTTATCACAGGCTGTGTCATTTGCTTTATTCAGTCATACAGGATGCAGAAAGGCCTGATGAGGACGAGCTTCTGAAAATTAAGGCTGAATACAGGCTGTTGGCTTCAATGAGAGATTTTAATGATTATTCGAAAATAAGAAAGGAATACGAAACGGTATTAAATATCTTGTGCAAACCGTCCGATGTGACAAAATATTGCACACCGTGTTTTTTTGCGGCTCCGTCTGTTTTGGATATTTTCTGGCGTGAATCAGGTAAATTGGAAGCTGTAATACAGCAGCTTGAGGAAGACTGCATATTATA
Organism: Ruminiclostridium sufflavum DSM 19573; assembly: GCF_003208175.1. GTDB lineage: Bacteria > Bacillota > Clostridia > Acetivibrionales > DSM-1351 > Ruminiclostridium > Ruminiclostridium sufflavum. Next base: position 159,454 of record NZ_QKMR01000007.1, on the reverse strand, counting down.
CAAGAAATCTGCCGGAGGATACGGTGCGGGTGTCGGCAGTTTAATGCGTGCAGAAGCTATGCTTATGAAAGGAAATGAGGACGAGGCTGAAATTCTTTGCCATAGAACGCTGTATTACGCCCAAAGGAATAAGCAATTCAATATATGTCTATGTTCTGAATTGGTACTTGCAAGAGTTGCTGTCCTGCGCGGAAATGCAGAGGGTTATCTTAGTGCAGTGAAGACTATTAAGGGCTATACAGGCAAATATTCAAATTCTTATATACCTCGCATGGTTGACCAATGTATGTCAGTAATAAGTCTTGTGCTTGGCATTAAGGATAATGTGGCTCCATGGCTTTATGATCTGGAAAAAATAAATAAGGTGCTGTATGCTCCTGTTGTTCCTCATGCTCAGGTTCTTTATTTAAGGCTTTTGCTAATGGAGAGAAGGTATAATGAATTTTACGGTATTTCTCAGGCCATCCTTGAGGAGGTCAGGAATAAAGCAGGGAAGGTTCAATACATTATGCCCCAGGTATATATTCTCATATATCTTGCCATAGCAAAGCTTAACAACGGGAATGGACATGAAGCCCAGAATTATCTAAGGCAGGCCTTGGCAATTGCATTGCCGGATAAGATTTATCTTCCGTTTGCTCAGCATTTAAGGGAGTTAATGGCCCTTTTGGAAATGGCAAAAGGCTATATTTCTGACAGGGAAGGTCTGAATGCCTTGATTGCATTGGGTATACGTCAGGACAAGGGTGCTGCCGCAATAAAAAAGGCAATTATTGCAGATAAATCCCCTCTGACACCCAGAGAACGAGAAATTGCCCTGTATGCCAGAGACAGATTAAGTGCAAAAGAGATTGCCGATAAGCTGTACATATCGGAGGCAACTGTCCGAACTATTTTAAAAAGTGTTTATGGAAAGCTGGAAATACATTCAAAATATGAGTTGGATTCTACACAATTTTGACGAAAGATGAAGAAATACCTCGAAATTGGGTATGTGTAAAAAATAATCTGCTGTATTCTTAATACAGCAGATTATTTTTTGCTTGATAAAGCTGAACGGGAGGAAGCAAATTGGATAACGGATTTTCAAATCAAACTATACTGGATACCTTCATATATGAAACCGCACAGAATATAGAGCAGCTCGAGGAAATAATACTGACAAGCGAAAAAGCAAGTTGCTTTGCGCCGGATGCCGTCAATGAAATTTTCAGGATTATGCATACAATTAAAGGCTCTTCTGCAATGATGAGGTACAGTAACATCGCATCAATATCCCATGCTACTGAAGACCTCTTCTATTACATAAGAGAGGAAAGACCTGAAAATATGGATTGCAGCCTTCTTTCGGATTTGATTCTGGAGTGTGTTGATTTCATTAAGCTGGAGCTGGAAAAGGTAAAAAATGAGGACATCCTCGACGGTGAGCCGTCAAACCTGATTGAAAAGATAAGGAGCTTCTTGATATCTATTAAGAAGGAAAGAAACTGCTCAGTTATTTCAGAAATGAAAGAACAAACCTTGCATAAGGGGCAATACACGTTGTCACGCAAGGACACTGAGACTGGTGAGCTGAAAGCTTATGAGGCTGTTATTTATTTTGAGGAAGGCTGTGAAATGGAAAATATCAGAGCCTATACTATTATTTATAATCTAAAGAAAATTTCTGAGGATTGCTTCTGCTTTCCGGAGGATATCACAGAAGATAACGGCAGTGTGAATATCATACAGAAACAAGGCTTTAAGATTATTTTCAAGTGCGGCAAAAGCATGAGGGAAATGTATGACTTTTTAAATAGTTTTGCCTTCATACGTGATCTTGAGCTGACCGAAGCATCAGGCTGTCAGTTTCCGGGACAAATTTGCATGTCTGAAGGCAAGGCGCCCGAAGAGGCTTTTGTCAAAATGTCAGGGCTTCAAGCTTCCGACCATGCTGTTCATGGTTCTGAAAGCAAAGGCTCCCATCAAAGCATTATAAGTGTTGATGTACAGAAGCTCGACAAGCTTATGGACCTGATGGGCGAGATGGTGATTTCCGAAGCAATGGTTACACAGAACCCCGAGCTTGAAGGAATGTCGCTGAGCAGCTTTTACAAGGCGGCTCGCCAGCTCAGGAAGATTACAAGCGAAATGCAGGATATGGTAATGTCCATTAGGATGGTTCCCTTGTCTGCCACCTTCCACAAAATGCAGCGAATTGTAAGGGATATGGGGCGAAGCCTTGATAAGGAGGTGGAACTGATGCTGATTGGAGAAGAAACAGAGGTTGATAAAAATATTATAGAGCATATATCCGACCCTTTGATGCATCTGGTTCGAAATGCGGTTGATCATGGAATTGAGTCTTATGAAAGCAGAATATCTAATGGAAAGTCCAAAGCCGGAAAGGTTGCCTTAGAGGCAAAAAATGCCGGAAGTGACGTTCTTGTAATTGTCAAGGATGATGGTAAGGGCCTTAATAAAGAAAAAATACTGCAAAAAGCGAAGGAGCATGGATTACTCAGCAAGCCGGAAAATGAAATGACAGACAGGGAGATTTTCAATTTGATCTTTTTACCCGGGTTTTCCACAAATGACAAGGTGACAGAGTTTTCCGGCCGGGGAGTAGGAATGGATGTTGTGGTTAAGAATCTGGAAGCAGTTGGAGGGTCAGTATCCATAGAAAGTGAAGAAGGAGCCGGAACTGTAACGACGATGAAAATTCCTCTCACCCTTGCTATTATCGACGGAATGAATATCCGTGTAGGCAATGCCAAATATACCCTGCCTACCACTTCCATACAGGAGACCTTTCAGCCTAAGAGCAGAAATATTGTTGAGGCTCCCGGAAGGAATGAAATGATTATGGTTCGGGGAGAATGTTATCCTATACTTCGTCTTCATAAAATGTATAGTGTGAAAACAGATATAACAGATTTTGAAAAGGGGATCATGCTTATGGTGGAGCAGGACGGAAAATGCATGTGCCTGTTTGCGGATGAACTTCTGGGACAGCAGCAGGTAGTTGTCAAGGCACTTCCAAGCTATATTAAAGACACGCGAAATATAAAAGGCTTGGCAGGATGTACCCTTCTCGGAGATGGAAGTATAAGTCTTATACTGAATATCGGCGGATTATTAAATATAAAAATATAAATTTGACAAAGCCAATTGAAGGCAAATATTGTTTTCAAGTTGACTAAAGTCAATTACGGTTAAAGCCTTCGGGACGATATCTCGTCTTTTTAGGTGAATTAAGCTTTTAAGCTGATTTTGAACACAGTTTGGGTTTGAATTTGTTTTGACTTTAGGAGGCTTCAGCCTCAAACCCAAACTATCGGCCGATGGAATCGGTTTTTTAGCCGATAGTAATTGACTTTTTAACGAAGTCTGTGCTTGTATATTTAATTGACTTTAGTATCAGAAAGGAGTGTCCGGATGGCGCAGGAAGAGGTGCAGAGATTATTGGAGCAGGAGGAGGATACACAGAAGGGAAGATTCCTTATATTTACAATGGGAAATGAAATGTATGGTATTGAAATCCGATTTGTCACCGAGATAATAGGAATACAAACGATAACAGAAGTTCCGGAGCTGCCGCAGTACATAAGGGGAATAATAAACCTGCGGGGAAAGATTATTCCGGTTATGGATGTCAGGCTGAAGTTTAAGAAGCCCTTTATGGAGTACAATGACAGGACTTGTATAATAGTTGTTGATATTAATGAGGTATCAATAGGTCTCATTGTTGATAGAGTATTGGAAGTGCTGTCTATTCCGGAGGGAAATATTGTTTCGCCGCCGGAATTGAATAGAGGGCTTGGCAACAGGTATATAAAAGGCATCGGAAAGGCTGGAAATGCGGTAAAGCTGCTTTTGGACTGTGAGAAGCTTATAGCGGAAGGAGAGCTGGAGAATTTAAATACTGTTTTATAAAGGCATGTGAAAACTATTATTTTAGGAGGAATTACATAATGAAATGGTTTCTGAATCTAAGGATAGCTGCAAGGCTCATTGTCAGTTTTCTATTTGTAGCATTGATTGCAGGCGTGGTAGGGGTCATCGGTCTTATTAACATTAATAGTATTGTAGAGGCTGACAAATTGATGTTTGAAGAGAACACATTAGGGCTTCAGTATACAGGCAATGCTTCTGTTTATTATCAAAGAGTAAGATTTAATTTATTAAAGATGACAATGGTTACTAATGCTGAGGATATCAATACCTGCATTAGTAATATAAAGGATTTTTCCGCAAAGAATGATGAGCTGCTGGAAAAATACAATGATGGAATAACAAGTGATAAGGACAGAAATCTGTTTGATAGCTTGAAACCTCAATGGGAACAGTATAAGTCTTCAACTGCGGAGGTTATCGAGCTGGTACAGGCAGGGCAGAAGGACAAGGCTATAGACCTGATATTGGGTGATATGGCCGATGCGGGAAGCTTATTGCAGAATTCCTTTGACTCATTATTCGAATACAATTCCTCGGAGGCCAAGGCAAGATCTGACAATAATACACAGCTTGCGGATACAGCCACATTAATCATGATAATAGTAATAATAGCCGGAATTATTATTTCCGTTGCACTTGGTATATTCATATCCGGTATTATAAGCAAGCCAGTCAGAAAATTGGCAGAAGCAGCCGATAAGCTTGCTCTCGGTGATGTAAATGTAAATATTAAAGCAGACACAAGTGACGAAATAGGCAAGCTTACGGCGTCCTTCGGTGATATGATAGAAAATATCCGCAGTCAGGCTATTATTGCAGGTAAAATAGCTGATGGAGATTTGTCTGTTGCTGTTGCTGTTAAATCGGAAAACGATCTGCTTGGCAAAAAGCTTTATGAGCTGGTAGAGAAAAATAATGAAGTGTTGTCCAGTATTACCAGTGCATCAGAACAGGTAGCCTCGGGGGCCAAGCAGGTTTCCGACTCAAGCATTGCTCTTTCACAGGGAGCAACGGAGCAGGCCAGCTCTATTGAGCAGCTTACTGCTTCAATAGAAGAAATTTCTGCTCAAACCAAGCAGAATGCTGAGAATGCAAATCAGGCAAATGAACTTGCTGATACAGCCAAGGCTAATGCAGAGCAGGGAAATACCCGGATGAAGGAGATGCTGAAGGCAATGCAGGATATTAATGCTTCTTCTGCCAGCATTTCCAAGATAATTAAGGTTATTGATGAAATTGCCTTCCAAACAAACATATTAGCTTTGAATGCCGCAGTTGAAGCGGCGAGGGCAGGTCAGCACGGGAAAGGCTTTGCGGTGGTTGCGGAGGAAGTGCGAAATCTAGCGGCACGTTCGGCAAATGCAGCAAAAGAAACCACAGATATGATAGAAAGCTCTATTAAAAAAGCTGAAGACGGCACCAGAATTGCTAATGAAACAGCCGGTGCACTCGTCAGGATTGTGGAAGGAATATCTAAGGTGGCCAGTCTTGTGGACAACATTGCTGTGGCCTCCAATGAGCAATCTACAGGCATTAATCAAATTAATCAGGGAGTGATGCAAATATCTCAGGTAGTTCAGAATAACTCGGCAACTTCCGAGGAGAGTGCAGCTGCAAGCGAGGAGCTGTCAAGTCAGGCAGAGCTTCTTAAAGAGCAGGTCGAAAGGTTTAAGCTGAAAAAAGGAGCAAGAAGGTCTTTCTATAGAGGGACTGAAGAGCTTAATCCTGAAGTTTTGCGTATGCTTGAGACAATGAGTCAAAACAATAAGCCTGATGAAAATATGGATGCAGAGGCTGATATTGAAGCATCAGCCGTGTGTGCAAGAAGGATAGCCTTGAGTGATAAGGAATTTGGGAAATACTGATTGAAGTCAGTTACGGTGGAGGCTTTAGCCTCAACCCCAGACTATCGGCCGGTAGAATCAGTTCTTTAGCCGGTGGTAATTGACTTTCGTTTATAAAGGCAGATGAGAATATGGCAGGGATAGCTGAAAAAGAGTTCAAGCAATTCGCAGAATATATAAAAGCCAGCTGCGGAATAAATTTGAAGGCTGAAAAGCAGTCAATGGTGGCTGGCAGACTTAACAATATACTTTTAAACGGTAAATTCAAAAGCTTATCAGATTATTTGAATTATGTGCTATCCGATAGAACAGGGCAAGCTGCTGTTACTTTGCTTGATAAGATTACTACAAACCATACCTTTTTTATGCGGGAGGCAGACCATTTTTTCTATTTCAGGGATAAAGCTCTCCCGTTTCTTGCACCTGCAATTAAGGATAAGGACCTGCGGATATGGAGCGCTGCATGCTCCTCAGGGGAAGAGCCCTATACTCTGGCAATGCTTATTGACGAATTTTTTGGAAAAGAAAAGCTTCTGTGGGATACTAAAATATTAGCCACCGATATTTCCAGCAATGTACTTGAAATAGCCAGAAAGGGTGTATACAGCAGAGAGAGAATTTCAGCCCTGCCTTCATCATGGAAGCTGAATTATTTCAAGGAGCTGGATTATGAAAATTTCGTACTGACTGAAAAGGTCAGGAATGAAGTAATATATAGAAAATTTAATTTAATGGATTCTGTATTTCCATTTAAACGAAAGTTTCATGTGATTTTTTGCAGGAATGTAATGATTTATTTTGACAGCAAGACCAAAAATGAATTGGTTGAGAAGCTGTATGAATTGACCGAATACGGGGGTTACTTGTTTATAGGGCATTCGGAATCCTTAAACCGGGATTTAACCCCGTACAGGTATATTATGCCGGCTGTTTACAGAAAGGAGTAGGCGGATACTGCTTTTAAGGAATTTTGTGAAGGCTTCAACGCTTGGGTTCAGCCTCAAACCCAAGCTATCAGCTTTCAGCCCCCAAAAATTATTTACAGTCCCGCTTTATACTCCTTTGGACTCATGCCGACATATTTTGTAAATACATGAGTGAAATATGCGGGATCTTCAATTCCCACAGACAAAGCTATTTCAAATATTTTATTTGTAGTATTCTTTAAAAGCTTTTTTGATATCTCAATTCTATGCTTATTTATAGCATCAACAATAGATTCTCCGGTTTTCTTTTTATAAAGGCGGCTTAAATAGCTGCTGTTGACATGCACATAGTCTGCAATTGACTGCAGGCTTATATTTATATTGTAGTTTTTATTTATATACTCATTCACCTGTATTACCAGATAATTATACTGCTTTTGATTAGAGGCAATTATAAATGAAGAAGACCTTATGACATTGCATATAATTTTGCTTACACCATTTATGGATTTGCTTGATTGTATCTGCCTGTAAATATTTGTTTCATCTGCCACAGAGCCTTCTTTATTATTTAAATTATAATTTGCAAGAATCCTGAAGCATTGAGAACAAATAAGCATACTTGAAACCTTCACGTTTTCGATAGGCTCCTTATTTTTCCTGTATTCTCTGAAAAGCTCATGCAAAAGGTGAAATGCATCGTCATGGTTTCCGTTCTGTATGCTGTTTATAATGTTATCGGCATACTTATGAATATTGATTTTATTGCGTATGTGAATACTATTCTTTTGCATATATACTGAAACATGGTTGTCGGTATAAAAGCTTTCGGAAAGAGCCTCTGTAGCTTCTAAATATGCCGGTGACAGCTCGTAGATATATTTGTGGATATTGCTTATTCCTATATTGAGGGTGAACTTCATGAAGCCTTCTGCAGTTGACAATATTTCGTTGCAGGTTATCAGCAGAGACTGCATATATTTTGAAGAAGCATTATTATTAAAGGATACGATTGTGATAAGCAGATTTTTGTTCATAACTGCCGTGTAATGGTGATAATCCTTAAAAGCCATTGATAAAAAATTTTTTATTGAAAAAACAAACTTGTTTTGTTCTTCAAGCGTGGCATTGATATTATCTTCCGAGGCATTATTTATTTCATATACTACAAGAAAAAAATTATTTATGTTAATGTTAAGTTCTTCAGCCTTATCGGAAATTAAGTCATGATTAATTATAATGCCATTTATAATATCCTTTATGAAATTATCGCATATTTCGGTAAAGCTGCAATTTATCTTGTCCTCCAAGAGCTTAAGCTCTTTTTCCTTGCACTTTTCATTCTCTATTACCTGTTGGGCTTTTCGTATAGCCTCAGGAATTGTTTCAAAGGGATTTGTCTTTACGACAAAATCTATAACATTGTATCTTATAGCCTGCTGGGCATATGAAAAGTCTGCATAGGCCGTAAGTATTATGATTTTTATCTCAGGGTAATTTTCATGTATATATCTGGAAAGGACAATTCCGTCAATACCGGGCATCCTTATATCAGTAATTATTATGTCAGCAGAACTTTTCCTTAAATATTCAATGGTGTCTGCCCCGTTTCCGGCTTCAAATACTACAATGCAATTCATTGCTTCCCAATTTATAAAAGACAGCATACCCTTTCTTATAACTGGCTCATCATCCACGATTATAACTTTATACATCAAAATCCTCCCTTCTGTCAACAGGAATATGAATAGTGACTTTCGTATTTTGATTCAGTTCGCTTTCAATGCTGATACCATATTGACTGCCATATAAAAGCTTTATTCTTTTATTTGTATTACGCAAGCCGATATTGTTATGCTTTTTTTGCCGGTCAACGGGAGGCTCACAGTCCTCCAAAGTAACAGGATTTTCAAAGCCGATGCCATTGTCTATAATTTCGAAGTATATCGAGCTATCATATTGCTTTATATTTATTTCTACTATTCCCTTGCCGATTTTATTTTCTATGCCGTGTACAACGGCATTTTCTACTATCGGCTCTGCGCAAAGCTTCGGAATAAGATAATTCAGAACTTCTTCATTGCAAATATTTATTTTGTACTCTAGCCTGTCCTCAAAGCGTATTCCCTGGAGATAAAGATAAAACTTTATGTATTCCAGTTCCTGCCGTATTGGAATCTTTGTTTTGCTGTCGGCATATATACTTGCCTGAAGCAGATTGCTAAGAGACGTTACCATATTGTATATGGTTTGGTTATCTGACATTTTTGCTTTCCATCCTATAGTTACCAGAGTGTTGAAAAGAAAATGAGGGTTCATTTGAGACTGAAGGAATTTAAACTCGGTTTTCCTTAAAAGCAGCTCATTTTCATAAACCTGATTAATCAGGTATTTAATTTCTCCTGTCATGCTATTAAAGGTTGAGCTTAATAAATTCAAATCCTTATCTTGATATACAGGCATTTTTATTTCATAATTGCCATTCTTCACGCTGTTTATGCAGTATAATAAATGCTTGATAAATACATTAAGCTTAACAGAAATCAATATACTGAAAATTATACATATAATAAAAATAAGAAGCGTGATGAAGAGGTAGTTTTTCATACTTCCGTACAGTCCTACTAGCACCTGCTTCTGGGGAATACCTGCCACAAAGATTAAATCAGTGTTATCAATTTTCTTAAAGGCCATTATAAAGGCTTCGCTATTAAGGCTGACGAAGCCTTCCTTTTGCTGGTCGCTATTGTATAAATCAAGTATTTCCTTTTCCACTGTTTTTCCAAGCATACTCTTATCAGGGTGTGAATAAATAGTCCCGTCATTGTCCATTATAAAAGCCCTTGACTTAGGAAACTCTAAAATTTTTGAGTACTTTTGAAAAATTATTTTTTCCTCAGTGCCTATTATCAGTTTTAAGTATTGCCTCGGAGTATTCAATTTTGAAATATTTCTGACATTGTATATAACATGGTTTTCTGGGGAAGGAGGAACTATTTTCATTTTTCTAGAGGTTCCGATATTTACTGTTTCATATATTTTAATATTATCCTGATTTATTATATTAATGTTGCCTTCAAGCCTTGAAATCGAGCAAAAATTTGACTTGTCAATAAAAAGATAAGCTGTTGTAATCAGTTCGGAATCCCAGGCATCATTAAAAAGCATACTGTATTTCAATTCCGCTTCAATTTCACTTTTTTTAATAAATAAATCGTACTTGCTGTTTCCGGAATATGATTGGTCATCGGACGCCCAAGATCTTATAATTCTGTTTGAGGCAAAATAAAACAGAGTATTGTCAATTATTCTGAATGAATCCCTAAGATTGTCACTTGTTTGCTCAATAAGCTGGTTCATATTATCATAAGCACTATCGGTAAGCATTGATGAGGTATTCCAATAAAAATAGAACCCTGTAAGGCACATGGGGAATAATACTATTGCTACTACTGCCGAGGTTATTTTATATTTTATTGGCATTCTTTTATAAAACATAAGGAAATCAATAAATTTTTTAAATTTATTCAATTTGAAAACTCCTTCTATTATTTAGGAATAAAATAAATTTATTAAATTACAAAACATATCTTTATTCGATATATAATTATATAATTCTACATTATATATAGTTCTAAACTGTTAAAAAAATACCTTTTAAAATTGTTATTATGTAAAGAAAATTATAGTATGGTAAAAATATTACAAAAAAATATTGGCTTTCCTATTTTACTGAAGGAAACTTTTTTTATACAAAAATATTGCAAGATAAGGTATAAAATCCTCATTAACAAGTATTGGGAGGAAGCTTATAATCTGACTATAGCGCTACTTTAAAGAATCATTTTAAAAGGAGGATACGAAATATGAAGAAATATCTAAAGGCGGGCTTGTCGGGATTGCTGGCAGTTGCAATGACAGCAGCACTGGTTGGCTGCGGAGGAGGTTCTGCATCAGAAGATACAAGTGCGTCTGCTGACAGTAAGGTACAGAAGGAACCGATAACACTCAAATTTCCTACATATCTGTGCGGAACTAATGTGGGGGCTGCACCTTTTAAAGTTATACTCGAAAATTTCAATAAGCAATATGGTGATGAAATAACGGTAAAGGTTGAAGAAATACCAAGTGACGATGCATACAAGGATAAGATAAAGGTTCTTATGTCTTCAGGAGATTTGCCCGATGTTATAAACGGAAAACAAGGTCTCTTTGATTTGGCAGTCAAGGGAGGTTTCGCTCTGGATTTTACACCTTATATGGATGCCGATCCAGAGTGGAAGGCATCTGTCACTGAAGCTGCTCTTAAGGCAAATTCAAGAGACGGAAAGATGTATTCGGTAACTGAAACAGCGGATGTAGTGGGATATTTTTATAATAAGGAAATGTTTCAGAAAGCAGGAATCACACCTGCAAAAACATGGGATGAATGGTTCTCAAATTGTGACAAGCTGAAAGCAGCAGGTTTCACTCCTTTAGCCTTAATGACAGGAGAAAATTCATGGACAACAAACTTAATCCTTGCTTCCTTAATCGGTACTAATGGAGAAGCGGGAAATACATTTATGAACACCTTGCATCCCAAAAACTATAATACACCTGAAGTTATAGATTCATTGACAAAAATGCAAAAGATGCTTCAGGACTATACTACAAGCGATGCGGTTGGTGCGAAGTATAATGATGCAGCAAATAACTTCCTGAGTGAAAAGGCAGCGATAATTGCAAATGGCTCATGGATGATCGGTGATTTCAGTAATACTGAAAAAGCGGCAGCCGGCTTTGACAAAAAGGTTGGATGTGCTGCTTATCCCGAAAGCGGAATTGTTACCGCATACAGGGAAGGCTGGATGGTTACATCAGATGATGATGCACACAAGGAAGCGGCAGTTAAATTTGTAAAGGCTTTGACTGAGGATGCCGCTCAACTCCAGAATCTTGAGCTTTCTTCCGTTATTCCTTTATCACCTACAGTAAATATTTCTGATGAATTTAAAGAAAAAAATCCGATACTTGCCGAATTAATAAATGCCAATTCAAGTATAAAATACAGATATCTGGAAATGGACAATATAGACTATGCCAATGTTACGGATGCGTTTGCAAATCTATATCCTGCATTAGCTATGAATAAAATGACAGCTGAGCAGGTAGTTCAGCAATTAAATGAAACCGCTGCCAAGAATACTGACTAAAGTCAATTACGGTTCAAGCCTTCGCGACGATATATCGTCTTTTCAAGCGAATTAAGCTTTTAAGCTGATTTTGAACACAGTTTGGGTTTAAATTTGTTTTAACTTTAGTAGGCTTCAGCCTCAAACCCAGACTATCGGACGATTATATCGTTTATTTAGCCGATAGTAATTGACTTTATTTACTTAAATTGCAAAATAGTTCTCCTCATATCAGAAATGATTGAGGAGAATTATTATAAGAGGTGGAAAATGGAAAAGAAAAACAGATTGTGGATAGCAATATTTTTACTGCCGTCAATATTAATATTTTGCCTGATATACGGAGCATCAGTTGTTACGCTTTTCGGCTCTTCCTTCACAGAATGGAAGCTTGCATCTAAGCTGGAATTTACCGGAATAAGCAATTATGTAAATCTATTTGCGGATAAGAATTTTTTAAAGGCATTGTCAAATACTGTGATTTGGGCATTGCTGCAATCAACTATTCATATTTTTATCGGAGTTACATTTGCATTGATACTGTCAAAAAAAGAGTTTTATTGGAAGTTTGCAAGAACTGCATATATGATACCTAATATAATTTGCTCGGCAGCTCTTGGAATGGTTTATTTAAGTATATTTAATCCGAAGTTCGGTGCCGTAAACAATATTATCAGAGCTTTGGGCGTAGAGGATTTCAGTCAGAACTGGTTTATGGATTATTCTTCAGCCTTTTTTACGGTTACAATAACCTGGCTTCCCTTTGCAGGTGTTGTTGCCATACTTGTTCTTGCTGAAATAGCGGCAATACCTGAAGCAATTCTGGAATCAGCTAAAATTGACGGAGCAGGTGAGTTCAAAACCAATATATATGTTGTGCTCCCTCTGCTGAAAAATATTATCGGAACATGTGTTATTGTAGCTGCGACAAGTATGCTGAAAAACTTTGACATTATTTTTATGACTACAAACGGAGGCCCGGGTAATACAACGCTGAACTTACCGCTTTATATATATAAAACCTCAATGCTTGAAAACAACTATGGTTATGCAAATACAATAGGCGCTTTTCTTATTTTGCTGGGAATTGTAATGCTGATTGTAATTAATAAGGCATTTAAGCTTGGACAGTCTGATATATAAACTAATTAGGGAAAGCGAGTATCTAATATGAAAATAAGTAAACTTCTTGTAGGACTAATTAAATATATGTTTGTTATTACACTTGTTGTAATTTCAGTAGTACCCATTGTCTGGGTGCTGATGTCTTCCTTCAAGACAAATGCACAGATACTGGAGTCAGCGTTTAAGCTTCCGGAGACCTTAAACTGGAGTAATTATTTTAATGCGTTTAAAATTGCTCCGCTGACTACATTTTACATAAACAGCATATTTGTGGCGGTTTTTGGCACCGGAATGAATCTTATAATAATCGGTATGGCGGCTTATGTATTTGCCAGGTTTGAATTTAAGGCCAAAAGCATACTTATGCTGGTATTTTCCATATCACTTCTGATACCAAATACATCGGTATTATATCCGCTGTATGTAACTATGAACAAGCTGGGGCTGTATGATAAGCTGCAGGGCCTGATACTGGTGTATATAGGTTTCGGACTGCCTGTAACCCTTTATATATTAAAAAGCTATTTTTTAACTATCCCGAAGGAAATTGAAGAATCTGCAAAGCTGGATGGAGCAGGGTTTTTGAGAACCTTTATTCAGATTATACTTCCGATTGCAAAGCCTGGTTTCGGAACTGCGGGAGTTATGCAATTTCTGCTTTGCTGGAATGAATTCCAGTTCGCTCTTATACTTACTTCCGGAAACAACAGCAGGACACTTCCGGTGGCATTGAGCTATTTTAATACGCAGTTTGCTTCAAATTACGGGGCTATGTTTGCAGCAACAGTGATAATAGTTATTCCTAGTATAATTATTTATGCGATTTTGCAGGAGCAGGTGGTTTCCGGCTTGGCAGCAGGTGCTGTAAAGGGTTAGGAGGTAAGAATGTCTGAATACAAAACGGCAATATTTGATCTTGACGGTGTTATAGTGGATACTGCAAAATACCACTATCTTGCGTGGAAGTGCCTTGCGGATGAGCTTGGCTTCGAGTTTACAGAGCATGACAATGAACGCTTGAAGGGAATAAGCAGAAGGAAGTCTCTGGAGATACTTCTGGATATAGGCGGTATGCGGTTGGATGAAAAAACAAAAATAACGCTGTCTGAAAAAAAGAACGGGTGGTATGTGGCCTTTATAAAAAATATAAGTTCCAAAGAAATTCTTCCGGGAGTTATTGATTTCATAAAGGAAATAAGGAGTCTCGGTATAAAAATCTCTCTGGGCTCTGCCAGTAAAAATGCAAGGCTCATTTTACAGAATATTGGAATGACAGAGTATTTTGATGCTATTGTAGATGGAAATTGTGTATTAAAAGCAAAGCCTGATCCAGAAGTGTTTATTGCTGCCGCCGGAAGGTTGGGCTCTGAAAGAAGGGAATGTGTTGTTTTTGAGGATGCCGAAGCCGGAATTGAGGCGGCCAAGAGTGCAGGGATGTATGCGGTAGGTATAGGCAGGCGGGATATTCTTGAAAAAGCGGATATTGTAGTAGGCGGCTTCAGTGGGAGCAAAGACAGGAAAATTATTGAAGAATTATTTAAATAAGGCTTGGAAGGGTGAATATTATGGACAATATTTTTAAAACTGCTGATAAAAACTGGCTGCTTGCGGAAGATGGATACAAGCCTTCCGAAAGCGGGCACTATGAAACGTTGTTCACGCTTTCAAACGGATATATAGGTATACGCGGTGTCAAGGATTTGTGCAAAACATTCTTCAGGAAAGGGACCTTTATTGCGGGAGCTTATGACAAATCGGATGCACAGGTTATTGAGCTGGTTAATTGTCCGGATTTTTTTAATTATGATATTTTTATTGAAAATGTAAAGCTGGACATGGAGGAGCTTGATATTTTATGCTACAAGCGAATTCTTGACATGAAAAAAGCTGTATTACATTCTTATTCTGAACTGGCAGGCAAGGATGGAAAAAGAATTGAAATTAGAACCTCAAAGCTTGTAAGTATAGCAAATAAGCATATAAGCGCATTTTCGGCAGGTATAAAATGTATTAATTTTTCGGCAGATATACGTATAGCAACGGCTATTGACGGGAACACGGTTAATATTGATTCTCAGAGTAATCAGGCTGTGAGACACTATAAGGTTTCAGAAGCAGCAATAATCAATAATAAAATCTCGGCACTGAAAATAAATACAAAGGACAAGAATACCGAGATGGATTTTTTATCCAATATTTCGGTTCATAACTCAACAAATACAAAAATGGAAGTTCTTTATGAAGGTGATTCAAAAGGAAATATGGTTATACAGGCAGCAGATTTCTTTGCCGAGCAGGGAAAGGAATATGTATTTGAAAAGGTGATTTATTCCCAAAGCAGCCTTAATAAAGAGCAGAAGCTTTGTGACTGTACTCTGTATGAAGCAATAAGCAGGCCTTTTTTACAGCACCTGAGTGAGCATGCTGCATCAATGGAGCAAAAGTGGAAAGTCAGTGACATAATAATTTGCGGCGATGACAGAATACAGGCTGCATTGCGATTTAATATATTCAGCCTTATTATGCTGGGCGCCAATCTGGACGGGAGCACTAATATTGGAGCCAAGGGCCTTCATGGAGAAGGGTATAAGGGACATGTGTTCTGGGATACGGAAATATTCATGCTTCCGTTTTATATATATAATGATGCGAAGGCTGCAAAGAAATTGCTGCTGTATAGATACAACCGGCTTCAGGATGCAAGGCAGAATGCATTGGAAAAAGGCTTTGAAGGCGCTAAATTTCCGTGGGAAAGTGCTGACGACGGCAGGGAAGTGACCCCTGAGATAATATTTTTGCCTGACGGGACTCCTACGAGGTGCTGGACAGGAGATGAGGAGATACATGTTACCGGAGATATAGCATTTGCCTTCTATGAGTATTATAGGATTACAGGTGATAAGGATTTCTATTACAGCTGCGGTGCGGAGGTAATACTGGAAACCGCAAAATACTGGGAATCAAGGCTGCTGTATAATTCAAATACTGAAGGCTTTGAAATAAAAGCTGTTATAGGGCCTGATGAATTTCATATCCATGTAGATAATAATTTTTATACTAATTATATGGCAAGATGGAATCTATGCACGGCTGCGGAAATCTGGGAGCAGCTTAGGGATTTATATCCGGATAAATTTGAAAAAATAAAAGCAAGGGCAGGCTTGACCGATGAAAAAATCAAGGGCTGGCTAAAGAAAGCGAATATGCTTTCTATTTCAAAGTCAGAGGGTGTTGTAGAACAATTCGATAATTTTTTCAAGCTTAAAGATTGCGTTATAACGGAGTACAGGCATGATGGAATGCCAATATTGCCTCATATGTTTAAAAACGAACTGGATTTTAAGGAATATCAGTTAATAAAGCAGCCGGATGTAGTTATGATAATGCATCTTTTTAATCATGAATTTACGTATGAGCAAAAAAGGATTAATTATGAATATTACGAAAAGAGGACAACTCATATATCTTCCCTAAGCCCGAGCATTTGCTGCCTGATGGGCATAGACATAAGGGATACAGCAATGGCAGGAAAATATTTTGATTTAGCTGCAAATACGGATATTGATGACAATCAGGGTAATACAGAACATGGCATTCATGCAGCCTCACTAGGAGGAGCATGGCAGGCTGCGGTTTTTGGCTTTGGGGGCTTCAGAATAAAAAATGGAGTAATACATCTGGCTCCGTGGCTTCCGGATACATGGAGACAGCTTGAATATAATGTTTGCTGGCAGGGCAGGCTTGTTCAGGTAAAAGTCACAAAAGACTGTATTACTGTAAGGATAAATGACAGTACTGACATGCTGCAAGCTGATAATGGCAGCAAGGCCTGCGGCTTCAAAGTGGTGGCAGGCGGAAAAGAGTACTTGGCCGAAGCTGGTATGGAAACAAGAATAGAGCTTAAAAATTAAAAGAATCTTAAAGAAGGGTAAATGAATCATTTATTGAAAGGGGGCTTAGCTGGAAGGAGAAATAATATACAGGATAAAGGAGGAATGTTCAGTCAGTAGATTTTCTTTTATTTGATGCATTAGTTGATGAAATAATAGGTGAAAAAGATGATGGAGGTAATAAAATGTCTAAAAAAGCAAGCTGTAAAGTTGTATCAATAATAATATGTATTTGCGTAATGTTATCGTCAATGCTGCCGGTCAATATGACATATGCTGATAGTACAGATCAACTTGCTGTTGTACAGTACCAGTTAAATGGAGAGCATCCTTTGAATTTGTCGGAGGCTGGAAACATTGATTGGCTGCATTTTAACGGAAGTAAGCAGATTATGAAAAATACTTCCCCGAGTGCAATTACATTCGATGAGCTTTCAAATACGGGATATGAGGGTAAATCAGACAGCGGAAGCAACTTAGATTATTGTTCTTATTCATGGAGTGATGGTATGGATGGATTTGAAACAGGTGCTGATGATACAGGATATAGAGTGTTTTATCCGCTTAGCACAAGGGACGCGGGTATATGCAGCGACGTTGGCTGGACATTTACGGTTGCGGCAAAGGATGTGAAAACAACAGTAATATTTACTGCCGGTATTTGGCAGGCAAAATCGGATATAAAGTTTTACTTGAATAATGTGCTGACGGATACAAAGAAAATACAGGCAGAGACTTCTTCCCTTATATTCAGGTATAAGGTGACTGTGCCGGCTAATTCTGAATTAAGGGTTGAGGGGATTCAAACGGAAACATTGTCTTCATACGGATATTGCACAGCATCAGACATTGCGGTAGGCGATAAAGCTTTTGTTGATAAGATTCTTTTGCAGAATCTTTATAATGAGTTAATTAATAAGACTAAAGGCCGTTATACAGATGAAACATGGTCAGCTTTTGAAAATGCATTGAGTACCGCAGGGGAGGTTCTTGGTAATCCAAATGCTGTACAGGATGAGGTTAATAATATAAAAGCAGTACTTGAACAGTCAAAAAATTCTCTTGTAAAAACAGAAACAAATGTAATGGTTGATTATACCGGTACTAAAACAAATGAGTATGCGCTGGGTAAAAACGGAGACCAGATGCACAGGTATCAGACTTTTACATCAGATGAAAGCTTTGAAATGGAGTATGTACAGTTTGGGGTTAACAAAGCAGGCAGCAGTGGGAGTAACTTGATAGTAGGACTATATGCAGCAGACAGCAGCGGAGTACCCACAGGCTCCCCACTGGTACAGACAACGGTGGGCAATGCTGATGTTGAAAGCAGTGGCTTAACATCAGTAAAGCTCAGCTATAATATAGCGGCAGGGACAAGGTATGCAATTGCTGCAACACAAGAAGTTCCTTCCTCAAGCGAACAGTACAGGTGGGCAGTTATGGCTAAAAACAGCACCACAGGAAGTGAATATTTCGGCAAGAGTGTGTCGGGTACCTTTCAGAATGAATCAGGTCTGGGTACAGGACTATTAAGAGTTGTTAAAAAGCTGTCGATTGACAGAAGTGCTTTGGAAACTCTTGTATCTGAAATGAATAATTATAACAGTATTTTGTATACGGTTGAATCATGGAATGATATGTCGGAAGGCTTAATATATGCAAAAGGAGTTTTATCCGACTTTGATTCCTCAGAGGAGGAAGTGAATTACGCAGTTACCCGGCTGCAAGCTGTAAAGGACAAGCTGGTTATGAGCATTGATATAGGAAACTTTGCCCAGCTAATCGGACAATTTGATAATGCAGTTGTAACCGGTTGCACTGAAAGTACTGTGGCTGCATTTACCAATGCCGTTACAAATGCAAAGATATTGGATGCCGGCGCATCAGAGGAGGATAAGCTGCAGGCATATTACAATATTCTGAATGCCATATCAAGTCTGAAGGTATCAGGCAAATATACAACCAATACCCATAACAAGCTGGCAGGTTCTATAGGCTTCGAAGGGGATATAAATGCGCCTATTGTTTATATAGACGGTACTATAAAGCTTGTAAGCAGGGATGAGCTTCTTATCAGGTTTGGTTTGGCGGATCTTGACAATAAGGGAGTTTCGATTAACTGGTACAACAGAGACGGATATTTACCCTGCTATGTAAGTGAATATACGGTGGATAATGTAGCATATAAAATTGAAGAATTTGCAAATAAGCATACTATCTATGGAAATCCTGTTGAGGTTGTGTACGTAAAAATGACTGCAACCAACAACTCGGGAGAAAAAAGGCTTCTGCCCGTTATAACGAAGGAGATGATTCCTCTGAATGAAGAGGGGAAAGCCTCTTTTGTTATAAATAACGGAGAAACGATTGTAAGAGAATATGCCATTGCGGCAGATAGATTTGAAAATGAAGGGCATTCAGGTGATGGTCTGGATGTGAGTCCTAAAGTTGAATTTCCGGATGATACTGCGGTTTATAAAGCTGCAAAAGCTGTCGATTACGGCAAGAACAGTATATTTGAAAATAACTATGAGGATATGAGGGCATACTGGGATGACAGGCTTGAAGGCATAATTGATATTGCTCTTCCTAACAGTAAGGAAGCAGATAATGGTGACAGCTTGATTAATGCATATAAGGCAGGCTATATTTATACAATGATTGTCAAGGACAACACTTATCTGCATGTTGGTGAAAGGGGCTATGACAGGCTGTTTTCGCATGATACGATTGGTATTATAGCAGCACTGTTTACGGCAGGTGATTTTAAGTATGCAAAGAGTTACCTTGAAAGTGTGCCGATGACCGGCGGAATAAATATTGAAAATGGCCAGATTGACGGTAACTTATACTGGGATGCAAACTGGAAGCTGCCATGGATATACTCAATGTATCTAAGCAAGACGGGAGATTCGGATTTAATTAAAGAAAGATTTGAAGAGATTATAAAGAAAATGGCTCGCTCAATCCACGATGACCGTACAGGTGACGCACATGACGGAATTATGAAAATCACCAATGCCATTGACGACAACGGGCAGTGGACAGTAGACAACTATTCTGCACTTCTGGGACTTACAAGCTATAAATACATATGTAATGAATTGGCTATAAAAGAGAATGACCAAGGCCGGAAGGCTTATTATTCTGCTGAGGCTCAATGGGCCGATGAGGAATATAACAGCTTGCTGGAGGCTGTTGATTCACAGCTTAATGATATAATTACAAGCAATAATTTAAACTATATTCCATGCTCAATGATTCAATCGAATGATGATAACAGATGTGTTGATGCAAGGGATGCAAACTGGGCTTCGATGTTCCTGTTCGGAGGCTTTCAGTGGGATGGGTACTTATACGGTGCAGACCAGAGCGATGCAGGTGTTAACATCAGTATGCTGGACGATACGTATGAATATGGTATTCAAAGACGGGAACCTCTTTTGCAGGAAGCATTAGACGCCGGAGTGAAAGTGCCCGATGCAGAAGCGGCAGAATGGGCTTACAATTTCGGAGGATATCCTCACGGATATTATTCGAGTGCTTATAATGCAGGATACGGCAGTGCGGCTCTTCGCGGTGAAAAGTACAGAGATATGGGAATAAAGGCATATGAATATTCTATAGATTATGCAATGAGCTCTCCGTTCGGCTGGTGGGAAGGTATCGGCCCAAAAGGAGACAGCTCCTCGTCAACTGAGCCGACGACCTCTTTGTGGAGCCATGATAATGCGGATATAGGAGGAGGCTCCTGCCAGCACATGTGGGGGCAGGCAAAGGCGTCTAAAGTTCTTTACGATGCGCTTATAGCTGAAAGAATATATAATGATAATAAAAATGTAGATATTATCATAGGCCGCGGAATCCCGAAGGAATGGGTAACAAATGCAAACGGAGGCAATGATGTGATTTCAAGTGTAAGCAATTATCCTGTACTTCAAGGCGGCAGGGTAGGGTACACAATTGAAAGGAAAAGCAACAAGCTGCTGGTTAAATTTATATCTGATTTGCAGGATTCCAAAATTGATAGCGGTACAGAGGTACAACACAGCGTTGAACTGCCCAGTATGGTGAATAATATTGCGAGTGCCTCCGCAGGGACGATTGATAACGAAAAGGGTATTGTGAAGGTTCCCCAGAATGTGACCGAGCTTTCCATTGTATTGGCAGATTTGCCTGAACAGCTTTATGTAAGCACACAGGAATTGCAGAACGGAAAGGAAGGAATAGCTTATTCAGCCGAATTAGAGGCAAAATCTGGAACAGAGCCTTATAAATGGAGTGGGTCAGGACTTCCGGAAGGACTGTCTATTTCAGAAAACGGTATAATTTCCGGTACACCGGCAAAAGCAGGAACATATGCTGTGACAGTAACAGTAACGGACAGCGATATGAATACGGCAAACGAGACCTACAAGCTGACAATAGAAAAGGTTGTTAAGGAACTCTCCATAATTACAGCTGAATTGCAGAACGGAAAGGAAGGAATAGCTTATTCAGCCGAATTAGAGGCAAAATCTGGAACAGAGCCTTATAAATGGAGTGGGTCAGGACTTCCGGAAGGACTTGCTATTTCAGAAAACGGCATAATTTACGGTACACCGGCAAAAGCAGGGACATATACTGTGACAGTAACAGTAACGGACAGCAAAAATGCAGCTGCAAGCAAAGCCTATAGACTGATAGTGGAAGGAGTCAAAAAAGCGCTTTCTATAAGTACAGCGGAATTTGCTAACGGAAAGAGGGGGACTGCATATTCTGCCGAGTGTATTGCAGCGGGAGGAACAGCACCTTATAAATGGAGTGCGTCAGGACTCCCTGATGGGCTTTCAATTTCGGAAGCTGGCATAATTTCAGGTACACCGACAGAAAAAGGAACCTTCTCAGTTAAGCTGACAGTAACGGACAGTGACAAAACTGCTGTAAGCAAAGATTTAAGCCTGTATATAAGGAAAGCATCGAGCGGCAGTTCCGGAGACAACAGCTCCGGTGGTACTTCAGATGGACAGACAGGTACTGGGGATGGAAAAACAGATGATAAAACTGATGGCAATGATACAGAGGATGAAACTACACAAAAGAGCTTCAAGGATATGAACAAGCACGGCTGGGCTGAAGAAGCCGTTGAAAAGCTTGCTTCCGAGGGAATTATAAGCGGAACCTCCGATACTACATTTGATCCCGGCAGGAGCATATCCAGAGCAGACTTCTTAGTACTGCTGATTAAGCTTCTTGATCTGAAAGCGGAAATTACCGATAATTTTTCTGATATCAGCAGCAACGCTTATTATTATCAGGCTGTCGGAATTGCAAAGCAGCTTGGAATAACCAGCGGGGAAGGTAATAATAAATTCAACCCGAAAGGGGAAATATCCAGACAGGATATGATGGTATTAACTGTAAAGGCACTGAAAATTGCAGGTATGGATATTTCAGAAGGAACGGAAAAGGATATTGAAGGCTTTGCAGATGCTTCAAAGGTAGTCGGTTACGCAGAGGATTATGTTGCGGCAATGGTTAAGAATGGATTTATTGTAGGCAGCGGAAATAAGCTTAATCCGACTGAAAGTATGACCAGAGCAGAGGCTGCGGTTGTACTCTATAAGATTTACCTGAAAAATAATTAATACGAGCAGAAAATAAGGCAGTGCGGGGGTTCTATTATCAAGAGCCCCTGCACTGCCTTATTATGTACTTCTGCCTGTCAGATAATACAAAAGCCGCGTTTTATTTTAATGTTTTTCTATATATGATATAATATACTTATTAAGTAAATTTTTCTTTTTATGTTAAACAATTAAAAATAAAATAGAAACGGAGGCCTGAGTAAAGCTTAATCAGCTGAAGGCTGACAAAGCATTGTTTTTCAGCTGGTATCATTATTTAATGATTTTGTAAAAATTAAATGGGGGAATGAAAAATGTTCAATTTCAAGAAAAGAGTACTATCTTTATTGGTTGTGCTTAGCCTTTGCCTGAGTGTTTGCGGTGCCGTTAATTTTACTGCTGCCGGGGCTTCCGCTGCACAGGCAGGAACGATAGTTTACGGAGACTGTAATAGTGACGGAAGTATTGATGCTTTGGATTTTGCATTGTTCAAGCAGTATTTAATTAATCCGGGGCAGGCCTTTAATGGTTCAATGGACCTGAATCTTGATAATGCCATTGATGCAGTTGATTTTGCTATTATGAAGAAATATCTGCTGGGAATTATTGATAAGCTCCCTGAAGGAGATATTCCCGTAGCTTCAAACGAATGGGTTGGTACGTGGGGGACATCGCCTCAGCTGACAGAGTCAAGCAATATGCCTCCAAGTCCGGGATTGTCAAATAATACTCTTCGGCAGATTGTCCGGGTTTCAATTGGAGGAGACCAGTTAAGATTAAGGCTCTCAAATCAATACGGAAACTCTGCTGTTTCAATGAATTCTGTGCATATGGCTGTATCTGCGGGAGGAAGCTCAATACAGGCAGGAACAGATAAAGTATTAACCTTCGGAGGAAAGGAATCAGTTACAATTCAAGCAGGTAAAACTGTTATCTCGGATACAATTGATTTTAATTTGAATAAGCTCACAAATGTGGCTGTAACAATATATTTTGGAGATGTCCCGTCAGCATTGACCGGTCACCCCGGTTCAAGGACAACCTCTTACATTCAGTCAGGCAACGCCGTTAACAGTTCCAGTATGCCTTCTGCGGTAAAAACCGAGCATTGGTATATTATAACAGGAATAGATGTATTTACGGAGGAGGCCTATGATTCTGTCGCTATTCTGGGAGATTCAATTACAGACGGCAGAGGCTCGACAACGGATGCAAATAACAGATGGACCGATGTTTTTGCAGCAAGATTATTGGATAATGCCGCAACCTCAAAGGTGTCAATGCTAAATATGGGGGTGGGAGGAAATGCTGTATTGACAGGAGGACTTGGCCCCACGGCTCTTACAAGATTTGACCGCGACATATTGGAGCAAAGCGGCGTCAAATATGCAATAGTATTTGAGGGTGTTAACGATATCGGGGCAGGCGCAGCCTCAGCAAACCTGATAAATGCTTACAAGCAGTTTATCGACAAGGCTCATGCAAAAAATATACTTGTATATGGAGCTACAATCACGCCTATTGGCAGCTCACAATATGCAAGCGGTGAACAGGCAAGGACAGAGGTTAACAATTGGATAAGGACTAGCGGACAATTTGATGCTGTAATTGATTTTGATGCCGCAGTCAGAGATCCGAACAACCAAAAGATGCTTCAAAGTTCATATGATAGCGGAGATCATCTGCATCTTAGTCCGGCAGGATATAAAAAAATGGCAGAGATTATAGATTTAAGCCTGTTCACAAAATAAGGAATATTATAAACCCCTCAAAGGATTCTGTTATCGTTCAAAGGGACAGATTGTGAACTGAGGTTCATATATACAAGGCGGACGGAGAAACCTGTCCGCCTTGTGCTGTTAAGCGATATTTTCCTGCTGCGTATTCTCTGCTTTTTCTGTTGTGACCTGCTCCACGCTTTCCATAATGTCCACATCTCGATAGACGATGCGGATTGTCTGCTCTGCTGTGCGGGAGTACTTCTGTCAAGTGGCTCCGGTATATACGGAAGCAGTGCTTATCAGCCAGCGCCAGAGTTTGCCCTACGGGAGATTTTCAAATGCACTCAAAATAAAATAATAGGTTTACGCAATTTTACTTGAATAGACAAAACAATTGTAATTTAGGCTCTTTTTTACTATAATAAATACTATCTACTGCCATAAAGGAGAGTTTTCCATGCAAAATGAGGATAGATGGTTAACCACAAAAGAGGTATGTGTATATTTAAGCATCAGCCGTCAGACATTGATGTTTTGGATAGAAACAAAAAACTTTCCTGCCGTTAAAGTAGGGAAGTTTTGGCGATACAAACAAAACGAGATTGACATATGGATGCGAAGCAGTGACGAAAATCGGTTCGATAAGGAGGTGTAGCGTATGTTGAAGATCGCAATTTGTGACGATCAGCCTAGAGAGCTGAAAATCATCAATGAATATGTATTAGAATACCTTGATGCTCGCACATTGCAAGCAGAGATAAAAAAATTTGCTCATCCTGATGAGCTTTTGACCGCCACCCAAACCGAGAGCTTTCATCTCTACCTGCTGGATATTGTCATGCCTATGGTCAGCGGGCTGGAACTGGGGCAGAGCATCCGCCGTATCAGCCGGGAGGCGCAGATCGTCTACATCACCACTGAGCCGGGCTATGCATTGGATGCCTATGCGGTCAATCCGCTGCACTACCTGATCAAGCCTATAGAAAAGCAGACTTTGTTTTCCGCATTGGAGCTTGCCTTTTCCAAGGTGGATTTCGGCAAGGAAATTACTGTTACCGTGAAAACCAAAGTGGGACTGCATACTTTGTCCGCAGTTCAAATTGCATATTGTGAGTATAAAAAACACGCTGTGCGCTATACGCTGATCGGCGGCGAACAGGTGGAAACCATCACGCTTGCCTGCAGCTTTGCCGAGCATATCACCCCGCTTCTGCACGATGCACGTTTTCTTTCGCCCCATGTCTCCTTTGCCCTCAATATGAGCCGTGTGGAAAAGCTGTCACGAGAGGGCTTTTATTTGCGTGACGGAGGCTTTGTGCCTGTTTCCGCCAAGCAGTATGCCTCTGTGCGCAATGCTTACCTAAACTACCGTCTGGGCGGGGAGGCGAAATAATGGAAATGTTTTTGGCCCACTTCTTGCGCGCCACCGTATCCGCTGCCGCAAACGTTGTGCTTCTGAGCTCGCTTTTGCAGCCCAAATACAGCCGAAAAGGTACAAATCTTGTTCTGCTCACCATATTTACGCTGAACCTGTCAACAGCGGTTTTTTGCTATACCAGCGGCAACCTCACCTTGCTTACAAAGATAGACGTTATATTATTCACACTGCTTTGCTTTGCGGCAAGGCCTTTTTTTCGCGATAGTTTTATGCAATGGCTGTTCTCTTACATCACTGCGATCAACGTGAGCATTATCGTGATTATACTCAGCTTTATTTTTTCAAGGTTTCTGCCATATCCGCAATATGCAAACACCGTATTGCGGCTGTTCCTTTTTGCGGCCTTTATTCTGCTGTTTCGCAAGGTGCTGCGGCCTCTTTACCGCCAGGTGGCGGAGCATTGGACGGTATTTTTCTATGTGGCGGGCAGCGCTTTTCTGGCCTTTTCGTGGCTCATGTTTAACACTGATGATATTGTGCATACGCTTACAGTTCAGGCTGTACCGCTGCTTTGGCTCATACTTGTTACGTTGGCCGGGTATGGGTCGGTGTTTCACGGTCTCAGAAGCGTGGGCGCGGAATACCGCCTGAAGCAGGATAAAACCTTATTGGAGCTGTCCGGCGAGACCATGAAACAGCGCCTTGCATTTATGGATGAGGCGGTAGGGCAAATGCGGGTTGTGCAGCATGACCAGCGTCACCTGAATGCCACCCTTTTGGAGCTGATGCAAAATGGCGATGTGGAAAATGCATCTGCTTTGCTTCATAAGCAGATTGCCGCTTTACCGCAAAAGCCGGTGCGTTATTGTGAAAATATTGCTGTAAATGCCGCCGTAAGCTACTATGCCGCCTTGGCCGAGGGGCGGAGAATCAGTTGTGATCTTAGGCTGGATATCCCCGAAAAGCTGCCATTTTCAGATCTGGCTCTGTCTATGACGCTTTCCAACCTGATGGAAAATGCCATACACGCCTGTGAAAAACTTGATTCCCAAGAGGAGCACTGCCTCTGCGTCCGAGCCATCTACACAGGGCAGCTCATTTTAGAGGTGGAGAATCCTTATTTTGGCGAGGTGCTTCTGGATGAAAACGGCTATCCCGCTGTCTGGGAGGAGGGACATGGTTGGGGCGGTGAGAGCGTCCGCGCCTTTGTGCGGGAAAACGGCGGAGAGATTCTCTATCAGGTAGAGAACGGCGTTTTTAATGTGCGGCTGCTGATCTAATCACAGCTGTTTTCATTTGTCAAGAGAAAACTTTGCGCTTATCCTTGAACATTAAGTAGAAAAATGAGTCTTTTAAGTAGAAAGGCTCATTTTTTCTTTTTCTTATGTTACGCTCAGGGCAGAAGCTTACAAAATATAATGGAGTTAATGGAGGAAATGAACATGAGAAAAAGAGTACTCTCCTTCCTGCTGGCGTCCTGCATGGTGCTTCCTTTAGCACTGTTCACAGGCGGCTGTGCACAAAAAAGCAGTGCATCTGCCTTGTGGGAGGCTGGTGGCACCAGAAACAAGATTGTCGTCATAAGCGATATTCACATCGGAGTTGACGACAAATATGCCGAAAATGTTGCAAACCGTCCAATATTAATTGATTTCTTGAAGCGGCTTCAAAGCACCAGAGATGTGCGGGAGCTGGTAATCGACGGTGATTTTCTGGATGAATGGTTTCTGCCGGTGGATTATCCCAGCTACACCGATGTGCAACAATTTTACAAGGAGGTCATTGCCAACAATCAGGGAGTCATTGATGAGTTGAACAAGGTAGCTGACAGCGGAATCAAGCTGGTCTACTTACCTGGCAATCACGATATGACGCAGGAGGATGAAGTTTTGCAGGAGGCAATCCCCAAAATTGTACAGATTCGGGATGCCAAAGGGCTGGGAACTTATTACACGGGTGACCGCAATGAAATTGTAATTGAGCATGGCCACCGTTACGATGTATTCTCCGCGCCAGATACGGTAACCAACGCAGAGCTTCTTGGTAATAATGATACTATGCTGCCGGCAGGTTATTTTTACGCCCGCTACGGAGCAACATGGGTGACCGAAGGCCGCCCGAAGGTTGAAAGAACTTTGCCGGTAATCACCGATGTACCCGATAAAGCTGATTTAGACCAATACGGTGCATATATGTATTACCAGATCCTTAAAAGTGTATCCGAACGGCTGACGATCAACGAAGGTCTTGAGGAAAAAGTATTCGATATGCATATGGATGGTTTTGATGATTCCTATACTTATCTGGATTTTTATCCTGCCCGTCAGGAGGACGGAAGCATATCCGCACCGGTGCTGTTTCAAAACATTCAGCGTACATGGGCGGAACGTCAGAAAGTCAATCAGGTCAAGGTTCCGAACAGCTTTCTTGAGGCGGTTGCCGGAACCTTGGATGGAGAGTATTTCTTCAAACAGGCAAACATACAGTATTTGGATAATCCTGATGAAAACGTGGATGTAGTTGTATTTGGTCATACACATATACCCGAATATAAAGCTCTGGACAACGGAAAATACTACGTCAATGAAGGCACGTGGATTGACGATAACACCCGCTCGGAGGCTGAGCGTACATTTGCCGTCATCACCACCGGCGAGAAAACCACGGCTGGACTATATCAGTATGAGAAGGACGGCTTGGTGACCGATATTACCGCAAATGTCGGCAAGGGGAAATAGGAAGCCACCGCTTTCAAAAGCTCTTTCGCCCGTGTCCTTTAAAAACTGCGGGAATGCTACCATGCAGGCACGTTATGTATAGGCAGGCGGCTTAGGCAACGATGCGGTACGGGCAAAACTGAATGAAGGATTAAAGGTATTCTGTCTTGAACGGGCCTTTGCTGCCTGAATACAGGGGAGCAGGATGGCGGCAGGCTGAATTTATGGTGCGACGGTAACAACCACGCAACCGGGGATTATTGAGAGTTTGACAGTCCTATCACGGATTTGTCAGGCGCTGCAACAGACCGGTTGCTCCCCATTAATTGATGCACTGAAGAATATCGGCAATTAAACTGGGTATATGCCGCTTTGAAATGAATGGGAAATCTGAGGCAACCGGAAAAGTATCACTGAGGTTTCCCCTGAAGGAGCGTGACGAAATAGAAAATCGTAGACGTGAGGATGCGCCGCTTTCTGCCCCTAATACGGAGGGCAACGTGTGGCCAAAACAGGTTTGTCCGGCTTTTGAACCGAGGACCGGTGCACCGGAGGGAATGCGGCAATGCTGGTACTGCCGGTGTGCAGATTTTCATCTGAACAAACCCCGCTCACTGGATGTGGGCGTATGCTACTGGCCGAAAAAAACTGAAAGCTAAAAAATACATACAGCAAAACAATGTGCGTGTCTGTGCTTATCCTCGTGAGCTGTATATATAGGGGTATTTTGATGTCAATACCGAGAGGAATCCGACGCGGATTATAAAAAGAGATTCTTCTAAAATAATGTGACAGAACATATAAGACAGAAACAGCAATGGCAATGGAAGCGTTTTGCCGTCTCAAGTGGCTGGGACGGAGGCATTATCAACTATGCATCGCGGCCACAGCGGTAGAATGGAGTTTATTATGATAAAGAAAAAGCTACTGTCAACTGCTCTGGTATTATTGCTGCTGCTGACAATAATACCTACCGCTGCTCTGGCGAGCGAGCCGGTTTATGTTACCAGAGGAACCGTGTGCGATATGTTGCTTGTTGCGGCGGATGATTATACGGAAGACCTGACCCGCGGGGATATAATTAAAGGCTATGGCGACGGTGAGCTCAAAGAAGATCAGCTTGTAACCCGTGCCGAAGCCTTTGTTATGATAAGCCACGCCTTCGGAGAGCTTCCTGCGCCTGTGGGCAATGACCTGCGCTTAAACCCGCAGTCCGTCAGTTTTACAGAGGTTCCCGTTTGGGCTCAGGCAGATGTTAATAATCTTGTCAGTGCCGGAGTCGTTATCGGCTCGATCGACAGCACACTATATGAAAAGGACAATGTTACGGCCGAACAGGTGCAAACAGTCATAAACCGCATCTGGGCGCTCAAGGGAAGTAATTTGAAGGATGATTTCTATAATACCGTCAACAAAGCATGGCTTGACCAAAGCGTCATAAAGCCGGGCGAAACCTCTGCCGGCGGGTTTGTGGAAATCGATAATCTGAATAATGAGCGCCTGACGGGGATCATCAACGAGATTATTTCAGGTACATACAGCAAGGGAACAAAAGAACAGAAAATTTCAGATTTCTACCATTCTGTGCTCGATATGGACGCCCGCAACAAACAGGGCATTGCACCTATCAAATCCTATCTGGACGAGATTGATGCGGTGGACAGCATGGATAAGCTGTATGCTGTGCAGAAAACTCTTTTAGACGACCTGAGTCTTAACGGTCTTTTTAGCTTCTCCGTTGATGTAGACATGAAGGACAGCAATAAGTACACGATATATTTCAGCGGCATTTCACCTGAGATTCCCAAGGAGCTTTACGCAGCCGGGGATTCGCCGCAGACAACGGCCTATAAGAACCATCTTAAAACGCTCCTCGATTTATCTGGGGATGAAAATGCTCAAGAACAGGCAAATGCCTTTTATGAAATGGAAAAGGTGCTGTCACAAAGCCAGCTTGATACACAGGACTACGGAAATGTGGATAAAATCAATAATGCCTACACGGTTGATCAGCTACAGGCAATCTTTCCGGCAATGGATGTCAGGCAGGCCATCACCGATTCAGGCTATCAGCTTCCCGACAAGGTCATCATACTGGACGTGGAGCTGACGGAGGCCTTTGCGAAATACTACACCGCAGAAAATCTTTCCCTGCTTAAAACAATTGTGAAACTCAGCTTGCTCTTCGGGTACGGCGACTCGCTTGGGCAGGACTTCTTGGATGCCAGTGACGCGTTCCGCGCCGCTTTTTACGGTGTGGAAGGAACACAGTCGGACGCAGAGATTGCCTCGCTTGAGACACAAAACATCATGAGCGACTATCTGGGCAAGGCTTTTATTGATAAGTATTTCTCGGCTAGAGCAAAACAAGACGTGGAAAATATGGTCACGGATTTCATTTCCATATATAAAAGTCGGGTCAGCAAGCTGGACTGGATGAGCGCTGTGACAAAACAGATGGCCATCAAAAAGCTGGATACGATGACCGTTAAAATCGGGTATCCGGATTCATGGGAGTCCCCTATGGACAAGGTCGAAATCAAGAGCGGCAGTTACTTTTCAAACATGACTGCGATTGCGAAACAATCCCGCCTTGAAAACATCGCCTTGCAAGGGCGGCCTGTTGACAATACAAAATGGATGATGTCGGCTTATGAGGTAAACGCCTATTATAACCCCACTGCAAATGAGATTGTGTTCCCGGCAGGCATTCTGCAAGCGCCGTTCTATGACATTAACGCATCCAAAGAGGCCAATTTGGGCGGTATCGGAACAGTGATTGCGCATGAGATTACACACGCTTTTGACAACAACGGGGCTAAATTTGATGAAAACGGCAATGCGGTCAACTGGTGGACTGCATCGGATTATCAGAAGTTCGAGGCTCTTTGCGCCGAAGTAACACAGCACTATAACGGATACGAATCCGCTCCGGGTATTTACCTTAATGGGGCACTTACTCTCAGTGAGAACATTGCTGACCTCGGCGGCATGGCTTGCGCGCTTGAATCCATGAAAAAGCTTAGTGATCCCGATTATGACGCTTTCTTTAAAAACAACGCAAAAATTTGGGAAATGACTTGCACACGGCAATATCTTGAACTGCTGAGCCAGATGGACGTACATAGCCCGAACAAGGCGCGGACCAATCAGGTTGTGCAAAATTTTGAGGAATTTTATCAGACATACGGTATTACTGAAAAAGATGGCATGTACACCCCGGTCAGGGTGCAGATTTGGTGATAAGAATCGTCCGAATTTAATCGATCTAAATGCATGCAATGGATTGTCTCAAAAAGACAGCAATAAAAAGCGTGAAGGTAAATCCCAAAGGGGTTACTTTACGCTTTTTTGCTCGATTATATGTCTAAAGATAATCAAAAATCCTTTTTCCTAAAATATGTTTTGAGGTTACAACCGTATAAACCCTTTTACTTTGAGGGGTTTTTGAAGGACATGGATTTATAAAGCATCCGCATTGATTTTGCATTTCATGTCACCTGCCGGAAGCCAATGGGGAATTTTGGCTTTTCAGGCTCAGGTCTTTTGGCGGCAAGGAGAAGTACGCTTATTTGGCTTACATGCTGAACTAATTGTATATGAGTACCGTCTTCCGTATGTCCGCTGAAGATAATAAGGCTCGGGTCAGAAAAACCGATACTTTCTATACCGAACTGTACTGTTTCACCAAAGCTGACAAGTCTGGCAGCCACCTCATTTTCAGTATCCAGATTTGAATCGAATTCATTTATTTCAGCGTATAGCTTCTTGCAGAATTCACTGGCAAAGTTCTGCTGCGCAAGAAGGGCAGTCAGACTTTTTTCAAAATTGGATTTAATGGCTTCTGCATCAACCACATCTGCTTGCTTGTTAATTTTTATCATTGCTTTATTCAAGGGATTGAGAAATTTCACTTAAGGTTACCTCCGTTCTTTATTGAAGGATAATATACCCTCATGAATATCATATGAATTTTTTGAAAATTTGGGAATGTTTAATTTAATTTTAAATATAATGTGTAATATAAAAAATGCTTTTAATTTCAACATGTGGTATGATATATAGTATACTT
This sequence comes from Ruminiclostridium sufflavum DSM 19573, assembly GCF_003208175.1. Classification (GTDB taxonomy): domain Bacteria; phylum Bacillota; class Clostridia; order Acetivibrionales; family DSM-1351; genus Ruminiclostridium; species Ruminiclostridium sufflavum. The sequence continues at coordinate 127,062 of NZ_QKMR01000007.1, read as the reverse complement.
AATAGCCTGTGTTATAGGAACAGAGGCTGACAAATGTAATTTTAAGGGGATATACATATGAAAAAATTTATAATTGCCTTGATTATTGCGCTAAGCTTTACAAATGTTTTATCAGCAGCAGTGTTTGCCGCACAGCCGCAGATATCTGTGGTGGTTAATGAGGAAAAGCTGGATTTTCCTGATGCACAGCCATTTGTAGATGTAAACGGGCGTACTCAGACACCTGCAAAGTATATCGGTGAAGCCTTGGGGGCTTCGGTTACATGGAACGGAAGAACAAAAAAAGCAGTATTTACATTCGGAGATACCGAGCTGGTTTTGTATATAGGGAAAAGCAGCTATGAGATAGACGGTAAGATTAAACAAATGGATACTACCGCTGTAATTAAAGATGGAAGAACCTTTGTACCTGCAAAATATATCGCTGAGGCTTTTGGAGCTGATGTGGAGTGGGACGGCGGAACAAAGACTGTCTATGTGAGCAGGACTCTGACGTCACAGCTGGAAGAAGGAAAGGACATTGAGGACGGAACAGTTGTAAATAATCAGACAGAGCTTATAGAGGTAATAAGTGCGGCGGCCCTTACACTTCAGCCTTCTATGAATATAAAGTGCAATAACTATAAGTCTTCGGATTACGATTTGGATGCTTTGCTTGACAGTGACCTTGGCATATTCGGAGCAAGGTATATAAGTATAAATTGGTCGGAAATTCTGGATGTAGCGGATATGACCTTGAATATTACCTACTCTCAGGTACACAAAATTCAGCAGTCTATGACTAGTACGCTTGCATCAGATAGATTATCCTCTGAGGATATAGAGGTCAAGGACAAAATGGAGGAAATTGTTTCTGAAGTTATAGCAGATGAAATGACTGATTATGAAAAGGAATTGGCTATACACGATTATTTGGTTGCAAATTATAAATATGACTATGAAAATTATAAAAGCGATACACTCCCCGACGAATCATATACACCCTACGGTCTTTTGATTAAAGGTACGGGAGTATGCCAGGCTTATGCAGAGGCAATGAAGCTGCTGCTGAACAGGGTAGGAGTAGAGTGCGAGGTTGTTATAGGCAAATCCAGAGAAGAGGCGCATGGCTGGAATATTGTGAAGCTTGATGACGAATACTATATGGTTGATGTGACATGGGATGATCCCACGCCTGATGAGGAAGGGTATATAAGTTATGGCTATTTTAATGTGACCTCCGGGCAATTGGAGGAGGATCACAGCTGGGATACCGACAAGTGGCCAGTTGCAACAGGTACAAAATATAATTATTTTGTATATAACAATCTGGTGGTAAATAACTATATGGAATTTCGGAAGCTGGTCGAGAAAAGTATCAGTGAGGGGAAAAAGGATATAGTAATGTATATATATGGATACAATAAAGGTGCATTTGATTTGAATTTTATATTCAACTTCAATTCTAATTCCTTCATGTGTACAGATACAAATGAAATAAATACGGTATTCAGAATTATACTGCACTAGGTGACAATTAAAATTCCTCATAAATCCTGATAATTTTTGTGCCGGAATTCCGGCGTGGAGGAGGTTAACTTGGAATTTTACAGTGAGCGTCTGAACTACAGATATTTTACCGAGCAGGACTTTGAGTTGTTCCGTTCTGTATTTTCTGATGAGAAGGTTATGAAATATGCATGGATAGATAAGATTGACAAAGATGATGATATGGCTTTGTTTTTTAATGATTTTCTTAATCATGGCAATGAGCTGAATAGTAACAGTTCATATGCATTTGCTGTTTTCGTCCGTGAGAATGAAAGGTTTGCAGGGTTTGCCGATATAGTTATAAATTGCCGGAATCCTAATGGAGGCTGCGGGGAAATAGGATACTTTTTACTTCCGGAGCACTGGGGGAAGGGCTATGCCACAGAATTGTCCGAGACATTGGTTAAAACAGGCTTTACAAGGCTTGGCCTTCATAAAATGTCAGCAAGGTGTAATTCAAAAAATTTAAAATCAGAAAGTGTTATGAAGAAAGTTGGTATGATAAAAGAAGGAGAGCTGCGTAAGGTCAGATTCAAAAACGGGTCATGGGATGATGAAAAGCACTATGGCATACTTATTGAAGACTGGAAATGTGACAAACAGTAAAAGCATGTATGGTATTTAAAACAAGTTATGGCTTAAAAAACCTTTAGTGATATTTTAATTGACCGTAAGAAATGGATTATTTTTTTGATTAAATGGGTAACTTAATATTATAACAAATTGACGTAAGGTGGAGCTTAGCTTGAAAAATGCGAAGTTTAAGATTCGTGCATTCATCGTTTTCTTCCCAAGCAAGCAATGAGTGTTAAATTTGTACCTTGAGCACACGAAAGGAATGATAGTTAATATGATAAATAATATCAGCGATGACTTAAAGAAAATAGTATTAGCCGGAATAGGTGCTGTTGCCGCAACAACTGAGAAATCAAAACAAGTGTTGGATGAGCTTGTCAGAAAAGGTGAGATTACAGTTGAGCAGGGCAAAGTTTTAAATGAAGAGCTGAAGAGAAACATTAAATCCAGTATAATAAATCAACCGGATAAGCAGGACAAAGAAGTACAAGATACAAATCAGTCAAATGAAGACCCGTCAGCTGCAAGTATACCTCATACAAAGGTTTTGTCTATTGCCCGGCAGCTTGAGAAACTGAGTAAGGAGGATTTAGCCGCGGTTAAGGCTAAGCTTGCTGAATTAGAGAGGACAAACGCTGATGGAGAGACAGGAAAGCAGTACTGATAGCAGTAAAAAAAGGCTCGGTCAAATAATATTGGTTTTGGTAAAAAATGAGGTGGTTAAGGGCATTACGCCCGAAAAACTCAGGAAGATTATTGAAGAATTAGGACCGACTTTTATTAAGCTTGGACAAGTTATGTCAATGCGTAACGAAATACTTCCTGCCGAGTACTGCAAAGAGCTTGAAAAGCTTCGGGCAGATGTCAGGCCAATGGACTTTGCGGAAGTAAAAAAGGTAATAGAGGAAGAGTATGGAACAGAGCTGGAGGAGATTTTTGAGAGCTTTGAAAGTACTCCTTTAGGGTCTGCTTCTATTGCTCAGGCACACTTTGCCATCCTGAAAAATGGTGATAGGGTTGTCGTCAAGGTACAGCGCCCAGGTATCAAGGATATTATGGCCAGAGACATTTCACTTCTCAGAAAAGCTTCCAAAATTCTCAAAATTGCCGTTAATACCGGAAATGTAGTGGATTTTGGAATGATTCTCGATGAAATGTGGACAGTTACAAGTCAGGAAATGGATTTTCTTATTGAAGCCCGTCATGCAGAAGAATTCTATGATTATAACAGAGATATTGTTTATTCCACATGTCCTAAAATAGAACATAAGTATACAACTTCAAAAGTACTTGTAATGGAGTATATTGACGGTATTCAGATAGATGAAACCGATAGCCTTATTTCAATGGGATATGATTTGAATGAAATTGGTCTGAAGCTGGCCGAAAATTACATAAAACAAATTATTGACGATGCTTTTTTCCATGCGGATCCACACCCGGGCAACATCAGGATAAGAGAAGGAGAAATAGTGTGGATTGATTTGGGCATGATGGGACGGCTGTCAAACAGGGACAAGCTGCTTTTTAAAAATGCAGTCGGTGCAATTGCAGAAAATAATACGGAAGAAATAAAAAATATATTGATAACATTGGGCAATCACAAGGGTAGAATAAACCATGTAAGGCTTTATTCGGATATCAGCGATATGCTGTCCAAATACGGAAGCATGAATATCGGTGATATGAATTTAGGCAGCATTATTGAGGAGTTTATTGTGCTTGCAAACACTCACGGTATATCAATGCCCAAGGGCATGAGTATGCTGAGCCGTGGAATAATTACAATTGAAGGAGTATTGTCAAAGCTCTCACCTGATATAAATATTGTTCAAGTGATGGCAAACCGTATGTCATCGGAAGTTATGAAGGATATTGATTTGTCCAAGGAGCTCCTGAATACCGGAAAGACCTTGTACGGTTCGGCGCGAAAAACATTGGAAATTCCGGCGCAGCTTTCTGATATTCTAAAAATGACAATCAAAGGGCAGACCAAGGTAAATCTGGAGCTTACAGGATCAGAAGAGCCTCTTACTGCTATAGATAAAATGGTAAATAAGCTGGTTATTTGCATTATAAATGCCGGACTGCTAATCGGCTCCAGCTTGATATGCACAACTGATATGGAACTAAAGCTGCTTGGTCTGCCGCTGATTGGAGTGCTTGGCTATGCAGTGGCTATTATTCTTGGTGGCTGGCTTATATTTGATATAAGAAAAAGGAAACCATAGGTGTGAAAATCTGATATTTAACTTGTAATATTACAAATTACTGTCAATAAAAATATACTTATGTTATAATTTTTATATAATATATGGAAAATAATTTGAGATATTTAAAAAATGGAGGATATATGCCAAAGAAAGTCACCATGGATACTATAGCTAAAAAACTTGGGATATCGAAAAATACAGTTTCTTTAGCCTTGAGGGGAATGGCCGGGATTAGTGAGGCCACCCGAAAAAAAATAGAAGAAACTGCATTAAGTATCGGATATAAGTATAAGACAAATGGTGTAAAATCCTTAAATACAAGAAATCTATGCCTTGTCATAGCAAAAAGCACACGTGATTCCATTGGATTTTTCAGCTATATTCAATTGGGCATAGAAGACGAGGCCAGAAAGAATAATATGAATACAATAATTCATTATTACGATGAGAAGGATGATATTTTTGAAATTCCAAATTGTATCAGAGAAGGAATGATTACAGGAATAATAACACTTGGAAGAAATTCTCTTAAAACGATAAATGCTATCCTTTCATACAATTTACCTGTAGTACTGGTAGATAATTATTTTGATAACCTGGAAATGGATTGTATATTGACAGATAATCAGTGCGGAGGATATCTCGCGACAGAATATCTGATTAAGTGCGGTCACACGAAGATAGGCTTTATAGGAGACACCTCCTTATCTGTTAGCTTTTATGACAGATATCAGGGGTATTTAAAGGCCTTGAACCAGCATAATATAGAAATGGTTGAAGGATATTCGGTAACTGACAGGGTTTTGGATAATTTAACAAGTGAAGATGCGGAATATATAATCAGTGAAATTAAATCAAAGGAAGGATTGCCTACTGCTTATTTCTGCTGCAATGACGCTCAGGCTGTTGTATTATTGAAAGCCTTGAAAAGTATGAATATTTCTATACCTGATGAGATATCAATAATAGGCTATGATGATATAGAAGCAGCAAGAAGTATCACACCGGAATTAACTACCATGAAGGTAGAAAAGGAACTGATGGGAAAAAGGGCGGTAAGTATGCTAATTGAAAGAATAGAGAATAGAAAGGAAATAACGGAAAAAATTCTTTTATCTGCAAAGCTGATTGAGAGGCAATCGGTAAAAAATAAAAAACTGTCATAAAGCAGTGTAAAATTATTTAAACTTAATTTATAACAAAAAATCACTTAATATATAATGAGTGATTTTTTTTATTGTATTTTTATAATTATAATTAACTATATCAATACTGGAAAATGTAAAATTTAATCTATATAGGTCGAAAAAGGTTAGATTTTGATGTTTGACAGTTTTAGACGCAATGAGATATACTAATTTTAGAATAATAGTTGGTATATTAGTAAAATATTATACAAAGTTCAGCATAAAAATTACTTCTTTGGAAGATTCGCGATTAATACATATATAATACATGAAAAAGGCGCATAAGTATACATAACAGATTTATTACGAAATTGAGAAATCTTTGTTTACTTGTATTTTTTTGAAGGTTAACCATTACATTACATAAATACTTCATTAACGGTTGGATTTTCCCCGGTGTAAGCATGAGAGATAATCAGCACTAATTATATAATATAAAAGGAGAGTTATTTATTATGAAAAAAGAGGAAATTGAACAAAAAATCTCTGAGCTTTTAAAAGGCCGCAGTCAGTTTAATGGTGATAATATTAAGCTGGACTGTGACTTGAGAGATAATTATGGTATTGATTCCATCGCATTAGTAGAATTGCTTATAGAAATTGAGTGTGAATTTGACATCAGTATAGACAGCAACCTTCTTACCTATGAGTATTTTTCCACCGGAAATGCTATTTGCGACTACGTATTTAAGAAGCTGTAAGTAAACAGCAGCAACATTAATATCTATTAGGAGTGTTGTAAACGATGGCAATAAAAGAGATTAAAAATGTACCCAGATTTTTTGAACCATATGTAAGCGATTGCTTTCATAATGCATTATCAGCTCAATTGATGTATTTAGGATTGAATCCGAATATAATTCTGGCAGATTACCTGTCGTTTTTATATGATAAGGAAACAGGGTACATGGGAGTAAATTATCTGTATAAGTACAACACATCAGTTGAGTTTTCGGAAACAGAGCTGAATACATCATTCGAACAAGCGTATTTTCCGGTGCCTGAGGTTTATAAAAGAGATGGTACCGAAAATAAAGCTGATTATTCAAGAGATCAAATTATGGTAAAGATGTATATTGAAAGTGACTCTGATTGTGCATATAACAGAGTAAAGGAGTTAATTGACAGTGATATTCCGGTTGTAGCGGCTGTAGACTTGTTTTACATGCAATACCACAGAGCTTATCAAAAAGAGCATGGCCTTCACTATGTTGTTATAACAGGGTATAACGAAGAGGAGGGCTGGTATGAGCTGTTTGACAAATACAGACTCTCCAACAGTGATTTTGACGGGAGATTGCCGATTAATGAGGTGAGGATGGCAAGAGCCTCTGATAACCCTTTGAACAATGCGATGATGGGTGAGTATTCACGTCCTGTTCAGAATGTATGGTGTGAGGTAGAAAACCATAAAGGCTTCAAGCTTCAAAATGACAGGATTGCTGCTACCTTGAAGGAGAGCTGCATAAGAATGAGCAGTAAGAAAGAGGTTCTGGGATATCAATGCGGATTTGATGCTATTAATACCTTGGTTGATGATTTGGAGGCCAAAAAGGCAGTACCCCTTTGTGAGAAAAACCAGTATATGTTTAAGACTTATTATAATGAGACCTTTAAAAATATTGCCAGGAGCAGAAAAAGATTTAAAACCTTCATAAATGAAATAGACGGAATACTACCGCAGAATATTCAATCAGACATATCTGACCTGCTTGAGGAATCATCAAGACATTGGGACATCTGTGCAAATTTATCCTTGAAACTGGGAATAACCAAAAAATTGACGCTTTTAGAGGATATTATAAATCAACTGAAAGAGGTTATCGTAAATGAGCAGAAGGTAATTTCTGATTTGGGAAATGCGCTTTAAAAATAAGCAAATTTCAAAAATTTTTGTGAGAGGAATGATGCATTTTGGATTATTCACCATGGGGATTATTTTCAGATAGTTATAAAAAATTTCCAAATAATTTTATGCTGGTGTTTGAAAATTCTCAATTTACATATACACAAATAATGGAGAGGGTTATAGAAACATCAGGGTTTATTGATAATATGAATTTCCGGATAGGGGGTATTTTTCTTCCCAATTGTCCGCAGTTTATAATATATCTGCTTGCGCTTAACAGGCAGAATAAACTGACAGTACCCCTGTCTTATCAGCTCAAGGGGGAATCACTGTGTGAAAGAATCAATTATGCAGACATTGAATTTTTAGTAACAGATAATAACGGATTCAATGAAATTCGTAAAATTAAAGACAGATTACAGATTAAATATATTGTGGTATTGCAGGATTCGGCAGAGGCTCAGGTACACACATATGAGACTGAAAAAGTAATTAATGAAAGCATTAAAGAGGGCACATTTGGCATCTGTTTCACCGGAGGTTCGACCTCAGAGCCAAAAGGAGTAGTGCTCTCTAATTTTGCTGTTTCGGGTAATGCCTTGGCAGTTGCGGAGGTTTTGCAATTTACGGATGAAGACAGGTTCCTTATGGCCAGGCCGTTAACTCAGGCAGGCCCTATAGCAAGTGACCTGCTTATGGCAATAAGCTGCGGAGCATGTGTTATTCTTCTGAATGACCTGTATCATCCTGCAATTTTTCTCAAAACGGTACAGGACCTAAGACCTACCACAACATATTTAGTGAGAACAATGCTTGTGCAAATACTGGAGTATCCTTTTATAGACAGGTTTGACATCAGCTCTGTAAAGAGAATCATACTGGGAGCAATGATAACGCCGGAAAGTGTTTTCTTGAAAACTAAGGAAAAGTTCAGCAATGTTTCTGTATACAATGCGTATGGCTTATCGGAAGCTGCCGTAAGAGTATCTTTTGCCTGCAATGAGGAGGTGCTGAGGTATCCCGGTACTGTCGGCAGGCCGATAAAGGGCTGTGACATGACAATTTACCGTGATGACGGGACAGTTTGTGATACAGGCGAAATAGGAGAGATATTTGTCCATACGGATTATATAATGGACGGATACTACAAATATCCGGATAAAACCTTACAGGCCGTAACTGATAAAGGCTTACGTACCAAGGATAAAGGATATAAAAACGAACAAGGCCTGTATTTTATTGTTGGCAGAACAGATGACCTGATTATTCAGGGAGGGAATAATGTATACCCGATAGAAATTGAGCAGATTCTGCTTATGAATCCCTTGATAAAAGAGGCTGTTGTATTGGGCATAGATGATGAAAAATTAGGTCAGAAGATAGTTGCAATGGTACGTGTAGCTGATGGAAAAAGTGTTTCGGTTCAGGACTTATACAGATGGTGCCGTGCAAATCTGGAGGACAGGAAAATACCCAGAGAGATAGCAATTGTAGAGAACATACCCAGAAATGAAATGGGAAAGCTTAATAAAAATGTGCTTAAAAGCTTTTATGAAAATGAAATCCAAAACAGGGGGAATTAAAAATGAAGAGAGATGAACTATCCGCAGAAAGGCAACTGGTACTGATGACAGCAATTGAAATGGAAGAAGCACAGGGAGCCATACTGGAAGAAATCCTTAGCAGCCACCTTAATTGGGCAGATATTATTTTCCAGATGATCACCCACAGAACAATAGGTATGTTTTACTATAACCTGAAAAAGTTCAAATTGGTTGATAAGCTGGAAAAAGAAATATCTCGGCTTTTGGATGCACATTGGCAGGTATACGGTGAGAGAAACGGACATTATCAAAAGGAACTTGCTGAGGTACTGAAGGCTTTTAACGAGCACAATGTGGTTGTGCCCATTCTGAAGGGAAATTTGCTGGCAAGTATAGTATATCCTGAGTTGGAAACAAGAATATTCAATGATTTGGATATGATTATGAAGCTTGATGACGTAGTTCCTGTTACGCAGGCTTTGGAAGGGATAGGCTTTATTCAGGGACATTTTGACGAAGAGAAGCAGGAAATAATACCTGCCTCCAGAAAAGAAAAAATGCTGCAGCAGATGGTATCCCACGAATTGCAGGAGTTCCAGAAGCTGAGCGGAAATAAATTTGCAAAGCTGGTACAGGTTGATATAAATCATGATATCCTCTGGAAAGGAAATTGCCCGTACAAGGTTCCTACCGCGGAGCTGATTGCCAGAGCACTTCCTATAACCATAAGCGGTGTGCAGGGCTATATGCTGGATTACATCGACAATATCATTCAGCTCAGCTGCCATCTTTATAAAGAAGCGACACTAATGATGTGGGTTACTGATTTGAGAGATTTGAAAATATACAAATTCTCTGATTTGTTTATGTACATCAAGAAGTTTTTTGGCAAAATTGATTGGGAATTGCTTATTGAAAGGGTTAAAGGCTACAATCTTGACAAGGTTGTTTATTACAATTTCCATTATATAGAGATGATGTTTGGCAAGCTTATCCCGGAAAAGGTAATGGAGGCGATAAGACCGTCTGATCTGACATATCTGGATGAATACGGGATAGAAAATAAGGAGCCTTCAATATGGGAATATGATTTCTTCACAAGACTTTTCGAAACAGACAGAGTTCTTACATTAGCTGAAAATCAAGTTTCGGGAATGAAGAAATACCTTGATGCAAAGGCCAAATCTGACGGAGTATTCAAGCATAGAATACTGGACAAATAGTTATATTTTATAATGTGTAAAACAAGTTGGAAGGAGAGATATAAGACTATGGAACCTGATAAAGACAGTATAATTAAGATGCTGATTACAGCCCTGAAAAGGGATGAGAGTGAATTTGCTGATATAACGGATGATACAGATTTGAGAGAACATGGTCTTGATTCAATTACCAGTATAGAAACCATTGTTATGCTGGAGGAAGCATACGATATCAATGTTGATGATGATGATTTATACATAGAGAATTTTAATACCATTGGCAAAATAATGACATTGCTTGATAAGTGTATGAATAATTGATTATGCTGTTCGATAAGAATATTTTTTAACGGCTGCGCTAATATAAACGAAGCTTGGCTGTAACAGATAAACCCCCAAAATACTGCCTGTTTGACGGCAGTATTTTGGGGGTTTATACTAGTAAAAAATAGAATGCCCGGACTTGTAAGGAAAGGTCAGCTGTATTTATCAAATTTATTGGTATATAATATTTTATATGCTATTTAAACAGCTTTGCTGAAAGTGTGTTTGATGTATTAGTACTGGGATTTTAGTAATTTATTTTTAATGTGACAGAGGTATATTTATAATTATGCAAATACTTGTTGATGCGGATGCATGTCCGGTTAAGGACATAATTGTGAGGCTTGCAAAGAAATACAGTATTCCGGTTACAATGATAATTGATACAAGCCATGAGCTGTATGACGGCTACAGTACAATAATAACGGTGGATAAGGCCAGAGACAGCGTTGATATAAAGCTTGTAAATCTGCTGAAAAGAGAGGACATAGTAGTTACTCAGGATTACGGAGTTGCGGCGATGGCTTTGGGAAAGGGTGCTGTGGCACTGAATCAGAACGGAATGATATATTCGGATAATAATATTGACAGGCTGTTATTTGAAAGGCATATCGGGCAGAAGGTTCGCAGGGCGGGAGGACATACGGGCAGTATAAAAAGGAGAACCAAGGAGGAGGATAAGAGCTTTGAGAAAGCATTATCAAAGCTTATCGGAGAATAAAACAGAAATGCTGAAATTGATATAAGGATTGGAGTGTATTTAGATGGACAATAATATAAAGACTATTATGGAAAAACGCATAAGTAAGGTTGCTAAGAATCTTGAGAAAAACAACATGCAGGTTCATTATGCTGCCAGCATGTCGGAAGTAGCCGCCAAGGTGGCAGAATTATTAAAGGATGGAGATACTGTCGGCATCGGAGGCTCACAAAGCATTTTTGAAAGCGGTGTAATTGAGCTGCTGAGAAGCGGAAGGTACGATTTTTTGGACAGGTACAAGGAGGGATTATCCAGAGAGGATGTGGAAAAAATATATATTAAATCTTTTTCGGCAGATGCTTATATTTGCAGTTCAAATGCAATAACCGAAGATGGCGAGCTTTATAATGTAGACGGAAACTCCAACAGGGTAGCCGCTATATGCTACGGACCTAAGTCTGTAATTATTATAGCCGGGTACAATAAGCTTGTAAGAAATTTGACTGAGGCTGTAAGCCGTGTGAAAGCAGTTGCGGCACCTGCCAATTGCAGCAGACTGGAATCCAGAACCTATTGCAGGGAAAAGGGAGAATGTATCTCCTTCTCGGAAGATGCATCAGGCATGGCGGAAGGATGCGGCAGCCCTGACAGAATATGCTGCAATTACGTCGTTTCAGCGTATCAACGAAAAAAGGACAGGATAAAAGTTATCCTTGTAGAAGAAGATTTTGGATATTGACGGAGGGTAAAATGATAGTTTCATCTCTTGAAATGAGGCTTTATGCGCCGAATTGTCATTCTTTGAAGGAAAAGAGAATGATAGTGAAAAGCTTGATTCAAAGAACACGCAATAAGTTTAATGTATCAATAGCCGAGACAGATGAGCAGGATTATTATCAAACTATAGTGATTAGTACAGTATGTGTTTCTTCAAGCAGGGTTCAGGCAAATGCAGTGCTGGATGAGGTGATGCGCTTTATTGAAGAAAATACCGAGGCGGAGCTTACGGATTTTTTATTTGAGGACAGATAATAAAAACAAAGAAGCTGTTGCAGGAACGTTTCCATTAATCATGGTGAGTTCTTTTGCAACAGCCCTTTGCTTTTTTAGGGGAAAAGGTAATTTATGGTTACTGCATCTATAAAAAGTAATACTGTTATTTGTCTTCAGTAAAAGTCAGCTTAAGTGTAAGGGTTTTACCGCTTCTTATAACTACTGCATCTACAGTATCGCCTGCCTTATGCAGTTTTTTTACGGCATCAATATCAGACATGGTTTTAATTTCCTTACCGTCAAGCTTTGTCAATACATCACCTTTCACAATTCCTGCAGCCTGAGCGGCACCTTCGCCTGTAACTTCAACTACATATATTCCTACAGGGAGTCCATACATTTTGGAGATGTCTTCTGAAACCTCCTGACCGGATATTCCAACAAGCGGTTTTCCTTTTACATAGCCGTATGTCTTCAATTGTTCAATTATGGGCTTGGCAGTATTTATAGGAATGGCAAAGCCTAAACCTTCAACACCTGTAATTGATATTTTCGCAGAGTTTATGCCTATAACCTGTCCTTTTGAATTTAACAATGCACCTCCGCTGTTTCCGGGGTTTATGGCTGCATCAGTCTGGATAAGATTTAATGAAACATTCCCAGTGTCCAGCTGTCTGTTTAAGGCACTTATAACTCCTGAGGTAACAGAGCCCGCAAATTCCATGCCGAGAGGATTACCAATGGCAACCGCCAAGTCTCCGACTTCCACATCTGATGAATCTCCAAGCTCAGCGACCGGAAGATCGGTTAAATCAATTTTTATCAGAGCTAAATCGTTATCACTGTCTCCGCCGACAAATTTTGCTGTCGCTTCACGCTTATCAGGCAAATAAACCGTCAGTGTGGTGTTTTTTACATTGCTGTTTGGGTCGGCATATTCAACAACATGGTAGTTTGTCATTATATACCCGTCAGAGCTTATTATAATTCCGGAACCTTCAGAATCCGATGTTGAGGGAGACGACGAAGAACCGAAGAAAAATGAACGGTTAGTTGTTTGTATAGTCATTTTAATACCTACTATAGACGGACCCACCTTTTTAGCTATCTCGGTTACAGTCAGATCATCCGAATTATCCGAGGTTACGAGGTTTGTACCAGAAACGGAGCTTGAATCGGAAGCAGTCTGGGTAACTGTTGCTTTGTCGGTTGCTGAAATACCGCTCTGAATATCGCTGAGCTTATTAGAGAAGCTGGTATACAACGCTCCGCCTACTACAAAGCTTGTAACAACAGAAGTAACAAGAACAAGAGACATATATGTCAGAAATTTGTGCTTCCTTTTGCTCTCAGGCTTGATAATAATCTCTTTGTAATATGCTTGGCTTTGAGCCTGTGAGTCCGGGCTTCCATCAAAATCAAAGCTGTCCTGCGGCTGATTGCTGAAAGCATCATTACTTTGAGCTTGAGCTTCGTAATTGTCGGTGTCTTGCTCCTGATTGCTCATAAAAACAGGGTATTGCGATTGAGCAGACCAATCCTCCATGTTTTGAGCTTCGGTATCCGGCAGGTCAGTATTCTGCGGCTGCGTGTCCAAGTTACCGGAAGCCTGTGTGCTTGCGTTCATTTCATTATTTTGCTGCTCCTGAGAATATATATCGTTATTGTATTGTTGTTGAGAATCTGAATTATTATCATTTTGTGGTTGATTATTCCAATCGTTTTCGTTATACATAATATTTCCTCCAATCTATAAACAGAATTTATTTTACCTTATGTCTATATGATAAACAGAAATTATGTACAATTTACGAAGAAAATTTTAATAAATTGTTATAAAATTAAAAACAAATTGTTAACGAGCAAAATATGGAAGGGTTTTAATCCAGGCATACACCTTGGCAGACAAAAAATGCGGTATAACAGATACCGCACTCTGAAGCATGAATATAAGGGCTTCAAGGCTTATCCTGCAAGGAGTGTTTATCATTTACAAACATGAAATCATAAGGAATATCTTCGCTGAAGATTTCAAACAGGGATTTGCTTGCTGCTTTATCAATATCAACAAGTACATGCTTTTCTAATATTGCTGTGACCTTACCGTAGCCTATGAACCTGCCGTCTCTGGTTATAGCGATAAGATCGTCCTGCTTGATAAATTCTCTTTTTTCACATTGAACTAACATATATCCACCTTAGGTATAATTCTCACTTTCAATATTATATGAATATCAGCCGTAGGAATATAACAAAAACAGTACAGGATTGTTTATAAGAAAGCGGCACTATTATCATATCCTCCGGCTGGTACTTTTATACGTTATAAGGCGAATATTGCAAAAACCGTTCCATAAAATACAGAAACGGTTTTTGCATCACATATACATATATAAGTGCTGGGGGCACTGTATATCAAAAAAATAACGGAAGCTGTACAGAGTAAGAATTACTCAATACGAAAGGCTTTGTAAGCACCGGGACTAAGCGATATTTTAAAATAGGTCATTCCCTTGTGAACTGTTGCTTCCATTTCCGAGGAATCATAGCAGTTATGTGATTCAAGCTGAGACAAGAATCGGGCTTCTTTATGAACAACGATTGTAAATTCGGTGTTTGTTTCCCTGAAGGATTCAACTATAAAGGTGTCATTGTCATATATAAACAAGCCTATCCGGGAGGGAGCCTCCAAATGGACGGGCATATCTATTGAGGATGCCTCTCTGATTATATTCAGCACATCCTCCGGATAGCTGTACAAATCTCCGGGATTGTCAGGAATAGTTAAAACGTATAGCTTGCCTTTGCTGTATTTGTTCTCTAAAAGAATGGCATGATTGTTGCAGCTGTCTATTCCGACAGCTCTCTGCCAGCTGTCATTTGTTTTAAAATCAATATGAGGGATCAAAATTTCTTTATCAGAAGAACAGTACTTCTTGAAAGCGCAGGCTTCCATTGTCACTCCAAATTCTCTGACCTTTGATTTCTTATCGGTATAATTTATTGCCGCTATGTCGGAGAGCTGTTTGTTTAGTGCTCTGAGCAAGCCTGAGGTAAGCATTACGGATTTTCCGTCACGTAGGCTGGCTTTGATTTTATCAATAATTGCAGGATCCTTTTTCGCACTTTCGGTAAGCAATATAAACTTACTGTGTGAAGGGTATTCCGCAAATGGCTCCAGAGGCAATCCCAACATACCGAGATATCCATGGAGGTAATCCTCACCGTCTGAGTTAAACGGCTTATAGCAGGAGATGCCTGCAGGCTTGCCTGTGTTGCCCATGAGCTTGTCCGATTCATTAAATATGAAACCTGCCAATGGAACGAAAATTTTATAATCATATGCCAGCAAGCCGGCACAAAAAAGGGTTATTTCCTTTGCTTTAGAGAAAATGGTCATATACAGCTGCTCTGCATAAGCATTTAAATTACAGTTAAAGGCATCAAACCAACCGCCGAGATTTTTGCCGGGATTGATATTTTCAAAATATCTCATAATAAAATAACCGGCATATCTTTGGAGAACCTGTTGAGTGTACTGGGAATCACGGGTTTCGGTTCCTGTATAAAAGGAATCGAAAAGCTTTAGCTGAGTTTCAGGAGTGTAACCGTTAAACTGATGGTGATCATACCAGTTGGGATATTTTATTATCATATTTATATCAGGGTTGACTGATTTGGCAGTACTCATAATTTCAGAAGAGACTTCCGTCAGCAAATGAGTCCTGAAATCCGCCCAGCTCTTACCGCCCTTTGCTTCTATACATAAATCGCATTTACAATTAGTAAAATAGAAATCATCTAAGATTATTTCATCAAACAAACCTGCCGTATATGCAACAACCTCTTTCAGCTTCTCTCTTTGCTCAGGGCTGCTGTAGCAAAAGGAGCTGAAATCCCACGGGCTTTCAGCGGCAGGAGTTGTGGTTATAGCTCCTGATACCTTGACACCCTTGCCGTTAAGGTGTTTTTTACAGAAAAGCATATTTTCCTCCGAGAGAAAAGTACCGCTGCGATAGGTTTCCAAGTATATCTTTCCTATGTCTATATGCTTTGAGAAGAATTCAAAGGATGATTCAAATGCGCCGTCTTCTATCAGCCTTAATAAATCAAATGCATTGTAAAAAATAGCCGTACTGAAGTTTTTATAGGACATAATCTGCCTCCCTTGGCACAAAAATTTTTATAGATATTCTTTTCTGAAAGCTGCAGAGATTATTCGAATATATCTGTAATGCTGATATATTATGCTGATTACCATAGCTAAATTATAAATAACATAATAAAAAATATCTCGCCAAAGGTTGCTGTATATTACTCAAATATTGCCCTTTTAAATTCAGATGGAGAACAGCCTTTTACCTGCTTAAAAACACGATTAAAGGTTTTAATGCTGTTAAATCCTGAATTGAAAGAGATTTCCGATATGGAGTCAGAGGTATTAATGAGCATGCTGACTGCCTTAGAAACCTTATAATTATTCAGATATTGTCCAAATGTCATTCCGGTGGTCTCCTTAAAAAACCTTGTGAAATGAAACATACTGAAATTGGCTGATTTTGAGACATCAGCCAAGGTTATCTCCTCTTTGTAGTTTTCATCGATGTATTTTGTTACCTGCTCAAGAATTTCAAGCTTTTTCATCTGTTTATTCAATTGGGCAGAGCAGAGCTTTTCATTTGGTATATAACGGATTATGCCTGCGGCTATGTCATAAAGCCTGGCTCCTACAAAGAATTCATATCCTGCCTTCATATCGGATTTTTCTTGCTGAATGCCTAATATTTGTTTTTCAAAAAAGCTGTGTATGGAAAATTCAGAGTCTTTTTGAACCGTATCATAAGGAATGT
Source organism: Ruminiclostridium sufflavum DSM 19573 (assembly GCF_003208175.1). Lineage (GTDB taxonomy): Bacteria > Bacillota > Clostridia > Acetivibrionales > DSM-1351 > Ruminiclostridium > Ruminiclostridium sufflavum. The sequence goes on along the minus strand of NZ_QKMR01000007.1, from coordinate 110,094 downwards.
GAGGCTTTAAAAGCTTTATTCGCGTTAATTGATTTGAAAGCTCCTCGAATAATGCAGGATTGAACAGAATAATTATCCGGTCGCATATTTGTGGCTGCATTAAAAAGTAATGCACCTCGCCCATGCCTACGATAAATATATCTCTGTTATGCAAGGTATAAACTGTGCTGTTCTGACCTATTTTCAGTTCATCTCCCAAGACATAAACTATTTCTATTCTTTCATGCCAGTGAGGAGGGAATTCTTGAACATCGGTGTGGAAGACGTTTATTGGAAAGGTATCTGTTTTGTTTGTGCTGATTTTCTGATGGTGTGCTTCCATAGCCAGTTCTCCTCGTATATGCAATATTGTTTTTTCAAACCCAAGCTGCGTTCAAAATCAGCTTAAAAGCTTACTTCGGCTGGAAAAGACGAAATAAATATAGATATCATCGCGAAGGCTTGAACCGTAATTGACTTAGTAATATACTAGCACAGAATATTTAATATATAAAGAATCATTTATAAATAGTTTCCATATTATATTATGAAATGAAATATAAATATTAATGAATATTTGGTAAGGAGGAATATATTTTGTATAATTTAAACCGATACGGAAAATATTCAAATGAAAATAATAATATTGTTGCAAGTGCTTTTGGGGATGTAAACGGAGATAATATTCCTGACTATGTATATCTTACCGGTATAAGGACTCACGACAGCTCGTTTATACAGGATATTACACTGAATATCAAGGATGGAAAGACCGGTATAAGACAAGGCTTCAAGCTGGCATCAAATGCAGGCTATAGTCCGGCTCTGACTTTGAAGGATTTTACAGGAGATAAGGTCAAGGATATACTTATAAGCATTGCTTCAGGCGGAAGCGGCGGAATTATGTTTTACTACATATTTTCAGATATAGATAATCAGATAAGGATGATTTTTGATTATGAGGAATATAACAACAGATACAGCTATAAAGTAAGTTTTGAGGACTTTTATCGGGTATGTGTTAAAAATATTGAGCTGAAAACAAAGTTTATAATAGATATAACATACAAAGGCTGTGAATACTTAAACGAAATATATGAGCCAAATGGTGAACTCAAGGCACCGATAGAAGGCTGGGTTGACCCGTTAAGCGGACTGTTTCCCATAGATTTTGACGGAAACGGGATTTATGAATTATTAGGCTATCAGGGCATATCAGGGAGATACCATGCAGATTCTTTGGGATATTTGCAGAGCGTGCTGAAATGGAACGGCAGGAAATTCTACCTTATGGAGCAGTATATTGCCATATTCGGCTCCGGTCCGGAGGATAAATAGAGGAGGTTATATATATAAAATAATCAACAATTTTATTTTCAAAAACACTAAAAATTTTTATAATTTTTCACATATACAATTTATTTTATATAATTTATAATATGTATTGTTGAAAATAATTCATTCTAGTTGGTGGATTAATTCCACCAGCTAGTCTTAATATATTTCTTTGAAAGTCATGTCCTTATGCGGAGGTTTAGCATAAGGCTTTTTATATTTTATCAGGTGGTTTATGCGAATTGAAGCTTTAAAATTGCTTCTCACAGAGCCGGCGAAAATACTCTTAAAAACAAATAAAAAATGAAAAATGCTATTGACATAAATCATCTTCTTTTGTATAATGTAAAAGCACGTTACAAAACGGCAGTATTATGGCGGCGTAGCTCAGTTGGCCAGAGCATTCGGTTCATACCCGACAGGTCGTAGGTTCAAGTCCCACCGCCGCTACCATATAAAGCGATAGAATATGTCGCTTTTTAACGGCCCGTTGGTCAAGCGGTTAAGACACCGCCCTTTCACGGCGATAACAGGGGTTCGATTCCCCTACGGGTCACCATTTGGGAGCTTAGCTCAGCTGGGAGAGCATCTGCCTTACAAGCAGAGGGTCATAGGTTCGAGCCCTATAGTTCCCACCAAAAGGATTGCATTTTATATGCAATCCTTTTTACATGTACGGATTTAATTACATAGTTATGTATCAATACTTCTAAATTCTTTTCCTGTAATTTCCGATGTGCTGACGGATGTGATAAAAGCACCCTCAGCTTTATAAACAGGGTCTCCCCCTTTTATTTTAAAAACCTTGTGCGATAGTATGCCGAAATGATATGTGACGTTTTTCAGGTGATAGCCTGAAAAAGTTTCGACAGGGTATATCAAAAACCGGTGGCTTTATAGCCGGGATTTTGTTTTAATCAAACTATAAGCACTTAAATTCATGTTATAGTTATACAGCTTTTTGATGATAACTGTCTAAAACATATTATTTCCCTATTCTAAATGTGACAAATAATTTTTATTGCCTGCATTATAATCATAAAGGCAATTACGGTTAAAAACAAATGATAAAGTACAGGGGGATTACTGAAGATGAAGACAGAGACGCTTCCATATAAGAATATCGGAGGATATAATTCGGCTGACCGCAAAAAGACAAGCGGTTCAAAAATTATGGCTTTATTGCAGTATTTGAACAAAACAAATTTTTTTATTCTGCCTATGGCTTTTTTGCTTGGAAGAATTACACTGTTTGACGGACGGATGCCGTTTGGCATTGCAATTTACGCTGCCACCTTAGGTATGAATATAAATAGGATATTTATATCAATTGCAATATTCGCAGGAATGCTCACAACAGGTTCTGCGTACGAAAGTGAGCTGTTTTACAAGCTGCTGACGGCAAGTACCGTAATGCTGCTGATTAATGCAATTAATATTCCTTTTAAAAAGAGTATGGGGTCTCATTTGAGAATAGGAATCATAACCTTTTTAGGTCTTTTAATCCCTGAAACGGTATTTATATATTTGGAAGGCTTTTATATGTATAGCATACTTGAAGCTCTTTTAAACGGTTTTATTATTTTTGCGCTTGTTTTTGTGCTGAAAAATGTAATGGAGGTTCTTGAGAGTCCTTCAAAGATATACAACATGACCAATGAGGAGATATTAAGCATTGCAATTGCATGTGCATTGGCAGTCAGTGGTCTGGGGCCGTGTAATATTTATGGAATAAGTCTCAGAAACATTTTCTGCATCATAATTATACTTATTTTCAGCTTTAAAACGGGTGCAGGAAACGGTACAGCAATAGGCGTTATTGTCGGCACACTTATAAGTATATCCTCAGAATCATCTGCTGCAATTGCTTCATATGCGTTCTGCGGGCTTATCTCGGGAATCCTGAGAAGCATGGGCAAAATAGGCTGCTGCATGGGTGTGCTAATGGGAGATGCAATACTGACTTACGTTATCACAGGATCTATTGAGGTGCTGATTTTGTACGAGATAGTCATATCTGTTGCAATCTTTATGTTAATTCCCGAAAAAGCGATGGATGCAATGGTAAGCAGGTTTGATAGAAAATTATTGGCTAAGGGAGACAAAAAGGGATACAGTGCCAGGATAAAAGAGATAACTGTAGAAAAATTAAACAGATTTTCAGCAGCCTTCGGTGAAATGGCGAAAACCTTCGATGAGATATCCGAAACTAAAACTATAACAGAGAAGCATGATATTACAGCAATATTTGACAGGGTTGCGGACAAGGTATGCAAGGATTGCAGCTTGTGCACCCATTGCTGGGAGCAAAATTTTTGCAATACCTATCAGGTGATGTTCAAAATTGTTGAAAAGCTGGACAGTAAGGGATGGATCGAGCAGGAGGATATACCCAGATATTTTATGGACAGATGTGAGAGGGTTGACGAATTTGTAAAAGCCGTTAACAATGTTTTTGAACTGTTCAAAGTGGACATGGTTTGGAGGAGCAGGATAGGTGAGAGCAGAGGCTTGGTTTCACAGCAGCTGAAAAGCATGTCAAAGGTAATCTCAAATTTGGCCGGTGAGCTGAATGTGGATATTGACTTCAAGGATGATATAGAAAATCAGATTATACTGGATTTATCAAAAGCAGGAATACGAAATGCGGAGGCTATAGTATACGAAAATAAATTCGGCAAGTATGAGGTGAGGCTAACGTATAAAGGCTGCGGGGGAAGAAGGGCCTGTATAGGGAATGTTGAAAAGGCAGTATCGGAGGTAATAGGGCGCAGAATGCTTAAAGACGGCAGTGAGTGCGGCTTGAATTCAAAAAGCAATATGTGCACAATCAATCTCGTTGAAGAAGAAACCTTCAAGGTAATTACAGGTGTGGCACGAATACCGAAAAATGAGAAATATGTATCAGGGGATAACTATACCTTTATTAATACCGGTGACGGCAAATACATTGCAGCCTTGAGCGACGGAATGGGAACAGGGCATAAGGCCTGTGTCCAGAGCAAGGCTACTGTAAATCTGATTGAGCAGTTTATGGAGTCAGGCTTTGACAAGGATACTACGGTTAAGCTTATTAACTCGCTTCTGGTTCTGAGGTCCAATGATGATTCTTTTGCGACCATTGATATGTCTGTAGTTGATTTATATGAAGGAGAGGTTGAGTTTGTAAAGGTGGGGGCGGCTCCTACTTTTATTAAAAGAAGTGAGGTTGTTGAAACTGTGAAAACAGCTTCGCTGCCGGCAGGGATTCTTAGTGAGGTAGAATTGGAGCTGGTACATAAGAAGGTAAATAACGGGGATTTTGTGATAATGGTTTCTGATGGTATTATTGATTCCTTTCAGAATACTCCTGACAGCGTAAAAGAAGTTCAAGGCATACTGGAGAGAATGACCAGTAAGAATCCTCAGGCGATAGCGGATGATTTGCTGGAGGAGGCATTATGCGCCTGCAAGGATAAGGCTCCTGTGGATGACATGATGGTGATGGTGGCTAAAGTATGGAAATCCAAGTAACTGGCTGTTATTAATCTGGTATATGCGTATAAAAATAGTAAACTTTCATAAACTACTGATAAATGCTCTTGTTGGAGGATACTATGTTTTATGGAAAAGCTAGAAGGGTGATTGTAATTAATGATATTTGTTCCAATTTATTTGAGTCGGCTATACTGGTTTTAAAAGAGGAGAAAGAAAGAGAGGAGAAATGTACCATTTTAAATTCGGATAAGCATAACAATGTAAAAAAGGATTTTATTCTGAAGGAGGCAGAAGCAATCATTAATAGCTATATTAAAGAAAATAAATGCAAGCTGCACCCTCCGGAGAAAAAAGAGAAAGCTAACAATAAATTCATTAAAAATATAATAATAAATTCAGCCTTGATTGGTAGCGTTGCAGCAGTTGTTTTTCTTTTAATGAAGCTGTTTTAATATGCATTAAACGGTAATAATTTCTTAAAATCAGTATTAATACTGATAACGCTCTTGATTTTAGCATGCCATATATATTATTATATGATATGTGTAAAACAATATTAAGGAGCATATATGAAATTGAGTTTTAACAAAATAATTGATTTTTTCCTGCTAAGAAAGGATTTTTATTCCAAGCTTAATGACAAAACTATGTGGCTTTATATAGGGATAGTCTTTGTTGGCTTGCGGGATGTATTCTTCGCTGCGGTTAGTATGTGTTCAAATAATGCAGAATTCAGAAATAATTTTGAATTCAATTTCAAGGTTATGGGGATATTGCTTTTGGCAGCCTTGGTGGTAGGCTTTGTGGATATGATGGGTTTTTCTTATCCCGCTTTTGATGCCATAAAGCATTTTAAAAACAGAAATGAAAGTAAGTCCATGTCATTGGTAATGATATATTCAAGCCAGTTAACAAAGGTCGCAAAGCTGTATGCAATAGCTAATGCTATTATTACACCTGTAGATTTGCTGTGTTATTTTACCGGAAGCATGGCTGTTACGTATAATTCTGATATACTGGCATACATATCCTCGGTGCTTGGCATATTGGCGTATTTTTGGTTCAACGGGGTAATTACACGGGGGCTGTGTGTGCTGTTCAAGCTTTCAAACAGTATCAGAGGAATTGTATTCGTACTTGTTTTTATTTGGAATGCATTGCTTAGTCAGGCAATTGTCTATTTGCTGGAGCTGGTTTTACTCCGGCTGTAATATATATGGCGGCATATTTTTTATAGTTGTAATGTAATTCAGCTATTTAGGGTGTACAGGGATAATTGAAACGATAATTTATTATATTGGCAGCTTTTTGATATTGTAAACAAGCAATTATTAGGCTATAATATGTATTGGATTTGTATGGGAAATTTACGTTGCAGGAAGCTTTTGTTTTAGCAGCTTAATTACATAATGTCTCGGTAGTCTAATGGATAAGACGGTGGATTCCGGTTCCACTGATACGGGTTCGATTCCTGTTCGGGACGCCAAGCGCTGGAAATTAAAGATTTCTGGCGCTTTTTGTTAAACAGTTATATTTAGGCAGGAGCTTTGGACTGCAAGTGATTCAGCAAAAGGAGACAACTTCTATGGATAAAAAAAATAAATTGGAACAAGGATACATAAATCAGCGCAAGGTTTTGGGCAATGCCCACAGCAGCATTGATGACAGTGTAAAGGATATATTTCCTGATTTAGAGAAGTATATGGTTGAATATGTTTGGGGGGAACTTTATAATAGAGAGGCATTGGATTTAAAATCAAGAGAGATAGCGGCAGTAGCAGCGTTAACAGCTCTGGGAAACGCCCAGCCTCAATTAAGGCTTCATATGAACGGAGCACTGAATGTCGGCTGCACTATTAATGAGATTAAGGAAATAATACTTCAAATGTCAGCCTTTTCAGGGTTTCCGTCATGCATTAATGCGGTAAACCTTCTGATAGCAGTTTTAGATGAACGGAAGAGCGAAGGTATAGAGGATGATATAGGGACTGAACCTACAAATGAAATTTTACCTGAGACCAGATACGAAATAGGCTCAAGGGTGCTTTCGGAATTGGACGGCAGGCAGGTGGAATTATTGGAGAAGTTTTACGGAGATTTTTCTCCGGAGCTTGTAGAGCTTATAGTTTGCGGGCAAGCGGATATTACAGCAAGAAATAATATAGACAAAAGGTATAGGGAGCTTGCTTCAATTTCTGCTATGACAGCTTTAGGGACTGCGCAGTCACAGTTAAAAACACATATTAATATGGCACTTAATATAGGGGTAACATCTGCTCAGCTAAAGGAATTAATGCTTTTAATGACAGCCTTTTCAGGATTTCCGTCGGCTGTAAACGGAATGAATAGCCTGATGGCTGTTTTAGCGGACAGGAAATAGCAATACATAGCCGGCAATAAAAATAAATTATCATACACTTATAAAAACGAGGAAACAAACAGTGAAAATAGGAAGCGCAGAATTGGAAAACAGGATTTTTTTGGCACCAATGGCCGGAGTAACGGATATGCCGTTCAGGGTGTTGTGCAAGGAGCAGGGATGCGGACTTGTCTTCACTGAAATGGTAAGTGCAAAGGGTATGCATTATAATGACGATAAAAGTACAAAGCTGACACTGCTTGATGAGAAGGAAAAACCCGGTGCAGTGCAGATATTTGGCTCCGAGCCTGAAATAATGGCGGAGGTGGCAGAGAAGCTGGACAGATCGGATGCCGGTATAATTGATATTAACATGGGCTGCCCTGCTCCCAAGATAACAAAAAATGGTGAGGGCAGCGCTTTGATGAAAAAGCCGGAGCTGGTCGCCAAAATAGTAAAGGCTGTTTCAGGAGCCACCAAAAAACCGGTTACGGTGAAGATACGCAAGGGCTGGGATGATTCCCTCGCTAATGCTGTTGAAATAGCCGGAATTGCCGAAGAAAACGGTGCCTGTGCAGTTACGGTTCATGGAAGAACCCGTGAGCAGTATTACAGCGGCAAGGCTGATTGGGATATTATTAAGCAGGTAAAGAGAGCTGTTTCTATTCCTGTAATCGGCAACGGTGACGTAACCGGCCCCGAAGCAGCAAAACGCTTATTTGAGGAGACGGGCTGTGATGCCGTAATGGTTGGCAGGGGAGCTCAGGGTAATCCATGGATATTTAATCAGATAAACAAATACCTTGAAGAGGGTATAATTATTCCTGCGCCTACAGCTGAACAAAAAATACAAACAATTATAAGGCATATGAATATGCTGATAGAGTATAAGGGAGAAAGAACGGGCATTCTTGAAATGAGGTCACATATAGCTTGGTATATTAAAGGCCTGAGAGATGCCGCATATACAAAGCAAAAGCTTTTTAAATTAACAAATAAAGAGGAGATTTTTAATCTTTTGCAGAGTTTTTTACTTCGTCAGGAAAATACTTAGCTGCGATGTCTTCTATTCCCAAGACTATCTGCTGTGCACATTTTTGCTGAAAGTCTCCGTCAGTTAATAGCTTTAAATCCTTCTTGTTAGACAGAAAGCCTATTTCCAGCAATATAGAAGGCATGCTTGTATAGCGGAGAACATATAAATTCGGGCGGGGCATCAGCTCTCTGTTTCTCATGCCCAGATTCTCAAGTCTTGACTGCATAATACCTGCAATATCCTTACCAGTGTCTGAGTATGGATTATATGCGGTTAATACACCTCTTTGAGCCGGATCGGTATAGGAGTTGTTGTGAATACTGACAAATAGCCTGCAAGCCTTTTCATTTGCAATTTTGATTCTGTCTTCGAGACTTACATATGTGTCATCATTTCTAATCATAAAATAACTGATATCTTTTTCTTTTAAAATTTTTTCCACTTCAAGGGCGATAGCTAGGGTAACCTCTTTTTCCTGTATTGAGCCGTTAATTGCACCGGGTTCCCAGCCGCCGTGACCTGCATCTATTATTACGGCAGGAGCAGGCCCTTCAGGTTGTGCAGAAAACTCGGACACAATAGCTTTCGGGAAAATATCTTTTATTGAGAAACCGTTTTTAACCAAAAAGGTAAATACTGATAACAAAATAATTGCTATAGAAAGCAAAGCTATTAAAATTCGAAGGCTTCGTTCACTTGGCCTTTTCATATAACCTCCACGCTGATTTCCGGCATAAAATATTTATTGAGTGTAAACTTGCGGAGAATATCTGCTCTGCGCTTAGTAACCCACTATTGTTTTTTCTGCTATTATTCTATCATAAGAGAAAATAAATAAAAAAGGCTTTCAGAAATTTTTTTCTGAAAGCCTTTTTAAAAGCATACCGGATTTTCGGTTTGCGATATTATAGCCTAATTAATTACTCTTCTTGCTCCTATATACCTGCTTGAATAATAATCACTGCTTAAGCTTGATATAGTGACTCCCTTTGAAGAGCTGGCATGTATAAAATTGCCGTTCCCCAAGTAAAAGCCTAGATGAGAAGGACCTTCTTTATAGGTTGTAAAAAATACTAAATCACCCACGCGCAGATTACTTTTTGAGACGCTTGTTCCTGATTTATACTGCTCAGCGGCAGTTCTTGGAACAGTAATGCCATTTTTGCCTAATACATATTGAGTAAATCCGGAGCAGTCAAAACCACTTGGAGATGCTCCGCCCCAAACATAAGGCACTCCCAGAAGGCTTTTTGCGGTACTGATTACAGCGCTTGCCTTGGAGCTTGTGGCAGAGGATGTCGTTCCTCTGTTTGAAGAAGTACTTTTTGTGCTTGAGGATGAACTTGAAGCAGCCTTATTGGTTGTTGCTTTTGCAGCTGATTCGCTTGAAGACGATGTGCTGGCTTTTGATTTAGCGGTATTTGCTGTTGTCTTGTTTTCTGTACTTGATTTTGAGCTTGTGACAGCCTTATTTGTGCTGGAATTGCTTGCGGCTGAGCCGGAAGTATTTTCAGCTGCTGCTTTTTTTTCTGATGTTATATTTTCAGTGCTCTCACTTTTAGATAATTTGACATCGTCGGTTAAGGCTTCTAGCTTTTCCGGATTTAATTGCTCCAGCTCACTGGCAGCTGATATACTGCTGTTGCTGCTGTTAAGCTCCAAATGCTTGTAAATTGGAATTATTGCTGCTGCACAAATAGATAATGCTAAAAAAGTTGATAACAATTTTTTATTCATTTGCCCTCCGATAGTTTCCCTATATGCCGGTTATAACAGCATAAGAACATTTTCTATAGGGTTATTTTTGATAGTCAGGTAGGCCTTATCCTCATGGACTGCATGCAGGGTGTTTCTACTATGCCATCATTTCTGAGAGCTTTGCGCAAAGCTGCTGTTAGGCCTATTATAAGGCTTTTTTGCCTGAAAGGGCAACCTGTAATATATGGCAAACCTCTTCAAACATAGAGACATAAATGGATACAAACTTCAATACTAATAGTAGAGAAGAGATATTTTGAATTAATATCTTTGTAATAAAATTACGACAGGATGAAAAATAAAATACTCAGAGGTGGCTATGACCAAAAAAACATTTATTACGGGTGCAATTATATTAATGATTGCAGGATTTATTTCAAGAGTAATCGGCTTTCTGTACAGGATATATCTCTCAAATCTGATAGGAGCAGAGGGCATGGGGCTTTATCAGCTGATAGTCCCTATATATACCCTTATTATATTGACATTGACCTCCGGAGTTTCAATAGCTGTATCAAAAATGACCGCTGAACAGATTGCGAAGGGAAACAGCATTAATATAAAAAGAATTTCAAAGATAGGCTTGTTTTTTGTTTTGGCGGCCGGCACAGTTGTTTCATCTGTTTTATATGCCAATATAAACTTTTTTGTTAATGAGGTATTGAAGGACAGCAGAACATATTTGTCGGTTATTATAATGCTTCCCTGCATACCCTTTATTGCGGCGGCTTCGGCATATAAGGGCTATTTTTACGGAATACAGGATGTTACTCCCACAGCAGTCTCTCAGATTGTGGAGCAGTTGGTCAAAATAGGTATAGTAATTACACTGGCTTCTCAGTTTTTAAAGGCGGGGCTTGAGTACGCATGTGCGCTGGCAACCTTGGCCATGGCAATAGGAGAGATGTCAAATTTGCTTGTGCTGGCTGTTTGCTACAAATATAAGAAATATTCATTTTCCGACAAAAATTCTGTGAAAGGCAAGATAAGAAAAAGAAAATTAGTCAGCTTGATTTTTGGCTGTGCAGCTCCAATATCCTTTAACAGATTTTTGATATCTGTAATGGCGGCTGTGGAGGTGATATTGATTCCGCAGAGATTGTTGGAGGGGGGCTTGAATTATATACAGTGTATGGAGGAATACGGCAAGCTCATGGGAATGGCAATGCCACTGATACTTTTTCCGGAGCTTGTCACCACATCGCTTGCGACTACCCTGGTACCGGCTATTTCAGAATCGATATCGCTGAAAAATTTCAATAGAGTTAATTACAGGATTTCCAAGTCGATTCAGATAACCATGGTTCTCGGCTTTGTATTTATGGCACTTTTTGCCTGCTATCCCAATAAAATATCTGATTTGATTTATCCCGGGCAGAATATCGGAGGAACATTGTTTTTACTTTCGTTTACCTGCATATTCCTTTATCTGCAGCAAATACTGATGGGTGTGATGAATGGTCTTGGCAAGCAGGGACTTCTATTGGCAAACTCTATAGCCGGGTCTGTTATAAGAATTCTGTTTGTATACTTCCTTATCCCTGAATATGGTCTGCCGGTATACATAATAGGTATGATAATAAGCTCATTAATTATATGCATTTTAAATTTTATTACTATAGTAAAAAATACGGGTATGGTACTGGATTTAAGGCATTGGGTGCTTTTGCCCGCGGCAGTGACGGTTGTTCTGTTCATTTTCGGGAAAAATATTTATGGCTTTTTCAGCTTTATGAGGCTAAATGCATCTGTGCATACACTTTTTGCAATAGCTGCATATATTATAATAGCATTATTCTTAATGGCACTGGTGGGTGTTATTAATTGGAGAGAGCTTTTACAGCTTCTAGGGCTAAAAAACAAAAGAGTGAGAAAATTTAAGAAATATTGAGACAGAGTGATATAAATTAAATAAACTAATTTTAAAGTACAATAAAGGTCAAAGAAAGTCAAAATCAAATATTGAAGCTTATATTAGTAATGAGTATAATATAGTCATAAGGTCAAGGAAAGTCAAAATCAAAAAACAACTAATAAATTAAAATTTTACGGAGGTGTTTTATATGTTTGGAATAGTACCATTCAGAAACAACAATGTTCAAGAAAGAGGAAGCTTGTTTGATATCGACAGCATGTTTAATGATTTCTTTAATGAACCTTTTATGGGAATTGTAAGTGCCGGTTCAATTAAAGCAGATATTAAGGAAACTGAAAACGAATTTGTAATTGATGCGGAAATCCCGGGTGCTAAGAAGGAAGATATTAAACTGGACTTGAAGAATGACAGGCTTACAATTTCAGTAGAAAAAACTGAAGAATCAAAGGAAGAGAAGAATAACTATATCAGAAGAGAAAGAAGATACGGCTCTGCAAGCAGGAGCTTCAATGTCCAGAATGTAAAGGCTGATGAGGTTTCGGCTAAATATGAAAACGGAGTTCTGTCGATTGTATTGCCAAAGAGTGAGTCTAAAAAGATTGAAAGCAGAATTGAAATTCAGTAAGCTCAAATCAGGCCCTGAGCTATACATTAGACTAAATTCAATTAGATTGAATTATGAAGCGAGGTGATATGATTACAGAGACTTAGCCTCCTAAAGCATTTTTTAACCATAAATAATTTCTCAAGAAGAGGTATGAAAGCAATTGAGCAATATGCTTTTATACCTCTTCTCCTTTATGCCTTCTATGCCCTATTGGGACACAAAAATTCTGAGTACAGCGGAATGTATTCTGAATATATCAGTTACTGAATTATTGATACATATAGAATATTATGGTAAAATTTTGCTTGTAGTAAAAATAAGGTGGGAACAATTTATTATGGAAATTATAAAAAATAAGAAACTATTACTCAGTTCAATAGGTGTATTGCTTTTGGTACTGCTGCTTTTAACAGTTTTTTTTATGATAAGGACACCAGCGGAGGTGTTTAATAATAATATTTCATTTAGTGGCTTATCTGTAAATCCACCATTGCCTGGTGGTGTATTAGCTTCATACAGGTATTATGAAAATTATGACCAGGCGGATAAATACGCTGATACAGTCGTAATAGGTGATGTTATTGAGGTTGATGCCCCAAAAGAGCTGGTGACAGGGAAGACTGTAAATACCCTGACGGGGGAAGGGGAACCGGTAAGTCATGTGTATACAGTTTCGGAAATCAAAATAAGTAAGGTTATAAAAGGGAGGTATTTTCCCGGAGACGTAGTAAAAATCAAGCAATTCGGAGGAGCCTATAAAGAGATTGAATATGATGAACGTAATATGTATGGGACTGTATACTATCAAACTGGAGAAAGACATATATTCTTTTTAGAGAGCTATGAGGATAGTCCATGTTCTACTATAAACCCGCAGCAGGGGGATATACTGATAGAAAACGGTAAAATAAAAGCAAGCAACAAGGTGCAGTTTATAAAGGACAATATATCGGAGGAACTAGCGGAGAAAGCACTAAAAGAAAGAATAGAGGCTCTGAAGGATAGAAATAACACAGAGAGTAAATAAGCACAAAGAGTCAGAAAATAAGGAGACGGACAAAGGAAATTAAAAGTCTGTCTCCTTGGTAACTTATAAGCCTTTCTGAATATACCAGTCAATTATTTGCCTTGAGATACTTACCTGTGAAGGCAGCTCAGGAAGATTGCCGGGGCTGAACCAGCCTGCTTTTTCGATTTCAGTACCGTCAACGGTTATTTCACCGCTTTCATATTCAGCTGTAAAGCCTGCCATTAATGAATTGGGATAAGGCCAGGGCTGGCTGCCGAAGTACTTTATATTCTTTACCCGTATGCCCACCTCTTCCATTATTTCTCTCTGAACACATTCCTCAAGGGTTTCACCCGGCTCCAGAAAGCCTGAAATAAGACTGTGCAGGTTTCCCTTAAAGGCTTTGGCATGTGCAAGAAGTATTTTGTCGCCTCTGAAAACAGCCGTTATTACAGCGGGACAAATCTGGGGATAGGTGATTAAGCCGCACTTGGGACAGCTTTTTGCCCTCTCGCCGGGCAGCTCCTGAGTAGGAGTACCGCATCTGCCGCAAAACTGATGAGATTGATCCCACAGTATTATTTGAAAGGCTTTGCCTGCTAAAAGAAATAAATCCATGTCAATTAAATCAAACAGGGCTCTCAAGGGTATGAATTCCATTCCCAAAGGGATATTATCCTGTGAGGCAATTTCTGCTGAATAGCAGGGGCAGCCTTTTAAGAGTCCCAGATACTGGGCTCTGACAGGAGAAATATTCATTTCCCGTAAATCGTTCATATAAGGGATACTGTAACTGCCGTTTTCAACCTTAACCAGCATATCATTTGCACAAAAAGCGAACCAATAAACCTTGCCGAAGGCTTTGCTTTGCGGTGTGACAGCCGGTTCATACTGCTTGTAAATACTTTCTTTACCCATAATTATAATCTGCCTTTTTATGTGATTTTTAAACAAATTAATCTTATAACAATAAAGCCAATGCTGGCTGTAAATAGCTGTAAATAATCAATTTGCCTCTTAAAAACTTTTTCTTAGAATATCATATGTAATATCGAAAATCAAATTCAAGGAGTATTCAATATTGTAATATGTTTTATACAAATATATACTAATAATATGCCTTGGAGAACCATATTATCAGAAAGGAAACATTAAATTGAATAAACTGAAATTTAAAGATATTATTTTTTACTTAATAATTTGCGGAGCTGTTGCCTTACTGGCGCTGATTTTAGTATGCGTTGTCCGTAATTTGGGACCGTCGGCAGTTAAAATGCCCTCGTATATGGGATACATTTATTTGATACTGTCAGCAGCGAGCATATTTTTATGCTGTAAGTTAAACTTAATTACAAAAATTAATACGGGACTGTTTATTATTTTGCTGGTGCTTGCCGCGCTTGCTCCAAGGCTGATATGGGTATACTTTGTTGATACTCAGCCCTTCTCGGATTTTCTTCATATCCATAACTATGGGGTAAGTGCAAGTCAGGGGAATTTTAAGGGCTTTGTCAATTTCTATGCCGTCTTTCCTTTCAAAATAGGTTTTGGTATGGTGCTGGCCGGCTTATACTCTGTATTCGGGTCCGGATTGATGGTTGCAAAAATGTTTAATGCAGTCCTTTCGATAATACTTGTAATGCTTATATATGCGGGAGGAAGAATGCTTTATTCTGAAAAGGCAGGAAGAATAGCCGCATTGATGACTGCATTCTGGCCCGCACAAATAATGTATACCTCTGTTATTGCATCGGAGCATTTGTTTATGGTGCTGTTTACAGGCTCGTTACTCCTTATTCTGAGGTTTATAAAAAGATATACCTATAAAAACTATGAAATTGGCAGCGGCAATCTGATATTAGCGGGAATAGGCCTGCTTACGGCTGCCGCGCAGCTTGTCAGGCCAATGGCAATGCTTTTGCTGCCTGTTTTTGCGGTATTTGTTTTGCTATATAAGAAATACAGGGCAAAGGCTATTAACAGCACCGGTTTGGGAATCAAGTCGATAGTCCTTGTTTTAATCTGCTATTTCGGAGCTCTCAATATAGTAAATATACCTGTGCAGATGGCCACAGGAGTGGATATAACAAAATCTGACGGCGGATTCAACCTGATGATAGGTACAAATACTAAGTACAACGGAGTTTTTAACAAGGAGGACTTTGGTATAATTGAAAAGAATGCTTATGATTTTGACAAAGTCCATAAGGAGGCAAAGCAGATAGCGTTTACCAGATTGAGAAGCAGTCCGGGGCAGCTCCGGAATTTAATTAAGAATAAATTTGAGATTTTATGGGGAAATGAAAATTATGGCTATTACTGGAGTACAGTAGCAGCTCACAGCTCGGAGGCAGAGGCGGTAATTAAATCACACCCAAGAGCGTTTTATGGACTGGCCCAGTTTTTCTATGTTTTGGTTATATTAATGGCTTTATGTTCATGCTTCTATACGCTTAGAGAGAAACGCTATGATGCGCTTGTTTTGCTTATGGTTTTTGGGGGAATACTTGTATCGTACACTTTGCTGGAGGTACAGGCCAGATATCATATGCCTGTTATACCTGTTTTGATTTTATTTGGGTCGGGTTTTCTGAATGAAGCTGAAGGGCATTAATTAACAGGCTTTAAAAGGAGTTCAAATGATAAAGATAACTGAAAAATATAACTGTACGGGATGTCATGCATGTGCTAATGTTTGCCCGAAGGAATGTATTAATATGGAGAGCGACAGCGAGGGCTTTTTGTATCCCGGAGTTGATTTGAAGAGCTGCATTGCTTGCGGACTTTGTGAAAAAGTATGTCCTGTGAGTAATAAAAAGGATATAGATAATGAGCCGCAGGCATTCGCCTGTTACAGCAAAAATGAACAGGTTCGTCTTGAAAGCTCTTCGGGGGGCATATTCACACTGATTGCAGAGCAGATAATTAATGAAGGCGGCGTGGTATTCGGTGTTATTCTGGATAAGGATATGACAGCTGTACACAGCTATGCTGAATCAATGGAACAGCTGAAGGCTTTCAGGGGTTCAAAATATGTGCAGAGCAAAATAGGAGAAGCATATAAAATCGCCGGGAATTTTCTCAAAAAAAACAGGAAGGTATTGTTTTCAGGGACACCCTGCCAGATAGCAGGATTAAAAGCCTATTTGCAGCAGGAATATGATAATTTGTTCTGCATAGACATTATATGCCACGGAGTACCGTCTCCAAGGGCATGGGGGAAATATGTTTCATATCAGGAAAGCCATATGGGGTCAAAGGTTCAAGGAGCAAATTTCAGACACAAGGACAAAGGCTGGAATAGGTTTTCTATGGAATTGGAATTTAATAATGGCACCCGGTATATACAGACTCTGGATAAGGACTTATATATGCAGGCATTTTTAAAGGATGCCTGTCTGCGGCCGTCATGTCACAAATGCAGTTTTAAAACCCTGCACAGGCAGAGTGATATTACACTTGCGGATTTTTGGGGGATTCAGAAGATTGCACCGCATATGGATGATGACAAGGGCACTTCACTTGTTTTTGCAAACAGCGGCAAAGGCAAGCTGATGCTTGACAGGCTTCAGAACCTGATTGTATCAGAAAGGGTTGATATTGATAAAGCAGTCTGTTATAATCCTGCCGCCTTTAGGTCTGCCGGAGAGAATCCAAAAAGAGGGGCGTTTTTTGAGGATATTGGCAAGCTTCCTTTCGACAAATTAGCATATAAATACTGCTCAGAGAGTATAGTAATAACAGCAAAAAGAAAAATGACAGAAGCAGCGGCAAAGGTACTAAAGAAAACCGGACTGCTGCATGCGGCAAAAAAGGTGCTGAAGTAGATGATTGTTATTTGCTGTGAAATAATTATAAATCCCCTCGTTCAGTAATATGCAGTAATATGCCGAGACGAGGGGATTTTTATAAGTAATTAATTTAATTATATGCTTTCATTCTGGGCTATAATTTTGGTGAGTACGTTGCTTGGGCCTTTTCTTATAAAACCCAGATAAACGCATACAGCTGATATTGTCCAGAAGTATGTGGTTACGGAAGGTGCATCGAAATTATTAAGGACTATATTAGTAAAAAGAATACCTATCATTGCTCCGAAGCCGCTCTGGACAATGCCCTTGGAAACCTTGTCCTCAACCTTTCCGATAGCTCTCAGAGGCCAGATTATCCCATTATACAAGGCTGTCATAAAGGCTATAAAGCCGAATATACCCATTTCTACAGCGGCCTTGAGATAATAATTATCTACGTAGAAGGCACCCTTGACCTTGTTATTTGTTGCTACCGCACCGCCGAACAATCCGAAGCCCGTACCGAATACAGGGCTGTTTAAAAACATTTCCATTGCCTTCGGCCATTTGGAAAACCTTCCTCCCCTGAAGCTGCTTATGATATATTCGGGATCCAGCATGTAACTTATTCTGCTCTGGACTGTGGGAACAAAGCTGTATGCCAAAGCAGCCACAACCACAAGCCCTGCTATTATCTTGTACCTTTTACTCAGCAAGGCGTAAATAATCAGTGCAAGGCCGAGTGCTATCCATGATGAGCGGGAACCTGTAAGCAGTATACAAATACCCATTAATCCGGCAGCGCATGTATATAAAAGCTTCTGCAATAATTTTTTCTCCGAAAACATGAGAGATACCGCAAGGGGAATGAGCATCGCCAGCAAACATCCCAAAACGTTAGGGCTGCCTACTATTGAAAAAACTCTTGGACCGGAGGTGACCTCAACCTTATCTGTCCAGTATGCTGGAGTTTCAACCTTGGCGATATACTGATATATACCAATCACAGACATAAAAATGCCGGTAAAAATCATTATTTTAACTACATTTTTAGCACCGTTTTCACTTCTGAGAAGCTTAACAACTATAAAGAAAAACATCAAATATTCTATATTTGCTCTTAAACCGTCAAAGCCCAGAGAATCAAAGGATGCCAGAACGAACAATACTATTGCCACAAAGAAAAACTGAAATAATGAAAAGTCCACAGGCGACCAGTTGAATGCAAAATCTCTTCTGTCAATAAGCCATCTGTAAAACCACACACCTATGCAGAAGATAATCAGAAGCTCATCCCATATTGATGCCAAGGAGCCTATGTCGGTACTGACGGCAATATAATACAGTATCGGATAAATACTTATCAGATAAGCTGCTCTCTCAAAATCCCGCAGGATAAATATAACAGCCAAAACTCCGATTATACCGGCAATCGCAAGCTTAGGCAGGAAAAGGCAAGCTGTACATAAGGCAAGAGCAAGAATGATATATAGTATGACCTTATATTGTCTGCCAAGGTATTTTTCAGAAAGGCTTTTAATGCTGCCGATTATTTTACATAAAAGACTATTTTTGTATGCTTTTAAATAGCATGAGTTTATACAGCCTGCAAGCTTATCCAGCTTGCTTCCGCAAAAAGCTAAAAATCTATATGCTTTGGAATGGGCATATTTAGGCATTTGTGCCATGTAATTCTGTATAGCTTTATATGATAGACTGCTTTGATTCCATGCTGACAGCGTTTTCAGACACTTATTCGCTAAGCTGTTGCTGAAGGCATTGGAAAATATATTATAAATATACATCAGGAATCTGAAAAGCAGGCTGTTGGATACATATTTCCACACTTTAAGATTCCTCCTAATTTAACTGAATAGCTTCTATAGTTCCTTGTGTTTCAAAGGTATGAGTTTTTAATGTAAATATCTTACCTACTGCAACATCCTGATTATCAAGCTTTATTATTCCGTTTCCCTTAGCAGCCTTCATCGTAAATGTAACAGTGAGTTCTTTTCTGACAGGATCCGGAGCGTATACTGCTTTACCGTCGGCTGTGCTTATAGGTACCTGCAAGTCTGCATAGGCTATAGATTTGATATAGGCGTCCGCCGGTTTCAGCAGGGATATAAGCTGATCACCTTCTTTTAAAGCTTTTATCTGATCAGTATTTCTTACGGTGCACCTATAGGTCACCGTTATATTCTGCTGACTTTCCTCAGTTGTGATAGGACCCACATCCGTACCTATTGCTTTTAATAGGACTACGGCTCCAATCAGAAGAACCAGAATGATAATGCTTAAATCAACGATATTAATTAACCCGAATAATTTACCTTTTTCATTTACAATTTTCATACGTGTTACTCTCCTCAATCTTTTATTAAAATAGTAATTTACTTTTCACATATTAATATATTTCAAAAACAGCTGTTTTTCAATGCATTTTCTTGTCCGTTTGCAGCAGTTCTAAAAGCATCGGTTTATAAATAGAATTTCAATTGCTAATCAGATTTATAACCATATCTGAAACGGATAAGCAGTTTTTTTATAAACAGCTTCAAACCCGGCTCGGACAGGCTTAGCCTGTAAGCAAAAACCAATTGCAGCGGAGCTCTTCTGAAAAAATCCTCCTCAGGCTTGGCTCCATTGGAAAGTCTCTGATAGAGGCAGGAAATTGCAATGCTGGGAAGCCTGTAGCTGTATATGGCTCTTTCAATATCCTGCTTATTGTATAGGTCTGATGAAGGGGCAGCCTTCACCCATTGCATAAACTCCTTCCATAATTGTATCTCGGGCAGTCTGTCCGGAGAGGCCGAAAGTGAGTTTGGCCTTTGTCTGTATAGTGCAAGAACCTCCTTGACACAACAAAAGTTACATTTATAAATAAGCCGGCAGAAAAAATCCATATCCTCCGCCCAATTCAGACCTGTCCTGAAAGCAATTGCATTGCTTACTACAACAGCTCTTTTTATTACAACAGTACTGGTCCAGACCAAGACCTTTTCCTTTATCACCTCCAGCAATATTTTACCTTCAAAATACCGCCTGGGAAAACGGTCGCCTTTTGAAGCTTCACAAAAGTATTGATAACCGCAGTAACATCCATCCATGCCGGCAGCTGAAAGCCTGCACACCTGCTTTTCCAGCTTGTCCGGAAGCCATAAGTCATCGCTGTCCAAAAAAGCCAGATATTCACCTTGAGAATGTACGATAGCATTGTTTCTGGCAGCAGAAACTCCCTGATTGGACTGAAAAATATATTTGATTCTGGAATCCTTCAGCATCAATGTTTTCACGATTTCCCCACTTCCGTCTGTGCTGCCGTCATCAACAATAATAACCTCAAAGCTGCTGTAGGTTTGAGCCAGCACACTTTCTACAGTTTGCTTAATATATTTAACGGTATTATACATAGGAATTATTACCGAAATAAGTGGTGAACTGCTCATTTAATCTCCTTTTGCATGCAGGATTGCTAAAAGCTGTACGAGTATCCCATATTTATCAGCTTTTTTAATCCTATTTTTGGTTTTAAGTTTAGCATTACTGATTTATGCTGTCAATTTTTCTGAAGAAGTATAATAATACTTAGCAAATAAAATATACGATTTAATTAGCTTATTCCCAGCTTTCTTACATATTCACCCGCTTTGTATGCTTTGCCGATGTATTCAGGCATAAAAGAGCTTAGGTGCTGCCTGATATCAGACTCTTGGGCTGACAGCGAATTATATGCATGTATGAGCTGGTTTTCCTGTTCCAATTTTTGAACCGGTAAAGTGTGCCTGTCCTCACTGCCGAAAATATCCTTAGCTATACCTCTTGCCTTTACGGAATAGCCGATAACCAATGTCGGCACACAGGTTGAATAGGCTGCGATAGTTGCGTGTGTACGGGCGCCGATAAATAATTTACAGCGTGAAATAAAACCCTTTAGCTCCATACAGTTATAATTGCCGTCAATTAATATAACTCTTCCGGTATCTTTAAATATATCATAGAGCCTGCACAGAGGTATCATGTCATTGTCATGCTCCCATAAAACATGAGGTATCAGCGCAAGCTGGCTGTCAGTAGTATCTATGATATGCTGTATCAGATTAATATAGCTTCTCAGGACGATACCGTCAGTACTCTCGTTTTTCATAATAAGAGGACTTACATTTATACCTATAGTATTGCCGGAAATAAAGCCTTCAGGAAGCTTTGAAAGCTTTGTGTCCAAAGTGAAGGCCGGATCTGGAAGAAGAACAGAGTTTGTCAGTCCGTTTTCAATAAAGGCCTGATAAGTGATACTTTCTCTGGCAATAATAAGGCTGTACCTTTTCAAATCCTCCAGCATTTCCCTGTTAATTGCCCCGGGATCTACCGAACATCCCCAGAAAACAGTTTTGCAGCCTTTTTGCGCAGCCATTCTGTTTGTATAATATATCCATCTGGGTATGCCGTAGCAGTAATTATCACCGCCTATTGAGAGGCATAAGGTGTTTTTATCCATAGTGTCAATTATGGCTTTCTGAGAAAATGAAAAAAGCATATTCTGGCTAAGACCCAGCTTTCTTAAGCCGGCATCAAACAGGCGAATAGGGTGTAAGCCTTCATATTTTTTATATTCCAGCATATTAAGGTTGAAATCAGTAGCCAGAAAAGATAAGTCTTCCTGCTGCCTGAAGGTTGCAAGAGATATTTTTACATTATTTAAATTTAAAATTTTCAGAGTTGACCTTACAATTGCCTCGCAGCCATGATTTCTGCTCCCTGCGTGGGCATAAAGCAATAGGTTTTCCATTATAAAATACCGCCTCCTTGTACAATACCTAATTATACATTTGTAGCAAAATCATTACAAGGCAATAAATTAAACTTGCACAAAAAGTATTATTAATAAGCAGTAATTATTCCGATATTATTAATGAAAGATATTTGTTTTTTAACCAATTAAGAAGGATATAAGTGTATAATTATTTTTGAACCGCTATTTCGGCAGAATTTATGCTATTGGTCTGAAATATATAACAGATGGAGGATATATGAGAAATATATTTAGCAGGAGAAAGAAAATACAAGAACTGGATATCAAGGTTTTGTTTAAAAATGATATATCCATCCTTATTTTAGACGAAAGATGGAACGGCTTATTTAAGAATATCGTTAAGACAGGGAAGCTATTAGACTGTGAAAGCAGCATAAAAGAGCTGTTAAAGGAACAGGCCAGATTGACATCAGAGGCGAAAGAAATAGCTTCAAAAAAAAAGGAATACATGGACTGTATTATAAAGCTTACAACAGAGGCTTTTGACAATAATAATGAAGAAGCCCGGTTAAAGATGCAGGAATGTGAGAAATTAATAGTTGCAATTAATAAAAGAACCAAGGAGATAGAAGAAAGGCTTCTGGATATACCAAAGGAAATAAGGCAGGCAAATCTTGAGCTTTTGGAGCAAACCATTAAAATAGTATATTTTTCCATAAAAGAGAGCAGGCAGAAGGTCGAAGCCCTTGACAAAGAGATTGCCGCTACAAGGGAGCATCTTAAGAAGCTAATTGATGAAAGAGGGCTGTTAGCTCAGGATGATACAGACACATATTCATATTTCCATGATTTACTGGGTAAAGACGAGTTGCAAAAGCTTGATGAAATATACTTTAATAATAAGTAGAGTCAATTGGCTCAAGGGTATTATTTTTAGTTTGGAAAGATATACTTTCTAAAAGTGCAGATAAGGACAGAAGCTTGGTGCGGAGGTTATATGAAAGCTGTAACAGGAACGGATATGGGCAGAATTGATAAATTTTCTATAGAACAAATAGGTATTCCGGGAATTGTGCTTATGGAAAATGCCGCCTTGAAGGTAGTAAAACATATTGAAATGTATCTTGAGCAAAAGAAGCCGGCGTTGCCTTGCGTATTGATTTTTGCAGGAAAGGGAAACAACGCGGGAGATGCTTTGGCTGCGGCAAGACATTTGATCGTAGCCGGGGTTAAGGTAAAAGTATATTGTTTGTTCGGAAAAGAAAGCTTTGCGGGAGATGCAAAAATCAATTTCGATATTTTGGAAAATATTAGTGCGGATATAGATTTTATTATTGATGATTTGAAGGAAGAATCAGAATTAAAGGCTCTGAGCAGCGATATTAAAGATGCTCAGGTTGTCCT
Source organism: Ruminiclostridium sufflavum DSM 19573 (assembly GCF_003208175.1). Lineage (GTDB taxonomy): Bacteria > Bacillota > Clostridia > Acetivibrionales > DSM-1351 > Ruminiclostridium > Ruminiclostridium sufflavum. The sequence continues at coordinate 86,710 of NZ_QKMR01000007.1, read as the reverse complement.
TGACGGTATATTCGGCACAGGCTTTAAAGGGCAGATAAAAGGTCATATCGCTAAGGTTGCTGAGCTTATAAATCAAAATTCTGATTATACAATATCAATTGACATTGCCTCAGGAATAGAAGCTTCTACCGGAAAAACCGCTGTTAATTGTGTTAAGGCTCATAAAACCGTTACATTTGAGCTTCCCAAAATAGGGCAGCTTATTTATCCGGGGGTATACAATTCAGGTCAGCTGGCTGTGGAAAGTATCGGAATGCCAGAGCAATCCATAAATAGTGTTAATTTGAATACGGCTCTGACAGACAGCGCTATCGTAAACTCTGTTATACCTGAAAGGAAGGATGAATTCAACAAGGGGAATTGCGGGAAGGTGGCTGTTATAACAGGGTCTGAAGGTATGGCAGGGTCAGGCTGCATAGCTGCAAAGGCCAGCCTGCGGACAGGATCGGGCTTAGTTTATATAGCCGCTCCTTCAAGTCTTTTAAATATTTATCAAAGTGTTGTACCTGAGGCTGTGGCCATAGGATTGCCAGATTACAACGGAATAATAAGTGAGCTGAGTACCGAGAGCATTTTAAAGCTATTAAAAAAATGCAGTGCTGCAGCTATTGGGCCAGGCATTTCTACAGGTGAAAGTATATATAATATAATAAGAGATATTGCGGAGAATGTGAGTATTCCTTTAGTGCTGGATGCGGATGCGCTTAACGTAATTGCAAAGGACATCGGAATCTTAAATAAATTTCACAAGGATGTGGTTCTGACTCCTCATCCCGGAGAAATGTCAAGGCTGACAGGTCTTGATATAAGCTATATTCAACAAAACAGGATTGAAGTAGCCAGAAAATATGCCTGCCTGTGGGAAGTGACGGTTGTGCTTAAAGGAGCCAGAACTATAATTGCAGATAAAACGGGAGAAATATATATAAATCCAACCGGAAATTCCGGAATGGCGACTGCCGGAAGCGGCGATGCCTTGTCAGGTATTATTGCTTCACTTATAGGTCAAGGAGCGAGTGTATTTAAGGCTGCTGTTGCAGGTGTTTATATTCATGGCCTTGCAGGCGATATTGCAGCCGGGGTAAAGGGTATTCATGGACTTAATGCAATGGATATAGCAGAAAACATACCCTGTGCGATTATCCGGACAACATTAATAAAATAATACAGAACAAAATACATGTGCTCAAGCTTATATTACAAATGTCAATTACTATCGGCTGATGTAAGAAATAATGAAAGTATAATTTATTAAATAATTATGTTTTCAATAATTATAATATGGATATACTAAGTGTGTGAGGCTGATATTATATTTTTTTAGCATTCGGGGAACATTTTCTCTGGCGGCAAGAATTTTGCGGGGAAGTTCAGAAGATGAAAAGAGATATACAATTTGGGGGTTAATGGAAAAATGGGGTACAAACTGAACAGGGCATGGGCAGAGATTAATCTGGATAACATTGCCCATAATATTCGCGAGGTTAGAAGAATTACGAACAAAAATGCCGAAATAATGGGAGTCGTCAAGGCTGATGCATATGGGCATGGAGTTATGGAGGTGACAAGGACACTTTTAGAAAATGGTGTGACAAGGCTTGCGGTATCAATGCTGGATGAGGCCATTCAGCTCCGCAGAGACGGGATAAGTGTTCCGATACTTATTTTGGGCTATACAGACCCAAGCAGAGCGAATGAAATAATTGAAAATGATGTAACCCAGTCCTGCTACAGCTATGAACTGGCGCAGGCGCTATCTGATGAGGCTGTTAAGCAGGGCAGGAAGGTGAAAATCCACATTAAAATAGATACGGGTATGTCAAGAGTAGGGTTTTTACCAGGCTACAGTGCTGTCAAAAATGTGGTTGAAATAAGCAGGCTGCCAAATCTTATAATTGAAGGCCTTTTTACCCATTTTGCCACCGCAGATGAAAAAAACAGGGAGTTCACTTTAACGCAGTTTGAACGATTTATGAGTATATACAATGAGCTTCAAAGAATCGGAATACATATACCAGTCAAGCATTGCGCTAACAGCGCAGGAGTTATAGAATATCCCGAGATGCATCTGGATATGGTTCGCCCGGGTATAATACTGTACGGTATGTACCCTTCTGAAGAAGTTGACAAGTCAAAAATCGATTTAAAGCCTGCAATGACACTCAAAGCAAATGTAGTCTTGGTTAAGGAAGTTGAAAAAAATACTTCTATAAGCTATGGAAGAATATACACCACAAAAAGGACTTCGAAGATTGCAACCATTCCTATTGGCTATGCTGACGGATATACCAGAATGCTAAGCAATAAAGGCGAGGTTCTTGTCAGGGGACAATATGCGCCGGTAGTTGGCAGAGTATGTATGGATCAGTGCATGCTAGATGTTACTGATCTGGACTGCAGCGTGGAGGTGGGTGATGAGGTCGTACTGATAGGCAAGCAGGAAGACAAGGTGATAACTGCCGAGGATGTTGCTAAAACGATAGGAATGATTAATTATGAATTAGTTTGTATTGTTGGGAAAAGGATACCAAGAGCTTATATTCATGATGGTAAAATATCGAAAATTCTGAACTACTTGATATAAGCCGCTTACAGGGATTGAGTAACATAAACTTAATTTGACCTTATATTTTATGAGGTATTATAATAACTATATACAGCTATGTTTGTTTGTCCTTGGGGAAGGATGAATAGATTATTTATAAAAGGGCTTTTTTAGAGGGTGGGGGTTTACAAAATTGTCTCAATATAAAAAAATAATGATTAGTATTCCTGACAATTTGCTTGAAGAGTTGGATATTATGGTGTCTAATGAGAAAACTAATAGGAGTATGCTTGTAAGAGAAGCTATGACTCTTTATATTAGGGAAAAGCACAAGCTTGAGTTGCGGAATAAAATGAAAATAGGCTATGAAGAAATGGCGGAAATAAATCTTAAGCTTGCGGAGTTTTGCTTTGAGGCCGATGAGGAGCAACAACGCAAATATGAAGAAAGGCTTCAGAAGATGGAGGAAACGTGGTAATAAAAAGAGGAGATATTTATTATGCAGATCTGAGTCCGGTTATCGGCTCAGAACAGGGCGGTGTCAGGCCGGTTTTAGTTGTCCAGAATGATGTGGGAAATAAATACAGCCCTACAGTAATTGCTGCTGCAATTACTTCTCAAATTAATAAAGCCAAACTACCCACGCATATAGAAATAGGTGCTTTAGAATATGGCCTTGCAAAGGATTCGGTTATTTTGCTGGAGCAAATACGGACTATTGACAAACGGCGGCTTAGAGAGAAAATAGGGCATTTGGACGAAGAATTAATGGAAAAGGTTAATGATGCCTTGGAAATAAGTTTTGGACTTTATGAATAGTTAATATATTGGAAGATTGAAAGAATGTGCATTAAAAAGCTTTGTGCCTGTTTAAAGCAGAGGGATACCACAGAGGCTTTACCAAATTTTTGTGCCGATACTCGGCGTGGAGGTTATTATGAATAAACCAATGAAAAAAATGAAAAAGAACCCGTTTATTATGGCGGCGGTTGTGTTATGTTCGGTATCGTTTGTGCAGTTTGCACCGGTTGCCATGGCTGAGACAGGAAGTGATACAACACTTTATGACAGTACATATATAGATAAAATGGAAATCGAGATAAAGAGCTTAATTCAGACATCTAATGACGATTTGAAAAAACAAATCAGTTCTTTATCAACACAGTCGGAGCTTCAAAAGAAATTGACAGACACGCAAAATGAATTATCAGCGTTGAAGGAAAGCATAGTGTTCAAAATCATTAAGCTTCCTGCCGGAAAAACCTTAATAGGGGATGCAAGCACAGAAATCATCGTCAGGAACAAGGACAGGGTTACTGCGTATGTTTCAAGTACTGCAACAGGAGGAGTATCAAACTTAATATCAGGTACGGACATACCTAACGGAGCCGTTATTCCGGATAACCAGCTGCTGCTGATTCCTAAGGCTGACGGGAGAGGCATAACAGCTAAGGCTGATGCGGATATTATGATTAAAGGAACATATACAATCAAGTAAGTTATTTTGTTATACATATGCAGGGCAGGGGCTTTCCGCAGGAGGCTCACAGGCTTTTGCGCCAAGAACCCGGCATGGGGTTAATATAAACAAATATTAAGGGAAAGAAGCTAAATGACGATAGTATATTTGAGCTTCTTTTTTGTATAATTTTGTATATAATTAATAATTAAAGAAAAGGACAAATTCCATGAAAAAAGACACTGTCAAGCCAACCAACTGGCAAAAAAGGATGGATTTATTAATCCGGCTTTCAATAGTTATGGTCATTGCTGTTGCCATATTCTTTTTTGCAGTCAGACCAATGGTTAACAAGGATTATTACTTTAATTCAAATGAAGAATATACATTTGACAATTTAGGCTCTGTTTCCGGAAGTTACAGCTATGATGTTGCTGTTATCGGTGACGGTCCGGACGGAATCAGTGCCGCAATAGGAGCGGCAAGAGTGGGGGCAAAGACATTGCTGGTTTGTTCTGCAAAGGATTTAGGCAACGAGATTATAAAATCCTACAATGTAAACTGGTCGACTGATGTTTCGCCGACAGGTGTGAATGTCAGTGCGGATATATTTAAAGAAATAAGACATAATGCAGAGGAAGGCTATAATATATACAAGTATGCAGATGCTTTGAAGAAGATGGTGTCTGATGAGAAAAGGATTACGGTATTATATGACGCACAGCTGGAAAATGCATTATATGAAAACGGAAAGGTAGTAAGTGCGGACTTCAAAACAGGTCAGGGAAACAAAAACATTACTGCAAAAAGATTTATAGATGCAACAAAAAGCGGAGACCTTTTGAAAATATGTAAGGTGCCTTTCAGCAGCGGTTACAGCAATATTGGGATAGATGGACTGTACCCTCCGGTAACGCTTGGATTTATGGTGACAGGTGTTGACTATGCATCAATTGCGGAAATGCTGAAGAATCAAGCAATATATATAAATAAAATTCTTGAAAGCTACAGAACAGGTGATAAGGATATATCAATAGAAGGCCTTAATATATCGGATCAGGGTGAATCAAGGGTAATTGTTCAAAGCGTAACCGTAAAAAATGTTGATTTAAGTGATACAGGAAAGATAGATGAGGCTTATTCAAAAGCGGCAAAAGAATGTACCAATTTATATGAATTTTTAAAGTTAAACGTAGAGCAATTTAAAAATTCCGGCGGAATGAAAATTGCCGATGAGTTTAGCATGCCTTCTGCATATCACTTCAAAGGCAGCTATTCTCTTACTTTAACGGATGTTCTTACCGGAAAAAGGTTCAGTGACAGAATCAGTACTGCATCAAGACCGGTAACAATGACCCTTGAAGACGGTAACGGATATATACTTTGCAATCCTAAAGCCTTTTATATACCTTTGAGGGCATTAATACCGGAAGGCTTAAACAATGTGCTGATGACAGGAGATAAGGCATCTTATTCACCGCTGGTGCAGACAGCAATAAGTTCAAATTCCAGTATTGCAGGAACGGGTTTCTCTGCCGGAGTTATTGCGGCTTATAGCATTTCAAGGAATATGAGTGTCCCTCAAATCGGAGAAGACCAGAATATAGATGTTCAGTCTGAAATAGAAAGGACACTGAGAAGACTGGGTGTTTACATGTCGGATGTAAAGGAAGAGGCTTCTGCCCTTACAGATAACTGGAGTTTTTCGTATATTGAGAAATTAAATAATTTAGGCTTATTAAGCGCAGGGATAACAAATGATTTCAGACTTGAGAAGGATGCAAAGAGCGAGGACTTTGCTTATATCATACTCAATGGAGTGGCCAGAGCTTCAAAGAGTGTATATAATTATGAGTTTGATGCTAAAGTGAGGAAGTATATCAAAAGTGATCCGCTTACCAAGGCTTTATTTGCTGAAATATTACTTGACCTTAACGAACAAGCAGGAATAACTAAAAATTATTATTCTGAAGCATGCAAGATGGGCCTGATAGATGAAACCTTGCAGCAGAAGCTTAAAAGCAAGGATATACTGCAGTTCCCTGAGGTATACTACGCAGCGGTACAGTTTATAGAAAAGAAAACTGGAAAAACTCTGAAATGATATAAATTACAGATAAAGCTATATGATTAAAATTGTGCCTTTTTTAAGCTTAAATAAAAAATGACACCATTTTAATCATATATCATTTTATTTTTATTAATTTAAGGCGTATTCCAATTACATATAAAATGAATTTAGGCAGCTTCAGCATTCTTTTAAAGCGTCTGGGCTCCTTATAAAGTCTGTACAGCCATTCCAACCCGTGATTTCTGAAAAAATCCGGAGCCAGCTTAACATTACCGGCAAGAACATCCAAGGTGCCTCCGACTCCCATACAAACCTTAGCCTTGAGCTTATCCTTATTTTCATGAATCCAAAGTTCTTGCTTGGGAGCACCCAAACAGACAAAAAGAACTTCGGCACTTGAATTGTTAATTTCTTCTATAATTTTTTCGGTATCTTCTTCTGAAAAATATCCGTTACGAGTTCCTACAACATCAGCATAAGGATAATCGCAGATAATATTTGCCTGTGCTTTTTCCGCTATTCCCGGTTTGCCGCCGAAGAGGAAAAACCTGATAGGCTTTTTTGAGGAGGATTTAAGCAGGTTTTTTGCCAAATCAACGCCTGACACCTTTTGCCTGACCGCCTTGCCCAATATTTTAGAAGCTAAGACGACGCCTGCGCCATCAGCTACAAGCATGTCAGCCGTATTAAGAACTTGTCTCATTTGGCTGTCTGATATGCCATCCATCATTATTTCGGAATTAGGTGTATATATTGCATGACTTTTATCGGAAGAAATAAAATGATATATTTTTTTGACTGCTTGTTCCATTGTAATATCATCTATATTGATTCCCGCAATATTAACAATTTTTCGCATATACCCTCCACAATTCAAATACCGGTGATAAACCGAATCCCACAGCAACTAAAAGCAAATTCATTTGAAAAATCTCTGTTGTAATTTGACGAAATTCTCTTTTCTATGTGAATAATTTACTTATACAGTTTAGTTTATCTTATTTTATTTGTCAATGACAGGAAGGAAAAGGACAGAAATATACTAAATTATTTGATAATAAAATGATTATATAAATCAAAAAGAACATATATTAAATAAGTAATCAACCTTTCATGCGAAAGCTTTGCCTTATACCGGCTGCATAAATAATTATTTTATAAATAAGCCGGAAGGCTGGCAAAGTCAATACCATAGGACGATAGCTCGGGCTTGAGCTGCAATTGACTTGGCAAATAGAAAATAATAATGGAGGTACAAGGTCCATGCAGCAGGTAAATAGATGATTGGCAATTTGTTTGAGGCAGGGACGATATTGTTATGCGGAAAAATAAAATATTGCAATTTTTGAAAGTGTATATTCTGATAACTATAGGAGCCGGAATTACCGCACTGGCTATCAATATATTCCTCGTTCCTTATAAAATTGCTCCGGGAGGCTTGAGCGGACTGGCTACGGTGCTTTTTTATATAAGCGGAGGAAAGCTGCTTGTTGGTGCGACGATGCTGGTAATTAATGTTCCGTTATTTTTACTTGGATTCAAATTTATAGGTAAAAGGTTTTTTTTCAGGACACTTTACGGTACTGTCATTCTCTCTGTTATTATAGATTTAACCGAAGCATATTCAGCCGATTTTGCAAAAAGGCTTCTGGTAAACGGCACCGGTGCTGCAAATACTCCCGACATTTTGCTTTATAGCATAATTGGCGGGTTTATAAGCGGGGTAGGGCTTGGTATTGTATTAAAAATGGATGCTACAACCGGAGGAACAGAGCTGGCGGCAAAGCTGCTTAATAGAATATTCAAGAATATGACAATCGGACAATTAATTCTGTGGTTGGATGCATTAATTATACTATTTGCAATTATTGTATTTAACAGCATTTTGATAGGCCTATACTCATTTGTAAGTTTATTTCTGACAACTAAAGTAATTGATGCTTTGGTTGCCGGTGTGGATTACTCCAGAGCGGCATTTATTATTTCAGACAAGCAGGAGGAGATATCAAGGAGACTTTTGATTGAATTGGACAGAGGTGTTACGGAATTAAAAGGCAGAGGTGTCTACTCCGGAAAGGATAAAAACGTAATACTTTGTGTCATAGGAAGAACACAAATACAACGGCTCAAGGAAATTGTACAGGAAGTGGATAAGAATGCCTTCATGATTTTGGCAGAGGTTCACGAAGTTCTTGGAGAAGGGTTTATGGAAATACCAAAAGTTTAAGGAATCATTATGCTTTTTTAGCAGGTCTGCTTATGAATTTTTCCTCTTAATTCGACATAATTCGCCATAAAATATTGACAAATATATAAATTGATAGTACATTTATATTAATCTAAATTTAATATTTTTTGGGCTTTTCTACTTTGTGATCAGATGCTGTAAAGTCTTTGAAAATCTGTATTCCACAGGCTTGAAGACTACTTTTATTTAAAGGCTTTAAAGTTAACATATTCTATTTTATTTCAGGGGGATATTACATATGAAAATAAGAATGAAACTATCTATAGCAATGGTTTCAATGATAGTTGCCGCTTCAGTGGTTTTAGGAGCTGTGGCACTGTATAAATCAATAGACACAATTAATGACATAACAGAGACCTCCATGTCCGATATTGGCAGGTATGATTCAACCATTATCAGTTTAATGATTGAAAAGGAAATGAGAAATGTTGCTTTAATAGCACAGCAAAAGGAGGTTGAAGATATCTTGTCCTTGAAACAGGCAGGAGAGCCGGTGGAGAAGCTTCAGGCGGATTTGAACAAAAAGCTGCAGAATATTGCTGAAGAAGCAGGCAATGTAGACAACATTTATATTGCTGACTCAAAGTACATGGTTTTGGCTGATAGTGAAGTAAATCTTATTTATAGTGATATGAGTGACAGGGAATATGCGCGAAAATTATTTGAGACCGGTGAGCCTGTGATAAGTGAAACATTAGTATCAAAGTCAACAGGCTCTAATATTGTTGCCTTTGTTTATCCTATCAAGGTGGATGACAAGCTGATGGGCTTTGCTTCAGTTACGGTAAATGCAGAAAGTATAACAAATTATTTGTCAAATACAAAAATATTAGGTACCGAGTCAAGTTATGCCTTTTTAGTGGATGAAAAAGGGAATATTCTTTATCACCCCAGAAAAGATAAGATAGGTAAGCCGTCTGACGTAAGCCAGATTAATTCTATTGTTGAAAGGGTTAAAAAAGGTGAGAAATTAGAATCCGATATTATTCAATATGAATTTGAGGGACATTATAAGAAGGCGATATACAGCATAATACCTGAAACAAACTGGGTACTGGTTGTAACAGGGGACATTGAGGATATAATGCTGCCAATAACCAACATGGTGAGGTATATTCTGATTATAGGAGTTATTAGTGTAATTTTGGCACTTCTAATCGGACTAATAATATCAAATAAAATATCGTCTCCTATTATAAAGCTTACCGGACTGATAAATAAAACTGCAGATTTGGATCTTAAGGATGATAATACCTACGAATATCTTGTGAAAAGCAGAGATGAAATTGGCATAATGGCTAAATCCATATTCCAAACACGAAGGGTGTTGAAGGAAATGGTTGAAAAGCTTATTAATGTATCTCAGATTGTCATGGAAAATGCAGGAAAGATGGAAAGCCTGTCAATAGATATTCAGGGCAATGCCAATGATAATTCTGCCACTACACAGCAATTATCTGCTGGAATGCAGCAAACAGCGGCTTCGGCAGAGGAAATTACAGCTACAACCAATGATATTGATTCCAGTGTCGCTGCAATTGCTGTCAAGGCAAAGGAAGGTACAGAAGTTTCCAATCAGATAACAGAAAAGGCCGATATTTTGAAAAAGGATGCCCTTGAGTCTACTCAGCATACCAAAACAATTTATGAAGAGGCTAAAATAAAAATGGAGGATGCTATAGAGAAATCCAATACAATTGCGGAAATTGGTGTTTTAGCCAACACTATACTTTCTATTACCGAGCAGACAAATCTTCTTGCTTTGAATGCGGCTATCGAAGCCGCTAGAGCCGGGGAGGCCGGAAAAGGCTTTGCGGTGGTTGCCGATGAAATTCGAAAGCTGGCGGAGCAATCCTCACAAACAGCTGCCGGTATCCAGGGAATAGTTAAAAACGTCTATTCTTCGGTAGGAAATATGAAAGAGAATTCAGAGGCTATTTTATCCTTTGTTGACCAGAATGTATTAAAAGATTATGAGAAGCTGATAAAAGTAAGCGAACAATATAACAGTGATGCCTTATATGTTAACGACCTTATGAAGGAATTTGAAATGGCTGCCGGCAAGCTTAATGCAGCTGTTTCAAATATTACGGTTGCCATGAATGAAGTTTCTGTAACGATAAATGAAGGTGCAAGGGGAGTACAGGATATTGCAGCTAAGACTACGGAGATTGTAGATAAAACTGTGACAGAATCAAAGCTTGCTGATGAAAATTCGCAAGGAGCAGCTGAGCTCATGGAGCTGGTGGAAAAGTTCAAGATTTAGTTTTAAGCCCCAAGAATCGGTAGGGTAATCTTATTACTCGATTCTTGGGGCTTTTCAGGTTATTAGTATTCCTTAACCAGAAGTGCTCTTATGTAGCCTCTGTCTGTAGTGGTTGATTCAATATAGAAGCCGCGTCCGTAATAAAATCTGATTAGGTCAAGGTATTTTGAGGCAGTATGAAGACTTACCTTCCTCACTCCTTTTGATTTAAGCATTTTATCAACCAGATTAATTAAAGACTTGCCGATTCCTATATTGTGGTAGTCGAGCCGCACTCCGAATCTGCTTATGTAAGCGGTATTATCAGGTAAAAGCTTGATTCTGATAGAGCCGACGGGATTATCGTCTATAATGGCAATATAAACTTCCCTTTCCAGAATATCTGCTTCAATTTCCTCTATGCTTTCAGACAGGGCCTCCATTGTTCCTGATAAGCCCGTATCCTGCATGTATTTTTTAAAGGATTCCTGCATAATGGTTGATATAGCAGGGGCATCTTCTATAGAAGCCTTTCTTATAATAAATGAATAATTCATTTCGTTTTTCCCTCAATCCTAAGGCTTTAAGCTTTTGTGGCACTGTTATAAACAGATATGCAATATTCCGCTTATTTAGTTTTTGGGTTTTTTGTTATAACAGGTTGTGTATTTGCCGCTATACTTATTAAAATTACTTGACAAGCAGAGTCGCCAAGACAGCCTTTTGTGCGTGCAGCCTGTTTTCGGCTTCATCAAAAATTGCTGACTGCGGGCCGTCAATAACCTCTTTGGTCACCTCATAGCCTCTGTATGCAGGCAGACAATGCAGGAAAATTGCATCGTCATTAGCTTTTGCAAACAGCTCACTATTAATCTGGTAAGGCATAAAAATTTTGAGCTTTTCAGCCTTTTGCTCCTCCTGACCCATGCTTATCCAGGTATCGCCATAAACAACGTCTGCACCTGCGGCAGCTTCGGCAGGGTCCTGAGTCATTAATATCTCGGAACCTGTCAGCTTTGCAGCTGCCTTTGCTTCTTCCACATATTTGTTATCACATTCATAGCCTTCAGGTGATGCTATTGCAATATTCATTCCCACCTTTGCACAGCCGTGGAGCAGTGAATGTGCAATGTTGTTTCCGTCACCGATATATGCAAGCTTAAGGCCTTCAAGCTTTTTCTTGTGCTCATAAACGGTTTGAAGGTCGGCAAGAATCTGGCAGGGATGCATTTCGTCAGTCAGTCCGTTTATAATAGGAATAGTTCCGAATTCAGCAAGGTCATCCACGTCACTTTGCTTATATGTTCTGATCATAATACCGTCTAAATATCTTGACAATACGTTGGCTGTATCATAGATAGATTCGCCTCTTCCAATCTGGATATCATCTGAGCTCAGAAACAGGGCTGAGCCTCCCAGCTGATACATTCCAACCTCAAAGGAAACTCTGGTTCTGGTCGAGGACTTTGAAAAAATCATTCCAAGGGTTTTGCCTTCCAATATATGATGCTTTATGCCGCTTTTGTTCTGCTCCTTGAGCTTTAATGCAAGCTTCAGCAGATCATGTATTTCATCGGTAGTCAAATCGTTAAGACTTAATAAGTGCTTCACAATAAATTCACTCCTTCTGGACTAATTATAATTAATATATATTTTCGGAGAGCTTCTCCGGCTATTTTAAAGGTGCGCTATTTAATCTGCATTTTGTTTCTTTCAAGCTATCCCCTGTATACCGAGTATTCATCAAGAGAATATATATCTGCCTTGTTATCGGCAATCAGCCTTTCCAGAATGCTCAGAACTGCATTTGTGGTATCCAGAGAGGTTATGCAAGGTATATTGTACTCCATTGATGTCCTTCTGAGGATAAAGCCTTTCCTTTCGGGAATTTTGCCCCGGGTGGGGGTGTTTATAACAAGGGTTATTTTATCTTCCTTTATATAATTCAATATATTATCCTCTTCAATGAATTGGACAGGAAGCTCTGCCTTATGCAACGCAGCATATGTTCCGGCTGTGGCGGAGAGCTTAAAGCCCAGTTCAAGCAGCTTGTTTGCAATTTCAATACACTCCGTCTTATCTCTGTCTGCGACGGAAAGGAGTACGTTTCCGCCTGAAGGTATCAGCATTCCCGATGCGGCGATGGCCTTGTATAATGCATTGTAATAATCCTTATCAACACCCATTACCTCTCCTGTTGACTTCATTTCAGGCCCTAGGAAGGTATCAACGGTAGTCAGCTTTGCAAAAGAGAATACGGGAGCCTTTACAGCGAAGTAAGCAGCTTCTTTCGCAAGTCCGGGCTTATAATTCAGCTCTGTCAGGGTTTTACCCATAATCAGCTTTGTAGCCACACTTACCATCGGTATACCTGTAATCTTGCTCATTATCGGAACGGTTCTGCTGGCACGGGGATTTACCTCTATAACATAAACCTTCTCATATTTGTTCATGACAAACTGAATATTAAACAGGCCGACTACCTTAAGAGCCTTTGACAGGCGTACGGTGTAATCCTCAATCGTAGCCTTGACCTTCAAGGAGAGATTACGGGGGGGATATACAGCAATACTGTCTCCCGAATGTACACCGGCACGTTCAATATGCTCCATTATTCCGGGTATAAGAACCTCATTTCCGTCACATATACCATCTACCTCCATTTCTCTGCCGACGATATATTTATCTATAAGTATAGGATGCTCTGTGGAAATCTCGGCAGCCATCGTAATATATTCTTCAAGAACCTTGTCATTATAGACGACCTCCATGGCACGGCCGCCGAGTACATAAGACGGTCTGACCAGTACGGGATATCCTATTTTATTTGCTATTTCTCTGGCATGCTCAAAGGAGAATGCAGTGCTTCCTTCGGGTATGGGAATATTCAAGGCTTCCAGCAGCTGTAGGAATTTCTCTCTGTCTTCGGCTATATCAATGCTTTCCACTGTAGTACCGAGAATATTCACACCTTCGGAATGAAGGGTTTCAGCCAGATTGATTGCAGTCTGGCCTCCAAACTGAACGATAACTCCCAAGGGCTTTTCCTTTTCAATTATATCAAGGACACATTCCTTTGTAAGAGGTTCAAAGTAAAGCTTGTCGGCGGTATCAAAGTCTGTGCTGACAGTTTCCGGGTTATTATTGATTATAATTGACTCAATACCCATTTCCTTCAGCGTTTCAACAGAGTGAACACTGCAATAGTCAAATTCAATGCCCTGACCTATCCTGATTGGTCCGGAGCCTATAACCAATACCTTGTCACCGGGTGTTTCCTCTACATCATCCTTTTCCTCGTAGGTTGAATAATAGTAAGGTGTCACCGCTTCAAATTCACCTGCACAGGTATCAACGATTTTATATACGGGCTTTATCGGATATTTTTTTCTAAGTGCTATTATTTCGTCCAAGGAAACATTGGCAAGATTTGCGATGTATGAATCGCCAAACCCGATTTTCTTCGCTCTTGAATATAAATCATAATCCAGAAAGGCTATACCGGCATTTGTGATTTCTTCACCCAGCCTGACAATTTTTTTTAGCTTTCTGATAAAGAATTCATCTATTTTAGTTATTCTTACTATTTCTCCTGCAGAAACACCCTTCTGCAGTGCCTTGCACAGTGCGAATATACGCTGGTCACTGGGGTGCTGAACATATTCCACCAGCTCCTCGCGGCTCATGGTATCAAAGAGGCTCAGACCCAGCTGATAGTTAAATTTGATATCCAGAGAATCAATTGCTTTTAAAAGTGATTCTTCAAAGGTACGGCCTATTGCCATTACCTCTCCTGTTGCCTTCATTTGTGTGCCCAGACTTCTGTCCGCATTGGCAAACTTATCAAAGGGCCAGCGGGGAACCTTTGTAACAACATAGTCCAATGCCGGCTCAAAGCATGCGCTTGTGGTTTTGGTCACAGAGTTCTTGATTTCATCAAGAGTCATTCCTATAGCAATTTTTGCAGTTACACGGGCTATGGGATATCCTGTGGCCTTGGACGCAAGAGCACTGGAACGGCTTACTCTCGGGTTTACTTCGATTACTACGTATTCGAAGCTGTCAGGATTAAGGGCAAACTGGATATTGCAGCCGCCTTTTATATCAAGTGCGCGGATTATCTTGATTGAAGCAGTCCTGAGCATCTGGTATTCAACGTCGGATAGGGTCTGGCTCGGAGCGACAACGATACTGTCACCCGTATGAACACCCACAGGATCAAAATTTTCCATATTACATATAATAATACAGTTGTCGCTGCTGTCACGCATTACCTCATACTCTATTTCCTTCCAGCCGGCAACACTCTGTTCAAGAAGCACCTGACTGATCATACTTAGTTTAAGGCCTTTGCCGCATATATATTTGAACTCCTCCATATTGCTTGCGATACCTCCGCCGGAGCCGCCGAGAGTATAAGCGGGCCTTATAATAATGGGAAAGCCGATTTCCTCCGCAAATTCAACAGCATCCTTTAGGGTAGTAACGATTTTGCTTGGAGCAACCTTTTCATTTATTTCCTCCATTGTTTCTTTGAAAAGCTCTCTGTCCTCCGCTTTCTTTATTGAGGAAAGGGAAGTTCCCAGAAGCTCAATATGCATTTCATCCAGAATTCCGTCCTCAGCCAGCTGAACAGCCATATTGAGGCCTGTTTGTCCGCCGAGGGAAGCCAGAATGCCGTCGGGCTTTTCTTTATATATAATCTTTTTTACAAATTCCAGTGTGATAGGCTCTATGTAGACCTTATCGGCTGACTGCGTGTCTGTCATGATTGTGGCAGGATTACTGTTTATCAGCACCACCTCAATGCCTTCTTCTCTGAGAGATTTGCAGGCCTGCGTACCTGAGTAGTCAAATTCGGCGGCCTGGCCTATTACTATAGGGCCGGAGCCTATAACTAATACCTTTTTTATATTTAAATTCTTGGGCATATATCTTTCCTCCGTTATATTACACAATAAATATCCTTAACCGGTTACGGGATTCTTATCTTTGAAATCAGCTGTTTCAGCAGTCAGAGATAATATTCACCGTGAAACCCCGGCCTTAAAGCATTTTTACAAAATCATCGAAAATATAGGCCGAGTCCTCGGGGCCCGGTGCCGCCTCGGGATGGTATTGCACGCTGATAACAGGCAGGCTTTTGTGCCTGAAGCCTTCAATGGTATTGTCATTAACATTAATATGCGTTATTTCAATATCCTCATTTGAACTTCCGTCTATGGCATAGTTGTGGTTCTGAGAGGTAATATAGCATCTGCCTGTAATGTAATCCTTAACAGGATGATTGCCTCCGTGATGGCCGAATTTAAGCTTCTTGACACTGCATCCCAGTGCCAGCCCCAATAACTGATGTCCGAGGCATATACCCAAAACAGGCTTTACGCCAAGCAGCTTTTGTATAGTCTGTCTGGCAGCAGGTAAATCACGTGGATCGCCCGGGCCGTTTGACAGCAGGATGCCGTCAGGATTAACAGCCATTATCTCCTCAAAGGAGCTGAATGCAGGAAGGATGTGAATATCACAATCCCTGCTCTTTAGTGAGCGTACAATATTGCTCTTGACACCGAAGTCCAGAAGTGCAACCTTTTTTCCGGAACCGGGGACATGTATATGAGTTTTTGATGTAACCTCCATAACTAAATTTCTGGGAACAGCCTTATAGGACTCCAGATTTCTGCGCAGTATGTCAAGATTCCCGCATTCTGTGGAAATAATTCCGTACATGCTTCCGTATTTCCTTATATGCTGGGTCAATGCACGGGTATCTATGCTTTTTATGCCTATTATATTGTGCTTGGCAAAGTATTGATTAGGCTCTATTGTATTCCTCCAATTACTTGGCGTAGTGCATAATTCCTTGACGATAAAGCCTTGTACATGCGGTTTGTAAGACTCGGTGTCTATTTCATTAAAACCGTAGTTTCCAATCAAAGGATAGGTCATAGTTACAATCTGACCGTTATATGACGGGTCAGTGGCTATTTCCTGATATCCGGTCATACTTGTATTAAATACAATTTCTCCAGCTGTTTCGCCGTTTTTACCAAAACCCTCGCCTGAGAAATAAGTTCCGTCCTCAAGTAATAATACTGCTTTCATATTTTTCCTCCTAAAGTGCTTCATCGATTGCTGATGTCAATGCCGCAATAAATTCATCAGCATCGGCTTGTGTGATTATCAGCGGTGGAAGTATTCTGAGAATATTTTCTCCCACGTTTGCGATTAAGTATTTCTTTTCAAACATTTTTGCTTTTACAGCGGGAGCAACAGGCTTATTCAGCTCAATCCCAATCATAAGACCTACGGCTCTTATCTCCGATATTACCGGATAAGTAGAGGAGGACAAGGCTTCCAGCCTTGATTTTATATATAAGCCAAGCTTTTCTGCATTTTCAGAAAGCTTTTCTTCCTTCATTATTTTCATTACCGCTAATCCTGCTGTACAGGCTAAAGGGTTACCGCCGAAGGTAGAGCCGTGCTCTCCGGGTGTAAATGCTCCGGCTGCATGCTCTTTTGCACATACGGCTCCTATAGGTATTCCCCCTCCTAAGGCTTTTGCCAGTGTAAAGATATCGGGCTCCACATTATACTTCTGATAGCAGAACAGCTTGCCTGTTCTTCCGATACCGGTTTGAACCTCATCAAATATAAGGAGAATATCTTTTTCAAGGCACAGCCTTTTTACATTTTGCAGGTACTCGGGATTGCAGGGATATACACCGCTTTCTCCCTGAACTGGTTCAAGCATAACAGCACAGGTGTTTTCGGTAATTGCAGCCTCCAGTGCGGCAAAATCATTGATGGGTACCTTCTTAAAGCCTTGTGTAAGAGGCTCGAAGGGTTTCGCATACTTCTCCTGACCTGTGGCACTCAAAGTAGTAATGGTTCTTCCGTGGAAGGATTTCTGAAGAGTAATTATTTCGTATTTCTCAGGCTTTCCAAGCTTTTTGAAATAAATTCTGGCCAGCTTTATTGCACCTTCATTTGCCTCGGCGCCGCTGTTGGAAAAAAATATTTTATCTGCACAGGAGTTTTCAACAAGCTCCTTTGCCAGAAGAGCCTGCGCTTCAATATAGTAAAGATTTGAGCAATGTATCAGGCTTGACACCTGCTCAGTAACCATATCCACGAAGGTTGGATGGGAGTAGCCTATGGAATTGACAGCTATTCCTGCAAAGAAGTCCGTATATTTTTCGCCTTCGGTGCTCCAGAGATGTATGCCTTCACCTTTTGTAAAGGCTACAGGTATTCTGCTGCCAAATGTATTCATAAAGTATTTTTTATCATATTCCTGAATTTCATTTAAGAACATAAAATCACTCCTTTTAATACAAAAGTAATAAATAATTCGATATCATATAATGTATAATTTATAATTATACATTGTTATGCATAAAAATGCAATGATAATAATTCTTATAGTAAAAAGTCAATTGCTGCCGCCTGAAAAATGATACATATTGTTCAGATATGTTATCGCACTAAGGCTTGAACAGTAATTGACTTCAGTAAATTTGTGCTTGTTTATATGCAGCAGCCCTGAAAGGCTTAGCTATTATTTCTTAATAAAGTGCTTCGTTTTTATGGTATAATTTTTTTTCTTTCATAATCATAGTACCGATACCTTTGTTTGTAAATATTTCAAGAAGAATACAATGAGGAATACGGCCGTCCAGAATATGTGTCCTTCCTACTCCCTTTTCAAGTGCATCCACGCAGCCAAGAACCTTTGGAATCATACCTCCGTCAATAATCTTGCTGTCAATCAGCTCATGAACCTCGTCGGCAGTTAAGGCAGGTATTATTGAATCGCCTTCTTTGGAGGCTTTAACTCCCTCAACATCGGTGAGAAGCATCAGCTTTTCTGCTTTTAGCGCTGCGGCTATTTCACCTGCGACGGTATCTGCGTTTATATTGTAGCTTTCACCGTCAGAGCCCACTCCAATAGGAGCGACAACAGGTATATACTCATCCTTTGATATAAGCTCAAGAACCTTTGAGTTTATCTTTATAATGTTTCCTACATAGCCTATGTCTGTCATCTTACCGTCAAGCTCGGTTTTGTACTGCTCACATTCAATAAGCTTCCCGTCAATTCCGCACAGGCCTATAGCTTTTCCGCCTTTTCCGTTGAGCATTGAGACTATTTCCTTGTTGGTCTTTCCGACCAAAACCATTTGAGCTACCTCCATAGTCTGGGAATCTGTAACCCTCAGCCCGTTTATGAAGCGGCTTTTTATATCAAAAGCCTGCAAGGCCTTATTTATATCAGGACCGCCGCCATGAACAAGAACAGGATTCATTCCTATATATTTGAGAAGTGTAATATCCTCCATTACGGAGTTCTTCAGTTCGTCATTAATCATTGCATTTCCGCCGTACTTTATAACTACGGTCTTACCGTACAGCTTTTGTATATATGGCAGAGCCTCTATAAGTATTTCTGCTTTCTTTATTTGATTTTCCAAATTCATAAAATATGCCTCCCGGTTTTCTGAATACTTTAATTTCAAATCATTTTATGGAACGCTTAATCCGGTTTAAAGACCGTAGCCCTCCTCGATTCCCAGCATGATATTCATATCCTGAACGGCAGCTCCGGATGAGCCCTTGCCCAAGTTGTCAAGAACTGATACAAGCATTATTTGCTCATTATTTCCGACAACATATATTTCCAGATAGTTGGTGCCGTTTACTCTTGTTGCCCCTAAAAAGCTGTTTTGGTAATTATTTTCGCAGCCAAGAGGCATAACCCGGATATATTTTTCCTGACTGTAATAGTTTTCCATATATTCATGCAGGCTTTCTTTTGTATATGGAACAGGCAGCAGCCTTGTATGCAAGGGTACACATACGGACATTCCCTTATAATATGAGCTTATAACGGGAGAAAACAGTGGTGGGCAGCTAAGACCGCTTATTGCAGTCATTTCGGGTATATGCTTGTGAGTCAGGCCTAAGCTGTATAGCTGAGGACTTTCAAACGGATTGCCTTCGGGATTTTCATATTCGGCAATACGTTTTTTTCCGCCTCCGCTGTAGCCTGAAATGCCGAAGGTTGTAACAGGATAATCTTTTTGAACGATTCCGCCGGCTACCAAAGGATACATTATACTTATGAAACCTGTTGCATAACATCCGGGAACAGCCACTCTGCAGGAGTTCTTTATTTTAAGGCGGTGTTCTGTGCTCAATTCGGGCAAGCCATATGCCCAATCTTTACTTGTCCTGTGGGCTGTACTTGCATCAATCACTCTTGTTGTAGGATTTTCAATAAGAGAGACTGCTTCTGCTGCCGCTGAATCAGGCAGACAAAGAAAAACTATATCTGCCTCATTGATGCATTTTTTTCTTTCATCAATGTTTTTACGTTTATCGTAGTCAATTTTAATTATTTCCAAATCATTTCTGCCTGATAATCTTTCATTAATCATCAAGCCTGTAGTACCTTCGCTGCCGTCAACAAAAATATTATACTTCATATTTATATCATCAAATCCTTTCAATGAATAGAACTGCTATATCCGGCTTGTTTTCACTTTTGCACAAAGTTAATCACCATAGCCTTAAAAACGATACGTGTTGTTCCTGTATTTTAATGGGAAGGCTGAAATCCGGTCTTTTTCCTATGGAATATGGCCTGTTTTTAATTGTATTATAATTATACACTTCTGTGCATAAAAATACAACATAGCAGGATACTTTTTTGTATGCATGTCAGACAGTAGGTTGTGACTGTATAGTATACAAAAGTACTAAAAGCTAAAAAATAATTTTGTTAAAAAGCTATATGGTTTGTACTGGGAATGAAGTGTATTATATTAAATATAGAAGTCATACGAAAATATATTTAAACAATTTGCGAGTTTTTAGGAGGTAAAAATGGCTAGTTTAAAATTGAAGAATATGTACAAGAGATATTCAGGTGGGGTTACAGCTGTTAATGATTTTAATCTTGATATTGAGCACAATGAATTTATAGTTTTTGTTGGTCCTTCCGGATGCGGTAAAACTACTACACTTAGAATGATTGCCGGTTTGGAGGAAATTACTGAAGGCGAATTATATATAGGCGACAAATTGATGAATGATGTTGCACCAAAGGATAGAGATATAGCAATGGTTTTCCAGAACTATGCGTTATATCCTCACATGACAGTTTTTGACAATATGGCTTTTGGTCTGAAGCTAAGAAAAACACCAAAGGATGAAATTAAGAAGCGTGTTCATGAAGCAGCTAAGATTCTTGATATTGAGCATTTGCTTGATAGAAAGCCAAAGGCTTTATCAGGAGGTCAGAGACAGAGAGTTGCGTTAGGTCGTGCTATAGTTCGTGAACCTAAAGTATTCTTAATGGATGAGCCTCTTTCAAACTTGGATGCAAAGCTCAGGGTTCAGATGAGAACCGAGATAGGAAGATTACATCACAGACTTAATACAACCTTTATTTATGTAACACATGACCAGACAGAAGCCTTGACAATGGGTACAAGAATTGTTGTAATGAAGGACGGCTATATTCAGCAGGTTGACACTCCGACTGCACTTTATGACAGGCCTAATAACATGTTTGTTGCTACATTTATTGGCAGCCCTCAAATGAATATAATTACTGCTAAGCTTGAAAAACAAGGAAATGATTTACACCTTTTATTCGGAAAGAACGATATAAAGCTTCCTGAAGGAAAAGCTAAAAAGCTTGAAGGCACTGATTATATCGGCAAGGAAGTTTTGGTTGGTGTCAGACCGGAGCATATCCGTGACGAAGCTATGTATTTGGAATCAATGCCTGAAAGTGTTATTGAATCAAAGGTAGATTTAGTAGAAATGCTCGGAGCAGAGACTTACCTTTATCTGGTTGTTGAAGGTGCTATGGCAACCGTTACAGCAAGAGTTAATGCAAGGTCAAAGACTAGAACCGGTGATGTTATCAAAGTTGCAATTGATGCAAATAAGATTCACCTGTTTGACAAAGAAACAGAACGTACAATTATAAATTAATATTATTATAGCTATAAAAAAGGAAAGCTTAGCTTTCCTTTTTTTGTTGTATGAGCAACCTGATTTATATGCTGTGGCAATAATGACGATGCCTCAATTATACCTTTTAAAAGTTACCAAAATAATTTAATATAAGTATTGTAGTAATAAAAATTGTTTTAGTGTATAATTTTATTAGATTGTGAATTGTTATGACAACGTCTTCACATACTTTTGAGCGGGAGGCTTGACATGTCGGTAAAATTATTTCAGACGCTATCTGAAAAATATAGCGAGATTATAGGCAAAGAGATAGGGATAACTGACGAAAGTGGAGTTATTATAGCTCATTCTAATTTTCAGATGATAGGTATGTCGGATGATAGAGTTAATGATTTCTTGCAGACAAAAAAGCAGAATGAGATGATAGATGATAAGATCTATTATAAAGTTCTGGTTAAAAATAGAGTCGAATTTGTAACCTTTATTAAAGCTGCCGAGGAGCAGGACTTGAAATTTTTAGAATTGTTTACATTAAACATACTTAATCTTAAAAGCTTTTATGATGAAAAATATGATAAAAATACCTTTGTCAAAAATATAATAGTAGAAAATATTTTACAGGGAGATATTCTGTTAAAAGCCAAGGAGCTGCATATTGATTACAATTTGCTCAGAGTGGTTTTTTTAATTAAAGCTGTAAGTGAAAAGGATATCCATGTTCATGAAGTTATTGAGAGCTTATTCCCTAACAAGAACAAGGACTTTGTGATTGTGATTGACAATGATAATATTGTTCTTGTTAAAGAGGTGAAAAGCAAGGATGACTATAAAGAAACGTCTAAGATAGCCAAGATTATCCTAGACACACTTAGTTCAGAATTAATGGTAAAAGCCAGTATTGGCATAGGAACTATCATCAATAACCTTAAGGATATTACAAAATCATATAAAGAGGCTCAAATGTCTATGATTATAGGCAATATTTTCAGTGGCGACCAAAAGGTTTATGATTACAATAACTTAGGACTGGGAAGGCTTGTTTACCATATTCCTACTACGCTTTGCCAGCTGTTTCTTGATGAGGTATTCAAGGATAAATCTGCCGACTCGCTGGATAATGAGACAATGCTTACAATTCAAAAATTCTTTGAGAACAATTTAAATGTCAGTGAAACTGCAAGGCAGCTTTACATTCACAGAAATACTCTGGTATACAGACTGGAAAAAATCAAAAGGATTACAGGGTTGGAGCTTACAAGCTTTGATGATGCCGTAACCTTTAAGATAGCTGTCTTAGTCAGAAAATATTTGGCAAGCATCAATGAGTGAGCTTGGGGTAACGGACACAAAAACTAATAAGGAGTTATTTGAAAGTGGTAGAATTTATTAATGTGAGCAAGAAGTATCCAAACGGAACTGTTGCATTAAAGGGTATTAACTTAAAAATTAATAAGGGAGATTTTGCTTTTATCATAGGCTCAAGCGGATCGGGGAAGTCAACTTTACTGAAGCTTTTAATGAAGGAAGAGGCTGTTACCGAGGGAGAGGTAATTGTAAACGGTTATCAGCTGTCAAATCTTCATCACAAGCAGATTCCGTACTTACGCCGCGGAATGGGAATGGTTTTTCAGGATTTCAGGCTGCTCCCCAATAAAACTGTCTATGAAAATGTTGCATTTGCAATGGAAATAACGGAATGCATTCCGAAGGAAATACGAAGGCAGGTGCCTATGTCACTTGCCTTGGTTGGCTTGAGCAGAAAGGCTAATGCTTATCCTCATCAGCTGTCAGGAGGAGAACAGCAGCGTGTGGCTATTGCCAGAGCTCTGGTAAACAGCCCGGCTTTATTGATTGCAGATGAACCGACTGGAAACTTGGATCCTGAAAATTCATGGGAAATTGTAAAGCTTTTGACGGAAGTCAATCAGAGGGGGACTACTGTTGTTGTTGCTACTCATGAGAAAAGCATAGTTGATGCTATGAAGAAAAGAGTAATAGCTATTGACAAGGGACGAATAATAAGAGATCAGCAGAAAGGGCTTTATGGGGATGAAGATACGGAGTATAAAATATATTCTTAAGACAAGTATTCTGAATGCTTCAAGAAACAGGCTTATGTCACTTGCATCAATTAGTATAATAAGTGCCGCCTTGATTTTGTTTGGAGTATTTTATTTAATATTAGTAAACCTAAACTACAATATATCTGTATTATCACAGCAACCGACAATGCAGGTGTTTTGCCTTCCGGAGCTTACAGACGAGCAGGTTGATGCGGTTCAGACTGAAATTGCAGGCAATGAATATGTGGAGAGCTTTACTGTTGTGTCCAAAAAAGAGGCTTTTGAGCAATTAAAGAAATATCTTGCCGACAATAAACAGGAAGAAGGAGGCTCGGATATTTTATCGGGATATGACGAGAGCTTCATGAATGTATCTTTTATTGTTAAGGTGGACAATCCCGAAAATAGTGAGCTTGCCGCAACAGAGTTTCTTTCGTTTCCGGGAGTTGAAAATGTAGAGTATTCGCAGAAGACCATTGATGTCATTCAGAAAGTATCAAATTGGGTTAAAATCATCAGTATAGTGCTAATAGGGCTTTTATTGGTCATATCCCTGTTTATTATATCAAATACCATCAAGCTGACGGTATTTGCAAGACGTAAGGAAATTAATATAATGAAGTATATTGGTGCTACAGATTGGTTTATAAGATGGCCTTTCATATATGAAGGAATATTTATTGGTATTATAGGGGCAATTATAGCCTTTGTGCTTGTCGCATATATATACAGTCTTGGAGAGCCTATAATGAGCAAGGATTTGGCAGTGTTCGGCGGCGGTTTTGCGACTGTGAAGTTTAAAGCTGTTTGTGGCACGTTAGCGCTGATTTATATGGGCATCAGCACTGTTATAGGTGCATCGGGAAGTGCTTTGTCTATACGGAAGCATCTTCACGTATAAAAGCTAATGATTTGCCCAAGGGTTGGGGAAAGCTTTGATTAAAAACTAAATATGGTCTTGGTGACGATATTAATATCGTCTTTTTAGGAGAGACAAGCTTTAAAGCTAATTTTGAAAGCAGTATATAATTAAAATGAGTTTTTAACAGAAGATAAAAATGGGAGGATAAAAAATGAAGAAAAGATTATCTATGCTTATGGCGGCTATATACATATTTTCATGCGTTATTATACCTGTCAGTGCAGCATCAAGCCTTGAAAGCGCAAAAAATCAACAGAAACAGGTTAGCAGCAAGATATCTCAGCTGGCTAAGGAGAAAAAGGCTTTGGAAAGCGAGATAAAACAAAAAACTTCCGATATAGAGAAGCTTCAGGCTGATGCGGAAAAAACCAAGGACACTATGCAGAAAAAATCAGAAGAAATATCAAAGGTCAATGCGGATATTGACCTTATAAACAAAGAGATAGATGCCATCGAGAAGGAGTACGAATATAAAAACGAGCTGTTTAAGACTAGAATGAGGGTTATGTATCAAAATATGAATAAATCCTCACTGGAAATCTTTATTGAATCAAAAAGCTTCAGCGAGTTTTTCTCAAGAATTGAGCTTATATCTCTCGTAAAAG
The DNA here is from genome assembly GCF_003208175.1 of Ruminiclostridium sufflavum DSM 19573. Classification (GTDB taxonomy): domain Bacteria; phylum Bacillota; class Clostridia; order Acetivibrionales; family DSM-1351; genus Ruminiclostridium; species Ruminiclostridium sufflavum. Next base: position 61,566 of record NZ_QKMR01000007.1, on the reverse strand, counting down.
AGAATGACGAGAAATTAATTAAAGAAATCGCGTTAGGCAAGGAAAATACTGAAATAAAAAAGCAGGCGAAGCTCAATGAGCTCGAAAAAAAGAAGGTGCAGTTAAAAACTCTTAATGCAAAGGTTTCTGACATAAAGACTTCAAGAGCGAAAATGGAGTCTGATGTTGAAAGCCAAAAATCAAGGCTGAAGGCAGCTGAGAAAAAAGAAGATGAAATGATAGAGCTGTCAAAGGAGCTTGAAAGCAAGATATCCCAATTACAGGACAAGACAACAAAGTATGCCGGAGGAGTTATGAAGTGGCCGACTCCGGGATATACGGGAATTTCTTCTCCATATGGCTATAGAATACATCCGATATACAAGGTCAGAAAATTTCATACAGGTGTTGATATTAACGCTCCTTCAGGAGCCAGTATTGTTGCCGCCAACAGCGGTAAGGTAATTTTAGCGGGCTGGAACGGGGGATATGGGAATTGTATTATAATAGATCATGGAGATGGAATAGCCACCTTGTACGGACATCAAAGCAAGTTGCTTGTGAGTGTGGGAGATAAGGTTAGCAAAGGTGATGTTATAGGAAAGGTAGGAAGTACAGGGCTTTCAACCGGGCCTCATTTACATTTTGAAGTAAGAGTGAATGGTCAAACAAAGGATCCTATGGGTTACTTTACATAATAATTAAAAAATATAAAGCCAGTTGCCAAAGGTCAACCGCTGTCGGCTGAGGAACCGATGATATCGTCACGATAGTCTATCGTTGCCAACGCTTAAAACGTAATTGCCTTTAAAAATTTTATGAAATTGAGCCCGCATAAAAAATGCGGGTTTATTATTGCCGATTTAAGCATATCAATATATATAATACTTATTTGCATTGAAGCAATCTGTGGGATATTAATATGTGAATTAAAAATAAAAAGTTTGAAGATCAAGAGGTGAATATTTTGGATTTTGATAAAAAGGAATTCTATCCTAAGAATTTAAAAAGTATTATTGTAATGACAGCCTTGATATCTTTTTTGGTATGTGCACTGCTTTTTATGGGAATTGGCTATTTTTCGGGGAGCTATTCGCTGGCCTTCAGCAAAAGCAGCGTAAGCAGGGAAACGATTGAAAAGTTCAATGAAGCCAGAAGTATTCTGCAAAGCAAGTATTATGAGAATGTCGATACAAACAATCTTGTAGAAGGTGCTATAAAGGGAATGGCGGATTCGTTAAAGGATCCTTATACTGTTTATTATGACAAGGAACAGATGAAATGGTTTATGGATCTGCAAAAGAATACCGAGGATAATTATGTGGGCATCGGATTGCCTATAATTCTTGATAAAAATGGAATAGCGACGGTTCTGGAACCGTTTGATGACTCTCCGGCAAAAGTGGCCGGAATTAAGCAGGGTGACAAAATACTTAAAATTGACGGAAAAGATATAACTGACATTAAAGACGACACACTGATAGCAAGTATGATAAAGGGAGAGGAAAATACAGAAACCGTACTGACTATATTCAGAGAGTCTCTTAACAGCACATTGGATATTAAGGTTGTAAGAAAGAAAATAGTTGCGAAATTGAATATCAGAAGCGAAATGCTGGAGGGTAATATCGCATATATAAAATTAAAGATGTTTGACGAGAACATAAGTAAAAATTTTATCAGCCAGCTTGACAAGTTGACGGAGGATGGGGCAAAGTCTTTAATAATTGATGTAAGAGACAACCCGGGAGGCTTATACAAGGAAGTTGTAGACTTGGCCGACAGGATATTGCCAAAGGGAACAATTGTATATACCGAGGACAGAAACGGAAAAAAGGAAGTGGAAGCCTCAGATGATACAGAACTGAATATGCCTATTGTGGTTCTGACTAACGGTAACAGCGCAAGTGCATCAGAAATCCTTGCCGGAGCCATTAAGGATTTAAAAAAAGGAACGCTGATAGGAACCAAAACCTTTGGCAAGGGCTTGGTACAAACAACATACGGTTTTAATGACGGGACGGGAATAAAGCTGACCATCGCAAGGTATTTTACCCCGGCCGGTATATGCATTCAAGGAGAGGGCATAAAGCCCGATATAGAGGTTAAACTTGATGAGAAATATAAAGACACATCTGTTTCTGTTATTCCGCGAGAAGACGATATACAGCTTCAGAAGGCTATAGATGTATTATCCAACAAATAATACAAATTTTAAGGTATAATTTTTACTAATAAGCCACATAATACCAAGTAGCAGAGAAGTTTTATACAAACTGAAAAACTCTAAATATACTTATTCAAGGAGGTGCCTTATTCATGCCGATGTTTTACAAGGTTTTCAACAGATAATAGGCATGAACATAACTATGGATGAAAATGAGAAGGTAAAATATGAAATTGCACGTGAGCTTGGATTGATAGAAAAGGTTATGCGGGATGGCTGGAAAAGTCTGAGTCCAAAGGAAACAGGCCGAATCGGCGGACTGGTTAATAAAAGAAGGAAGACACAGATACAAGAGGGCCAGCAAATTTAATTTGCTGGCTTTTACGCAGTCTGGACTTTGAATCTGTTTTTAGCATTAGGAGGCTTTAGCAGATATGGATTGCGTATTGATAAATTCGCTCTTTATTTGTGGAATTTGTGATAGAATTATAAGGATATAAAAAGCCGATAAGGACGTGAGTGAAATTTATAATAATTTTGCGTATGTATATGATAAATTGACCCATGATATAGATTATAAAAAATGGGCGGATTATGTGGAAAGTATTATTGAGAAGCATAAGGCAGAGGCTTCTATGATATTGGAGCTTGGCTGCGGTACGGGCAGCTTTGGTATAGAAATGGCCAGACGCGGGCATGAGATGATTTGTCTGGATTTATCAACGGAAATGCTGGACTGTGCCAGCGAAAAAGCAAAAAAGGAAGGCCTTGATATACTGTTTCTTAATCAGGATATGTGTAATTTTGAGCTTTACGGCACTGTGGATGTAATAGTTTGCCTGCTTGACAGCTTTAATTACCTTACTAGGGCATCTCAGGTTCAAAAGCTGTTTAGGCTGGTCCATAATTACTTGAACCCTAACGGGCTGTTTATTTTTGATGTCAATACACAGTATAAATTTGAAAAGGTTATTTCGGATAATCTTTTTTATGAAATAGGTGAGGAGGTTACATATCTTTGGGAGAACCGGTATAATCACAAAACAAAAATAGCAAGGTTTGACTTGACATTTTTTGTAAAGCAGAATAAGTTTTATGAAAGATTTGATGAAATGCATTTCGAGCGGGCATATTCAAATGATGAAATAATAAAGTTTATCGATGCTTCTAGACTAGAGCTTGTATCTGTGTATAATGAACTGAGGCTGAAAAAACCGACAGAAAAAAGCAACAGAAATTTTTACATATGCAGAAAAGTTAATATCTGAAGCATTAGATTATATTTACAGGTGTAATTGCTCCAAAAGTAGAGAAAATAATTTATAGCGCTTAATATGATTAGTATTTTCTTTGCGTCATGTGGAGACTAAAAATAAATATCATTTGACAGTTAGCAAGATATATGTTAAACTTCTATATGTTGTTAAAAGGACGCGATCATATCGCGCAATAAGTTTAGTTATATTTCAGGAGGAATTGATCGATGGAAAAGGGAAGAGTTAAATGGTTTAATGCTGAAAAAGGCTTTGGATTTATCGAAAGAGACGGCGGAAATGACGTATTTGTACATTTCTCAGCAATCACTATGGATGGATACAAAACACTTGAGGAAGGCTCAGAAGTAGTATTTGAAGTTGTTGAAGGAGCTAAGGGTCCTCAGGCTGCAAATGTTCAGAGAGCATAATAATTGCTTTAACTATATACTGAAGTAGCCATTATACCCCGATATATTATATATATCGGGGTTTTCAATGTTTTTAGATAATTGTAGATAATAAACATAATACGAGAAGCATGAGAGGAATATAAAAATGAATGACTACATCGTACGGGTAACAGCAGCAGAAGGGACAGTACGTGCTTTTGCATCAGTATCAACGGAGCTTGTGGAAAAGGCAAGGCTGGTGCATGGCCTGTCGCCGATAGCCGCATCGGCTTTGGGCAGGACGCTTACGGCAGTAGCAATGATGTCAAAAATGTTAAAAGGCGAAAAGGATAAGCTTACAATTCAAATTAAAGGAAATGGCCCGCTGGGAGGCATAGTGGTAGCTTCTGACTCTAATGCGAATGTGAGAGGATATGTGGATAATCCTGTTGTTGATTTGCCGCTGAACGAACGAGGCAAGCTGGATATAAGGACAGCAGTAGGCTATGGATATATCAATGTCATTAAGGATATGGGCCTTAAAGAGCCGTATATAGGTTTTTCGGATTTGGTTTCAGGTGAAATAGCGGATGATTTAACGTATTATTTTGCAAAATCAGAGCAAGTGCCGTCAACAGTTGCTTTGGGAGTTCTTATTGATGTGAGCGGCGTCAAAGCTTCCGGCGGATTTATAATTCAACTCATGCCGGGAACAGACGAGGAGACAATTGAGAAGCTCGAGGAACGATTAATAGGTTTTCCTCCTATATCTCAGCTGCTATCTGACGGTGTTGCCCCAGAACAGATTTTAGAGCGTTTATTGGAGGGCATGAATCCCAAAGTTATAGAAAAGGTGCCTTGCAGCTTTAAATGTAACTGCTCAAAAGACAGGATGGAGAGGAATCTGATTAGTATCGGAAAAGAAGACTTGCTTGAAATACTTGAAGACGGAAAGGGCGCAGAGCTGCAATGCCATTTTTGCAATACAAAATATAATTTTACTCATATAGATTTAGAGAGGCTTATTAGAGGGCTCCATAAAAGGGAGTAAAATATGATTTTGTTAGATTTTTTGAGTATTATTGAGTATTGCAAAGTATTATAAAAATATTTTTAAAAAAAGGTAAAAAAAGTTGTTGACTTTAGCAACATTGTCTTGTATACTATCAATTGTCGCTCACGGAGTTAAGCAATGGGAGCTTAGCTCAGCTGGGAGAGCATCTGCCTTACAAGCAGAGGGTCATAGGTTCGAGCCCTATAGTTCCCACCATGCTCCGTGAAAGACATACAAATTGGCCCGGTAGTTCAGTTGGTTAGAATGCCAGCCTGTCACGCTGGAGGTCGACGGTTCGAGCCCGTTCCGGGTCGCCAATTTGCCCAGATAGCTCAGTCGGTAGAGCAGGGGACTGAAAATCCCCGTGTCGCTGGTTCGATTCCGGCTCTGGGCACCAAATGCGGGTTTAACTCAGTGGTAGAGTGTCACCTTGCCAAGGTGAAAGTCGAGAGTTCGAATCTCTTAACCCGCTCCAACTAATGAGGCAGATTGCATTTGTAATCTGTCTCGCTTTAACGGCGCTATAGCCAAGTGGTAAGGCCAAGGTCTGCAAAACCTTTATCCCCCGGTTCAAATCCGGGTGGCGCCTCCAAAAGAATAACCTGTAAACGGCTTAAATTGCGTAGTTTACAGGTTTTTTTGCGTCTGAATTAAATCTCTTATATTACACATATGTTACAAAAATTAGGCGGAAAACAGTTAAAGAAATACTTGATAATGCCATTCACATGAAGGTTATTGTTGGTCGGGTATTTTTACCTGCAATAATTCATTATTTACCGTCGCTCTGCACCTTCCCTTTTCAAGGATGCAGTTATGGTAAGTTCCAATTTTTTAGCCCTTCAAATTTCAGATATGATTCCAATTTCTGTTCTAAATAAAAGGATAGCGTTATTAATTTAATGGAAGGGTTATTTAATTGAAGTAAAAAAATATACAAAAATGTCGAATAATATGTTGACATTTTTGTTATATTGATATAGTATAAACATATAATTAATTTAATGAATTAATTATATCGTTAATTAACAAAAATAAACAGATAATATGCAATATATTTATAATAATTTGCTATTTTATATGGAAAACTAAATATATTGTACATTATATAATTAATTAAATTGATTATATTAATTATATAAAATTATGGAGGTTGATTATGAAAAAAAGGGGAAAAAATCTTGAAGATATTCAAATTAGTAATCGCTCCCTTGTAATAAGAATGATGCTGAGACAGGAAAACCTTTCTCGTGTCGAGTTGGCTAATAAAACGGGATTAAAGCAGGCTACCATAACAAATATAATTAATGAATTACTCGAATGTGGTCTTGTAAGAGAAACCGGTATTATCGGAGACAGCAGCCGTGGAAGAAGAATGATAGGGTTAAGGATTAACACCCAGGATTTTAGGATAATTTGTGTCAGGCTTACCCGTAAAAATTTTGTTGCTGGTGTATATGATCTTAAGGCAGAAGAAATTTATAAGGAAAAGGTAAATATCGTTTCTCAGGGAGAAGTGGAAAAAACACTGACAATTATTAAAAATGTCATTCGTAATTGTATGGATAAGTCGGAAGGTAAAATAATATTAGGAATTGGCGCTGCAATACCTGGTCCGTTTGTTAAGGCTGAGCATCATTTCGCATTGGTAACAGGTTTTCCGGAATTAAAAAACATAAATCTTCAAAAGATACTATCAGAAGAATTTGATGTTCCGGTTTATGTTGAGCACGATGCAAATGCAGCGGCTTTTGCAGAATGGGAATCTACACACTGCCGCAATGGCCTGATAGAAGATGAAGGCAATCTTTTGTGTGTAATGCCGGGACAAGGGGTTGGTTCAGGAATAATAATAGACGGAAAAATCGTTCGTGGGCAATTGGGTATAGCAGGAGAAATAGGACATATGAGCATTGATTATTCCGGGCCGCGCTGTGAATGCGGGAACAGGGGATGCTTTGAAAAATATGCTTGTATCAGTGCTATTCTGGAATTTATGAAACAGAATATACCAAAATACAATGATACTTGCCTTCATTCGGGAAGTACAATCCAGGATTTAAATAATGCGTTTGAGAGGGGAGATGCTCTGGCGGTTCTTACTATAACCCATTGGGCAGAATTTTTGGGGTATGGGATAGCGAATCTGGTAAACATATTGAATCCGGATATTATTGTAATTGGAGATGATGTTCCGCGTAATAAAAGGTTTCTGAAAATAGTACAGGACACAGTAAAGGAAAGAGTTCTTGAGGATATATATAAAAAGTTGGAAATCCGCCTGAGCCTTTTCAATGATGATGTCACACTTGTAGGATCATGTTATCTCGTCGTCGAGGAGGTTGTAAACTCACTATCATTTATAAAAATTCGGTAACATTTTAGAACCGGACAAAAGGAGGAGGAAGCTAATGGAAAAAGATTTTATTTTGGAGCTTGACAATATATCAAAATCTTTTCCGGGTGTCAGAGCTTTAGAAAATGTAAATATTCGTGTTAAAAAGGGGACTGTTCATGTTATCGTGGGAGAAAACGGAGCGGGAAAATCCACCCTGATGAAAATTATCAACGGTAATCATCAGCCTGACACAGGCAAAATAGTATATAAAGGCAAGGAAATGGTTATGAAGGATACTATCATGACCGGACAAATCGGTATTTCAATGATTTATCAGGAGCTAAATTTTATTCCGGAGCTTACGGTTGCAGAAAACCTGTTTTTAGGAAGAGAACCATATGTGGGAATAAAAAGCATTTTGAATAATAAGCAGCTATACAAAAAAGCCGATGAATTATTGAAAAAAGAAGGATTAAGCTATAGTCCTTACACAAAGATGAAGGAACTCTCGGTATCTGATATTCAGATGCTTGAGATTGTCAAGGCAGTATCAATCGATGCTAATTTAATAATCATGGATGAACCTACCTCTGCTATTACAAACAGAGAGGTGGACAAGCTTTTTGATAAAATAGAAAAGCTTAAGGAAAAGGGAGTAGCAATTATCTATATATCCCACAAGCTCAATGAAGTATTTAGAATAGCAGATGAAATCAGTGTCCTGAGGGATGGTGTAATTATTGAAACGAGGGCAGCTGCAGATTTTGATCATGACAGCATAATATCAATGATGGTTGGCCGCCAGATTACTAATATATATCCGAAAGAGAAAGTGGATATTGGGGAAGTTGTTCTTAAAGTGCAGGAGCTGTGCAGCGGTAAAATATTTAAGAATGTTAGTTTTGAGGCACGCAAAGGTGAAATTGTTGGAATTGCTGGCTTGATGGGAGCCGGCCGTACCGAGCTGTCAAGTGCGATTTTTGGTATGGATAGCTATGACAGCGGTAAGATTATTTTAGAGGGCAGGGAAATCAAAATCCGCAGTGTCAGTGACGCCATTAAAAGCGGCATCATTATGCTTACTGAGGATAGAAAGAAGTATGGTTTGGTACTGAAAAGAAGTATCCGGGAAAATATTTCGCTGCCCAACCTAAAACAATTTACGCGTTTAGGTTGGCTGGAAATCAAAAAAGAACTTTCGGAGGTAGCCCAAAAATCCAAGGAATTAGAAGTAAAAACTCCGGGCTTGGATATTGCCGCAGACTCATTGAGCGGAGGGAATCAGCAAAAGGTTGTTATCGCCAAGTGGCTACTGGCTAAACCAAAGGTATTAATACTTGATGAACCTACCAGAGGAATAGATGTAGGGGCCAAATTTGAAATTTACAGATTGATGGTAAAGATGGCAGAGCAGGGTATGACAATAATTATGATTTCATCTGAACTTCCTGAATTAATAGGAATGAGCGATAGGATATATGTTATGCGCCAGGGTGAAATAGCAGGCGAATTGCCTGAAAATGAATTTTCGCAAGAGTCTATTATGAGAATTGCAACAGGAGGTTAATTGGAATGAAATCAGATGAAAAAGCAGCAGCTACAAAAATATCAGTCATCGAAACAATAATCAAAAAGTACGGTATATATCTGGTACTTTTAGTAATGATTATTATTAGCGCGATTATCAGCCCTAACTTCTTTGACAGTAAGAATTTGCTGAACATAGCACGTCAAATAAGTGTAACAACTATCATTGCATTTGGTCAGACACTTCTGATTATATGCGGAATGATCGATTTATCTTCCGGATCTGTGGTGGCACTCAGCGGTGTCCTTGGGGTCAGCGTATATATGGCGACAGGCTCGCTGTTATTTGCAATCCTTGTTGGAATCCTGATCGGTGCTGTAACCGGAATTATTTCGGGATTTTTTGTAACCAAATACAAGATGCCTCCTTTTATTGTAACGATGGCTATGCAGTTGGTGGCAAGAGGAGCGGTGTATTTGTATACTGGCGGGCAGCCTATTTACCAGATTGGAGATTTTAAAAAGCTGGGACAAGGTTCGATAGGATTCATGCCTATACCTGTATTTTTTATGATTTTAGTTGCCGTATGCAGCTGGGTTATTTTAAACAGGATGAGACTTGGAAGATATTTATATGCAATAGGCGGAAACGAAGATGCATCACGTGCTTCCGGAATTCATGTAGGTTCGGTTAAAATATTGGCATTTGTAATCAGCGGCGTATTTGCAGGTGTTGCGGGAGTATTGCTGATGGGAAGACTTAATGCAGGTCTGCCACAGGCAGGTATAAATTATGAATTTGACGCAATCACAGCAGCCATTATAGGCGGGACAAGCTTTACAGGAGGTATAGGAACAGCGGCAGGGACCTTGGTAGGTGCGTTTATCATGGGTATACTGAACAACATTCTCAATCTGATGAATGTACAATCATATGTGCAGCAGATTCTGAAGGGTGTCATTATTGTTGCTGCGGTTGCAATTGATATTTCAACAAAGACGAGGAAGAGTAAGCCTGTAAAGATGTAAGCTTTCTTTGTACCTATTCTACACAAGCGTGTAGTGGTAATTGCAGTTGAGATTGAATCCGGCTGCATACAATAAATTATTTTCATAGGGAGGAATATAATAATGAAAAAAGCACTAATTAAACGACTACTTGCAGGTATATTGGCTGTTGTAATGGTAATGGGTATGGTTGGCTGTGCAAGTTCCGGGGAATCCTCAGAAACATCAAACCTATCTGCGGGAAAAACATCAGAAGGGTCTACGTCGTCAGGGAAAACATATAACGTGGTATTTATAGCAAAAGCTTTATCTGATCCATTCTCAACGTGGTTAAGTACTTCCATTGAAAAAATTGCAAAAGAAAAATATCCAAATATCAAGGTTTCTACAATCGATGGGCAGAATGCGGTAGACAAGCAGATTGCAGCGATGGAAACAGCGGTTTCACAAAAGCCTGATTGCATAATCCTTCAAATGGTAGATTCTGTTGCCATGGTGGATCCGGTAAATGCGGCACGAGAGGCAGGAATACAGACTGTAATGGTTAATGGTGCTATTGATGATAACGGTGCTAATAGCACAGTTGATTCCAATCCTGAGGAACAGGGAAAATTGATGGCTGCCAAAGCGGCTGAGCTGCTTCCGAAGAATGCGAACATAGTTATTATGGACGGCCCAGCAGGAAATTGGCATTCTAACGGCCGCCGTGCAGGTGTAAAGGCAGCATTGCTTGATGTAAGATCGGACGTTAAGGTTCTTGCAGAAAAAGAAGCAAATTGGAACAAAGATGAAGGTATGGCATTAATGGAAGACTGGCTGCAAACTTTTCCTAAGATTGATGCTGTAATATCAATGAATGATAATATGTCACTGGGCGCACTTGAAGCAGTTAAGGCTTCCGGAAAGACAGAAGGTTTTACTGCATATGGAGTAGATGGTCTCGCAGACGCATGCCTTTCCATTGATGCCGGTGAACTTACTGCATCAGTTGTACAGGATGGCTATGCACAGGCTGAAGCAGCACTGAAAATCGCTAATGATATTGTTACCGGAGCAAATACGCAAGTTCAATTAATTGATGTACCGGCAGTTCTCATAACAAAGGATAATGTGTCTGAATGGCTGCAAAAGCATAAGGATAACGGATTTATAAAATAGTAGTCAATAAAATAACAACAGGTGGCGGTGGATATGCTTTGAAGCGACACCGCCTAACATAAAGATATCAGAGAAAGGAAATAAATTATGAAAACCATGAAAGCAAATGTATATGCAAAGCCGGGTGATTGTGCAATACGTCAGATTCCCATCCCCGTATGCAAAGACAATCAGGTACTGATTAAAGTAATGTCCTGCGGTATATGCAAAGGTGCAGATGTAGCTCTGGCGAGGGGAAGTTTTATATCCTCCTTTCCCCTGATTAACGGGCACGAATTTGCGGGATATGTTGTTGAGACGGGTGCTGATGTGAAGGATTTCAAACAGGGAGACCGTGTCACCGCAGATAATACTGTGCTCTGCGGTCATTGCTATTATTGCAGAAGGAACCAGCCGCTTTACTGTGAGAACTTTTATTCATTGGGCTGCAATGGACCGGGAGGCTTTGCCGAATATGTGGTTGTCAACCATGACAAGGTTTTCCACATCAGTGATAAATTATCCTTTAATGAGGCTTGTCTTGCAGAACCTACAGCATGTTCGGTTCATACCATGGACAGGGTGCAAATGAGGTATGGAGACGATGTTCTTATATATGGTACAGGACCAACCGGAATTATTCTTGCACAGCTTTTTCTCCACTCAGGAGCAGGAAAGGTTGTTGTGGTCGGTCCAAGCAAGGATAAGCTTGATGTCCTTAACGCATACGGAATAACAGAGACGGTGTTGATGGACCGTAATGATTACAGTATTCATGAAGATAAATTAAGAGAAATTTCACCAAAGGGCTTTGACATTCTTGTAGATTGTACCGCAAGTGTCGAAATAATGGAAAGCTCAATCAAATTTGCAAAAATGGGCGGAAAGTTTGTCATGTTTGCTATGCCCCACGAAAATGCAAAATGGTCTATCAGTCCTGATTACTGGTATCTTCATGAAATTAACCTGATTACCAGCTGGGCACAGACCCATTGCTATGACAGGGCTATTCAATATTTGGAATCAGGCAAGGTAAAGGTAGATAAGCTTATAACACATGAGATGCCTCTGGATGATTATGACAAGGGTATGGAACTTGCAAGCAAGGGCGGTCCCGGAGTATTAAAGGTTATATTGCATCCTAACTGTGAATAGATGTTTTTGAAGAATTATTTATCACCTGTTTCAGGTGATAGGGGGGGGCTTTATATGGAGAACAGAGCAATTGTCATGACCGAAATCGGGCACTTTGAAGAAAAGGATGTGCCCATGCCTAAGGTAAAAAGCGGGGATGTCCTGGTAAAAATAGAATATGTAGGAATATGCGGGTCGGATGTGCATTTTTTTGAAAGTGGGCACTGCGGAGCAAGTACGTGTACAGTACCGTTTATTCTCGGTCATGAGGTGGCCGGAACAGTTATTGAAGTCGGAGAAAATGTAACGACACACAAGGTGGGAGACCGTGTTGCACTGGAGCCGGGGCAAACATGCGGGAAATGTGAATTTTGCAAAACCGGCCACTATAATTTATGCGAAGATGTAGTTTTCTTTGCCACACCGCCTTACGACGGAGCGCTTATGAAATATGTAGCTTATCCGGCGCATATGGCATTTATACTTCCTGAAAATGTATCAACCATGGAAGGTGCGCTGGTGGAACCTCTTTCGGTGGGAATTCATGCTGCCATGCAGGGAGGTGTAAAGCTGGGAAGTACTGTTATGGTTAACGGTACCGGCTGCATAGGATTGGTAACCTTGCTTGCTGCTAAAGCAGCGGGAGCTTCGCAGATCATTGTTTCCGATGTTTTTAATAAAAGACTTGAAAAAGCCGTTTCATTGGGTGCGACGCATATAATTAATGCTGCGGAGGAAGATGTACCCGGCAAGGTGGCGGAGTACACCGGCGGAAGAGGCGTAGACATAGTATTCGAGACGTCAGGCAACATAAAAAGTATTGGACAGACTATAGATAATGTTCGGCGTGGAGGAACTGTGGTAATGATAGGGTATTCACCTGCGGACGAGGTTGGCTATAATTTCGGGAAGCTGATTGACAAGGAAGTTACAATAAAAAGTGTTTTCCGTTACCGTAATATTTATCCTACTGCGATTCAGGCCATATCTTCAGGAAGTATATGTATAAAGAATATTGTAACCCATGAGTTTGATTTCGAGAATTCTTATGAAGCGTTTGTCAGTGTCAGCAATAATAAACAGGATGTTATTAAAGGTGTTATAAAATTATAAAATATGCCGGAGTATGGTGGATAATATGCAATAGTATTTAATAAAGAATATATTATAATAAGCATGTCAGTTAAATGAGCATCAAGTGTGCTGGAAACTGCTTATGGGGAGGAATGGCTTATATATGGCAGAATATTATCTTGGAATTGATATCGGAACATCCAGCACAAAGGCGGCAATAATAGATTGTTACGGGAAAATCCATGGAATTGGACAAAAAGAATATACAATCAGTATGCCAAAGGCAGACTGGTGTGAGCAGGATACGGAGGTATGGTGGGAGGCTGTCCTTGAATGTGTGCATAATGCACTGCAGGTGTCAAAGATAAATTCTTCTGAGATATGTGGTATCGGACTTTCAGGGCAGATGCACGGAATTGTTGTGCTGGATCATGTCGGAAAAGTGCTTAGGCCTGCAATTATATGGAGTGATCAAAGGTCTTCACGCCAAGTACAAAAATATATGGAGGAGATCGGGAAAAAGAGGTTGGGGGAATTATGCGCAAATCCGGTGGCAACAGGTTTTGCAGGGCCATCCTTACTCTGGCTGAAGGAGAACGAGCCTGATATATATGAGAAAACTGCTGTTATAATGCAGCCAAAGGATTATGTAAGATACAAGATGACCGGCCTTATTGCAACAGAGAGTACCGATGCATGCGGGACCCTGCTCTTTGATACGGCAAACGGTGTGTGGTCGGAGTCCATGTGTGAAGTATTGGGACTTGATATCAAAAAGCTGCCCCGGGTAAATAAGCCGTGGGAGAATGCGGGACTGCTTACTGAAGAGGCGGCGCTTAAAATGGGTCTCAAGAAAGGCGTTACCATTGCATACGGCGGTGCAGACCAGCCAATGCAGGCTATAGGAAATGGAATTATCCAGCCGGGTACCGTATCGGTTACTATTGGGACTGGCGGACAGGTTTTTACCCCAATCCATTCCCCCAAATATGATCCGGAGTTAAGGATGCATACCTTCTGCCATGCAATAGAAAACACATGGAATGTATTGGGTGCCACCATGGCTGCGGGACTTTCCCTTAAATGGTTCCGTCAAGAGATACTTGGAGGTATCAGCTATAAGGAATTGGACGAATGTGCCGGAAGCGTAAGTGCGGGAAGTGAGGGGCTTCTGTTTCTTCCGTATCTGGTCGGAGAAAGAACACCCTATATGGATTCAAAGGCCAGAGGCGTGTTTATAGGACTCACTTTGAGACATACCAAGGCGCATATGATACGGGCAGTTATGGAAGGAGTAACAATGGCGTTGTGGCAGTCATTTAATATTTTTCGTGAACTTGAGCTTCCTATAGACTGCATTATTGCATCAGGCGGCGGCGCAAGCAGCAAAGTATGGCGTCAGATAATGGCAGATGTATTGGAATATCCCATTTCAATAACTGCAGCTACGGAACAGGCCTGTGTGGGTGCGGCAATTATGGGGAGTGTTGCAAACGGAGCTTTCGAATCTGTCGAAAGTGCTGTTAAAGCGATTGTACCAAAGCCAACAGTTATGGAACACCCTATCCTCGAGAATATGAACAAATACCGGATAATGAAAGATATTTTCATTCAAGCCTACAATCAAAATAAAATAATAATGCATTCTTTGTCTGATGTAGGATAACATGTACCTGCTATGCAAAAAATGATATAAAAATATTAAAAAACTTATATCTGTGCAGTAATGCAAAGAAGATATAAGTTTTTTGCTGTTTGAAAATAAATATTCAGAAATATTACTCCGGTATTCTATTGCAGGGAAGGCTTGAACAGTAATTGACTTCAGTCAGATACTGCCGGTTTATAGCCTCGGGTTTTCAGCCGGTAATAATTGATTTTGAGATGGGGAATAATAAAAGCATCGCTGAAAAAGGAATAGGAATATTCAAATGATATTTAGACTTGGATTTGTAGCAATGACGCTGGATTTAGAAAATTGCTCCCCGTCCGGTGCGGTGACTTATGCGGCGTATAAGAAGCTTGAGGATGAAAATGCCAGAAAAATAAGGCTTGCACGGGTATCAAGAAGCAATCTCGGGAACACATTGAGAATACTAAAAAATAATGCGGCATTAAATATCGAGGTTTACAGGCTTACATCGAAACTCATACCTCTTGCAACGCATAACGAATTATCCGGCTGGGATTTCGGCACTGAATTTCATGAGGAATTCAAGCAAATCGGAGATTTTATAAAGGCAAATAACTTCAGGGTCAGTGCTCATCCAGACCACTTCACGCTGCTGAATTCCATAAAGCCGGAAGTACTTGAGGCATCAATCATAGACCTTGATTATCACGTAAGGATGTTTGAGGCAATGGGACTTTATGATTATAAATATAAATTAGTGCTGCATGTGGGAGGCATGTATGGTGACAAGGAAAAATCAATTGAAAGGTTTAAGATAAACTTTAAACGCCTTCCCGATAGAATACGCAAACGTATTATTCTTGAAAATGACGATAAATCATTTACTGCTTCTGATGTGCTGTATATTTGCAAGGAATTGAATATTCCCATGGTTCTTGATGTCCATCATCATAATTGTGTAAATAACGGTGAACCTATAGAGGAGCTTTTACCCGGAATATTTAAGACCTGGGAGCAAGAGGAGTATCCTCCTAAGCTTCATTTTTCAAGCCCCAGAAGCTGTAAGGAATTTCGAAGTCATGCGGATTATATTGATGTTAATGATTTTATGAGTTTTTTGAAGACGGCAAAGATTTTTAACAGGGATTTGGATTTCATGCTGGAGTGCAAAATGAAAGACAGAGCGCTGCTGGAGCTCTCGGATAAGCTGAAGAATGTGAAGGAGCTTTGCAGTATAAATAAATCAACCTTTAAAATTTAAAAATGATTGATGAAAAATTTAGTATAAGTTTCAATAAATATGGAACAATTAGATATAAGCTTTGTTTTATTTGAGCTTTTCAGCAAAGCAAAATTAAATATTTTGAAAGGATACTGTTTTATGGGTAAAAATAAGAAGCAGTCAAGTGATAATGAAAATCTTACTTTTGACAATGATCAGCTGGGTGAAAATAAAGATACCAATGGCGGCGGTAAAAATAAAACAGGTAAGAAAAAGTAGCTTTATAAAAAGAGGATTTGTGGCATACACAGATCCTCTTTTTATTTGTACAAGGATTACCGAAGATTCTGTTTATTCCATATATAAAATTTTAATGGTATAATATAATTCAGCTTATAATGGGTACATAATTTGAGCGGTTCGGTTTTGCTAATCAAAAGATATAAGAATAACCTATAGTTTACGGAGAGAAATTAGAAATGATTACAGTGTTGTCATTAAGCCCCGCAGTGGATAAAATCTATATGATAGATGATTTTAGCGCAGGAGGGCTGTATAGAGTCGGCAATTGCTTGCAATCCCCGGGAGGTAAAGGCATTAATGTTGCAAGAGTTGCAAGAATGCTTGAGGGAGATGCAGCCGTACTGGGCTTCAAAGCCGGCGGTACAGGTAAGTGGCTGGAAGAAAGTACAGCCTGCACCGGAGCAAGGACGTTTTTTATTGAGGTGGAAGGGCAGTCAAGAACAAATAATAATATAATAGACAAGGTTAATAATGTAGAGACAGAGATACTCGAGGAAGGTCCTGAAATTAGCGGTGATGCTTGGGAAGCCTTTTGGGAGGTTTTTTGTCAGGAGATAACGGCTTCAAAGGTACTTGTTTGTTCTGGAGGCCTTCCCAAGGGATTAGGTGCCGAAACATATTCGAAGCTTATAAAAGAAGCAAATAAGCTTGGTGTTAAAACTATTTTGGATGCCAGCGGAGAGATACTAAAGCAAGGAATAAGCGCTGAGCCTTATTTGATAAAACCAAACTTGAGAGAGCTTTCAGAATATTTTGATATGCAATTTACCACTGAAGCTCAAATTTTGGAAGCATGTAAAGGGATAATAAATAAAGGAGTCAAAGTTGTTGTTACTTCAATGGGGGCGGAGGGCGCTTTATTAGTGAGTGAAAATACTGCATACAAAGCTTATCCGGTTGATGTAAATGTGATAAATACCATAGGCTCCGGGGATTCGATGGTAGCAGGCATCAGCTATGGCATTGCAGAGGGACTGCCTGTAAAAGAATGCTTCAGGCTTGGTGCCGCATGTGCCGCATCAAATACAGAATTTGTTGAAATAGGACTTATAAATACTGAAAGAGTTAACGTATTGAAGCGAGAGCTAGTAATAGAAGAAATAAATGTTTGCAAATAAAGCCTATACCCGCAAAATTAGATACAGGGAGGAAGCTCTCGGCTGTATTTTTTGAGAACTATAACGGTGCCGGCTTAAAACGGAGAGCAGAGCAAAATTATGAATATTATTGAACAATTGATAAAGGAATTTAATTTAAAGCGTTTTCAGGTACAGAATACTGTCAATTTGATTGATGAGGGTAATACCATACCGTTTATAGCCAGATATAGAAAAGAAGCAACAGGGGAGCTTAATGACCAGGTGCTGAGAGAATTATATGACCGTCTGGTATACTTGAGAAATTTGGATGAAAGGCGGGAAGATGTCAGAAGGCTTATAGACGGGCAGGAGAAGCTGACGGAAGAACTCGGCAAAGCATTGGATGCTGCGGTTACACTTCAGGAAATTGAGGATATTTACAGACCCTACAAGGTTAAAAGGAAAACCCGCGCATCAATTGCAAAGGAAAGAGGCTTAGAGCCTCTGGCAATAATTATTTACGCTCAGATGCCGTCAGCGACTGCTGCAGAAGAAATAGCAGCAAGATATATTGATGCTGAAAAGGGAATAAATACTGCACAAGAGGCTTTAGCGGGTGCAATGGATATTATGGCTGAGGAAATTTCTGATAATGCAGGGTACCGCAAAGCCTTAAGGGAGATAATTTTCAGGGACGGATTAATAGAAACAGCCGCGAAAAAGGAAGAGGACTCCGTATACAGGATGTATTATGAATTTAAAGAGCCCGTTTCCAAAATAGCCAATCACAGAGTTCTGGCTATAAACAGAGGAGAGAAGGAAGAATATTTACAGGTAAAAATTAATGCGGACAGTGCTAAGTGCCTGATGTATCTTAAGGGGAAGGCTATCAGGAATACAAATCAGGACATGGGTAAATATGTGGAACGTGCAATTGAGGATTCGTATAGCAGGCTTATTTTTCCGTCTCTGGAGAGAGACATCAGAAGCAAGCTGACGGAAGTAGCCCAAGAGCAGGCTATAAAGGTATTTTCGGAAAATCTTAGGAATCTTCTTTTACAGCCTCCTGTTAAAGACAGAGTCGTGCTGGGATTAGATCCGGCATACAGGACAGGCTGCAAAATTGCTGTTGTGGATGAAACCGGCAAGGTACTTGAGACAACTGTAATTTATCCTACTCCGCCTCAAAACAAGGTGGAGGAAGCAAAGCTTAAAATCAAAAAGCTTATTGACAATTACAAGGTTGATATTATTTCTATCGGAAACGGCACAGCATCAAAAGAATCTGAAATGTTTGTTGTTGAGCTTTTAAGGGAGATAGACAGAAGGGTGTATTATATGGTTGTCAGTGAGGCGGGAGCTTCGGTTTACTCTGCTTCAAAGCTTGGAGCAGAAGAGTTTCCGGATTTTGATGTGGCATTGCGCAGTGCCGTATCAATTGCTAGAAGACTTCAGGACCCTCTTGCGGAATTGGTCAAAATTGATCCGAAGGCTATTGGCGTCGGACAGTACCAGCATGATATGAATCAAAAAAGATTGGACGAATCTTTAGGCGGAGTGGTTGAAACCTGTGTAAATAATGTGGGAGTTGATTTGAATACGGCTTCTGCTCCATTGTTATCATATGTTTCAGGTGTATCTGCTTCTATTGCCAGAAATGTAGTTGAGTACAGAGAGCAGAACGGAAAATTTAAAAGCAGAAACGAAATTAAAAAAGTTAAAAAGCTGGGGGGCAAGACATTTGAACAATGTGCCGGTTTTCTCAGAATAACTGACGGAGATAATATACTTGACAATACTTCTGTTCATCCTGAGTCATATAAGGCTGCCAAAAGGCTGCTGGATAAAATGGGGTATAATTTATCCGATGTCAAGCTCAAAAAGCTTGACGGATTGGACAAGAGGGTTGAGCAGTATGGAATAGCAAGGGTTGCAGAAGAGCTGGAGGCAGGAGTTCCAACCTTGAGGGATATTATAAATGAGCTGTTAAAGCCCGGAAGAGATCCGAGAGATGAGCTGCCGAAGCCTGCGCTGCGTACAGATATACTTAGCATGGAGGACTTGAGGCCGGGAATGGTGCTGACCGGTACAGTAAGGAATGTTGCTGATTTTGGTGCTTTTGTGGATATAGGAGTTCATCAGGACGGACTTGTCCATATTTCACAGCTTGCAGACAGATTCGTAAGGAATCCGATGGGTATTGTAGCAGTAGGAGATATTGTAAAAGTAAGAATCCTTGAGGTTGATTTTGACAGAAAAAGAATTTCACTGAGTATGCGGGATATAAAATAATTTGAGATTTATTTAAATTATGATAATATGATATGTGGTAAAATGTTATAGTATTATATTGTTATTTATTATTGTGACATGATATTATAGAATGCATATTCATACTGTATAAGGATTGCCGGATATCCGGCAATCTAGGTTATGGTAAGCCACGCTATATTAATTTAGGAAAGAAGGACAATGATGGGTACACTAAACAATGCAGTTCGTTTACTTGCCAAAAGGCCGTCAATACTTGTGATGACTATTATACTCAGTACAATAGCAGGTATTGCTGAAACCCTTTTTATTACACTATTTTATGGAATTTCGATGTTTAAGACAGGAAGTCCTTTTGATGCTTACATTAATATAATTCAATTCTTGGTTGGTGCCATGCTTGTACCGCAGACAGCTGCAATAGTTATTCTTGTTTTAGTCATTCTTGTTGTGGCTACTGCTTTAATCTTTGGCCTGCTGTTATCCGGGTATTTCAATATGTTGAATAATGCGGTACAGGATAGAGCTAAAAAAGAAGGCAGCGAATTTATGGCAGGGGTAAAAAAATATTTTTTAAGGATGATATCACTTAATCTATGGACATTGAGCATAATTATATTATTTGTTATTTATGCTTTTATTGCATCTATTCCTGCAGCAATATTTTTAGACAATGCATTCAGCGGGGCAATAAATGTATTTGCAGGAATACTGCTGTCTGTTATTACCCTATTGGTACTGTTTTTCAGCTTTGCATTCCTGAGGCAGTACTTAGTGTTTTGGTATCCGTCAGCCTTGACATATGACAGGAATCACTTCAAAATTGCTAAAAAGATATCTGACAAAAATTTTTGGACATTGTTGTCCAAGTTTATTATATTTGATATTACTCTTTTAATTTTCGATTCCATTTACGTAATAGCTAATTTTTCTTTAGCGAATGCTCAGATTGTTTCAGGAGCTACAACCAGTATATTGCTTATTATAAATATTATTTTTAAAACTGTATTTATTGCTTTGCAGGTATGCTTTGTATTCTATTCTTTTAACAGGTGCAATGATAAATACAAAGCCTTGTCTAAAGCTAAATAATATCTAAAAGCAGATATGCGAGAACAAGCAATAATATTTCATCCTCCATTTTATCTGTTAAAAGCAGTAAAATGAGACCTACAAGAAGTAAGTCATCTAAACAGATATCGTGTCCTAATATATTAAAAAGAGATTTATCCGATCTTTCGGCTCTATCATCCGATCCGAATAAGGAATTAAGAAAGCCGAAGGCAGGGAAGCTCTTTTTTTCTTTCATATTTACAGGTCCGGCGGAAGGCAGCGTATTTTCACCTGAATCCGGAGGGGCTGCTTTGGAACCCTCGGAATTAGGCACAGCTGTTTTGTATTCCGTTGAATAAGAGTTATTTTTTTTATATTTTCTAGATTTTGGTGTATGTTTACTGTAAACCATACTTGACACTCCTATCCTGAACTGATTCTTAGTTTATAATTTAACTTCTGTCCTCTCGTTCATCATTATCGTCAAATAGTCTTGTCAGGCTGCCCATTTGCATTAGCTTCATGCATTTTTTAAGTTTTTTCTGCCTTTTTTTATTTAAATAAGGATTAATTGCATTCAGTAAATTTATCTTTGGATCACTTGGAGAAATTGCATTCATAGCCTTTTTCACTTTTCTTGACAAATCATTTGCTTCGTCAGCGGCTTTTGGAGGAGTATCCGCTGTGTCGGTTTTTTCACCGGAATTATTTTCAGATGGGCTTTCTTCATTAGTACTATTGGACATAAGCATGTTTAATAAGCCCTTAACATTTTCAGGGATATTTGCGTTTGAGTTTTGTCCGCCTAGCATTTCTGCTATTTGTTTAAATTTCTCGCCCATGTCGTCACTCATTCAAATACCTCCCAATGACTTCATTTTGATTTCAAGAAATCATTTACCTTTTTCATTATAGCTTCACTATCTTTACCAAGCATTTTTTCCAGCTTGTTCAAATCATCCTGGGTTATTTTCTTTTTTATTTCATCCTTATCAATTTTCATATTTTTAAGCTTTTCTTCATCTATTTCGTTGATTTTCTTTACCAGCTCTTCTTTGTCGATTTTTGCAATTTTTTTCTCGATTTCATCAGGATTTTCTTTTTTCAGCATTTCAATTGCTTTATTTACTTTTGATTGAACCTTTTTATCAGACATCATTTCTTGCAGCTTCTTGCTTAATGAATCTCCCATAGAAAAACCTCCGCTATGTAATATAAAAAATTATCGCTATTTACATTTTATGCCTGATGGCATACCTATATGTACAAACTATACTTCAAAATTTTAAATAGAAGCTTGGATCAATCAATAACCCAAGCTTCTATTTAAGTAATTTTGGCCTGTCATAAAGTCAATTACGGTTTGAAGCCTTGCTATTAATGCAAATATTTGCTTAAAGCGATTATTTTAGGTTTCAATAATTGGATTATACGAATTGCACTTAGGCAGGCATCAGCCTCAAGGCCTCCGCTTAACCGATTACAGCGGTTTGCGCGGTTGCATGTAATTAATCGCAGCAACTATCTTCGCCACAGCAGCAAAGGTATATCAGCAACAGGATTATTGCAAGCCATATTAACCAGTCGCAGTCATCAAATAAATCTGAGAAGCAGCAAGAGCTACCATTACAGCAGCAGAAGAAAATCAATGCCAATATGATCAGCCATTCACATCCAAAGCCGCCATCACAACTTTTACTTCCACCAAAACATCCCATAACTTTACCTCCAAATAAATAATTAAGATATTGCATAATATGTGGCTAAAATAAAAGTTGTTACATTAATAAAACTAATTTTGAAAATAATATATGGTGGTATAGTATAATAATGTTATAAGATTGCTCTGTTATAAAAAATAAAAAATTATATAGGGGGAGAAAGCATGTTTGATGCGATAATTATCGGAAAAGGCCCTGCCGGCATATCCGCAGCGCTGTATACAGTACGGGCCGGTATGAGGACCTTGGTTATAGGGCAGGATAAAAGCTCATTAAGTAAGGCAGACAGAATTGAAAATTATTATGGATTTGCCGAACCGGTTTCAGGAAGGTATCTTTTAGAACAGGGAGAAAAGCAGGCAAAGAGGCTGGGTGTAAAATTTGATGATAATGAGGTTATAGCCATAGATAAAGGTGAATTTTTTGATGTTTATACCACAGATCAGAACTATTCCTGCAAATCGGTCTTGTTAGCTACAGGGCAGCAGAACGTAAAATTAAAAATTGATAGACTGACCGAGTTTGAAGGAAAAGGAGTCAGCTATTGCACAACCTGCGACGGATTCTTTTACAGAGGCTTAAAGGTCGGTCTGGTGGGATATAAAGACTATGTTATACATGAAGCTATGGAGCTTGATAATCTTAGTAAGAATATAACAATTTTCACTAACGGAAAAGAGCTGGAGCTGTCAGACAAATACAATAATCTAATTTCAAAATTTTCTATAAATAAAAAGATAATCAAGGAAATTGACGGAAATGATACCATTGAAAATATTATATTTGAAGACGGAACACAGGAGAGCATAGATGGCCTGTTTATAGCCTTTGAATCTGCTTCAAGCACAGACTTCGCAAGGAAGCTGGGTGTTATAACGAAAAAAAGCTCTGTTGTCGTTGATGAAAATCAGATGACTAATATGAAAGGACTGTTTGCTGCGGGAGATTGCACAGAAGGGTTGAAGCAGGTTTCTGCCGCGGTTGGTCAGGGTGCGGTAGCAGGCAAGCAGATGATTGCATATATAAGAAATCTGTAAAGCTAATATATTGATTAAAAAAATATCTAATACTAAGATGATGTTTCAATAAAGAAATGTTGCCTTAGTATTCTTTTTTATGGGAAATAACTACAAAATATTTTTAATATATTGCCACAGCTTGAAAAAATTTACAATGAGTGATAAAATATGACTAAAGTCAATTAAAGCTCAAGCCCCCGCACGATAAATATCGGGATTATTTTCTGTCGTTATCAGGCGGATTACATTTTTAAACGGCTGGTGTCATCAGCCTTCTAGCTGATATTAATTGACTCGCCAGCAAAAAAATAGTAGTCCCTTAAAATTTAGGAGATAAAGTATGTTTGCAATATTTGTATTATTATGGATTATTTCCGTATTGTTAATTTATGCAAACCCCAAGACACCATGGGCATTCTGGGGAAGTGTCTGCTTGTTCTTAAATGGATTTGGCGGAGTCGCCGTGATAATCGGTGACAATATAATACCGCATGCTAATAATTTAGCTGTGACAAATGCTTGCTTTACTATAAAGTGTATAGCAGATATATTTCAGCATTACTTTGCAACTTACGCTTTTACTTGTTTTGCACTTTACTTCACCAACTTCTTGGATTTTAAAATTAGTAATCTTCTTAAAAATAGTATTGTAGTTATCCTATCTATTCCAAGTATTCTGACCTTTATAGTATATCCCCGCTTTGAGCCTAGTTATATATTTCTGTCGGCGTGGGTTGTTCCATATACCTTAATAGCAAATGCTATACTGATTATTAGTACTGCTAAAGAAAAAGATCAATCCGAAAAAAATCAAAAAATTCTGGTATGTGTATGTGTAAGCCCCACAACATTATTTTTAATGTGGACCAGTTATTTGTCGGTGGCTATGGGCTATGACGGAGTATGGGAATTAAATGTTTATATTATATTGCTTCAGTTCATTGTATTTGTAGTATTGGCATTGAAATACGGAATACTTGGTATAAGGCTGAGAGTTGAAAGATGCAATCTGGATGATACAATAGATAGTGTCATAGGCGGAATGAGTATAATATCCCATGCAATCAAGAATGAGTCTGCTACGATAAATTTATGTGCTGATACAATACGGGCTTCATTAAAATCATATGATAATATCGAAAACAAGCTTAATATTATAAAAAGTTCATGCAGAAACTTGTCAGACTTTGCTCGCAAGATAAATGAATTCAGGATTTATGATATGGATTTGGAACCCTATGACCTTTACACTTTATCTGAAAGAGTCATAGCCCAGGTTACCCCTTTGATATCTGGCAAGGATATTAAAATAATCAATTTATGCAAGGAGAATTTTGTTATAACCTTAGATGTCGTTCATGTATCAGAGGTCTTGAAAAATTTGATAATTAATGCTATTGAAGCTATTAATAACAGTGGGATAATTAAAATTGAAACCGGATTTGCAGATGAAAAGGTTTATTTATCTGTTATAGATAATGGAATAGGAATTCCGCCCGAATCCATCGAAAAGGTATTGACACCATTTTACTCGACAAAAAAAGGAAAGAATAATTTCGGCCTGGGCCTCAGTTACTGCTACAAGGTTATGAAGTGCCATAAGGGTAATTTAAAGATATCAAGCAATGTGAATCAAGGAACAAGGATGACATTGCTGTTTCCTGTAAAAAAGGTTGTTAATGTGGCAGGCAGTATTACTGCAAAAGCTGATTAAATAACGCAGTAATTATGACAGTAGGAAACAGTTCCTTTCTAATCCCCTCTTGCACCATATAATATTAAACAACTCAAATTAATATTATAGACAAACCGCAGCTTAAAAGTTTTATTATAAAAAGGCTGACAAGTTAGAATACTTCTTTATGCTTGGGCATAGAAATAATGATGTAAGGGATGAATATTCATAAATCAGCTTTTAACATTTTAGTGTGAGGTGGCATAAAGATGCGAAAACTATTAAGTTTTATTTTGGCATGTGGGGTTATAATGACTGTTTTTACCGGCTGTACATATACGGATAACGGTGGAGATACTGCCAGCGGCGATGAGTTAACCCCTTCCGGCAGTGTCACAATGGGAGACACTGAGGCGAGTGGGTTGAAGGATAAGACACCCATTCAGCTGTATTTTATAAATGAGCAGGGAAACAAGCTTGCACCCCAGACCAGATATATTGACAATACCGAAACAAGTAAGGGTAATGCATATCTGGCTACAGTGGCATTAAAGGAGCTTATAAAGGGACCGGATAAAGGAAGTCAGCTGCTGGCATCTATTCCTGAAGGGACGACGGTTCACTCGGAGGTTGTTATTAAGGATGGAGTGGCTACGGTTGATTTATCAAAGGAGTTTGTAAGTAAGCATCCGGGAGGGAAAAAGAATGAGCAGCTTACCCTTTATTCAATAGTGAATACGCTTACTGAAATAAAGGAAATAAAATCAGTGCAATTCAAGGTTGAAGGTAAGGTTAAAAAGGAATTTAAAGGTAGCTACCAGATTGATGTTGCCTATCCAAGATCGGCTTATTTAATTTCGGCACAGCCTGCAGCAAATAGCTCGGACGGAGTGGAAGCAGCTAAGGATAATGCTGCACAGCAGGAAAAGGATGATAGCAAGGACAAAGTGAAGGAAGACACCTCCAAAGACAAAAAGACTACCTCAGAGGATAAGGATTCTGACGATGTAAAAACGAATGCAGATATTGATGAGGAATTGCTTGAGTGATAAAAGGATTTAACGGTTTAATTTTGTAGATAGATGCCAAGGTATCCTGAGGGGGATTATTTGCGCCTGAAAGGCAAGCCCTTCAGGATGCCTTGTTTTTATATTTTAATTGGTTAAAATAGTCTATTGCTTAATGTTGACAGCACCTGCCGCACACATGCCTGTTAGGGCAGTTTCCATCCCCTGATTTTTTTGATTAAAGTCAATTACGGTTCAAGCCTTCGCGATGATATATCGTCTTTTCGGGCGAATTAAGCTTTTAGCTAATTTTGAACAAGATAATATTTACACTTTTAAATACAGCCTCCGGAGCATGGCTTCCACACTCAGGGCAGCTTATTTGACTATTCTCACGCTCACTCATTTTAGCCATTATATTAAATTCACTTCCGCATTTTGAACATTTCAAATCGTAAAAGGGCATACATAAAACCTCCGTAAACTAAAATCAGATTTATTACATCATAAATTTAATCATGGAAATGGAAAAATCATCTGGCACAACAGGCTAAATTAATACTGTGCATAAATAATTATTAATAACAAAAAATAATGTCAGATATGCTTGGAGGAGGTTAACTTCAAATCCAAGCCTACCGGTGAAATCGGGTTTTTAGCCAATAGTAATTTTCTTTTAGTGAAACACTGTAATATACATCAAATAGATGCGGAGGGTTTTTTATGCATACAGTCTGGAAGGGTTCAATCAGCTTCGGATTGGTAAATATACCGGTCAAAATGTTCACAGCCACAGAGGATAAGGATATACGCTTTAAATATATTCATAAGGAATGCCATACGCCGGTCAAATATAAAAAAGTTTGTCCCGTCTGCAACAAGGAGGTACAGCCTGATGAAATAGTAAAGGGGTATGAATATGAGCCCGGAAGGTTTGTTGTTCTGACAGATGAGGATTTTACGTCTATTGAGTCGAAAGGGGAAAGGACAGTTGAAATTTTGGATTTTGTTAAATTGGAGGAAATTGATCCCATTTACTTTGACAAGACATATTATTTAGCTCCCCAGGAAACAGGAGGCAAGGCGTATACTCTTTTAAGAGAAGCACTGAGCGGAAAAAACAGAATCGCTGTTGCGAAAATAACGGTAAGAGAGCGTGAATCACTGGCTGTTATAAGAGTATACAATAATGTTATAGTACTGGAAACAATTTTTTATCCCGATGAGGTCAGGGATTACAAACAGGTGCCGGGAATTCCTGAGAATATTCAGACTACAAAAGCAGAGCTGGATATGGCTTCACAGCTGATTGAAAACTTAACGGATGCTTTCAGGCCTGATAAATACGTAGACACGTACCGGGAAAAGCTATTTGCGCTGATTACCGCCAAGGTGGAAGGAAAAGAGGTTTTTGTTCAGAAAGAGGCTCCGAAGGAAAATGTAATAAGCCTGATGGAGGCCTTGCAGCAAAGCATACAAATGTCTAAAGGCGCAAAGCAGGATAAGGGCTCAGATGAAACTCAAAAAGCTGCAAGGAAGAAAAGCATAGAAAAATCAGCGGATGATAATAAGGTTAAAGATGAAAAGCCCAAGGCGAAAACCAAAAAAGTCAGGGAGACAATTAAAACATGAATTGGATAGCTCCGATGGAGCCAATCGGTATTGATGCTGTAAAGGACAGCTCTGAATATATTCATGAGACAAAGTGGGATGGTATAAGGGGGCTGGTTTATATTCAAAACAGTGAATTGAAAATATATACAAAGGGTGGTAAGGAAAGAACAGCCTTTTATCCTGAACTTGGTGTTTTAGCTGAAAAATTCAAAAGCAAGGATATAATTCTTGACGGAGAGATGGTGGTCTTTGATAAGAATGGACTGCCTTCATTTTACAGCAGTCTTGTCCGGGAAAGTGTCAAAAGTGAAAAAAACTTGAAATATTATCAGAAAAACTATCCTGTAAATTATTTTGTTTTTGATATTCTCCAGTACAAGGACAAACTGTTGACCGGATATGGCTTGAGAGAAAGGAAGCAGCTTCTCGGACAGGTTACTGACTCTCTGACCGGTAAGAATAATTTTTTTCATTTATCAGAAGCATATACTGATGGAAGGGAACTGTTTAAAAAAATGAAGGAAAAAAATATGGAAGGAATTGTTTCAAAGAAGATAACCAGTCCTTATATTTCTGGAAAGAAGCATGATGCATGGTATAAGACTAAGTTTACAAAAAAAATGCTTTGCATCATAGGAGGTATACTTTGGAAGAATAAAGAGCCATATTCTCTTGCTTTGGGTGTAAAAATCGCTGAAAGCGAAAAGCTTAATTACGTTGGAAAGGCATCCTTGGGATTAAAAGCATCAGATTTTAAATTAATAAAGGAATATCGTGAAAAGCTCATACAGGAGGAATGCCCTTTTTCTGAGGATAGCGCAGCCGGTTTGGATACAAAGGGGAATGAGCTCACCTGGACCAATCCTTTTATAACCTGCTGGGTTAATTTCCTTGAGCTGTCCAATGACGGACATTTGAGGCAGCCCAAGCTTGCGGGCTTTACTTCTCTGCCTGCTTCAGAGGCCGATGGAAAGGTGCTGACAGAATGATGGATATTGTTGATATAAGGTTAAAAATCGAAAATAAGGAAATCAATTTAACCAATCCGGACAAGCTGCTCTGGCCGGAAGCAAATATTACAAAGAAGGACTACATCGAAGCAATGACTGTATTGGCGCCTTTTATGCTGAAGTATGCTAAAAACAGAATGCTGACATCAATCAGATATCCGCATGGTGCCGGAAACAAAAGCTTCTTCCAGAAGGAAAAGCCGGATAATACACCGGAATGGGTTAAAACAGTTAAATTTAACGGAAAGAATTATATTATGCTCAATTCGGCTGCAACTATTGTATGGTTGTGTACTCAAGCAGTTCTGGAATTTCATACAAGCTTTAATCCATATAATGATTTAGAGCATCCGTCTCATCTGGTATTCGATCTTGATCCGGATGATAATCAGGAATTTGAGGATGTGGCGGGCATTTCTCTTAGTATCTATGAAACACTTCAGTCCTTAAGCATTAAGGGCTTTATAAAAACATCCGGAGCATCAGGCCTTCAGATATTTATACCGACAGCTGCCAAGTATGACTATGATACGGCACGCAAGCTGAATGAGTTCTTTGCACAATATTTTGTGCAGAAATTGAAGGGAAAGCTGACCATTGAAAGACTGAAAAAGAACAGAGAAGGTAAGACATATTTTGATTGGCTGCAGATGTGGTATGGTAAAACCATGATAGCGCCGTATTCACCGAGGGCAGTAGCCAGCGCTGTTGTTTCCGCACCGTTGGAATGGGAGGAGCTTAGCTGGGCACGTCCTGAGCTGTTTACTTTAAAAAATATAGCCTCCAGACTTGAAGAAAAGGGAGACTTATTTGAACCAAGCTTGAATTGCAATAATACCGAGAAGCTGGATGAAATCTTGAAAAGGCTGATTTGATAGGGGCTGACTAAAGTCAATTACGATTCAAGTCTTTGCGGCTATAGAATCTCTGGGCGGTATTTAGCATTAAGAGTCATGAGAAGCCTGATTTTAAAAATTAATTTCCTGACAGTTGTCATAAATCTGAAATTTGTATACAATAAAATAATGCGGTATCAGTTATATTATTAATTGTATCTGAAGGGATGTATATCTGTTATAGATAAAATATGGTTTGAAATATACAGGGAGGTGCGGAAAATGAGAGTGTTAGTAACAGGAGGGGCAGGCTATATAGGAAGCCATACTTGCGTTGAGCTTCTTGAGGCAGGTCATGAGGTGATAATTGTTGATAACTTGTGCAACAGCAAGGAAACAGTACTGGATAGGATTAAAAAGATTACCGGTAAGAGCTTGAGCTTTTATAAAACAGATATTGTAAGCAGAGATGAATTGGAGAAGGTATTTGAATGTGAGAAAATAGATGTTGTTATTCATTTTGCAGGTCTGAAGGCAGTAGGAGAATCAGTGGCGATACCGCTGAAATATTATTACAACAATCTGACGGGAACACTTGTACTCTGTGAATTAATGCAGAAATACGGGGTGAAAAATCTGGTATTCAGTTCTTCTGCAACAGTATACGGAGACCCGGAGAGTGTTCCGATTTCTGAAGAATTCAAGCTCTCATGCACGAATCCTTACGGCCGAACAAAGCTTATGATAGAAGATATTTTAAGAGACTTGTACATAGCGGATAAAACTTGGAATATAGCTATTTTGAGATATTTCAATCCTATCGGTGCGCATATCAGCGGAACAATAGGAGAGGATCCTAATGGAATACCTAATAATCTGGTTCCGTATATTGCTCAGGTGGCAGTTGGCAAGCTTGAGATGCTGAGCGTATATGGAGATGATTATGATACTGCAGACGGTACCGGAGTCAGAGATTATATCCATGTAGTGGATTTGGCGAGGGGGCATTTGAAGGCTCTGGATAAGCTTTCAAAAGAGCATATAGGGGTCAGAGAATACAATTTGGGCACAGGCAACGGATATAGTGTACTTCAGATGGTAGAGGCTTTTTCTAAGGCAAGTGGTAAGAAGATTCCTTACAAGATAGCTGGCAGAAGGTCTGGAGATATAGCAGCCTGCTATTCAAAGACCGACAGAGCTAAGAATGAATTGGGCTGGGAAGCTGAAAAAGGGCTGGATGAAATGTGCAGGGATTCATGGCGGTGGCAGTCGTTGAATCCTGACGGATATAAATAAATTTTTTATGCCGGAAAATCGGCTTGGAGGTTAACATGAGTGACAAAGCTACTTTAGTAATAATGGCCGCAGGCATGGGCAGCAGATATGGAGGCCTAAAGCAGATTGATCCTGTAGGTCCGAATGGCGAAATAATTATGGAATACTCCATATATGATGCTTTAAAAGCCGGCTTTGGCAAGGTTGTATTTATTATAAAAAGAGACATGGAGGAAACATTCCGAGAGCTGATAGGGAAGAAAATTGAAGGCTTGATTGATGTGGAATATGTATATCAGAAAGTGGACAATCTGCCGCAGGGGTTCAGCTTACCTGAGGGGAGAGTTAAGCCTTGGGGAACCGGACATGCGGTGCTGAGTGCAAAAGATGCAGTAAAGACTCCGTTTGCAGTTATAAATGCGGATGACTTTTATGGAGCTAATACATACAAGCTGCTTAGCGATTTTTTATCCTCAAATAAGGATTCGGACGATAAATATAAGTATTGCATGGTTGGGTTTATCATTGAGAATACTCTTACTGAAAACGGACATGTTGCAAGGGGCGTATGCAATGTGGACAGTGAAGGGAATCTGATTGATATTCATGAAAGAACTAAAATAATGAAATTCGATAAGGAAGCCAAGTATACTGAGGATGACCGGAATTGGATGGTAATTCCTGAAAACAGTATAGTTTCAATGAATACATGGGGATTTAATCAAAGTATTTTTGACGAATTGGAAAAAGGATTCCCTGTATTCTTAAATAGCAGTATGGATAACCTGCTGAAAGCAGAATACTTTTTGCCTACAGTAGTGGATAGGCTTATTAAGGAAGGAAAGGCCGATGTAAAGGTGCTGTCTACTACAGACAAATGGTATGGCGTAACATATCAGGAGGATAAGCAAAATGTAAAGAAATCCATCGGAGATATGGTGTCAGAAGGAAAATATCCGATGAACCTTTGGGGAAAATAAATTAATTTTTTGTATTTATTTAAGTTTTAAAGCTTTCATCTTGAAAAACGGTAATATATGTAATATAATGTAAAATATTATAAAGGTTTTTAACCTTATTATTTAACATACATAGATGGTATGAACGGTAACCGTTACAGAAATCTAGTATAAAAAACCTGTGAAGTGAGGGATATACATGTATAACGACAAAAACTTAATTTGTAAAGAATGTGGTGAGGAATTTATTTTTTCCGCAGGGGAGCAAGAGTTTTATGCGGAAAGAGGATTTCAAAATGAGCCGACAAGATGTAAGGAGTGCAGAAGCAAAAGGGATCATTCGGCTAAAAAAGAGCTTTATGATGCAGTTTGCGCACAGTGCGGACAGCCGACGAAAGTTCCGTTTAAGCCGCATTTAGATAAACCTGTATATTGCAGTAACTGCTTTTCCAATAAAAAGTAATACATAGTTTGGACTATAATTATTAATACTATAGGTGGGCTGAGTTAAGCTACTATTCTATATGTAGTTTGGTTCAGGCTGCTTTTTTTATTATCTGATATTCAAGCTTATTTAAGCGGCATATGTTATCCACAGGTATAATTCCTTAATAGAATAGTTATTAACAAGGTTATTAACATTATCCACAGAATAAATATGCACAAAACAGGTGTTTTGTTGAATATATGTGTAAAAACTCGGACAGGCATTGTTTTAAAGCACTTAGCTGTGGTATAAAAAAAGAATAGAAATTGATTAATATTTGTAGAAGGAATTTCTAAAAGCTTTGTAGAAGTATAGAGTCATAACAAGTACCAATATTTAAATGGCTAAATTATTGATGACACACAAAATTTGGAGAGGGGCTGTTATTTATGAAAACTATAATTACCGGAAAAAATATTGAGATTACAGATGGACTTAGAGAGAGAGTAACAAAAAAAATTGCGAAGTTAGATAGATTTTTTGATAAAGAATCGGAGGCTCATGTTACATTAAGTGTTCAGAGACTCAGGCAGACAGCAGAAGTAACTATCCCTTTTAACGGTATCGTGCTGAGAGCAGAAGAGTCAAATGAAGATATGTATGTTTCAATTGATAAGGCTGTTGATTTAATAGAAAGGCAAATCAGGAAGAACAGGACAAGACTTGAAAGAAGACTGTATGCCAATGATTTCAGAGTGGAGGATTTCAAGTTTACAGAAGAGGTGCCTGAGGAAAAGGAATTCAAGGTAGTTAGATCAAAGAGATTTGCCATTAAGCCGATGGATGTGGAAGAAGCAATTCTTCAAATGAATTTGCTGGGGCATGAATTTTTTATGTTCTTTAACTCTGAAACTAATCATAGTAATGTAGTTTATAAAAGAAAAGACGGAAATTATGGTTTGATTGAACCTGAGTTTTAAGTATTTAATAAAAGTGGGCGGTTCCGGCAGAGTATATTTTTTGCCGGGGTCACCCGTTTTTTAATTTAAAGGCGTATATTTTACATTTTGTACTCAAAGTAATATAATACATAAAGAATTACTATGTTTTTGTGCCGGAAAGGGTATGCTTAAAACCTAAATCTGGTTTATGCATTTACAAGGAGAGATTGAAATATGTTTACTAAAACTTCTTATGGTATCACAGTGGCAAAAAGAAGGGAATTAAGCAGAAGCAATGGTGTTTTCGGATATTTGCTTCAAGAATGGCTGTTATTTCTGACACTTACAATACTCATATTTAAATCAATTATTTTAATGGGATTTGTATACAGCTCAGATCAAT
This sequence comes from Ruminiclostridium sufflavum DSM 19573, assembly GCF_003208175.1. Lineage (GTDB taxonomy): Bacteria > Bacillota > Clostridia > Acetivibrionales > DSM-1351 > Ruminiclostridium > Ruminiclostridium sufflavum. The sequence continues at coordinate 28,055 of NZ_QKMR01000007.1, read as the reverse complement.
CTGTTATTAACATGGCATTAGGCTTGAAAAATATAAAATATATGTCAATTTGTATTGCTCCTCTGGCAGTATTGGTTTCTTTAAGCTTTTTGCCAAAAAATAAGGCAAGGCTGTGGTTCCTGCTAATTCTGAACTTTTTATGCTCCTTACTGTTTTTTCTTGATGCACTTTATTTTAGAGCCGGAGATAATTTTTTGTCTTTTCAGCTGTTAGGGCAATCCGGAAGCTTCGGGAATATGCAGGGAAGCATCCTTACAATGTTCAGGCTGTGCGATTTAGTATTCTTTTTTGATATTCCGGTAATAGCTGTTTTATTGATTGCAACAAGGGGGCTTTACTATTCTTCTCCTCTGTTTACTGAATTGAAACCCCGTATAATATCGTTTTTCACAGTATTTGTTTTAGCTGTTGTATTTATGATATTTACACATATATCAATTTGTGCCGGCAGCAATGATAAAAATGCTTATATATTCTACGCTTACAGTAATCCGAAGCAGACTATCTGCAATAATGCTCCTGTGGCATATCATTTTTTTGACTTCTATGTATTTTTATCAGATTTAAAGCCCTGAATTAATTAATATTATTTTGAGAGGTATTAACATTGAAAAATATAATTCTAATAGGTATGCCAAGCTCAGGGAAAAGCACTGTGGGAGTTGTAATAGCCAAATATCTGGGAATGGATTTCGCCGATACGGATGTAGTTCTGCAAACTCAGCAGAACAGGCAGCTGCAGGATATAATTAACAAGGATGGCATTGACAGGTTTCTGGAAATTGAAGAAAGCACGATTCTTTCTCTGAACTGCCAAAACACAGTGCTTGCCACCGGAGGGAGTGCTGTATACAGCGAAAAGGCGATGAACAGCTTAAAGCGAAATGGAATAGTAATTTATCTTAATATTGATATGAAAGCTGTTAATAAAAGATTAAAAAATATTAAAACCAGAGGTGTTGTATTAAGTCCCGGAGAGACTCTGGAGAAAATCTACAGAAAGAGAAAGCCTTTGTATGAGAGATATGCCGATATTACAATTGACAGCTCCGAAAAAACGATAGATGAAACGATAGATTCTATTCTCGAAAGATTGGCTTCCTTGTCATAGAGCATAAAATAAAATATAATTAAAGCGGTGGCTTTAAGAGACTTCAGCCGGTAGTATCTCGGCATTTATACTGTATCACGCTGATTCAACAGGCTGCATATAAATTACATATGTTTTGAGAGGTTCGGAGGAATAAATGGAATTATTGAACGGGTTAAATAAAGAGCAAGAGGAAGCAGTTCTTCATAATGAAGGGCCGCTGCTGATATTGGCAGGTGCCGGCTCTGGTAAGACCAGAGTTCTGACACACAGAATTGCATATTTGATAAAAGAACAGGGAGTTTATCCGTCAAATATACTGGCTATAACATTTACAAACAAAGCCGCAAGAGAGATGAGGGAAAGGATTGACTCTCTTATAGGGGATCTGAGCAATGATATGTGGGTAGGTACCTTTCACTCCATCTGCATAAGAATTTTAAGAAGAGATATAGAAAGACTGGGATATGACAGGAGCTTTGTTATTTATGATACATCGGACCAGCAGGTTGTAATCAAGGAATGCCTGAAGGAATTAAATCTAAACGATAAAAATTTTCCTCCCAAGTCCGTTCTTGAAACTATCGGTAAGCAGAAGGATGAGCTTATTGATGCCGAATACTTTGAAAAGCTGTATGCCTCGGATTTCAGGATGGGGAAAATAGCAAAAGCCTACAAGCTATATGAGAAAAAATTGAAAAGCAATAATGCTCTTGATTTTGATGACATTATTATGAATACTATAAAGCTTTTTAAACAATGTCCTGAGGTTTTGGAATATTACCAAAGGCGATTCAGGTATATTATGGTGGATGAGTATCAGGATACAAACACAGCCCAGTATACCCTGGTGCGGTGTTTATCCGAGACACACAAAAACCTATGCGTTGTGGGTGATGACGACCAGTCTATATATGGTTGGAGAGGGGCAAATATCCGCAATATATTAGACTTTGAAAAAGACTTCAAGGGCTGCAAAACAATAAAATTGGAACAGAATTACCGTTCTACCCAGAACATACTTGATGCCGCAAACTTTGTTATCAGCAACAATACAGGCAGAAAATGCAAAAGCCTTTGGACGGAAAATAAAGGCGGAAGTAAAATTGTTGTGTGTGAAAATGACAATGAGCATGAAGAGGCATCATATACAGCGAGAGAAATAAGCAGACTGGTAAAGGATGAAGACAGAAAATACAAGGATTTTGCGGTTCTGTACAGGATAAATGCTCAATCCCGCGTACTGGAAGAGATGTTTATGCGTGAGGGCCTTCCTTACAAGATAGTGGGAGGACAGAAATTCTATGACAGAAAGGAAATCAAAGATATTATCGCATATCTGAGACTGATACAAAATCCGGCTGATAATGTAAGCTTAAAAAGAATTATAAATGTTCCAAAGAGAGGAATTGGGGGCACTACTGTAGACAATGCCGAGAACGCGGCAATTGAAAGCGGGCTGTCAATGTTCTCTGTAATATCCGAGGCGCAGGAATATCCGGTTTTAGGCAGAGCGGCGCAAAAGCTGTCCAATTTTTCAAGCATGATAATGAAATTCAGGACTATGATGAAAAGCATGAGCATTACCGGTTTGCTTGATGTAGTGATAAATGATACGGGAGTTTTGAGGGAATATGAGGCTGAAGATACTGTTGAGGCACAATCAAGAATTGAAAATATAAAAGAGCTGAAATCCGTTGCTCTGGAATTTGAAAAGCAGAACGAAGAAAACAGTCTTGAAGAATTTCTGGCAAATATATCTCTGGTTTCGGATTTGGATAATCTTGAGGAGGAGCAGGACTATATTGTTTTAATGACAATGCATAGTGCAAAGGGTCTGGAATTCCCCGTTGTATTTATACCCGGAATGGAAGAAGGAGTTTTTCCTGGTTACAGGGCAATAACGGAAGGACCGGAGCAATTGGAGGAAGAGCGCAGGCTTTGTTATGTGGGAATAACACGTGCAAGAGAAAAGCTGTATTTGTCAAATGCAAGATTCAGAACTCTTTTTGGGAACTCAAGCTACAATAAGCCATCCAGATTTTTATCGGAAATACCCGAAAATCTTGTTGACTATCCGTTTAAACCGGTGAGAAGCTCTTTTGAGAGAGAAAGCATGGCATGGGGTAAGGCTTCCGGCAGGAATTCAGGGCAGTTTAATGGTAAGGCAGGGACTTTTGGTGCCACACTCTCAAGAGGTACTGACGAGAGTGCTTTTCAAGGCTCAGACACGGGTAAAACTGCAGCCGGAGGTTCTCTTAAGGATTTGCTTAATTCAAATCTGGTAACCCGGGGCTTTGCGGGGAATTCTGTTTCAAAAGCATGGGAGGGTTCTACAGCAGCAAGTGGTGCAGCCTCTGGAATTGTAACAGCATCAGGCTTCAGCACAGGCGATAAAGTAGAGCATAAAAAGTTTGGAAGAGGAACAGTATCAAAAGTCACGCCTGACAATGGAGATGAGACACTGGAGATACAATTTGAGGGGGCAGGCATGAAGAGGCTGATGGCGTCGCTTGCAAATTTAAAAAGGCTGGAATAGATAATCTGCCAATTAAGCTATAATGAAATATATGCCAGAGCAGATGCAACTGAGTATTAAATATATCGGAAAACTTTCAGGCAGTTTTACGGATAGTTATTTGCAAAAAGTCAATTACTATCGGCTAAAGTCTCCTAAAGTCAAAGCAAATTCAAACCCAAACTGTGTTCAAAATTAGCTTAAAAGCTTAATTCGACTGAAAAGACGATATATCGTCGCGAAGGCTTGAACCGTAATTGACTTTAGTCATATAATAAAAGCATAAACAAAAAAAGTTTTAGAAAAGCTATATTTTCTAAAACTTTTTTTGTTTTGAGGTGTATATATGTATATACAAAAAGTAAACAGACTGGCAAAGTCCGTAAAGAAAAATATTGTATTGCATCAGAGCTGTGACTAAGTATGGGGGGATTCAGGCTAAAGCATATTTTGCTTGTTTCTAAGGGTATTTGAAAGAGGTGATGGCATATTTGGAGGTTTCAGATTTAAATATATTAAAAGAATATAGAAAGAACAGCAGAAAAGGACTGGAACTGGTATACGACAGATACAGAAAATATGTCTATGCAATAGCCTACCACTATTCAGGAAATAAGGAAGATGCTCTTGATATAACTCAGGAAGTGTTTATTTCGGTTTTTAAGGCTATGGATGGCTTTAAGGAGCAATATTCCTTACTGCCGTGGATAAAAAAAATTACAGTCAATAAGTGTCTGAATTTTTTGAGAAGCAGGAAGGAAAGCTTATCTTTGAATGAAACCACAGACAGTGGGGATGAGCTGCAAAATATTATTCTTTCAAAGGAGTTTACTGAAAATACGGTAGTATGCAAGGATACAAAGAAGGTGCTTGAGGAAGCTATACAAAGGCTCCCGGACAAAGAAAGAATGGCTGTTTTATTAAGGCACATGAAGCAGATGAAATATGAAGAAATAGCAAAGACAATGAAACTTCCGCCGGGCACAGTAAAAACATTAATACATAAGGGAAGAAAAGCAATCAAACAGGATTTAGTAATGCAAGGTGTTTGGGAGGTGTAGGGAAAATGGGCTGCGATAAAATGGATTTGTTATTGCTGCAGGATTATGCGGAAGGGATAATTGAACCGTTGGGGAGGTTATTTGTTGAAACTCACCTGACTGCATGTAAGGACTGCAGGAGAGAATTGACAGAGCTGAAGCTTATGCTTTGGGACTTAAATAACAAAAGTAATTATGAGACTGAATATCCGGAGGAGCTGGATGCTCTTGGCAGCGGATTAATTGATGATTTTCTGGGTGAGGAAGAAAAACTTGATACCCGTAGGTTTATTGACATGCAGCTCAACAATATGAAAATGTCCAGTAGGTTTCTGGATTATGTTCCGGGGGCAAAGCAAGCTCCAATAGTGCTTAAAAAAGCATCAAAGGGAATGGCAAGAGGCTTGGCAAAGGGCGTGAAAAAAATACTTGCCGCCAGGTAAAGTCAATTATTGATGCAGCCGGTCATGGTTAGAAGTCTTTGTTATATTGTATTTCCGGACGGATTTTAATTTCAGGCAATTTTTAAAATCATAAAAAAGGATGGAGGCAGTAAATGTTATTTATATATATATTATTGATACTGTTATTCATACTATTGGCAGTCCTGATTATTCCGTTTAAATACAGGTTTAAAGGAGAGAAGCTCGGGGGTACGGTGCTTGAAGGTTCATTAGCCTGGCTGTTTGGCGGTATAAGATTGAGATTTGCTTACAGTACGGGAAATGGATTCAATGCAGTAATTAGCTTGCTATGTTTCAGGATAACTCTCGATAAAAGCAGAAAAAAATCAAAGCCAAAGGATACTGACAAGGATAAGGACAGTAAACGTAAAAAGAGGGAGAAGCCTGGATACAGCTATTTCACAGAGGATGTTTTAAAGAAAGGGCTGAATTGCGCTTTGAGGACGTTAAACCATTGCAAACCGCGGCAGCTCCGTGTTCAAGCCAAGGTCGGATTTGACGATCCGATGTATACCGGTTTGCTTTACGGGATTAATGGTGCCGGCTTTGCAATTTTAGATAAATATAATATTCGCGTGAAGCCCGCATTTGAAGATGAAGGGCTTGAAGGAAGCTTTTTAATTGGCGGAAGTATACGCATAGGCTATTTATTACTGGTTGCGATAGAATTTGTGCTTACAAAGCCTTTTAGAAGCATATTGCTTAAAAACAACAAAATAAAAATAAAAAGGAGAATAAAAACATGGCGAATTTCAGTTTCAACGAAAGCATGAATTCAATTTTTGACAAGCTGGAGAATTTTTTAAAGACAAAAACTGTAGTAGGTGAGCCGATGAACATCGGAGAAACTACAATTGTACCTTTTATCAGTCTCTCATTTGGACTGGGAGCCGGCGGCGGTACCGGCAACGATGGCAAGGGCAATAACGGTGACGGCGGCGGAGGCGGTACCGGAGCGAGAATTTCCCCGACTGCTGTACTGATTTTACAGGGGAATAAGGTAGAACTGCTTCCAATAAAGAAGAACGGCGGCCTTGACAAGCTTCTTGATATGGTTCCGGGAATTGTTGAGAAAATAAATGAGAAAAAAGAAGAAAATGCGGTTAATGAAAAGATAGACGAGTAATATAAATACTCGTAGCAGAAAAAAATATTTTTTTAGAAAAGGACATGTTGAAGAAATTCAATGTGTCCTTTTAGTTTGTATTAATGAAATAAATAGAGCAAAGTACCGAGTATGAATTTTAGGTAAAAATTTTCTCTGAAATTGCTTGACTCCTATAAAAAAATAAAATATAATAATTATAATTTATTGATTTAGCACTTTACTAATTTAGTATAGTAAAGCAAAAGGACTGATATTCATAATAAATATAATTTAAAACTGCTAAGGGGAGAGCGTTTATGTCAAAGTGGAAGATTTATACGCCGGATGGTGTACAGGATATTTTGTTTGATGAATGTTATTCAAAAAGAGAACTGGAAAATAAAATAAGGAATACATTCAGAGCCTATGGCTATTATGAAGTTGAAACTCCTGCTATTGAGTTTTTCGACGTTTTTTCATCAGAAGTGGAGCACTTTCCTCAGGAATCGATGGTTAAGTTTTTTGACCAGAAGGGAAGAATACTTGTATTAAGACCTGATATAACAGTCCCTGTTGCCAGAGTTACAGCAACAAAAAACCGTGATGTGAAACTGCCGATAAAATATTCTTATATTGGCAATGTTTTCAGGTTTAATGAAGTGGGAGGCGGACGCCAGAATGAATTTACGCAGGCAGGTGTTGAGCTTCTGGGGGATTATTCCTCGGAAAGTGATGCCGAAATAATAGCTATAGCCATAAATATACTTAAAACTGCCGGCTTAGAAAGCTTTCAGATTGACATAGGACAGGTGGAATTTTTTAAAGGTCTGGCAGAGGAAGCCGGATTTTCAAACGAGGATACAGTCAGAATATCCAAGCTGATTGACAGAAAGGATATTGTAGGCTTGGCTGAAATAGCCGGCGGATATGAAATGGAGGATGAACTGAGAAAGCTGATATTAAAGCTTCCGGGATTATTCGGTTCAATCGAGGTTATAAAAGACCTTAAAAAGGTCACAAAGAACAGCCGAAGTATTGCGGCTTTGGAGAACATTGAGGAAGTAATCGGCATCCTCGGAGATTATGGCTTTTCAAGGTATATTTCAGTTGATTTCGGGATGCTGAAGGGATTGAATTATGATACAGGCATAATTTTCAGAGGATTTACTTACGGCGTAGGCTTCCCCATTCTTTCAGGAGGAAGATATGATAACCTGACCTCCAGCTTTGGAAGAGACTGTCCAGCTACCGGATTCTCGTTAGGAATTAACATGCTGATGACCGCACTTGAAAAAGCTCAAATGCCTTTAGAAAAGCCAAATGTAGACTCTCTGATTTGCTATAAAAAGGCAAACAGAAAAAATGCGATCGAGATAGCAGAAGCACTCAGAAAGCAGGCGATGAACATTGAAACCTTCGTGCTGACGGATGAAATCCAGCAGGGCATCAGCTATGCAGTTTCAAAACAAATCGGAGGAGTTATATATATTCAGGACAGCGGGAAAATTACGGTACATGATATAGTTAACAATATGACAAAGGAAACCAGCTATAATGAGCTCTTGAACAAATAAATAGGTCAAACGGAGTTTACAGGCTGTTAAATCCGGACTTATTTATTTGAGAAAAATTTATTCTATAAATTTAAGATAGGTCAAAGTTAAAGTAATTGATTAAGTTAAAGCTAAGCTGAGATAAATTATTTTACGTAAAGAAATTACACCGGCTATTGCAAGGATTTATACTAAGGCAGGTACTATCAGCTAAAAACGTAAATATCTAGGATATTTTATCGTGGGAAGACTTGAACAGTAGTTGACTTTAGTCAATAGGCGCAGATTATTAAATGGAGGCCAGCATTATGAGATATTTAACAATTGCACTTTCAAAGGGAAGGCTTACTGATATGGCAATGGAGCTTTTTGAAGGAATAGGAATTGACTGCTCCGAGCTCAAGTCTTCAACCAGAAAGCTTATATTGTCAGATGAAAAAAATAAAATAAAATTCTTTTTGGCAAAGCCGGCAGATGTTCCTACATATGTGGAATATGGCGCTGCTGATATAGGTATTGTCGGAAAGGACACTATACTTGAGGAAGGCAGAAATCTGTATGAGGTGCTGGATTTGGGATTCGCGGCATGCCGGATGGCTCTTGCAGGCCCTGCGGAACTTGAAGGGAAGATAGATGAGCTGAATATAAAGAGAGTAGGCACAAAATATCCGAATATAGCAAGAAATTATTTTGAGAAAACCAGAAGAGAAAGTGTTGAAATAATCAAGCTGAACGGTTCTGTGGAGCTTGCCCCCTTGGTGGGCTTGGCTGAGGTTATTGTGGACCTTGTTGAAAGCGGGCGGACATTAAAAGAAAACGGACTGGTGGTACTGGATACAATTGCCGATATAAGTGCGAGAATGATTGTAAACAGGGTCAGTATGAAGATGGAGAACGAACGTATTCAGAAAATTATTAACGGGATAGCAGATCAGCTGAAAAGCATGAAAAGATAGATTATGCTGGTGAGGGGGTAAAAATGTTTAATATTGTAGACTTGCGTAAGGATAATAATGAAGAGGCGGCCAAAGCTTTATATCAAAAGCTGACTCAAAGAACAAAATTCAATGATGGCGCAAATATTATAGGTGCTGTATCTGAAATATTAGATGCTGTTAAAAGTCTTGGAGATAAAGCCTTGCGGGATTACAGCAAAAAGTTTGATAATGCCGATATAAAAGAAATCAGAGTTTCGGAGGCTGAAATAAATGCAGCGTATAACGCAGTGGAACCGGAGCTTTTGCAAACTATCAGAATATCAAGACAGAATATTTGGAGCTTTCATGAAAAACAGCTGCAGAACAGCTGGATCAGCCCCAATAAGGACGGCACCATGCTGGGGCAATTAGTCCGCCCTATAGAGAAGGCGGGATTGTATGTTCCCGGAGGAACGGCTCCTCTTATTTCATCAGTTTTAATGACGGCAGTTCCGGCAAAGGTGGCAGGTGTCTCAAATATAATCATGTGTACTCCTCCGACTAAGGAGGGAACTGTAAATCCTGCTATACTGGTTGCGGCGAGAGAAGCCGGAGTTGATGAGGTATACAGAGTAGGCGGTGCTCAGGCTATTGCAGCAATGGCATACGGAACAGAGTCCATACCGAGGGTGGATAAAATATGCGGTCCCGGAAATGTGTATGTATCAACAGCAAAAAGGCTTATATTCGGGGATTGCGATATTGATATGTTTGCAGGGCCGAGTGAGATATTGGTAATAGCAGATGCTACTGCAAGACCGGAATATGTTGCGGCAGACCTCCTTTCTCAGGCAGAGCATGATAAATTGGCATCCTCGGTTATGATTACTGATGATGAAGGTTTCGTGCAAAAGGTAGCTGATGAGATTGAAAAACAGCTTCCTGAATTAAGCAGAAAAGCTATAATCGAAAGCTCCTTGAAGGAATTTGGATTTGCGGTTTTGGTAGAAAATATTGAACAGGCTATAGAGGTGTCAAATAACATAGCGCCCGAGCATCTTGAAATATGTATAAATGAGCCTATGAGTATGCTGGGGCTTATAAAAAACGCAGGTGCCATATTTGTCGGCAACTATTCTCCGGAGCCTCTGGGAGATTATATGGCAGGCCCCAGTCATGTTCTTCCCACAAGCGGAACAGCGAGATTTTCTTCACCTGTGAATGTAGATCAGTTTTTAAAGAAATCCAGTTTGATATACTATAACAGGCAGGCTCTTGAGAAAACCAGCGGAAATATTATGAGGTTTGCAGAGGCAGAGCTGCTGGATGCCCATGCGAATGCGATAAAGGTCAGATTCAGGAATTAATTTATGGGCGTGGAGGTTAGCCCGAAAAGCTCGAAAATAGAGTTCGTGCAAACATGGTGCATTTTCGGGCAGTAAACGTTGTTCATCACTTTTTGTGCCTTGAGCACAGCGAAAGGAATGATAGTTGATATGATAGAAAAGCTAATTAGGTCTGAAATAAGGTCCTTTATACCATATAATGCAAACCAGCAGCCATATAAGATTAAACTTGATGCAAACGAGAGTCCTTTTAATCTTCCTTTGAAAGTAAGAGAGAAGCTGTCGGCTTTCATACTTGAAAATCCTCAGCTTAATTTGTATCCAGATACAGATTCAATTCAGCTGAGACAGGCACTAGCGGAGCACTGGGATGCTGATGAGCAGGGAATAATAGCAGGTACCGGCTCAGACCAGCTTATTCAGTTAATCAGCAATGTGTTTGTGGGAACCGGTGACAAGGTTATTTATCCTGTGCCTTCATTCGGAATGTATAGAGATTCCTGCGTAATAGCAGGAGGAGTACCGGTGCAATACCTGCTTAACCCAAATAAAAAATTTGAGTACTCAAAGGAAACGATTATTGAAGGGTATGAAAAGGAGCAGCCGAAAATAATTTACATATGCAATCCAAACAATCCTACCGGAAACATAATGTCAAGAGAGGATATTATGGAGGTGGCGAGACATTGCCGCAACTCTGTTATTGTAGTTGACGAAGCCTATGCGGAATTTTGTGATGTTACGGTAATTCCATATGTCAAGGAGTATGAAAACCTGCTGGTATTAAGGACGTTTTCAAAGGCATATGGTTTGGCAGGAATAAGATGCGGATATTCCATATCCTGCAGGAAACTTGCAGATGCAATTAATTTAGCACGGCCTCCATATAATATAAGCTCATTATCCCAGTATACTGCCCAGCTGGTTTTATCAGAAAAAGAGGAAATAAGGGAAAACATTGCATATCTGATTGCTCAAAGAGAAAGGATGAAGGGAGAATTGGCTGGCATCAAGGGCATAGAGGTCTATAATTCATATGCCAACTTTATACTTGTAAAGGCTGACAATTGCAGTGAGGTCTATAAAAGGCTATGCGAAAAAGGGATATTTGTAAGAGCTTTTGGTCATGCATCCTTGCTGGCCGGATGCATGAGGATTAGCGTAGGTACTTATGAACAAAATACCATTTTTCTTGATGAACTATCTACTATCTGTTATAATAATTAGCGAACATTATATAGAAAAAATGAAAAAAAGTTCGGGATATGTTGTCGGAATGGAGGAATACTCTTGAGAGAAGGTTTAGTTAGCAGGAATACTAAAGAGACTCAAATAAAGATAAAAATTAATCTTGATGGCAAGGGTGATTGCAATTCCAGTACAGGTATAGGCTTTTTTGACCATATGCTTGTTTTGCTTACAAAGCATGGACTGATGGATGCGGAAATCGACGTTAAGGGAGACTTGGAGGTCGATGCACATCATACCGTTGAAGATACCGGTATTGCAATAGGATTAGCCATTAGGCAGGCACTGGGTGAGAAAAAGTCAATTAAAAGGTATGGTACGGCATTTGTGCCTATGGATGAAACTCTTGTTCAGGTATCTCTGGATTTGAGTGACAGACCTTTTCTTGTTTTTGATGCCGCTTTTTCCCGTCAAATGGTCGGACAAATGGACACCCAGTTGGTTGAGGAATTTTTCCGGGCTGTTGCATTTAATGCGGGAATTACACTGCACATAATGCTCCTTCACGGAACTAACTGCCATCATATTATAGAAGCAATGTTTAAAGCCTTTGGAAGAGCGCTGGATGAGGCAACAAAAATTGACACAAGAATAGTAGGAGTTATGTCTACAAAAGGAATACTCTGATAAAATGATTTCTTGGATTTTGTGCCTCGTGACGGTAGGCAAATTGCCGTGATACCTGTCAAAGCCGGAGCTTTCCAGCTTGAGCGGGTTTTTCTGGTTTACTGTGTATTCGGGGAAAGCTTATAGATAAAAATATTATGACAAACAAAATTGAGGAGGTAAAATATGCTCATTAACAACACAGATTTTATAAGACTGCCACTATTTATTAAGGGTAAGGTCAGAAATGTTTATGATTTGGGAGATAAGCTGCTTATTGTTGTTACAGACAGAATATCAGCTTTTGATGTTATCTTTTCCGAGCTGATTCCTGACAAGGGTATAGTTCTGAACAGCATTTCAGCTTTCTGGTTTGATTATACAAAGGATGTTATAGGAAACCACGTAATAACTACTGATGTGAATAAGTATCCAAAAGAATTATCGGCTTTTAAAGAGGAACTTCAGGGAAGGTCCATGCTTGTACAAAAAATAGATATGGTTCCTGCCGAATGTATAGTCAGAGGATATCTGGAGGGTTCGGGACTAAAGGAGTATAATGAGACAGGAAGCATATGCGGTATAAAGCTTCCGGCTGGATTGAAGCAGGCTGACAAGCTTCCTGAGCCTATATTTACTCCTTCCACAAAAGAATCGGAAGGGCATGACATAAATGTTTCATTTGAGGGACTATGCGATAAGGTCGGTACTGAAATGGCAAATAAGCTGAAAGATGCCAGCATAAAGTTATATCTGAAGGCCAGCAAACATGCTGAAGCTAAGGGGCTGATACTGGCAGACACAAAGTTTGAGTTTGGTATGTCAAATGGTGAGCTGGTTGTGGGTGATGAGGTTTGCACACCTGATTCTTCAAGATTCTGGGCAATGGATGAATACCAGCCGGGAAGAGCCCAGAAGAGCTTTGACAAGCAGTATCTGAGAGAATACCTCGAGACACTGACATGGGACAAACAGCCGCCGGCCCCGAAGCTTCCGGAAGAAGTAATTAAGAAAACCGAGGCAAAATATATAGAGGCTTATGAAAAAATAACAGGTGTTAAGTTTAAATAAGCTTATGCAAGCAATTAATTTTTGCAAATTTTTGTGCTCTGGAGGGCGTGGAGGTTAGGATGATTGCTATAATTGACTATGGCGTCGGTAATTTGGCCAGTGTAAATAAGGCATTGAGTTTTATCGGATTCGAATCAGTAATAACTTCGGATTACAGTGAAATACTGGCTGCCGATAAGATTGTGCTGCCGGGAGTAGGCGCTTTTGCCGATGCTATGGAAAGTCTCGAAAAATTTAATATGATACCTGTCATAAATGAAGCTACAGCTGAGGGGACACCCTTATTAGGCATTTGTCTGGGAATGCAGCTGCTGTTTGATTACAGTACCGAGGGCGGAGAAAAAGTGAAGGGCTTGGGACTGTTAAAGGGCGGTGTTACCCAATTTCCTCTGGACATGGGGCTGAAGGTTCCGCATATGGGCTGGAACAGCCTCGATATTAAGAAGAATGACGGTATTTTTAAAGGGATAAAAGAAAACAGCTATGTTTATTTTGTTCATTCATATTGTCTGTCTGCACAGGAGGCTTCTGATGTTGCTGCAACCTGCAGCTACGGAATAAAATTTGATGCGGCTGTCAGCAGAGACAATATTATGGGAACACAGTTTCATCCCGAAAAAAGCGGAGATGTGGGACTGAATATACTTAGAAATTTTGCAAGCCTGTAAGGCTTTAAAGCTGAAAGTAAAAACCTTGTCCATATAGTATCTAAAAATAAACCTTTAGCTGGATAAGGAACTTGAACATATTCATGGAGGTTAGCCTTGAATAAAATGATTATTTATCCTGCAATTGATATAATAAACGGTAAATGTGTCAGGCTGCAGCAGGGCAGCTACAGTGATGTTACAATATTCGGAGACAGTCCTCTGGAAATGGCAATGAAATGGGAAGGCTTGGGTGCACAATTTTTGCATTTGGTTGATTTAGACGGTGCCAGATCAGGCAGTTCGGAAAACGGAGAGCTTATCAGACAAATAGCCGGTAAGCTGACTATACCTGTTCAATTGGGCGGAGGAATCAGAAGCCTTGATACTATTGAAGGAATCATTTCAAGTGGCGTTAACAGAGTGATTTTAGGGACATCTGCCGTTAATGATCCTGAAATGCTGAAGCTGGCTATTAAGGAATATAAAGAAAGAATAGTTGCAGGCATTGATGCAAAAGATGGAATGGTGGCCATTCATGGCTGGGAGAAGACGAGTGATTTTACAGCTGTGGATTTTGCGAGAAAGATAGAGGCTTTAGGCGTAAAAACAATCATTTACACTGATATAGCAAGAGACGGAATGTTAAAAGGTCCAAATCTTGAGGCAATGAGTGAAATGGCAAGCTCGGTGGGAATAGACGTAATTGCCTCAGGCGGAGTAAGCTGCCTGAAAGACATAACAAACCTGAAATGCACCGGAGTGAGCGGTGTTATTGTCGGGAAGGCATTGTATACGGGAAATATTGATTTGAAAGAAGCGATAGAATCATTAAAGGAGTAAAAAAATGCTTACAAAAAGGATTATTCCATGCTTGGATGTACATGCAGGCAGAGTTGTAAAGGGTGTACAATTTGTAAATATAATTGATGCCGGAGATCCGGTTGAAGCAGCAGCCTTTTATGACAAGGCCGGAGCAGATGAACTCACATTCCTTGATATAACGGCGTCTTCAGATGCAAGGTCTATAATGCTTGATGTAGTCAGGCGTGTGGCGGAACAGGTATTTATACCATTTACGGTAGGAGGCGGAATAAGGACAGCCGAAGATTTCAGGGAGATTCTTAAAGCCGGAGCCGACAAGGTAGGAGTCAATTCTGCCGCCCTTAAAAGACCGGAGCTCATATCCGAGGCTGCATGGAAGTTTGGCAGCCAGTGTGTGGTGCTGGCGATTGATGCCAAGAGGAGGCAGGACAACTCGGGCTGGGACACATACCTGAACGGCGGAAGAATCAACACCGGCAGGGATGCTGTTGAGTGGGCTGCAGAGGCAGAAAAGCTGGGCGCAGGTGAGATACTTTTAACCAGCATGGACAAGGATGGGACTAAGGACGGCTATGATGTTGAGCTTACAAGAACAATATCTGAGAATGTCAAGATACCTGTAATCGCATCTGGAGGAGCGGGAACAATGGAGCACTTCAAGGCTGCGTTGCTTGAAGGAAAGGCTGATGCTGTGCTTGCTGCATCGCTTTTTCATTTCAGGGAAATGGAAATACGGGATTTGAAGCAATATTTAAGTAATAATGGGATTGAAACCAGAATATAAGTTATTCTAGGCTGCACTATCCTTTAAAAGCATTGAAATTTTACGCATGCAAAAAACATTAAAATAGTTATATCGCTTTTATTTAAGTTATATAAGTATGGAGGGATACTAAAATGAATAATTTAAAAGATGCATTAAAGTTTGATGAAAAGGGACTTATTCCTGTAGTTACACAGGACTATAAAACAAAAGATGTTTTAATGGTGGCTTATATGAATGAAGAAGCTTTTGATAAAACATTAGAAACAGGAAAGGTTCATTACTTTAGCAGGAGCCGCAATAAGCTCTGGCTAAAGGGGGAAACCTCCGGGCATTTCCAGAATGTAAAAACCATTAAGCTGGATTGTGACGGAGATACTATACTCATTGAAGCAGAGCAGATAGATGCGGCTTGTCACACCGGAAGCAGAACTTGCTTTTACAGAACAATGATAAACGAAAAGTGGGAAGAAAAGCTGGAAATAGTCGATGAGGAAAAGCCTACCTCAGAAATACTGCAGGAGGTTTATAACGTTATTGTTGACAGAACCGTACATCCTAAAGAGGGCTCATATACAAACTACCTGTTTACAAAAGGGCTTGATAAAATATTGAAAAAGGTAGGAGAAGAAGCAGCTGAGGTAATTATTGCAGCTAAGAATAAATCAAAGGATGAAATCAGATATGAAGTATCGGATTTAATGTATCATTTATTGGTGTTATTAGTTGAAAGAGGTCTTACTCTGGAAGATATATATGGTGAGCTAAAAGGAAGAAGATAGTGAAAAATAATTTACTAAGTATAGATGAATATAGGAATAATCCGGAATTTTATTTTTGCAAAGGCTTGCGCTGTGCGGATAAAAACAATTTGAATGATGCGTTTAAAAACTTGTATAAAGCGGTGGAGCTTGAACCGGATAATTGTGAATACAAATTTAATATTGCTTGTTTTTTGTCGGAAATGCAGAGGCCAAAAGAAGCAAACAAGATATTCAACGACATACTTTTAAACTATGATCCGACAATGTTTGAGTGCTATTTTGGTCTTGGCTGCAACTCCTTTGAGCTTGGTGAAACTGAAAAGGCTGCGGAATATTTCGAAAAGTATCTCCACTTTGACAAGGATGGAGAATTTTGTGAAGAAGTAGCAGAGATGATTTTTTATTTAAAGCTTTACGGAGATAATTCACAAGGTACGCAGTTTCATAAATGGTCAAATGCCAGTTTAAGATATGCACAAAAATATATTCAGGAAGAAAAGCTGAATAATGCCACAAGAGAGCTGTGCAAATCGGTAAGCCTGTATCCTTTTAACGTAGATGCGAGGAATTTGCTTACCTTGTCCTTACTGGAGCAGCAGAATTACGAACGTGCACAGTATATCGGCATGACTGTCAGAATTATTGATAAATATAATGTATGGGCACATTGCCTATGCCTGTATGTGCTGTCTCATTCGGGAAAGCACAGCCGAGTTCGGAAATTTCTGGACACAATGACATTGGGGGAAATAGACAGCAGAGAGGATCTTCTTTGTGCAGCAGCTACCCTAATAATTTTTGACAGAGTTGATGAGCTTATTTTGCTTTTAGAAATGTATATAGCCCAATATTCCGATAAGCTCATTTTTGCTGCTTTATTATTGGGGTATGCAATAAATTATGACATCGAAAAGTTTAATGAGATTTTCAGCATATTAGAAGCTTCAGGCAAAGATAATGCTGAACTTATGGCATGGATGGAATATGTTAAAAGCTGCACAGGCCTTAATTCTTCGGTCGGAGGATTAAATGCTGCCGATGAATACTGCAAGGTCTTTAAAATATGTGAGGAAGCAGCTAATCCAATGTATGACCCTGAAAGATATAAGGAATTGTATGTTCAGATACAAAAGCCTAAACAAAAACTAAGTAAAAGGTATATGCCTATAATAGAATGTGCGGTAAGGCACAGGGAAATAATGTATATTAAATATTATAGAAAGGAAATAATATGTTTGTTGAGTGACTGCCTGAAAAATGCCGATGAGCCTGTTGATATCACTTCTAACAGCGTTGAAGCATATTCTGCGGCACTTGAGTACAATTATTGCAAGCTATATTACATTGAATGTGAAAAGGAAGATTTAATTAAAAAATATAACATTTCATTGATAACATTTAATAGAGCCTTACAGGCTTTAAAATTGAATTTTCACAATAAATTTATTTTATAAAGAATAGTTATTCAAAATTGAAAGCAAATTGAAGAAAAAGCCGTAAATAACTATTGTAATTTAAATTAATTCCAAAATATAGCTATTTTTATAGGTATAGAATATTTGAAAATATTTAGTTCAATAGATATTATAATATCATAGTAATTAGCACTCGGCGATGGTGAGTGCTAACAGATAAAATAAGGAGGTAAAACAATGAAAATAAAACCATTAGGTGATAAAGTAGTTATTAAGATGCTTGAGTGTGAAGAAACTACTAAAAGCGGAATAGTATTACCAGGAAGCGCAAAGGAAAAGCCACAGGTGGCTGAGGTTGTAGCTGTTGGCCCCGGTACTGTTGTTGATGGAAAAGAAGTAAAAATGGAAGTGAAAGTCGGAGACAAAGTGCTTACAAGCAAATATTCAGGAACCGAAGTAAAGCTTGACGGTGAGGAATATACTATACTAAAGCAGGGAGATATTCTTGCTGTTGTCGAATAATTTTATAGGAGGCATTGAAAAATGGCAAAAGATATAAAGTTTGGTGAAGATGCTAGGCGCGCACTTGAAAAAGGTGTTAATCAATTAGCTGATACAGTAAAGGTTACACTTGGACCAAAAGGCAGAAATGTAGTTTTGGATAAGAAATTTGGCTCACCCTTAATCACTAATGATGGAGTTACTATAGCTAAAGAGATTGAGCTTGAAGATAAATTTGAAAATATGGGCGCTCAATTGGTAAAAGAGGTCGCTACAAAAACAAATGATGTAGCCGGTGACGGTACTACAACAGCGACTCTTCTTGCACAGGCAATTATAAGAGAAGGTATGAAGAATGTTGCTGCGGGTGCTAATCCAATGATTTTAAAGAAAGGTCTGCAGAAAGCTGTTGATGTAGCTGTTGCAGGAATAAAGGCAAACAGCCAGAAAATTAAGGGGAAAGAAGACATTGCAAGAGTTGCAACTATTTCTGCAAATGATGAGGTTATAGGAAGCCTTATTGCAGATGCAATGGAAAAAGTGACAAATGACGGTGTTATAACTGTTGAAGAATCAAAAACAATGGGAACCAGCCTCGAGGTAGTTGAAGGCATGCAGTTTGACAGAGGGTATTTGTCAGCGTATATGGTTACTGATACTGATAAGCTTGAAGCAGTATTGGATGATCCATATATTCTTATTACCGATAAGAAAATTACAAACATTCAGGATGTTCTTCCAATTCTTGAACAGATAGTTCAGCAGGGAAAGAAGCTCCTTATTATTGCTGAAGATGTTGAGGGCGAAGCTTTGGCTACTCTCGTACTTAATAAGCTGAGAGGAACATTTACATGCGTGGCTGTAAAGGCTCCCGGATTTGGCGACAGAAGAAAAGCAATGCTTCAGGATATCGCAGTATTAACAGGCGGTGAAGTAATTACCGAAGAATTAGGTCTTGACTTAAAGGAAGCTACAGTTGCTCAGCTTGGTAAAGCAAGACAGGTTATAATTCAGAAGGAAAACACTATTATTGTTGACGGAGCAGGCAGTCAGGACGATATTAAAAATAGAATTAATTCAATCAAAACTCAGATTGAGGATACTACATCTGATTTTGACAGAGAAAAGCTGCAGGAGAGACTTGCAAAGCTTTCAGGCGGTGTTGCTGTTATACAGGTTGGAGCTGCAACTGAAGTTGAAATGAAGGAAAAGAAGTTAAGAATTGAAGATGCGCTTGCTGCAACAAGAGCTGCTGTTGAAGAAGGTATAGTAGCCGGCGGCGGTACAGTATTGCTGAATGTATTACCTGAGGTTGCAAAATTGGCTGAAACAGAAGCAGGAGATGAAAAGACAGGTGTTCAGATCATACTCAGAGCTTTGGAAGAGCCTGTAAGGCAAATAGCAGCTAATGCAGGACTTGAAGGTTCGGTAATAGTTGACAAAATTAAGGCAAGTGTTAAGGGTATCGGATTTGATGCATTAAATGAGAAATATATCAATATGATTGAAAGCGGTATAGTAGATCCTGCCAAGGTTACAAGATCCGCTCTGCAAAATGCGGCTTCTATTGCTGCAATGGTACTTACTACAGAGAGTCTTGTTACTGACAAGCCTGAGCCTGAAGCACCGGCAATGCCAGGAGGCGGAATGCCGGGCGGAATGGGTGGCATGTATTAAGAATAAGCTTTTACGGAGGGTGGCTGAAACAGCCATCCTCTATTTGTTTATAGTCAGATAAAGGTGTTGGCTTTCTTAATCCTAATAAAAATTTGAAAAAAATGATTATTAATGATAGAATTCTTTATAATATACATATATATAAATTTTTTTATTTCTTGGCATTAGTACTTGATATTATTCAATTTATTTATTATTATTTATAGCAAGATTTAATTTGTGGAAATTAAATTGAAATATTATGGATGGAGCTGCAGCAAGGAAGGTCATGCCTCCGCCGTTAATAGCCAGAAGTAATAGGAGGGGATATACATTGGATATATTTTTGGAAAAAATAGTAAAGAAAAAGAAAACTATTGCAGATTATACCATAATCGCCGGGGTTATATTACTGGCAGTATTATTAATGCTGATTATACTTTCTTTTAGATTCCTCAGCTCATTTGCACCTTTGTTCGTTGTTGGTATAGGTTATATAGCTTATATGCTGATAAGGAACAGAAATATAGAATATGAGTATATTGTTACAAACGGGGATTTGGATATTGATATTATAATTGCACAGAGAAAGAGAAAGAGAATATTCAGCGGATCCTGCAAAGACTTTGAGATGATTGCAAAATTAACCAGCGGAAAGTATGATTATAACAATCAGAATACTAAAGACCGGGTGGTGGCTGTTTCTTCAATGGATTCATCAGATGTATATTTTATTTCTTTTATCAAAGACGGCAAGAAGAGTCTTGTTTTTTTTGAACCACATGCTAAAATGGTAGAATCATTCAAAAAATATATTCCACTTAAGGTATTTGAGTGATTTTAAGTACATTCTGCATTTAAGCAAAGGACATTAGTTCTTTGCTTTTTGAATAATAATTGCGTCAATAGAGATTTTATAAGTTTTTAGTTTCACACATTTAAGGGAGGATAAAAAATGGCGTATTTTTATAGTGAACCGTCAAGAACATTCAGTGAATATCTTTTAGTACCAAACTTAACTACTAAGGAATGCATGCCGAACAATGTTGCGCTGAGAACTCCGGTTGTAAAGCATAAGGTCGGTGAGAAGCCGGAACTTGAGCTGAATATACCTGTTGCATCTGCAATTATGCAATCTGTTTCAGATTCAAATATGGCAATCGGATTGGCAAAATGCGGAGGAATTTCATTTGTTTTTGGCTCACAGAGCATTCAGAATCAAGCTGAAATGGTTCGTAAGGTAAAAAAATACAAGGCGGGTTTTGTTGCCAGTGACAGCAATTTGGGTCCTGATAATACACTCAGGGATGTTGTAAATATAAAGGAAAGAACAGGGCACTCTACTATAGTAATTACCGAGGATGGAACACCGAACGGGAAATTGCTGGGGCTTGTTACAAGCAGAGACTATAGATTGAGCAGAGCATCTTTAGATGAAAAGGTATGTGAGTTTATGACACCATTTTCACAGCTTATCTATGCCCATGAAGGCATATCCTTGAAAGAAGCAAATGATATGATTTGGGAGCACAAGCTGAATTGTCTTCCGATTATAGACAATAACGACAGACTTGTATATCTGGTATTCAGAAAAGACTATGACAGTCATAAGGAAAACCCGAATGAATTGCTGGACAGCCAGAAGCGTCTTGTCGTCGGTGCGGGTATAAACACAAGGGACTATAAGGAAAGAGTTGCCGCATTAGTTGATGCGGGCGTTGATTTAGTCTGTATTGATTCATCAGACGGATATAGTGAATGGCAGGCGGAAACAATTAAATGGATAAAGGACACCTACAATGGAAGAGTTAAGGTTGGAGCAGGCAACGTTGTAGAAAGAGAAGGCTTCAGATATCTGGCAAATGCAGGTGCTGATTTTATAAAGGTGGGCATAGGCGGAGGCTCTATATGTATAACAAGAGAGCAGAAGGGTATTGGCAGAGGACAGGCTTCTTCACTTGCAGAGGTTTCAGCAGCGAGAGATGAATATTTAAAGGAAACGGGTATTTATATTCCTATATGCTCCGATGGCGGAATAGTACACGATTACCATATTGTACTTGCACTTGCAATGGGAGCGGATTTTGTAATGCTTGGAAGATATTTTGCGAGATTTGATGAAAGCCCCACAAGAAAAATAAAGGTTGGCGGGAACTTTGTTAAAGAGTATTGGGGCGAAGGCTCTAATCGTGCAAGAAATTGGCAGAGATATGATATGGGCGGTGACAGCAAGCTTGGCTTTGAAGAGGGTGTAGACTCTTATGTTCCGTATGCCGGAAAGCTCAAGGATAATCTTGATACTACAATTTATAAAGTAAAGTCCACGATGTGCAATTGCGGAGCCTTGTCAATTTCTGAGCTACAGCAAAAAGCCAGATTGACGCTTGTATCTGCAACCAGTATAAAAGAAGGCGGAGCTCATGATGTAATACTGAAGGAAAATGAGTTATCTTCATCTTGATATCTTAATAAATAATTAATATTTTTATGATGTATTGGGTATAAAAAATACGATACGGCATATTCTGTTATAAGCAATGCTTAGACATAATTATATATATATGTTAAAAAATGGATTGTGCTTCTTGACATTAGTATATATGTAATTTATAATAAGTTAGCAAAGCAAGCTGACCTAAGGCTTAATAAATTTTTTCTAAAGATGCTATACAGGTATTATATAAAAGCATAATAAAGCATATGTAAGTATATTAGATGTAAGTGTTTTTTTAGTTATGATAGGGTTAGCAGAAAAAATTATCAGTAAAGGAGAGGGCTTCGAATGTCAGCAAAAGAAGTGGTATTAACATACGAGGGCTTGAAAAAATTAGAAGAGGAATTAGAATTTCTTAGAGGCACAAAAAGAAAGGAAGTTGCAGAAAGAATTAAGCAGGCACTTTCATTTGGTGATATATCTGAAAATTCTGAGTATGATGAAGCTAAAAATGAGCAGGCACAAATGGAGGGCAGAATTATTCAGCTTGAGTCTATGCTGAAGCATGCACGTGTAATAGATGAGGATGATGTCAACACTGATGCTGTCAGCTTAGGGTCTAAGGTAAAGATTTATGATATGGAGTTTGATGAAGAAGTTGTATATCATATTGTTGGCTCTACGGAAGCTAATCCTCTTAAGTCTAAAATATCAAACGAATCTCCCGTAGGTGCGGCATTGATGGGACATAAAAAGGATGACATCGTTGAGGTACAGGTTCCGGATGGAACAATGAGATTTAAAATTCTTGAAATATCCAAGTAGAAAAATATTGTATACAAATGTTGCTACTTGAAGCAGAATTAATATATAATTATCATAACAGTTTACATTTACGATGTAGACTGTTTTTTATAATACTAGTTTATATAAGTAAGATTTGTAACGGTTTATATAGATTTGACCAAAAGAGTATACTCTTATTGTTATTTAAATTAGTATAAAAATATAATACTAAACTATTGATTTAGAATTTGTGGAGGATATAAATGTCAGAAGAAAAGTTGCAGGCTAATGAAATGATGGCAGAAGAAGATTTAAGCGAAATACTTAAGGTTAGACGTGCAAAACTGAAGGATTTGCAGGAAAAAAATATTGACCCGTTCAAAATAGTTAAATATGATGTAATGCATTCAACAAAGTATATTGTTGACAGCTTTGAATCGTTGGAGGGGCAGGGTACTTCCGTAGCCGGAAGGCTGATGTCAAAGAGAGGAATGGGTAAAGCCGGCTTCTGTGATTTACAGGACAGAGACGGAAAAATACAGCTCTATGTCAGGAAGGATGAAATCGGAGAGGATAGCTATGAGCTTTTTAAGAAGTATGATATCGGTGATATAGTCGGTGTTAAGGGAGAAATATTCAAAACTCATAAAGGTGAGATATCTATAAAAGTAAAAGAAATAATTCTATTGTCAAAATCTCTGCAGCCGTTGCCCGAAAAATGGCACGGTTTAAAAGATACCGATTTACGGTACAGGCAGAGGTATGTTGACCTGATAGTAAACCCCGAGGTGAAAAATACTTTCATACTTAGAAGCAAAATTATAAAAGCTATCAGAAAATTTCTTGATGACAGAGGATTTACGGAGGTTGACACTCCGCTTCTGAATACTATACCGGGTGGAGCTACCGCAAGGCCGTTTATTACACATCATAATACTTTGGATATAGACTTGTATCTGAGAATTGCACCTGAGCTCTATTTGAAGAGACTCATTGTAGGCGGTATGGAAAAGGTATATGAGATGGGCAGGATGTTCAGAAACGAGGGAATGTCCGTCAAACACAATCCTGAATTTACACTTATGGAGGTTTACGAGGCTTATAATGACTACAAGGGAATGATGGATCTTACAGAAGCTCTTATATCAACAGTTGCACAGGAAACTTTGGGAACGACTAAAATAGTGTACCAAGGGCAGGACATAGATTTAACTCCATCATGGGAAAGACTTACAATGATTGAATCGGTCAGGAAGTATGCAGATGTTGACTTTGATGGCATAAAAACCGATGCGGAAGCAAAAGCAGCAGCGGAGGCAAAAAAAGTATTTGTAAAGGACGGTATGACACGCGGAGAGATATTGAATCTAATGTTTGAGGAATTTGTTGAAAGTAATTTAATTCAGCCAACCTTTATTTATGATTATCCGGTGGAAGTATCCCCTCTTACAAAAAGAAAACCCGATTGCCCGGAACTTACAGAGCGTTTTGAGCTGTTTATTACCGGACGTGAAATGGGAAATGCGTATTCAGAGCTGAATGATCCTATTGATCAAAAAGAAAGGTTTATTAGTCAGGTTAAAAAGAGAGATGCCGGTGATGACGAAGCAAACATGATGGATGAGGATTATGTTACGGCTTTGGAGTATGGAATGCCTCCGACAGGTGGCTTGGGGATAGGTGTTGATAGATTGGTCATACTTTTGACAGATACCGCTTCTATCAGAGATGTCTTATTATTCCCTACAATGAAGCCGAAAGAATAGCTTTGAAGGCTTAATTCCAGCGGGGAAAAGCATCTGACTATGAGCCGATGAAAAATTTGCCGCTGCTCATTTGGGACGGAGGGTTAAATTGAAATATACAATAAAAGAGTCCATGGAAATATTGGGAGTTACTGAAGACTCATCAAGATATGATATTGAGACAAAGTATGATATTATTATGAAGAAGTATCAGCAGCTTAAGTCGGAAGGCAAGCTTGAGGAAACCTCGGAGGAGAATTTTCAAAAAAGTACTGATGCATTTAGAATTTTAATGGGATATGAGATTGATGAGCCTGAGGTTGAGAAAAAAGACACTTTTATGGATAAGGCTTATAAAAAGGTTGGTATAGACAGAAAAAAGGCAGATAACTTTTTTCATTACTACAAATTTCATATATTAATAAGCATCATTGTCTTAATAATTATAGGAATGTCTGTCAAATCTTTTGTTTATAGGGTAGAACCTGATATCAGGCTAGGTATGATTGGTGAGATAAATTCATCTGGATTTGATGTGCTTGGAGAAAAAATTAAGGAGAATGTGCCTGAAATTAAAGAGATAGCATTTGATTCTGCCACATATACCGATAGCTATGCAGATCCCCAGGAGTATGCGAATGTATCTAAAATAATGGTGCTGTTATCTGCATCTGATACTGATTTGTATATTCTGAACAAATTTGCATATGACAACTATGCAGATGATGGAGTATTCATGCCCCTTGAAGATATTGCAAAGGATTTAGGCATTGATGCTTCCAAAAGCAACTATTTAAAGACCAGAGCTGTTGAAGAGTGGGAGGATCCCAAGCTTGATCAGAAAGAAAGAAAGGTCATTAAGTATAGAGATGAAGAACCGAAGCTATATGGTATAGACATAACAGACAGTGATTTTTTCAAGGATATAGATGTTGTAGGACCTGAAAAGATATTGGTTATAAGATCAGACGCAGAAAAATTAGATTTAATATTAAAGCTTGTAAAACTATTTACTAAATAACAATTGAAAGCTAAAGGGGGGAATAGCATGGAAAGCAGTGTACTAAAAGTTGTCAAGGGGGCAATAGGCAAAGACACTCAGATAACTCTTTCAGGAGAAATTGATATTTATACTTCGCAGTCTTTAAAAGACGAATTGAATGAGGTAATTAGCTCTTGTCAGGGTGATATTATTATTGATTGCAAAGAATTAGCATATATTGACAGTACGGGGCTAGGAATCCTTGTTGGCGCACTTAAGGAGATACGTAAGAATAATAATGATATCTATATTTGCAATTTGAAAGATAATATTAAAAAGCTATTTGTTATTACCGGTTTGGACAAATTATTTAAAATTAAGGAATAAAAGGTTTGCAGATATATAAAAGTGGGTACACAATAATGTGTACCTATTTTTAAAATAATCGAAAAAAAGAGGAGAGGGCATATGAATAATGTTTCTTCTGATAATGTGACATTAGTACTGCCAACAAAAAGTGAATTTGTCAGTACTGCCAGATTGACTGCATCAAGTGTTGCAAACAGAATAGGATTTAATATTGATGAGGTAGAGGACATAAAGGTTGCGGTATCTGAGGTGTGTAATATTATATTATCCAGAGCAGGAAATGAACTGTTACAGTACAAGATATCCTTTGAAATTTTCAAAGATAAATTGGAAATAATTTTTGTCGGGGAAAATAAGGACTTAGGATGTTTTAAGGAGACACTTGAAAATGAATACGGCCTTTATATAATGAAGGCTTTGATGGACTCTGTGGAGCTTTGCAATGAGAATCATTCCATAGTTATGACTAAAAGGATTGGAGAGTAATCTATGGAGCAAATTAATGGAAGCACTGAGATTATGAGCGATGAAGAATTGTTTGCGCTGTATGCCGATACTAATAATATTAAATACAGAAATGATATTGTCTCTAAATACTTAAATCTTGCCGAATACTTATCAAGGAAATTTATAAATAGAGGTGTGGAGTTTGAGGACATATATCAGGTTGCATGTCTTGCATTGATTAAAGCGGTAGACAGGTTCAGCCTTGAAAAGGGAGTTAAATTTGTGAGCTTTGCAACGCCCACAATTCTTGGTGAAATAAAGAGGTTTTTTAGGGATAAAAGCGCGACAATAAAAATTCCCAGGAGATTATACGAAGCCAGACAAGGTCTTAATAAAGCAAGAGATGAACTGACACAGCGATACGGAAGGATTCCGAGAGCAGATGAAATAGCTGCATATATGGGAGTAAGCGTGGAAATGGTTCTTGAAATGATTGAAGCAGGCAATTCAACAATAATAAAATCCCTTGAACAAAGTGTATATCAGGATAATGATTCCGAGTTCGGGGATACGTTGGGATATGATGAAAAAACATATGAGAAGATAGAAAACAGGGATTTTATTAATAAAACATTAGATATGTTCAGTGAAATAGAACGGGAGTTTATCACGCTGAGGTATATTCAGAATTTAACACAAAAACAGATTGCTGAAAAGTTTGGGGTTTCACAAATGTATGTATCAAGGATGGAAAAGAAAATTCTTGATAAATTCAGGACGTTACTTTAATTCTGTGTGTTTATACTCTGTAATACGGGGTATTAATAATACTATTCTAAAATAGGTAGGTGTAGTTGTGAAAGCCGTTACTTATACCATTAAGCAAGATGTAAAAGCCCTATCAGGTACAATAGATTTAATGCTTTGTGATATTATGTCAGAGCATATAATGAGTGATGAAATTGTTTTCGAAATTAGAGTAGTACTTAATGAACTGATAACTAATGCTTTTTGTCACGGTAATAAATGTGAATGCGGGAAGGTTGCATTTGTTACTTTTAAGGTGTTAAGGCATGATTATTTGTATTTAAGTGTAAAGGATGAAGGCCGTGGATTTGACCCCGAAATAAAAGGATACTCTAAAGCGGATTATTTGGAGGAAGCGAATAAGTTATTATGTGAGCATGGCAGAGGTCTGGTAATAGTCGATAGTCTGTGTAATAGAATTAAATTCAACAAATGCGGGAATAAGGTATCTGTTTTAAAATATCTTCAATAAATATTAAGCTTCAGAATAGTGTAGAAAAATGAAGAATCCCTTAGAACTCCTTAATAATAAGAGTGTAATTCTAAATAATTGCCAAAAATCATAATTTAATAGGGTAAATATTCTTGACAATAAAAACGCCATTGTGTTAATATATACAAGCCGTCGTCATTTAGGTGTAATACAGATTTAAATTGATTGAAATTAAGTTTTAAAAAGTATTGACACCTAGAAAATGATGTGGTATTATAATTAAGCTGCTTGCGACAAGCAACGGCAAACACCTTCAAAAGCAGACGTAAGAACGCTTTAAAGGATTGGACTTTGAAAAGTAAACAGTGACAAGTCTTTCAAATGAAAGACCATGTAAAGGAACTCGAAAAATTCCAAAATCTATAAAGTAGATTAAAATCCACGAGTAGATTTTAAAAATTGAGTAACTTGCGAACTTTACAACCTGGTTTTTGGAAACAAGAACTAGAAATAAAAGTCAGCAATTTTAATGAGCTAATAA
>NZ_QKMR01000006.1:22052-208695 GCF_003208175.1 Ruminiclostridium sufflavum DSM 19573 | reverse complement strand
GAACAAAGTGAAAGCCAGCGTCTTTAGGCGCTAGCCGGTAACAAGCCCTTATAGGGCTAGCACAAGCCACCCGTTTTACGGGTGGTCATGACTTACTTTTAATGATACAATATTTTTAATTTATTTATCTTATACCATAGTAGCCTTTAATCATTTTTATTATCTTTTTCATTGTTTCGATATCTGTTTCATTAATCTTCAAATTTAAATTATCTGATTTATCTGCTGCTTTTCTTACCTCCAATAATAAATTATCATCACTTTTTGTGCCTTTATAGAGAAGAACCAGATTCAAAACTACCAAAATCACTTCAAATATTGTTTTTACACATTCGATTAAGGGCATAAGATCAAAACCGAACCCATCATCATATGTAATTAAGTTGTTCTCAACAGGGGTCTTGTTTTCAATTGAGCTTTGTATGGCTGATATCTGGTCATCATTAATATAACTCAATTCATTCTCCCAAAATTCACCGGCAACTAATCTGATTACATTCCAATCGATTTTTTCATTTTCCATTTGTAACTCCTTTCAACCGCTAAAAATAAAAACTTAACAATATAATATACAATAATGAAAATGAATGTCATAACAATTGCATTTGAAAAGCTTATATTAAAATTTATAAAGATTGGGTTATTCATATTAATAAGCGGCATCAGAATTAAGACTATGATCAAGGTCATCATATAATTATTTAAAGGAGAAATCCTATGAATATATGTATCCTTGTTTACTTTGTCCAAATATTCAATAATCAGGCTTACTTGAGTCTTCTGCATTAAGCCTCTGACTGTCTTTTTGTCTTTCAGCCGATCCAGCTTTATTTTCATTGGGAACTTGATAATATCAGCAGCCTCCTTTTTATCAATGGGAGTGCTTATTGCTTCAAGTATTTCAATTGCAAGGTTATTTGCAATTATTTCCGCATACATGGAGCACCAGATTTGACTGGCAAACAGAACAGCACTAAGTATTATTAAAAAAACAGTTTTAAAACATATGCCGATAAATACTAACGAAAAAACAGGCATAATTACACAGATTATCCTTATCAATAAAATAAATATATGCAGGACATCATTGCCTACACAATGTGCCAATTCATGAGTAATAAGCACCTGCTGCCTCTTACTTTTCAAATCCGCCTTTTCAGGAATTATTATATAGGAAATCCAGTTGGAAACCGGCATAGACACGTACCTGCCTATACCGCTGTTTAAAGCTTGCAGAAATACAATTTCCTTTGTTTTTGCCAGATTTTCAATCTTATGCTGTTGATACTTATATAGCTCATTTTTTATTTCTATTGTAAATTCTGTATCTTCAAGAACCTTATATTCTGACTTTGAAAGATTCCGTATGTATTTTTTTATAAAGAATATGTTATTAATAATTACAGCATTATAATTTATGAAGGAATCAATATAAACTGCCAATATAAAAAGCTTGAGAAAATCAGTATTTATAAAGGACAAATAACAGATTAAAAAAGTAACCCTATAAAGCAGGATTAATGTAATTATTATTTGAAAGGAATCAAAAAACGCAACTTTTATCTTATTGGGTATTTTCATATATATAACTCCAAATCCCTTTCTATTTATTTATATTATTTTGCTCACTATATTTATTCAGTTCGTTTGTTATGGTACCCGATATCATTGAAATTATAGCTGCGTCATCAATATATCCCGCAACGGGTATGTAATCAGCTACCAAATCAACCGGCAATATAAAATACAATAAAGCGACTGCTATTACTGCAAATGTCACAGAGTCCAGCTTATAACTCCCATTTATGCTGTCCTTAAACATTCTGTACATAAGATGAACATTATCCTGTAAGCCCTTAAACAATCTGCCGACCCTGTTAAAGGCCTTCTGAAAGCTATTATCATTTATTTCATCGAAATCCTTTCCCGCAGTAAATTTAAGCATGGTATCATACTGTCGTCTTCTCTCGCTGTCACTCAAAACATGATATGCCTCATTTAAGCCTTTAGACATTTCTTCGGCTTTCTCAATGTTCTTGGGATTTTTATCAGGATGCCAGATTTTAATTTTTTCGTAATATGCATTTTTAATTTCCTGAAAATCAGCGGTTTTATCTATACCCAAAAGCTCATAGTAGTTTTTGTATTCCATTATGCTCTCCCCCCAATACAGTTATTAATTTATTATTCTATAAATAAATATAAAACCCTTCCAAATTATTTATTATAATTCCATTTTAAGTAAATAAAAAAGCAGCCGTTTCGGGCTGTTTTCATTTTGGATAAATAAACGATGTAATCTCACGGAAATCTTGGTTTGAGGCTGAACCGCTATTGACTTCAGTCACACTGAATATGCTTTTAGGTTTTTACTTTTGTATCCAGCAATTCAACATTCCACTGGATAGGATAACAGCCCAATTCATTGCAGGTGTCAACAACAATGTTGTTATAGTCACCGTACGGCGGTCTGAACAGCTTTACCTTGACACCTGATATCTCCTCCAGCTTTTTGTTGCACAGCTCTATCTCGCTCTTGCATTTTTCTTTTCCGACAGTACTCATTTTCAGATGTGAATAACCATGATTTGCTATATCATGCCCTTCCTTTGCAATAAGCTTAACAGCCTCGGGATATTTTTCCGCCCACTGCCCCACCATGAAAAAGCTTGCTTTAACATTCTCCTTCTTCAATATATCCAGTATTTGCGGTATATCCGAGGCTCCCCATGCACAGTCAAAGGTTATTGCCACCTTGTCAGTCTCAACGCTGTATATAGGCAAGTGCCTTTCAGAATTGAAAACTACTATCGACTTGGCCGTATATCCTACAGAAAATACAGCATAAATAATTAAAAAAAATAAAACAATCTTTTTGGGAATCATTTTTTTATTGATAACACTTACAAAAATAAGTTTTTTCATTTTCAACGCCCCTAAATATTATTTGAGCTATGCAACCCTTCCGCTGTCAATTACCTGAAGCGGCACATATCAATATTATATATGCCGCATTTTTACAGTCATAGTTACCCTGTGTATAAAGGCTTTCACTGTAATTGACCTTGGTAATCAGCCCTATATTATATCTATTTTGAAAAATAAGATTTATGATGGAATAAGCCATATCAGGCAGCAACTATTTATACAAGCACAAAAGACCGCCATTTCTGGCGGTCTGACGGCGAAACTTATCCCTATTGTTTTTAAGCTCAAGCTATATTTTAAACGCAGAAATAACCTGCTGCAAATCGCTTGCCATTTCAGCAAGACTTTGACTTGAGCTTGCAACCTCCTGCATCGCCGCTAATTGCTGTTGTGTAGCAGCAGATACATTCTGTGCCTCACCTGCTGTCTTGTCACTCATTTTATCGATTTCACTCAGCTGCTCATAGAAGCTTCTTCCAATCTGCGTCAGATTGTCAATTGAAGCAGACACCTCTCCTATTTCTCTGGACAGGTTTTCAATGGATACATTAATGTCTTTAAAGCTGTCACCGGTAGAAAGAACATTTGAAATACCCAATTCAATGCTTACCGCATTTTCATTTGAAACATCTACTGTCATTTTAACATTTTCCTGATTGTCCTTCACCAAGACCCTGATACGGTCTGCTGCTGTCCTTGATTCCTCTGCCAGCTTCCGAACCTCATCGGCTACCACTGAAAAGCCTTTCCCGTTTTCTCCCGCTCTTGCTGCCTCTATCGCTGCATTTAATGCCAATAAATTGGTCTGCTCGGCAATTGAAGTCATGAAATCTACAATCTGAAATATTTCCGCAAAGCCGCTCTGAAGCTTTGTAACTGTATCCTGCATTTCACTCGACCCTTGTCCTACCTTCTTCATCTGAGTGATGGCTTCTTCAACTTTAACCAGTCCGTTGTCCGCATTCTGCTTTGCTGTCAATGATATGCTTTTAACAGCATTGGCAGAGCTGTCTATTTGCTCCAGCCCTTCCATCATTCTTTTCGACTCATCGCCCAAATACTTAATAGACCTTGCCTGTAATTCTGCGTCATTAGCTATTTCTCCGATAGAATCAGCCACCTGATTAACAGAGCTGGCAGATTGTTCTGACACCGCCGTCAGCTGCTGGCTGGAGGAAGCGACCTGCTCAATTCCGTCTATTGCCTTTGCAATTAACGCTCTGATACCTGTCCTCATTTTTGACAAGCCTGCCGAAGCCTGCCCCAGTTCATCCCTTGCTGTAATCACTTCATCAGTATTACTGAAATCACCCTCTGCCATAACAAGACACTCATCCTTCAGCCTGATGAAAACCTTGCCCATTCTGCTGCTGAAAACAAGTGTAACAATTACAGATATCAAAATACATACTAATGAAATAAACAGCATGGAATTGGCAAGAGTATTTATAGGAGCATACTCCTCTGCCTCGGGAGCGGCAATTAAAATATTCCACTGATGTCCACCCGCCAATGTAATGGGAGTAAAGGTTCCTATTACCTCGACCCCCTTGATGGAATTGTACTTTCCAACAACCTGCACATTCTCTTTAAGACTTTTTGCATACAGCTCCATAAGCTTGCTGTCCAGCTTTTGATCCTTCGTCTTCAAGGAAGCGTCAATATCCTCTTTAGTCAAATCCAATATTCCTACTGTTTCCTCCGATTTTGGAAATGCTATTACAATACCTGAATTATCCGCAATAAGTCCGTAGCCCGATTCAAGAAACTTCAAATCAGCTATAAGGCCTCCAAGCTTCTCCATTGCAAAGGAGCCTGTAAGGACACCCAGCAACTGCTCACCCTCCATTACAGGAACCGCAACATTAAAGGCTGTTTTGCCTGTAGTCCTTGAAGTCATAAGCTCAGAAACCACCGGACTCTTTGTTTCCATGACCTTTTTAAAATACTCTCTGTCTCCCAGTTCAACTTCGGTGCCATCCGACCTTATTGCCGAGCCGGAGGGCTCAATAAAAACAGCGCTCTCCAACACCTTGCTTCTGGATTTGCTCCATTCCAGCGCCTTTATAAGCTGCTGCCGGTCCTCCTTGACTCCCAGATATGCTATTTCTGCCGCAAAGGCTTCCTGCTGCATTATTGCCTGTTCTATGTAATCAGACACTTTAAGGGCATACTCTCTTCCAACAGCCATACCGGTCTCCTCTACACTCTTGGACAGGGCTGTGCTTGACAAATAATAGCTGATTGTTGAAAGTGCTGTAAAAGACAGCAAAAAGATAGGCATAAAAATCAGCAGTAGTTTGTACTTTATTTTCTTTAATTTCATCTTCGTATCCTCCTGTATTAATATCTTTAAATCAATTACTGCCGGCTAAGCCTGCTAAACTGTGTGAAGCACCGGGCTTAAAAGTATAATTCGCCTAAAAGCAACAGAATATAGTCCCGATATTTTAACTTTCAAAGGCTAACTCGTAATTGACTTTAGTATTTTATACCCTTCAAAATATTATTGTAACATATTATGTATACAATATTTATAGCTTGTAATAATTTTTTTCAGTACTATTATACAATTTGAAATACTTAGCCTATACTAACTGCTCTTTAGCTTTCAGCTAAAAAAGAAGACTCCCATTTATGAAATCTTCCTTTTTGAAATTTATTATTTTTTAAATGCCTTTTTATCTCTTAGTACCTTAGGCACCTTAGGTTGATAAATAAACAGCATGCACTTACCTGCCCTCTGTATGGAAATCTCCTCTATACCCTTTTCTATTGCATTTGTTAACAGCCTTTTAATCATGGTACTACCCCCTTTGTTTTTTGTTAGTTTATATAATTTAATAGTAACTGCCTTTTTTATTGTGCCTGTGGCTATCATTTTTTGACATATTTTTTCTTGCTATATCTAAATCTCTGTTTAACCTCTCAATATATGCTTCCTTTGCCATTATGTTATAAACGGAAAAGAAAAAACAAATATAAATCATAATCGGAACAATGATGTCACCCATCAATATAAGCAAGGAGGTTTTTATATTAAAGGAACCGTTAATCAGGAATTTATCCAGTACAAATACCTTAACAGAAGCTACAATCCATAAAATATTAAAGAAAGATGCTATTACAGCGAACATACTCTGCTCCTTGTCTTTTAAAATTGAATGCCATATGCTGGTGCTGAGCTTTTTGTCAATGTATTTGTGTTTCTTGATATATATGATAATAATACTTATTTCAATAAGCCTTATGGGAAGTGAACTGAAAAAAGCATTTACTATGTTTTCTTTCAAGGTCTCTTCTGTTATATTAGTGCAGAGCATAATTATTTTATAGTTGGCAATTTCCAGCATCGCATTTGTCATGCATGCTGCTGACACACAGGTAAATACTATAAATACTTTCTTTAAGGACTTTTGATTATAAATTATACATATTGTTAATACCATTACAAGAACGAATATTATAAATATCAAAGTCATATCAAGACTCAAAAAATACCTTAAAAAGTTTGAAATTACTGCCGGAATTAGTATTGAAGCAAGCATTTTTATATTAAATGAAATATGCATTGCCATTCCCAGTAATATGAGAGTTGCTATTACAACATAGCTTTCTTCTAATATGGAATTCAGTAATAAATTTGTAAAATAATTAGTTATCATGTACATTTTATTTTAATTCTCCTGTATATAAAGTAAACTATCAACTGCTTGACTGCATCGTTCCTATGCTGTCAGGCGATAGCCCGGGCTTAAACTTAATCTGCATAAAACGCCGGGCTTAAAGGTATAACCGGCTATATACGCAAAGGCTTCGAACCATAATTAATTTCAGTTAGTAATCGACACGTATTTACATATTTTTTTATTTATGGTAATATTCTTTTAAATCATTTTACATTTACTGATAAGGTTTGTAAATAGTTCTTTTTTATTTTACATTTATTTTACAAAGGAGACAGAATGAAAATACTTCATAGATTGGCATATATAAGTGCAAGCTGCATACAAAGGAATAACAACAGCAGCCATATAAACAGACGTATACTCTATTTCGGATTTCAAGCCATTTATGGAGACTTAGTCAAGTTAACGGTTATTATATGTATAGCTGCGATATTGAAAGCTCTTTTACCCGTATTGACACTTACATTGGCATTTGCACTGCTCAGAAGATATGCAGGCGGTTTCCATATGAGTACCGAGTTGAAATGTATATTCGCATCGGTATTCTCCTTTGTCATACCGGGGACAGTAATAAGTATGCTTAATTTTGAAATAAGCACTGTCCTGTCGGTAATTATAAGTGTAATTATTTTTTTAATATGCCTGTTCCTCGTAGCTAAATATTCTCCTAAAGACTGCGTAAACAGACCTATAGACGAAAAGGAGGCAGTAGTATTCAGAAAAAAAGCAATCAGAGACTTAATTCTTCTGTTTATGCTGTCAATTCTTCTGTTGCTGTTAGGTCAGCCCACTTTGTCCGCAGCAATAATTACTGGAATTGCAATAGAGATTTTTACTGTTATCCCAATAGGCTATAGATTTTTTGAGCTAATCAATTCTTTACAATAAAACGCAAATTTATTAAATACTATTATTTATGCTTATAACCTTCGAGACCGCTATCAATAAGCCTTGCTTGAATCTGCAAAAAAAACACCTGCTTTCAAGGCAGGTATAGCTTTTTGTCAGCATATTTTATTTTTTCCGTTCTTGTATTCTTGCATCCTTTGTAGCCACATACAGTGGTTTTCAGCTTAATTCAACCGCCTTATACAGGCAATCCTCAAATTCCAGAAAATTGTCAAGCAAATTATTGTTATGCCACAAGCTGATTTTGAAATTCAAGTCATCAATTTCTCTATAAATGCTCCTCTTTATCTTAATGAGCTTTTCCGCCCTTGAAAACTCACTTTTGTAAAAAACAAGATTTTTTATCTCATCTTTAAAGGTTTCCAATTTCCCTTCCTGATCAACATACCATCCTAAATCCTCTGTAAGCCTTTCAAATTTTTTTTCAATAGGCTCTATATATAAAACAAACCGCCAGGATTTACCGTCAGCTTTTCTGAAATTAAGCACCAGGCTGTTATCCTTTCCTTTTTCCTCCCATAATGTCAAGGTAATTTGAGGACTCTTAGCGGAAATATTTTTTTCCCCTCTCTTTTCTATCACAAAACCATTTGAAAGACACCTTTTAAAATCCTTAAACATATTTGCCTTATATGCTTCCAGTTTTTTATTATATGCATCGTAGATTCTGATATTTTCAATACTTATTTGACCTAGCTTTTCTTTGTACCTCTCAATATCCGGTATTGCTGTGTTATTATCAATTAATCCTTCCCATCTCATTAGTGTTCCTCCCCCCGGTATGCAATAATGGAAAACCATTATATGATATATATGTTATTACAGATACGAATTGAAAATATGAAAACTACTTAAATCACCGGTCTTTAATAACCCCTGATAATTAAAAACCCTTCCTCCGTTATATTCTTTATCGGTAATAAAGGCGTAACTTATTACAATAAGTTGTATTTTTCTTTAAGCTCCTACATATTTACTTCTTTTATGACCTTTTTCAAAGATTCCTGTCTGCTGCTGCAGTGTATGCCTGTGCAAGGCAGAGGTTCCCCCTCAGATGCTTTGCCAATACTTTTGCTGCGCTTTTAAACATATCCCATATTCTAAAAACACTACAGTTTTACGATAAGCATTATCGTAAAACTGTAGTGTTTCCTATAAAGATCAATTATTATCGGCCATAGCTTGGTTTTGAGGCTGAAGCCCAAACTGCGTTCAAAATCAGCTCAAAAGCTTAATCCGGCTGAAAAGACGATATATCATCCCTGATATAAACATCATCGCGAGGGCTTGAACTGTAATTGACTTTATGAACCTGTCGGATAAAATATAGAAATATTTATATGTGATATAATAAAATTTGCACTTATACTTGATAAAACAAATTGTATTATGCTGCTTTCATCAATTATCTCCTGGTTCTGCATTCATTGCAAGAATAATATTAAGGTTTCCGTTTCTGCATCTTAATTCATCCATAAAGCTCTTTTCATTCATATCGTTTTTAATTGTCACATTGTACACTAGCTCATAAAGCGTACCCAAATCAGTAGTTTTAACCTTCTTTAGGTCATGATTTACAGTATATTTTTCGAAAACCTCATCAAAGGCTCCATGATAATCCAAGTCTTCAGGTATTATTATTTTTAATAATTTATAAGTCGAATCCTTTGCACCAAAATTAACTTTTGATAAAATAAACATAATTATGCATAATAATATTGTGAAGAACGCAGCATACCCATAGCTTCCTGATCCGCATGCAAGACCTGCGGCCATCGTAAACAGCACATAAGAAATATCCTTAGGGTCTGTGGCATTACTTCTGAAACGAATTATTGAAAATGCACCCGTAAGTCCAAATGCTCTTGCAATATTACTTCCAACCATCATAATTATAATTGCTATTACACACGGTATCATAACCAATGTCAGTGAAAAATTTTGTGAATATTGCCCTTTAACATGAGTTTTTTTATAGGTAAAGCTAATAATTAATCCTAATATAAAAGCTGAGATAAGTGCTGTAGCCACTCCAAATAATGTCATTTCAGAAGTATCAGCTCCAAACTTTAATAATTCATCAAACATTCATTTTCCCTCATTTCTAGTTGTTTTTTTAGCATTGACTTATATTCAGTTCCATACTTTGAAAAACTTGTTCTGTATAGTTTATACTCACTTAAAATTTTAACGAGCCACACCGGAACACATTTTTCAGCCTTAACCTCCATAAGCCATACATCATCATCAAGCAGCTTATTGCCGTGATCACCTGCTTCAAGCCTTAAATCCTCTCTTCTTGTACGGATATTAGTATCAAAGGTTAATCTTAAATCCCTATTATCTATGGCAAAAAATGCCTGCCTGTCATACGCAAGATAAAGCTTGGGAGTAAGATCATAAACCTTCAAAAAATACTCCAGTTCATTAAGAACCTGCTGATTCATATATTTTTTAAATTCTGGTTTTTCGCCGGTATTGACAAATTCATAGGCTTCCTCCAAAACTAGCTTTGTTCTTCTTTTATTTACCATACCATTTACTTTTTTCTTGATTTCCAAATAGACCTTGTCTTCCATAGAAGGTACTCCATAAGCCCTTAATCTTAATTTTTCCTTGTATTTAGGCTTTGCCAATGAAGTTCTGATAAGATGGTTATCACGGGTGTCGTAATATAAATTGCTTATTGTATAAAATTGATGAGTTTTATTATATTCATCAAGCTCCATATATTCCTTTAATTTCCTCGTAAGCATCTCGTAAGTTTCACTATTTAACAAATACTTGTTTTCATGTCTGTTAAACACCTCTATAGCCAATTATTACACCTCCTTTCCCTAGTAACATTCTACCTATGCAACCTTAAACGAACCTTAAAAAATAGCAATTTATCTAATAAATGTTATTTGCTGTTAAAACATTGTTAAATTATACCTTAGAAAAATACAAAAAAATAATAATCAAATTAACCTTTTTGTTGTTTGCTGTAAAAATTATTAATAATCTGCAAAAATGAGAATTAACTTATTACCTTTGTAAGTCTTAGCCTATACATATTATGTAATCCCCAAGAAAATTGCTAACAAGAATATTCAATATTTGTACCGGGCTTAGCTGAGCACACAGCACAAAAAAATCCCCTGATTTATATAAAAAATCAATTACTATCGGCTGAATAGACGATTGCATCGTCAGCGATTGCATCGGTCGATAGTTTGGATTTGAGGCTGCTGAAGCCCCCTAAAGTCAAAATTAGCTTAAAAGCTTAATTCGCGTGAAAAGACGATATAAATGTCGTTGCGAAGGCTTTAACCGTAATTGACTTCAGTCATAAATCAGGGGAACTATCTATATCACTGCTTAATATGAATACAGGCATGCTTGCAGCTACATTCCCCAGCCGGGAAATCCTCCGCCTCCGCCTCCAAAAATAGTGCCTCCTGCACTGGTAACCATTGTACTTGTTGTAAATGTCTTTGTAAGCGTGCCGTTAACATACAAGGTATAGGTCTGTCCTTGAACCAGCAGCGGAGAAGTAAACAGCAGAGTGGCACCTGACTTTTTAGCCGTAAAACCATATATCTCTGTTCCCGAAGCATTTTTAATGCTCACAGCCGCATTAGCAGCTGACGGACCTGTCAGAATAGCCGAGCATTGTGTGGATGTAGCAGCTGTTGGAGAAGAGGTACATCCGCCGACAGCTGCCAGGGTTCCCCCGGTTATTGTAAAATTGTTAGTGTCACAATCTGCACAGCCATCCGGATTTCTGCCCCCGTAAATAACAGCATTGCCTCCTGTTATGGTTATTGTTCCGTTTGAGTCATAAGGATCAGTTCCTGCAAGTATTTCAAGGTTTCCGCCGTTGATAATTAATTGCTTTCCGGCGCATAAACCATCTTCGCTTGCTGTAATATTAACAGTACCGTTATTAACAGTAACAACTGTCTTGCCTTCAATGCCCTCATATGCTTTTGTAACTGTAATTGTACCGCCGTTAATAGTCATGTCCAGCTCGGAATGTATTGCATCATCACCTGCTGATAGTGTAAGACTGCCGTCATCAATTATTATATCACCGTCAGTATCGATGCAATCTGACGCTGCTGTGATATTTAATGTTCCTCCGGTTATTTTTATGGTATCATTACAATGGATTCCGTCTGAAGGCGCAGATTTAATAATAATATTTCCGTTTTCTATTTTTATATCATCATCGCCTGATATACCATGTTTAAAGTTAGCCGTAATATTTAAAGTTCCGGCACCTTTTATTTCCAAATCATCATTGCTTGAAATAACAGCCTTAGCTTCGGCATTAGCCGCAGAATATGTCTTTGCATCAGTCAGGCTGTTTGTTGAGCCTTTTTCAATTGTAATAAATCCCTTGTCGGCATTCTGAAAAAATATAGCCGGACCATTTGAATTTGTTATGCTGCAGCCATTCAAGCGAAGCTTAACCTTTTCAGTGGTATCAACATAAATCATTCCGTTTGCCAATGTGCCGACAACCTCAAAATCTCCTCCTGCCGTGATATTAACGGTTGTGCCGTTTACCGACGCTCCCGTTCCCGTACATGTTATCGTGCTTCCCAGACTGATTTTTCCGACGTTCTCCTTCCATGCATCCTCCGGATCAACCGGAACTACTGTGCCGGTGTCAACAGGAAACTTGGTTATATTCCCCAGCAGGTAACTCTTGAGCAGTGCAAAATCAATTGCGTCTACCGACCCGTCTCCATTCAAATCCGCAGCCTTTGTGTCATTGATAACGGTAACCCCTAAAAGACTGCTCTTCATTACGGCAATATCCAGCGCATCAACTCCCCCGTCTGAATTTAAATCCCCGTAGATTACCGCTGCATTTGCCAAAATGCTGCTGAAAACAAAGTTTCCTGCCAGCATTAATGCTAAAAAAATCTTTTTCTTCATGAATACTCCCTCCCACCACTTAATGGCATACCATATTATATATTATTTTACAAATAAAAACTTAAATGAAACTTAAAAGAAGCTTAAAAGAAAAAAAATAAATTATTTATTGACATATTTTTTAATATATAACATTATATATATTGAAGCTAATTACTTCACGATCATAAAATATTTAGACGATATAAATATCGTCTTTTCAGCCGAATTATGCTTTTAAGCTAATTTGAACGCAGTTTGGGTTTGAATTTGTTTTGACTTTAGGGGGCTTCAGCCTCAAACCAAGCTATCAGCCATAGTAATTGACTTTTAGTAATAGAAATGAGGTCTGAATTATGAATATTCTGCTTATTGAAGACAGCATTCCATCAACTGATTCTCTTGCGCACATATTTAAAAAAAATAATCATGCTGTTGACCGTACTGATAATATCGGAGACGGTTTATACCTTGCCCTGCTCGGTGCCTACGATATTATAGTTCTGGACACCTTGAACCATGCGGTGGAAGGGATTGCTCTGCTTAAGAGTATTAGGAAAAGCGGCTTAACAGTACCTGTCATTCTTCTTTCTATTCAAAGTGACATTTCATACAAGGTTATAGGGCTTGACAGCGGAGCAGATGACTATCTAGTCAAACCGTTTTCCACAGAAGAGCTGCTGGCGCGAATCCGGGCCTTGGGCAGAAGAAAAAACACTATTCTTTTAAACAGTATATTAAGCTTTGGTGATATAACCTTAAATACAAACAATTTAATATTATCCACAGAAAAGGGAGAGACCAGTCTTACCTGCCGTGAAAGTAAGCTTTTGGAATTTTTAATAATAAGAAAATGCATGATTACTTCAAAAGACATAATAATAGAAAAGATTTGGGGCTTTGATTCGGAAGCTCAGGCAAATCATGTGGAAGTATACATATCCTTTTTAAGAAAAAAATTAAGTGCCATTCATTCAGATGTAATAATAAATACTATCCGCGGATTAGGCTATAAGCTTGATATACCATCAAAATAAAAGGATTCCGTCTGAAAGGACGATAGGATATCACCGCAAAGGTTGAACCGTAATTGACTTTGGTTAAAAATTTATTATGCAATCCGGTTAAAATAAATT
This sequence comes from Ruminiclostridium sufflavum DSM 19573, assembly GCF_003208175.1. Classification (GTDB taxonomy): domain Bacteria; phylum Bacillota; class Clostridia; order Acetivibrionales; family DSM-1351; genus Ruminiclostridium; species Ruminiclostridium sufflavum. The sequence goes on along the minus strand of NZ_QKMR01000006.1, from coordinate 195,125 downwards.
TTATACGGCTATACCCGTCTTGCATAATAAATCTGTTTTTAAAATTACTTATTTCTAAACAATAATAATATCCTTTTCTCCGCCTGTTATACACTGCCCTCCCTGATCCGTTACAATATATGTATCCTCTGTCCCTACCATTCCTACCCCGGCTACGCCCTTCTTTGGCTCAAGCGCTATAATCATATTTTCCTGAAGGGGACAAGTAAAGCCATTTGCAATAACAGGAGCCTCGTCAACATGAAGTCCTATCCCATGTCCCAGAAATTTCACTCTTTTGCCCTCAAAACCCATGAAATTTTTTAAAAAGTTCGGTTCCAAATCCTGCATGATACTGTTATAAATCTCAGCCGGAATATTTCCGGGCCTTAAAAGCTCTGCCGCCCTTTTCTCAACCTCAATGCACCCGCGATGCGCTCTTACGGCTTCTTCCGAAGGAGCCGCACCGAAAATGTAAACCTGTGTTCTGTCGGTATGGTATCCATGCATGCCAAACCCCACATCTATAAAGACCAAATCACCCTTTTTAAGAAGTCTGTCTCTGTTGCCTATAATAGGGACCGCAGGACACATACCTCTCATTCCTCCGGGGCTGTCAAAATTTGTTTCAACCAGAGAGCTTTCACCAAATCCAACCTGTCCCGCTATCATCTCCGTTTGAAATTGATAAAAACGCGTAACACCATGATAGCCCATCTTCAGCATTTTTTCATACAGCTCGGCAGTAAGCTCTATTTCGCTCATTCCCTCTCTAAGAATACCGGGAACCACTTCATCCAGCAATATTTTATGCTTTTTGCCTATTTCCTTCATCCAATATATCTCATATGGACTTTTGACCGCACGAACTCCAAAAATAATGCTGTCTGCCGGATGCAAAGTCTTTATACTAAAATATTTTTTAAATCTTTCAAGAATAGAAATAGTAAGGGTTTCAGTCTCAACCAGAGTATTCCCCAGCTCACTTCCCATGACCTGAGCGGCATCCCTATAGCTCTCCATCGGATAAAAGGCGCATACAGCCGAGTCCTTCAGCATCGATTCTTCTTTTGCCCTTTTGAAGCTTCTTCTTATAAAATACTGCGCCGTTTTGTTCCTTTTTATTACCAGCAAGCCCTCCTGCATTGTTCCTGTAAGGTAGTACTGGTTAATACGGTTTATAATAAGTGCTGTATCCCACTCAGGACAGCTTTTAGTCATAGCGGTGCACAAATTTAAAATCCTTGTTTCCAGCTCTTGCTTTGTCACTGTAGCTTCCATATATATGTTTTTCTCCCGTCCGTATTTATAATTAATATTATAAAATTCTTTATTAATATTAACACAAACTATTGCCTGTTAGCAAAATATTCGAAACGTACAGCCTACCATTCACCTTGAATCTTACTGTTTTTATGATCGAGCGAAAAATTGGCAGAATCAAAATAATCAGCACCGCTGGCGCCAAATGTAGTATCAACATTTACCCATCTTTTTTCGCTTTCGCAATAGAATTGATTCCATGCATGGTCTCCCCATGACATTCCGCTGTAGCCCAAACCTGTAACTAAATTTACCTTTATGCTGTTAGCCTTGCACATAGATATAAACAGGCTTGAAAAATCAAAGCAGATTCCCTTCCCTGTCTGGTAGCAGATTATTGTTCCAGAGTTTGTACTGCTGGTTTCCCTTGCAATCTTATCGGATTTTTCGTAATCATATGAAATATTTTTAGTTATCCAATCATATATTTTTCTGCATTTATCGTAATCATTCCTTTCATCCTTTGTCAGAAGAAGCGCAAGCTTATCTATTTCAGGCGTTGATTTTACGGCATCATCAAGGGTAACCCCGTTAAAATATTGAATAACCTTAATATTATAGCTGTCCAGTGTGTCTCTGATATTCTCGGCAATTTTAATATTTTTGCCGTTATTAATGTCAAGGCTGTTAAACCTGTCGTTGATAATTACAGGTATTTTCTTTGCAATATCAGATGCAATAACCGGTCTGAGGGCAGTATCATATACCTTATTTAAAATTGCCGATTCATCTATATACCGTGACAAACCGGGAACTGTAAAATAATATGAAAAAAAATAAAAAATAAAGCTTATCAATACGAGAGTTACAAATGCTTTTGGAATACTGCATATAAAGGATATAATCCTTCTTGCAGACGAACTCAGAGAGTTCATTGCCCTGTATAATTTATAGGCTAGATTGTCAAAAATAACAGCATAGAGAGGATATGTTATCAGTCTCAGGACAATAACAACTATTATCAGTACAATAGAAGCAATGCAAAGATACGTGTATATGTTATTTGCAACTAAGCTGGCCTTTACCGAGCCTGGCAGCAAATTGAATATATACGTAAAAGCAGAATTATTTCTGTCAAAAAGAATACCCCTCGTAATCAGCAAGGCAATTATTAGTGCGGCAATAAACTCAAAGCTATTTACAATTGAATAAAATCCACTTGATATTCTCTCATGGTTAAATGGTGTAAACAGTGATTTGACAAGTATTAAAATTACCGGAACTGATAATATAAGACTGACTGGGTTAAACACTAAGCTTATCAACATATTCACCTTTTAATATTGCACAATGTCAGTTTGAATATTTTCATTAATATTGTAATTATAGCACAAAAAATATATATTAATAATTTCCCCGCATATTTCTCTTGCAATTATTATGAAAAAATTGTATCTTTTATAAATGAGTGCTTATATATATTAATAACTCAATTTTCCCGATTGAAAATTGCGGTTGTTCAAGCTAATCAATAAAAAGCAGGCTTTTGGCGGCAAACCCTTGACAAGCTTGAGCGCCGGTATTCTTTTTATGTGGGAATACTGAGATAATAAGCATATAATTAAATCAGGATTTGATACCGGCACTATCCGTTTAGATTAATTTTAAAACAATTAGTTCCGGCCGGAAGCTTTTTAACTTGTAACAAAAGTCAATTATGCCTTGAAAAGGGTTGCATGTCTTTAGCTAGTAATTGACTTCGGTAATTAAATCTGTTTACTTAAATTTTATAATGAGGTGAATATATGAGTCAGTTAATTGAAATCTTTGGTTCAAACGTTTTTAATGATGCGGTAATGAGAGAGCGTCTTCCAAAAGCAACATATAAGGCCTTGAAAAAAACCATTGATGACGGTCTTCCCTTGAATCTGGAAATTGCAGAAGTTGTAGCAAGCTGTATGAAAGACTGGGCAATCGAAAAAGGGGCCACGCACTTTTCTCATTGGTTTCAGCCAATGACCGGAATTACAGCGGAAAAGCACGATTCTTTCATCAATCCCACATCTGATGGAAAAGTTATTTTAGAGTTCTCAGGGAAAGAGCTGATTAAGGGTGAAGCTGATGGCTCCTCTTTTCCTTCGGGAGGTCTGAGAGTAACCTTTGAGGCCAGAGGATATACTGCCTGGGATTGCACTTCACCGGCATTCATGAAGGGCAATACCCTTTATATACCAACAGCCTTCTGTTCTTATAACGGTGATACCCTAGACAAAAAGACCCCCTTGCTCAGGTCTATGGAATGTGTTTCTAAAAACGCACTCAGGGTTCTTCGTCTGTTCGGAAACAACACCGCTACAAAAGTAATAGCTACAGTTGGTCCTGAGCAGGAATATTTCCTGATTGATAAAAAAATGTATGACCAGAGAAAGGATCTGATATTTACAGGCCGTACCTTGTTCGGTGCAATGGCTCCGAAAGGTCAGGAAATGGATGATCACTACTTCGGCAGCATAAAGCCCCGAATTTCAGCTTTTATGAAGGACTTGGACGAAGAGCTCTGGAAATTGGGGATATCAGCCAAAACGGAGCATAACGAGGTTGCTCCTGCCCAGCATGAGCTTGCGCCGATATTTACTACCGCCAACATTGCGACAGACCATAATCAGCTTACAATGGAACTGATGAAGAAAACTGCCCTGAAGCACGGAATGGTATGCCTGCTTCATGAAAAGCCCTTTGCGGGAGTCAATGGATCAGGCAAGCACAACAACTGGTCTCTTTCAACAAATGACGGGCAGAATCTTCTGGAGCCCGGCAAGACACCCCATGAAAATGCTCAGTTTCTTATCTTCTTATGTGCGGTAGTCAAGGCCGTTGATGAGTATGCAGACTTGCTGAGATTGGCCGGTGCAAACCCCGGAAATGACCATCGTTTAGGAGCAAATGAAGCCCCTCCGGCTATTATTTCCATATTCCTAGGCGATGAGCTGACAAGAATACTTGAACAAATTGCATGCGGCGGGGATTGCTCATCAAGCATTTCAAGCAAGCTGAAGGTTGGTGTTACTACGCTGCCCACTCTCCGTCAGGATTCAACCGACAGAAACAGAACCTCACCCTTTGCCTTTACCGGAAATAAATTTGAGTTCAGAATGGTAGGTTCATCTGCTTCGGTTGCATCTCCGAATTTCTTTTTAAATACCATAGTTTCTGAGGTTTTAGAGCAATTTTCTGACAGATTGGAAAAAGCAGAGGATTTTAATACTGAGGTTAATGCAATAATTAAAGATGTATATGAGAAAAATGGAAGAGTCATTTTTAACGGCAACGGTTACTCTGATGAATGGGTTCTTGAGGCTGAGAAAAGAGGGCTTCCAAATCTGAAAAGCTATGTTGATGCCATCACCAGCCTCCAAGTTGAAAAAAATATGGTTGTTATGGAAAAGCATAAGGTTTTCAATCGTAATGAAATGAAATCCAGATATGAAATATCCCTTGAAAAATATATTAAATCTATCAATATTGAAGCTCTTACAATGCTGGAGATGGCTAAGCGTCAAATTTTGCCTGCTGCTGTCAGGTTTGCCTCAGAGGTAGCAAATTCAATAAATCAGATAAACAGCTGCGGTGTAGCCGCTGACATCAGTGCAAATACAGAATTGCTAAAAGAAGCTGCGGGCTTGACCTCTCAGCTGAAGAAAGAAATATCCGAGCTTGAAACTAAGCTTTGCAAGGCTCAGGAGCCGAATCAGAACAGCTACGAGCAAGCTGTATATTATAAGGATGTTGTATTTATTCAAATGAACAGCTTAAGAGCAGCAGCCGACAAGCTTGAATCCATCGTTGATTCCAGAATATGGCCGTTTCCTACCTATGCAGATATTTTATTCAATGTATAAAAGGAGAGCCTTCTGCTAAACCGGCATTGTCCTTTGCAAAACAAAATACCCGGTATGATATATAGTTATACATTATACCGGGTATTATTTATTTTTTATATATCATGACCCATAACAAGAGCTTTCATCTCATCAGGAATCATATAATGCTTCTTTTCCGGCAGAACCTTCTTGAGTGCGGCTTCGAAGCTTTCCTTTTTAACAATTCCGGTTTTGCCCAGCAGCTTTCCTAAAATTATGATGTTCGCATAGGTAAGATTCCCCATATCCGAAGCCATTTCTGTAGCGGGCACTCCGATAAATTCCACATCAGTTCTCATTGACCTGCCCTCAACTAAGGAGCTGTTTGTTATAATAAAACCGCCTTTTACAATTTTCTTTTCAAATTTCTCTAAGGACGGGCCATTCATAGCAATTAAAGCATTGGGATAATCTATTATAGGTGAACCAATAGGCTCGTCGGATATAACAATACTGCAATTGGCTGTTCCGCCTCTCATCTCGGGGCCGTATGAAGGTAACCATGAAACATGCTTTCCTTCAAGCATTCCGGCATATGCAAGCAGCTTTCCGGCAGACAATATACCCTGTCCTCCAAAGCCTGCAATTACTAAATCAAGCTGTTTCATACTTTACACCTCCAAATCCTTTCCCTTAAATACTCCAAGAGGATAATGCGGAAGCATATTTTCCTCCAGCCATTTAAGTGAATCTATTGGATTTATTCCCCAGTTAGTCGGGCAAGTAGACAATACCTCGACAATCGAGAAACCTTTTTTAGCCTTTTGAACCTCAAAGGCCTTTTTAATAGCAGCTTTTGTCTTTTTTATATTCTTGACATCATGTACGGAGGTTCTCTCTACGTAAGCAGCTCCCTCCAATGTGGAAAGCAATTCACATACATTGATTGGAAATCCATGTATCTCTGCTTTTCTTCCATAAGGAGAAGTTGTTGTCACCTGCCCCAACAAGGTAGTAGGAGCCATTTGACCGGATGTCATCCCATAAATGGCGTTATTTACGAATACCGTTGTGATTTTTTCTCCTCTTGCCGCCGCATGAACTATTTCAGCTGTCCCTATAGCAGCAAGATCCCCGTCACCCTGATAAGTAAATACATAATTATCAGGATTTACTCTTTTTATTCCGGTTGCTACGGCCGGCGCTCTTCCATGAGCAGCCTGAACCATATCACAGTTAAAATATTCATAATTGTTATATGCACAGCCGACAGGCGAAACACCTACCGTAATACCTTCTATATCTAATTCATCAATTACCTCTGCTATCAGTCTGTGTATTATTCCATGAGTACAACCGGGACAATAGTGAAGCTCTTTTTCTTTTAATGCATGTGGCCTTTTAAACACAGTTGCCATTTTTTACCCTCCATTCTTAAATTCTATTTATTTAAGATTTTCTTAATTTCATTTAAAATCTCTATCTGACTTGGAATAACTCCTCCGGTACGCCCATAAAAGTGAACAGGACATTTTCCGTTTACTGCAAGCCGCACATCTTCCACCATCTGACCGGCACTCAGCTCTACGCTCAAAAATGCCTCGGGTGTTTCCGCATACTTTTCGTAAGCAGCAGCCGGGAATGGGTAAAGGGTGATAGGACGGATTAATCCAACCCGTATGCCTTCATTTTCAGCCATCTTTATTACATTCTTAATTATACGTGCAACCGTGCCGTAAGCTGTAACAATTATTTCAGCATTATCGCAGTTATAGGTCTCAACCATGGCCTCATTTTGCTCAACCTGCCTGTATTTTGCCTGAAGCTTTCTGTTAAGTCCTTCAAGCACCTCCGGCTGTATATAAATAGATGTTATATCATTACTCTCTCTTTGCATCTTTGTACCGGTACAAGCCCAGTCTTTATCCGCACTGTATATTTCCTCTTTATCCTTAAACTCAACAGCTTCCATCATTTGCCCAAGCATACCGTCACCTAATATCATGGCAAGCATCCTGTACTTGTCCGCAAGGTTAAATGCATGAACGGTCAGCTCGTACAGCTCTTGAACACTTGAGGGTGCAAGAACTATGTTTTTATAGTCACCATGACCGCCGCCCTTGCATGCTTGAAAATAATCACATTGAGCAGCTTGGATACCTCCCAAGCCTGGTCCGCAGCGTACAATATTTACCAATACCGCCGGAAGCTCTGCGCCCGCGATATAAGAAATTCCCTCCTGCTTCAGACTTACTCCCGGGCTTGATGAGGATGTCAAAACACGCGCCCCCGCAGCCGCAGCACCGTAAACCATATTTATCGCCGCCACTTCGCTTTCTGCCTGAATAAAGGTGCCATTTACTTTTGGCATCACTTTTGCCATATAATGAGCAACTTCTGTCTGTGGTGTAATCGGATAACCGAAGTAGTGTCTGCAGCCTGCTCTTAAAGCGGCTTCTGCAATTACTTCATTACCCTTCATTAATAATTTTTCAGCCATTTCTTTCCCTCCAAAATAGTCATATCACCTATGACTCATAATTAACATATAAAAATTTATACTGTTTCATAATTAAAACCACGCCTAAAGGACAGTATTTGTGAATAAAAAAGATTTACTTCTCAACTTCGATAACGCAATCAGGACAAACTGTAGCACAGAAAGCACATCCGATGCATTTATCCATTTCCTCTACGCCGGCAGGATGAAAACCCTTCTGATTTAATTTATCAGATTTCATTATGACAATTTTTTTTGGACATACTGTTATACAAAGCTTACAGCCTTTGCATCTTTCCTCATGGAATATAACTTTTGCCATTATCAAAACCTCACTTATATTTTATTGATTTACAGACTTTTCCACATAAAAATATATCGGTCATCAACCTTATTAATGGTTTGTTGCCGAAATAAATGGACTAAAACTATTGTTTAATTATAAAACTCTTTATCTATATTTGCAAGTTTTGAAGAATAAACTTCAAAAATCATGAAAATAAAATAATTCCAGTCAATTAAAGTCAATTACTACCGGCCGATAGTGCCTTATCCCTTATCCCATGGAAGAAAAATCTGCTTTTTCATGGTTAATATTTCAGATCCGCTCAGCTCAAAACTGCCCAGCCCGTTTATCACCTCTTCCATTCCTGCCGTAATAGCTATTGGAAGCCCTGTTTTTTCCGAAACCTCAGAAATAATATCATTGCCGTGAAGTATGGTTTCAGGTGAGGTATCCCCCAGCAAATTGCTGTTATTAATCAGCTTTGTCACCTTTACATTTGCACCCTCTTCAATTAATGCAAGCATTTCATATATTTTTTCTGCCGTATCGGTCATGCCCCTCTTTGTGTTAATTACGAAAAACATTTCATAATCATCACCTGTTATCTCTTCCTTAAACCTTGAAACAGCTTTTGCACCCAGATCGTCGCCGCCGACATCAAGAACCACCTTGTATGACTTGTCCTGAAACAAAGAATATATCTCAGCAGGAATGGCAGGAATATCTACGTTCGTGTTTGCATATCTTGGCAAAAGCACCCGGACATTATTTTTTTCAAGCTCTTCTTTGGCATCAGCCGTTCTGAAATAGGGATTTATTATGTCGAAGTCAACAATTGCAGCCTTGTGGCCCGCTTCCGCCAGCCTTAAAGTATAATTTACAGCAACCTCAGTTTTACCGCTTCCAAAATGGCCTGTAAAAATATTTATTCGTTTTTCAAACATTTATTTTATCACCTCAGATTTTTATATACCATCTTTATGCCCTTTAAAGCATTTTTTATTTAGAAAATATTAGTACACACCTTGCTTCAGCCTGCAGTTCCTTCCCATCCGATTAAGTCCTTAATCACTTCCCCTGCTATAATCAGACCCATTACAGAAGGAACAAATGACAAGCTCCCCGGAATTTGATGCTTCACTGTGCATTTTCTTGCTGTTCCCTTAGGGCAGATACAACTGCTGCTGCAGCTTGAAGTTTCAGTTTCTACAGGTTTAACAGGTTCTTCCTTGGAATATACAACCTTTAAGCTTTTAATTCCGCGGCTTCTAAGCTCCTTCCTGACTACCCTTGCCAATGGATCGACAGAGGTTTTATAGATATCGGCCACCTCAAACTTAGTGGGATCAAGCTTATTGCCTGCCCCCATCGCACTTATAACGGGAATTCCAAGGTCATTTGCTCTTACAGCCAAATCTATCTTGGCCGTAACAGTGTCAATTGCATCAACAATATAGCTATAGCTCTTATCAATTAACTCTTCCGCAACATCCGGCATGTAAAATTTCTGAATTGTTGAAACCTTGCAATTTGGGTTTATATCCAGAATTCTTTCCCTCATGGCCTCTACCTTTGGCTTGCCGACAGTCTTTCTTGTTGCGTGCAGCTGCCTGTTTAAGTTGGTCAGGCAAACACAGTCATCATCTATCAATACAACCTGTCCAACTCCGCAGCGTACCAGAGCCTCTACGGTAAATGAGCCGACTCCTCCTATACCAAATACGGCTACCTTACTGTTTTTCAGCTTTTCAAGTCCGTCCGCTCCTATAATCAGTTCACTTCTTGAAAACTCATGTAACATTTTAATTACTCCCATCCAACACCTTTAAACAGCTTTTTGATAATAATAAGAATACACTAATTATATTCCTAAAACAAGTTTCTTCTTCCCGCTGTTGCAAAAAACCGGCCTATTATTTGCCGCTATTGCTTGTTTTACCGTTAAGATTATATTTTACAGTACTTTTTATCATATTCCTCTGATTATCTTTGGCTCTGATCTGCTGATTTAATTCACATATGCTATTAAGCCTCCAACCTATAAAATCATAGCTGTAAACATAAAAATTGCCGGTTGTGCCGATTGGTTTCCGGACACTGTCCGCATCACTGTTAAATACAATTTTGTCATTTGAGCAGCTTATTATTATTGTAACTGTTTTTTCATTTCCGGATATATTCAGCGGACAAACCTTATAAGAAAAGGCATTGTATTCTCCCTCTGGTGATATAAAAAATTTACTGAATTCACCATAGCCATAAATTATTTTCTCAATTTGCGAATTTTCCATATTATAGGAGTATACCGTTGTGTGTGTGTATTTTTTATCTTTTTTTCTTTCAGCATAAAAATAAAGCTTTTTCATATTTTTATTCAGAATCATGCTATAAAGCCTGTACCCTTCACCGCTTAGCTCTCTGAAACTGAACATATTCCGGATTTCCGGCAAGCTTGATTTATCTATTTTTTTAATTATACGCCGTCCTGACAGGCTATACGTCAGATTCAAGGAAACCCTGCCGTATTTATCCTCGGCAAGGTAAGCATGTAAATCAATGTCCGGAGAATTATTAACAACCTCTATTTCTTCTTTTTTTAATTCCCGGCTTATATATAAGCTGTTTTTTATATAAGAAGCGCCGATGTTGCCAATATTGCCGGCAGCTCTGTTTTTTTCCGAAGGCTTGCTAAGCAGAATAGCTCCGCTGATAACAAGTGAAAGCAATAAGACATACAGTATGGATAAATATAATTTTCTCATGTACTGCCTCCTCTAAAACATCTCTAATGTATTTTATACAAAAAAGGCAAATGTATTTACAAATATATTTCAACTGACAATTATTTTTTATATTATAAGCTCAACCTTCGCAGATAAATTTATTTTATGGTATATTTCCCTATTGATTTGGAATAATACAAGGCAGTATTATAAATTATTGAAGGTGTGAAGCCTCTTGGGGAAAAGCAGTCAGACAAGCTTAGCTGCATAATGCGGTTCTGCGGGTTACCCCTTTATTAAGCTGCTTTACATTAACAATTATTCAGAGGAGGAAAAAAATATGAGAGCGTCTGTTGACCAAGAAGGATGTATTGGCTGTGGGTTGTGTTTTTCAGTATGTCCTGCTGTTTTTATCATGAACGAAGACGGAAAAGCCGAAGCTATCGAGGATGACATCCCGGAAGAAAACGAAGGTGAAGCGGAAGAAGCCAGAGACGGCTGCCCTGTGAGTGTAATAGATATTGAATAAAAAAAGACCTTTTGGTCTTTTTTTATTTTTAACTCTTCAGATGTGTACAGCGCTGCTCATAGTTGGTTTTTGAAATCAAATTGCTGTCTCGGCTAATCCTTTAAGGCAACACCCTTTGCGTCAGTGTTGATAGTTCCCGATAAAATTAATATCCCTTCAATCAATCCCCATATAAAGGTTGCCCATGATAGAAGACCGCATGACAGAACTGTTATTAACAGCTGTGCAACACCAATTCCAATATTTCCTAAATAAAATCTATGAACTCCGAATACTCCAAGAAAAATGCCGAACAAGCCTGCCGCCAGCTTTGACTTCTGCTGACCGTAAATAATCAAATTCGCACCGCACCTCATACATACCTGAGCCATTGAATCCGTTGTCTCACCACACATCGGACAATAATTGCTTCCCTTTCCCACCGGAACTCCGCACGTTACACATATAGCAGCATGATCATTCATAACACTTCCGCAATTTCTGCAATACATAATATTCCTCCTGCCTTATTTTGATGTATATTATCCTCTTAATAATTTTTGGTTTTTAAAAATGCATTTCAATAAAGTATACGACAAATAAAGTCATATGTCTGAAAAAAAATAAATACAATGACAACACCGAATCAGCAGCTAATTTTACATACGCTAAAACACTGCACGCTAAATATATATTAATTTTTTAAAAAAATCAATAAAATCAAGATAAAATGATAAGAAAATCCGAAAATTTAATATAGTATAATATAACAGCGCCTCTATTATATTATTAAAATTAATTACTGTTGACAGCCTTCAGGACGATATTTTCATCGCCTTTTCAGGCATACTGCTTTTAAGCCGGCTTTCAATGCAGTTTGGGTTTGTATAATTTATTATGCTGAAGCCAGATGTGGAGATTAGCCTCAGAACCCAAACTACCAGCCGATAGTGCTTGACTTAAGGCAAAAGTTTTCTATTTATAATTATCGAAATCGCGGCTATATAATTGTATAAATTGATATAGGCTTATTTTCGGATTAAATTATATGAATAAGCTTTTTGTCTATTGTACTGGTTTAATTACTTACAGAGCTTTTCTGTTTTTACCCAATGTCCTTTCTTTAATATCCTTTGCCAGTTCAATATAAGTTTGATTATCCGGGTTTTGTATAAAACTGTTTATTTCCTCCGACAAATGGCTTAGATAGGGATTTCTAATATCATTTAAGCCGATCAAATAATCCACAGATACATCAAAATAGCTGGCAAGCTGCTTTAGCCTCGATATAGAAGGTTCCCTCTTATTGCCTACATATCCGTTAAAAGTTGGTGATTTAATATTCAGTTGTGCCGCAACTTCCTGTTGCTCCAGACCTTTCTCTCTTACTAATTGTTTTAATCTCTCCCCAACGGTAATTTCCATAAGCAGCTCCTTTCTTATTTTATATACAGTATTATTATAAATTTTCGCTTAAAAATTGTCAAACATTCCCTTTTAATAAGTTGCAAAGTGCATTTTAGTCAACAATTTTTTCTGTTATTATATTGACATAATTCATTTTGAATTTTATAATATATTCATGTGGTAATTCGTTCCATTTATGCAATTATATTGGTACAGCACTGTAACTTATCATGCAAGCTTAAAAATCATATAAACGGGTAGATGCGTGCAGGAGGTTTTGTATGCTAGAGGATAGGATTAACAAGCTAAGAGAAACACTTAATAGTGAAATAGAAAAATGTAGCTTAGACAGTGAATCAATTTTGACTCTCAGTCATGATCTGGATGAACTAATTACCGAATACTACAAGTATTCAAAAAACACGAAGGTTTAAATTGAGGCAAAACCTTATTGTTATTGCATTGAAAAATTATAAAGTGTATAATCTTTATGATGTTTTAATGTTTAATAACCATGAGAGGATAATTATAAATGAAACTAGGCATTGTAGGTCTACCGAATGTAGGGAAAAGTACTTTATTTAATGCTATCACAAAGGCCGGTGCGGAAAGTGCGAATTACCCCTTTTGCACTATTGAACCTAACGTTGGAATTGTATCCGTTCCGGATGAGCGATTGGATATGCTTGCTAAAATGTATAATCCTGAGAAAATCACTCCGACAGTAATCGAATTTGTTGACATTGCAGGTTTGGTTAAGGGTGCAAGCAAGGGAGAAGGTTTGGGCAACAAATTTCTGTCTCATATAAGAGAAGTTGATGCCATCGTTCATGTTGTGAGATGCTTTGAAGATGGAAACATCGTTCACGTTGACGGTTCAATCGGTCCTAAGCGGGATGTTGAAACCATTAATTTAGAGTTGATATTTGCCGACATAGAAATGCTTGAACGCCGAATTGACAGAACCAGAAAAATGATGAAATCCGGTGACAAAAAGTTCCAGTCTGAACTGGAGGTCTTTGAAGCAATAAAGTCTCACTTGGAAAGCGGCAAGCCTGCCAGATCATTGGCCTTCGACCATGAACAGCAGCAAATTGCAGATCAATTGTTTCTTATTACATCAAAACCGGTACTGTATGCTGCAAATGTGTCGGAAAACGATCTTTCCGAGCTTGCCGGCAACAGGTTTTTGTCTGAACTAAATGAGGTTGCTTCTTCCGAAGCTTCTGAGGTAATGGTTATTTGTGCCAAAATAGAAGAGGAAATTGCTCAGCTTGCAGAGGAGGAAAAGGCGGACTTCCTTGAAGCAATGGGATTGGAAGAGTCAGGTCTGGACAAATTGGTCAAAGCCAGCTACAAAATTCTCGGCCTTATAAGCTTTCTTACAGCAGGCCCGCAAGAAGTCAGGGCTTGGACAATTATCAAAGGAACAAAGGCACCGCAGGCTGCCGGTAAAATCCATAGTGACTTTGAAAGAGGCTTCATAAGGGCTGAAATTGTTTCTTATAATGATTTAATGAATTGCGGCTCGTACAATGCCGCTAAAGAAAAAGGGCTGGTCAGATCCGAAGGAAAAGAATATGTTATGCAGGATGGAGATGTTACCTTATTCAGATTTAACGTATAACTAAAGCTGATAGTAATTGACTTTTGGCAAACTATACAGCTTTGTTTATCAGTACTATATATAAAAGCGGTGCTTCCTTTTTGGCAAGCACCGCTTTTATTCCAAAGTCCTTATTCTTTATTTGAAATTACTTCTTTTACTTCCTGTACCTCTTGTGTATTTAGAATTTCATTCAGATCAATAATCGAAAACAGCTTATTATCCTTTTTCCCTATCCCCTTAATATACCTGTTTTTATTTACACGCAGGACAGCCTCGGATTTCTCAATTGCTTTTTCATTTAAGGTGACTATTTCCATAACATTATCAACTATAAACCCAAATAGCTGGTTATCATCCTCAGTAATAATAATTTTCGTTTTTGCAGTTATCTCAGAATCACCCATATTAAACCTTTTATTCAAATCCACGATAGGAACTACCTTGCCTCTTAAATTGTACAGGCCCTTAATATAGTCCGGCATTTGCGGCACAAGTGAGACCTCACCATACTTTTCAATTTTATAAACAATTGATGTATCAACACTGCATAATTCATCGTTCAAATTAAATATCACAACCTGTATGTCGGTCATTTCTTCAACCCCTCCAATAATTGTTTATTTAAATCCTGTCCGGTGTTCGCCTCTGCTAATATCAAGCCCTGCATAACTCACGCCGTTTCCGGTATAAACCCTCGGTTAAATGTACAAAAAGTCAATTACTACCGGTCAATAATCCGCCCTGAAAAGACGAGATAATATCCTCCCGAAGGCTTGAACCGTAATTGCCTTAGTCAAAGCTCATACTAAGCTTGAACCTTCTGATTATTTAAATTCTTTTAAATACATAATAACATAATAAATCGACTTTTTAAAGGAGATTATTTCTGATATAATAAGTTAACCCGTTGTGCCGGTTACGCTTGTACTGTTAGCTATCAGAAAATCACTGTATTTTAACCATGAGGACTAATCAACCGGCAGGGAAAAATACCGGCACAGGAAGCCATGCAAGTTTACGGATATAAAATCTTTATATAGAACAGGACGTGTTTTGATGGAAAAAAGCAAAATTGAAAGGCTGAACGAATTGGCAAAAAAATTTAAAGCTGGTACGCTTACAAGCTCGGAGCTGGCTGAAAGAGATGAATTGAGGAAAGAATATATTGCAGCTTTCAGAGCAAATCTGAAGGCAACCCTTGATAGTACTGTAATAGTTGACCAATACGGTAACAAAAGAAGTTTGAGAAAGGATAACTGATATGCCTAAGGCCTTTATTGCGAAAGGAAAAGAAAACAGAACAGAATACGGACATCCTTGGATTTTCAAGAGTGATATTTCTCATACGGAGGGAGATATCACTCCCGGTGACATAGTGGATGTATACAGCAGCAGGAACAAATTTCTCGGAAGAGGCTTCTATAATCCAAAATCTCAGATAACAATAAGGATGCTGACTTATGAGCATGAAGATATAAACCTTGATTTTCTGTACAGGAGAATAAGCGATGCATGGAATTACAGAAAGCAGGTCGCAGATATTAACAGCTGCCGTGTGGTCTTTGCGGAATCTGATTTTCTGCCGGCTCTGGTTGTAGATAAGTTTTCAGATATCTTGGTTATTCAGACTCTCGCACTTGGAATAGATAAATTTAAAAATGATATAGTAAGTATTCTTGATGAAATTATTCAGCCCAGAGGCATATATGAAAGAAATGATGTCCCGGTCAGGCAGCTTGAAGGCTTAGAGCTTCAAAAGGGCTTCTTGAAGGGTTCTTTTGATACTCTGGTCGAGATGACTGAAAACGGAGTAAAATTTCTGGTGGATGTGGAAAGCGGGCAAAAGACAGGCTTCTTTTTGGATCAAAAGGAAAACAGAGCTGCTATAGCTCCTTTCGTTAAGGGTGTAAAGGTTCTTGACTGTTTTACCCATACAGGCTCATTTGCCCTTCATGCGGGGCTTTATGGAGCAAAGAGCGTACTTGGAATAGATATCTCAGAGCACGCGGTTAAATGCGCAGCAAAAAATGCAGAAATAAACGGCTTGGCTTCCATAGTCAGCTTTCAGGCCGCAAATACCTTTGATATCCTGCGTGAATACTATGATAAAAATGAAACCTTTGATACAATAATACTGGATCCTCCTGCATTTACCAAGACAAGGAACACCGTACAGGGTGCCATAAGGGGCTACAAGGAAATAAACCTGCGGGCAATGAAGATTCTTAAAAGCAGCGGCTATCTTATAACCTGTTCCTGTTCACAGCACGTTGACTCAAGCTTATTTATGGATATTCTATATGATGCTGCTGCTGATGCCAGAAAAAAGGTACGTGTGGTTGAGTACAGGTCCCAAGCCAAGGATCACCCCGTATTACTTGCAGCACCGGAAACCGAATACTTGAAATGTGCCATTTTACAGGTGGTATAGAAATTCGAGGATATTGACTTTGTTAATGCTTCTGATCAGGGCTTGACTCTGCAAGCCCTGATCAGAATTAAGCTTTTTACTGAATTGCAGGCATTAATTCAAATATTTACCGGGTGCCGGCAGCTTCTCCAATATTTGCTTTTCCAGATTGTCAAGCACCTCATTTGCTATCTTTATATCAACATCTATATCTTTTTTAAATTTCTTTACGGCATCATCATCCTCCAGCATCTTTGCTTCTGAAAAAGGAAACTGCTTTTTCAGACTTTCTATCTCCGAAACAACAGATTCTCTCTTTGATTTAATAGAAAGAACCGTATTCTCCAGATCTGTTTCCGGTAGTTCTTCATTAAGCCCGATATTCCTGTATTCCAGATATACTTTTTTTTGCAGCCTCTTGAGCTTTGCTGTATCACCGTTTTCATAAGCCTTTTTGGCAGCATTCCATATTCTTTTTATATTTTTATCCCTAATATTAATCAGCTCCGGGTGGATACAGCTTGCAATAGAAAAGTACAGCTCCTTCAATTCCTGCATGTTATATGTCTTTATGTCCTCTTCATCACTTAGACTGTGCACACTTTCTATCTCCTTTTTCATATTTCTAAGTACGCTTAAATGCTTTTCAAATTCCTTTTCCAGCTGCCTGTCTATTTGCTCAGTATCAATAGGCATTTTGAATTTAATACAGGTCTGCATCATATCCAGCTTAAGCTTTGCCCTCGCAATGGTCAGCTCCAGCTTGTGCAGCTCGTATCTTGGCTCTCCCAGCTTCAGTACAAATTCATTTTTCAGCAAATAGGACTTATATGTTTTCATATGCTCAATTTCAACCAATGCTTCTGCAAGTAACCTTTTCTGATTTTTATATTCTTCAATAAGTCTATCCATAAAATCACCGCCTAAATTTTTAGAATTTTTTACCGCAGCTTCTCATACTGGCTAGAAGGCTTGAACCGTATTAACTTGTATAAAGCTTTGAATAAAAACCGCCTTTTGCCATAAGCTCTTCATGATTTCCCTGCTCCACAATCTGCCCGTTATTAAGTACCAGTATCAAATCAGCCTCCCTGATAGTAGAAAGTCTATGTGCGATGATAAAGCTTGTTCTCCCTTCCATCATTCTGAGAAAGGCCTTCTGAATATTAAGCTCCGTTCTCGTATCCACACTGCTGGTCGCTTCGTCAAGTATAAGCATAGACGGTATTACCAGCATGACTCTTGCAATAGTAATCAGCTGTCTCTGTCCCTGCGACAGATTTCCTCCGCCTTCGGTAAGCTCAGTATCATAGCCCCTAGGAAGCCTTTTTATAAAATTATGTGCATTTGCATCCTTTGAGGCCTGAATAATTTCTTCAGGCAATGCCTCCGGTTTGCCGTAAGCTATATTCTCTTTGATAGTACCCTTAAACAGCCATGTATCCTGCAATACCATACCAAAAGATTTTCTTAGGCTGTCCTTTGACAGCTTATTAACATCTATGCCGTCAATATATATATTCCCGCTATTTACATCATAGAAACGCATAAGAAGATTGACAAGGGTTGTCTTGCCTGCACCGGTCGGTCCCACAACAGCAATTCTCGAGCCTTTATTTACCTTGAGACTGAAATTCTTTATTAATGGTATTTCAGGAACATATGAAAATGAAATATCATTAAAGCAAACATTTCCCTCTGTATTCTTGAGCTCAATGTCATTTGCACTCTTATCCTCTTCTGTATTGCCGTCCATTATGGAAAAAACTCTTTGTGCTGAAGCTATCGCCGCTTGAAGCTGAGTTGTGACACTCGTAATATTATTTATCGGCTGAGAAAAATATGCGGAATAGGTCAAAAAGCTTGAAATATACCCAATGCTTAAATGACCTGCCAATGAAGCAATTCCGCCCGTCATTCCAAGAAGAACATACGTAATGTTATTAACCAGCCTCGTAGAAGGATTTACAAGTGACGAATAAAACTGTGCCCATCTGCCGCTTCTGTACAAACGATTATTTATTTCTTCAAACTTTTTCCGGGATTGCTCCTCATGGTTAAAGGCTTTTACCACATTCTGGTTTCCTATAATTTCTTCTATAAACCCGTTTAATTCACCATTGAGATTAGATTGTTCTTTAAACATTTTTGACGATTTTCCTGTTATAAACGAAGCTATTATAAATGTCACAGGTGTCATAACAATTACAATGAGCGTTATTGCAGGATTTAAAATAAACATAAAGACCAGTGAACCGGCTATTGAAATAATGCCTGTTACAAATTGTGTAACAGATTGAAAAATGCCTTCTGATATATTTTCTATATCAGCAGTCAGTCTGGCCATTATATCTCCGTGAGAATTTGTATCGAAGAATTTTAACGGCATTTTTGTAACATGCTCAAAGGCATCTTTTCGAAGCTCCTCTACAGTTTTATTCGACAGTTTGCTTGTAAAAACCTGCAAGCTCCATTGAAAAATTGCACTAATCAGATAAAGTGCCATAATAATGAAAACGTAATACCTTACCCGTTCAAAATCCACCTTCCCCTTGTCTGCTATATTGTCCACGCCCCTTCCTATTATAAAGGGCCCGACAACCATAAGGATATTGCTGAAAGCAGCGCATATCAATGCACCCAAAACATACAGCCTATTCCTCATTATATATTTCAGGAGGCGTTTTATATTTTTGTTTTTCATTTTCGCTCCTCCTTTGCTTCATCCTGTGAATTATATATTTCCTGATATACAGGGCAGCTTTCAAGCAGATAATCATTTTTACCCTTACCCACTATTTCACCATCATCAAGAACTATTATCAAATCAGCATTTTTGATAGTGGCAACTCTCTGTGTAACCATAATTACGGTTTTTCCCCTTAAGCTTTCAGAAAGCATTTTTCGCAGTGCCGCATCGGTAGCATAGTCCAATGCACTTGTACTGTCATCTAGAATCAATATCTCAGAATTCTTAGCAATAGCGCGGGCGATTGACAGCCTTTGCTTCTGTCCTCCCGAAAGATTTCCTCCGCCTTGTGACAAAATCGATTTAAAGCCTTCCTCTTTTTTAACTATAAACTCATAAGCTTGGGCAATCCTTGCTGCGGTTTCAATTTCTTCCTGAGCTGCATTCTCATTTCCCCATCTTAAATTTTCCTCAATCGTTCCTGAAAACAATACGGATTTTTGAGGTACCAAGCCTACCTTATTTCGTAATTCCGTCTGTTTATATGCCTTTACATTCTTTCCGCCTACATATACAGAGCCTTCCGTCGTATCATAAAAGCGAGCTATCAGATTTATCAGCGTTGATTTGCCTGAGCCTGTTGAGCCTATGATCCCAACCATTTGGCCCCGTTTTATCTCCAAGGAGATATTTTTCAGAGCATATTCCGAGGATTCATCATATGAGAAATTTACATTTCTGAATTCTATTACCGGTGCAGACTCCTTTAAGGAATGACTGCCCTCCGTAATATCCGGATTGTCTGTAACTGATGCTTCCAGCTCAAGTATTTCATTTACCCTGTTGGCCGAAGCAGCCGCCTTTGTAAAGGTTACAACCAGATTTGCAAAAACAATAAGAGCGGACAATATCATATTTACATAATTGATATATGCTATGACCTCTCCCTGCGTCATGCTTCCCTCGTATACCTGTATTCCTCCGAACCAAAGTATTGCAGCAATTCCCATATTTATAATTACCGATGTGGCAGGATTTAATAATGCGGATACACGTCCCACACTTATTGAAGCCTCAGCATACTCCTTGTTCCTCCTGACAAAACGTGCCTTTTCCCTGTCAAGTCTGGCAAAGGCACGTATAACCCTGACTCCTGATAAGTTCTCTCTGATAATAACAGTAAGGATATCCAGCTTTTTTTGTACATCTTTATAAAGCGGAACCGTTCTTGACATTATAAAATAAATAAACAAAACAAATACAGGCATTATCACCAGCAATATTAAGGAAAGCCTCGGATTTATAATCATGGCCATTATTAAACCGCCGATGCAAAGAAACGGAACTCTTACAACAAGCCTTATAAGCATTGCAACCGCAAACTGCAGCTGATTTACGTCACTTGTTATTCTATTTATCAAGGAAGGCGTACCTATCTTATCTATCTCATTTAATGAAAAGCTTTGAACCTTTTTAAAAAGCAGGTTTCTCATTGTGGTTCCAAAACCTTGGGATGCTATGGCTGCATAATACTGGCAAACAAAGGCCGAGCATGCGCCTGTTACAGCCGTTGCCACCATTACTCCGCCCATCATATAAATATAAGACGGATTATTTGCTCTTACCCCATTATCAATCAATTTAGCCATCATTAAGGGTATCAGTACTTCCAATATTGCTTCAAACAGCTTGAAAGCAGGTCCCAGAGTGACTTGCTTCAAATATGGCTTCAAATATTTTACCAGCTTGAACAAATACAAAAACCTCCTAATTTTCATTCTTCACTATTATGCCATAGAATAGTATAGCAAAAAAAACATGTAATGTGATATGTTTTAATAAAACTAATTGTCTTTTACAAAATAGGAGACAGGAGTCTGAAAATACTTTCCTGTATTTTTTGAAAAATGCTTCTGCTTTGGTATTTTTCCCTTGTCAATAATGTACAGCTATTCAGATCTTCTTTAAAAATTTCCGCACATCTTTGTGATATTTCTTTTCCATACATAAAAGCATTAATCTCAAAATTCAAGGAAAAGCTTCTTATATCAATATTTGCCGTACCAATAGAACAGCAGGAATCATCAATCACCAGCATTTTAGAATGTAAAAATCCCTGATACAAATATACCTTTATGCCATAATCAATCACATCTGCCACAAAAGACATTGTTGCCTTGTAGACATAAGGCTTGTCAGGAACGGCAGGTATCTGTATTATCACTTCCACACCTGATAAGGCAGCATTTTGAATGCTTTCTAAAAAAGAGCTGTCGGGTACAAAGTAAGGCGTTTGTATAAATATTTTTTTCTTTGCAGAATTAACCAGCTTGAGCATACAACGCTTAATTTCTTCATTCCTTGTGTCAGGGCCGCTCGAGACTATCTGAATCCCAATGCCGCCCTTGTCCAGCTGGTTAACGGGCATAAAATATTTCTCGGTATCCTCAAAATAAATATCCTTCTTTGAGGCATATAGCCAGTCTTCAAAAAATTTCAGCTGTAAGCTGTGAACACTGCTGCCTGTAATTTTCAGGTGAGTGTCTCTCCAAGGTGATATTTTTTTATTCAGTCCCAAATATTCGTCCCCTATATTAATTCCTCCGATATATCCTATTTTCCCGTCTATAACCGCAACCTTGCGATGATTTCTGAAGTTAGCCCTTAAATAATTGCTTATTGTATTAGACAGGAAACAAAGTACTTCTCCTCCGTTGTCTATAATAGGCTTATATATCTTCAAGGGAGCAAGCAGCTTTGACCCGTGATCAAACAAGACTCTTATTTCCAGCCCTTCCTTTGCTTTTTGAGCTAGCGCGCCTATTATTTTTTTCCCTATGTTATCATTTTGAATTATAAAATACAATATATGAATGGAGGACCTTGCAGAATATATATCTTCCAGAAGCTGCCGGTATTTTTCTTCCGCACTTGTAAAAACAGTAACCTTGTTATCATTCGTATAAGTGCTTTGAGAAGAATTGACATTCAATTTTATTATTTGCTTTGTTTCCAAGTCAAATTTTTCGTCGAACTTACTTTCGTCATAAATGGCAAAATCCAGAGTTTTATGCAATTCCCGGCAATACTTTCTGCTTTTGTCGCAATTTATAAGAAATTTTTTCTTTTTGATATGATATGCCCTTCCGAATATTAAATACAGTACAAAGCCTGCCACAGGCAAAAGAGACAGAGTAAGAACCCAGCTCAAGGCATGTACAGGTTTTTTCCTTTCAAAGAAAACAGCAGCAATTATGAATATAATATTTATAATTATTATTAATATTGAAATAACGGTGTACATGCGCATCCTTTATTAAGCTGAAAGCTCTACTTTAAGTTTAAGTATTTCAAATAATCCAGCTTATTATACTCCTTGCCTAAATGCTCCTTTATATAGCTTTTAGAAATTATATACAGCTCTTTTATTGACTCCTCTGAAAGTGAAAAGCTATACAGCTTTTGAGGATTTATACACATTATGTATTTTAAAGCCTTTACGGTTCCGGGCAGCAGTGAGACAACCCTTCCGTTCTTATTAACACATTCGGAACAGACCAGCCCCGAGCTGTCCAAATCAAAAAACATTTTTTTATCTTCAGTCTTATTACAGCTGACACAGCTGATAACATGAGGCTCATATCCCAGCAAGGCCATAAGGCGAAGCTCGAAAACCCTGGTTATAAGATCCAGCGAACGGCTTGTCTTTGCTATAACGTACAGCGTATTCAACAGAAGCTGAAGAATTTCTTCTGAAGGCTCCCCTTCCTGTACATTATCCGCCGCAAGCTCAAGAATATGGGAACAATATGTCAGCTTTACAATATCATTCCTGATTTCATAATTAGGCTCGATAACCTCACAGCTCGACATGTTATACAGCTCCTTGCCCTTAAAAAGCATATAACTGCTGTAACAGAGCAGCTGAGTCCCCGAGCTCAAGGAATTCTTCGCTCGTCTGGCATTCTTAGCCGCTATGGATATCTTACCCTCCTCTGCGGTCAGAACAGTTATTATCTTGTCTGCCTCACCGGTATTTACTTCCTTTAAAACTATTCCCCTATAATTCAAATATGCCATCCTGACCACCATTCAAATATGTAAAAACACATGCTCATTGCACAAAATAAGAAAACTTGGCTTGCGCCAGCTGAGCAAAGCAAAAGCCAAGTTACACAATTCAACTAAATTTTTACCTCTTCCGAAACGACATCCTCTGCTTTTTCCGTTTTGTACTTTTCCTCAATTTCCTTCATTAGTACATAAGAATCAACACTACCAGTTGATTTGAAAACATTCCAGATAAAATCCACCAGCATAAATGTCAGCTCCCTCTAATTTAAATTTACTTAAATTTATTTTTCCTCAAATAGCTAAAGATATACAAGCATAATTTAGTTTTTATATCCCAGGCTTTTCAGCATACTGTCATTGTTTCTCCAGTCAGGCTTTATTTTTACCCAAAGCTCCAGAAATACCTTTGTATCCAACAGCCTTTCTATTTCAAACCTTGCCGCGCTTCCTATCTTCTTGAGCATGGCTCCCTGCTTTCCAATAATTATTCCCTTGTGAGAATTTTTTTCACAGAAAATAGTGGCTTGTATGCTAATCAGGCCGTCTTTTCTTTCTTTGAAGGACATAATTTCAACACCTACTCCGTGAGGAACTTCGTCATCAAGATTCAGCAGCAGCTTCTCTCTTATCATCTCGGCAGCAATTACCTTTTCAGGCTGGTCAGTCAAGGTGTCCTCCGGGAAAAGCTTTTCCCCTTCAGGGATATACTTCAGCGCCTCCTTGAAAATAATATCCAATCCGTCCTTTTTCAGTGCCGAAACAGGAATGACAGCCTTGAAATCCATCAATTCACTGTATCCCGCTATTATAGAAAGCAGCTTTTCCTTGTCAACTATATCTACCTTGTTCAAAATCAGAAACACAGGGGTTTTTGTCTGCTTTAGCTGTTCAGCAATACTGATATCAATACTTTCAAGCCGTGCTGAGGCATCAGCCAGAAAAAAAATCAGGTCTACCTCTTTCATTGTTGAAGCTGCCGCATTTACCATGAATTCGCCTAATTTAGTTTTTGGCCTGTGAATACCCGGTGTGTCAATAAGAACAAGCTGGCATTCGTCATTTGTAATTACAGCTCTTATAGTGTTCCTTGTTGTTTGCGGCTTATTTGACATTATTGCTATTTTCTCACCTGTCAAGGCATTCAAAAGAGTAGACTTTCCTACATTTGGCCTGCCTATGACCGATATAAATCCAGTTTTGTATGCCATATATATTTATTCCTCCATAAATTCTTTAGTATGTTTATATTTAAAAGCTTCTGAACGCATTAGGCAGCATATCGCCAAAACGAATAGTTCTGTAGTCTCCGTTTTTATTCGAGCATAAAAGCTCCATATCATCCTGTGCAAATTCAGCCATTACCTGCCTGCAAATACCGCATGGATAAATATAAGCCTCATCATCACTGGCAATTGCTATTTTTTCGATATCTATTTTACCTTCCTCGGAAACCGCCTTCCATACAGCTGTCCTCTCCGCGCAGTTAGTTGCACCGTAAGAAGCTATTTCTACATTACAGCCTGTATAAATATTTCCGGTTTTGGTAAGGAGCGCCGCTCCTACTCTGAACTTGGAATATGGGGCATATGCCTTTTCCAATGCCTTTTTTGCATACTCAATAAGTTGCTGATCACTCATACAGTTTCTCCTTTGTTCATTATCAGACCAGACTTCCGCCGTAAGCCTTAACCCGCTAAGACCGCCAATTTCGTTATGAGCTTTTCGCCCAGAATAACAGCACCTATTATAATGCTGAAAAACGCTGAAACAAAAACCGCACCGGCCGAGACATCCTTTATTATCTTGGCTTTGGGATGATACACATCGACTATGAAATCAACCACTACCTCCATAGCTGTGTTTATAAGTTCAAAGCATACAACAACCGCTATTGTAAGACATAGTATTGCCAGCTCTGTCCTGCTGACATGCAGCCATATTGCAATAATAAACACCAGAATACCCGCAGCCAGATGAACCTTCATATTTCTTTCTTTCAATACAGTGTATAAAACACCTCGGAAAGCATTTATAAAGCTCTCAATAAGATTTTTATTTTTCATATACCCTCCACGCCCGTTTCCGGCGCAATAGTCAATTACTATCGGCTAAACAAACGATATAATCGTCCGCTATAATCGTCCGATAGCTTGGGTTTTGAGGCTGCCCTTTTGCTGCATCAATACTTTTCAAGCTGCTTCTATGTTTGCCTGGTTAAGCCTATTTCCTCCAGAACCGCCTCCTGCTTAACAAGCATAACCTTTTCTTCAGCCTCTTCCATATGATCATAGCCTAACAGGTGAAAGCAGGAGTGGGCTGTTAAAAATGCCATTTCCCGCTCAAAGCTGTGTTCATATTCCATTGCCTGCCTTTTTGCGGTCTCAGCCGAAATAATAATATCTCCCAGCATTAGAACATCAAATTCTATATCATAGTCTCCTGCATCAGAAATTAATTCTCCGTTTAAAAATTCCGCCATGGGAAAGGACAGGACATCAGTAGATTTGTCTATATTTCTGTGCTCCTTGTTTATAAGCCTTATTTCCTCATCGTCAACAATCAGCACGCTGACTTCATAGTCCTTGTGAAGCTTCTCCGCTTTCATGCATAAATCAATTACCTTCTTAATGATTATATTAATATTGTCATGAATTGATACCTTATCCTGTTCATTTTCAATTATTATCAACCTTTGCTCCTCCGTCCTTCTTTCCTTCCTCAAAAATAGTTCCGTTATTTTGAGCCTGTCCTATATTATACTCTCCCTTTGCCTCAATAAAAACATCTTTTTTTAACAGCTCCCTTATTTCAGGGTATTGCTCACGTGCATGGAAGTAACCGCTCAAAACCTTCATAAAGGAATTCGCTATGGTGTCCAAATCAGCCAATGTCAGCGGACATCTGTTCAGCTGTCCGTCATCAAGCTTGTCCTTAATAATCTTTCTGATTAATGCCTCTATTTTTTCTTCTGTTTTATTGCTCATGGATCTGACTGCAGCTTCAACCGAATCAGACAGCATAACGATTGCAGCCTCCCTTGTCTGAGGCTTTGGCCCCTCATATCTGTAGTCCTCCTGCTTAACTTCATCACCCGACTCCGACTTTTTTGCCTTGTAATAAAAATATGCCACAAGCGTTGTTCCATGATGCTGCTTTATTATGTCCTTAATTACAGGAGGCAGCTTGTATTTTGCGGCTATTTCAGCGCCATCGACAGTATGTGCCTTAATCACAACAGTGCTTACATTTGGTGCCATTCTCTCATGCGGATTTTCAGACAATTGATTTTCACTAAAAAAATCAGGTCTTTTAAGCTTTCCGACATCATGGAAATAGGCTCCGGCTCTGGCAAGAAGCGCATTGCCTCCTAAATCCTCAGTTGCCACCTCCGCAAGGTTTCCAACCATCAAGCTGTGATGATATGTGCCGGGTGCCTCCATAAGCAGCCTTTTAAGCAAAGGGTGATTGGGGTTTGATATTTCCAGCAATTTTAACGGAGTTACTATACCAAACGCACTTTCCAGAAACGGAAGCAATCCTATGGTAAGTATCATGGAAACTATTCCGTTAAGGAATACTGCCGCACTTTCTTTAAGAATGGTGGCAGCGTCGCTTTTTTCTATAAAATTGATAAAAACTATAAAAACGGCATTGATTAAGCCAAGCAAAACTCCGTTCATTGACAATCTGCTGCGCTGATGTGCTTTTGTAACCAGAAATGCCGATATTGCACCGCAAACCAACCCCATATATAAAAACTTATAATCGCCTTTTAGCATTAATGATATGCAAACTGTCAGAACACAGTTAATAACTACTGCAAGTTCAAAGTTAAGAAGTATTGATATAAGCATTGTTCCCACAAAAATAGGAATAATAAGACCTCCATAGAAAGGAAACAAATATCTGGCTAAAACAAGCATAATTATAACTATCAGACATAACAAAAATAATTCTTTTCTGCTTTTGTATATTTTTTTATTATATTTTCTCAAGAATACGGCAGCTATCCCTGTAAGGAAAAGCAACGTAACAAAAATCCCCAGCGAAAACAGATAGTCATACCTTTCCTTGGTTTCCAAGAGGTTAAGCTCTTCAAGAATCTTCAGCTTGTCCATTGTAACTATGTCTCCGAAGCTGATTACCCTAGATCCCTTTTTAATTTTAACAATATTAGCCTCATTATTATATGCGTCCTGCCTTTTTTTCTCGGTAGCCTCATTGTCAATTACTTGATTAGGCCTTAATATACTCCCGGCAAGCTGTCCGCCTATGTCTTTAAGCTCATCGCTTATACCCTGTTCATTATTATAGCTGTTACGCAAATTCTGTATATGTATGTCAAGATTGCTCTGTGTAATCACCTCAGACATAGACTGCGAAATAAGCTGCTTGGTCAGAACTTCAAAAGCTTCTGTCTCACTGTCTGACACCCTTGAGACAAGATAAGCTGTTTGCTCCTCCGATAATTGAACGGAAAGTTCCTTTAACTTATTTGCAAGGCTCTCCTGTGCCGCTTCCTCAGCTTCCTTTAAATATTGATTGTAGTTTTTGCTGCCCGGTGACAGGCCAAGCTCCTTCATTTTCTTTTCAACACTTAATCTGGCAGTTGATACCGCCTTAAAAAAATCATCCTTTTTATAGATAACCTGTATAAAAGCTTGTGTATCTTCCTTATATACCTGTTCAACATTATCTCTGGCTGAAATTCTGTTTTCTTCGGTCAGGACCTCATTAACCACTTCTCTGGGTGCAACTATATCATTGGTTGACACATCACCCGCATTAAGCTTGTATCTCGTTGGTTGAGCCCCTGTTTCAATTATAATAAAAGCAATCAGAACTGTAACAATTACCATAAAAAAACGTTGAACTGTAAAGTTCTTTGTAATCTTGCTCAGCTTATTGCTTTTTTTAGTTTTTTTCATTAGTTACCTCCCAGCAAAAATAAATAAACCTATGCTTCTTATATGGTTAAATTTACCTGCTATCCTGCATGTTTTCCTTTGAAGAAATTTTTTCATAAGCAACTATAATCTTTTGAACCAATTCATGCCGCACGACATCCTTTTGAGAAAGATAACAAAATTCAATTCCGTCTATATCCTTCAAAATTTGAGTTACCTCCTTCAGGCCTGACCTTTTGTCTCCCGGCAAATCAATCTGGGTGATATCTCCGGTTATAACAGCCTTTGAATTAAATCCTATTCTTGTCAGAAACATTTTCATCTGCTCAGGTGTTGTATTCTGCGCCTCATCAAGAATGATGAAGGAATTGTCCAGAGTTCTCCCTCTCATGTAAGCCAGCGGAGCTATCTCTATCATCCCTCTTTCAAGATACTTCATATACAAATCCGCGCCCATAATTTCATAAAGCCCGTCATAAAGAGGTCTTAGGTACGGATCAACCTTGTTTTGCAAATCGCCGGGCAAAAAGCCCAGCTTTTCGCCTGCTTCAACGGCAGGTCTTGTAAGAACAATTCTGTCAACTTCTTTATTTCTGAAGGCTGTTACTGCCATAGCAACTGCCAAAAAGGTCTTACCCGTACCGGCAGGACCTATTCCAAAAACTATATCATTCTTTTTCATTGCATCAACATACAGCTTCTGTCCGTGGGTTTTATTTCTAATAGGCTTTCCTTTTGCTGTCAGGCAAACATAATCCGTTAATATCTCATCCGCCTTTTCAATTTGCTTTTCATTTGTAAGGCCAATCAAATACTGCACATTTTGTCTTGTAATAATTTCTCCCTGCTTTGCTATATCTAACAATTTTATCACAATTGTTTCCGCTTTACTGACATTTTCGGCCTCTCCGCTGATTGCAATTGATGTGTCCCTTGTTACAACCTTTACCTTGAAGGCTTCCTCAATAATTTTTATATTTTCATCATAGTTTCCGAAAATATTCATTGCATAATCTATACTGAAAAAATCAATATTTTTTTCTATTTTCTCTGCCAAGTGCTACATTCCTCCTATCTCACGCGTAACCCCAATCTCCTCAATGCATTCAATCACTGCATTAGCTATACTTTCACCGTTATCATTATTGACAAAAGAAATATCCGTCTTAACTATTTCTGCATTTTCAGGCACCTTCTGCTTTGCTAAGGCTGCTGCCTTTTCTGATGCTATCTCCTCTGCTGCTTCAATATCTATTTCATATTTTTCCAAATTATATTCATAATACTGATCTGTAATAATTTCAAAGGGTAAGGCTAAATACTTCCCAATACACAATTGCTTTTTTAATTCTACATGTTCTGAATTATTATATGGATTTTTGCCATGAAATAATTTGAATTTTTTTGTAAATAGAACTATAGAATAATTTTCCTTTTTCATGCCTGTTCTTTTGGTTCTTGTAAGCTTATTTACCACCTTTGCACTGGCTTCATACCAGGTTCTTGCCTTGACGCTTCCCATGGAATGAACCATTAAAGGCTCTGACTCAGGATTTTTTATATTTTCGACTTTTCCCGTAATAAGCAGCTGACCTTTTATAACAGTATCTCCTATTTTAACTGCTTCAAGGCCTTCTTTTGCCACAACGGAACTGATCACACCTTCTTTCAAAGCAACTATGTCACAAGGTATATTTCTGTTTATCAAATCAGGCGGTTTCACTCTCTCATTTACAACCACCTGTATTTTTGTCCCATGAATATAAACGCTGATTCTCGCAAGATCATTCAATTCAAGCATCATGTTGCCGACAACATATTCAGGGTTTATTCTGTATTTCAAAGTTCCCACTTTGACTCCGTTATCA
Organism: Ruminiclostridium sufflavum DSM 19573; assembly: GCF_003208175.1. Taxonomy (GTDB): domain Bacteria; phylum Bacillota; class Clostridia; order Acetivibrionales; family DSM-1351; genus Ruminiclostridium; species Ruminiclostridium sufflavum. Next base: position 165,042 of record NZ_QKMR01000006.1, on the reverse strand, counting down.
CTGAGCTTCTCTATTATCAAGTCTGTCGGTACTCTGCTGTTTCCCGTAACCGATATATCCCATATAAAGGATGATATAACCAAAAAAGCTGTAATACAAATTCCTAATCCAATGACAAAGGGTTTTCTGTTTCTGTATTTATCTAATATAAAAGGGAAGCCCTTTTTCCTAATAATATGTACTCTGCAGCGTGTCTTTCTTGCAATAGGCCTAAGCATTCTAAAGTCTTTAATGCTGATCATCATTTTGACTTTACTGTTTTTATGCCATTTAACATTCCATAGTCTTAACTGCCTGTGGGTACATATATTTATGAACTTTTCCAGAAAATATCCCTCAACAATAATAATAACATATCCTCTGATATAATTCCATAACCTCAAAATTAACATTTTAACCCTCCAGTTAATAAAGACTTGGTTATTTCAAAAATTCCAGTGAAAAGATATTTCCATAAATCATTATGCTTTCAGGAGTAATCTCCTTTATGTAGACATCCTCACCGTTTACCTTTATAATTCCGGAAGTGGTATTAACACGAAGAATATCTTCATCGTATTCAACAATACCCTTATAGTTTTCTATAATAAGGTCACCGTTTCCAAGCATAGTTAGTTTGGGCATATCCAATACTATTTCTTTTGGCAGTTCCAGCATCTCGGTAAATTTTTCTCTCAGCCTTATTTTTGTATCAGGCTTTATATTTTTCTCAAGCTTCTGTTTACTCTTGCTGATTTTTTCGTTTTTTTGTCTCTTTGCGTCTAACCTCCACGCCAAATTTCCGGCATAAAAATATTTGTTGCAAACGTGGAGGTACGCTGATATTAAAGACCTTCCTCCACCTCTATCTGAAGCTTGTAAAGCTGTCTTACTAGTATCAGTTTTCCAAATCCTTTACATCTCCAAATTCATACCCGTTTGCGGCCGCTCCCTTTATTATCATATCCAGCGCATCGGCATTATCCTTTGATACAGCATGAAGAAGCATAATTTCACCGTTATGCAGATTTTTCATAACCATTTTGTAAGCATATTCAGGGCCTCTTATTTTATCCCTATGCCAATCATCATATGCAAAACTCCAAAAAAGATTACAATACCCAAGCTTGCTGGTGATGCTAAGGCTTCTCTCACTGTATTCCCCTTTAGGAGGCCTGAGAAATTTCATCCTGGCACCGAATTTTTCTGTAAAAGCTCTTTCCAGCCCCAAAACCTCCTCCTCAATTTCAGAGTCGCTTTTCTCCGGCAAGCTGGGATGATGGATAGTATGATTACCTACAACATGGCCTTCCTCTACCATTCTTTTTACCAAATCCGAATGTTCATTTAAATAAGGTCCGGTAATAAAAAATGCAGCCTTGACATTATTATCTTTTAAGGTATCAAGAATTTTTGCCGTATAACCATTTTCATAGCCCTCATCAAAGGTTAAATATATTATTTTCTTTGCAGTATCGCCCACATACCTTCCTCCATACCTTTCCAAAACCTTATCTGCGCCCGGATCAGCCTTGGGAGTCTGATTTTCCGGCTGTCTCAATATTCCCCAGCACCGCTTTTGCTCATATGGATAGACACTTTGAATTGATATGTCATTATCAGAGCCAACTTCTTCTATCAGATTTCCGGTAAGCTCGGTAGAATAATCAATATTTCTGCTGCTGACACTGTAAACGCCGCCTAAATCGGAGAGGCTTGAATTTGATACGGAATTACTTCTTCGTACAATAATACAATTTACAACGGAAGATAAAAATATAAGTACAACAGATAAAATAGCGGCTTTCTTTATTTTCAATCTAATCCCTCCAGTAGCTCAAGCACAATGATAATTGAAAACACTCACTCCTGCCCATTAAAAGAAAATGTTTCTCATTTATATTTATATATAATTTATTCACTTTTGAGAACAAGAAAAAAGCCTTATATAGTGTAAACAACACATATAGGCCTGTTATCTGGAATCTGTCTTATTTTCAATTTGTCATTTACTCTCAATGGTGGTCAGCTTACCTGTTTTTATAAGCTCCTCACTTATTTTCGGAATAACAACTTCATCGGATTTTTGTACACTAACATCAATAAAAAGCTTGATCTTTTCCAAAGGTCCGCCAATCATGTTTAATGCGTTTACAGCATTGTCAGGGTCAACTATTGCCTTTATCTGGTACGGAGGAATAACATGACGCCCATTTACCATAATATAGCTGCCTGCCGCTCTGACTTCGGTGGTATCTATAACCCTTTGTTCATTTATTGCCAGAGCCTGCGCATCAGATGCTCTCAATTCATTAAGTATTGATAATATGTCATCATCAGCTACATTTAATGAATCCTCCTTTGCAAAAGTGATTATTACTCCCTTACCCTTTACATCCGTCAGCCCGGCAACAATCTTAAGTCTGTTTATCTCATCGGATAACAGCTTCATATTTTTATCGGAATTACCGCTTGCATTTTCAAATTTGCCTATTTGGACCTGAAGTTCATTGAGCTTTGCCTTCAAGTTTTCGTTATTTTTTTGCTCGTTTAGTATTTTAACAACCAGGTCGTCTTTTTTTTGATTTTCCAGATTCATGACACTTGTATTATTCCTGATGCTTTGGAATTGCCACGATAACGCAAGTCCCAGTATCAAACAGAGAATTGTTATAGATATACTACTGCTGATTTTTTTTGTTTTCATCGTTTATTACCTCCAGCCTGGAAATCAGCCCATTAATATCATTTGCAAACTTCGGAATTATAATATTATTCTCTTTTGTAAATGTAACACGTTTTTTGAATGTCAGCATATCATTAATTAAATAGCTGTCCTTCAATGCTTCATAAAGCACCTCGGAATCACCTATCGCTTTTATTTCATAAGGAACTGCATACCTGTTGTTATTTATTTTTACGGTAGGCCCGGCACAAATCTGCTCGCTTGTTGCAATTATTCTTTCATTGTTGATGGCTATGGCAATGGCACCTGCCATTTTTAATTGATTCACGACGCTGTATATATCCTTGTCATGTATAATATAATCCATAGCTGTTTCCGATTCGGGCATTTCTGCATCATTCAGCGTAATTAAAACTCCTTCTCCCGTAACATCGGTCAGACCGGATATAAGCTTCAAATAATCAAGCTCATTTTTAGTTGAAATATTTATATCGTTATCAGGTGCAGCCAAAAAAGCGGATATATCAGTCTCCATCTCATCGATCTGAGCCTTATATCCCTCTCCTGTTTTAATTTTCTCATCAAGCTGAATTTTCAGCTTATCCGTATCCAGTATCTCAGCAGCCTGCCGCTGCATAGTAACCGTACTTCTGACCTGAACAGTAATCGAAGCCCCCAAAAGCATAAAAGCCAATAAAAAAACGATATATCCTTCTTTAAATTTTATCTCCTTAAATTTCATCTCGTCCCTCATAATTAAACATAAAGATACTATATTATTGTACTTTTAATAATTGTTTTTATCAAGTAATATCTAGTATTTCTCAGCTAATATTTCTCATAGTATTTTTTTGACATTTTTTAAAATTGCCATTGACAAAAACATAAGGTGTATTGTATACTAATACTCGTCTTAGGGGTGTAGCGCAATTGGTAGAGTACCGGTCTCCAAAACCGTTGGCTGTGGGTTCGAGTCCCCCCACCCCTGCCAGAAAAGACATAGCTTTCCGCCAAGGATTGTTATGTCTTTTTTTAGTAATATTATATATCAGAGCTTGTTCATCACGCAGATAATCTGGATTTTAAAGAGGCGATAACATGAAAAAACTTTTTTTTAATATAGAGAAAGACAGCTTTTACGGAGCATATTATCCTAATGCTGCCAAAAGCGACAAAGCTATTATCCTGATGCTTGGCGATGCCGTTGATGACAGAATGGCTGTTTCAGGTGTGAAGTGGTTTCAGAAGCTGGGATGTAACGTATTGGCCATGTCTCCTTCTAAAAAAGACTATGGTCATCATAATTATCCTTTAGAAAGATTCGAGGCAGCCATCAAATATCTTAAAACACAGGAGAACAATAAAATTGGAATTGCAGGAGCCTCCACTACCGGTATGCTGGCTTTGGTTGCCGCGTCATATTACCATGATATTACATTAACAATTGCCCTGACGCCAAGCGATTTTATTATGGAAGGCTTTTACCAGGACAGGCTTGATGGCGCCCATGAAAGACCGGGTGTAAATGAATCAAGCGTTTCATATGAAGGAAAGCCTTTGCCCTATCTTCCGTATGCATACCGCCATCCGGCATATTGGCAAATGATTAAAAAGGAATCAAAGGAGAGCGGAAATTTTATCGCAAGCAGAGAAATGTTTTGTGAATCAGAAAGGCTGCATCCTGTTAGCGAGGAAGAAAAAATAAAGGTTGAGAATATTAAAGGCAGTATTATTTTTATAGGAGCTGAAGACGACGCATTATGGGATACCTGCAGGTATATCAAAAGAATGGAAAACAGGCTTGAAAGCCATGCCCATGACAGTCAGTACCAATCGCTGCTTTATAAATACGGAACACATTTTGTTTTTCCGCAGACTATGCTTGAGTCTGTCATACCATTGGTTTCCGGCTTGTTAATTCGCTTTGCATTTAAATCCGGCAGGCAGAATCCGAGCAAATGCAAAAGAACAAGAATGGATATTGATGCAAAATTATCGAAGGCGATAGAAAAATGGTAATTTTTCAAATTGCAATCTAAGGCAAGCCCAAAAAAGCCCGGTGTCATTGGGCTTTTTTGGGTAAACGTATCTCCTGTATAAATTTATTCCGTTCATATACCTCTGCATATAGTAAGAATAATATCATAGCAGCACAGTTATTTCAGCTTTGCCGGAATAACCTTCCCATTATACTTCTCAGAAATATATTTACGGGTATCTTCCGACCGGAGAGCCTTCACCAGCTTATCTACTGCTGCCCGCTTACCGGCGGACAAATCACTGCGAACAGCTATGATGTTGGCATAAGGCGAATCCTCGCCTTCTTTAAACAGAACGGCAGAAGTAATCCCCGCTTCAAGTGCCTTATTTACGTTAGTGATGAATACGTCAAAATCCTCCTTGGTGGGGATAATAGTCGCACTGTCCAGCTCCACCAGCTTAACCGGCCTGAGGTATTCCTTGACATTTGATACTGATGCCTTCAGGTTGGTCGCAGCCGTTTCGTCAAGTTTTATAAAACCGGCTATTTCCAGAATCCGCAAAGCGCGGTATTCGTTGGTTGCATCATTAGGAATGGCTATTTTGGCATTATCCGGAACCTCCTCCGTTGTTTTATACTTGTCAGAATAGGCACTGATGGGTTCAACATGAATATCAGCAACATTAATCAGATGCCCTCCGTTGGTCTCATTCCACTGCTTTAAATAGGGGTAATGCTGAAAGAAATTGAAATCGACTTCCTTTGCTTCTGTACGCTCATTGGTGGTAGCATCCGCCGCAGTGGATACCAGCGTAACGATAACTCCCTCGGCAGCCAGTTTGTCTTTGACATATTCTATAAGCTCACTGTGGGGAACAAGGTCAGCGATACCCTTGATTTCTATGCTCTGAACAGTGCCGGAAGTTACTGAAGGGGTACCTTCTGAGGATGTGCTGCCTGATAAGGTGCCGCCGCCATTTGGCGAGCAGGCAGCAAGGCTGGTTAAGGTCAGGGCGGTTAATATAATCATGTTAATAATCTTTTTCATAATATGCAGCTCCTTTTAATTAAATTTAAGCTTGCTAAATAAGATGCCTCTTTTTAAGAATGAGCTTGGATGCAAAGTCACCCGCAAACTGGACAATTTGTACTATTATTATAAGAACATATACACAGGCAAAGAGAACCTCGTGCTGAAAACGCTGAAACCCGAACCGTACGGCAATATCTCCTATTCCGCCTGCACCGAAATTACCAGCCAAGGCACTCATAGAAATAATTGCTATTACCGCTACTGTAAAGCCGCGTATAAGCGAAGGCAGGGTTTCCGGCAGCAGCACCCGCAAAACGATTTGCAGATTGCTGCTGCCCATAGATTTAGCCGCCTCAATTTTTCCTTTGGAGATTTCCAGCAGGCTGCTTTGTACAATGCGGGCATACATAGGAATACAGGAGGCGGCAAGTGCGATAATACAGGAATTTATACCGTAGGATTGGCCTAATACCATCCTTGCCACAGGAATCATTAAAATAATCATAATCATCTGAGGCAATGAACGCAGGCAGTTGACGAGCCAGCCCATGCTTGTGTTGAAGGTGCGTACAGGCCGCAGACCGTCCTTGGCGGTAAGAGTCATTATTATACCCAGAAGCAGGCCGAACACCAGAGTAATCAGAGCTGCAATAAAGGTCATATACAGGGTATCGAGGGCGGCAGGCCATATTTCCTTCCACACCCCCGGAGAAAAGGAAGCTTTAAAGACTTCCCAGAATGAAGTATTTAAAAGGCTCATATACCGCCTCCTTGCACATAGCTCTCCTGAAGCTCGGAATAAACCTTTAGAAACATTTTTCCGGTCGCACTGTTTGGATTTGCGAAGATATCTCCGGTTCTTCCGGCTTCGCTGATGACGCCATCCTCCAGCACCGCCATGTTTCTGGTGGTATATTTGATAACGTCCAGCTCGTGGGTAATCAGCAGAATTGTCAGTCCCATCGTTTTGTTTATGTCCTTGAGCAGCTCCAAAATACTGAGGGTTGTTTGCGGATCAAGAGCACTGGTAGCCTCATCCGAGAGAAGAATATCGGGATTATTGGCTAGAGCTCTTGCGATTCCTATCCTCTGCTTCTGACCGCCGGACAATCCCGCCGGGTAGGCAGACAGCTTTTCCTGCAAACCGACCACTTCAGCTATTTCTCTGACGCGCCTGTCGCGTTTCTCTTTTTTTACTCCTCTAATGGCAAGAGGATAGGCAATATTCTGATAAACCGTTTTAGCCTCAAAGAGGTTGAAGGTCTGAAAAATCATGCCGATTTGCTGCCGTTCTCTTCGGAGCTGGCTTTTTGAAAGGCTCAATATATCAACACCGTCTATGATAACCCTGCCGGTATCCGGTGTCTCAAGGCGGTTTATGCACCTTGCCAGCGTGGATTTACCGGCTCCGGACAGCCCGATGATACCGAAGACATCACCCTTGCAAATAGATAGAGAGATTCCCTTCAGCACCTCCAGCCTCTCACCCTTGACCGTAAATGATTTTGTCAGGTTCTGAATATCAATATATGGTTTCTCCGCTTCCGCGGAATTATCAAGCTCACTCATGGTTCTCTTCCTCCTTGCGGCATTGTTGCAGCATTTCTCCAGCATCATGCAGTCAATATAACCTCGCCTTTCCGTTAAAAGCATAAATCTTATCTCCTTTGCTGCAATATCTTTTATGTACATACAGAATCCAGCCGGCAGTCAAGCATATATAAAGCCTCATACAAGTGTGCAAAATGCTCGTTTATTACCGCTTCTCCTGACAGTGTCCGGCACGGTACTCCGGGCATGGCTTCAAATCATATATTCAGGCTGAGGACTTGTGCTGGCCAAATGCAGCTTTTCAAGGATATCGCGCCGCAGGGCGAGAAAATCTGATTTTCCGCGATCTCTTGGATGCTTCAATTTGACCTCGATGATCTCTTTTATTTTGCCGGGACGAGCTGTCATAATCACAATGCGGTCGGAAAGATAAATTGCTTCATCCACATCGTGTGTTACCAGAATCATAGTTATATTCTTCTTCCTCCAAAGCTCCAGCAATTTATACTGAATATCGGCACGCGTGAAGGAATCCAAGGCTCCCATTGGCTCATCCAGCAGCAGAATGGTTGGATTATTGATGAGTGCACGGGCAATAGCAACGCGCTGTGCCATACCGCCGGAAATCTGGTGAGGATAGGATTTTTCAAATCCGTTTAATCCTATGAGCTTAATATACTCCGCCACTTGGCCCTTGTTTTCTTTATAGATACCGCGTGCCTTCAATCCCACCGCAATGTTCTGCTCAACTGTAAGCCAGGGAAACAGGCTGCCCTGCTGAAAGACATAGCCGCGCTGCGGTGCCGGCTGCGTGATTTTTTCTCCATCTAGCATCAGTTCTCCCGATTCAGGTGTGTCAAGCCCTGCAATCAGCCGCAAAAGAGTAGTTTTACCGCAGCCTGAGGAACCTATGACAGACAGGAATTCGCCCCGTTTTACAGAAAGGCTCACCTCCTGCAACGCTTCAACGGAATTATCCGCATCATCTATATAGGTGCGATTGACCGAATCAATCCGCAATATCACATTATTTACAACAGATAGCCGCTGTTCACTCATGCTTTCACCAATCCTTTCTGCCAACGCAGCAAGCGGCCTTGAATCAGGCCAATAGCATACATAATCAGGCTGAACAGCACAGCCATAACCAAGATAGCCGCAAATACCTTATAATAGGCACTCCAAACTTTTGAGGCGTTTATATAATACCCCAAGCCGCCGGGCTGCCCCATCATTTCGGCCATTACCAGCGTTGTAAAGGTAAATGCGTTTGCAGTGGATATGCCGGTAAAAATATTTGGCAGGGCATGAGGAATCGCCACACGAAAAACCAGATAGGGTGTTTTCGCTCCGAGTGTTCTCGCCACTTCAAAATGCACCTTCGGTGTGCCCGCAATACCCGATGCAGTCAAAGAGGCCACAGGAAACCACGCACAGATGATAATTAGAAAAGTGGCTGCAGCAAACGGAGTGGGAAACAGGGTTAATGCAAACGGCATCCATGCCACAGCGGGAATTACTCCTGTTATTTTGAGCACCGGATACACCCAGTAATATATGCTATGAAACCAGCCGATAAGGATGCCTGTGCCCACTCCAAGGGCAACACCCAGTATAAATCCCACCAAAAACAGCCGCAGGGAATAAAGGGTGTTTTGCCATATGTAGCCGCTTTCCATCAAAAAGGATTCTATAATCCGCGCAGGACCGGGAAAGAACGGCTGCGGCAAAAGCAGGAGCTTGGTTCCAAAAACATCCCATAATGCCAGAACCAGACCAATTACAAACCGAAACGGCATCCGTTTCTGAAATTTCTTGCGGCGTTCAGGGTCAAGCCATGAAAACGACGCAATACCCAGATAAAGCAAAATTAATGCAATCAGCACAATTCGGTATGCTCCGTTAATGTCAAGCTCCATCCCGCCAAGCAAGGGATAATGTGAAATCTTGACAGAGGCAAATTGCGGAAACAAAAGGTTTACAAGAATGGCTGCAGTGAATCCAGCCACAGTTAGAACGGAAAGCAGTATAAATTTTTTATTCCCGATAGATTGCCCGGCCGTCTGCCTTCTCTCACTTTTGTTCGTGGAAATAGGCAGACGCAGTGCAACCGCAATGGAGCGCCAAAATGATGTTGCAGATGATGTGTTCATATATTTTTCTCCTTTGGAGGTCTGCTATTATTTGCCAAGCTTTAAGTCCACCTTATAATAAGCATCCTTTGCGAATTGCGCCGGATCAGTCTTGAGGTATCCGATATTGTAAAGCTCTGTGGCAAAGTATTCCACATCCTTGCCTACATCCTGCCTGTTGGCGGCTCGGTCTTCCGCAGACGGATAGACATAGCTCTTCAGAAGCTCTTCTGCCAGCGCTTTGTCCTCAATGGCGGAGTACTTCTTATCAGAGATTATATCTACCGCCTCCTTCGGATTTTTCGCTATCCAATCCTGCGCCTTTTGATAGGCATACAGCAGTGCGGCAACCTTTTCGGGATTATCCCTGATTACCTTGTCTGAGGCATAGAGGAAGCAGCAATACTTGCCTGCAAAGGTCGGGTCGGTGGAAAGATCAAACAGCACTTCATAGTCCTTGGCGTTATCACCTGTGGTGTAGATGGAGCCGAGCGGATCCCACAAAGCAGCGACATCCACATCTCCTTTTTTAAGGGCTTCTATTTCAAGATTTCCATCGGAAAACACAAGAAACTCCACCTCTTTATCCTCGGGTTTTGCGGAAATACCGGCTTTTTCCACCCACACGCTGGCTACCTGATGCGGTGTGCCTCCAATTTCATCTACGGCAATTTTCTTGCCCTTCAGGTCAGCCGCCGTTCTAATGGAAGAGCCTTTTTTGACGATAAACTTTATGCAGCCGTTGTGCAGACCGTCTACAACCTTCACGTTCACGCCTTCTTCAATGGAAGGAAAGAACTGAAAGTCACCGTTTACAATCGGAATAGTTCCGTTGTTGAGCCCGATTTTGCGGGTCTCCGCGTCGGCAGAAATGAGGTTTACATCAAAGCCCTCTTCGGCAAAGAACCCCTTGTCATATGCTATATAGATAGGTGCTCCGCAAAGTGCGCCGTCTTTGCCGGGAATATCAATCCTGCCGTATTTGAATTTACTGTCTGCATTTGTGGTTTCGGTATTAGAAGCACACGCTGCAAGCGACAGGCTTAGAAGCAGCGAAAGCAGGCCCGCAAAAATCCGGGTGTGTCTTTTGATTTTCATGATAAACAATCCCCCTTTAATTTGTATATGGCTAATATGTTTATTGAGCAAAAATATTTACTTGGTTGCTTTTTGAAAAGCCTGCTCTAAATCTGCAATTAAATCTGCCGGATCTTCCAAGCCTGCCGAAATACGGATCAGGTTTTCGGGAATATCGGCGGCGGCCTTTTCATCGGCTTCCAGTTCACCGTGTGTGGTTTGAGGAGAATTGACTATGAGGGATCTTGCATCGCCGATATTGACGTGGTAGTGGAAAAGTCTAATCGCATTAAGGAAAATTTCCCGCTGCTCCTGTGTTCCTTTAAATCCGAAGGAAAGAATCCCGCCCGCACCGTTTTTGAAATCCCGTTGATAGAGCGTATGATGCGGGCTGTCTTCAAGCGCCGGATACCGAACCCATTCCACCGATTCGTGGGCGTTTAAATATTCCGCTAGAGTTACGGCATTTTGGCTTTGCTTTGTCAAACGTTCAGACAGCGTTTCCAGCCCTATAATAGCAAGATAAGCATCAAAGGGGCCGATAGCCGCACCGAAATAATTGAGGTAATTAAAACGAATCCGTGTTGTGAAAGGAAAGTCCGGGAAAACCTCCGGAAAACTTCTGTGGTTGCCGTTCGATTCTCTCAGGGTATAGTATTTTTCCGAAAACTGCGGAAATTTTTCACTTTCCCAGTTAAAGCTGCCGCTTTCCAGAACCAATCCCCCGATAATGTTACCGTGGCCGTTCAGTCCTTTTGTCGCGGAGTAGATGACAATATCCGCTCCATGGGCAATGGGATTAAAGAGATAGGGCGTGGCAATTGTATTGTCCACTACCAGAGGAATACCCTGTTCATGAGCGGCCTTAGCTATTGCATCCACATCCAGCAGTACTGTATTGGGGTTTGAAATACTCTCAATAAAAACAGCCTTGGTGTCTGGAGTGATTTCCTCCGCCAGCTTTTCGGGGTTCAAGATATTTTTAGCGTAATCAAACTGAATCCCCAGCTTTGGATACACCTTTTTAAAGCTGTCGGCACTGCCTCCATAAAGATAAGGTGAGGCGAGTATCCTTCCCCCGCCTTCGGCAAGATTTAACAGCGTATAGCTGATGGCAGCCATACCGCTTGCCAGTGCGACGGCGCCTGCCGCGCCATCCAATGCCGCTACCCGCTGCTCCAGCACCGCTACAGTGGGATTGCCTACGCGAGTGTAAAGATTTCCGGCCTCCTGAAAGCTGAATAGATTTCTTGCATGCTCCACATCCTTAAAATCATAGGCTGTGCTTTGATAAATAGGTGGTGATACCGCATTGTTATGCTCTGTAGGCTCATATCCTGCCCGTACCCTTTGCGTATCGAAATGGTACGCCGGCAATTGAGTTCCGTTTGTCATGTTTTGACCCCTTTCCGTTGTGGTATTTACATTTACTTGGTGTCAGCATATAACTGCAGTCACACATGTCACAGTCACTACTCATATAACACCACCCCCTTATATTCATGATTATATCAACCGTAAGAAAAGGTGCTTTCAAATCTCAGCGGGTGTATATACAACTCCTTGAAGCAGCCGGCAGAGATTTCCGCCACAGTAATACCGGGGCTGGGACTGCCCCTTTTGCACCTGCCAACGCCTCTATTCTCCTAAAATATCCTCTGCAATCAGCCGGGCAGCAATCTCCTCCACCTCTCCCGTTGCCTCAAAAACCCGCACGCCACGGGAAATCATAAAGGCCGCTGCACTTCTTCCGATTTTTAGGGTAAACACCGCATTGCAATCGGAAAGAGCCGCAAGCAGTTGGTCAAATCCGCCCTCACAGCTATTTTGGCCTTTGGCGGTAATTTTTCGGGTTTCAAAAAACCTGGATTCGCCGCCGTCAATGTCGTATACCTGAAAATAGCGGGCAGAGCCGAAATGCTGGTCAATCGCTTTCCCTGTGCTGGCAAATGCTACGCGATAATACATAGGGTTCCTCCTTAACGATAGGTTGCAAGCACATTGTGATAGATATCCTCAATCACACGCAGCCCTCCGGAAAAGCCTGCATAATTGGTGGAGAGCACCAGCCGGTAGGGTGAAGGCAGCGCAGCCGATAGAAAATCATAATTTTTTTCCTTTGCAAGTTCTTTGTCCCAACCGCTGCCGATGATCAGACCGCGCCCATTGTGTGAAAGCCTGCGTATTGCCTCCTGCGCAAGACCTGCATCCGGCTCAAAGGTGATGGGAATCTTCCTTTTATCCGAGGTAGAGGAAAGCTCCGCCTCAATTTGTGCCTGATATTTTTCCGGCGTATTATCGGTGACAAACTGCTCCTTTGGCACAATGCCCACCTCATGCAGCAGGAATTTGGAAAGGCCCACAACGTAGCCCGCATCATGCAGAATATGCACATGACTTGGCAGCCCGTAGCGAAATTCTAACAAAAAGGTGGCAAGATTATCGATTTCCTCGTAGTATGCTTCTCTTTCCCTCTTAATAAAGGCCTCCGCTTTTCCTCTGTCAACAGAGGCCCCCTGTTCCAAGGCAAAATCCAGTACCTGACGCAAAAACCTCTCAGTCTGGTTCGCCCCGATGGGGATGTGCGGAAACCATGTGTAGGGCTGACCATATTTCGCTTTCAGCTTATCAGCAATCGGTTTGCCATACCACGGAGACACAAGAATGTTAAAGCCGGAGCGAGGAATTTTCTGCCACTCTTTTACGCCGTCCGACTGCGGCCCGAACAGGACGTGTACCTTTAGTCCCAGCCCCTCAAGCAGCCGCTTGTATTCTCCGAAGTTCCCTTTCCAGAACGGATCCTGATAAGGCAGGGAAGCAAGCAGATTAACTGTGTTGGGTTCGCTTCTGCTTTCGTTGTCATCAGCATACAAATCCACATATTGGTCGATAATAGCGCCAACAACCAGACTGTGGGCTTCATAATTATTACATTTAAAGCCTGCCGCCTCCACCGAAACCACCGGCTTGCCCTTCTCCCGAAACTCCTCGGCCAGCGAATCCACATCATCTCCGACAATACCCGCCGTACATCCGGTGAGGATAACCTGCAAATCGGTGTCCAGCACCTTGTATGTATTGGCAACAATGTCCCGTAAACGGTCAATGCCGCCGAACACCACTTCCTTTTCCGAAAAATTAGTGCATGGAGAGGTGCTTCCTCCGGCATATCCGGTAGAGCGCTCAAAAAATCCTTGAATCATGTCCCCGCAGCCTGGGCCGGAATGCAGAATCGGCACAGCGCGGGGAATTGCAACAACACTTTGCAATGCTCCGATGGCACAGGTATAGCGCTCTTGTTCAATCACATTGTTCATAGGCTCCTCTCCTTTTTTGCCAGAAATGTATTGGGGGCTTGCTTCAGCCACCATTTGGTATATGGGTTGACAGCGTGGCTGGCAAGATTTTTTACAAATTCATCATTTTCCAAGGTTTCCAAAATCCGTTCCCCGTAGTGTATAAGTCCCTCATAACCCATGGAGTAATGCTCATCGCCAATCAGCAAGGAAGGGATACCAAGCTTTGCGCCCCATAGTGTCATGCCGCCATGCCGCGCCAAAAGCAAATCCGGTCGCAGACGGTTGAGAACATTCACCAGTTCAAACTCTTGCTTGTTGCAGACGTTGAAATTCGGCACATCTCCATAGTCCCGTACTCTTTGCGCCAGCTGGTCATTACCCGGCTCACCGTTGTCAAACAAGGGGTCGTGGTGAAAAATAGCCGCACCTGCAGCCTGAATCCCCAGTTCGCCCAGTACAGATAATAAAGCATGGCCGTGTGCGGCACCGCCGGTGACATAAGCAGTAAGCGGCCGCCCTGCGGCGATTTCTTTAAACCTTGCTTTGAGTGCCTCAATCTTGGGAATATATTCCGCTTTCTTTTCACCTATAACTCTCTCGGCAATTTCTTCTTTCCGGAGCAGCCTGCCCAGTGCCCTAAACCAGCGGTCGGTCTGCACTATTCCGTATGGCGGAGCGGTGGGCAGCTCCGGAACCCCGAATTCCTGTTCCAGAACTGCACCCAAATAGGAACCCAGCGTTGAGCAGGCCTGTACGGTAGCCGCCGCCTCGCTGGAGCTGGCGAGGCTTTCCACAGTGGAATAAGGCGTGATATAATTCGGCTTTGCCCCAAACGGAGCGAACCAGTCTGCAAATACATCACTGCCCCAGAAGTTTATAACATTAATCATATCCTCCCGGCGTTTGCGGGGGGGCTTAATCACCTTGCGCGCAATACCGTGATACCCGGCGTCAAAGCCTGTAGTCCACACGGTGGAACGGAATCCCTCGCAGAAAACAGCCGCAACGGGAACCCCCAGCTCCTCCTCCGCCTCGTCGCATACACTTTCCACATCGTCACCGATAATTCCCACCGCACAGGTGGTGAGCACGAAAATCACCTTGGGACGGGTGCGTTCATAGACCTCCCGTATTGCCTTGGCCAGCTTGACATTTCCGCCATACACCGTATCATTTTCAGTCAGGTTTGTGGAATAGATTCTGCGCTGGGTGGGTTTCTCAACACCGCGCAGCGGGGAATTAACCCGGTAGGTAAAGGCAAATTCGTGATAGCAGGAGGAACAGCCCACCGGTCCGTGGGAGATTACCGCACCGTCCTGTACCAGAATGGTCATACACGCCGCTTTGGAGGTCGCACAGCCCACGCACTGGGTAAAGGAACGGGTATTGTCTTTCAGTCCGCACCGGGAGCAGTTCACCAGTTCCTCTGCTCTGCCTTGAAAGCCGGTGATGGAATTGATTCTAATCTCCCGAATCTGAACTTCCGGGAGAGATAAATTAACCTTGGTCATGGATAATCCTCCTTAATACTTGGGATGAAGGGATAATAAAAAAGACACAGCCCGTAAATTTCAGGCTGTGCCTTATCACAGACGAAAAAATCACGGGAAGTTTATGGAGGTACCCATAAAGGAACAGCAGAAAGTGCGCATCATGCACATGGCAGATACGCTATACATCTTCATATTGTTGTTTACGCTTGAATACGTCTTCATGGTTACCTCCGGATAAAACATACAAAACATATGATATTTATATGCATTATGATATCATATGTTTACTACGTTGTCAAATTTTTCTGTTTAAAGATATCCCTGCTAAAAATACAAAAGTCAATTACTATCGGCTAAATAAACGCTATAATCGTCCGATAGTTTGGGTTTGAGGCTGAAAAGACGATATATCGCCGCGAAGGCTTGAACCGTAATTGGCTTTTGTCAATTGCCATCCTAAAATCAAAGAAATGCCTGCCGTAAATCGGAAATAAGGTCTTCTGCATCCTCCAGCCCCACGCTTAAGCGGAAGAATCCAGCATGGAACTCCGGCGGATATAGGTATTGCCGCTCATCGTTTTCTCCGAGAAAGACAATCAGGCTCTCATCATGTCCCAGCGATACGGCGGAGGTGATTACTTTCAGCCGGCTTACAAAGCGGTTATGCCCATCGTGATCAGTATTAAGACCAAAGGCCAGCATCCCGCTGAATCCGCCGTGCATCTGTGTCTTGGCGGTTTCGTTTCCCGAATGGGTATGAAGACCGGGATAAGCCACAAATCTGACTGACGGCTGGGACTGCAAAAACTCCGCCACCTTCAGAGCACTTTCGTTGTGCTGGCGCATCCTCAGAGGCAGCGTAACCGCTCCCCGCATAATTAACCAAGCATTAAAAGGGCTGATGGCTGCGCCAAGATTCACCATCGCCTCTGCGCGGATTTTGTCAATAAGCGGCTTCGGTCCCAGAACAGCACCGCCCATGGCATCACCATGACCGTTGATGTATTTTGTAAGGCTTTCCACCGTTAAATCCGCATGAAGTTCAAACGGACGCTGGTTATAGGGTGATGCAAAGGTATTATCGACGGAAAGTAAGGCTCCTGCATTATGAGCTATTTCGGCAATTGCGCGGATATCACTGACTTTCAGTGTAGGGTTCGCTGGAGTTTCAATATGAATCAGCTTGGTATTAGGGCGCACCGCCGCTTTTACGGCATCCAAATCCGATGAATCAACCAGCGTTGATTCTATATTGTATTTTTCCGGCAAAATCTCGTGCAGCAGGCGGTAAGCGGCAATATAGGTACTATCCGAAACCACCGCATGCTCTCCCGATTTCAGAAATGCAAAGAACACGCCGGAAAGTGCCGCAACACCCGACGCCAGCACGACACAATCCTCCGCATTATGCAAAAGGCGCAGCTTTTCCTGCAAGTAGTTCTGATTCGCCCCGCCGTTTCTCGTATAGATATTTCCTTCGGCACTGCTCCAGTTTATGTCCGAAGGATCGTAAGGCAGTTCATAGCTGTTGGCCATAGTGATGGGACGGCGGATTGCACCGGTTTCAGCATCCGTTTCATTTCCGCCGTGAACCGAACGGGTGGCAAATCCGAAGGTTTTATCAAGGTTTTTTATGCTCATAGAAGTTCTCCTTTATAAAAAATATTAAATCATTTGAATTTTTGCTTGTTGGGTCAGAACCCCTGAAACCATTGTAAAATTGCGGGTTGTATATTCCAAAGCAGCCAAATCATGTGTAACAATTAAAACTGCCTTCCCGTCTTTGGAAATAGATTGCAACAGTGCCAGAACCTCGGCAGTGGTTTGCTTGTCAAGATCACTGGTGGGTTCATCTGCAATCAAAATATCCGGGTCGTTGATAAGGGCACGGGCAATGGCAACACGCTTTAGCTCTCCTCCCGAAAGGTGCTTGGGGTAATTTCCCTTCAAATCAGCAATTCCGACCTGTTCAAGGAGCGTTAGCGCCCTGGAGGCGGAATCGCCCTTGCGTCCTGACAGATGAAAAGGCAGGCGCACATTATCCAGAACCGTCAAATCAGCCAGTGTGCTTTGCCCCTGCGGAATATACCCAAGGCTATTGCTGCGATAATCCGACATGGCACTGTCCGAATAGGTGAGTATGCTTTCTCCGTCCACCAGAACGTTGCCTGAAGTTGGAACAGTCAATCCGGCAATGATGTTTAAGAGAGTGCTTTTCCCGCTGCCGGACTTACCTATGACGGCAATAAAATCACCCGATTCCATAATCAGACTTACTCCGTCTACCGCTTTGAAAATTCTGTCTCCCCGCTTATATTCCTTGGTTACGCCCGCTACGGCAATTGTCATTTCATTCACCCTCCCTCAAGGTAATATAAGTTTCAGCCCGACTGATTTTCACAGCTGCATATATTGCGGAAAGCGGGCCGGAGGCGGAAGAAAGTACCAGTGTACTTATCATATAAACAAAAATTCCTCCAATATCCGGCAACAAAAACGGAAGTCCAAGCTGTTCTCCTATATATGCAGAAAACGGAAAAATAACAACTGCTGCAAGTGAAACCCCTGCAAGGCTTCCCACGATGCTGACAAGCATTGCCTCTGTTAAAACAGCCCTTACCAATTTCACACGGGTTGTGCCCATAATCCGCAGTACGGAGAATTCCTTTTTACGGCTGCTGATGATTGCTGAAAACAATATGGCAAGAATCAGAAGGGCCAATATCCAGAGGGCAGCAGAATAAATCCCGATAAAGGCTTTTATAATACCAAGATTTTCTGAAAAGCCGGAAAAAATACTCTTGCTTTTCACCATGCTGATTCCATCCACCTCCCGGCGGATATTCGTGACAACCTGATCTGTGTCATATCCCCTTTCTGTTTTGATAAGCACGGAGGAAATTGAATTTTCCAAATCAGCCTCCTGAACCGACGCATTTGTGCCGAGTCCCTGTTTCTTTGCGCTTTCCGCCAAGGCCTTGACTGCACGGATATTTACAAATACCGAATTGTCCATTCCTGTTGAGGTTTTTTCAAGCCTTGCAGCAACTGAAAACTCATGATTATAAAAAGTCAGCTTATTATCTTTCCCCGCTGCAATATCAGCACCTACAATTGCCTGCCGGTCTTTGAGCTCTTCTCTATAAACCTCGGATATCCACGGCTTGGTCACAAAATCCGTTTCCGGATCAATGCCGATAATCTGAACAGGAACCGAGCAGCAATCTGCCGAAAGGGTGGAAAGATAAAATTGCGAGGTGAGCTGCTCCACTCCGTCCACCTTTGATATCTGCTGTTCCAGTGCTCTGTCGAAATAAAACCTGACGGGTTCTCCCGACAGAATAATGCCCTGATAGCTGTTCTCATAGCCCAGCGGAACCACGGCAATATCCGCCCCCAACCTCTCCTTGAGACTGTTTAATCCATTTTGCAGACTTGCAGACAAAACCGCACCGGAAAACAAAGCAAAGGCCAATACCAATACCACTGCAATCAAAGCACCGGTGCGAAATGCCTTGCCTCTCAGATTGTACAATGACAGTCTTGTTATGGATAATGGTTTATCGGACATATGTACCGGACCTCCTTTTTTCGTTTAAAAGCAGGGAAATTATATTGACTGCCGATGTCACAATCACGAGGGCGCTCAATATTACCAGCGCAGGCAGGGTAAGTTTATTGCAATCCATATGTACTGAGCCGCACATCCCTATAAGTACAGTCGGCAAGAGTAAAGCTAAAACTCCACTTAAAAAAAGGGTGAAGCTCAGTCCGAGCCGTATCTGTGCGTTTTGTATAAGCAGCAGAAGAGCACCCGTCAAGGCAATGAGCATTCCAGCACCTATTTCCGCCATTGCTGACCAATGGCAGCTCATAGGCATATTCCCGACAGGACAAACAGAAAAAATAGTCCGGGGGCCCACCCCAATCAGCAACCCCAGTACGACAAACAAAATTCCTGAAGATAAGCGATTTTTCATTGTTACAAAACCTCCAACCTTTAAAATATAAAAAGCACAACCCGTAAAGTTTGGGCTGTGCTTTTTCACAGGCTAAAATATCACGGGCAAAATACAGGAGTCCTCATACAGAAGCGGCATGAAACACGCATCATGCACATGGCAGATACGTTACACATCATTCTGTTATCCTTCGCGGCAAAATACTTGTTCACGGCAACTCCTCCTTAAAGCATACTAAACATATAGTATTAATATGATTTGTATCATATTATATTTTTTCTGCATTGTCAAATCTTTTTATAACAAGCTTTGTCTAAAAGCTTTTTATCTTTTTCTGAACCTGTTCCAAAAAGCTTGAAAACATAAGAGACTGCGGAATTTCCTTCACCAATTCCACTAAGAGTTTCTCAGACTGCAAAAAATAATTGTAAGCTCTTTTTTTGCTGTTTTTATACTCCTTGTAAAACATTCCGATTTTATAATATGCAATTGCAAGACCGTTTTTAAAGTTAACATTAGCAGGGTATTCCTCATGAAGCTCCTTTTTCAGCTGGATATACCTTTCATAGTACTCCAGGGCTTTATCCAAATCAGCCATATTCTTATATGTTGAGCCGAGCTTTGAATAGGATATTGCCAAACCGTTTTTAAAGCCCGGAAAATCAGGGCACTCCTCATACAGCTCTTTTTTTAGCCGGGAGTATTCCTCAAAGCACTGCAGGGCTTTGCTTAAGTCCCCCTTGTTTTTATACATAATACCCATTTTTGAATAGCATACTGCCAAACCGTTTTTAAAACCTGCATTTCCGGGATTATCTTCATACAGCTCCTTTGTAAGCTTTGTATCTTTATTAAAATACTTTAACGCCTTGTCAAAAATATTCATATTTTTGTAGGTCAGCCCTAATTTTGAATAAGAAATTGCCAAGGAATTTTTTATTCGGATGTTTGTCGGATATGCCTCGTATAATTCTTCAAACAGCTTCGTCTCCTCTTTAAAGCATTCCAGAGCTTTTGGCAAATTCCCTGTGTCTCTGTACGCCGCGCCAAGCTTGGAATAAGAAACCGCCAGACCGTTTTTGAAGCCGACATTATTAGGGTATTCCTCATACAGCTCTTTTTTAAGCTTTGTATACTGCTCAAAATACTTCAATACCTTGCAAAAATTATATGTATTTTGGTAAGTAGCCCCCAATTGCGAGTATGACATGGCTAACCCGTTTTTTAATGCTACGCTGTTCGGATATTCCTCATACAATTCCTTTGTCAATTTAGTATCTTCCTTGAAGCACATAAGGGTTTTGTTCAAATCACCGATATTTTTATATGCAGTTCCCAGCTGTGAATATGAAATGGCCAAACCGAATTTGAAACCTGTATTTGCAGGATATTCCTCATATAGTTCTTTTTTAAGCTTTGTACATTCTTCGTAGTATTCCAGTGCCTTGCTTAAATTTCCTACGGTGGCATGATATCTGCCTATGCGTTCGCAAAGCACGGATATATTTTTCTCCGCATTACGAAAAAATTGCAAAATGCATTCGGCATATTCTACTATAACAGCTGCCTTATCATAGGTAACCTTCGTTAAATGCCCCGTTCCCGGCTCATATTCAAGCCTGCCGATAAGGGATTCAATTAGTATGCTGCAGTCATCCAATAATTCCATTCCGCTTTTTTTACGTTTTATTACTTCCTTAATCAGAGGGTTGCATATATATGTCTCGGTTTCTTCATTAAATTCAATCCACCCTCTCTGTGCCAGTGTTTCAAGATGTCTTTCCAGATCCCTCACCTGACAGAGCAAATCCATCACATCCTTATGTGAAATGCTCATAGAAGGCAAGACTGCAAAAACTGAAAGTACAGCCGATTCCGATTTTTTCAAGTCGTCTATTTCATATAATGCATCCAGGATATTTTCAGGCTTTTCCTCATTGATACCGCCGTATACCTGATATTCGGTGCCATAAACATGACTGTCCTTGCATATAAAGAGCCCCTTTTTCTGGAAGTCCTCCAGCAGACTGCCAAGGGTATAGGCATCATTTAATTCGTTGTATACATAAAGATGCTTTGCAAGCATTGCTATAATCAGGGTGTTTCCGCCTACTGCCCTGTATACCTCTTTAAACAGGCAGTTCTCGGTTTCCTTATGCATGGGGTAATACTCCCTGAAAAGTGCAAAGGCCTGATCTTCATTCAGCTCCCTGACATGATATACCTTGTCGAAGTCTATTCCGGAAATACGTGATATAATAATTATATGAAAATTTGTGCATTTCTTGAGTTTGTCGTAATTATTTTTAATATCTTCAAGATCATTTACGTCATCTATTATCAGAAGGCATGGCTTTTCTATCGAAGACATAAGCTGCAATATACATTTCAGCCTCTTCTGTTCTGTCATTTTCTCATCATATTCTATTCCTAAAGACTTTGACAGGCTCAATATAGCCGTACTGATATTTTTCCGGCAGTGAACCCATGCAGCATGCTTATACTCATTACTGTGCAAATGAAAATAACCGGAAGCTGCAGATGTTTTACCAATGCCCTCCCCGCCATTAAGAAAAAGAATCCTGCTGTTTCCTCTAAAAAGCAGCCCCTTTATGTCATCTATCTCATTTTTCCTGCCGAAAAAAACATTTGGCAAAAATGGAAAAGGGCTAAGGGTATGAGGAATAATTTTAGACTGAATATAAAAATAATCCTCTTCGCAATTTTTATTCCTGCCGCTCCGGTTATCCCGGCTTCTTCCCTTATACGTTTCATTCATTATTTTGTCACTCCCTTGTAGTTAAATCATTTTAAAAAAGTCAATTGCCATCGGCTAAATAAACGATTATATCGTTAACGATATAACCGTCCCGATATTCTATCGTAGCTGTGGCTTAAACCATAATTGACTTTTGGCCTTTATATCTTTTATTATCCGGAGAACATTACCTCCCCGCAGTTAAGTTTTAACAGTAATTTATTTAATTGTTCCCATCAGCATTGTTTCATAATTTAACATTTTTGTTTTTTGTATTACACCATATAACTCTTCGTTGGAAATTATAACATATTTTTCCATTAAATCAAAGCAAATTATATCCGGTTCTAACATTTAATCAATTGTTTTTACAATTTGTTGTATTCAATTAGAAAGGGTATGTGTTCTGTAATATTATTTGCAAATGGTATTCTTAAAGATTTTAGTTTATCTTAATACAAGCAAGGAAGAAAAACAATAAGATTAATAACCAGATTTATGAACCTTTAAGCTTAATTTTTTGAATAAATCCAATAAATAGAAAAATCAATTACTACCGGCTGAAAGCCTACTCCATTTAAACCTCGTCCCGATATTTTATTGTGGAAAAGACTTTCACCCGTAGTAACCGACTCTTTGAAATCACTACAAAAAAATCAGGATGTATGACGGTAATGCCAGTGCTATCAAGGCTACCAGTGTTATCATTATTCCGCCTAATTTATTCTTGTTTCTCCATGTCCAAATGCCAAAGCTGATTGAATACACAGTTATCCAAGCCACTGCTGTCAAAATGATTATATTTACTATCATAGCTAGCTCTGTCTCCTTATATCAACCTTGATTTTCAAATTATATTCTGATTTCGGAAATATTTCCTGCCAATTTGCCTTTTCCCATTCGCCTATTGTTTTAAAACTACGCTTAGCCTGCTGGCTGAATCCGAAAATATCAGACTTTAACTCCTTTGTGGTTTTATTTAGCAAAGCCATTATACCCTTGTGCAGATACTGCTCGTAAGCAGCCTCCAGCTTTGCGGCTTTTTCCGGCTCATCATAATCATTGTCGCTTTGTACCGCCTTCACATCAACATTCAGCTTCAGAGTAATATCAATTTGAGGCTTTCCGTCTTTCACAATTGCCTTAGTTGAGGACGACCTTGATTTGGTTATATTCCCCAGAACCTTAAATCTGTTATCAAGAGGATCGATTATTTCCATATTCCTATTTTCTGTACTTGTAAGCAAAGAAAACAGCATAGCTTCATCCCTGTTCAGCGTTCCCACCATCTTGTCCATTTGAAAAACAGCCAAGCCCTTTATCGCCATAGCTTCTTCTTTTTCCTTACTTTTATCTTTCTCTTCTCCGCCAGCCTTCTTGCTGTCTTCTTCCGATTTCTTATCTTCCTTTTCAGAAGCCTCGCTTGTGTCACCTATTGATTTATCAATAGAGGTATAAATCGCAACAGGCTGAGTAACATGGTTTTTTGCTCTGTACAGGTAATCTTCCAATTGCGTGTCCTTTACCAGAAAATCTGTTTCATAAGATTTAAAAAGTAAAGCATAATGCTTTGCAGGACTGGAGGAAAGCTTCGGCTGTATGGATTCTATATACTTTTGTGCGCCTTCGGAAGCAACTATTATATTAACATTCGGTCTTAGCTCTATGTTCTGCTGAAGTCCGTTCAAAAAAGCCATTATTCCTTCCTTTGCTATCTCTTCGGATACAACAATTATTTTTGTATGAGAAAGATTTATTCTTCTGTCTAAATATTCGCTGGCTTTTTTTAATCCCGACAAAAAATTATCCGTCCTGAAGGTTCTTATGTCTATGCTTTCCCCCTCTCCGCCGGCAATTGACTTTGGAACGGCAGTCTGAAAGGTTAAGGTAAAGTTTTTTTCATCTGCCTTGTCAATTCCGATTGCAATAACATACGCCAAATCCTCTATTTCATTGATATCGTAACAACCTGAAAGTAGAGCCGCTGAAAGTGCAATACTCATAAAAAGGCTGGTTAATCTAAGTTTTATGCTCATTTGTGCCTCCTCGTGCCTTCAGTACCAACCTTTTTTGCAGCACCTATAATAATTATTATTAAAGGCAGTACCATTCCCAAAAGCCAAATTATATTAGTTATGCTGTCGCCAAGGAAATCAAACTTTACCCTTTTTGAAATAATCGAAAGCGAGAATACTATTATAGCCATTGGAAGAATTAAGGGCTTTGATTGCTTCAAATCCAGCGTTTTGGCAAACACATATATTACAAAGTTAAATACTGCGCCCAGAAAAATTAAAGCGCATATTGAACTGATTAATACCGAAATTGATTCTATTCTTTGAATATAGTTTCCAAAATCCATATGCCTGGCTATCTGAAAAACCGGTATCTTTTTATCTGCAGCCATTTCATAAGGAAATACCAGTATAAAGCTAAGTGTTGACCAAATAAGCAGAATACCTGATAAAAGCACATAAGAAAAGCCAACCTTTTTCAGAAGCTGTTTTTTAAAGAAGGGCACCATCAGAAACAGTATTACAAACATTGCAAATACCGAAAGCCTTACGCCACTTCCCTTTAAAATTTCCAAGGCTCCTTCGCCCATTACCGGAAATAAATTATTCATCCGAAATTCAGGAATAACACCAACAGTTATCAGCAAAAAACCTATAATCACGGCAGGCACCAGAAAAGCACTTATTCTGGCAATAGCTTCCACTCCGAAATACGCTGCCGCTGTCATTCCCGCTAAGAACAAAACCTCAACATATTCCAGTGAGGATCTATCCAAGGATATAATTTTCAAGGTCTGGGAGAAAGCACCAAGATAGATGGAAGCGGTAAGTATAAGAAAAATTGTTATCAGCAGCCCTATTATAACCTTAAATATCCTGCCTCCTATACAATCTGAAATGTCCAGCAAATCCATGCTTCCAATATTATTGTACAATTTAACCGTAATTGCAAAATATCCTGCCGCAATCAGCGTTATAATAACAGGAATCATCCAGCCCGCACTTCCGCCAAGCTGTACCATATCTCTGGGAAATACAAGCATAATATTGGCAAACACCAAATTAACCAATAAAGTCGTTGCCTCCCACGAGCCGAAACCAATTTTATTCTTCATATTTTATCATTAACCTCCACGCCCAGCTTGGGCAGAAAATTTATAGTAAGGCAACGTGGCGGTACGCAATCTTATTTCTAAATCTCCACATTCCTTTCAAGCTAACCTCCACGCCGAGCTTCCGGCATATAAATTGTGGAGAACCTCTTTTTTGAAGCACTATTCGTCATCCTCTTTGTCCGAATCCTTCACAGTCCACCCTCTGCTCACCTTGGGCTGACTTTTTACATCTTTTACATTTAAATATTCCGGCCTTTCTTCCTGCTTCCACATTGGCTTCCTTGTCAGCTTGTCCGAATATTTTCCCTTTGTAACAGGTGCAAAAGGAGTGAGGAAGGGCACTCCAAAGGATTTTGATGATGCAAACAGCAATGAATTTATAACTAATCCCAAGGAAATGCCTAAAAAGCCTGCCGAGGCTCCGAGTATAATGTATAAAAATCTCATTATCCTTATTGAGAAGGACATTGAAAAGCTTGGCACCGTAAATGATCCCAGAGCTGTAATTGCTACAATTATAATCATAATAGGACTTACTACATTCGCAGTTACAGCCGCCTGCCCTAATATAAGCCCCCCCACTATTCCGATAGTAGAGCCTATCGCTCCCGGTACCCTTAGTCCTGCTTCTCTTATCAGCTCAAAGGAAAACTCCATTATCAGCATTTCAATGACAGACGGAAAAGGAACATTTTCTCTTGAAGCTTCAATTGCAAACAACAAATTAGTTGGAATCATTTCCTGATGGAAGTTTGTTATTGCAATATAGATACCCGGTAAAAGCAGTGCAATAGCAACCCCTGTAATTCTTATGGCACGTATAAAGTTCACATAGGGAAACCTTACATTCGTATCCTCCGTAGTGTGCAGAAATTCAGTCACAGTTGCCGGCATTACAAGCACCTGCGGGCTTCCGTCCAATATAACAGCTACATTTCCCTTTGAAAGCATCATTGCCACCTTGTCGGGACGTTCTGTGGCAAATATTTGAGGTGCGGCCATAAAGGTGCTGTCTTCGAGAAACTGCTCCAATTCCCCGGAGTCGAATATATAATCAACCTTTATGCTTTTAACCCTTTTCAACACCTCATGTACCAAGGAATCATTTGCAATATCCCTTATATACATCACAGCACACGGGGTATTGCTTCTTTCGCCGATTGATACACTCTGTATCATTAAGTCCTTATCCTTCAGTATTTTCCTTATCAGTGCTGTATTAGCCCTTATTTGCTCGTTAAATGCCTCCTGAGGACCGCGTATAACAGTTTCTGATTTAGGGGCTTCGATTCCCCTGTGCTCCCAGGTTTTTGTATCTGCCGCAAAGGCATATTCCAAGCCCTCAACAAATATTCCGCAGCCTCCGAAATTAACGTTGTTTATTATTTCACTGTAATTGTCAATTTTTTTTATTTGATTGTAAGGAATAAGCCGCTCAAACACGAATTGCCCCACATCTTTTGTATTGTCCTTGATTTCTATATTTGACAGAAGCATAAGCGGTTCCAGTACAAAATTACATATGGCAACACCGTTAGTCATTCCGTCTATAAAAACAATAAATGCCTTTAGCGTTTTTTCCTTAACAGTTATATTAAACTCTCTAAAAATCAAGTCACTGTTCTTAGGGATATCATAGGCTGTTTTAATAACCTTTTTATTGAGCTCCATATCCTTTGAAATCTTGTTTTTCAGGATATCCTCGCCCACCGTACATCCTATAAGGGCTCCCTCAGCTTCAGCCTTATCGAATAAATCCAGAGAAGCAGTATTTTTTACAGCTTCGCAGCTGATTTTTTTGCTTTCCTTGAGTATAAAGTTATTCTTTTTTTCCTTTTCTTTATAAATAAAATATCTTCCGACAGAATTTAAAAGTCCCAATTTAATACTCCTTTAAAGTACAAATTTTCTGAATTTTAACCAATCAAAAATATTATGGTAAATATGTTACCTTTATATACATAAAAAATAAAGTTAAAAGGATTCGGAAAATACTGTAATAGTTTATTAATAAATTATTAATATTTTTCACCTTGTTAATTCTTGCATAATAAATTATTATTAGTAATTAGAATGTTATTTTTTTTAATGCTATTTTATATAGGTGAGTAATGAATACTATATTTCAAAGAATTACTTTAGCGGCAATAATTTGCATTTTTATATTTAACAGCAGTATACCTGCATTTGCTCTGACTCCGGAAGAAGATACCTCTGCTGTATCCGCTATACTTATGGATACAACAAGGGGTCAGGTGTTGTACGAAAAAGAAGCAGATGCCATATACCCTCCGTTGATTATGTGTAAGCTGATGACAGCTTTGTTAACTATTGAAAAGTCTCAATTAAATTCTAAAGTTACTATCAGTAAAAATGCTGTGAGCATGAAGGGTTCCTCCTTGAATCTGGTTGTAGGAAATCTTTACAGCGTGGAGGATCTGCTCTACGGTACTATGCTCTCACAGGGAAATGACGCTGCAATGGCTCTGGCTGAATATATCGGTAATGGTAATGTCAGCGAATTTGTTGGCTACATGAATGATAAAGCAAAAGAGTTAAATTTAACCGATACTTATTTTGTTAATCCGACAGGTCTATACGATGATAAGCAGTTTACCTCTACCAGGGATATAGCAAAGCTTGTAAAAAACGCCATTTCCAATTCCACCTTTAACTCCTTGCTTGGCGCTAAAGGTATAGCTTGGATTAATGGAAATGATTCTTCAATTCTGACCAATCAGAACAAGCTTTTTTGGAGTTATTCAGGGGTTGACGGCGGAAAAATCGGTACTACTCCGCAGCAGGGGACTACTTCGGTTACAACGGCAACAAGAGATAACAGAAGGCTGATTGCTGTTGTCCTTGACAAAAATGAAACGAATGCTCTTAGCCAAACCTCCCGGCTATTTGATTATGGCTTTTCACATTTTTCTACCGGAATTTTAGTGCCTAAAAATACAACCTTACGCAGCATAACCGTAGAAGATGTTAATATCAATCTGATTAGTAAAATTGATGTTACTTATACTTATCCCCTAGGTGACAGCTTTATTAAAAATATCAGCTTCAGCATGAGTGAAAAATTGAAGCTTCCCATAAACACAGATACAATAGCGGGAATATTGAATTATACTTTATCCGACGGCACTTTAATTGATGTAAACCTATATCCCGATAAAACTGCAGTGGCCCCTCAGGATTACAAGTCCAGAATAAAATCAATATTTAAGGAAAACCGGGATCTGGTCACTATTGTTTCAATGCTTATAGTCATAGAGTTTGTTATAATTATATATAGATTATTCAAACTGCTGTTAAAAATTTTCAAAAGAAAAAAAAGCATATAAAATAAAAACCCGGTTCTCCATAGAGGGAACTGAGTTTTTACCTGTCTAGATTACCAATGCTTTTTTTAACCGATTTCAGCATCCAGATTGTTTATATAGTTACTTTTCCTTTTTGTCTTGTTTATATTTTCTATATAGGCTCTAAGCACCTTCTCTAAATCAAGAACATCCTTCATTTCATAATAACCGGATTTTTTATGAATAAACTTTGCCGCCCGTATCGCACCTTGTGCAAAAGCCTTTCTTGAAAAAGACTCATGACTTATTTCAATCTTGTCTTCCTCTCCCACAATCATTACCTCATGTTTACCTATCACGCCCCCTGCCCTGACTGAGCTTATCGGAATATTTACCTCGGGGGTATTTTTAATTCCTACATTTTTCAGACCGCTTTTTATCTCACAAGCAATTTTCTTTGCAGTACCCGACGGTGAATCAAGCTTATTTTTGTGGTGTATCTCGGTAATTTGGAAATCATAGTTGTTCAAAAGGCTCGCTGATAGGTTTGTAAGAAGCATCAGCACATTTACACCCAAGGTAATGTTAGGTGCATATACTATTCCATTTTTATATTTTCTGGTCAATACAAAAATCTTTTTCATATCATAAGCCGAAAACCCGGTAGTCCCAATTATAATGTTGACCCTGTACTTTGAAAACAGCACTGCATTTTTCAGAGCTGCCTTTGGATTTGAAAAATCAATAACAACATCCGGCTTGTTTTTAAATATAATCTGTTCAAGTTTTTCAGAGCTGCTGATAATTGTCCCTGTATCGGCAATACCTATAATCTGTCCTAAATCCCTGCCCAGAGATTTACTATCCGGACTGCAAATGGCTGAAACAATAGAAAGCTCTTTATCGTTTAAAATTTCCTTTGCAATTTCTTTACCTGTCCGGCCCAAACCAGCAATACAAACTTTAATCACAAAAATTTCCTCCTTATTTATAAAAAATTTTCCCATAGTCCGGCTTTTAAAGCCTCATCATGCTGCCTGCAGCATAGCGTCAAAGGACAAGCCGCACAGTATTTTAAAAAGTGCAGACTTAAAAGTGCAGGTCTTATCCTTTTTGCACTTATACCTTAATTAAATGTTAATAAATATGAAGAAAATGAATAGTAATTAAAAATGCTACAGAATTAACTGCAGCATTGGATTGAAGAAACAAATTAAATTCACTTTCTCCCCAACGCTTACGAAGTTAGCTGCCGGATTCGGGTTGTAAGAGACTAACCCTACCTGAATTATCAGGATTCACCCCAATGAATGGTTCCTCCGCTTATAGTTATGGTAAACTATAACTCAGCGATAAAGTTCTAGATTTGACAAGCCCCAAACTATCAACCGATAGTAAATCGACTTTGGTAATAAATTACCACTAAATCTTAGAAATTAAATATATAGTATTGAACTTTTGTAGGTATATTTTACCGTAAATTTTTCCAAAAGTCAATATTTCCGAATAAAAGCTTAATTTCCTCAAAATCAACCTATTAAATAAGAATAGATGTATCAATCTTTCCGTTTCCCATTTTTACTAAATATACATCATAGTATTGCAGTCCCAATGCATTAGCAAAGTCTTTATCCAATACAGCAAAATCAAACCTTTCCCTGCCTTTTATTGCACTGCCTGTATCCATTGCAATAGTATACCCAAGACCCTTTATATAGAAAACAGTTCCATAGGGCCAGTGCTTATTATCTATTGCAACCGATAATCCCGGAATTATAGGCTGTCCAGAGCTCGTTATTCCCTTGTCGTTACCGCATTCCTCTGCAGAAGGCGTATATGCTGTCCCTAGAAATTTACCCAGGTATTTCTTTTTTTCATCAACAGGCAAGGAGTCACTGTTATATATATTGTAGGATTGAGGAGTAACCCCGACAGCAGCTGCCTTTTTAAGTGACTTTTGAAGTTCGATATTATCTGCTTCCAATTCATTATTGCTTGCCTCAATTTTTTTCTTTTGCTTTTCAAGCTCATTAATTTGTTTTTTTATTTGCTCGTTTTCTTTCTTTAGTTGATTGTACTGGTTATTTAAATTTTCATTAAGTTTTTTATTTTCGTCGCGCACACGCTTTTCACTGGAAACAAGAGCTTCATTGGATTTCATTATTACCATTGCCTGCACACATTCATTATTGTATTTTTCTTTATATTTTAAGAACAAATCGTTCATTTTCAAACAGTAAAACGTAAGAACTGAACATAATAAAACTAAAAAAACAATAAGAATTTTAAATGTAGTATTTTTATTTCTGTCATAACTCTCACAGCCATCCATATTTTACCTACTCCTTTAATTACATCCTTGATATGCTTTTATACAAAGCGATAAGCCTTAATAATTCTCTTTAATTGTCTATTATAATTATTTTCCAAGAGAAATTAAGTTTATACTTATAGATGTAATAATTTTTCAAGAAATAACAACTTGGAGTTAAATACGGATGCTTTATGAAATAATTGCCGGAAGCAGCTGGCAAAAAAATTATAGCCGAAAAGCCGCCCGAATTCCAGCTTTCAGCTATAATATTTAAATTCGCAGTATTCTTTTAATATTGCAGTTCCTCACTGGTACACAGTCCCATATTCAGGGAATTCTCACGCAATACCAGATAAAGCTCAGCTTTAGTGGCATCAAGGTAAGGCTGTAAAAACAGAAAGCCTAAGCCAAGGGTTACCATACAAAGCAGATACCATAAAATAAACGAAAGATCCAATACAAACATGTTAAGCTTATGTCCGTCCGTCATGTTATTGCTGAGCTCAATAGCTCTTCTGTTGCCTATATTCGGATTATCAGCCAGAATATAAGGTACCATGCTGTAAGAATATGACTTTACTATTCCGGGAATGATAAAAAGCAAATACCATAAAAAATTCTGCAATCCCTTAAGCAGCATTGTAAATACTATTCCCGAATAATTCTCCCTGTAAAAAGCAAAGCTGAAGCAGTTTCTGTTATCCTCATAGCGTGCCGATTTGACAAAATACCTTCTTCCTCCTACTTCCAGGGGATAGCCTATGAATATCCTGAATGCCAATACAATTACAATGATTACAAAAACAATAGCAGCACCCAGAGCAATTATAGCAAAAATGTTAACCTTAAAATTCGAAAACAATGCTTCTGATGATGTCCAGCTGCCCGAATCGCTATGATTATTAAAATTAGTTCTGCTGCTTCCTCCGCCGCCTCCATTACCTCCTGCTATTCCAATAACTATGCTGATTAGAAACGCCTTCCAATAATTCAGCTTTAATACTGCTTTTGCCCTGCTTTTAAGCTCTTCTCTCAACCACATGAATTCGCCCCCTTTGTATTATGAATTTTGGTGATTTATACGCTGTTTTACCAAAATAATTATTCTCCTATTATTTTAACAAGAACTCTTTTCTCTCTCATTCCGTCATATTCCCCGTAAAATATTTGTTCCCAGGTTCCAAAGTCCAGTCTTCCGTTTGTTACTGCCACCACAACTTCCCTGCCCATCAGCTGTCTCTTCAGGTGTGCATCCGCATTATCTTCATAGCCGTTATGATTATACTGATTATACGGCTTTTCAGGTGCCAAGGCTTCCAGCCATTTCTCAAAATCCTGATGAAGGCCTGTTTCATCATCATTAACAAATACGCTGGCTGTTATATTCATTGCATTGACAAGAACCATTCCATCTGCAATTCCACTGTCATCAATGCATTTCTGAACCTCATCAGTTATATTGACATACGCTCTTCTCCTCGGAATATTAA
Source organism: Ruminiclostridium sufflavum DSM 19573 (assembly GCF_003208175.1). Classification (GTDB taxonomy): domain Bacteria; phylum Bacillota; class Clostridia; order Acetivibrionales; family DSM-1351; genus Ruminiclostridium; species Ruminiclostridium sufflavum. The sequence continues at coordinate 132,852 of NZ_QKMR01000006.1, read as the reverse complement.
AAAACAACTCTTTTCTGTATGATTTCATAATTATATCCATGCTCACCAATCAGGAAAGAATCATAAGAATGTCTGCATGGACTCCGCCCTCCCCTTTTGTTTGATATAACAGTGCCTTGTACCTTTGCTTATGTCACACTATTTTTTCATAATTATACCATATAGGTGTAACAGTGGCAAAGCTTATTTAGCTGCTTTTAACGTCAGAAAGCAAATAAAAAAGAAGCCTCCTTGAAATATTAATCCACTATAGACAGCTTCTGATATTAAATCAACCTTTATGCTTAGTTACTGTTTTGACTGTACATCTTGCTTTTATTTATCTGAGCATCGTTATAGAACATCATAAACAGTCCTGCGGTGGTTCTCTGAGCCAAAGGAACTGTATATCTGCTCAAGGCTGAGAAGCGCTCTTCCTCATCCTCAATACGGCTCAATATTTTGTTGGCCTTAATTGCACACACTGAATTATGTGTTATAAAATCCTCAATGCTTAATAAATAACAGCCCTTATCTGCAACAAAATAATCGGGGGTTTCATAAAATTTGTCTCTTACAAATTTCTCGAATTTATGATGTTCCTTCAAGAGCTTAATGTTAGCATGCTGCGGCACCGTCATATCCTGCACTAAATGGGCCGCCGCCCCTAAAAAAAACATCGCTTTCTTAATATCACAAGAATTCAAAAAGCTAATGGCAAATGCGTAATAGTTCTTTGCCAATGTTAATGCATTTGTATTTCCGTAAAGGCCGCGATCCTTGACCGGATTATAAAAATGCCCCGAACTTCTGAAATCCTGATCCGCCCATACAACTCCCAGATTCAAATCAGCGATATACTCTGAAAACAGCTCATACTGAGCAAGCTTTTTATCATTTTTCAAAATTATCAGAGCTTGCGTATTAATAGCCTTATGAACAAAACACTCTGTTGTTTTAACAGCTTTTTTTATGGGGTTTATTGCTTTCATAGTATATTTAAACAATTTACCATAAGAATACTCAACAATTTTTGGCATTACTGACCCCTCTCCAGTCAATACTTGAAGTAAATTACCAGCGGCCGAATAAGTGATACTGTGATACTGTCATCCTGATATTCTATTACCTTGAAGTTTTTCAGCCGTAATTAACCTTGATTAAGTTATATCTCTTATATTATACAATCTTTTATGCTTTAAAAGAATAGCCGGAACAAAATATTTGATTAATTTAATAATTTCAGCCGGCAGCCTTTAGTTAAGTTCTATTTATGTAATATATGTGCAAAGCATCAGATTAAAAAGAGCACCTGCGGCAATAGCCGGCGAAAGCTTGATACTATGTTTTTCTTCACTGCTTTTAAAATATAATACCGGATTAAAACAGAATAGCCTTATATTCGCATAAAAGCTGCAAAGAGTTTTTATATACTTATCCGGCTTGTCCTCATATTTTTTTATTTCTTTTTTTGTCAGGCTTATTAAAGCTTGAATTCCTGCAAATATAAATGAATAAGCCATAGCACACAGAATAAATTCTTCTCCCAAAAGAGCTCCAATAGCACTAAATAACTTTATGTCGCCTGCTCCCATTAATCCGGCATAAAATAAAATACCTAAGAGCACCATAGGGACCGCTATTCCAAGCAGACTTGATTTCAATCCGCCAAATCCATAATAATATACATTTGCAAGCAAGCCTCCCGAAACTGCAAAAAGTACATAAATGTTGCGTATTCTTGACTCCTTTATATCATTGAAAACCGATAGGGCAAGCAAGCATAGCAGCATACTATAAATTATCATATCAACCTCCATACAGAAAATCATAAAGTCAATTACTATCGGCTGAAAAAACGAATTCCTTATTGGCAAATCTCAGCTTGTCCCTGCTGTTTATTCTGGTTTTTGTATTGGGAAGTATTCTGCAATCGTTAATAAAGGTCCCATTCTTTGAATTGCAGTCCATAACATAAAATTCATCTCCTTCTCTGATAATCTCTGCATGTATTTTCCCTATAGCGCCATTGTTAATTTCATAATCCACAAAAGCCTCCATTCTGCCTATTAGTATGCTATCCTTATTTATTTCAAAGCTTTCTTCTCCTTCCTTAGCCCTTAAATGCGGATACTCTGATAATTTTGGCATTTTAATTATTACAGTTTCCCCATTACAATTTTCATTAATGTTATATCCCTCCTCTTCAGTTTTATACTCCTTGCCTAATAATTCCTTGTCAGCCTGCCCTTCTTTATTTTTCATCATAGCTGCTATAAACTGCAATGGCTTTAAAGCATCAGTACCCATTTCTTTATTTTCAAGCATATTTACGGGTTTGTCCGTTTGTTTTTCCCTTTCCCTTACAATTTTTATTATTAAAACATCAATTGCCGTAAAAATTAATGCCACTATAATAATTGCGGCTTTAGGACTGTCTGACATCCTGACAAAGCTGCTTCTTATCGAAAATATAAAGCCTGTTGCAGTAATTCCTTGAAGCAGCACCAGAGCAAGCAAAACAGTATTTTTTGTCTTTCCCTTATAAACCTTTTCATCCTCATTATAATCAACCGCCGACATTTTATCCCTTTTATCTTTTCGAGCATTCTCTTTATTCCCTTGCTTGCTTGTTTTTTTAAAATCAGGGATTTTTAGGCTTTCTGCTTTAAGCCTGTCAGCTCCTGCTAGGTTTGCATTGTGTCGGACTCTGATATTTTTGTCTGTTCCGGGCTTTTTTACAGGTAAATTATTTATGTCAATTTCATTTTCATATACATTAACCTCAGAACCTTTTTTGGGCATCAATACCGTTGAGCTTTTAGCTGAGGCCTGTGCTTCTTTCAGATTATTACTGTCAGAGTCTTCCGGCTCCTTTGCATGTTTTTTAATATCCTCGTACAATAAGCCCTCTATAACTGCTTTTAAATTACACAAGCTAAATTTTTCATTTTTAATAACTTCAAGTAATTTTTGAATATAATTATCACTGTATTCATCACTAAAATTTGCCAGCTCAAAAATGACTTTCATAAAAAAAGCTCTAATGTCGTTTTTACAATGCTGAAAAGGTAAATATACAAAGTAAATGTCAATACTATCAGGTTCAACATAAATCAGGCTTTCATCCAGTAAAATATTGTTGTCATAAAGCAAATAGTTTTTTATTTTATAAAAATTATTAATAATACTGAGTATAGTTTTAAGAAATTCATCCCTTGTAAAATATTTTCTGGTCAAAAAACCTGACAAGGTACATTTTGAAGTAATATTGTAAAAGCAATTAAGCTCATTTCCAATACGGTTTATATTAAAATCCAGCAAACCGTTAAGCCGGTTATTTAATAGCATTTGAACCTGATAATTTATTATGTTTTTATCAATTCCGGTTTTCAAAACCAAATAGTTAGAGGTTGAATCATTTTCATATAAAATTTTAATTCCGTTTTCCAAGCTATGTATCACCTTTCATTCACCTTTCCGGTAAAATAATTAAAATGCGTCACATTCTTTTCAAGTCAATTACTATCAAACAAATAAAGAACAGCCGATAGTTTGGGTTTGAGGCTGAAACCCCCTAAAGTCAAAACAAATTCAAACCCAAACTGCATCATTCAAAATCAGCTTAACATATCATCCCGATATTTTATCGTACAAAGGCTTGAGCCGTATTTTGACATTGGTTACCAATATACAATTATCATACAAATAACCGTGGCAAATAATATAAACGGAGCAAACGGGATCTCAGTATTTTTATCAGCCTTTTTTATTATTAATGCTATCACAGAATGCAATCCGGCTGATATTACAGAGACAAACAGAATATTAATGAAATCCTTAACTCCGGCAAAAAAGCCTGTAACTGTCATAAGCCACAAGTCACCGCCTCCAACCTGTCCTTTTGATAATAAAATTATTATCAGCATGATTAAAAACGCAGCGACTCCACCTGATATGCTATTTCGCAAAAAGTCTGCTCCATACAGCAAAGCAAAACATACGAAACCTGTTATAATACCAATAAACAATAATTTTAAAGGTATTGTCTTGTTATATAAATCATTTATTGAAGATACAAATTGTATGGTAACTAATGAAAGTAAAGCGACAGCTTCTATTCCAATTTTCATATGAAAAGCTATGCATGAAACAGCTGCCAGCCATATGCAAAAGCATATGGCCATTGGTACGGTATTTTTTTTTAAATTTTCACCCGAGCCTGTTTCATTAATTAGCTTTAACGGTCTGGGCTCTCTAATTACATTAATCTTCTGTATCATTTTCCACCTCATCTGGATTTCTCTCAGTATTTCCGCCTTGTGCAGCTTTTCCCCTGCCATATGCCTTTATAACCTTTAAATTAATCCCCTTGCCTTGTGCTGTTTTTATACATTCATTTATGGCTTGCTGCTGATTTGAAAGCAGCTCTGCTTCGGGAATAATTAATCTCAGCTCCCTTATACAAACTTGCATCCCTTCTATTGTTATTTCCGAGCTTTTCCCTCCTTCAAATTTCTCAAGCTTATCAATATACATCAGCAGCTTCTTTTTGAGATTATCAGAGCTTTTATAATATGCCTCCTCCGTGTTAAGGCTTTTTATACTTACGGCTTTTCCATTACTGAATATTGCTATTGTCGGAAAACTAAACGGAAGATTTGCGCCTTGAAGTTTACGAATCTCCCTGCCTCTGTTTATATTAGACATATCCCATATCCCCGCCCCGTCTGTTTTTTCCTCAGCTCTTTTCACTCCTTCTTCCCCCGCCCAAATACAGCTTGAGGCCATTTGCCTTAGGTGTATTTCCGGTAAAAATTGAGTTAAAAAAGGAAAAACCATTTCATAGCTTACAATAAGGTCTATGCTTTTACCGTCTGCCAGCATTCTGCTTTCCGAAAAATCCAATCCGCTGAAACCATTTTTTAAGTTCAGCCACCTTAATCTGTCATTAACCGTATCAATGCGGCTTACTTCCAGATTTTCCTCCACAAGAGCCTTCAAAACCGGCAATAAAACAGCTTGTGCACGAATATAATCCGTTGTGTCCTTTCCGATTTGTCCTATAATTGAGGATAGACTCGAATCTCCAAAGGTTTCGCTGACTTTCTGAGAATTGCAAATTTTTTCCAAATAGCCTACAAGCTCATCTGCATCGGTCTCATAATACAGAAGCCCGTATAGGCTGATTTCATTACATGCCCCCAATATAGCCTGCTGGATAATTTCATGTGTATAATAAACTTTAACTATGAATACAAATGTAATAAAGGCAGCTATAAAAACCGGGAGTATAATAGCGGCTTCTATTGTGATTGAACCTCTACAAGCCGCGATCCTTTCAGCCATGAATACTGAAGTTGTTTTATATGCCTTTTTAATAGCCAATACACATATCCTCGCTTATATATGTTCTTGAGGTCTTAAGTTCAGACTTCTGATTAAATGACGAAAAGAAAATAAAAATATTTTTAATTGATACTGTCATGTCCATCTTTAGCTCTGCCTTGCAGTCTTCCAATAAAAATCCCGTATTTGACCTTCCTAAATTAAGCTGTATCAAATCCTGAATTCTTGCCAGCTTTTTCTCCTTATTCATCATTAATAAAAATACCTTCAAGTAATCCTGATAGCTAAGGCATAAAAAACTGTCCTCCGAACCGGCCTTTGTATTTTCAGATACCGCACCTGAAATATCTGTTTTCCACTGGTCCTTTGTTTTATATATAGGAACTTTTTCACCTGAAAGTAATTGGTTTATATCATATATTGATTCTGCCGCAGCCCATGCAAATAATATCGTTGTTTGTATAAGAGGCGCAGATAGCCCGGCGCTCCAGATACTTAATGAAGCAGCCAGACTGGCTATTCTGCTCATTTTTATAGGATTCCCATAGATGTGGACAGCATTTGCCGTTAACCTCAGTGCCATAATTTCAGATTTCATAAGTAAAGAATTGACCCCTTCATCTCTGTTGCCATTAATAATATATTCAACTTCAAATTCTGAAAAATAGCCCTTTCTTTTTGTTTTATCTTCCGACCTCAAATTATAAGCTCTGCTTTGTTCCTCATTTTTCAGAAGAGGCACATCATGCATAAATGTACCCATTACATACTCATTCACATATATAGCTTCTGTTACCCTCGACACAAGCTGGCTTTCAGAAGCAGCTGCTATGCTGTCATCTGATAATAAGTCATCTAAATAGCCGTCTATAGAGATCTCCCCTCCTGAATTTATCCCGTAAGAATTTACTTCGGTTACAGTCTTTTCCTCAATATTTGCTTTTCGGGAGGGAAGCTGTTTCATCAAATTATCTTCTATTTTTATGGATTCAGCTTTTTCACTAAATAACCTTTTCAAAGCCTGTTCCACTTTGCCTCTGTTATCCTCATCCTCTGATATTGAAGGAACTGTCTTATTAAACGTATAATTAATGCCGGCTTCAGAAAAGCTGTCCAATTCCTGTAAAAAATCATTACCCAAGGCTGCTTTTTTCAATATGTATTTACATCTTTCTATGTTCCTGTTCAGGCTTGCTATAATAGCATCAGAATTGTCCTCCCCCATAAGCCCCAGAATATGTTCCAAATCATTCTCATAGTATTGCTGAATTTCATGGCTTCCTTCATCAGCCTTTTGTATATTATTTATTTCTTCCTGAATCCGTTTTATCAATTCTCCTTTTTTAACAGTAATGGTATTTGAATTTTCCAAGGCTTCTGAGTTTAAGCTTTCATATAGCTTTATAAGCTCTAAAATTTGCTGCTCTACCTCTTCCTTGCTTTTTACAATTTCATTTATATTGTCCTCGATATCTTTCAGCTTTTTTATCAGCTCCCCTTTTTTATTTATGCCGGTTTCATTAGAAATTTGCTCCTGCATTGCGTATTTCTGACTGATATACTCATTAAAATATGTTTCCTTATTCATAAGAGCTTTTTTCAGCTCCGATAATTTAGATGTGATTCCAATTCCATTTATTTTCTTTACGGTATTCTCTAAATAAAGTTGTATCTTCCCAATTTCACTTGCTTTCTTGTCAGCCTCAATTATTCCTTTATATACTTTAGAATTACCTGTTAGGCTGCCGAGCCCCTCAGCTTTTTTAACAAGATCAGCAGCTATTTCATAGGGTGCGCGATATTTCATAAACTCCATGATTTGTCGTTCAAATATAGCTCTGTCCTCCAGCGTATGCTGTTGCTTTATACTAGTATTTTCGATATTGAAATCGTATAAAAACTCCTCCTTTTCATAGATATTTAAATTTTTAGCCAAGTATTCTTCAAAGCTTTCCTTAATTGAAGCATCGTCCTGATAAACGCCAAAAAGTCCGTACTCCTTCTCCAATTGATTGCTATAACAGGCTAACACAGAGGAAACAGCTGTACTGCCTGCTCTATTTATATGCGAATGAGCCAGACTTATCCTTGCGGCATCTGTAAATACCGCTGCCGCAAGCAAAACAGCTGATAGCACAATACTTGTAAAAACAGTTACAGAGCCCTTATGATTTTTAAATTTCATTATACACCACCTTTATCCAAGTAATTGCTATCGGCTGACTATACTCTATCACAGCGATATTTACACCTCCTTTTCAGGTGAATTAAGCCTTTAAGCTAATACAGTTTGAGTTTGAATTTGTTTTGACTTTAGAGGGCTTCAGCCTCAAACCCAAATTATCGGCCGACAGTAATTGACTCCGGTAATTCCGACACGACAAAACTTTTTTAGAAAATATATCCCGTAGGTGTAATCGGTAAGGATTCTATCTGGATTTGAAAAGCTTATCCAATACAGTACTTACCTGCGAATCTTTACCAATCCATTTATTATCACTGTTTGCAATACATTTTTCAATATCGTTGATAATATCCAGATTTCTGACAAACTCAGCTTTATCATGGAGGGGAGAATTCGCCTCAGCTTTAATGCAGATTGTTGACGGAAGGCCGAATATTTCAAGACAGTTTCCCGCAGGAAGGCGATATTGAGCCTCAAGTGAGGCACTAATCTGCTTTAATAAGAATTTATCCGATATACAGATGTCAGATTTAATTTGTGAATTAAAAACTGATTTTTTAAGTCTTTCAGAGATATATTGGTTAAGCGCAGCCTTTTTTTCTTCTGAGCTTTTATCATATATTCTCCAATAAAGATTATTATTAACCGAATAGCCGTATTCATCACAAAATTGCTTGCAATAATAGCATGAGCCTATATTAGCGGCTTCATTGACAATGCTTTGAAGAACTGCATATTGATACATAAGTATAAAAATATATATAAGTGCGGCCGTAAGCAGAAATACAACCGAAAAAACTATTGATGTCTCTGCTGTCAAGCTGCCTTTTTTATTTATATAAATTTTTTTTGTATTTAAAGCCAAACTCATTAGCTCTTCTCCTTACCATTCAAGCAATTATTTTGGCAGAAAGCCACTGATAGGCTTGAGGCAATCAGTCCGCTCCATTTAGCTTCGCCTGGGTTCCTGTGTTATTTTCAAGCTGGTTCCCGTCAGGAAAAAGATTCTCTATAATACTGTTTACAAATTTAATCAGCTGATTTCTGAATAATAAAGCCACTCCAACAAGAACAGCAATAATAATTACTATCTCAACCGTTCCCATACCATCCTCCTCGGCAGCAAATCTTTTAAGTGTATTAAGCATGTATTTATCCTCCTATATTTTTGATTTTAATGCTTATTCAGCTTCTATCACAGCTCATACAATTGCAGGTAATGTTCAAATCCCTTGCATGGAAATAATTGCAGGAGTTATGACTATTATAATTATGGCAAAAAACATAAGCATCATAGGTAAAAGAAGCTTTGTAGATGCCTCCTCTCCAAGTTTTTTTATCGCATTCTTGCGCATCTCCCAGCACTCGTTTGATAATATTCTTAATGTCATAACAAAATCGTTTCCTCCTCTCTTTGTGTATTGTATGACAGTTGACATAAGCCTTGATATTTCGGGAGTTTTAACTCTTTTTGCAAATTGGCTGAATGCCTCTGCTTCACTTTTCCCGGCTTTAATATCAAGACTGGTTTTGTCTACCTCAGAATAAAAATATCCGCTTTTATTGCTATCACAAGATAGCTTTTCCCATGCCTTAGACATTGTCATTCCTGCATTGATTAAAAGAGTCAGCTTATTAATAAAATTCGGGAACTCAAGCTGGATTTCCAGTCGTCTTTTTTTTACCCTGTTATTAAGCTTTAAATCATCTGATATTACCAATATTCCAAATAAAAGGATTACATATGCGAGGAATACACCTTGATATTGTGACAATATTTCCACACTCAGTGCGCATATTATTCCAAGTAAAATTAATATGATTTTGTTTGCATGAAATATTCTGATATAAAATGCAGAATACTCCTGACCAAAGACTTCACAGATGGTATTAATCATTTTTCTGTCATAGTTTGTATTGTAAGAATAGGCACATATGTCCAGTATATGAAGACCAACAGGCAAAAGCTTTTTCAATATAAAATCCTTTTGATTCAAAGCTTCCACATATTCTGCATAAGACGGACCATGTTTAATAAGAATTCCGAAAGAACATACTGATATTATCAGTATTGCAGATAAGACAAACCAATTAGCAAATAACATATTTCCTCACATTTTTATATTCATAATTTTGCTTGATAAAAAGAAGGCGGCCATAAGCATAAGCAAGCATACTGTCATAGCTGTTCTTCCCTGAGAAGTTGTAAAAACCGGCTCTATATAGTCTGAAGCTGTAACAGAAAGAATGAAAACCATACCTATCGGCATGACATTTAATATTTTCTGTTCAAGCTTTCTAGATGACAGTATCGTTTCAATCTCTTGCTTCATCTCAATTTTGTCACTGATTATCGCAGCTGAATTTTTTATTGCATCTATCAGATTACCGCCTGTCCTCTTGCAGATAGTAATAACATCAGAAAAATTAATAATGTCATCAATATCTGATCTTTCTGCAAGCTCCCTTAATGCTTCCTCAACTGTTATATTATAGGATAGCTTATGAAGGATCACTTCTGTCTCTTTAATTATATAAGCTTCGCCACTTGGATAAAGCACATGCAGGTCTTCCAGCGCATTTTCAAATGCATTCTCTAAAGCTCTTCCTGCGCTAAGGGATGAGGATAATGAAGCCAACAGGTCTTTAAACTGCAGGTTAAGCTCATACCTTCTCGCACTGATAATCTGCTTTCGCTTGTATTTTAAATATAATATCCCCAGCGGGCACATCACCGCCGAAAACAGCACATTTCTATAAAACATGTACGAGACTGCAAAAAGAAATATTGCCGCTATTGAAAAATATATAATTTTAAGCCTTATGCCAATTAGATATGAATTATAATCAATCAAGTACTTTCCTCCTGTCTGATGTGAGTTTGCAATATAATCTTTTTAATCATGAAAGCCTGAGTTTATCCATACAAGGCAAAGTGAATCGAGAGTGCCATGATAAGCTTGCAGGAATAGTTGCTGCGTTTTTACTCGGACTAATCTAAGTTAAATATTCCTGCGTTTATTAGTTTTGACTTGTTATATAAAGGATTTTTACTTCTTTTCAAGTATCCCACAACCGGGTCGGACGGCCTTTCAGCATTTTGAAGCATTTCTTCAAATACAAATAGCGGACTCAGTTTTATACGGCTGTTTTCTACACCAATTATTTCTGATATTTCCATTGTCCTTCTTGACTTGTCCCGCAGTCTTGAAAGGAAGATAATTATATCAATGGCAGAGGCTATTTGACTTCTGACTGCTTCAACCGGCAAAGCCGATGAACTGACTATCATTGTCTCTATCCTTGAAAGCATATCTTCTGCCGAATTGGCATGTCCTGTCGAAATAGACCCATCGTGTCCGGTATTCATTGCGGCTAGCATGTCAATTGCCTCAGCACCTCTAACTTCACCAACGATTATTCTTTCAGGCCTCATCCGTAAGGATGCTTTTATCAGATCTCTTATTGTAATCCTGCCTTTGCCTTCAAGGTTCTCATTTCTGGTTTCAAGTCTCACCAGATTTGGAATGTTTGCTATTTGAAGCTCCGCAGAATCTTCTATTGTTATAATCCTTTCATCCTTCCGGATGAAATTTGACAATGCATTCAGGAAGGTTGTCTTGCCGGCTCTCAAAACAATTTAGATATAAAAAAACAAGTGCTTTTAAAGCACTTGTTTTTTTATATCCGTACATTAACCGTTTTTTCATTATCTGAATATTCATATCCTAAATTTTTATAATATTTGCCTTTATAAAAAATTCCTTTCACATGCTCAAATCCTTCTCCAAAATTGAAAATATCTGTTTTTTTCAAATATACGTTTCCCCCTGTAATATTGGAATTTTTAATAGGAATCACTTAGTTATTTTTTGACATATGTCAAATCTTAATATAGCATATTAATTGTATGTATTTAATTGCATATATAAGCGATACCAATAAAAAGAGAATTTTCTAACTTAATGGGTAGGAGTTCTCTTTTTACTTATTATTTCCACCTCCTAACATATGATTTAAATCATTCTTTTTTTGTCTTAACATTGGCAATATTCTGTTTAATTTGTTTTAACTTATCACAATATATACTTAAATACAAATATTGTCTATACATTTCGTTCCAAAAGTTGTTTTTATTGACTTAAAAAATATTCTAGTGTATTATTTTTAATATAATCTTATTACATAAAAGGAGGCACTTGTATTAATATGCTAAATATAGGAGTTTTGGATGATAATTTAAACACATTAGAAAATTATAAAAATCTTTTATCTGAGTGGTTTTTAAAACATAATATTAAAGGAAATTTAATTCTAGCATCTACAGATCCAGACGAATTTATGAAAGCGGTTAAAACTAATACAATAAATGTTTGTATTATAGACATCAACTTGAGGAACGAAGTAAATGGTATGTATTTAGCTGAGCAAGTCAGGGATAGTAGTGAATCTATTGACATTATATTTTTTACCGGATGTTTAGATTTTGTTTTTAAAGCATTTGAAATACGTGCCTATAGATTTATATGTAAGCCAGAATGGGATGTACTTGAAGATACATTAGTAAAGCTTTCAAAGGAAAAGGTACAAAACGAGCTACTAAAGGAGCCAAAATTACAAATCAAATGCAATTCGGAAGTATATTTTGTTCCTAAAAACACTATAAACTACATAGCACACTTAAATAGAAAAACTATTATATACACTAAGTATGGTGAACACTCAACATACGAATCACTCGAAGAATTAGAAAGCAGAATTAGTGATACTCGGTTTAAACGTTGCCATCGTTCTGCTTTGGTAAACTGCGAAAAAATTTATTGCATAGATTTCAAAAATAAAAAAATTAAACTACTAGATGGAACATCTTGTGATATTGGACCTAAATATATCTCTGGATTTGAGAAAGGACTTGAACCATGAGCATAGGATATCTATTAATAAACACTGTATTCTCTGCATTAACTGCTTTGTTAATTTTTATTTTCTTAAAATTTAACTTTAGCTTTAAATGTGATATAAGAAGACTATTATTATTACTTGTTGTTTTTGGATTTATAAACGGCTTTGTATCTACGCTTTGGGCACAATATGTTAATGTTTCTAGAGAATTTCAATTAATAAAACCAATAATTTTATTTTTTATATGTTTGCAAACAATAAAAAATATTTTAAAAATTAGCTGGTCAAAAGCAATAGTATCTTTTTTTGTTGTAATGGCAGCACTCGGATTTGCTAATTACCTAACACCTATATTATTTTCTATGTTGTTTAAACTTGACGTAACAGCTGCTACAATAAAAAATAATATTTACTTATATCTTATGGTTAATATTTCTATACTAATTATTTGTACATTAATTACAATATCAACACGTTATTTTACAAGGTTACATAAAATTAAAAATTTAAAGCCTGTTTCTGTTTTGTTTGGTATAGTTCTCCTTGTAATGCTGTTAAATATGAATGCTCATTTCGTAGATCACTATAATATAATTTCTTTCGCTATTGCCTTAATAATATCATTTGCATTTGTAATTGTAGCCATAATTTATATAAATAAATATCAGCGTAAAGAGGATTATTTAGAAGAGAAACGTCAACAAGAATTTTATAATGAATCTTTGTGTGATACATTACAGGATCTTAGGAGATATAAACACGACCATAATAATCATTTGTCCGTACTACATCACATGATAATTAATAATCAATATGCCGAAACAGCTCAGTATATATCTGAAATATACGATTCAACTAATTCTATTAATACTTCTGTTTTTAATATTAAAAATGTTGCATTATTTGCTATCATTTCAGCAAAAATGGAAAAAGCCAAAACTTTAGGTATAAGATTTAATTTAAAAACTATTGGCATAGTAAAATATGTACCAGAAATAAAAGTATCCGAACTATGTGAAATTGTAGGGATTTATGCAGACAATGCCATCGAATCCGCCTTTGAAAGCAATGATAAAATAGTTGAAATTACTATTCTTGCATATGATAACGGAAATATAGATTTAAAAATAGCAAATAGTTGTAATACTATTCCTAAAATGAACATGTTGAAAATTGATGGTTATTCAACTAAAGGAAAAAATAGAGGTCAGGGATTAGCTATCGTTGAAAAAATTTTGAGCAAGTATAAATTTGTATTAAACAACATGATTTTTGATGAAAACGAAATGATGTTTATTCAGGATATAAAAATAAAAAAGGCTTAAAGCCTTTTTTATTTTAGTTACTTTAGTAAGGATTTTGGGCATTCTGGCTGATATAAAGACCAGAACCAACATGCCGAAGCCGAAGATGTGGCTGCAAGCATTCCAACAGCGCTAAGAACAGTTAGAACAATTATTTTGATACGTTTGTTCATTATTTTTCACCCCTCACTTTTTTTGATATTTATTATAAGACTGATGTTTACAAGCAATGTATTAGCATATCCCGCCTTTTTGGTTTTTTGTAATCCGATAAATTACAGGAGTTAAATTAATAGTTGAAATTAAGGTAACTATAGAAATGATATTTGAATAATTTACAGGAACAATACATGTAATGATAAACCACATTACTAATAATATACTCCCTTTAATCCTTAATTCCTTCTTTCTTTTTTCTGTAATTATAGGTCTTGATGCTAAATCCGCTGGAGCATACAAACCCATAAGTATTCCCGATATAACAAACAAAATAATATTAAGATATCTAATATTAATTAGATCTGATAAATAAACAGAACCAAACATAAGTATAAAATGTGTAATTATACATCCGAGCTGCGTTTTTGCATGAACCCCACCAAAATATGATTTGTTAATGGCAAAAACTGCAACAGCCACCAAAACAAATTTAAACTGTCCTAAGCCCAATGCTACTAATAATACCGCAATTAATTTTAAGCCATCTGAAAAAGCTATATATAATCCATAATTAATTTGTTCGGCTTTTTCTTTAGATGTTCCCGGAACACTTGCCACAATTTGAGCGGTTATTTTTTTAGTAATTTTTTTTAACATAGGTTCACCACCACTTACAATTTATTCTATTATATTACTTTGTTTTTACTTTGTCGACAAATTTTAGTAACTTTTTTTATTTATTGCCTATTTTGTATGGGTAAAATAAAGAAACCCCTGAAATTAATTTCAGAGGCTTCTTTATTAAATTATAAAGCAGACTTATGGAAATCCTATAATTTATCATTTTCAACTGCATGCCAAAAATCATTTTCATGAATAATAAGGATAGACTTCCCTTTTTTTCTTAAATCCATTGCCTGCTCAACTTTTCTTCCATAGCACGAAAAAGCCCAGCAAGGGTTCCCATTATTTCCTATAACCAAGTATTTAGTATCTTTTATTACAGAGTCCTTAAATTTTCCTTCTAAAGATTCAACAATATTTTGAATATCGGCTCTTTTAAATCTTGATGATATTCCTGTAAAGCAAAATAAATTATTCTTAAAATAAATGTCAGGATCAACGCTACATAAACCTTCAATTTTTATAGTTTCTTTAAGCTTAATAATTTCATCTGCATCTATATTTACACTATTGTTAAAATCAATAAAGTCACTAAAGAATACTTTTAAAATCTCTTTTTCTTTTTCATCTATGATACCATCTGACAAAACGGAGGAAATTATAGAAAACAATTCATCATATGGGTACAGCCCCTTTAAGTGATGATTTTCAAAACTCCAATCCCTTAAACCTTCAATTTCATCTGTGGTTATTTCATTATCAGCTAATATCCCATGCATTATACCATGCAGCTGCTGTATATCTGCCGTAATTATATTATAATATTTGCTTGTGCCTTTAAAATTATCACATGCCCATAATATATCCTGAATTTCACTTTCAGTTAATATATTATCTTCAATTGATGTTTGTATTAATGGTATAATCTCGTCAAAAGGCTTTCTGTAAATCATTTCTTTGTATTGATCACACCAATTACTTAGTTCAACTATTTCGTATAAATTAACTTTTTCATCAATAGCAATTCCGGTAATTATCCCCTCTAATACATTAATTGCCTTATCAAGTTCACTTTTAAATGTGTATCTTGCATACTCCATTTCTTCATAATTAGCAATTGTCATAATATACCTCCACTAATATTTTATATCATAAAGTTACTATACTTTGTAAATTATTACAATAAAAAGTATAAAAATTATTTCATTATGATATTAAAGAGAGGTTTTGAGCAAAAAAAAAATTAAGCCCCTGAAATTAATTCCAGAGGCTATATTGATGGCTTTTATTTATCTGAATTATCTATAATTTTGTTACCCGCAGTATCAACCGCACCTTTAAACAGTGCGATAGCTTTCTGTAAGAAGGCAGGAATAGGAGCACCCATCTTTCCCGCATTTTCAATTACGCTACCCAACTCTGTGAGTATGTACCATACTAATACAATAGGGCACAAAAGCACTGTATAAGTAAAAGGGAGTTGTATTCCGGTTATATTATTTATTACAGTGCCTATTACTATGTCCAATAGTGCTGCAACCAATACAACAACAATGCATCCAGCTTTATGCCATATTCCTTCCCTCCCCCGTTTGGAACTCCATTCTCCTTTTTTTGCAGCTGCCGCAGACCCGGATATCCAGTCTCCTGCCAAACAAGCAACAAAGGCTACTACTAACCAGCCAAACCATCCTAATGCCGCTGATATTCCCGCAAATACTGCTGTTACTGTCATTTTAAATGCATTAATTTTTTCCATCTTATTTCCCTCCATAACTTTTAGCTATTTTTATTATTAAAGCCGGAAAACTAGGATCTATATCCCTCTTCCCCAACCAAAACTTATAAGAAGTATCAACCTTCTCCGCAACAATTTTCAAAGCCTCTTCAAACGTCATTTCGATTGCTACGTTTACTTTGTTTCTGAATACTTCCCATTCCTTCGGATTATCAACAAACCATTTGGGACATATTTTCCCCGTTACATCATAGTGCCTTATAATGTCTGCTAATGGGTTAAGGTTGTATCTTCTGCATATGTCGGCACACAACTCAATTAATGCATTGTAGGTAGTTTCCTTAAACTTACCTGTTGTATCCGGATGGCAGCACTCAATTGATATGCTGTAAGGGTTAGCACTGTTTGTACAAATTGATTGTTCTTTTTCGGGAATACAGCGGATTATTTCTCCTTGTAATCCGATAATATAATGACTGCTGGCTTTTGTAGTCCTTGATTTACTAAGACTTTCAAAATAGTTTCTGTTTGCCAATGCTGTGCTGTTGGGATTGCCTACATAGTGTACTGCTATTTTTGTAACATTTATTTTTGTTTGCTGCCTATTGTATAGGCTGGGAGTTAAAAGCATTTCTGTTATTTTCATAATTTAAATTCCTTCCTTCTTTAATTTTTAAGCAATATAAAAGGACTACCCATTTTGAGTAATCCTTTTATATTTTAAAGTTTTATTTATTTTTCTAACCATTCACAGATTGCCAAGTCCCAACTGCTGTCTTTGCCAGTCAGCCATTGTATAGTTTTGACTATCTTATCATCTTTAAAATTACACCAATTAAAATACAGCCTTGATGTTCTATATCCGCAGATGCTTTCAAAAGATGTACTATAAAATCCATGCCATTTTACATCAGGATACAAAGTTATAACTGTTGTATATATTTTCTCAGCAAACTGTTTTACCTGCTCTGTAGCTTTCTTCTTTTCAGAATACTTATATTCACCGAACTGAATTTCTTGAAATAACTGATAATTTGCATCAGCCTGAACCTCATAATAATCGGATTTTTTTATCACTTTGTACTTTATTTCCGCTGTACCTATATCTGTTTCAATTACTCCATAATCCTCCTGCAATATGTTTTCAACTTTTTTTAGTTCAACCCCGTCATTTTTATTATCTGCTGCTATAGCTACAAAACTAAGGTTAATTATCCCACACAAAACTAACATTAAAGCTAATACTTTTTTCATACCTTTTTACCTCCATTTTTTATTAATATTTTAACACAATTTGTATTGTTTTGAAATGTATATTTTGTGCCATATATGAATACATTTATTAATAATATAATTGTATCCGGAGGTATTGAATATGACAGCGGATAAAAAAGACTTTATTGTAACCAAAAGCAAAAACGAATCAGTTACATTTACGGTACGTATGGACAAAACATTGCAGGCAAAATTAGATGATCTTTCCTCCAAATCAGACCGAAGCCGGAATGAATTGATATCTCTCTGCATCAAATATGCGTTGGATAATTTAAAATTCATAGACGATTAATATACTTTAATGCCTATCCCTCCTTTTTTATGTTCTAATAGCTCCGCCATTGCTTACTTGCTCTGCTGTAGTGGCTGTAGGTTGCGTTCCGACTTTGCCTAAAGTACCAGCATTGCTTGCAATTAATGCTACACCATTTCCGGAGCCGCCGTTATTATAGGACAGCACATTGCTGTTTGCTACTCCTATAGCATAATTTATATTACTAACATTACAATTAAGTATATTGCCGTTGCATGCATAAGCCCAAATTCCATAACTACCAGCTACATAACTTACTGGCTCTATTCTGCAATATTGTACAATAAATAAATTACTTCCGCTTATGAGTCTAATCGAAAACTCTCCGTTTCCGGAATACGTTGTTTTTATACCTTGCAGCAAAAAACTATTAGCACAGTTATGCCCTCCAATAATTATTTTGCCTGTTACTATGTAATTAACACTATCTGCTAAATTACCGGCTCCAATTATTCGTATCCCACCGCTGCCGGAAAAACCATTAATAATAAGTTCTTCATTGTATGTACCGGCGGCAACGTAAATAGTAACAACATGGTTTACGATTTGAGGTATCATGCTTATCGCTTTGCTTATAGTTAAAAAAGCATGGGCTGAGTCATTAGCAGAGCCATCATTTGCATTTGAGCCGTCTGTCCGAACGTAATATGTTATATTATTGGTAGTTTTAAAAGGTACTTTATTATTAATTGCTGCATTAACTTCATTTATTGCATCCACGCAATTTTGAGAGGTTGTATTTAATGTTCCTGTTCCAACTTTATTTGTTAGGGCAACAACGTCTATTGCTTCTAATTCTTCCTTTAACTGCTGTAGTATTGCAAATTCCGTTGTGCTTTGGACTGCCGAAGGGTTAATAAGATCAGACACTACAATAAAACTAAATTGAGATGTAGTTAATCTTTCGCCATCTGCTCCCATTAACTGCACACTTGCGAAAACGGTTCCTGCTATTGCTATTTCGTTTGTGCCTAAATTATATGTAAATCCTATATCTGTACTAATTAAATTACCCTGAACCACATTGCCATCAGCTTTTAAAAATGTAATAGTTGCGGTTATTACTTTTGTGTAATCTATTTCTGCACTTCCATCAAAAATCCGGATGGCGAATTTATTAACCTTACAATCGTTTTGTACTAAGCTTATGTTGCTATTAATGTAATTTTGCTCTGATATGTCCAAAACTATATCGTATGTATTTACAATCATTTATTTAGCTCCCTTCCTTTAAACTAAGCCTAAGTCCTGCAATGCATTTAATATGTCTTTTAATTTGTTGTATGTATTAGTCATATCTTGCTTCATGTGGTTTAGCATATTTACCTCGTTACTGGAATATGTACTGTCTGGTGATTCCGTTGTTTGCAAACTGCTCATATCGCTAATACTCGTTTGGGTTCGTGCGGTACTGCCGAAAAATCCTAAATTACCCGATAAAGATGTTGTACCTGTAACGCTCAATGTAGTAAAATTACCAGTACTGCCACTTGAAGGAGTTGTGTTATAGCTAATTTTTCCTAAAATGACATGGCTTGAACTTGTAACAGCTAATAATACTCTATCGCCCACCGTTGGCATATATCCATCTAAATATGCATATTGTTTTTCACTTGCTGTTTCTTCTCCGTCAAATTGTATTTTGGCTGTACCGTTTGTAAATAAATCTGATACTATTCCTAATTTAAATACGGCCTGACTTTCTGCATCGCTTACTTGCTGTATAAACTGCGCTGAACTAGGCACATCACTCATATTTTTATCACCCTCCTTAAATTGTGGCTCATTTTGCCGCCAGCTTGTAACTCCATGCTCCAGCTTGTTTCCGTAAATTTTTCTTTAATATTTAATGTGGAATGCTCAACGTAGATGATATCCGAAAATGTATGATGTGGCATACAACAAGTAGAAAACATAAAACTTCCATAAATCTGACTATCGTTATACGCTAATCTTTTTACATATGCATCTAATGTATCTTGGTCGCTTATATCATTTATAGTTACAAATTTAGTTATTGTTCTATTTCTGTTTATTGTGCTTGTAATTGATGTAGGCAAATCATTTGTATACTTACTTGTAATTGGTATTTTCTCCGCGTTCGAAGCTGTTACAATCCATTTGTTAGGTACATTGAACACATCTAAAGTTTCCTGAACTCCATTACCGAATACACTTAAAAAGTCTGTTTTGTATGAATATTCAACCTCCCTCTGAGTTGGTAATATATAAGGCACCGAAGTAAAATATCCATTTTCATCAACCCAAACAGATGTATAATTTATTTCCATTAACAAACTATTTATTGCTTCCAGTTTTGTAGTACCGATTTCAAATTCTTTATCTACATTAATAACAGCAGCCGAATGAGTTATATTTATTTTGTTTATATTAGCAGAATTAAGTATAGTGTTTATTGCATCTGTATATAATGTATTGGCAGATATAATATATCTATTGTCAAACTTATCTTCTTTCAGTATTACCGAACTGTCATATGCTTCTACATCACGCCAAACATTTAAATAATCTTCTTTTCTTGTAGGACTGTATAATAAAAATACTCCCAAATTCCACTCAACGAAAGCATCATTAGGCATTCTCAACATAAATACAGGTTGAATTTTGTCATTTAACCAGTCTAAGTCCTTAAACTCTCCCTCTTTAAATCTAAAATTTGCTGTTCTTTTTATTTCCGCCAAAGAATCAAAATTAATTGTATTCCCTGAAGGTGTAGTAGATATTTCACCTATCTTATTTTCATGCTTGTTTAAGACATTGACTTTATATTTTATTTCTCTACCTCCGTTCCTGTAGTGAAGCTGATTAATAACATCGGCTTCACTATGTCCACCTAATGCTAAATTAAGCATCTATTACACCTCTACTTCCTCTTTGTAATCAACGGCATCTATTGTTAAATTTACAGTGTAGCCTATAACATTTTCTATAGCTGCATACCCTGTTATTTTTGCAAACATTTTACGTCTACTATCTTTGTAGAGTATAATGTTTTTTAGATTTATAATGCTATTAAGGTTTAGGAAATCCGCCTCTAAATCTACCCAAAAAGTCAAATAAATCTGATTATATTCAAATTCCGAAAATTCTGTTACTGAATATTTCCTTCCAGTAAAATAGTTTGTAGTATTAATTAAATTTTTTGTTATACTTTTATTTGGTTTGTCACCTAAATTATGTTTTACAACAAATACATTGTTGCAATCTAAAACCGATAGCATAACGGGATTTTGTATTGCCGGTGAATATATATCTAAAATATTGCTATCGTTATAGGCTTCATTAGAGTTAACGCAGCGTATAAAGTATTTATATTTTTTATTGCTTTCGATTGCATAGTCTGCAATTTCATTATTTGCAGTCTTTTTTATACAAATGTAATTATTTTTATGGTATTCCGATCTATATAACAATAAATAACTGTTATCTGCGATATTGCTTATAGCTGTAATATTGTAACTTTTTTTCACCAAAACCAATGTGGGTTTAGCCGGCTTTGTAGTGGTTATGGTAAAATTTGTACTTCCCCAGCCGCTCCATAAGTCATATTCATTTTTTACTCTTACTTGCGCGGTGTAGTCTCCATCTTCCAGAAACTCAGAGACTTTATGTAATTTGGTTGATATGCTGGCTACGTTTTCGGTATCAAATACTATATTGCTATTTCGCAATATTTGAAGCTGATATATTTGTTGATTGCTAGAAGTCCATAACACTGTAGGTCTTGCTGTTCCGCTTGTCACGCTAACTATGTTAGGTATTGCAGGACTGCCAATTGCATAAAATGTACTAATGTCGCTTTCTGGACTTGCTTCATCGTATTCGTTGTATGTTTTTACTTTCCAGTAAATATTCCCAGATGGCAAAGTATTAGCTGGCATATCATGATAATTGTTAGAGGTTGTTTGGCTTACTGTAGTCCATGTTGTCCCATTAGTGCTCCACAGTAAATTAAAAGATTTTTGAGTGCCGCCAACGCTACTATTATAATTCCAGCTAAACTTAATAGTTGTATTATTACTTATAAAATTACCAATTGGAGCTAGCGGTGTTGGTTGGTCTGGCGGTACATCTTCGTATATAACAGTCAGCATCGGTGGATTAGCACTGCCATATCCGGCAATTTCAAAATAATGTTCGTTGCTCTCAGCTGCAAAACTTACCACTTTTGCAGCTAAAACATTTAATGTATCTTCGTAAAAGGCCGGGATTGTAGCCCCATTATAAAAAGTTCTTGATTTGGTAGAACTATACCCATAGCCCTTAGTTGCATCGAATGTAAGCATAGACAGATTTACATCCGAATCGGTAGAACCAATATTTATCCTTGCCCAGTCGTTATAATAATTTACGCTGCTTACATAATATTTTAAAGTAATATTTGTAACTTTTTTTCTTATTGGCAAGGTGGAATCGTTAAATTTTGCATACCCTGTGTATCTTTTTACGGTTCCGGTCATGGTTGTGGGGTTTTGCCCTGTTTTTACTATGCTACTAGGGTAATTAGTATACCTATTGTCTGCATCTGTATAACAGCTGCCAACACAAGCCAATGTAATTGTATGCTGTGCCATTATGCTATTACCACCCTTCCCGCTCTATTAGTTTGGACTATGTTTTTAGTCATATTTACTACGTCTGTAAGTTCTTTTACATTTTTTGCATCTATTACAACACTGCCAATTTTATAAGTATCACCGCCATTATTTCCGCTTACAGAATAATCAGAGCTATCTCCAAATACATTGCCTGATTTAGGTAATAACGTTTTGTTCATGTTGACTGATACACTTTTTATTTCATCCTCGAATCCAACTCCAATACCTTGAGCCATGTATTTTCCTACTTCATCAGCTAAAACTCTGGATGGAGACTGTATCCCTAACGCTTCTTTTATATTGTCAACAATATTTCCTGCAAATCCCAAAATTTTATCTTTCAGCCATTTTGCAGTATTTTTTATACCCTCCCATATGCCCTTTACAATGTTTTCTCCCGTTTCTATCATCTTTTCAGGCAAGTCTTTAAACCAATCAATTATGCTTTTAACAAAATCAGGTATTTTTACTGTAAAGAAATCTATTATCCCTTGCACAAATTTATTTATAAATTCTCTGAATGCCTCACAATTATCATATAGCAGCTTAAATGCTCCTGCGAACGGATTCACTAATAGTAATAATAACCCTTGCCAATTATTTTTTACAAAATCTACAACTGCCCAAAATGCATCAACTACTGCATCTATAGCAGTTACTACCATTACCTTAATAGCCTCCCATATTAGGGTAATGGCCTCCCTAAAATTATCGTTTGTATTCCATAGCACTATTAATGCTGTTATAAGTCCTGCAATAAGTGCAACTATTAAAACAATCGGGTTAGCCACTAAAACTCCGTTAAATAATGCTTGTGCCACTGTAGCACCTTCTGTAGCTGCCTGAAATGCTTTTACTCCTTTTACTATGTCAGTAAGAGTAGTTGCTATTTGCCAAGTCACAAAACCTGCACCTATAGCCGCTACTAAAGATGTTACGGCATCACCATTTTTCAAAATTTCGGCTAACGCTTTTGTCAAGTCTGTTATTATAGGTTCAATTACCTTGCTTAACTCAACTAATGATTGATTAAGGTCATATTGTGCATTTGCACTTTCAACAAGATTAGAATTGCTTTTTCTGTATTCTTCGTTGACTTTTGCAAGTCCTGATTTGGCAAGAGTATCTAATATATATTCTTGTTCGGTTCCTGATTTAATTGCTCTTTTTAATCCTTTGTCAAAATCATCCACCGAAACACCTACCCTGCCTAACATTTCCTGAAATTGTCCGGTGGATTTACCTGTAGCAAGGGTTTCTTGCAAGCTATCCGCAAGGCTTTCAATTTTTAATGTGTCAGGGAACTTGATTACTGCACCTGATAATGCGTCTACAGCTTCTTGCAATTTGTTGCCTTTAAATCCCGCCTGAAATAGATTTGATAATGCTTCTATATTGCTATCTGATTCACCAGTAATTGCATTTAAATCTCTTAACGCATTATTGGTATCCTCCATGCTTACTCCTGCCACTTTTGCATTTGTTTCAAGCTTGGCAAAATCCTCACGAAATTCTTTTGTACTTTTTGTCAGTTCAATTATTTTTGTTATAGCCGCTTGTATTCCATTTGCAATAAGATTGCCAAATGCAACTGTCATTGCACCTAGTTTATTTTTTGAATTTTCACTTTCATCATTAAATTTCTTTGTGGAATTTGATGTTTTATCAAGGCCTTTTCTGGTTTCCTCAAGTGAATCATCAAGGCTTTTATAACCTTCTTTAAAATCATCCAGCATAGAATTTGCAGATTGCATTGTTTTATTTCCACGATTCAATGAGCTAAGAAAATTGCTTTCAGCTTCGGTTGCTTTTCTTAGCTCAGCTTCTGCGGAAATCAATTCCCTTTGAAACGCTCTATATTGTTCCTCTGAAATCTTTTTTAAATTAAAACTTTCTTCCACTTGCTTTTGCGCTTTCGCTAATATGTTTACCTTATCAGCAGTATTTTGCACTGCCTTAGTAAGTAATTCCTGTTTTTGTGCCAATAAAGCAGTATTTGTAGGATCTAATTTTAACAGCTTCTCAACTTGCCTAAGTTCTGATTGCAAGTCTCTGCTGTTTTTATTCACCCCTTGCAATGCCTTGTTTAAAGGTTCGGTATTCCCACCTATTTCAATTGTTATTCCCTTTATATTTCCTGCCAATATCATTACTCCTTTCCAAACCTCTCTCTTAATTTTGCTCTATCCGGTTTTGTTTGTTCCAATATCCAGCACCTATTTAAATATTTCTGTCCTTCCTCTGTCTGCATATATTTGTATATTACTGCATCCCGGAGTATTGCCTGATATGTAAATACATCAAGTTCATATATTTGAGCAAAATTAAAGCCGGTATAATCATATACCAGCTTTTCCTCAAGGTGATTTAAATTATAATGTCCCTCGTCTGTATCGTCAGGACAGCGAGGGATTCTTAGTTTGGGTTGTTTTTTACCTCCTTGAGCCAGCTTGTGTATTCTTTAAGAATTGCTTTGTACTGGTCTGTGTCAAGGTTTTCAATTATCTCATTTGGCACCTTGAAGCCAGTTTTATTCTTATTAAGGATTAAAGTTATAGCCTCCGACATTGCATTTTCATCATCCTTGTCCTTTGATAGAACGATTATTTTCTTTAAAGTTTTTATTTTTGGCGGTTCAACGTCGAGACTTATATCAAGTTCCTTGCCTTCATCATTTGTTACCGAAATACTAATATTAAAGTACCTTTTATTTATTGTGCTTATATCAAACATATTATTTTCACCCCTCAAAAATATTAAAGGGACATTCCTGTCCCCCTCAAAACTAACCTTCTGATACTTCCGGTATATCCTCGGTATATTTTATCAATGTACCTTCTGTATCATGCGGCAATGCTTTAAATTCAGCGTCAATTACCGTTTCCTTTTTTGAAAATGTAAGAGTAAATCCTTTCTGGTTTTGCCCCACAATTGTAACTCTTATATTTCCGTCAGCAGGATCTTCGTGGAGGAAATGAATGATATACTTTTTGCCATTATCGTTCCCTATTCCTCCGATTTTTACAGTTCTTTTGCCTCCTGTCTCGGTTACTCTTGCGGTACTGCAAAGCTTTTTAAGGGTATTGCCACACCATGTCATTATCCCGCTTTTCAATGTTGCCTCTTCCTCGGTAATAATTACTTTTGTAACTTTCCCCATATCGTCTTTTGCTTCATAAAAAGTAGGTTTATATTCTAAACTTGCCCCGCCTTGTATATAACCCAGCTGATTGTCGGTCACCTCTATTACCGCATCTTCTGGTATTGTTCCAGTAAACTCCATGCAAAAAAGCGAACCGCTTCCAAGTACTATTTTTT
Source organism: Ruminiclostridium sufflavum DSM 19573 (assembly GCF_003208175.1). Lineage (GTDB taxonomy): Bacteria > Bacillota > Clostridia > Acetivibrionales > DSM-1351 > Ruminiclostridium > Ruminiclostridium sufflavum. The sequence continues at coordinate 107,087 of NZ_QKMR01000006.1, read as the reverse complement.
CTCCATCTGTAGACATATCCGTTAATTCCTTTCTATAATTTTTCTATTAAATTAAATTCGTACAACGTTTGAAAAAACATTTCTGTCTGTATCCATGCGCGGACTTTTGAATAATGTATTACTTTTCCATTCAATAGACCTTCAATCTTTTGCTCAGCTTCATTGTTAATTTTATCTGAGTACAATTCAACGCTTATCTGCCTGTCAGCTATACAATTTTTATTATCTGCACCACCAACCTCAGTATTGTCAACAAATATTATGTAGGGTTGTGCAGGAGGCTTTAGAAATCTTTCCTCGGCTACTTTATAACCAGTTGTCTCCAACCATGTTTTAACGTCTGTTAGCATCCTCTATTGCCTCCCTCGCCAGTTCTTCCATACGCTCTTGTGCTAATTCTTCGCCGTATTTTATATGCGGAAATGCTCCGGCTCTTCCGCCTTGACAAAGTGCATGCCCATTTTCAAGCAGGTGCGTTAGTCTATGTTGTCCATCTGCAACATACCAGGTTTTCCTTTTATCAAACTTACTCTCATACGATGTCTTTAGCCGAAAAGCTTTAACGTATTTGCCGCCCGGTCGTTGTTTAAAGGTTATATGATTTTTTATTTCTTGATTGACTTCATCTGCAACAATATCTACGGCTTTTTTTATTTCATCCGCTGCATTAGCTGAGTAGTTTTGAAGCTCCTCAGCTAATGCAGCTGCCAAGTCATTAATATTAATCAATTCCATTTTGTTTAACCTCCATGCATTTCGAGTTGTTTCAGAGTCAAATCAATACTCAGAGGGTTAGTGTCGTATTTATTTTGAATAAGTATGATATCATGCTTACCTCTGCCTCTTATCTCCAAAGTATCATGAGTATCAATATCAGGCACTTGCTGGATACGAATTACCGCATTAACCTCATCTTGTACTGCTCTGGCTGCAAACACACGATTAAACCCTAAAGCACGATCAGAAAAACCCAAACTTTGATATTTATATGTTTTATTTCCCTCTTCATCTTCCGTATAAATATCGCATACACCATCACTAAAGCTTGTAAAATCTATATTGTCTGTTTTAATTATCATTGGGTTGCCTCACTTTCAGTATTAACCTGACTATTTATGTGCAAGCTTAGTAATTCGGCCGAAAAATTCTTTTCAAACATTTCAAGGGCATGACTATTTGCATATCTGCAATAATCAAAAAGCAATGAGCGGGCTAAATCTTCCTGCGTAAAGTCAATAGACACGCCTGCAATAGTCTGCAAGCGTGTCATCCCTCTTTTTATTATTCCAGTAATGTTTTTGTCCGTTGCTTCATCCTGCCATGTGATATGCAGATAATTTTTAACATCATTCAATAAGTCCTCCGGCATTTAGATCACCTCTTTAAGCCTGTTCCTTAGTTTTAACTACATTTGTAACAGATACTTCAAGAGTGGCGGGAGTAAGTCCGCTTATATCTGCCAGAATAAAGGCATTATCGTCTAAAGCTCTGCCATTGCCATACATCTTTGTAAGGTACACCCTTTCATCATCAAGGAACTTGAATTCGTCAGAGTATTCTATTTTGCCGCCGCTTGTACCGGCTCCGATACCCATAAAGTACTTATCAGCCAATCCAAAAATAGCACTCCCTGATGCTACGGCAGAGGATTGTATTACCGTAGTGGGATACGGGAATACATCGTGCGAATATGTACCGTCTGCGGCTCTTACAGTAGTTGCCGGGAATACCTTAGTAAAATAATCCTGTGGGTTTACTATAAGTAATATATTATTTACGGGTCTTGTCTTGTCATTGGGGGCCTGCGCTAATTTTCCTGCAATGGCTCCATAGTTAACAGGGCTAAAGTTATTGACTGTAACGGGAGTTTTCTTCGGATAAACCCCGCCTGTTACAGTTACATCATCAGATACATCCCTGTCCATTCCAATAGGTTCATCCTTGCCAGTGCCTGTAACAATAGCCGTTTCAAGAGCTAAAGCGATAGCCTCGGATAAAACACCCCTTACATATGCATCAATCCATGTAGGGCCAACTGCAATCATATCCTTACTTATTGGCATAAATGCAGATAGCTTGCAAAGTGTAAGGTCAATTTTCCCAATGGTACCGCTCAATTCTTTTGTAATGGCTGAATTAATCGCCCCCCATACAGCAAGCTGAGCGCCCTGCTTGTTTACAATCATCTTCGTTAATATTGTAGTATTAGTAAAAGTTATTGCTGAAAGTAACGGGTGAGCCTCTTCGATATCAGCTATAACATTATCAATCACCGTCTCCGGATAAGCAGTATCAAGAGATGCAAAAGCCTGCCTTATGTCAGGAGCTTTCAGGGCATCAATTATGCCTTGATAAAACTTGTTTTCCTCACTGGTTAGCTGGTGAACTCCCCTTTTTGCTAGTATAGTGCTATCCGCTGTTTGCTGATAAGTCTTAAATTCTTCCATAACATTTTGCTGTACCGACTCGGCAAAAGTATTAAATGCCTGAGCAATTGCGTTTTCGTCTGTGCTTTTAAAAGCTGCGACTAAATTATCTCTTAATTCCTGTTGTATTAAGTCCTTTGATTTCATTTATTTTCATCCTCCAATTTTTTATTAAATGCTGCCATAAGCTTTTCAGCATTTGTTTTTTGTTGTTCAAATTTTTTCGGCACTTGAATTTTCATTTCAATTTGCTGAAGCTTATCCTTTATAGATTGTTCAAAACGCTGCTGTGCTTCTGTAATTTGTTTATCTTCCTTTCCTGCAATTTCATCACATAAACCATACTGTAAACATTGTTCAGCACTAAGCCATGTTTGTTCATCCAGTAGTTGGTTTAATGTTTCCTCGTTCAATTTGTCTCCGGCTTTGGTTAGATAGCTTGAACAGCTTGCCTTGTCGATTACCTCTACATCATTAGCCGCCTTTCTTAGCTCCTCTGCATTGCCGCAAATGGCCATTGAAGCATGATGTATCATCATTAGTGTATTGTTTCCCATAACTACCTTGTCAGCAGCCATAGCAATGACAGATGCAATTGAGCAAGCAAACCCATCTATGTATGCCGTTTTTTGAGCCAAGTGCCTTTTTAACTGATTGTATATGCCTAAACCTTCTTTCACATCGCCTCCATAAGAATTTATATAAATATTGATTTGGGTGATATTCGGATGTTGTTCCAACTGATTTTTGATGTAATTAGCGGAGGTTTGGCTTTCCTCTTTTTCACCTGTCCACCAATTCACGCTGTCACCTTTAACATAGTCATAAATGTATAAATCCATTGCATTAGGCTCTGCTGCCTGCTTAATCAAAAATATTGGTCCTCTCACTATTCCTCACCTCCTTTCGCTTCCTGAATGTCTGAATAGTTTTTAGTTATCCAGTGTTTTTTGCTCCAGTCTGTATTTAATGGAATATCACCTGCCTTTTCTCTTAACTCGTCAATGCTGTATCCACCACATGCAATAAGCTTGTCAAGCGATTCTGAGATAGAGAATATATCTATATGCTTAATACAGGTTGTATCCACCTTAATAAAAGAGCCTTTTAAAAAAGCACTTTTACCATATCTTTTGCGGTTGCCTTCCTCTCCTACCATATCCGCTAAAGGATCAATGCAAAATGTCAAAAAATTATCCGTTATTTTGTCTACGTCCGATATGTCTCCTCCAAGTAGGGAAGGGGGAATTTTAAAGGCTTGTGCAGTTTTGTCAAATTGTTCCTTCACAATTGCAGCTACATCAACCATATCGCTTGTGGATTTTTTATTTCCTTCTCCGTTTTGCTCATTGTATGTATATCCGTTTAGTAGTGGCAGTACTGCATTCTCAGATTCAAAATAGCTTTTAAATCTATTGTTCATCAAGTTATTAATGTTATCTTGAAAATTTTTATCGCCTAAGGCTGTGGAATTTATGTGCAACGTTCCTTTTCTTCCACCGCTACGCTTATATTTACCTATAGCCATATTTAATAAATTGTTATATCCGTTCATGAGTTCTGAGAGCAGACGTTTAACATCGTTATTGCTATATTTGAAATATAGGACTTCACTCATTTTAAAGGTTTTATCAAACTTCATTGTCCCCCTTACTACGTTTGAAAAAGTGTTTTCAAATACCGCATATTCTGTTTGTATAAAATCATCCGCAATAATTAACTGTCCGTTTATGTCCAAAATTAGGCATTCATTGTAATAAAGCAATTTTGAAATAAACTCCTGAATAAACTGCGTTGAGTTCTGGTTTTTATTCGGCTCAACATTCCAGATATAGTATTCATCGCCTTTAACCTCATTGCCGTTTAAATATGTTTTAAACTCACATTTACTTATTGCTCCGGCTATCAGGTTAATTGCAGAACATATGGCAAAGTCTTTAATCGCAAGCAGCACCTCTTGAGAGGCCTGAGCCTGTTGATTTATATATACTGTTGACTGGTCAACCCCGAAGAAGTCCTTTATCCAATCTATAAATTTCATTTTCTCACCTCCTTTCAAGGTATAATAAAAAGCCTTATTTCTAAGACTTATTTTTAATATGTATACACTCCAAAATCAAAATTAACCGTTTCGCCACTATCCTCTAAATTTCCACTTGCACACATAGCCGCAACAAAAGCTTTAAAACCATCTGTTTTCCTGCTTTTGGGTTCTATCTTTCCATATGTTATATTGCCTGCCTGTGAAGTTACCATACAAGTATTATTTGTGTACCACCTCATTAGCGGATTATCACCCCATGCAATATTGTGATTTACAAATAAACTATTTATTATTGGTGCTATAAGCATTTCATTGCTTGGCCTAGCTAGCATAATATTATTGGCTTCATTTTTATCTACATCAAAGCCGACATTTCTAAGGGATCTTGCCAGTAGTGTATAGCGGTAATTGTCCATGCCCAAAATAGTAATGTTGTATTTTTGTCCTTGTTCTTGTAACCATGCCGCCGGTATATCCGGTGACACCTCCGGGCCATCGACAAAGGTTAGTAACTTCATCTTCTCCCATTCTTTTAGCGGTGCCTTAATGCGGCCTAGATCATTACACTTTTTGCAAACCCATGTATGCGATAACCAGTAATATATTCCTTTGTATATAAAAAGTAGTCCTGCACAAACAAAGTCTGTTGTCTTAGCATAATCAATTCCCGCTACGCAGGTACATCCGGTTAGATCTGGCATGCTCTGGTTGGTTGCCAGTATATTTTCCCATGTTGTAACCTCTGCATCTTTATCACCTTGAGGCATGTTCATTCTTTTTGTCGCAAAAGAAGAGTTCCCTATTGGGTTTTGCAGATAGTCACCAAATTCAATATCAAGCTCGTGCTGTAGAGTTGGAAAGAAAGCTAAACTAGGGTTAGCTTTAGACCATTTTTTTTTATCTTTAATTTCGTCTTCGTTATCAAGCTTGCAAATAAAAGGCAATGTCCCGTTATCAGGCAACTCCATTCTTAAAATTGATTCACTTTTTGCTATTAAATCATCAAGCGGGCCTCCTCTTACATCTCCGTTTGTTGAAATAATCGTTCGCCTTGGGTGCGGTTTTTTACCTAAACCGGTTGTCGCAGTATCAACCAGCTTCATGCTTTCATAAGCATGATATTCGTCAAAATCAATTTTGCCCGGTCTGCCACCGTCTTTTGTCTTAACTCCACTGGTTCGGAATTTAAGTCTTGACTTGGTTTTTAGGTTAATAATCTCTTCTTTGTTCCAGTAAAAATGATTTTTGAGCTTTGTTTTATTGTCTTCCATCACATTGTATACATCTTCAAAAGTAGTTTTAGCCTGATCTTCCGACATTGCGAATATATCGATGAAATAATACTTAACCCCATTTACAGGGGTTAAAAGGCAAAAATCTTCAAACGCAAGGTAACCGTTTTTCCCAGCTCCGCGCCCCACTAAAACAAAAAGAACGGGCCATCTCAATTGCCCATCCTCCTTGTAAACACAGTTATGTAAGGTAAAACAAAGTTTTTCCCAAGCTAAAAGTTCAAACGGGAAATACTTTTGCAAAGCTAAATATTCCTCAAGCTGCTCCTTGTTTATGTAAAGTTTTTCTGATTTAAAAATCTGCTCTACATAATCGCATAATAATAATTGTTCTTTGCAAACCTCAAATTTTCCAGAGCGTACTAAATCTATATAATCTTTTATCTCTTTACAATTTATCATCGCCATCACTCATTACATTTTTAGTTGTTAATTCCAGTTCTTTGAGGATTGCAAGCTTTTGCTTATTGTAAGATATTGCATTTTTAACGGAGGGATTTTCTTTTTTAATAGAAACTCCTGATGCCGAAGTTGTTTCAAACATAAATCCACGTTCTTTTATATCTTTTTGCATAGCTTTTTCCTGATTCCAGTACCAAATATAGTCATCAATTAAACTATTAAAATGTTCAACGTTTGCTCCTTTATTTTTAAGTTGCTTTATCAGAGATTCCTTGATTTTCTTAGCACTTGCCATATTTATAATCCCTCCTTTTATTCCCTTGTTTTGTTATTTATGTTCTAATTTTTTCTCATGCGCGCGAGAAATCTGTTTTGTCTACCCTTCTACCCGTTCTTCCTGTGCTCAGAGTTTTTTCGCTTTTTTAGACCGGGGGTACTACCATCTTTCCTCATTTAACTGCGGTTTGCTTTTATTCTGTAGTTTCTCTGGATGTTCTAAATCGTGACAGCTATTGCATAGCGAAATAGTATTATCTATACTCAACGCCAACTCAGGATACTTCCTCACATGTTTTACGTGATGAACGCATTGTGCCGCACTAAACAACCCTTTAGCTTTGCATTTTTGACATTCGTTGTTGTCTCTTTGCAATGATTCATTTCTAATCTGTTCCCATAAACCTGAATTGTAAAATGCTTTTATATTTCTGTGCTCAATCAGCTTATTGATCCAGTGAACTAATTCATGTTTTGTCATTGTGTTTATCCTTTAAAAGAAAAAGACTTGAAGCAATTAACGCCGCAAGTCTTTGTATTAAACATTATTCTTTTATATTATTTTAGCATGAAGGGATGGATAAAACTTCCCTTGTTTTTATCATGTTTCTCCTTAATGTTATATGTTAACAAAAGTGCAACAACTCACGTTAATATACAAAAATCATTTTTTACATTCTTCTAAGCCATTTGTGCTATTATCCAGTGCTGATATCAGTAATTCATTTACATGTTCTGGAGGTGCTTTGTAATCGTTTACCAATATACCCTTAATCTTACCTATAGAATCACCACATGAAATATGACCTTCTATAATATCAATTAACGCACTCTCATTAAAATGTAACTCTTCAGGTTTATAAAGTTGTTATACGTTCTTTGTCTTTAACATTGCCTTAAAGAATAAAATAAAAAGGCTTGAAGCAAGTACGCTATAAGCCTTTTTATTAAAAATATTATTCTTTTATACTATTTTTAAATTATAAATCATCAAGGGATATTTACCATGTTTTCATACATTAAATCATTACAAAACCCCCATTGTAATTTGAGGTGGATTTCCAGGGACGATGGCCACGTTGGCAACCATTGTTTTTGAATAGATTGGACCAGATACTGTAGCATACCCAACAGATGTACTAAGTAGTCCGTTTCCATTAGTGATTTGAAGACCATATGTATAGCATCTATATCTAGAATCATTGACTGAACATGATAGATTTTCACTATAAATATGAATTTTATTATCAGTATAGTACCAAATAGTTACTTCAGCGGTAAATGTCGCAGTTACACCTTCTGCTACATAAAACTGTTCGGTATGTGTAAATGTCTGAGGATAATAACTTGCTGCACTTACCGTTGGAATGCTTACAATCATCAATGTCACAGCTATTAATATTGCTAACATGCTTTTAATTTGTACTTTCTTACACCACATGTACATAATAATACCTCCTATAATTTGATTTTAATATAGCTTAATAAGTTCTAAACCACAAAAAATAATATCATTATAATGTATTTATGTCAATATTTTTATTATTTTACATTTATTTGTTATTTGTCTTGATTTCCAAAAACCTATACGTCTGGGTGTGCACAAACTTTTAGCCTATGATTACTCCGTTTTAATTTTTTATTAGTTCCTATCAGACTAAAAACAACTAATATTCTTCAATCCCATACATATGTATAGTAAACTTATATAAAGCTTGGTCTTTAATTCTGTATATCTGGCTTTGTTCTACTCCCAACTCCTCAATTAATGTTCCAATATGGTCTTTTCTTCTATGAATAAAAAATCTGTCTAATACAAGCCTCTCCGTATTGTCTAGGGCTTGCAAACCCCTTTCTATAATTCCTAGTATTTTTCTATCTGCTTCAAGCAGAAAGTTAAGGCGTTCACGTTCTACTATATTGTCTAGCAGATAGTCCTCCCACTTACTACCGCCTCCATGTGCTGGAATCTTATCACTTCTATTTACCTTAATCCCTTCGAACTTTATTTCTAATGCTTCTATTCGTTCCTCTATGTTATATATGCTTGCCTTTAGTCCTTCATATTTCTTTAAGTCCTGTACTGCACAATCTGACCATCGCATATTCTAATCCCTCCCTATACTTCCTTAATACTCATAATCACATAATTTTCAGGTATTCCAAAATTGCCACCCTCTAATAGATAAATTACTTTAACATCTATAAACTGCCCTGTAGACTCCTCTTCCTTTGGTGAATATTCGAAAAGCCGTAATATATCTCCGTTCTTATAGCCTCTGTCATTTAGCCTGTATTCAAATGTCTTGATTCCTCTTCTAACTGCCTCAAATTGCTCTGGATATATTTTTAGTTTGTGGGTTATCTTGTATTCTGGCTTTATGGTGTCCGTTTCGGACACTTCTTTACTAAACATTGCTGTTTCTGCTACTCTCTCGGCTTCTACTGTTGCCTGCAGTACTCTTACCGTTGCATATTCTGCCTTTTTAACCGCTTTATCAATTTGCTTTTCAACATTATCTATAGCAGTTTGCTGTAATTCCTTTACCCTCTCCGCTATGTCTTTCGGCTTTACCTCTTCACCAGCTGCTGCGGAAGAGGCAACCGCTTTTTGTTCTTCTGGCTGTAATTTTGCTGTTTCATATGCGGCGGTTATACCCATATTGCCCGCCTTGAATTGTTCTTTTGCTTCATCAGTAAGGCTGGAACTTATCTTTTCCATTCTTGCAATTTGAGTAGGGCTTGTTGCTAGAAGCTCTGCTATAATATCTCTTATTTTGCCTTTAAGTTCTAAGCCATCCTCTTCCTTCGCCCTTATTAATGCTGCTTTTAGCCTCTTCGCCTGTTCCATTTCCTCATATGGTGTAAGCTTTCTATTCAGGGCATTGCCCATAATTAATGATAGCTCTAGGATTGCCGGTGTCATTTCTTTGTAAAGGTATCTTATCTTAGCATCCCTGTTAAGCTCACCACGCTCAATATTTAGAATATTAGCTGCATTTCTCCTGTGCCCGCTTATTATTTTGTACTCATCATTTGTATATGCTAATACTGTCGGCTGCTGCTGCCCTACTGTTAAAAAAGCATCTGCCAGCTCTTCTATATTTTCTTGTGAATAAAAATTACTCTCTGTCGGTTTTACTTCATATGGGCTTAAAAATATCTCTTTAAAATCCGTTGATACTTCATCTGATTTAGCAGAGCTGTTCATAATATCCAAAAAACTAAATTTCTTTGCTTGTACCATAATAAAGCCCTCCTTTGCTTTTTCTTATATTGCCAAACTAAATAACCTTTAATTTTGTATAATCCGGATAATAGCTTTTTCTCCATACCATATGACAGTACTCAATCGAATCTGTTTTCCCGTTGTCAGTAAACCCAATTCTTTTATGATGAACGAAGCAATGTTCCGGCATAAAATTATTCCAAAATGGTTTCCTGTCTTTGCTCCCATAATAGTTTAATCTCAGTAACATAACGACTAACCCACCGTCTTTTACATCATCCAGAGCCTTTTTAATAATATCAAGGGCTATACAAAATGGAGGATTAGTTATTATTAAATCGTATTTGCCAAAACAGTCTGTTTCAAGATAATCAGCTTTTATATCTGCCCTTGAATCTTCCCTAATATCAATAGTCGTTATATCGTTGTTGTAAGCCTTTATTGCTTCTGGATAACTCATTGTATGTTCTTCATCCCCTCCGGCACAGGGATCTAAAATATTGCCGTAATTAAGATGATATCCATAGAGTTTGTTAAATTCAATTAAAAACCTTTCTATTTCAATTACAGGCGTTCTGTAATAATCTGCTTCATTTCTTACCATGCTTCTATTTGTACTACTCAAAATTCCACCTCTTATCCTTTAATATTAATCCATCCCCTGCTGCACACCTTTCGTCATTTGTGATTCAAAATCACATTTAAATATCTCATATTCTTTTTCATCTCTAAGCGTTCCATCAGCCATCATTGTTGCTTCTTTTTTAATGCCAACAACCCTTCCACCATATTTTGAAATGATTCTGTCATATAATTTTTCTGCCGGATTCCCGACAATGACATACCATTCAATTTTGCGGAATTTGTGCTTTGTGAACAATTCATACAAAAATTGGTAAAAGTCTTTTGAAAATGTCACGTTCACATTACCGAAGTTGATAGCACCAATGCTTGAAACCTTGTTCGATTGTCTGTCAATATGGGCACCGAAGTATCCAAGAATGTTGTCATTGTTCCCAACACTGACCATCTGAATATTATCCCAAGAACTACTGTCAAGTTCGACCTTGTAACTCCACCAAATATCACCACTGTAAAATTGATACTTGTCTTTGAAAGCAATAGACTGCCAAACATGATTTAACTTCTCTTGATATGAGAATGCCAATTTTAACATTTATCTTCACCTCTAAGTTGTTTAATATTTGTATCATTTCTTAGCGATTTGTAACTATCTTTTCAAAATAAAATTTCCCATCAAACGGCTTGATATTTATAATTCCGTGGTCTATTCCTACTCTTACTATGTAAAGTTTGGATATGCGTTTATGCAGCGTACTCATGGATTCTCTAAAGGCTTCTAAGTTATCTGCTCGTTTATAATGGTTACACATGCGACAAGATGGATTAAAATTCTTGATATTGTTTAATTCCTCCTGAGTTTTTGCCCTATCCCAATTTCTTAATGGTTCAATGTGGTCTACTTGCATATCTTTTAAAGCAATTTCTTTCCCACAGTACGCACAATGTCCGTTATATTTTTCATAAATTTTTTGCCTATCTGATTTTTTTATTGCCATAATTCGCCCTCACTCTTTATTTGTTTAGTAATTGCTTTCTTTCAGCCAATCCACGCCTGCCATATTGGAATCTTTATTTATTTGTTTCATGGATCACTTAAACATCAATTTCAATTAACTGGTCAGGCTCATAGGCAAAATTAGCTCCGGGATGTCTTGCTAATATTCTGTCAAATATGACTTGCAGTTCTGATATATCCTCTTCCGTTATATCTGCCTTTATGTTATAGTCCCAGTCATCATACATTCCATTACACTGTTCGTCTTCAATAGCAGCTTCTAAAATTTCTTTAGCATCAAATTTCGCATAAATTGTTGTTGTCGTATATATTTCCTTATCTTTATAAAGTTCTAAATCATTCAAAATATCTTCCACAGTGTTTACAGTATAATTGCCTTCAACCAAAACCACATCATCTTTTTCAAGTTCCGATATTTTAATTTTTTCCATAAGTAACCTCACTTTCATACTCTTTTATAAATTTTTTATAGTCTATAGCTACTGCACTCCTGGGGCTATATTCTTGTACTGCTTTGTGAAAAAATATGCTCTCTGTCGCTTTGTCGCTATACCTTATCTTTGTATCAAATATTTTGTAATTGCTTTCTTTCAGCCAATCAACGCCTGCTATATTGGAATCGTTCTTTTTATAGTTTGTAACTAAAGCTCCCGCAAAGCGTATTTTCTCGTTAAGGGCTTTGGCGTTTTCTATCTGCTCTATGATAATGTCTAAACCCTCTAAAGCCCATTCGTCAATTTTTATCGGAACTATAACATCATCCGTAATTATTAAGGCATTTATAACATTCAGTCCCATATCCGGAGGATTATCAATAATCATGTAATCATATCCCGCCTTTTCTGCCTGCTGTATTATCCTTTTAAATCTTAAATGCTGGTCACTTGCCGTTGTTTTTGTAACTTCAAGTGTTGCAGTTAAAAGGCTCATATTCGCATTTATTATGTACTGATTTTTGTACTGGGTTTCCTCTTCCAGCGTTTTCAATATAGGCTGGTATGTACTTAGTAATTTAGCTGCAGCACATTCCTCTGTATTGCTATATACCTTATAAAATTTAGATAAATTGCCCTGCTTGTCATTATCCAGTAAAAGAACTTTCTTTCCTTCAAGTTGTAAGCCATATGCCATTTGTATGGCTGTAAAGGTTTTACCCACTCCGCCTTTCAAGTTTATAATGCTAATTGTTTTCATTCTGCTGCCCCCTCCGTTCCACCGGCATGTAAAACTGTTTTTACCGGTATATTTATTTGCCTTGCTAATTCAATCTCTCCCTGCATCCCTTTGCTTATAACATTTCCGAACACCCATGCTTCATCACAACGCTTTACAAGCTCAAGCCCTAAAGATAATGCTGTTTCCCTCTCCTGCTGCACTTTATCGTTAAGCATTCCGTTAAATGCAACATGCGGAGCTATAGGAATGTGCCCCATAATTAAAACAGTCTTGCAATGCTCTTTTGCTTTTGTTATGTTTTCTTCTATATCTCCCTTAACCGGAGAACATACATAAATCAGCTTTTGTTTATACATTTGCACTGCCTCCATTTTTCAAATAATTTGTGATTACTTTTGAGGCTTTCTCCCATCCGTAACAAACTGCTGTAAAATATCCGTTACTGTCTAACGCCTCTAACCATTCGTCCTGTTTTTCTGTAGTTATGTTTCGACCTGCCTTTAGTTCAATATACAAGCCATGATATACGCCCCTCGGCACCGGCAAGCATATATCCGGTACTCCTGCTTTTACTCCCTCTGCTTTGAGCCTCTTCGCCGTTGTAATATTCCTCTTCCCGCCGTTCGGTATATGATACATTAGTTCAAGCTCTGGCATAGCCCCGGAGGATAAGGCAGCCCATCTAAATAAATATATTTGCTCTACACTCTCACTTGCTGTCGGTACTTTGCTCTTTGCCAATTTCTAAGCCTCCCCTGCTTTTCCGATTTTCTTTCCTCTTCTGAGGCCTGTCCCTCTGCCGCATCCTTACATACAGATAAGCCCCGCTTACAAATTTGCTGTATTTTATATCAATGTCATTAAATATGTAGCCCTCATATAACTTTTCGAATATGTCACTTGCTATATTTTGGTTTTTTGCTATCTTCTCTGCTTCCCTCTTTGTCATTTTGTTGTCTGCTATAGTAAGCTTTGAATACTTTTTTAGATTTCTGCTGGTTGTATATCTTTTTGAGTTTTTAGGATCTTTTGTTATGTATCTTGCCATTCCTTCTAAGCCGTAATCATCAGGCTGCAATCTTCTGGTTTGTGTCCTCCCTCCCTTATCCCAAATTTCCTCCGCCGTGTCTCTGCCCCTGAAATTCATTATTATGTGATGGTGCACCCGCTTCTTACCTTTCTTCTCATCCTCTTCATACTCTGTTACATAAATATATTTAAGAGCTGGAAGTTTATTTTTTCTTACATATCTGTTTAGCCGCCTTATGTAATTTTGCATATCCTTTTTTGCCTGCTCCGCACTGCCCGGTAAATGTTCGTTGTCGTATGTGAAGGTAGCCCATATATCTTCATTGGTAAAATTAGTATTTATTTGCCTTATAACTTTTTTCTTTGCATTTTTGTCATTCAGATTTTTTTGTGCTTCTCGGCTGGGCTTCTTTTTACCAATCCCGATATCTTTATTGCCTGTTTTCCAGATAGGGTATATTTCACATTCCAACATCTGACCGCACTTTATTGTTTTTACTCTATATTTCTTAATATTTTTATCTCTCAGAGCTTCTATCTGTTCCTCTATGCTATCCTCAATATTTTTCTCATATTGGATTGTATAAAGTTCCTCATAATTTTCTAAGATATAGCTGTTACTATACGGCACATATTTAACCCCCTTTAAGTCAATAATTTTAGTGTCATATTAATTAGCTAATAATGGTAAATATTTGTTTATGGTTGTTTAGTTAATACCTATTACAAGCCCGTAAACGCCTATCGGCGCTGATTTTCGCTTTTGACTTATGCCGTTAAGTATGGTATACTTTTATTAGGATTATTTGGCAATTAGTCAATTTTAAGGTTACGCCTTGTTTACTACTGGAATAGCATACAAGGCGTTTTCCTTTGCTTTCTGAATCATTTATGTAGCTCACCTACCGACTTTTCTGACATGGCGGGTTTTCCTCTCCCTTTGCTTTTTACTTGTACAATACGGACAAATATAGCCTCTTTTGTATCTGCTTACATTCCACGTTTTTCCGCAGTCATTACATATTGCAAAATAGGCTGTATGATCTGGCGTATAGGATAAGTCAATACCTATAATAAACAAAGGCTCAATCCTACTTATTAAGCTCATTGCTATACCTCCTGTTTAAATACTGCCGCATCTGACCTCACAAAAGTTAATTTGCCTTTAGTTGATTTTGATATCTTCACTTTCAGGCAAGAAGTAATGTTGATTGATACATCTTTTAATAAGCTGTCATAAATCATTATTGCTGAATTTAAAATCAGCTCTTTTATAATGTTTTCTACCGGTAATAATCCGTATGAAGCCGAACCACCACCGAATAAGTTTTCTATTTGTTCCTCTGCTCGTTTTATGGCCTGCTGCCTATCCTCTTCCGCTTTCTTTTGAACTTGATATTTAGTAGCTTCAATACAATTACAATGAAGCGTTGCACATTCGTTGGCCTGTTCCACTGTTTCAAAATCATCCTTGTCATGCAGGCTGTTCTGTCCGCAGAACCGGCAACTTCCAAAAGATATAACTTTATTCATCAGAGTTCTCCTTTCACCAATTTATGCAGTTATTTCACCGTCATATAGACAGTGATAATTGCTCATTTGACGGTTTGTAATTCATCCATATAACTTCCGTTGCTGCTTTACCCATTTCGCAATTAGATTTATTGGTCTTTACTGTCCATCCTTTAAGCATTTCATTATAAATTTCATTCATATAACCGGATATCATTACCGGGCCTGTATGCCCTGTTAATGCTTCAAGTAGTTCTATATGGTCATTATCAGTCATTTCACATTTGTAAATTCTTTTACTGCGGGTACTGAGTACATATGGAGGATCACAGTAAATAAATACATACGGTCTGTTATATCTCCTAATCAGGTCTACTGCAGGCATGTTCTCAATTTGTACCAGACATTTTTTATAGCTCTGTAACCTCTTCGCTGCTTCATCTATGCTTTTGTCAAGTCGTGTCCACCTAGATGTACCGGTATCGCCCGGCTTAATATGATTACTCCATCCTGATATGTCACTTGTTTTTGTGCCTATAGCCTGCCAGCACCTGACTAAAAACCTTCTGGCATCTTCTAAGCTATCCCCTGTCATTTCATAACTATTTTTATATTCTTGTCTTGCCCAAGGAGTATATTTGATTGCTCTTTTAAACTCTTCCGGTTGTTCTCTGATTACTTCAAATAGGTTTGTAATATTATTGTCCAAGTCATTTATTGTCTCTATTTGACTTCTTTTTTTATTGAAGAATACTGCTAACGAACCCGCATAAGGCTCTAAGTAAGTCATTTTTTCATAATCAGCAGGAAAATTTGATATTATCCAATCTGTCATACTCCACTTGCTGCCCGGATATTTTAGAACTGTATTCATTTTTCACCACCTGTTCCTATCCTGCTTTTGCTATACAGTACTCGGGTAAATTGGCTCTTGTCAAAGCTTCAGCAAATGGCGGCGGTACTGCATTACCACATCTTGCAACCTGAGCCGTTTTGGGATATGGTTTTCCTGTATAATCATGATCAATTATGTATTTGTCCGGAAATCCTTGAGCTGCAAATAGCTCATATGGCTCTAACATTCTCAACCCAATATCTACAATCTGATAATCAATATTATTTATAGTGATTAGACCGAATCTATCCTTTGAAACAACTGTATCTAATGGCTCTGATAGTGACTGACCTGTTCCCTGTCCGTAATACTTAATTAAAAATGCTCTTACTTCTCCGAAGTGGTTTGCACCAGCTGTTACAGTGTTTAGTGGTTCGTTTACGGTCTGACCAATAGAAGATTTATTCATTTGTGTTATGAATGTGGTTATAACTGCATTATGGTCTTTTGATGTAACTGTATGTACTGGTTCGTCAAGAGCACTGCCAAAGCCCTTATAATTTCCGGCATAATACTTTGATATAAAAGCACTGACAAGTCCGTACCGTGGAGAAGCATCAATCGTTGATATGGGTTTATTTACTACTTGCCCTCTCGGCTGGTCTGTTGTTTCTGTGTGGTACTGAATTAATGTAGGTGCAACTACTGCATGTTTACAAGTACTTACTACCGTTCCAAGTGGTTTATTTATTCCGGGTACTCTTGGGGCTTGTCCTTCCCTTTCGCCATAGCCTGTCTGAATAAGTGTTGGTGCAATCAGTGCATGATGTCCACCTGTGGTTATTGTATGTATTGGCTCGTCTACTTCTCCTCCGGTATGTCCAGTTGTATTTACTGCCAAGTACGGAGTAACAACTCCAAACCCATGTTTTGATGTTATTGTCGGCAATGGACATTCAATTGAATTGCAGTAATGGTGATTAGAGCCACTATGATTTACCTGTACTATAAACGGTTTAGGATTATCAATAACAAACTTCTGTAGCCCTCTGGCTATCCTCTTCAATGTATTCTCCGCAAGTGGCTTTTTCCTGTCAAATATACTCGGGCATGGTAGCGACCAATCAATTATCTCTGCCGCTGTTCTCCATGGCTTTAATAAACCCATTTGCACTTCCAATGAATTAGGATTCCCATGTGTCGGCTCAGGCCATTCAATTGGTTTTCCATCGCACCTAGCAACTAGAAAAAATCTTTTCCTAATTGTCGGTGTTCCATAATCGCAAGCCTTGAGTTCTCGATGCTCAATCTTGTATCCTAAACTTTCAAGCTGATTTTTCCATGCTTGAAACGTTTGTCCTGATTTACTTTTTATCGGTCTGCCTTTTCGGATAGGCCCCCATGTTTGAAATTCTTCAACATTTTCTAACATAATTACTCTCGGCCTTACTTTAGCAGCCCACTTTAATACTATCCATGCAAGCCCCCGGATTTTCTTTTCTACCGGCTTTCCACCTTTAGCCTTGCTAAAATGCTTACAGTCCGGACTAAACCACGCTAATGCTACCAGTCTGCCTTGACATGCTTCTACCGGGTCAACATCCCAAACCGATTCACAATAATGCTTTGTTGTAGGATGGTTTACCTTATGCATTGCTATTGCAGCAGGATCATGGTTGATTGCTATATCAACACTCCTGCCTATTGCCATTTCAATGCCTGTGCTGGCTCCTCCGCCACCGGCAAAGTTATCAACTATTATTTCTCTGTTTTTCATGTATGCTCTCCAATCTGCCCCAGTCTTAAAATGTTTGTTATAAAAATTACTTTGAAATATTTGAAATAAATGTGCTTCCGCCAAACAAATCTAGTTGCTCAGGCTCTTCGCGTAAAGCTTTTAAAATATCTGTCTTAGG
Organism: Ruminiclostridium sufflavum DSM 19573; assembly: GCF_003208175.1. Lineage (GTDB taxonomy): Bacteria > Bacillota > Clostridia > Acetivibrionales > DSM-1351 > Ruminiclostridium > Ruminiclostridium sufflavum. Next base: position 89,350 of record NZ_QKMR01000006.1, on the reverse strand, counting down.
TGTAAGCCTATCGAACGCACACGGTCTGTTATCAAGTAAATAGTCGCTTTCTAAGGCATTAAGCTTCACATCATTACACATGGCACAAGCAAATGTTTTCATTTCTCTTGCCATACCGTATTTCATTAATCCCCGCCATTTTGGCTGATAGTGTTTTCTCAGGATTTCTATGTTATTTCCTTCATAAGCAAGCCCAGTTCCGCAGGTATAGCAACCATTACGCTCAAATAGTTTGTTTCCTTTTTCGTCTGTTAGGTCGTATAATTCAGAATACGGGCAGTTCCTTGAATTAATGTAAGCCCATATATCGGTGTCAGTAAATATTGCAAGCGGTGAAGAATATAAATATTTATCTGCGCCTTTGTACAAAAATCCGTAATCAAGAAATGTAAATGTTCTGCGGCGGCTCTCACTTGCTAGTAATCCCCTAAACAACGTATCGCAGCCTAATTTCTTTTGTAACTTCTGTGATGGCTGCTCTTTTATAAAGTAGCAGCAAGAATGCGATATACGCATATCCGGGAATTCTCGAAGCATATCATAATATTCTTTGTTGCCCTCCGACTGCTCTGTACTATATTTAAGAAATACATTTATGTTTATTCTGGGCGCATCCAGCTTCGTTGCATCTTTACCCAGTATCGGGAATCCGTACTGCTCCGCTATGAACCAAAAACTAATTTGCGTTCCAGCCTCCCAAACAAGATTTTGTTCGCGAAATAATTCCCACATTTTAGGTGTAACCGCTTCGTTTAACTTGTCGGTAGAAAGCAGACGGCCTTTCTTGTTTAGGTACCTATGGGCATCACCCTGTTTCTCAATCATAGCCCACACCATCTTTTGAGCTTCGTACTTTAATCGCGGAACTTTTATGCGGTCAAGTTTGGTTTCGTGGAAGTTTTCGCCTCCCCATTCTTTCCCTAGCTTTCGCGCAAAGTCGAGTGATTCTTTATACTCAACACCAGTATTACCAAATATAACAATCATATTTTTAGCTTCTTCGGGGCAGGTTTCACGAATTAAGTGCCACAATGCTGTACTATCTTTGCCGCCGGAAAAAGCAAGGGCAATTTTCTTGCCATACTTAAATGTCTGGCGTATTATTTTTTGTGCGTTTTCAATTTTCATTTCAAGAGGCCATGCTTGCATTTCCTGTAGTTGAGCATATGTAAATACACTCTCTTTTTTAACCTTGCTTCCCATTTTTAAATTTTCCTCCACGTCTGGAGGCGTGTACACGCTTATTGCCTAGGATTACTCCGATTTATTTTTAATTCACACTTTGCCTATCCTTCATAGAAGAACTTTTTATAAAATCCTCTCCACTGCTAAATATCTCTTCAAAAATATTTTCAAACATTGTCATAACTGGTGAATCTCCTGTATCTGGATCGCTCATATCAGCTAAAGCATTACCTATGTAATCAATGAATTCTTTTCGTTTGCCTCTTTTAACATAGTACTCATCATAATTATTAGGGCTTTTCTCAATCAGCCATGCTAAGTCCTTAATTTTAATGTCAATCTTTAATTTTTCATTGTTTGAAGTTATATTAAATAACTGTTTGCCGCTGTATTTTTTCATCTTCCCCCCCTGCCTTTATATTTCATGCACTCTCAGCCTTTTCCCTAATCCGTAAAGGACAGCTCCAACTATAACAATTGCCTACCTTTTGTCCCTCTTCTGTTACTGTTTCCTCCTGTTTCGGATGCCTGCAATTGTACCCGCTGTTAGTTAAAATACCTCGTTCTAAATATGCGCTATAGAAATAACTGCAATCTTTTACACTTTTCGTTTCGCCTGTATTTATCAATTCCCTCACCTTCTTTTAAATTTTCATTGTTAAATGAAATTGGTCATGTTTCAGATTTTGACTAATTTCCAAAAATAATGTTATGCAGAAGCCTTGAGCGTTTTTCATGGCTTCTTTTTCTTTCTATTGATTTAATCAATGCTCTGATCTGATTTTCTTCATCATGCGTTAATCCAACCGTAACAATTGTGATTGCATCACGTTTCGCCGTTTCATTGTCTATGTACTGTCTCATGATTGTATGCTCCTTTCTATGCTTGTAAATTTGTATCCGCTGTATTCTGCATAGCGAATCTTTATAGCTTCTAGCATGTAGTCAATTAAGCTGCAATCAAATAACCAGTATGGACTATAAAAACGTCCTTCCTTATTTTCTTTTCCATCCCCCTGCTCATCAGTAAATCCATTGTAAAGATTAAAGGCAAGTCTACAAAGTCTTATTGTTGTACCCGTTTGCCATCCTGCATTTAATCCGTCAAACTCTATGCAATTTTCTTTGAAATTGTATAACAAATTAATGTTACAGCGTGTTTCAGCCGTTAAACCTAATGTGTAAAACAATGCTGCACGATATGGATCATTTTTGCAGTTTGTCTTTTTAACCATACTTTCAAAGAAATCTTTATGTATAATATCTTTAAATTTGAGTAACATAGTCTTTCATCCTCTCCTATTTATTTTTCAATTCTTTCATGCAATCCGGACAGATATTCTTGCCCTTGTATGCTTTAACATTTCTAGCTTGTCCGCAGAATATACAATCTGGCTCATACTTCTTTAAAATGATTGTTGAATCCTCAACAAAAATCTCAAGCGCGTCCTTTTCCTCAATGTTGAAAGTTTTTCTCAACTCAATCGGTAATACAATCCTTCCTAACTCATCCACTTTCCTTACTATTCCTGTTGCTTTTCTGCTCATAAATAAAACCTCCTAAAATATTTTTTAATTACTTTTGTGCTTATTTTGTAAATGTTGTAAACTTAATCCATTTAATGTAGAATAATATTGTATTTTATACTTATCTACATAAAGGAGGTTTACACATGCCAACTACAGGAGAAAAACCCGGCAAGGGTACCTATCAATGCAAAACATGTGGTCAGGTTGTAAGGTTAGATGATAGCACCGACACATTGCCACCATGTCCTAAATGCAATGGTACCGAGTATTATAAGGTATAATTCCTTATAAACTTCTCAATTGCTTCATCTGAAAAACCGAATACTTTTCCAAGAACCCAATGTTCAAAAATTGTGTTTGGTTTTTCAGGTAAGCAGTTTATTATTTCAAGCATAAAATCTTTATCATATATCCAAATTGAACTCCATTCCTCTGACAGCTCTTTTTCAAATGCTTTTAACCTATGAAAATTGATAATTCTGTCTTTTACCCCTCTTACACATTCTTTTTTTACAGGCAACACTGCCGCTGGTTTTCCCCTTAATACCATGTAGCAGTAGCAATCAATTTCTCCATTCAAATATGTCATTTTATTTTCTTGCCTTTCTTAAAACTAGGTATAAGCATTCTCTGCTTACTTAAAATTTCTCGTTGTCTTTGCTCCGGCAAGGATTCAAAAAAGCCTCTTCGATACCAATCCTCACATTTTTTCAAATTAAATTGATACCGTCCGTTCTTTAAGACTACATATGGCATACCTTGTTTAATAAATTTTCTTACATCCCCGTTTGAACATCTCCATTTTTCCGCTAGATGTGTCATGCTTAAAGTGTTATCGCTTCGTTCTGTATCTATTTCCGCACTGTTTGTCATGCTGGGTGGCTCTCCTCCTTTCTATGCAAGTTTTCTGCCGCTTCTAATATGTAACCTTGTAATGCTTCTAAAAAACCATCTATGTCACTCAATGTTCCGGGAATTATATTTTGGTTCTTTATCCCTGCTGTGATTTTAATATTTGTAATATTCATGTTTATCCCACTCTTCTTTCTGGATAAAATGTTTCTATTGGCACATCAAGAGCTTTAGCTATCTTTACAACATTGTCAAAACTTGCGGTTTTGCCTTTGTTTTCTAAGCTTGATATAGTTGATTGGGATATTCCAGTATCTTTAGATAATCTGTATATCGTTACACCTTTTGATTCTCTAAGTTTTTTTACTAACTTACCTATAGGCATAATATCGCATCGTTCTTTTCTGTTAATATTTCCTTTAGTCAGCTTGTATTTTGTCATTCTAATCCCCTTTCTTATTTGTATTGTTTACATGTTTTTTGTTGACATTACAACGAAATTTCGTTATAATGTTCAAGTATTGGTTTTTATTCCGTGCTAGTTTCCCCAAACTAGTAACAACAAAGATATAAAGTAATTGCCACGAATTGCCGTTGTTATGTTTTTTATTATATCGGAATACCGCGCTATTGCAAAATGATGCATTCGCTTTTAAACGGTAACTGAGCAATTTTAGGTCGGTATTTCGTGCTATTGCTAATTATATCTTTTATTAGCTTTAATTTTGGAGGTTTTAAATGTTATCAGAAAATTTAGCACTACATCTGAAAAGCAGAAAAATATCTGTATACAAGTTTAGTAAGTTATCAAATGTTCCACAATCTACAATAAGAGATATTTTGGCTGGAAGAAGTAAAAGCACTTCGTATGAAAATCTTGCTAAAATGGCATCAGCATTGAATTTGTCAATGAATGAATTATCCGGAGAAGAAGAAGTAAAACTTGAAGGTTGCTATTTAGAAGTTGCAAAAATTGCGCAGGATAAAAAGATAGATCCTAAAAAGATTCTTGACATTATAAATTTAATTGAAGGTGACAAATAATGAGAGCCGTTTTATATGTTCGTGTTTCGACAGAAGAACAAGCTATTGAAGGGTATTCTATTTCTGCTCAAACTTCAATTTTAAGAGAATTTGCAAAAGCTTATGAATATGATGTTATTAAAGTATATCAAGATGCGGGCATAAGCGGGAAAAACATTTCTGGACGTCCAGCCTTAAAGGAATTACTTAGTGATGCAAGAAGCAAAAAGTTTGATATCGTTTTAATTTGGAAGCTATCTAGGTTAAGCAGAAGCTTGTTAGATTTGCTAGAAATGGTTGATATATTTAATCAAAACGGAATTTCATTTCAAAGTTTTTCCGAAAAATTTGATACTTCTACTCCTATAGGTAAAATGCTTCTCCAATTGCTTGGATCTATAGCTGAGTTTGAAAGAAACACCATAGCTGAAAATGTTAAAATGGGTTTAAATGAGAGATTTAAACAAGGAAACAGCAAAGGATCTATACCTTTCGGTTATAAATATAACGAAAATAAGCAAGCAATAATAGTTCCTGAGCAAGCAGAAATAATTAAAAAAATATTTCAAAGGTACGTAGAATCAAGGGATGGTAACTGTATACTTGAAATTACTAGAGAATTAAATGCAACAGGGTACAAAACTAGGAAAAATAAACAATGGAACAGGACAACAATAAAAGATATGCTGTGCAATCCTTTTTATGCTGGATATGTGCGCACTGGATATCATAGTCATGGTTGGGTTTTAAATAATGATGCAAGTATTATAAAAGGTAATCACGAACCGATAATTGATGAAAAAACATTTAATAAAATTTCACAAATTATAAAAAACTCTAAAAGAATGAATTTTACTAAAAACGAAAATAATGTTGCCGTATTTTCACAATTACTTATTTGTCCGTTATGTGGTGGAAAAATGTATGCTTATTCTTATATGGGCAATAACTATACAAATAAAAAAGGAGAATTAAAACAATATTTAGTATGCTCATATAGATGCTCAAACACAAATAGCGGAAACAATCTCTGTAAAGGATTCCAAGTGTCATACAAAAAAATCGATGATATAATTATAGATAATATTAATTCTTATGTAAACAAAAAACTATATATGACTGCTGCTAAGAGGTTAAAAATAAAAAAAGTCAACACCGATGATGTGTTGACTTTAGAACAAGAAATAAAGCGTTTAAAATCTCTAAAGGAAAAGTATTTTGTAGCATTTGAACAAAGTAATACGGAAGATTTAAGTCCATACATTGCAAAAATTAATCAATTGCATGTACAAATACAAAATTTAGAAAAAGAGCTTTCGAACGTTAAATTAAATGATAAATTTACGGAAGTAAACAAATTAGAATCACTTTTTAGTCAAATAAGTGATTTTAAAACTATGTTTTATAATATAAGCTTAAAAAGTCAAAAGGAGATTGTGAGAAAGATAGTAACTAATATATATTTAACTAAGGATAAAAAAATCAAATCAATAAAGTTAACAAATTCAGATGTAATAAATTCTTATACCTAAATTACTTTTGCCAGCTCCCGTACCGCCGGCTATAAATATATTGTATTTTGCCTCTACAAGCATTTTTAGAAAAGCTGCTGCCTCAGCCGTCAGCGAGCCAAGCTCAATCAGCATATTAATATCTATTGGCTTTTCGGGAAACTTTCTTATAGTGACGATTGGCCCGTTTAATGCAATCGGCGGCAGTACCACATTAATTCTTGAACCATCCTTGAGCCTTGCATCAACAATCGGTACTGACTCATTGACAGTTCTGTTTACAGCTGTCACCATAATTTGAATAATATCCTCCAACTTTTGCGAAGATTGAAATCTCAGGTCCAGCTTTTTACTCTCGCCTTTTTTCTCAATAAATATATTATCAGGGCCATTAATCATTATTTCTGTTACTTCCTTATCATCAATGAGAGGCTGCAATATATCCAATCTGCGAAAAGAATTGAACACAGCCTCAATTATTTCCTTTTTCTCCGATGATTTTAAAATTAACTGCTTGGACTTTTCAAATACCGATTTTGATATTGCCTGATTTATTTCTTCATCTGAGAAATCTCGCTTCAAGTCTATTTTTTGACTGACAGAGTTCCTTATTTCATTGATAAGCTCCTGCTTCAATATATCCTCCATATTTTTTTATATAGTATGCTTTATTCTCTTTATTTTTTTATTATCATGAGTGTCACTTTATATACCTTGCTGCAATATCCTTTACGGAATTTTTAAATAACTCAGGCCCTCCATTAGATTTGATAAGCTTTTTTAAAGAATTGAATTTCCCATCATACGGAAGTGAGTAAAGACTTTTGTTGTTAAGAAAGGTTTTGTGTGATAGGAGGGCCTGTTTGGATACTTTATTTGCAACATATAGCAATTTATGCGTCAAAAAAGTATTTTGGGTAAAGCTTTCTGACAGTTTGTTTATACTTTCAACAAACAGCTGAGTTTTATGTAAACATATTTCCTCATTTGTAAAAATACATAGGATTTCATCAGTAATTTTGAAAATAGCGGTAGTATTATCATTAAGCTGAGAATCCATATCGATTACAATGAGATCATATAGTCCACTCGATTTAATTGTATTAATGATTAATTCAATATCCTGAGGCTGTATTTCATTAATTTCAAATGCATTGTTAGCCTCTTTAAAATAGTGTATATTTGAGGAAATGTCCTTGCAGCTCATAGTTGTTATCTTTGATAACAGATTATTGTCCTTTTCTTTTGCATAGTAAATTATATCGGCAATAGAATAATCATTATTGCCGCAGAAAAATATACTTGCAGAAGAAAAAAGCTCCAGATTCAAATAGAAAACAGACATTCCCAAGCTTGAGCATATAGTGCTTATTCCAACTGCTACAGATGTTTTTCCGGTATTGCCTGCCGCAGAATAAACTGCTACTGTTTTTGCTTCTTTCTCTTTTTTTTGGGTAATTATGTTATTGGATTTTGTATAGATATTGATAATGCTTCCTGCTATGCGGTTTGCATCCTGATACTTGTATATTGACGGAACATCAGCTAAATCCTCGTTTTTTGTTGTCCCTGTTGTTAAGATAATAAGGTTTGCTTTGAATTGATTACAGACTTGATTATAATATTTCTCACAGACTAAAATTATATCCGGTTCTATCTTTTTAATCCAATCCTCAATTTTATAAGAATTATTATAGTAATTTACGAGTAATGTCTCAGAAAAATTATGAGTTAGAAAATTGCATAAACTAAATGAGTATTCATTGTCGTCATCAAAAATTATAAGCCTGATTAGCGCCATTGCTTTTCTCCTTCCCCTCTTCCTTTGTATATAAAAACTAAGCAAAATCATTCACTTAAGTAATTACACTTACCACGAGATTTTAAAGAGAAAAACAAGCAACTGTCTGGTTACATTATATTACAATTTTTCATATTTTGTCAACAAGTTTTTGAATATTTAATTATTTTTTTGTATATTATTACATTATTCTGGTAATTATGACTTTCAGTATCCATTTATAGATATTTTACCCATATCAGCATAAGCCTCAACTTCTATATCCCCTTCATTTTCTATAATACCATTACTATCAATGGCTCCGAAGCTATTTAGCTTAACTTTCAAATCCTTTGGAAATAGCAAATCTATATTCCCTTTTTTTGTTTTAAATGAATATGCAGATTTATTCTGATATTGAGACTTTATATATATATTACCTGAAGAAATATTAACAAAGGATTGATTCTCCAGCTTCCCCAAGTCCAGCCTGAGGGTCCCCTTGTCACATTCATATGCCAAAAACCCCTTCATATACTTTATTACAGAGTTTACGGAATCCAAATCCGCTTCTATATTTCCTTCAAATTTGTCCATTAAAGCAATACTGCCATACTGTTGACTAATATGTATATTTTTTATTTGTTTAGGGATTGTCAGATTAATATCTGTATAAATATCCTTTGGATTATTTATACTTCCTGAATAATTAATTTTATAAAATAATGTATTTTCTTTCTCTTTTTTTTCTACGGAATATTTTCTTAACATTTTTTCTAATTCCTCATCTGTTTTATTATCTCTGACAATATGTTTTGCTTCTGATTTAATAATCTTCTTATCCCAGCAATATATCTGCAGGTTTCCAGAGTCAATTGTTATATCCAGAGTCTTTATGCCGCTGCTTAAAGCAATCGGCAAATCATTGTACATAGCAGCCCCATGCTTTGGAACAGCAGAAGATTTGCCCTTACAGCCGCTTAAACAAATTAAAGGAATAAATAATATGCATAAAATAACACGTTTCAAGCCTAACCTCCATGCCGAATATAGTTAAGCAATTTTTCACAGCTTATCAGCTGCCTTATTTAACCGCCACTGTGAAAATAACTTTGCTATGATAATACCATATTTTACCATTAATTCTCAATTTATTTCCCTATAATAAAAAATGCCTTTCCATATTTTTTAGAAAAGCACTTAATAAATATATTCAGCTTTATTATTTTTAAATTAAACCCTTCATATATCCCGCAAAATGTGAAAAAACGATTTCAGGCTCTTCAAGGTCTATACACCATCTTTTAATCCATTCAACAGAAATATAACCTTTATAATCGTTTTCCTTTAATAACCGTATAATAGTTTTTATCGGAATATCGCCATATCCCATTTTTTTATATTTTACAATTCCGTCAATGACAAGTGAATCCTTAACATGCAGAAAGCAAATGTAGTCCTTCAAATTTTCAAAGGTATATTCTACAGGCTCATCAAAAAACCTGAAGGGATGATGAATATCCCATAAAACACCTACATTATCTGAATCAACAGCAGTAATTAAGGACCTTAAGACCTTTGAATCTGCGAATACCCCATTTGTTTCTATTAATATTTTTATTCCCTTTGGAGTTGCTATATCTGTCAGTTTTTTTAAATTTTCAAGTACAAATTCAATATCTACATCTCCGGGCTTAGGCTGAGCATCACCCAAGACTCTTACATAGGGGGTTTCAAGCTTTGCCGCAAGTTCAATATATTCAGTCCCCTCTTGCAGCTGCTTATCAATATTCGTTTTATCAAACAAGTAACAAGCAGATGATAAGCACGGAATTTCAATACCTATCTTTGCAATCTTTTTCTTTGTCAGGTCAATATCTTCAGCCGAAAATTGTTTTATACTTGGTGCATACATCTCATTTTCAATACCCCTGATTTCAATACCGTCAAACCCAATATCCCTTGCAGTTGAAAGCATGTCTTCCCAACTCCAGTTTGGACAACCGAGCGTAGAAAACGAAATTTTCGTAATAACCACCTCCGAAAGAATCATTGTAGAGCTTTTATTAACATATATTTACAAAACTGTAATTTATTTTAACATATTGCTTGAAATTAATCAACTGCACCTGCTTTTGAAGTTATTTCTTGCCTCTTATAACGTTACAACGGCAAATTAAGTTTATAACAGCCCTCACTGCAAAATATCCTATTGCCGCTCCCAGTACATTCAATATGACATCGTCTATATCACTTGCTCCTGTTCCGAAAATATACTGAATAAGCTCAACCGATAAAGTACCCGGCAAAGAAGCAAAGACAATCCTCCTCAAGCTGTTCAGCTTTCCAAAAGCTACCGGCAGTAAAAAGCCCATTGGCAGAAAAGCAGCTATATTTCCCGCCAAATTGGTTATAACTGCTTCCGTATTATAATCTGAGGTTATAAATTCAATTATAGTCTTAAAGGGAATTAAATTAATGCTGCGGTGAACCATCCTTCTGCCGTAATAATCACTAAAAAAAGTCAGATATGCAAGCAGCAGCACATATCCTGCAAATACAAAAGCAACAGCCAATCTTACAGGATCTATTCTATTGTTAAATTCAGCTTTCATAAAACCTCACTTTAAGTATATAAAATTGAGAAAGCCGTCCATATACCAGCTTTCCCAATAATTTATATTATAAACTATTTATTTAAGTGTGTGCACATATTTTGTACTCACGTTCTTCCTGTTGAAATGCATTTACTTTCAGGACAGCTTTATCCAAAATACTCGACACCGGCTTGGAACAGCTTCTGGTCCTTATGTCCCGGTACATTCCTGTAAAGGTTTGAGCCTATTCTTTCAGAATGCCCCATTTTTCCGAATACTCTTCCGTCAGGGCTTGTAATCCCTTCAATTGCATTGACGGAGCCGTTTGGATTAAACGCAACATCATAGGTTGCTTTTCCGTCCAAGTCTACATATTGAGTGGCAATCTGCCCGTTGGAGCCAAGCACCCTGAGTACCTCCCCATTTGCAGTAAACCGGCCTTCCCCGTGTGATACTGCTATGGTATGCACATCTCCCACTTTGACCTTGTTAAGCCAGGGAGAAAGGTTCGAGGTTATTTTTGTATTTACAAGGCAGGACTGGTGGCGGCCTATTGTATTGAAGGTCAATGTAGGGCAGCTGTCATCTATAGCCCTGATTTCTCCAAAAGGAAGCAAGCCCAGCTTAATCAATGCCTGAAAGCCGTTGCATATACCCATAACCAATCCGTCTCTCTGCTTCAGCAGCTTCATTACCGCTTCGCTGACAACAGGATTTCTGAAGGCCGTTGCAATAAACTTGCCGGAACCTTCAGGCTCATCACCTGCGCTAAAGCCGCCCGGAATCATTATTATCTGGGATTTGTCTATAATTCTTTCCATTTCCTTGATAGATTCCTCAATATCGTTGTGTGACATGTTTCTGATTACCAATGTTTCAACAAGCCCGCCCGCAGCTTCAAATACCCTTTTAGTGTCATACTCGCAGTTTGTTCCGGGGAACACAGGTATGAATATTCTCGGTCTTGCAACCTTTATCCCGGGGCTGACCTTTGACCTTGCTTCAAAAGCATATTCCTCAGGCCCTTCCATTATTTTCTTGGTTCTTGTAGGAAATACCCTTTCAAGCGGTTCCTGCCATTTTTCGGCAAGCATGTCAAGGGCAATAACAGTGCCGTTTACATTTATCTCAGCCTTAGCTGCCGTTGTTCCCAGCAATATATATTCCAAATCACCAAGCTGCTTTTCAAAATCAGTACTTTCAGGCAGCTCAAGAATTATTGAGCCGTAGAACGGCTTAAACAGCATTCCGGTATCGATATTCTTTTCAAAATCGAAGCCAAGCATATTACCAAACGCCATTTTACTGATTACTTCAGCTATACCGCCTTCTCTTACTGAACTGGCGGATAATATTGCCTTTTCACAGGCCAACCTGTAAATACGGCTGTATATCCTGTCAAGCTGTTCAAAATCCGGAAGGCTGTTCTTGTCAAGACCTGCCTTAAGCATTACAACCTTGCTGCCTGCCGCTTTAAATTCATTTGAAACAACATTGTTTACATTAACTGTATTAACCGCAAAGGATACAAGTGTCGGAGGAACATCCATATCCATAAAGCTTCCCGACATACTGTCCTTACCGCCGATTGCGGCAGTTCCAAGCTTTAATTGTGCATAATAGCCTCCCAGAAGCGCACTGAGCGGTTTCCCCCACCGTCTTGCATCCTTTCCCGGCTTTTCAAAATATTCCTGAAAGGTAAGTCGTGCTTTGCCGTAATCTCCTCCCATTGCCACAATCTTCGCAATTGACTCAACTACCGCAAAGACAGCGCCATGAAATGGACTCCATGTTGATATTCCAGAGTTATAGCCATATGACATCAAGGTACCTGTTGAAGTATCCCCCTCCATTAAAGGCAGCTTTGCAGCCATACCCTCTGCAGGTGTCAGCTGTGTTTTCCCTCCGAACGGCATCAGCACAGTATTTGCTCCTATTGTAGAATCGAATCTCTCCGCAAGTCCCTTCTGACTGCATCGGTTCAGGTTTTGCAGGTTTTCAATCCATTTATCTGTAATGCTCTTAACATCGATATCATTATATTTATCAAAATAAGTTTGCTCTTCCGGAGCAGTCACCTCAATATCTATCCTTTGCTTTGCACCGTTTGAATTGAGAAATTCACGGCTTAAATCAACTATTGTATTTCCTCTCCATGTCATTTTGAGCCTTGCCGCTTCTGTTACCTCTGCAACCACAACAGCTTCAAGATTCTCTCTTGCGGCATGGCTAATAAATTCTCCGGCATCCTTTGCGGCAACAACAACAGCCATACGCTCCTGTGACTCTGATATGGCAAGCTCTGTTCCGTCAAGGCCTTCATATTTTTTAGGAACCACATCCAGATTTATCTCAAGTCCGTCCGCCAATTCTCCTATTGCAACCGATATACCTCCTGCGCCAAAATCATTGCATCTCTTTATAAGAGTGCTTGCATCAGGGTTTCTGAATAAACGCTGTATTTTTCTCTCCGTCGGGGGATTACCCTTCTGAACCTCTGCTCCGCAGCTCACCAGAGATTCCTCCGTATGAGCCTTCGATGAGCCTGTCGCACCGCCGCAGCCGTCTCTTCCGGTTCTTCCCCCCAATAATATTATCTTGTCTCCAGCCTGCGGCACCATACGCACCACGTTCTTTCTTGGCGCGGCACCGATTACGGCACCGATTTCCATCCTCTTTGCCACATAGCCTTCATTGTATATTTCAGCAACCTGTCCTGTTGCAAGGCCTATTTGATTCCCATAGGAGCTGTAGCCGGCTGCTGCTCCGGTGGTTATCTTCTTTTGCGGCAGCTTGCCTGGAATTGTATCCTCAAGCTTTGCTCTGGGATCACCGCTTCCTGTAACTCTCATCGCCTGATAAACGTAAACCCTGCCCGATAGCGGATCTCTTATCGCTCCTCCCAGACATGTAGCGGCTCCGCCGAAGGGCTCTATTTCAGTAGGATGATTATGAGTTTCATTTTTGAACATTACAAGCCATTCTTCATTTCTGCCGTCTATATCAGCATTAACAACTATGCTGCAGGCATTAATCTCCTCAGATAAGTCCAAATCGTTTAATTTTCCCTGCTTTTTAAGCTTCTTCATTGCCAGAAGCGCCACATCCATAAGGCATATGTCTTTATCGTCACGACCCCTGTAGATTTCTTCTCTTGAGGCCTTATAGTCAATAAAGGTTTCTTTTATTATATCTGAGTATTTGCCCTCTTCAAATTCAACGCTGTCAATGCAGGTAAGGAAAGTAGTGTGCCTGCAGTGATCAGACCAGTATGTATCAATCATTCTCATTTCTGTTACTGACGGATCACGTTTTTCGGTATTTTTGAAATACCCCTGACAGAAAGCAATATCATCAAAGGACATCGCAAAGCCCATACTCTTAAGCAGACCGGCAAGCTGTTCTTCATTCATGGCTGTAAAGCCTTCTATTGCCGTAACCTCCTTCGGCTGCTCAACCTCTGTCTTTAGGGTGTCCGGCTTGTCCATTTTAGCTTCCTGACTTTCAACCGGATTTATATAGTACCTTTTAATTGCTGAAAATTCACTATCAGTTATACCGCCCTCAAAAACAATTACTCTGGCAGCTTTTATCTCAGGCCTTTCGCCCTGAGTTAACAACTGAATGCACTGAGCGGCCGAATCTGCCCTCTGGTCGTACTGTCCCGGCAGATATTCTACAGCGAAGGCTCTGCTGCCGTTTTTTATTTTATATTCCTCATCATAGGCGTAGTCTACCGGCGGCTCAGAAAAAATTGTATTTCTGGCCATCAGGTACTCTTCGTCACTTATTCCCTCTATGTCATACCTGTTTATTATTTTGACATGCTCCAATGCCTTTATTCCCAAGGTTCCTTTCAAATCGGATAAAAGTCCCTGAGCCTCAACATCATATGGCTGCCTCTTCTCAACAAATAACCTCTTAACAGTGCTCATCACCAGTATTCCTCCCTATGGATAAAATTTATATTAATGCTTGCAAAAGCAGTTACGCCTAAGTGAAAGCCTTACTCTTTACTTATAATTATAATATGATAAAATATATTAGTAAAATTAATATAACTAATATAACGCATTAGAGGTACTTATGGATATTAACTTTGAATTATATAAAATATTCTATTATTGTGCACAAAACAAAAGCTTTTCAACCGCGGCACAAAAGCTTTTTATTACACAATCCGCCGTAAGTCAATCAATTAAAAGCCTTGAAAAACAATTGGGTGTTAATTTATTCTATAGAAAATCCAGAAATATGCAGCTTACATCGGAAGGAGAGCTGCTTTTCAGCTATGCTTCACAGGCCTTTAATTTCCTAAAGGCAGCAGAAGGCAAGCTTCAGGAAATAGAAGGACTTCGTGCGGGAGAAATTAAAATCGGTGTGAGTGACTCTATCTGCAAATATTTTATAATGCCGTATATCGAAAAATTTGGAAAATTATATCCAAAGGTGGCCGTTAAAATAATAAACAGAACCACTCCGCAATTGCTGGAGGTACTGAAAAGCGGACTTGTTGACATCGCAATAGCTACCCTCCCCGTCAGCAAGGAGGTATTTATATCTGTTCCGTTTATCAATGTCAATGATATTTTTGTTGCCTCTGATAAATTTGCCGAGCTTAAGAACAGAAAGACAGAGCTGAAGGAATTAATTCAATATCCTCTTATAATGCTTCAGGCACAAAGCTCTACAAGGAAATCCGTTGATAGCCTCTTCAGCGATCGCGGACTTGTATGTTCACCCGAAATAGAGCTTGAAAGTCTGGAGCTTCTGGTGGAATTTGCAAAAATAGGCACCGGAATAGCATATGTACTGAAGGAAAGCGCATCTGACCTGATAAGTAACGGGGAGCTGTTTGAAATTCAACTTAAAGAGCCTATTCCCACAAGGGAAATTGGAATTGTTCAAATGAAAAATGTAGTTTTGTCTAAGGCTGTAAACACATTTATTGATATACTCCTGTCAAAGTAATTTATCGAGGAATATATACCCGTTAAGCTATTATAAAAATTCTGAAATTAAAACCTCTTTTTCGTATGAAAAATCATAAAAGCTGTTATTTACCTTTATAACAGGAGCATATGCACACTGATACGGCACATAAACAACCTCTCCTATCTCGCCGTTCTGCATTCTCACTTTAGAGCCCACATAATAGCTGGGCATGTTGCAAAGCATTGCCATCATGACCTTTGGATCAACGACATCATATCCTATTCTCTCAAGCTCCTTGAAGGCTTCAAAGGGCGTCTGCCTTCTTCTGTATACCCTGTCAGAGGTTATAGCGTCAAATATATCGGCGACGGTAAGAATTTTAGAATACAGGTTTTTCTGGTTTCCTTTTATCCCAAAAGGGTATCCGGACCCGTCTTCCTTTTCATGATGCATTATTACTGCTCTTTTTACATCCATATTTATATCTTTGTTATGTTTTATTATTTCATATCCATATACAGCATGCTTCTTCATTATCTCAAATTCACTTTCATTCAGAGACCCCTTTTTATTCAGAATTTCCAGCGGAATCTGAGATTTTCCCACATCATGAAGAATACCTGCCAAAATAACATCCTTGATTTGTTCTTTGCTTAGGCCCATCCATTTGCCTAAAAGCATGGAATATACAGAAACATTTACCATGTGCGAGTATGTATACTCATCAGCAATTTTGACAGTATTGACACAATCCATTAAGGAGCTGTAATCATTAATTTTGCTGTACACATTTTCCGAGATATCCTCCGCCTTACCCAAATCCAACTTTTTACCCGAGGCCAGGTCTTGGAGCAGCTGCTTTGCTTTATTAACATCCCCGATATATCTTTTCTGGTCGTTACTTATATCATTGCTTCGTAAATAATCATCCCCTCGGACCGTATTAATCCTATAGGTGTATATCTTTTCAATTCCAAAGCTTATTAACTTTTTAAGTATATAATCTGTAATCAGCGTATCTTCCGTAACAATTAAATTGCCCCCGACAGTATATACATCGCCGCCCAAAAAGCTTCCTATAATATCCTCGCTAACCTTTACATAGTCATATCTCATAAATAACACCTACTTTAACAAATTGAACTGACACCATAAATAATGTAAATTTGACTAAGAATAATACTACTATTAAGAGGTCAATTACTGTCTGCCAAAAAAATTCGTTTTTTCAATGCAAATTCCCATATTACGGAAAACAATATTATATCGTACAAAGCTTAAACCGTAATTGATTTTTTAGTTATATTAAATATCGGCTTATGTATAATATACTATAATAAGAAACTCTCAAAAGCAATCGCATTTACCGGTTGTAAATATTCCCAACCATGAAAACCGCACTATACCCACATACTATAGAGTAAACTTTGAAACCTGATCCTTTAACTTCTTTGATGAAACCAAATTATTTTGAGTTGAGCTTTTAACCTCTGAAACCTTTCCGGCTACTTCTGCTGTTTTTACGGAAATTGATACAACCCCGCCAGCACTTTGACTGACACTTGCCGATACCTGCTCAAGTGCATTTACAATAATTGAAACAGACTGATTCATTGCTTTTGAGGAATCATTAAATTCATTCATCATAGAACTGAACTGCATGGAATCAGCATAATATTGCTCTCCGGTTTTTATTAATTTCTGATAATCATTGAGAACATCCTTATCCATAAAGTTCAAAAGGACGCCTGCGCTCTCTGTTAGCGCATCCACTGACTCATTTACAGTCCGGACAACTTGCTTTATATCTGTTGCAGTCTTTGATGACTGATCTGCCAGCTTTCGTATTTCGTCGGCAACAACAGCGAAGCCCTTTCCTGCTTCTCCTGCTCTTGCAGCTTCTATGGCGGCATTGAGTGATAATAAATTGGTCTGTTCTGTAATCTGCAATATCGCCTGAGCAAGAAATTCTATCTGAGAAACTGCTGCTGCCTGTTCCATCGCCTTTTGAAGCTGCTGCTTAACCTCCATATAAATATCTTCGGCATTTTTTGCTGATAAAACAGCACTTTCCTTTATTTCGCTTGCATGTTCACTGATTATATTTGCGGATACAGCTCCTTTCTCAGAATTTTGAGATATAAGGTTAATATTCTGCAAAATCTCCTGAGTACTGTTGCTAATCTGTGATGTGGTTGCGGCTGACTGCTGCATAGAAGCCGAAATATGCTCTGTTGTAAGCAAGGTATCGTCTGTCTTTTCTTTTAAGTGAAGTGCGGCATTTTCAACTTCCTGGGTATTATTTATGAGGTGATTTGACGTTTCCTGCATCAAGCCTAACATATCCCTTAATGCAATTCTTGCCAGCGACAGGTTTTTTGCAATAAAACCTATCTCATCCTTTCTTTGTTTAATTTTGTTATATGTTTTATCATGAGACAAATCAAAATTTGCTGTTCTTTCAACAACCTTCCCGATGGTCTTTAAAGGTATACTGATTGAAAAAGTCAGCAGCAGGCCAATGGCAATAACAAAAGCCCATGAAATAACCGGAAATATCAAAGGCGAAAAATCCCAAAGTAAATTTCCTGCCGTTCCGAAGCAAGTAATCAATATTCCGCACAAAACAATAACAAAAATCTTTTTGCTTATAGACATGTTTATCAAACCTCCAGCGCAAAGTCAATTACTATCGGCTTGAGGAACCGATTATACCGGCCGATAGTCTGGGTTCGAGGCTAAAGCCTCCTAAAGGGCAAATCCAAACTGCATTCAAAATCAGCTTAAAAGCTTAATTCAACTAAAAAGACGAAATATATTTCGTCACAAAACATAATACCGTCACAAATATATATCGCCGCGATATATATTCTTTGCAATATAAATAGCATTGCAATATTCTATCGCCGCAAAAGCCGGAGCTGTAATTGGCTTTAGTAAATATATTCCATATCTATTATGGTATCATATTCTGCATATAATTTCTATAATATTTTATATATTGTTATATTAATTGCATAACTGTCAATATTTTATATTTTTTAAAGGTTATATATGTAATATTATACATTTTTTAATGTTTTTTACCTTTTTAAATTTTATTCAGAATAAATTGGGTTGAAAACGTTAAAATAAATACTAAAAAAGGTTATTTACAAGCTTTACATGATTTATTCAGTTATGCTATTATATTTTTCGAATGTGTACAGATTTTTATACAAAATTTTTATAGCTTCTAATAGCATGTATGCATAGTATTATGTCAATAAAACAGTTTTTATTTAATACTTAAGCTTTTTTTAGAATTTCAGCTAAAAAAACTCCTGTATTGCTAAATCTAAAATATTAATATCGGAAGGTGATTGTATGTCTGAGCAAATAAAGCTAATTGCATCGCGCATTAAAGACTTGAGAGAAATATCCGAGATATCCATTCAGACTCTGGCTGCTGAACTAAAAATTCCCGAAGAAACTTACCGGGCATATGAAAGCGGAGATACAGATATTCCTGTCAGCTTTCTCTATCAGATAGCTAATAAATTCAAAGTTGAGCTTTCAGCTATCCTTACCGGTGATGCTCCCAAGCTTCACACCTATCAGGTGGTAAGAAAAGGCAAGGGCGCCAGTGTGGAAAGAAGAGAAGCTTATAAATATCACAACTTAGCCAACAATTTTATAGGCAAAAAGGCCGAGCCCTTTATTGTCACTGTTCCTGCCCAAGCCGAAAATTCCCGGATTCATTTCAATTCCCACCAAGGACAGGAGTTTAATTATGTACTGGAAGGAACAGTAGAAATTATAATAAACGGTCATGAGCTCATTTTGGAAGAAGGCGATTCGGTATACTTTGATTCTTCTGCGAATCATGGCATGAAAGCTTTAAACGGAAAGCAAGCTAAATTTTTAGCAATAATTCTTAAGTAATTTAGGGGGAAAAACAAATGTTGCTGCATAAATATCTGTCAAAGCTCGATTTCTCTTCTTATGAAGATATAATCGAAAATTACCGTGTAAATATACCTGAAAATTTTAATTTTGCATATGATGTGGTTGACGAATATGCAAGAACCGAGCCCGACAAGGTGGCTATAGTGTGGTGCGACGAATCCGGAGCTGAGGCTACGTTTACATTTGCACAGCTCAAGGAATACAGTGATAAAACCGCAAACTTCTTTAAGTCTGTGGGTATTAAACGGGGAGACCCTGTTATGCTTGTTTTAAAAAGAAGATATGAATTCTGGTTCTGTATTCTTGCATTGCATAAGCTAGGTGCTGTTACCATCCCTGCAACCCATCTTTTAACTCAAAAAGACTATGTTTACAGATTTAATGCCGCTGATATAAAAATGATTGTATGCGTTCCCGATCCTGAGGTCTTAAAGCATGTTGAGGATGCTCAGAGTAAATGTCCGTCACTGAAGCACAAGGCACTGATCTGTGACAGCAAGGATGGCTGGATAGACTTTACAAAATCAGTTGATGAGGCTTCAAATGTATTTGACAGGCCTCAAGGCGAATTGGCTTCACAAAATAATGATATTTCATTGCTGTATTTTACTTCCGGAACCACAGGTATGCCCAAAATGGTTCAGCATGATTACGTTTATCCCTTAGGGCATATTTATACCGCCAGATACTGGCAAAATGTTATTGACGGCGGCTTGCATCTTACCGTTGCAGACACCGGATGGGCAAAGGCTGTTTGGGGCAAGATTTATGGCCAATGGCTGGCAGGCAGTGCCGTATTTGTATATGATTTTGACAAATTTGTGGCAAAGGACTTGCTTGCGGTTATATCAAGGCACAAGGTAACCACCTTCTGCGCACCTCCAACAATTTATAGGTTTTTCATAAAAGAGGATCTTACGAAGCTTGATTTAAGCGCTCTTAAATATTGTGTAGTTGCCGGTGAGCCACTTAATCCAGAGGTATTTACCCAATTTTACAATGCTACCGGCATTCAGCTTAAGGAAGCCTTCGGTCAAACAGAATTAACCGTTGTTCTGTCTACAACAAAGTGGACGGAGGCAAAACCCGGTTCCATGGGCAAGCCTTCTCCCGGCTATGATATTGATATATTGGATGAAAACGGCAATTCATGTCAAATCGGTGAGGAAGGCCAGATTGTTATTCGTACTGATAAGATAAAGCCTGCCGGAATGTTCGGCGGATACTACAGAGACGAAGCTTTGACTAACAAGGTATGGCATGATGATATTTATTACACCGGTGATTTGGCTTGGCGTGATGAAGACGGTTATTTCTGGTTTGTTGGCAGAGCCGACGATGTAATTAAAAGCTCAGGCTACAGAATTGGACCTTTTGAAGTTGAAAGCGCGCTATTGGAGCATCCTGCCGTATTAGAATGTGCTATAACAGCCGTTCCCGATGAAGTAAGAGGCCAGATTGTAAAGGCTACCGTCGTACTGGCAAAAAGCTATACGCCCAGCAAGGAGCTTATAAAGGAGCTTCAGGAGCATGTTAAGAATGTAACTGCCCCGTATAAATATCCAAGAGTTATTGAGTTTGTGGAGGAGCTTCCAAAAACTATCAGCGGTAAAATAAGGCGTGTTGAAATCAGAGAAACTGACGAAACAAAAAAGTAATTCCTTTGATTCAAAAAGGCAGCCGTAGAATTTATTTCTAAGCTGCCTTTTTAATTTAGCTTTATAACTTATAAGCTTTCTCTTATGCTGTTAAACCAGCTTCATCAATATCTCATTGCTTCTGGCAATAAACCTTGACATTGCCTCCGGCTCAAGCTGCTGATGGCTCATCATTGCCAAATCGTAAATATGCTCGCTTATAAGCTTAACATCTTCTTTTTTTGCTTCATTAGCCTTCAAATCAATAACAGCCTTGACAAGCTTGTTTGATGAATTAAGTACAAGCGTCTGCTCCTTAGGGAACATACTGCTCATATCCATACCGCCTCCGTACATTCTGCTCATTTCCTGCATTCTTCTTGACTGCTCCGATAGCAGAACAACAGCCGGTATAGTATCATTTTTCAGAGACTCAACCTGAACCTTCAGCTTTTCATCATTAACAGTCTCTTTAAACAGGGTTTCCAGATAGCTGACGTCCTCTTCGGCAATTCCGGTATTCTCCTGCTTCATGCTGTCTGATATGTCAGCGTCGATTCTGTTAAAATGTACACCTGAAACCTTGCTCTCAATCAAGGACATAAAATGATTATCAATCATTGTTGACAAAATTACAGCTTCCATATCATTTTCGTTGAACAGCTTCACATACTGTGCCTGCTGATTTTCATCCGATACGTAGAATACCTTGTTCTCATGCTTTTCCTTGTTATTCTCAAGGTATTGGTTAAGTGTTACATATCCGCCCTTGGTAGATTTATAAATAATAATATCCTTTACTCTGTCATAAAATTTTTCTTCCCGTATACAACCGTACTTAACAAACGGATTAATATCATCCCAATACTTATCATAGTTTTCGCGTTCATTTTCAAAAATGGAAGTAAGCTTATCTGCAACCTTCTTTGTAATATGACTGGATATTTTATTGACATATCCGTCGTTCTGCAAGAAGCTTCTTGACACATTCAGCGGTAAATCCGGGCAATCCAGCACACCCTTCAGCAGCATCAGAAATTCTGGTATAACCTCTTTGATATTGTCCGCAACAAAAACCTGATTGTAATATAGCTTTATCTGACCTTCCATCGTTTCAAATTCATGCTTTAGCTTGGGGAAGTACAAAATTCCCTTTAAATTAAACGGATAATCCATATTTAAATGAATCCAGAAAAGCGGTTCGTTAAAATCGTGGAACACCTTTGTATAGAATTGCTTATACTCCTCCTCGGTGCAATCTCTTGGATTTTTCAGCCATAAAGGAGCTGTGTCGTTCAGCGGCTTCGGAGCTGCCGGTACAGCTTCCTCCCCGCTCTTATCCTCAGCAGGCTTCTCCTCTGCCTTTTCAGGTTCTTTTGCAGCATCCTCCAGATAAAGCTCTATCGGTAAAAATGCAAAATATTTTTCAAGCGTCTGCCTCATTTTGTACTCGTCAACAAATTCAAGGCTGTCATCAGATAAGTACAGTGTAATCAAGGTGCCTCTGTCCGTTTTGTCTGAGTCTGACATTTCAAATTCTGTGCCGCCGTCACTTACCCATTTCACAGCCTTTGCGCCGTTTTGATAAGACAGGGTGTCTATCTGCACACGCTCTGACACCATAAATGCCGAATAGAAGCCCAATCCAAAATGTCCTATAATCTGGCCGTCATCAGACTTATCCTTATATTTTTCAATGAAATCCACCGCACCTGAAAAAGCTATCTGGTTGATATATTTTTTTACCTCTTCATCAGTCATTCCCAAACCGTTGTCTAAAACCTTTATAGTTTTCTCATTCTTGTTAACAATGACCTTGATTTCATATTTATTGTCCTCAGGCAGCTGTGCCTCTCCCATAGCCTCCAGCTTCTTCATTTTGTTAACTGCATCGCTGGCATTTGATACAAGCTCTCTAATAAATATATCCTTTTCTGAATACAGCCATTTTTTTATAATTGGAAAAATATTTTCCGTATTGATTGATATACTTCCTCTTTCCTGTCCCATGATAATTATGTCCAGCCCTCTGTTGGTACAAAATTCCGTTAAAGTACCGGCATGGACTCGGTCCTCCTTTTTTGTTAATTTAAATATTCAGCCTTTGTATTACTTGAAATATTACGATAGTAATAATATAACTCTATTGCCGAAAAATTTCAAGTATTTTTTAGCACTCATTTAATAAGAGTGCTAACAATATTTTTTACTCTTATACCATATGGCTGGATTAACTGCCTTTAATTATTTTTCTCAGATAGCCTCCCCCATGGTTTCGATTGCCTGCCCTTACGCTGTGTCCTGCCTAGCCGTATAATGAAATTCTTTTTGCTTCATCGCAATTTATGCTTTTTTGCTTTCCTTCAAGCTGAGTTGTCAATAAGGTCTTTCCGTTCCAAAGGTCCACTATATGCTTCAAGGTTTCATAAGCGTATCCCAATTCAAGCTCTCTTCCGTCAAATTCATGCTTTAGCATAAGTGTATTGTCCTTTTTATTCCAATCGCTTACCACGATGGTAGGAATGCTTCCGATACCCACTGTATTACATAAGGTTTCCCTGATTACCTTCCAGCCCTCTTCATCTGAGACTTCAGAAACCATGTAGTCATTTCCCGCAGTCACATACTCAAAAAGATTCATTTCAGTGCAAAGCTCCTGAGTCAGATATCTCCTTATGAAGGATTGATCCCTCTCGGTATTTCTCACCTCAAATATCTTCTCAGAGCCAAACTTATTATACAGGTCTTCAAACATTTTAAAGCCTATATAATACGGGTTGATAGATGACTTTAAAGGCCTTATAACTTCATTATGCCTTCTGAGGAATTCCAAATGCATATTCTGAGGCAGCTCAAGCTTATTTAATATATTATAATGCCAAAAGCTGGCCCAGCCTTCATTCATAATCTTAGTTTCAATCTGGGGAATAAAGTATTGCGCTTCTTCTCTGACTATAGATAATATGTCCTTCTCCCAATCCTGCAGGCATCCGTTTTCAGCTATGAATTTCAATATATCCTCCTGGGGCTCTGACAGAAAAAGGTCTTCCTGAAGCTCCTTATCTATGGAGCCGGCCGGACTGCCAGAATATCTCTCCAAATTCGGAAACTCCTTTTTGTTCTCTTTTATTGCGAATTTCGGTTCTTCCTTTTTTTCACTTCCGCTCTGAAACTCAGCTACGCGTTCTGTTTGCAGCTTTACCGCATGTGCGGCATTCAGTATTTTTTCCACTCTCGCATAGCCTATGCTGGGATCCGAGATATACTCCCTGATACGGTTAGCATGGTTTTTAAACATCTCAATTGCATATTCTGCCTTGGTTCCCAGCTTAAAGAGCCTGTTATTTTTGAAAAAATCATTGTGCGCATATACATGGGCAATAGTAAGAACCTGAACCAGCAAGGAGTTATCCTTCATCAGATATGCAATGCAAGGATCAGAGTTAATAACCATTTCATAAGGCAGACCTGTCAAATTATATTTATGCAGGGTTTTTATTCTTTCATAGGACTTTCCATAGCTCCAATGAGGGTAGTGGGAAGGCATCCCTATATAGGATTCATACCCGATCATATCCTCATAATTTATTATTTCAAATTCCTGATTATAGTAATCCAAGCCGCAGTTCCTTGCCAGCCCTTCAATACGTTCATTCCAATATTCCAGCTCCAGAATGCTAAAGTCTGCCATCAGCGTCAACCCTCCTGTTCCACATCTTTATCACTGACCTTGTCAAGCAGCTTTTTTAACGCAGGCAGCACATCTTCCTTTTTATTGATATTAATTGCCGCAAAATTCCTGTTATCTATCTTTCCCAGCAATTCGGTTTTAATTGTACTTCCTATGCTGTAGTAACCCGGTACAATTTCGCCGTAGCCGAATAAATTGCAGACCTCACAAAGCCTTTTAGCACTCTCAATGGCTTTCTTATTATCCTCTGACCAGTTATCCCCGTCACTGCAATGAAAAGCATACACATTCCAGTTGGCCGGGCTGTATCTTTGGGAGATTATCTCCAGAGCCTTTTCATAGCCACTGCTGATGTAAGTACCTCCGGACTCGCCTCTATGAAAGAATTCCTTTTCATTTACCTCCTTGGCAGTAGTTGTATGAGCAATAAAAACTACATCCACATTGGAATATTTCAGCTGCAAAAACTGATACAGCAGAAAATAAAAGCTTCTTGCAAGATATTTTTTTGTCTGGTCCATAGAGCCTGAAACATCCATTATACATAGCACTACCGCATTGTAGTCTCTCTTGTTTTCTTCCTTTATCCTGTAGTATCTTAAGTCCTCCTCTACGAACGGAAATCTTCTATTTTCATTATCTGAAGAAATATCCTCCGGCTGAGCTTGGCTTTTTTCTGCAATTGCCCTTTTGAAGGATTGCTTTCTTTTTATTTTTTCAACAACCGAACGCTTTTTTGCAAGCTTGGGAGGTATTCCCCGGTTCTGATATCCAAGCTTTCTGTAGCTTTTTTCTTCTAATTGAGAAAGCTGTTTTTTGTCTATATCTGGAAGCTCCAGATCGTCAAAAAGATATCTTACCACCTCCTCTATGGTTATTTCCGTCTCATATATTTCTTCACCCTCCTGATTGCCTGCCTTGTCTTTTCCCGAATTGCTCTGCTCCTCGCCCGAAAATTTATCGCCCCTTTTTTCCTCTCCGTTTCCGACACCTATTCCCGGCTTACTTTTACCATATATAAATTGATATTCCTTTATTCCCTTAATCGGAATTTTAATTTTTTTGTCCTTGCTTTTTCCTATAATACTTTCCTCAGCTATAATATTACCAAGATTTTTCTTTATTGAATCTTCTATTAATTCTCTGTGCCTGCGTCTGTCCTCGGCAGACCTGTCTCTGCCGTCATTGCTGCACTCCCTAAAAATGGTCATTCTTCACCCTCCAAAGCTGCAATCAATCTTTCCACAGATTATTAGCGGAATACTTTAAGATAACGTTGCAGCAATTATCACAGTAGCCATTTTTCTTCATTTCTTCCACCATAGTATTGTATTTTTGTGTCTGCTCCTTATCCCTGACCTTTGTCTGTGTAATTATCCTGCTTAAATCCCTTACCGACGCCGTTAATTTCTTTTCGATTGCCTCCTTGAGCGGCTCATAGCTGGTATAATCCAGAGTTCCTCCATTCCTCATGACAAAAAACATATATGCGGTTACATCAGAACGAAATCCCTTTACAGCAGTATCGGATATCCCGATTTGCTCCTCGATTGACCGCATGAATTTTTCATCTGGCTCAAGCTCCTCTCCCGTATTAGAATCCTTAATTTTTGTTTTGTTAACAAAAGCCTCCGCATGATCCAGATAATTATTGAACAAGCTTTCCGCCTGCTCCTTGTAACCATGTATAAAGGCCTTTGTAACCTCTTTTTCAAGAATTTTGTTATATTCTTTTTTAACCGAATCATAGATAAGCCTTAAGTATCTCTCCTTTTCCTCTTCGCCTATCCCAAGCTCCTTTACCGATTTAATAAGCGTCTCCATAAGTGCAATTGGATTGATGCAGTTGTTTTCAGATTCTGAAAGTGTAGTATCAAGTGCCTTCATGATAAACCTTGTTGAAATTCCCGTCATTCCCTCTCTGGGTGCTTCCTCACGCAGCTCAAATATATCAATCTTTCTGGTCATGCCCTTTTCCAGTATTTCCTCACCGTTATATATCTTCAGCTTTGTGATTGGATCGACCTTTCCTGAAGGGCTCAGCCTTGTCAGAATAGCGAACATTGATGCAATTTCTATTGTATGCGGCGCTATGTGAGCTTTAAAATTGCTTCTGGACAGCATTTTCTTGTATATCTTGATTTCCTCATTCAGCTCAAGGCAATAGGGAACCTCGACCTTTACAATTCGGTCCAGAATAGCTTCATTTGTATGATCGGATCTGAATTTGTTCCACTCCGCCTCATTTGAATGCGCAAGAATTACCCCGTCAAAATACACCATAGCCCCTTTTCCGGGAGAAGGAACCGATTTTTCCTGTGTAGCGGTAATCATAGTATGCAGGTATTCCGTTTCGTTCTTGAACACCTCTATGAATTCAACTATTCCTCTGTTTCCCACATTAAATGCTCCATTAAGGGACAGCACTCTGGGATCATCCTCCGGATACAAGTCAATTTTGGAGATATCAACGCTTCCCGTTAATATAGAAGTGTCCTGATTGTTCGGATCAACAGGAGGTACAACTCCTATACCCTTTCTTGAACGTATTGAAAAGCCTGTGGATACTACCGGAAAGCCTTCATACTCTCCATGATACTCGTTTTTCAGCCTGTATCTGCAAACCGGGCAAAGATCCCCTTCTATTTTTACCTTCAGGGTTTTTTCAAATTCACTGCGCAAGTGCTTCGGTATGAGATGCAGCGGTTCTTCCCTCATCGGACAGCCTTTCAGCCCATAAATAGGCTCTGCACATTCAAGGGCCTTCTTCAAGGCTTCCATTATTGAAGATTTCCCTGCCCCTACAGGGCCTACCAGATACAGCACCTGTCTTGCTTCTTCTCCTGCCATTGCTGCTGAGTGAAAGTATCTCACAATTTTCATTATGGTTTTATCAATCCCAAAAAAGTCATTCTCAAAGAAAGAGTACTTTTTAATAATGTCATTGCCATATATTCTTCTTAACCTTGGATTCTCATCTGTCTTGACAGCTTCAAAGCCCTGTGAAATAATCAGATCATACATCCTTTGGTGTGAAAGAACTGCTGCTGCGGGATTTGCTTTTACGATATCCAGATACTCTATGAATGTACCTTCAAACTGCTCTTTGATTCTTTCTTCCCTGTCCTTTTGAATCATTTCTCTGAAATTAAACTCCGGTGCGGTCATTCAAAAACCTCCCTTTTTGGCTACTTGTAAATGTCATTAATTTTAAAATTAATTCATTTTAAAATATATGTGTCCTTTCTTCATAATATTATCAATTAGACAAGTTAACCTAAAAAGAAATATTTCACCGCGGCACTCCTGTACCTGCCGCTCAGCAAGTCCCTTCCTGAATAGTCAAACAGCATTATTTCACCGTCTTGGGTAAGCTCGTTCAATTTAATAAAGAATATTTTTTTTAATATGCTTTTGACAGGCGCACCAATAAAATCCGGAAGATATTCCTTGACAAGCTCTTCATTTTTCAACAGCTGATGTATAGAACCAACGCTTATTAAATCCTTTTCCCTTTTCAGGCACTCCGGTACGGCACATGAGCTGTCGCAGGAAAGAAAATCAAAAATCATTTTCTGTCGGAATACTTCTGAATTTTTTTCGCAAATACTAAGCTTCTGAGAAGAAATCCTGCTTTCAAAAAACTCATACAAAATGGCAATATTCTCCCTATAGGATATGGGCCTGTCCAGATACCCCCTCTCCCTGCAGAATACAGAAAGCCTGTAATACAGCTCGAAGGCGTCAGGAAAAAAGCCTTCCTCAATAAACTCCAGGGAGCTTCCGTATCTTGAGGAATTGTAATATCTTTCAAGAACCTCTTCAACATCCTTCATAAGAAGAATATCCTCAAAGGAAACATAATTATTTTTCAGCACCTCATAAGGCGCATAGCTTCTATAGACAAAACCATGCTTCTCTGCCTCCTTGCGTATCCTTGACCCGTGTAAAAGCTTTAAAAAGCCAAGCTGAAGCTGGTGAGGCCTCATACCGTAAACATCGTTAAAGGATTTTTTGAAGGTTTCCAGATTTTCGCAGGGCAGCCCTGCAATCAAGTCAAGATGCACATGTATGTTTCCGTTATCAAGTATTTTTTTTACATTGCCTGACAATTTTGCGATATCAGTGACTCTGTCTATTTCTTCAAGCGTGTCGGCATTTGTTGTCTGTATTCCTATTTCAAGCTGTATAGTTCCTTTAGGTGCATTGCTCAGCAGGCGCAGAATATCCTCGTCAAATAAATCCGCGGCAGCCTCAAAATGAAATAATGTACTGCTTTTCAGTCCGATAATATACTCGAATATCTCCTTTGCTCTGCGCTTATTGCAGTTGAAGGTTCTGTCAACAAATTTTATAAGCTTGGGCTTGTACAATAACAGGGTATTCAAATCCTGCTTAACTCTGTCCATGGAAAAAAACCTGACACCATTAAAGGTGGATGATATGCAATAAGAGCACGAAAAGGGACAGCCGCGTGAGGATTCATAGTAGACTATCCTGTTTGCCGCAGCCTCCAACAGCTCCGGAGTATATGGAGAATTTATATCATCCAGATTTTGTATAAGACTGAAGCCCTTGTTATAAACCACAGAGCTTTCAGTCCTGTATGCAATCCCGCTTAAGCTCCTATAAGCATCGGTTCCTTCCAGCAGAGAACCGTACAATACGGGAAATGTCTCTTCACCCTCACCGCATAAGACAAAATCAATTGAACAGTTGTCCTTTAAAACAGCCTCCGCATTATATGAAACCTCAGGCCCCCCCAAAACTATAAGGCATCCGGGCAGAAGCTTTTTCAATTCCTTTGAGAGCATAAGTATAAGCTCAGTATTCCATATATAACAGGAAAAGGTTATAATATCAGGCTTTTCCTTATATATTTCGGCAAGAATATTATCCTTGCTGTCATTTATTGTGAATTCTCTTATGAGAATACTCTCATCAGGAATTTTTGACCCTTTAGAAATACTTGACTTCAAATACCATACAGCCAAGCAGGTATGTATATATTTGGAATTTATTCCTGTTAAAACTGTTTTCATATATTTTAATTCTCTTTTCTAGGCTCTAATAATTAAATTACTACCGGCTAAAAACCTATTTCATCGGCTGATAGTAATTAACTCAAAGACTATTATGCCATCTTTACTTCCCTCGTACAAGTCCGGTCCAGGATTTAAAAATTTTATTAAAATAAAAATAGAAATCCTTTCTGCCTATTTCATTATGGGTTATAATATCTGCCGAGGCAAGCAGCTTTCCATCCAGCCTGTAATCAATTGTTCCCACCTTGCTGTAGATTTTTACAGGTGCTTCTATTTCCCCGGAAAAATTATATATTGTTTCAAGCTTCGCTGCTTCCTCCTCTTTCAGCGGAATTGAAATGTCTCTGTCCGAATAAAGGGGTATGTTATCTTCCAGGCCTTTATGCAGCTTAATATCAGAAATCCTCTGTCCCTCTTTTAAATACTCGCGGCTTTTATAATTGTTGAAGGCATAATCCAATAAGGTCTTGCTGCTCTGTGCCCTGACAGACCTTGAGCTGCAATTGAGCACAACTGATATCACCCTCCAGCCGTCATGAGTTGCAGAAGTCACAAGACATCTTCCGGCTTGGCCTGTATATCCTGTTTTCACTCCATCAGCTCCCGGATACAGGCTCAGCATTTCATTGGTATTTGTAATATTGCTTCCCATAAATGTAGAGGCTTTTGTCCCTACAATTTTGCAGAATTTTTCATTTCTGAGAGCATACTGTGTGATTAATGCGAGGTCATAGGGTGTTGAGTAATGCTGTGGATTATCAAGTCCATGGGGAGTCACAAAGTTCGTATTGGTTGCTCCTATTTCAGCCGCCTTTCTGTTCATCATCTCAGCAAAAGCTTCTTCCGAGCCTCCCACATGCTCTGCTATTGCTATTGCCGCATCATTACCCGACCTGAGCATCATGGCATACAATAAGTCTCCCAGTTTATAGGTTTTGCCCTCCTGTAAATTAACCTGGGAGCCTGATATAGATGCTGCCTTTTTACTTACAATAACATCCTCATTTTCTTTCCCGTTTTCAATTGCAACTATAGCCGTCATTATTTTAGTGGTACTTGCAATAGAACGTCTGGTATATGCATTTTTTTCATAGAGAACTCTTCCGCTGGCGACATCAATAACTATTGCCGCACCGGCCGATATCTTAGGAATATTTTTTCCTACGGCTTCAACACTCTCTTGGTTGAATAAATAATCAATCGGCTCATCATCGCTGATATCATCCGCATAAGATAAATCATTGTAAAACATATTTGCCAGTATAACAAAAACTACCAAAAGTATCTTTAAAAATTTTTTCAACAACCTATCATCCCCAACCTTCTGAACTTTAGTCGAACCGTAATTAAACCCGCTGTGATAAATATATGTGAGGTAAGTCTCCTTTATAACGAAAGACATTTTAATAATATTTAATAATTATTTTACAAAAACAAACTTTTACATTTGTAAGTCGTACAATAAAATGATAAAATAAACCGTTCTGCTATGTAAAATTTACACTCAATGCATATTATTTTATAAATAATATGCAATAATATATTATATTGATTGTTTTTGTTCTATTATCAGGGAGGCTTAGAAAAAAGCATGAAAAATGTTTTAATAATATCTTCAAACTATACGGGTCATGGTCATAAAAGTATCAGTGAAGCTCTGCAGGAGCAATTTAATTTGCATAAAGATGTAAATATAAATATTATAGATGGTTTTGATTTAGGCGGCAATATGGGTATCAGGGTAGGCAAATCTTACGGCTTGGTCACACGGAATGCAAAAGAGCTCTGGAATCTGGCATGGAAAATTTCCAGCAAAAATCATTCTGTTATACATGAATTTGTTGAATTATCAATAAAGCATAATTTCCTTAAGCTTTTAAGAAGGCTCAAGCCTGATTTGATTTTATGCGTTCATCCCGTTTTCAATACGCCGGCTTTAAATATTCTCAAAAAATACAGAATAAATATACCCTTTGTTACCTTTGTAGCTGACTTGATCAGTATCTCTCCTTTATGGGCCGACAAAAGAGCAAGCTGCATTATTTGCCCCACCGAAGAAGCAAAGGAAAAATGCATGGGCTTTGGTGTTTCCGAAGACTCAATAAAGGTAATGGGCTTCCCGGTACGTTCAAGGTTTACTCAGCATATCTCAAAAAAAGAACAAAAGCAGGACTACAGTCTGGACAAACCGCTGCAGTGCTTGATTATGAGCGGCGGAGAGGGTTCCGGAGATATGGGGCTCATTTCGAAGATTCTTTTAGACAATTTTAATTGTAATGTTTGCATTATTGCGGGAAGAAATAAATCCTTAAAAGAAAAGCTGGAAAAAACTCTGTCCCAGCAATATCCTGACAGAGTCAATATTCTGGGCTATGTCACCAATATTGAAGAATATATGCTGACCTCAGATATAGCCTTTACAAGAGGAAGCCCAAATGTAATGATGGAGGCTGTGGCTTGCAGCGTTCCGCTGATTATTACGGGAGCTCTGCCCGGACAGGAGCAGGAAAATCCTGACTTTGCCCAAAGGAATAATCTAGGTATAGTTTGCAAGGACACTTCAAGTCTGTCCGATATTGTATCGGAGCTGCTGGCAAATAACGCAAAAGCACTGAATATAATTAAACAGTCCCAGCAGAGATATTTTGACCATAAGTCGGCTGAAAAAATCGCTCAGTACACTCTTAGTCTGATTAATAAAAATATGTATGTATATCCTTCTGAAATAGGCCGAAGAAGAAAATTCAGCAGACTGGCATTAAAAGCAAAAATCAGGTAGGTGCTAACCGGCAATGCTTATGCTATAACAGACCACACTTCAAATATTGCTATAAACAGTTGCAGCTTAATGTATAATATCATCATATAAGTATGGTCTGTTTTTAATGCGTGGGTTTTTTATGTAAAATTCAACTTTTTTCATATGTTTAGGGTCTTTAAAGCTTCTCCAGAGCATCCTCCATTGAATTCACCAGAAGCATTGAATCAAAACCGGGAATATCTCTTGCCAATCTTTGCGTTTGCATCTTTCCCATAGAAGAAGCCTGCTGGACAATAATCTTCTTTTTAAACGGATCCTTGGCATAGAGCTTCATTACATCCTTCAATTGCTCTGCAACATCCTGCGTTGATGTCTTTAGCCCTTTTCCATTAACAATCATGGTAAATTCCTTTGGATCAAATTCTCTAGTTCTTAACTTATATTCAGCTATAAAATCCTTACTCTCCTGTGTTGAAAAAAATCCTGATGCATTGATCGTAAAAAGCTTTTTAGAACTGTCAACTTCCATCTTGAACACTAAGAAACACCTCCATGCTATTAAATGTAATTGTATATATAAAAATATATATTGTGTATATTATTACATATTTATTACAATATTTCAAGTATATTATGTTTATTTTGATTTAATTTGTATATTATTGAATTTTTTTGTATTTATTTTGCTATTTATGCATAAGTATACATCATTAAATTTGTTTTATATTAAAAACTCGTTTCTAAATTAGAAACGAGTTTTTAATATAAAACAATTACTATCTCGTGAAAAGCAACGCATAGGAAGCCATCTCATACAGCATCCTATTCGGCATCATTTGTAAGCTTCAGCTTATCAAGCACATAAAATACCAGACTAAGTGCCATTCCCGCTAAAGTGGCTAAAACCATTCCCGACAGCTTGACATTTTGCCCGAGATTAACTGTTATTCCGCTAATGCCTGTAACAAAAACCAGAGCCGTAAGAACAAGATTTTTTGCTTTACTGTAATCAATTTTTGCCTCAACAATCATTCTTATACCGGAAGCAGCGATTGTACCAAACAGAAGCAGGCTGACTCCTCCCATAACAGCAGCGGGTATACTTGAAATAATTCCTGAAAGCTTGCCTACAAAAGCTATTATTATGGAAATAACACCTGCTCCTCCGATTACCCATACACTGTATACTCTGGTTATTGCCATAACACCCATATTTTCGCCGTAGGTAGTTGTCGGACATGAGCCGCAGAAGCCGGAAAGCATGGTTGAAAGACCGTCTCCCATCAAGGACCTGTGAAGTCCCGGGTCCTTGGTTAAATTTCTTCCCACTATATTCCCTGTTACAAACAAATGGCCTATATGTTCTGAAAGAACAACCAAAGCTGCCGGTGCAAGAATAAGAATTGCATTAAACTTAAAGGATGGAGCTACGAAGGCAGGCAAATCAAACCATCTCGCTGTTGAAACTGCAGAATAATCCACATTGCCCATTATTGCAGATAGTACATAACCGGCTATAACAGCCAATAGTATAGGAATTACCGAAAGAAAGCCTCTGAAGCAAAGATTGCCGATTATCAGTACAGCCAATGTTACCATTGAAATAATTATGCTCTGTATATTAAAGCCTCCGTTTGCATCCGGCAATAAACCCGCCATATCAGCAGCACTTCCTGCCAGCTCAAGTCCTATAAGCGCAACAATAGGCCCCATTGCCGCCGGCGGAAGTACAACATCCAGCCAGCCTGTCCCAACCTTGCCTATAATAAATGCAACTATAACAAAAACCAGTCCGCAAATTATGTAACCTCCCAAAGCCTGTCTGAAATTATCCGCATAATTCGATGAACTTGTAATAATAGCAGATGTCGGTGAAAGGAATGCAAAGCTCGAGCCTAAAAATGCAGGAGCTCTTCCTTTACAGATAAAGATATAAATCAAGGTACCTATACCGTTAAGCAGCAATACAAGTGCAGGGTCAATAACCTGAATGCCGTTATAGGTTGCCAGCTGATCAGCATTTAACTGCTTAAGTGTTAATTTAAGCGTTTCAAGATAATGGTCCTTTGCATAGCTGTTAAATAAAAACGGAACAAGTACAGATGCACTGAACATTGCAAATAAATGCTGAAAACTAAGAGGCAGTGCTTTTAGGAACGGAACTTTTTCTTCAACCTGAATTATAGGTCTGGTATTATTCATTTAAAATCTCCTCCAAATTTTTTGTAATAAAAAAACCTTACTGATTTGGCGCAGTAAGGTTGGGTTTATCCAAAAATTATAAAGCTGTAATATACTCCCAAATATAACCCTTACTAGCCTCTCGGGACTAATTTAAAAGTTTTTTTATTCGAAAGATATTCTATCATATGTATATATCAAAGTCTACAAATTCATATAATTTTTTATTTATGTTTTTATGTATGCTTACTTTATATTACATTGAATCCAATTTATACTTTTCCTGTCTTTAGGCTTTTACATATATTCTGAATTAATGAATAAATCTTTTCCGCCGAATCGGTCATACGGTTTTTAGCGGCACCCTTTGCCATTTGCATTAAAGCATCCCTATTTGATATCAGGCTGCAAATTTTATTGTACAGAGCCTCAGCATTCAAATCATTTTCCAGTATTACCGCTGCGCCGCCGTCCCTTTCCAAGGAGCGGGCATTATGCTCCTGATGGTTTGCTGTGACATAAGGCGACGGAATAAGTACGGACGGAATTCCCATAGTCTGAAGTTCACTTACAGTAATGGCTCCTGCACGGCAAATCATTAAGTCACTTGCCGCATAAATCTTATCCACATCATAAATATAAGGTACAACCTTAACCAGCTCTTTGTATCTATCAGCTATTTTAATACTTGATTTTACTGTTTCAAACTGCTGTTCGCCGGTCGAAAAAATTATATTGAACTCACCTTTAAAGCAGTTATTCAGCATTTCGGCAACTGTCTCATTTATTTTTCTCGCGCCCCTGCTGCCGCCCATTACCACAATCAAGGGCTTACCCTGCACTATATCCAGCTGTGAAGCAGCCTTCTGCCTGTCTGCATTCAATAGCTCCTGCCTTACCGGATTGCCTGTACGCACTACCCTTCCTTTTCCTTTGAAATACTTTTCGGATTCCTTGAAGCTGATAGCGACATAATCCACATAACGGGCAAGAATTCTATTTGTCACACCCGGAAAGGCATTTGATTCATGAATTAATGTCGGTATCCCCTTTTTGGCTGCGGCATACAGAACAGGTCCGCAGACATAGCCTCCCGTACCTATTACAACATCCGGCTTTAATCTGTTTATAAGCTTTGATGCCTCAAAAAAGCTTTGAACAAGCTCTTTTACAGCAACTACTGTATCAAAAGATATTTTTCTTCTGAAACCCCTGACAGTAATAGTCTCAAGCGAATAACCCTCTCTGGGAACCAGCTTGGCTTCAAGTCCCTTTTTGGTGCCCACAAAGGTTATTTCCGCATTTTGCTCCTGCTGCTTTATATATTTCGCAATTGCCAGACCCGGATTCACGTGCCCTCCGGTTCCTCCACCTGCTATTAAAACCTTCAAATTTTTCACCTCATAGCCTTTCGTAATTTGAATATCTGGAAATATTAAGCAATACACCCACACCAAACATTAACAGCATCAGCGATGTGCCTCCATAGCTGAAAAACGGCAGAGAAATACCTGTTGATGGTATTGAATTGGTTACAACAGCTACATTGAACAGAAACTGAATCCCAATGAGGGAGGTAATACCTGTAGCCAGCAAGCTTCCAAATGTATCGGGTGCATTCATGGCCACCTTGATACCTCTCCAGATAAACACCAAAAACAGCAGCATAACAAACATAGCACCTATAAAGCCCAATTCCTCGGATAATATTGCAAATATATAATCATTATATGGTTCCGGTATATATAAATATTTTTGCATGCTTTGCCCAAGTCCTCTTCCAAACAAGCCTCCCGACCCAATGGCAAGAAGAGACTGAACCGTCTGCCAGCCTTCATCCATAGCATAATCAAAGGGGTGAAGCCATGCCTTAACTCTGTCAAACCGGTACGGTGCAGCTAATATCGCCACAACTACTGCCGCAACTGCAGGTACCGCCATTGCTACAAAATGGGATATCCTCGCTCCTGCACAGAACAGAATAATACACGAAGTAATTACTATAATCAGAGTTCCGCTTAAATGAGGTTCAATTACAACCAAGCCTGCCACAAAGCCAATCAAAAGCAGGTAGGGCACCAACCCTCTTGTAAAGGATTTTAATACGTCCTTACGTTTTGACAAGCTGAAGGAAAGAAACATTATGAGTGCAATTTTAGCCATCTCGGAAGGCTGGACTGTTTTTGAACCCACACCCAGCCATCTTTGAGCACCATTCTGCTTCTGGCCGATTCCCGGAATAAGCACCAGAATCAGTAATCCGATGCATATCATAAGTATTAACGGCGACAGCTTTCCCCATCTCCTGTAATCGAAATTCATTGTCAGTATAAGTACTAAAATACTTAAAGCCATATACTCCAATTGAGGTATTAATAGAAAAAATGAATTGCCTACTGTCTTTACCGAAAAATAATAGCTGGAGCTGAACACCATGATTGTGCCTAAAGAAAGCAACAGTATTACCGCTGCAAATATCCAGAAATCAAAAGGCTTTTTGTTTTTGTTCTTCATTAATTCCCTCCAAATCAAACTACATACCGTATTCCGGCATAAAAATCATCTCAGTTTCACTGAGAAGCCCATATTCTGCCGAAAAAGGCTGCATTTTTACAGCGGCAGCAAAATTCTTACAAGCTATATTTCTTTTACTGCTGAAAGACAATTACATCGTCACGATGCAATATGTTGCAAAGGCCTTAACCGCAATTGACTTCAGTTATTGCCGATACCTAAAATCACTAATGAAGCTATCGCCAGCAGAACTGTAATAAATATAAATACAGCTACTACCTTTGTTTCCTTCCATCCAAGCAATTCAAAGTGATGATGAATCGGCGCCATTTTAAATATACGCTTTCCGGTCAGCTTAAATGAACCAACCTGTAAAATTACAGACAAGGCTTCAATTAAATATATTCCTCCAACGATAACTAAAATAAGCGGAATACGCATCATGACAACAATAGCTGTTACTGCGCCGCCCAGTGCCAAGCTTCCTGTATCTCCCATAAAAACCTTTGCAGGATGCAAATTATAGGCTAAAAAGCCCAGACAGCCCCCGGCAATAGCAGCCGAAAACACCTTTATATATCCGAACTCAGGATTTGTAAGAGAACAAATTGTAAAAAATATGGCAACTACCAGAGTAACGCCTGCACACAGCCCGTCTAGCCCGTCAGTAAGATTCACTGCATTTGTAAAAAAATACATAAACGCAATTATGAAAAGAAAGTACAGCCACGGTTGAATTACAATATTTGTAAACGGTATAAGAACAGACGTTCCCGCATCAGTATAACGCATTACATAAAATGAAAAGGCAACACATACTATCAGCTGCATGAACGTCTTTTGTCCTGCATACAGACCGTCTTTCCTTCTTTTCACTATTTTTATGAAATCATCCACAAAGCCGACTGCTGCAAAGCCTAGTGCTGCAAGCAATACGGGTATTATCTCTGGGTACTTTGGGGAATAGTAAACAGCTACCAATGAAATGGGTATGATAAATATCAAGCCGCCGATTGTAGGCGTGCCCATTTTCTTCAAATGAGTCTGCGGTCCGTCATCTCTCACCGTCTGTCCGAATTTCAATCTTCTAAGAAACGGAATACAAACAGGCCCTGCAATAAGAGCCAATATAAACGAAGCCGCAAAGGCCAATATATGTTCGGATGTTAACGAAAACGTAAGCAATTCTATTTCCCCCTGTTTTTTATTTATGGAATCATAACCCCGGAATTCATAATTCCTTCTGTAATCTGTTCCATCTTCATTCCTCTTGAGCCCTTTATCAGCACATAATCACCTTGTCTGATAATGCTCAGTATATATTCCAGTGCTTCCCCGTTAGTATTAAAATGCCGTAATGTTATTGCTTTTTTGCCTGAATCGGCTGCTGCCTGCATTATATTTTGAGAGGCGTTTCCGATAGTTATAAGATAATCAATTTTTTTATCCTTAATAAAGCTTCCCACCTCATAGTGAAGCTCTTCCGACATATCCCCCATTTCAAGCATATCACCCAGGACAGCAATTCCGCGGGTCTTACTGCACAGCTCCTCCAGTACATTTATAGCTGCCTGCATTGATTGGGGGCTGGCATTGTATGCATCATTTATTATTTTAATACCTTTAAATGCAATTATGTTTTGCCTCATATTCCCCGGGCTGAATGCTCCTATTCCTTCAACGATTGTGTCCATAGGTATATTCATTTCAATTCCGACTGCTATTGCCGCAAGTGCATTATAAACATTATGTATTCCCGGCACAGGAAGAAAAACCTTAAACAGCTTTTCTCCCAGCCTGATGCTGAAGCTTGTTCCAGCCTCTCCCAAGGATTCATAGCCCTCTGCGACATAATCCAGTCCTGAATTCATCCCATAATAAACCGTTTTATATTCCAAGCTTTCTTCCAAGCCCTTTAATAAGGGGTCATCCCCATTGAGTACAGCCAGCCCGCCCGGCTTCAAGCCTTCAAAAATCTCAAGCTTTGCTTTTAAAATCCCCTGTCTGGAGCCTAGCTTCTCTATATGAGACACGCCTATATTTGTTATAACAGCTATCTGAGGCTGAGCAATTGCCGTAAGCCTGCTTATTTCACCAAAGCCGCTCATGCCCATTTCAATAACAGCCGCTTCGTGCCTGTCGTTCAAATTAAGGATAGTCAACGGCAGACCAATCTCATTGTTAAAATTACCCTGTGTCTTTAATACATCATACTTTTTAGATAATACACAGGCTATCATATCCTTTGTACTTGTTTTTCCAACGCTTCCGGTTATCCCTACCACAGGTATGGCATGTTTTTTCCTGTGCCATGCGGCAAGGTCTCTCAAAGCCCTTGCTGTATCATCAACCAGAACAGCGGCAGCATTATCTTTCTGAGGAATAGTCCTTTCTGTTAAGCAAACTGCCGCCCCGCTGCTAAAGCATTGCTCTATATAATCATGTCCGTCGAAGCGTTCGCCCGCTAAAGGAATAAACAGATTTCCTTCAGCAACCCTTCTCGAATCTGTTGTAACACCCGAAAATACCTGTTCGGCCTTACCCCATAATAACTTTCCGTTTACGGCTCTGACTAATTCTGCACAGTCAAAAGAAATCATTCAGCACTCCTTCCAAGCTCCGCCAACAGCTCATTTACTACCTCACGTTCATCAAAATGAATAGTTTTATCCTTAAATTGCTGATAGGTCTCATGGCCTTTGCCCGCCAAAACAATTATATCTCCATCCTGTGTATTTTCAAGAGCAAATTTTATTGCTTGCCTTCTATCTGTTATTTTAATATATTTCCCGTCTGTTTTAAGCATGCCTGCTTCTATATCGTTTATTATTTTTTCCGGGTCCTCAGTTCTGGGATTATCAGAGGTGATTATTGAAAAATCGGCAATATCTCCCGAAATCTCACCCATCTGAGGTCTTTTACCCGCATCTCTGTCTCCGCCGCAGCCAAACAAGCTTACTACCCTGCCCCTTGCAAATTCCTTAACTGTAGAAAGAACCTTTTCAAGACTGTCAGGAGTGTGGGCATAATCTATCAGAACAGAATAGTTTCCGTATGTAGGAACTGTCTCCATTCTGCCGGGTACATTCACATTCATAAGCCCTTCCTTGACATGCTCCAGGGTTATCCCGGGTATCAGGCAGCACGCACCTATTGCAGCAAGGGCATTATATATATTAAAATTGCCCTGCAGGTTTGTTTTTACCGGTATGCCTCCCCATGGAGAAACAAGCATAAAAGAGGTATACAGAGTCTCTTTAATTATATTTATGGCTCTTATATCTGCATTTTCGGAAATACCGTAAGTATATACCTTGCACTTAGCAAGCTCAGCCATTTTCCTTCCATGCTCACTGTCAATATTTATGACTGCCTGCTTACACATTCCGAATAGCTTAGCCTTTGCATTAAAATATTCCTCAAGCGTTGCATGTTCCTTTGGCCCTATATGGTCTCTGGAAAAGTTAGTGAATACTCCGATATCGAAGTCGCATTTTGCCACCCTGTGCAATTCCAAGCCCTGTGAGGATACCTCTATAACCGTACTGTCAACCTTTTTTTCCGCCATATCACTGAACAGGCTCTGCAAGTCATATGATTCGGGTGTGGTTCTTGTGGCATATAATATCTCATCTCCTATTAAGTTCGCAACTGTCCCTATCAAACCTGTTTTATGGCTTGCTGCCTGAAGAATTGCCCTTACCATATAAGAAGTTGTAGTTTTTCCCTTGGTGCCCGTTATTCCCACCAGATTAAATTTCTGCGAGGGATGCCCGAAAAAAGCATCCGCAACACATGCAAGACCATATCTGGTATCCTCGATTTCAACAACAGTTATCCCCTCGGGAACTTCCACAGGTCTTTGTACTAAAAAAGCTCTAGTACCGTTTTCAATAGCATCGGCAATGTACTTATGCCCGTCAGAAACGGTTCCGTCAATACATACAAACAAGCTTCCCTGTCTGGCCTTTCTGGAATCATATGCAACAGCCTCAATGGCTATATCCGGGTTCCCCTTCAAACTCTTTATTTCCAAACCTCTCACTAATTCACTAAGTAACAAGTAATACACCTCCTGCCGGTAGTCAAGCATAATCTATTTACAATCAAGCACTTACAAACAATTATTGCCCTATATAACTAGTATATTTCATAATTTGCCGATTTAGTCTGAAACTATGTTTCTGAACATAACTTCAACCACAGTTCCCTTAGTAATAACCTTACCTGCCTCTTTATCCTGACTGACGGCGGTACCGGTGCCATTTATCCTTATATTCAGCCCCACTGCCTTAAATGCCTGCGTTGCTTCATACACAGATTTATTTTTTACATCCGGCACAGTAGCCTTAGCCTCGCTTTCCGGCTTATAAGTGTACAGTATTACTAATGAGTTTTCATTTAATAAAGCAGAGGATTTCGGAGTCTGAGCCTGAACAACAGCCTTCATATCCTTATTGCTTCCTTCTATTTTATACTCAAGCTTATTTTGTTTCAATATCTTTATTGCCTCTTCCACTGTTTTTCCTTTTACATCCGGAACCTGAACCTCTTTCTGTAAAAGCTTTTTGTCCTCATCGGTATATTCCTTTTCAACTCCCTGATAAGTCAGGATATCATCTATAAGCTTTCCGACAACAGGGGCTACAAGCATACCTCCGCCGGGACTATATACATCCGGCCAGTCCAGAACCACCAGAACGCAAAGGGAAGGATTGTCAGTAGGTGCAATGGCAGAAAAAGAAACAATATACCTTTTGTTTTTCCCTTGAACTACGATATCTTTTGATGCAACAGTTTCTGAGGTTCCGGTTTTCCCGCCTATTTTATAACCCGGAACCCGTGCATTTTTACCGGTACCCACATCAACAACACCCCTGAGTATATCCACCACAGTACCCGAGGTTTGCTTCGATATTACCCTTCTGACTACATTGGGCTCATATTTTTTTATTACATTTCCGGAGCTGTCTATAACCTCTTTTACCACATGCGGCGTTATAAGCTCTCCCCCGTTAGCTATAGCGCCATATGCCTGTATAAGCTGAATCGGAGTTATTTGAAACCGCTGTCCGAAGGATGCGGTGCACATGTCAATTTCCGTGGGTTTGGTATGTATAATGCTTATTGCCTCTCCCGGCAAATCTATTCCTGTTTTTTGATAAAACCCAAAAGCCTTGATGTAGCTATAAAACTTACTTATGCCTAATTGCTGTGCAAGTCTTACGAAAACAGGATTGCATGAATTATAAACTCCCTCCCTGAAGGTCTCATGAAGGTGAGCATTGGGCTTCCAGCAATGTATATTCCATCCTCCTACTTTAATTGTCGCATCTGTAACCTGAGTTTCCGGAGTCACCAAGCCCTCCTCTAGTCCTGCAGATGCCGTAACAGGCTTAAAGGTTGATCCCGGCTCATATGTGTCAACAACTGCTTTATTCCTCCATACTGTTTTTTGAAGATATTGCACATCCTCGGTAGATGTACCTGTCCATGCAGTTTTGTCAACACCCGAAGGAGCTGCTCTGGGATTGTTTAAATCAAAATCCGGCTTTGAGGTTAATGCCAGTATTTCTCCGTTTCTCGGATCCATGACTATGGCAGTTGCACCATTTATAACATTATTATCTGAAATAGCCTTTTCTAATGTCTTTTCCGCAAAATACTGAATGGTTTCGTCAATTGTCAGTATTACATCATTACCATCCTGCGGCTGAATATACTGCTCCTGACCCATACTAAGCTCAACGCCGCTGGCATCTACTTCGCTCAGTATCTTACCCGGAACTCCCTTCAAATATTTATCCATTATCTTCTCAACACCGTCAAGACCGTCGTTGTCAACATTTGTAAATCCAACAACATGCGCCGCAAGGTTGCTGTTTGGATAAAATCTCTTTGTATCCTCATCTATGTATATCCCGTCAATTTCATTATCTTTCTTCCATTGCCTTACCTTTGAGCCGATATCCTTATCAACCTTTTTCTTAATAAGCTCATATCTTGAGGATTTCACCAGCTTTTTCCTAATGGTTTCCTTATCCATTGACAGAATAGCTGATAAATCACTTGAAATTTTATCAACATCGAGAGATAGCTTTTTTATAACCTGAGGACTGCAGCTGATTGTTTCAACAGATCCGCTGACAGCTAAGGGTTCCATGTTTCTGTCATAAATTGTTCCTCTTTTGGGACTTATAGTCCTGTTACTGGTTTGCTGCTCAAATGCCTTCTGCTGATATTCCTGACCATTCACGAATTGAATCCACGCTATTCTTGAAATCAGGCATATTGTAAAAAAGGTGAAAAACCCCAGTATAAACAAAAGCCTCTTCTTCAGTTTAATATTCATATTTGTCAAAAGTATCCCCCCTAGTATTCTTATAAAGATAAACCATCTATAAATAATATTTATTAATTTCAAAATATAATATCACCTAAAATGTAAAAATACATAAACTCTCTAATCATCCTTACATACGAAAAAACTATAGATTTTATATCGTTTATTTTAAATATAATCTATAGTCAAGAGATAAGTATATTAATTCAATTATCATAATACCAGTCAAAATATATTTAAGACTTTTTTCAGGCTATTTTCAATATCTTCAATAATGATGCCTATTTTAGACTTCTCCTTGCTTGCAGTCATAGTTATATCCTCTTTCGGCACCTCAACATATACAATCTGACTTTTGTTAGGCTTATGCATATGCAGGCTGTTCTCAGCCACTTCTCGAATATTTCTTAAGCTCTTGGCATTTTGGATTTCAATTGACAATAATTGATTATCATTCTGCATTTCAATATATTGCTTGTTTAGCTTTTCATTTTCATAGCTTAGCTGGCTTATTTGAGCATACCTGAACATAGTCAGCGCGCACAGGCTGAAAGCCGTCAAAATGCAAAAGGTTATTTTTGCTTTTAGCTTTTTATTGTTCCTTGCAATTTTTTTTGACTTGAGTACGGCATTTTCTTCATATGGATCATATATATCATTTTCAATATTTTCCGCAACTGATCCGTATACATATTTATTTTTTGAAGCCGCCACTTATATCACTCCCGTCAGAAATCATTTTATAGACTTATAGTTCCTTATGCTTTTTATTTCTTCTTTTGTGTCTTAAATTGCTTTTTATCCTTTGTGTGTTTTTAATCCTTCTTCTTTTGTACTTTAATTCTTTCGCTTAGAATCAACTGCTATCGCCTGAATAAACGATATAATATCGTACTAAGGCTTGAACCATAATTGACCTTGTGTTTTTAACTGCTTTTTGTCTTTTGTGTATTTGTCTTTAGTTTCTCATTTGTTTGGTTTTGTTTTTTGTGTTTCCCGCTTGCTTTTTATCTTTTGTGTTTTTTATTTCTTCTTTTCTTTTGTATTTTGCTTTTTTTCATTTGTTTGCTTCTCTTGCTCTTTTTCATTTGTTTTTATTTTTTGTCAAACTTATTTAAATTTTTTGTAATACCCTAAGTTTTGCACTTCTTGCTCTTGGATTAGATTCCAGCTCCTGCTCTGATGAAACAATGGGCTTTCGGTTTACCAATACAGCCTCAGGCTTTCCTCCGCATACGCAAACCGGAAAAGAAGGCGGACAGGTACATGGATTTACATATTTAGCGTACTGCACCTTTACAATCCTGTCTTCAAGAGAATGAAAGGTAATTATGCAGAGCCTCCCTCCGCTTTTCAGCAATGCCACACAATCGGCAATAGTATTGTTTAATATATCAAGTTCATGATTAACGGCAATTCTGATTGCCTGAAAGGTTCTTT
Source organism: Ruminiclostridium sufflavum DSM 19573 (assembly GCF_003208175.1). Classification (GTDB taxonomy): domain Bacteria; phylum Bacillota; class Clostridia; order Acetivibrionales; family DSM-1351; genus Ruminiclostridium; species Ruminiclostridium sufflavum. The sequence goes on along the minus strand of NZ_QKMR01000006.1, from coordinate 44,377 downwards.
TTGCCGGATGCGGACCGTCTCGTCTTGCAGCACTGGGCACTGCTTTTTTTATGATGTCAACCAAATCATAGGTTGTAGCTATTGGCTTTACTTCTCGGGCTTCCGCAATAAATTTTGCAATTCTGGAGGCCCACTTTTCTTCCCCGAAATCTCTAATGATACGATAAAGCTCTTGCTCCGAATATTCATTGACTACTTGATATGCAGATAACTGAGCTTTTGTGTCCATCCTCATATCCAGCGGTGCATCCTGCTGATAGCTGAATCCTCTGGAAGCTTCGTCAAGCTGATGTGAAGAAACTCCCAAATCAAGCAATATACCGTCAGCTTCCTTAACCCCTAATTCTCCACACGCCTTTTTTATATGTTTAAAATTTGTATTTACTATCTTATAGTTTGCCTCTGATTTTATTTCATCAAGGCGTTTTGCAGAGGCTTCTACGGCAAAACCATCTTGATCCAAGCCTATTAATAATCCCTTTGAATTTAATCTTCCGTATATCTCAGACGAGTGTCCCGCTCCGCCGATAGTACCGTCAATATAAACTCCTTCCGGATTTATATTCAAATATTCAATGCACTCATCAAGCAGCACAGATTTATGCTTAAATTCCATTCCTCACCTCAAAGTCTTTTCCAATCTATACTTAGCAGAGATATGTTTTTGAACTGCATTTTTATATCCCCAGCAAGGCCATCTTTTCTGCAATTTTATCGGCGCTTATATTGTCATCACTGTTATATTCTTCCCATTTAGTTTTGTCCCATATTTCAACTCTTGAGGAAACTCCAATTACAGATATCTCCTTTACAAGCGCTGCGTATTCACGTAAATTTTGCGGTATGAGTATTCTTCCCTGCTTATCCAGCTCGCACTCAGCCGCACCGGAAAAGAAAAATCTTATAAATGCACGTACATCCTTATCTGTAAAGGGAAGTGTTTTCAACTTGTTTTCCAAGCTTGTCCACTCTTCTAATGAGTATGCAAACAAACAGCAGTCAAGTCCCTTAGTAATAATGAACCTGTCTCCCAAGCCCTCTCTGAATTTTGAGGGTACGATCGCTCTGCCTTTTGGGTCAACTGTATGCTGGTACTCACCATAAAACAAATTGTACACCCCTCACTTCATAAATTCCTCCACTTTCCTCCACTTCTCACCACTTATATGGATATTTTATTGCAAAATCGTTATTTTTACAATAGTTTTTAAATAATAAATTATAAAAAAAATAAAGACAGGAAAAACATCCCGTCTTTTATAGTCCAAAAGTACTAGTTTTTTATATTTATATAAAATCTCCATAGGTAATAAAAAGCTTTAAAGCATTATGCCGTGCTGAAGCCTCTTTTCCTTCGTATGGATACGCTCAGTACGATTCCAATTGACATAAAATATACCAGCATTGCAGTACCTCCCTGACTTACAAAAGGCAGCGGCAAGCCTGTAACAGGCAGCAAGCCTATACTCATACCTATATTTTCAATAAAATTAAATGCAATCATTCCGGTAATACCCATTACCAAAAAGGTACCGTAAGAATCGCTGGAATTCTTGGCTATATAAATACACCTGAGTATAATAAACAATCCCAGTAAAATAATAATTATCCCGCCAATAAAACCGAACTCCTCTCCGACCACTGAAAATATAAAATCCGATTCATTCACAGGAACACTTCTGCTCTGAGTCTGAATACCATTTTCATATCCTTGGCCAAAAAGCTGTCCCGAGCCTATTGCCATTTTTGACATAATAACATTATAGCCGCCGCCCAGAGGATCTCTTTCAGGTGATATAAAAGTCAATATTCTTTCTCTTCTTTTATCATTCAGCACGTAAATCCATACAAAGGGCAAGGAAAGAGTGAGGCACCCGCACAGGATGAATATATATCTATATGGGATTCCTACAATATAAATAAAAATAAGAAATATAAAACCAAATACAAGAGCTGTTCCCAAATCCTTCTGCAACAGAACAAAGCCTATGGCTACACCTGAATATACAATAAACTTTATGATATCTGACTTATCTGTTTCCTGACTGTCCTTAATTCTTTCAAGAAATACCGAAGCCAGAATGATATATGCCAGCTTCGCGAATTCTGAAGGCTGAACACTCATTCCCGCAATTTTAATCCAATTTTTATTTCCAAGATTCTCACCATGTCCGAAAAGCAGCGTAATAACCATCAAGCCCATAGCTCCGAAGAAAATAAGCAGACTGAAAAACTTCAGATCCTTGTAATCAATTGCGCTTAAAATCAAGCATAAGGCTATTCCCATAATAAAAGCCAACACCTGTGATTTTAAAATATTAGGTTTGTTTTTTACAGCACTGTTCAAAACAAAAAGTCCTATTACCGATAACACCATTACGGCAGTAAACAGTGGATAGTCAAACCTTTTATATGGACTTTGGGGCTTTAACTTTTCTACAAAATACATTTTTCACCGTTCCTAAAAATACATTTAAATTTCTTATTCTTTTGGCTCTTCCTTTATATCCTCTGCCTCATTATCCTGCCTGTCACCGCCTTCAATATTTCCTTCCCCGAAAGTCAATTACTATCGGCTAAAAAGACGATATATCGTCGCAAAGGCTTGAACCGTAATTAACCTTAGTCAGCCTCATCACCGGCCTCCGGCTCCTGCTCAGACTGGACAGCATCACTTTCAGCCTTTTCGTTTAGCTTCTCTTCCTCAAGGCTCTCTTTTTCCATATCTTTAAGTATACCTGCATAAATGCTGTGTCCTGCTTCCGCTTGTTCAAGGCTTTCATTTTTTATTTTAGCCCTTTTATAAATTATAAAAATGCCAAATGCAATTACAAACAATACCGATAAAAGCTGTGATACTCTTAAGCTTCCTAACATAAGGCTATCAGTTCTAAGTCCTTCGATAAAGGCTCTTCCAAGTGAATATGTCAAAAAGTAGAAGCAAAACACCTCACCGTTGAACTTTTTCTTCTTTCTCATCCATATCAGGAAAACAAAAACCGCCAAGTCTAAAATCGATTCGTATAAAAAAGTCGGGTGAACAGGCAAATCAGGATATACTGTTATTCCGCTTTGCTGCTGCAATTCCTGTGCATGGTTTGATAAATATGCTTTTGTAACAGGACTGGTCATTCCCCAGGGAAGAGAAGTATTTGTACCGAAGGCTTCCTGATTAAAGAAATTCCCCCATCGTCCTATAGCCTGTCCAAGTGCAACGTACGGAATCGCAAAATCAAACAATTTCAGAGCAGGTATTTTTTTGTACCTTGCAACAAGGTATGCAGTTATAACTGCTCCTATTATTCCTCCGTATATGGCAAGACCGCCGTTTCTTGTATTAAAAATCTCTTTAAGACTTGAGCTGTACTTATCCCAACTGAATATCACATAATAAATTCTTGCACAAATAATTGCCGCAGGAGCAGCAAACAGCATTAAGTCTATTATCGTATCGGGTACCAAATCGAACTTGGTTGAATCCTTCATAGCCCAAAGCACACACACCAGAAAAGCAGACGCAATAATAATACCATACCAGTAAATAGGAATATTAAATACCCTAAAAGCTACATTAGAAATATTAAAGTCTATCCCATTCCCCAGATTGGGGAAGCTTACAGCTATTCTTTCGTCCATTATAACCTCCACACCGTTTTATCGGCACTAAATTCCCGTAATCGCGCCAGCATAAGGCAGCCGCAAAGCAGGTAAATATTACCGGTTCTTAACCACAGACAAGGCCATGCGTTCAATATCAAAATGCTTATCAAACACATCGGTAATATAATCAAAACCTATTGTATCATAAACATTTAAATAATCAAACATTGTTACACCTTTAAAATACAAATTTATAAATGACCTTGAAATACTTTCAACTGAATTCATTTGCCTGAGGAATCTGCCCTTTGATGCTCTTCGCAGTCTTTCAAATACACTTGGCTCCAGACCCTTATCACGTATAGTTTTTATCTCCTTTACCAGCAGCTCCATGACAGCTTCGGGATTAATTGACTCTCCGCCCAGCATAGAATAAGCATAGCTCTTTTCCAAAGAAAAATCCATCTCAAAGGTTGAATTTATAAGTCCCTTGTCATAAAGCTTTGTATACAGCTCGGAGCTTTTACCGATAATTGCAGATAATAAAAGCTTAACCGCCAGATCATACTTCAATATTTCCGTACCCTCCGGCTCAAGGCTGCTATCCTTAAAGCCTATATAAAACAATGGCGTGGAAACAGGCATTATTTGTTCGGAATATTTTTTGTTCAGACCTTCTCCTTCTTCCGGATAAATTCTCTTTATCCCGGATACCTTTTCAGCAGTTTTTATATTCTTCTCCACCTGCTCAAAAACCTGTCTATAATCTACGTCGCCAACCACTGTTATTACCATATTTGACGGATGATAAAACGTGTCATAACATTTGTACAAGGTTTCTTTTGTAATCCTGCCTATGCTCTCAATTGACCCTGCAATATCCAGCTTAACAGGGTGCTCCTTATATAGAGCATCAAGCAGATTGAACGAAACCCGCCAGCCGGGATTATCACGATACATGTTAATTTCCTGAGCAATAATTCCTTTTTCCTTTTCAACACTTTCCTCGGTTATATACGGGTTTTGAACAAAGTTCAAAAGAAGGTCAAAATTTTCTTTGAACATATCTGTGCATGAAAATAAATATACTGTCTGATTAAAGCTTGTAAATGCATTTGGTCTTGAACCTAATGCGGCAAATTTATCCATTACGCTTCCATCCTTCTGCTCGAACAGCTTGTGCTCCAGAAAGTGGGCAATTCCGTCAGGAACCTTTGTTTTGGTTTTCTCACCCGGAATAATAAACTCATTATCCACCGAACCGTACTGAGTTGAAAAGGTTGCATATTTTTTGTAATATCCCCTTTTAGGAACCACAATGCATTTCAATCCACTGCTATGCTCATATTTGTATACCATTTCGTCATATTTTTTATATTCAATCGTTTCAATTTTCATTTATAACCTCCACGCCAAGTATTGGCACAAAAATTTTGGTAAAGCAGCTTAATTATTAGCTGTAAGAAAATATTCAGTATCAAGCTGTATTTTCTTTGATACGGCTATTACCTCCTCTTTGGTTACAAGCTTTATTTTTTCAAGCAGGGCTTCCATAGTATCGTGCGTACCTGCCGTTAATTGGCTCAAGTAAAAATCCACAATCTGCAGTTGACTGTCCTTAAGTGACTGAATGCCTGTTTCCAGAGACTTAATTGTGGCCTTAAACTCATAATCGGTTATATTCCCGGCCTGAATTTCGTCTAACTCCTTGAGAATCAGTTCCTTCACATGTTCCCTTTCTTTTATGTCTATGCCGCTGCCTATAATCATTAAGCCTTTAAACTTTTCCAAGCCGGCAAATACATAATAAGCAAGACCTGCCTTTTCCCTTACATTTTGAAACAGCTTTGAATGCATCCCTCCGCCCAGTATTCCGTTATATACCAGCAATGCATAATACTCATCCTCTTTTGCTGTTATATTTGTTCTAAAGCCCAGTGACAGCTTTGCCTGATTAATGTCCATTTTATCCTCATAGTATTTAATCTTCCCCGGAAGGCTTTTGACAATAGCCGCACTTAATGCTTTCTGTCCTTTTCTTCCGATACTTCTTATTCTTTTTATAAGAAACTCAGTGTCAGTGTCACTCAGTTCACCGGTTATAAAAATATCTGCCGGCAGAGTCAGTACCTTTTCTTTGTAGTGGCTGTACAGCTCACGAGCCGTAATACCTTCAATTTGCCGAGCCGTACCATACTCGTAAAGTCCAAAAGGCTCCTCCCTGCACATTAACTCATAGCATCTGTCCAGAGCATATTGAACCTTGTCGTTTGTTCTTCCTTCAACAAGCATTTTCAAGTTGTTTTTTTCCTGCTCCACATATTGCTCATTAAAAATACCATTTTGCAGATGAGGATTAAAAATTATATTCAATAAAAATTCAAAAGCTCTCTCAAAATTTCTGTGTCCATCCGAGGTATATTTATCAGAAACATATTCAAAATAAAACTGTATTATCTGTCTCTCGCCTTTTTTTACAATACCGCAGTCAAATACTGCTCCATAAAGCTCCTCCAAATATAAATTAATATCCCTTATGGTTGGAAGACCCTTGCAGCCTCTTCTCAAAACAGAGGGAAAAAGAGCATTTAATGCAACCGAATTTATATTTAAATCATCCTCAAAAAATATATTTATGGTATTTGTTTTAAATTTATCAGACTTAATATTATAAATTCTTATTCCGTTTATTTCTGATATTTTGTCCGGTTTTTCTCCCGAAGTATTTATATTAGTCATTCCTACCTCCTTAAAGCAGCATATTTGTTAATATTTATCATATCATCTAACATTATTATACATATATACTTATTAAAAGTATTCATATTTAGTATAATATTTTTTTAATAAATAATTCAGCCTTCCCGCATAAAAAAGTCCGCCGGTGCTCAAGCTTATCTTCCAAAATAATTAATACTTGGCAATTCACTATATTTGTTTAAATAATTATTAAACTACAGATACTAAAGGTTGAAAAACAGAGCACTTTAAAACAGTATTTTTAAAATTCTACAGGAGGCTCATATGAACAACAATAAAATCAGAAAATATGCCAGATGTATAAAAAAAGAAGAAAACAATCTACCTGCAGACAACAGTGACGATTCAGAGTTTTCTATTTCAGGAACAGCAGCTTTGGGTATTTTAGGCGGAACCTTTTTAGTCGGTCTTGTCTCAGGCAAACTTCTTTGCATGTTAATGAAAGACAGATAGTCAGAAAACAGCCGGCTGAAAAGCATAATTCACGTGATAAAATATCGGAACGATATTTTATCACGTGAAGGCTTGATTGAATAATTAAATTCAGTCCCTCTATTCATATCTGAGGGATTCAATCGGGTCAAGATCCGCAGCCTTTTTAGCCGGATAAACTCCGAATAACAAGCCCAGTGCAACTGACCCTAAGAAAGCCAGTACAATAACCTTAATATTCACAACCGGCGGAATTTTAATAAGCGAGGATATTAAAAAGCCTCCCAGTATTCCAAATAAAATTCCTATCAAGCCGCTTATTCCCGTCAGCATTATTGACTCAGTAATAAACTGGACGACGATATCCCGCTTTCGTGCTCCCAGCGCCTTTCTTACTCCTATTTCTCTTATACGCTCGGTAACAGAAACCAACAGGATATTTACAATGCCTATTCCGCCTACCACCAGAGTTATAACGGCAACGACCAGCAATACCGACGAGACTATGCCCAGCATTGAATTCAGCATTTCCTGATAATCAGACAAGAATTCAATAGCATATTTGTCTTTATTTCCGTGCTTGCTCTCAAGAACTCTTACTACCTTATCTGCAATCTTCTTTAATTCGGAGCTGTCAGTCTCTTCAACAGATGCATAAATATAATTCAGAGTATTATCTCCATAATATGACTGAAGGGTAGTCATTGGAATAGTTAAAGAAACCGGCTGATTTTCATTAACCATCATATTTCCGAACGGTGAATCCTCGGTTTCGGTTACACCTACTACTGTTAAATTCAAGGAGCTTCCTGAGTTCAGAGTTACTCTCAGCTTTTGCCCAATTGGATTTTGTCCGTTAAAATTAGCATTGGCAAACTCCTCGGTTATTACGACAACATTTGATCTTGTTGAGTTATCAATATCATTTATCATCCTGCCCTCCGCCATCTCGGCAGGCATAATTTCCTTATATTGGGACGAAATACCGGTAATGCTTGCCGTCCTGTTTTTAGAGCCAAGTCTCAAGGAGCCTGAGCCTGATATGGCAGTACCGACATTCTTTATTTCTTCAACAGTACCAATTGCCTTAAGGTCATCATTTTTTAATATATCATTAGAATTAATTGTACCCGACTTATAGTATACAACTAACACATTTGCCCCTATTTTCGCGAACTCATTGTCCATATAGCTTTGAGTGGCATTTCCTATTGCGACAATCGTTATAACCGAAAACACACCCATTATAATACCAACCATGGTCAGAATGGAACGGAGTTTGTTGGCTCGGAGGCTTGATAATGCTTGTTTAAAGCTCTCAATAATATTCATTCTCTTAACCTCGCCTCTTATTTTTCGCTGATTTTCACTCTTGCTCCATCCTCGTATGCAGCCTTTGGATTCATGACAGCCAAGTCGCCTTCCTTCAATTCTCCGCCCTTTACTTCGGCAGTCATATCCGATGTGCTTCCCAGTTCAACAGCTTTTTTATTCATTGTCTTTTTATCCCCGCTTAGTACGAAAACAAAGTTTTTGCCATCCTTGTCCTGCGTCAGCATATCAAGTTGAATTGTCAGGACATCAGTAATATCAACAATTTTAATATCACAATTAACTGTAATACCTGGTTTAATGGATTCAACAATATTATCTATACCTATGGTAACCTCAATTACAGTTTCTGCACTTCCCGTACCTGATGTACTTTTGCTTGCAACAGGCGAAACATTGGTTACCTTACCGGTAATCTTTTCTGTCTCAGGAATGGAATCTCCGGTGATGTCAACCTTTTGTCCCTGCTTTACCTGCTTTGCATTGTACTCATTTATATTTACCTTGACCTCCAGCCTGTCAGGATTGATAACCACAAAAGCCGGCTGTGTCGCCGGAGTTAAGGAGCCATCCGAAACATTTGCCTGGGATATAACCCCGTCCATAGTACAATACATGGCCTCGCTAATCTTTTTTATTTTGCTCTCGAGATTCTTTATTGCAAGAGTGCTGTTATCTATTGCAACCTGCTGGGTTTGAATGTCAATTTGCTTTGAGCTTTCAGAAAGGTTATTTGTTTTTGAAGTATCCTTTAATGCTGCTTTTTGGGATTCCAGATTAATCTTGGCATTATTCAGTGCAACCTCTGTTTCCTTCAATGCATTTTCTGCCGAATCCAGCTCGCTTTTAGCCTTATCTCCAACTTCATAAAGCTTTTTTGTATCGTTATAATTTTTCAAAGCATTGTCATAGCTTCTTTGTGCAGATACTACAGAATTTTCAGCCACCTTCAGGGCATTCTGAGCCGAGGTTACATTAACTGTTGTATCTGCAAGCTTTAATTTCTTTAAGGTTAGCTCTTGAGTTCTCTTTGTCAGCTTTGCCTGATCAAGCTGTGAGTTTAAATCATCAAAATCAAAATCAGCCAGCTTCTGGCCCTTTTTAACAGAATCATTCTGCTTGACATATACCTTTGTTGCTTTTATAGGTGTATCTATGTATATTTCTGCTTTCTCAATCTCTGTGACTGTTCCGTTTGCAGATATATATGAACTTATATCCCCTTTTTTTATTTCGCTTGCCTCAACACTGTATACCGCTCCTGTTCCGACTGCTCCCGCATTTTTAATTATGCCCCATGCAACCAGACAAATAACCAGAGCAGCAACACCGATACCTATGAAAACCTTTTTTTTCATTTTACCCTCCATAAACACTTGTGGTTTTTAAGACCTGAAAATGCTCCCGCTTGTATAACCTGTTCTTTTGAGCGTCTCAAGCCAGCTTCATTTCTTACATTGATTATAAGCACTGCAATTTTATATGTAGCTATCCTTTTACCACAATCCAAGCCAGCTTTAAAGCTTAATTCGCCTGAAGGCTTTGGCAATGATATTGTATTATGTTTTTCCTACATATATTTTGCCGCCTGAAATTCTGTTACTCCCCCGTATATTGCAACAGCGGCAAATATAATGGCAACAATAATGATTATCTTGTTTTTGCTCAATTTACTTACAGAGGATAATCCGATACCCAGAACAATATATTGCCATATGCTGAATATTTCTATCATCTTTGCAGCACCGTAAAAAAAGCTGCCCTTCATATCCGGCAGAAATGATGCCAGACTTGTAAAGCTTACCTCACTGAAAGAGCCTGTAAGCTGAACCGATATAATCATTACAATTACTGATACTGCAGCTATTACACCCGTATATCCCAAAACAGACAAAACCTGCTTGTAGCGGCCCTCTCCCTTAAATATCTTGACAAGTCCCCATAAAACCAAGGCTTCAATAAGCATCAACGCGACAGCACCTATCGCCCCGCCTATCAGTGATGAGTATTTGGACATACTCATTATACTGTCCATCTGCTGAGCAGTCACATCAATATCCATATTTGCATATGTAATTTCCAATTTTGCTCTCATATATTCCATATACATGGGAAAGGTCAAAAGTATCAATGCAACAGGTGATAAAGCTGCCAGCAGCAACCCGAACAATACTCTGGGCTTTTTCTCCAGCGACTGCATAACCTTGCCCGGAAAAAACATCACACCAAAAACTCTCTTGATAAAATTCATTTTTGAATACTCGGCTTCAGCCAACCCTGTGGAATTTTCATTATTAACCGGAATATTTTCATTCATTTTTCTCTTTCCTTCCATTATTAAATTTTTTGTGTTCAGTCAGGAAATATTACTCTTCCATCATGCTGTAGTTTTTCAGAACCTCTCTGGCATCAACGGGATTTTTAACTGTTTCGTCAGCCCGTATTATTCCGTCTCTGAATCTTAAAACTCTCTTTGTATGCTCTGCAATATCTGGTTCATGCGTTACCAGCACAATAGTTACACCCTCCCTGTTTAAATCCTGAAAAACAGACATTATTTCCTCACTGGAGGTACTGTCAAGATTGCCCGTAGGCTCATCCGCAAGTATTAATGCAGGAGAATTCACCAAGGCTCTTGCTATTGCAACTCTTTGCTTTTGCCCTCCCGACATTTCGTTTGGCTTATGGTGCATTCTCTCTTCAAGTCCAACTCTCTCCAATGCACTGCTGGCCTTCTTTCGTCTTTCCTTGCTGCCTATTCCCGCATAAATCATCGGAAGCTCCACATTCTGCAATGCAGTTATTCTTGGCAATAAGTTAAAGGATTGGAATACAAAGCCTATTTTCAGATTTCTTATTCTGGCAAGCTCAACCTCATTCAGCGTAGATATATTAATACCGTCCAGCCAATACTCACCTGATGTGGATTTATCCAAGCATCCGATTATATTCATCATTGTGGATTTTCCGGAACCTGAAGGTCCCATTATAGCAACAAATTCCTCTTTTTCAATATCGATATTGGCATGTTTAAGTGCTTCAACTTCGATTTGTCCATTTTTGTATATTTTCCCCAAATTCTTCATTGATATTATCAATGCTGTTATTCCTCCTTTCAAAATTGTAATTTGCCGCACAAGCCGGCAGGCCATTCCTGCTGATACTCATATTAATTAACAGCTGCCGCCTTCACAGCTTATTTAATTATTAATCCGACACATCCTTATACTTTTTTACTAAAGTCAATTACTATCAGCCGATAGCAATTGACTTGCCACATCCATGCAAATTTTCTCAGCATATCCTTGGCAGCTGTTCTCCTGCAAGTACGCCGATTATCCTGCTGCCGCCGCTCAATGCTTTCAGGAGAACCTTGGGTTCTCCTTCACCTGTTACCTCACCGATAATCCGCGCCTCTGCCCCATATTTATTCCTTCGTACAGCCTCAAGAACAGCTTCTGCCTTCTCCGCAGGTACAAAACTTAAAAGCTTGCCTTCATTAGCCATATATAAAGGATCCATCCCTAAAAGCTCGCAAACTCCCTGAACTTCTCTTTTCACCGGAAGCTTATCCTCCTCTATAACAATTGATACCTTGCTTTGAAGCGCTATTTCATTTAATGTGGTTGCAACCCCGCCTCTGGTTGGGTCTCTTAAAACATGAATATCCGATGCAGCCTCCAGCATATCACGCACTAAGCCGGAAAGCGGAGCGCAGTCGCTTTTGATTTCAGCCTGAAAGCCCATATTCTCTCTTTCAAGTAAAATGCAGCTTCCGTGATCTCCAATAGTGCCTGTAATTATTATTTTATCTCCCACCCTTGCATTTCTGCCGGAAATACATATTCCGTCAGGAACTGCGCCGATACCGGAGGTGTTGATAAAAACCTTGTCTGCCGCACCCTTTTGTACTACCTTTGTATCTCCTGTTACTATCTGAACGCCGCATTCACGGGCAGTATCGCTCATAGATTCAACAATTTTTTCCAGCTCCTCTATGCTGAAGCCCTCTTCAATAATAAAGCCGCAGCTCAAATACAGCGGTATTGCCCCGCTGGTTGACAAATCATTTACCGTTCCGCATACAGCCAGCTTTCCGATGTCGCCTCCTTTAAAAAATACCGGAGTAACAACAAAACTGTCGGTTGTAAAAACCAAGCTTTTTGTACCGTCCATAGCCAGCCTTGCGCAGTCATCCCCCTGAGACAGGATTTCATTATTGAAGTATTTTTTAAATACCTGTTCTATAAGCTTCAGAGTAGCTGAGCCTCCGCTGCCGTGAGCCAAAGTAATTATATTTTCCATATTTGTTTAACAAGCCTCCGTAAAGCTTTTAAATACAAAGCCAAATATTATTTGTATCCCTGCTTTCACCCGCCATATTTATAATAAGCCGCACATGTACCCTCTGACGAAACCATGCAGGCACCCACAGGATTTTCGGGAGTGCACCCGTTTTTAAAAAGCTTACAGTCAGGCGGCTTTTTCTTACCCCTCAGCACTTCACCGCACAGGCAGCCCTTTGGCTCGGGACTGTTTTTAAGCTTGATGCCGAACCTTTTGGATGCATCAAACCTTTCATATTCAGGCCTAAGTGCCAGTCCCGAATTCTGAATCATACCTATTCCTCTCCATACGGCATCCGCTGCTTCAAAAACCTCATACATTTTATTCTGAGCTTTTGTATTTCCCTCTTTTGTTACAATTCTTGAATACATATTTTCTAAAATAATATTGCCTTCAGTTATATTTTTTACTAATACATTTATCGAATACAAAATATCCAAAGGTTCAAACCCGGCCACCACACCTGCCTTTTTCATATTATACGCAACCTGTGAAAAAAAGTCTGTACCAATTATGGCAGCAACATGTCCGGGATAAATAAACCCGTCAATAGCCAGCTCGCCGTCACCTGCAAGGGTTTTAACAGCCTCCGGCATTGTCTTGTTCGCCGTTAATACAGAAAAATTTTTAATTTTTTCTCTTTCGGCTTTATATATGGAAAGAGCAATAACCGGAGTAGTAGTTTCAAAACCTACCGATAAAAAAACAACCTCCTTATCTGGATTATCTCTGGCTAAATCAACCGCATTCAGTGGAGAATAAACCATTTGGACGTTGCATCCCTGAGCCCTTTTGTAAAGCAAGGTACTGTCATTTCCGGGGATTCTCATCATATCGCCAAAGGTGGTAATAATAATATCCTTATTGTCTGCCAGTTCCAGAGCACTGTCAATATATGATGTGGGTGTGACGCATACCGGACATCCCGGTCCTGAAAGCAGCTCGATACTATCCGGTAAAAGCGTTCTGAGTCCATACCTCGAAATAGCCATTGTATGTGTTCCGCAAACCTCCATGATTTTTATATCAGGACCCTTATACTCACTAATACCTTCTGCGATTTTTTTAATTACTTCCTTGTCTCTGAATTCATCTATATAGTCTGCCATTTATCCTCCATTTCTCAGCTTGGCTTTCTGAAATAATTATTTCGACCCGCCAAGCCTTTTTATATCCTCAAATATTTCTATGGTTTTCAGTGCCTCTTCCTGATCAAGTATCTGAATAGCACATCCTGCATGAACCAGAACATAATCGCCTGCTTTAACATTCTCCAGAAGCTCTATAGAAATAGTATTTGATACTCCCATCATTTCAACTGTACTGTTATTTCCATCAATGCTCAATACTTTAGCCGGTAATCCTAGACACATTTAAAAGCCCTCCTTTATCTATGGCAAATAATATATAAATTTTATCTGATTTCTTAGACTCTTCACCTAAAAAAGTATATACCCTACACAGATATATTTCAATCGCAAGAGTTGGAAAAGCCCTTCTTATGCATATCTGCAATCTCCGCCAATGCCAGCAGAGCCTGCCCCAGAGCAATTCCTCCGTCATTTGCAGGAAGCTCCGAATGCATATAGACATTGAAACCGTTTTCTTTCAGCCTGTCAGCACTCATTTTCAGCAGAGTTATGTTCTGAAAAACCCCCCCGCTCAAAGCCACTGTATTAATGCCGCTTTTCTCCCTTATCCTTATACAGCCCCTCAAAACAATTTCAGCCGCAGTAGAATGAAACCGGGAAGAAATATGCCTTTTACTGTGTCCGTCAAATATATCCTTAATAATATCATATATTATGCCTTTTGTTTGCACTATAAAGCCTGTGTCACCCTTAGCCGGACTATCGCTGTCTGATGCCTCTCCTGCATCCTGAGGCTGTTCCGGGCTGTAAAGGCTAAAATTATAAGGCTCTGCCTTTAAAGCCTCCGCATAATATTCCAGCTCAACAGCCGCCTGTCCTTCATAGCTTATATCCGTATTTATTCCTATCAAAGCTGAAACTGCATCAAAAAATCTGCCCATACTTGACGTCTGAGGGCAATTCAGCTTTTTCTCCAGCATTCTGACTGTAAAATCAATATCCTTTTGACTTATATTACTTAATAAGCCTCCGTTTTCACAAGCCCTGCTATTACAATCATGCTTGCAGCTTCCCGGACCAGCAAAGGCGGCCTTTTCATTCTCATGCTGCCCTATATTTCTGTCATACAGCAAATCAGTCCTGTCCGCGGAAAAAAGGTAGCTTACAGCCATTCTCCATGGATGCTTTACAGCCGAGTCCGCCCCCGGCATCATTACATACTCAAGATGACCGGCTCTTTCAAAGCCATAATAGCCTCCGGTAAAAAATTCCCCTCCCCAGATATTCCCATCCTCACCATATCCGGTTCCGTCAAAGGAGACCCCTATTACTTGTCCGCTCAGCCTGTTTTCAGCCATACACGAAGCTATATGGGCTTTATGATGCTGAATTCCGATTCTCTTGTCTGCCGTCTGACTTATTGCATATCGGGATGAAAAATAATTGGGATGCAAATCATATGCAATATATTCAGGCGAAACCTCAAATAACCTTTTGAAATGCATTATACTATCGGTAAAAGCTTTATTTGTGCTTTCGTTTTCCAAGTCTCCTATATGCTGGCTTAAGTAAAATAAATTGTTCTTATTTATGCAAAATACATTTTTAAGCTCTCCTCCGCATGCAAGGATTGAAGGCAGCCTGAAATCCATGTCTGTCCCTAAAAGCTCGTATACCTCCAATACAAAAGGCCTCGGTACATAGCCTCTCGAACGCCTTATAATATATTCCTTATTTTCGAATACTCTTGTAACTGAATCATCGGTACGGATATATATATCCCGGTTATTTATCAGAAAGGCATCGGCGATATTTCCAAGCTCACATACCGCATCATCCTTATAAAAAATAGGCTCACTTGAAAAATTCCCGCTTGTCATAACAACTGCCTCAGGAAAGCCCTCCTGTTCAAATAATATGTGATGAATCGGATTATAAGGCAGCATAACACCAAGATACCTGTTTAACGGAGCTATCGGTTCCGGCAGCTTGATGCCATCCTTTTTTTCAAGCAATACTATAGGACTTGCGGGAGATTTTAATAATTGAATTTCTTTTTCATTTATTTTGCAGTACCTGCTTATTACCTCAAGATTTTTCATCATCAACGCAAAAGGCTTTTTATCACGGTGCTTTCTTGTTCTAAGTCTCTCGACAGCATCGTTGTTCAGAGCGTCACATACAAGATGATATCCGCCTATCCCTTTTATTCCGGCAATTCTGCCAGTCTTTATTATTTCAGAAATATAATTGATACATTCCCCGCTGTTTAAATAAGTACCGGAACCTGCCGGCTGCTTCCCTTCTTCGTACAGCTTCTTTTCACATGACATGTCAGAGCAGCTGTTTTGGCTGCTTACCGCTATTTCCAATACAGGCCCGCAATTGTGACAGGATACAGGCTGTGCATGATACCGCCTGTCTGTAGGCTTTGTATACTCCTGCCTGCAGATACCGCACATTTCAAAGCTGTCCATTGTAGTTTTGTCTCTGTCATAGGGAATATCCTTGATTATTGTAAATCTCGGCCCGCAGTTAGTACAATTTATGAAAGGATACATATATCTTCTGTCTTTTTTATTCTTGAGCTCTTTTATACAAGCATCACAGGTTGCTACATCCGGAGATATAAAAATATTATCTTTTATGCCTGTCTGGCTTTGTACTATAGTAAAATCTTCAAACCCTTCAAATGGCAGTCGTTCGTATAGAATTGATTTTATCTCAGCTAAAGCAGGCGCAGTATTCCTTATTTCCTCTATAAAATCCTGTAACTGGCCGCTGTCTGCTTCCACCTCAATTATCACATCACTGCCTGTATTGCCGACCCAGCCCTTTAATCCATGCCTGATTGACAGATTGTATACAAACGGTCTGAAACCCACACCCTGAACAATTCCTGCAATAATAATCCTATATTTATCCATTAGCTATTGTCCTATACCAAAATATTCCCTTGCTTCGAGCATATCCTTTGAAATCTGCTGAATTAAATGTTCAACGCTCTCAAATTTTCTTTCATTTCTTATTTTTTTGAGAAAGAAAACTTCAATTTTTTTCCCGTAAATATCCTGATTAAAATCAATTATATGAGTTTCAACATTTTTTTGCTTACAGTCTTCAAAGGTTGGATTATAACCCACATTTGTCATGCTGTTATAAAATTTTCCGTCTATTAATGTCTTTGTAATATACACTCCGTTTGCCGGTAAAACAAGAAATCTCTCGGGATGTATATTTGCGGTAGGATAGCCTATTGTATTGCCTACTCTCCTGCCGTTTACCACCTTTGCGGTAATGGAATAATTTCTTCCCAAAAGCTTATAGGCAGTCTCAAGCTCTCCGTTAATAACAAGCTCTCTTATCCTTGTGCTGCTGATAATTTCATTTTCACAAGTAATCGGCGATACGACTATAACTCTGAAGCCGTACTTTTTCCCCAGTTCCTTCAAAAAATCTGTATCCCCCTGTCCCTGATAGCCGAATCTGTAATCATATCCAACCACCGCTAGCTTGATATGAAGCCTGTTTATCAAAATCAGCCTTACAAAATCCTCAGGAGAAAGTCTGGAAAAGACCTCATTAAACTCATCAAAATATAAATAATCCAAGCATATCTCACTAAGCAAATCAATCTTTTTCTGTTCAGTCAGCAATAAAGGGGTAATAAGCTTTTTCCTGAGAATATTTTCAGGATGCTTTGTAAAATTGTATACTACAGATGACAACCCATTTAATTTTGCTTCCCGGATTAATGTATTTATAAGAGCCATATGTCCGATATGCAGGCCGTCAAAGTTTCCAAGTCCCACACCTGTACTGCAATTAAAATTTATATCGCTTCTATTAGAATAAATAACCTGCATACTGCTAACCTCCGCACCCAAGCCAAAATACCTTTTAAGTCAATTACTGCCGCCTAAAAAATGATATAAATATCATTGGATATAAATATCATCGCATATAAATACCGTCAGATATTATATCGCGCGAAGACCTGAACAGTAATTGCCTTTAGTCAGTTATCTCTGAAAAACTTCTTTGATTTTAGATATATACCCTTCTGCATATTAAGTATTTCACCTATACCCAGAAAAGCATTGTTATTATCGTATACTCTTTTATTAATATCTTCGTTTCCATAATCTGAATCAAGCTTTATACATACGCCATTATTATACCTAGATGAATTTTCTTCATTTAAGGCTATTTTTTCATACTCCTCAAAAACTGTCTCTACGGGCAACAGGCTTCTGCTGAGAATACCCTTATCAGCTAATTCCATAATTTCCTCCAGAGTAAGAGCAGATTTTATATCATACCTTCCGGCTTTTGTTCTGACCAAAAAGGACATATGCCCGCCGCAGCCAAGCTTCTCTCCGATATCATTGCAAAGCGTTCTGATATAAGTCCCTTTAGAGCAATGTACATCAAAAAGCACTTTTTTTGTATTGTACAAAGTATCTTGTCCGTTATCACTAAAAACTACAGCTTGCTTCCAAATCCTTATTTTACTTATATCATAAATTGTTATATTTCTTGCCTGCCGTTCAACAGTCTCACCCTGTCTGGCAAGCTCATAAAGCTTTTTACCGCCAATCTTTATTGCAGAATACATCGGCGGAATCTGGGCAGTATTACCTATAAAGCTGTTAATCGCACTAATTATCGTACTGTCATCAGAATCGACACAACGGGAGGCTGTCACCCTTCCGGATGAATCCTGCGTATCGGTTGCAACACCCAATGTCAGCTCGGCACGATAAATCTTGTCCTTATCAATCATAAATTCTATAGCCTTGGTTGCGTTGCCAAAGCACAAGGGCAATACCCCAACTGCTGATGGATCCAGAGTTCCTGTGTGACCAATCCTTTTCTGGTGTGATATTTTCCTTGCAACGGCAATAACATCAAAAGAAGTCATTCCCGCAGGCTTTAATACATTCAGAATACCATTCATTTTATAGTTTATCCTTTATAGCCTCTATAATTTTCCCCTTTACTTCTTCCAAGCTGCCATTAACAGTACATCCGGCCGCTCTCGTATGCCCGCCTCCGTCAAAAGCGGCGGCAACCTCTGAAACATCAACATATGTCTTTGATCTCAAATTAATCCTTGCCTCGTTTTTACTTCTTTCCTTTATAAGAACAGATACCTCAACGCTTTCTATTGATCTCCCTATGTTTACAATACCGTCACAATCCTCCTCCTTTGCTCCGGTTGACTGAATATCCTCCAAAGAAAGCGTAACGACTGCCAGCTTTGCATTTTCATAAAGCTCGAGCAAATTAATTGCCCTTGCATTTAATTTCAGCTTTTCATAGGTGGTATTATCATAAATTCTTTGAGATACCTCTCCAACATTAATGCCTGTTGAAAGCAGCTCCGCAACTATTCTGTGCGTATCTGCTGTTGTATTCTGATATTGAAAGCCGCCCGTATCTGTGGCAATAGCTGTATACAGGCAAACAGCAATATCGGTATTTATAGGAATATTCAATTCCAGCAGCAAAGAATAGATAATTTCTCCGGTTGAAGCGGACAACGCATCCACAAAATTCAGATGTGCATACTTGGTATTTGTAATATGATGATCTATATTAATTGAACACGGGGCCTTAAAAAAGAACTCCGCTCTGGAACCAAGTCTGCCGACATCACCTGTGTCAAGCGCTATGTTAAGGTCTGCAGTTTCATCCTCTTCATTATGAAAGCCGGCTAACTCAAGTCCCGGCAAAAATCTATATACTGTGGGAATATCCTCCTCTATAAATATTTCTACCCTTTTGCCTGCATTTCTAAGTGCCATTCCCAAAGCAAGAGAGGAGCCTATTGCGTCCCCGTCGGCACTGACATGAGGATATATAGCCACACTGCCTGCATCAGAAATCAACTTGACAATTTCTTTTTCCATTATTAGCCCCCAATAATTATTCCGTATACTCTTTTTTTGCATCATCTAATAATTTGTTAATATACATACCATGTTCAATCGAATTATCCAACTCAAAATGAACTTCCGGAGTAGCTCTTAACTGTACTCTGTGTCCAAGCTCACGTCTTATAAAACCTGATGCGCTCTTTAAAGCCTTTATTGCATTCTTCTTTTCCTCTTCGGTACCCATAACACTTACATAAACCTTTGCATGTCCCAAATCCCTTGACACCTGACAGTCTATAATACTTACCAAACTAGGCAGTCTTGGATCCTTAATCTCATTCTGGATTATATTGCTTATTTCTTTTTTTACTTCCTCGGATATTCTTGTTATTCTATCAGCCATAGCTTACCTCCCGACCGTCCGCACTCAACACATGCGGTTCTCTGTTTTCATTTTAGCAGTTTTTTAATACCCTATACAACTGACTATATTTACAAAATCAGATTTCATGGTTTCTGCCAATTTTCATCTGGTTTTCAGTGATTATTATTCCCAATGTATTTACCTTTTAACTTTAATATAATATATAAGCATCTTTATATATTTATACAAATAGGCTGAATTGGATATTTATCCTCTTCAACCTATTTCATTTGAATTATAATTGGAAGCACAAGCAATGCTCCTTACATTCTTAAAAGCTTATCTCTTCACTTCTTCCATTATAAAGGCCTCAATCACATCACCCTCTTTAATGTCATTGAATTTTTCTATGGAAACACCGCATTCGTATCCCTGGGCAACTTCCTTTGCATCATCCTTAAATCTTTTGAGTGATGCAAGCTTCCCTTCATGGATTACTATGCCTTCTCTGATAACTCTGACCTCAGAATTTCTCTGAACCTTGCCGTCTGTGACATATGCTCCTCCGATTGTTCCAACATTGGAAACCTTGAATACCTGCCGTATTTCAATATGTCCAAGAACAACCTCTTTATAAGTCGGTTCAAGCAAACCGTTCATTGCAGACTGAACATCCTCTATTGCCTTATAAATTACGCTGTACAGCCTTATATCCACCTCAGCAGCTTTTGCAGCCTCAGTAACATTTGTACCCGGTCTTACATTAAAACCGATAATAATGGCATTTGAAACCTGTGCCAAGGTCACATCAGATTCGGTAATAGCACCAACTGCATCGTGCACAATGCTTACTCTTACCTCCTCATTGCTCAGCTTAAGAAGCGATTGCTTTACAGCCTCAAGAGAACCCTGAACATCAGCCTTAATTATTATATTCAAGGCTTTAACCTTACCGGCAATAATCTGGGCATACAAATCCTCAAGAGTGACCTTCGAATTTGTTTTGTACAATTGTTCCTTTTGCTTAAACTTTCTTTTTTCAACCAGCTGCTTTGCTACCTTCTCATCTGTAACAGCATAGAATATCTCTCCTGCTTCCGGAACCTCATTCATTCCAAGAACCTCCACCGGTATTGAAGGTCCGGCATTATTAATTGAAAGGCCCTTGTCATTTGTCATTGCCTTGATTCTACCAAATGCAGAACCGGCAATAATAGAGTCTCCAGCTCTTAATGTACCTCTTTGAACAAGCACCGTAGCAACAGGTCCTCTTTCCTTGTCAAGCTTGGCTTCAATGATTGTTCCCTTGGCCTGCTTGTCAGGATCTGCCTTCAATTCCAGCATATCCGCCACTAGCAGAACCATTTCCAACAGCTGATCTATATTCTCTCTCTTCTTTGCAGAAACAGGAACCATTATTGCATCTCCGCCCCATTCTTCCGCAACTATTCCATACTCGGTAAGCTCTTGCTTCACCTTATCCGGATTCGCACCCGGTTTATCAATCTTGTTAATTGCAACAATAATTGAAACATTCGCTGCCTTGGCATGATTTATTGCTTCAATTGTCTGTGGCATTACACCGTCATCAGCCGCAACAACCAAAATTGCAATATCTGTGGCTTGAGCTCCTCTGGCACGCATTGCTGTAAAGGCTTCATGACCGGGAGTATCCAAAAACGTAATAGGCTTATCCTTCGCTCTGACAGTATAAGCACCTATGTGCTGGGTAATTCCGCCGGCTTCGCTGTCTATTACATGAGTGCTTCTGATAGCATCAAGCAGCGAGGTCTTACCATGGTCAACGTGTCCCATTACAACAACAACCGGAGGCCTAGGCTTCAATTTCGTCTCATCCTTCTCCTCGATGTCATCAAAGAGGATATCTTCCTCGCTTACCTGTACAGCCTTCTCAGTTTTTACACCAAATTCTTCCGCAATAATAGTTGCGGTATCGAAATCAACATCATTATTAAGTGTAGCCATTACTCCAAATGACATAAGCTTCTTAATTATTTCAGTTGAAGTCTTTTTAAGAGATTCAGCTAATTCCTTTACAGTAAGTGTATCCGGTATAGTTATTGAAGTCAGAACCGCTTTTGGAGGAATATATTTTACCTGTAAGGCCTTGTCAGCCTTTCTGTTTTTAGGCAGTCTCTTCTTGGTTCCATCATCATTATAAAACTCGTTGAAAATATACTCTTCAGATAGAATTTCCGAAACACCCTTTTTCTCAATAACAATCTTCTGAGGCTTTACTCTGCTGTGTTTGTTTTGTATATTACCGGTTTTCGGAATTTCCTTCTTTTTGTTTTCATCCCTTTTTACACTCTTGTCAAAATCCTTACTTTGGAATTCTCTTCTGGCTTCATTCCTCTGTGAGTCAAATTGCTCCTGAGCTACAGCAGCATCTGGCTTTGGTATATCCAGACCTTGTTGTTTATACTGGCCCTGAGGTCTGTCTGATCTTTGATTATTGTACTGGCCCTGCGGTCTGTTATTGTACTGACCCTGCGG
>NZ_QKMR01000006.1:7132-21847 GCF_003208175.1 Ruminiclostridium sufflavum DSM 19573 | reverse complement strand
CCCTGCGGTCTGTCTGTTCTCTGATTATTGTACTGACCCTGCGGTCTGTCTGTTCTCTGATTATTGTACTGGCCCTGCGGCCTGTCTGTTCTCTGATTGCTGTACTGGCCCTGCGGCCTGTCTGTCCTCTGATTGCTGTACTGACCCTGCGGTCTGTCTGTCCTCTGATTGTTGTACTGGCCCTGCGGTCTGTCCGGTTTAGAACCACTGTTCTGATGATTCTGGTGTCCGTTATCATACTGCATACGTGACTTTTCCGGCCTGTGTGAAGTACTTCCATCAGGTGACTTTTCTGAGGCTTTATTATCTGCTTTTTTTATATCCTTATCACTGCCTGCTTGTGCCCTGTTTTGGGCTACAACTGGTGCAGACTCACTATTTCCAATATTCTTAGGTTCTGCACCTCCATGTGCAGCTTCGCTGATATTTGACTTAGATGTATCTGTTGCCTCATTGCTATTTATTAAATTTGATTCAAATTGAATAGTGTTATCCGCCACAGTTTTATCCTCTTTTTTTACATCCTCATTTTTTGTGTTCTGATTTATGTTTAAAATATCATCTTTGCCTGCTTGAGGTGCTTTCGCTGTAATATTTGGGGGTTCGGCAACTCTATTGCCTTTATCACCATGCTTATTCTTTGTCTCAGGCTTTATATCATGTACAAACCCCGGTCTTAGCCCTGAAGAACTGGATTCGGTTTTCACATATTCATTTTTATAATTTGACTTTCCGGCATTTCTGGAACTTTTCTTTGAATAATTGTTTGCAGGCTCAGCACTGCCCGCTTCCACTTTGCTATCAAGTATTATCTCTGTTGTCCGGATAATTCTCGGAGCACTTTTGGAATCCTTTTTAGCTTCCTTTTTTCTTTCCGCCGCATGGGCATTGTCAGGAACTGCTTTCTTATCTTCGTCAGCTTTCTTGTCTTCATGCTTAATTACACCTATATGCTTATAAAGTGCATCTAATTCATGAGGTTCAAGAAGGCTCATATGGTTTTTTACATTAACATTTATCTCAGCAAGCTTTTCTATTAACCTTTTACTTGTAGTATTAAGTTCTTTCGCAAGCTCGTAAATTCTAGCTTTTTCCAATACCTTCACCCCCGTATTCATTTATTTGAGCATCTATTAATTTAAGAAGGCCATTTTTAAAGTCTTTAGATAAAATTGAAATAACGGCTCGTATTTCTTTTCCCGTATATCTGCCGAGTTCCAGCTTTTCACCAAACTCTCTGTAGCAGACATCCCTGAATTTACAAATACTTTTAAATTTGTCCTTCGTGTTTTCTGAAGCATCTCTCGCTACTATGACAAGAACAGCTTTACCTGACTTAATATTTCTTTCGCAGGTCTCATCACCGGATACCAGCTGACCGGCCTTTTTAGCAAGCCCTAATAAGGAATAAACCTTATCCATCATTTCCCTCCAATTGGTTTTTTAAGTTGTTATATATATCTATATCAATTGCAGTTTCAAAAGCCTTTTCAAGCCTTTTTGCCTTTATGGCTTTTTCAAGACATTCTACATTTCTGCAAATATACGCACCTCTTCCAGGCTTCTTACCAACGAGATCAATGTTGATTTCTCCCTCATTATTTTTTACCACACGTATGAGCTCCTTCTTGGGCTTCATTTCCTTGCACCCGAGACACATGCGTAATGGAATCTTTTTTTGCTTCATCAATCCACACCTTCCATAAAAAATAATTTTCAAATTTGATTAATCAGAAATAAAGTCCTCCTGATCGCTGTCATCATTTTGAATGTCATCACTGTAATCCATGTAATGGGTTCCTATATTATCATCAAAAAGCTGTTTTTCAATAGCTTGCCTTAACTGTGATTCACTCTTGATGTCAATTTTCCAGCCTGTAAGCTTAGCTGCAAGTCTTGCGTTCTGCCCTTCCTTGCCAATTGCCAGTGACAGCTGGTAATCCGGAACAACAACCTTTGCAGACTTCTGCTCCTCGTCCACATCGACTCTGACAACCTTCGCAGGGCTTAGGCTGCTTGAAATATATTCTCTTACATCATTGCTCCATTTAATAATGTCAATCTTTTCTCCTCTTAGCTCATCCACAATAGCCTGAACTCTTGTGCCCCGCTGTCCTACACAGGCTCCGACAGGATCTACATTTTCATCCTTGGAGTATACTGCAATTTTTGTCCTCGAGCCCGCCTCCCTTGATATACTCTTTATCTCAACAGTACCGTCATGTATTTCCGGAACCTCCAGCTCAAAAAGTCTCTTGACCAAACCCGGATGAGTCCTTGAAATCATAATCTGAGGACCTTTAGTTGTCTTTTTAACTTCAATAATATACGTTTTTATCCTCTCGTTGAACCGGTATTCTTCCCCCGGTGTCTGCTCTGTCGTAGCAAGAACAGCTTCTGTTTTGCCAAGGTCAACAATGACATTTCTCTTTTCCACTCTTTGAACAATACCGGTTACTATGTCACATTCCTTGTTGTAAAACTCATCATAAATTATTCCGCGTTCAGCCTCTCTCAATTTCTGAACCACTACCTGCTTTGCAGTTTGGGCTGCTATTCTTCCGAAGCTTCTTGGAGTAACCTCCATTTCTACAACATCACCGACATTCAGTGAAGGATTAATTTTTGCAGCTTCCTCAACCGATATATCCATAGCTTCTGTATCAGGCACTTCAGCAATTTTTCTGAGTCCGAAAACCTTAACATCCCCGGTTTCTCTATCTATATTTACACTTACATTCATTGCCGAACCAAAGTTCTTTTTGTATGCTGAAATAAGAGCAGCCTCTATGGCCTCAACTATTATATCTTTCTTTATTCCTTTTTCCTTTTCCAACTGTTCAAGTGCTAACATTAACTCAGCGCTCATTTTGCTAACCTCCAATAAGAATCAATTATTAAAATTTAACAGCCCTTTTTACAATGGCGACCTTGTTTTTTTCAAATTCAATAGTATTGCCCTCTTGATTTATTACAATTTTATTATCTATTAATCCAACCAATTCACCCTCAAATATTTTCTTGCCGTCTACAGGCTGAAAAACCTTGAGTTCAACCAGTTCACCTTTATATTTTATAAAGTCTCTCTCAGTTTTAAGCGGTCTTTCCAATCCGGGAGATGAAACCTCCAAATAATAGCTTTGTTCTATAGGATCCTTTTTATCTAAAATATCACTGATTTTTTCGCTGACAATCTGGCAATCATCAATTCCTATTCCGCCCGGCTTGTCAATATATATTCTAAGATACCAATTTGCACCTTCCTTTACAAACTCCACATCAACCAATTCATAATTCAGGTTTTCAGCTATAGGTGCCGCAAGCTCTGTAATTACTTGCTGTATATTAATTTTCATATTCTTTCCTGCCTCCATGAGCCAGAGTTTCAGTTCTATTCATGTATATATTTTTTTACTCACAGCTTCATTAATTAAAATTGAGAAAATATTATTACGCAAAAACTTAGGCACTATAAGTGCCCTCATTCTATATCAATATACTTGGGATAAATAACAACAAAGAGTGGGAATCCCCACTCTTGGCAGTAAAGTCTATTAAACCTCTATCCTTGTGTATTATATCATTATTATTTCTAATTATCAACAATTTATTATTGTTTTTAAAAAATAACTTCCATTTAATCAAAAAGGGCTGTCCCTGCCGGTGTAATCTGTAATAAAAATTGCCAGACAGCTGACGGCTACATATCCTTTATTTCCTTGAGAAGCTCTTCTGCTATTCTGTCCTGAGGAATTTTTCTGATTATTTTACCCTTTTTGAAGAGCAAGGCCTCATTTATACCGCCGGCTATACCTATATCGGCATCCTTTGCCTCTCCCGGGCCGTTAACGGCACAGCCCATTAAAGCAACCTTAATATTCTTATCCAGCTTATCAAGAACCGGTTCCACATTATTTGCAATACCTATCAAATCGATGCGGGTTCTTCCGCAGGTAGGACAGGATACCACCTCAATACCGTTTTTAATTATCCCTAATGCTTTTAAAATCTGCTTGCCTACCCTGACCTCTTCTGCGGGATCACCTGTCAGGGAAACCCGCAGTGTGTCTCCTATCCCCTCCGATAACAGGCTGCCAATTCCCACAGCTGATTTAATAGTCCCCTTGTAAATAGTACCTGCCTCAGTGACACCGATATGCAGAGGATACCGGCTTTTTTGAGAAAGCAGCCTGTATGCCGCTATAGTCATCGAAACAGCAGAAGCCTTTATTGATATAATTATATCGTCAAAATCAACATTTTCAAGCATCACACTATGAGCAAGAGCACTCTCCACCATACCTTCCGGTGTGACACCTCCATATTTTTCTATTATACCCTTCTCAACAGAGCCTGAATTTACACCTATTCTTATTGGTATTTGCCTCTCTTTTGCCATATCGGCCACTGCCCTGACTCTATCCTGACCTCCTATATTTCCCGGGTTCAGACGTATTTTATCGGCACCGTTTTTCATACAAGCCAAGGCCAGCCTGTAATCAAAATGTATATCAGCGACAAGCGGTATGCTTATTTCCTTTTTTATTGCACCAACTGCTGCTGCCGCCTCACTGTCCGGAACCGCTACCCTGACTATATCACAGCCTGCATCCTCAAGGCTTTTTATTTGCTCTACTGTAGCCTTCACATCACGTGTATCAGTATTTGTCATAGATTGTACAGAGACTGGAGCATCTCCTCCGACAAAAATGTCTCCCACTCTTATTTTTTTGGTCTGCCTTCTCTGTATATATTGTTCCAAAACCATTTCTACCTTCTCCCCATACCTCAATATTTCCTGATAATTTACCCCGGTATTAAGATTAATTTCTGTCTGCTGAACCTATAGTGTAAGATATTCCGCTATAAGTGCAATATTTTTTTCAAAACATCATTGTATGTCACATAAACCAATAATACAATCAGCAGCACAAAGCCTACCATTGTAATCATCGCTTCCTTTTCGGGATTCAATGCTTTTTTCCTTATTTTTTCTATCAGCAGCAGAACCAGCTTGCTTCCGTCCAAAGCCGGAAACGGTATAAGATTTACCAGTCCAAGATTAATACTTATCATTGCAGTCATGGATAACAGATTAATAACCTTATCCATTAAAGACGGGCTAAGCCTTACAACATCACTTATAACACTGGTTATTCCAACAGGTCCGCTTAAATCGCTGAGATGTACGGTTTGGGTGAAAAGCCACCCTATCGAATAGTATATTGTTCTCGAGGTTGATATCGTATAATTTATTGAGGCCTTTAAGGTGTTAATAAACCCGCCTTTTGAATATTCAAATTCCACGCCGATAGCTTTCCATTCAGAGGTCTTTCTGGCAACAGGTGTTATCGGCTTTAAATCCTGTATTTTCCCTGCTCTGTCCACAGTTATTGTAATTTCTTTTTTCTCGGATTGGTCTACAATCTTTGAAATATCCCGTCTAGTTTTTATCTCTGTGCCATTCAGCTTAACGATTTTGTCTCCGGCTTTGAGCCCTGCTTCATCTGCGGGGGATTTATCTGTAACCTCTGCAACAACATTGGATTCAGAACCGTCAATATTTGCTGTATCTTTAGGTGTAAACCCCAGCATATAACCATCCTGCTCCCTGTTCGGAGTTATATTGACCTTCTGCTTTTCGCCGTTTCTCTCATACTGTAAATCTACGCTTTCATTTGTCAACGGATAAGCAAAAACCTCTAAATCCCCAACCTGATATATAGTCTTTCCGTTATATTTTTCAAGTGTATCTCCCACCTGTATTCCGGCATTCTCTGCCACCGAACCGGGCAATACCGTCTTTACCTGCGTTGTATTGAAGCCGGTCTGCGCCATCATTATAAATGCTATGACAAGAGCAATTACAATGTTCATTATTGGTCCCGCCGCAATTATTGCCGCTCTCACGCCTACGGGTTTTTTATTGTACGCTCTTTCGTCCTCTGATTCTTCTTCCTCACCTTCCATTTTAACATAGCCCCCCAAGGGAATAAGCCTTAAAGAATATACGGTTTCCCCCTTTTGGAAGCTAAAAAGCTTCGGCCCCATAAATAAAGAAAATTCGTTTACTTTTACCTTAAATGCCTTCGCCACAAGAAAGTGTCCAAGCTCATGTATAATTATCAAAAAGCTTAAAACCAGAATACCCAGTAAAATCCCCATATAAATCCTCCAGTATTGAAATAATATTTTGTCAATCCGGTATCTCTTTTCGGCAAATCAGCCTATCAGAGCAATTGCCGCCTGCCTTGCCCACTTATCTACTTCTATTATATCATCCAGGCTTGGGCATATATTCACATTATGCTGCTGCATTACAGCTTCAATAATATTTGGTATGGCCGTAAAAGAAATTTTGCCATCTAAAAACGCTGCAACTGCTGCCTCATTTGCCGCATTCATTGCCGCAGCCATCGTCCCTCCGGCTGTCAACGCATCATAAGCCAGCTGCAGACATCTGAAGGTTTTTGTATCAGGTTCTTCAAAGGTGAGCTTGGAGGTCTTCAAGAAATCAAGCCTCGGGAAGCTGTTCCCGCACCTCTGAGGATAGGTCAAAGCCAGCTGAATCGGCGTTCTCATATCAGGCGAACCTAATTGAGCTATTACCGACCCATCAATATATTCAACCATCGAATGAATGATACTCTGAGGATGCACTAATACCTGAATTTTATCAAGCTCCATATTAAACAGCCATTTTGCCTCAATAACTTCCAGTCCCTTGTTCATCAGAGTGGCAGAATCAATGGTTATTTTGCTTCCCATGCTCCAATTGGGATGCTTTAATGCCTGAGCAGGAGTAATTCCCTCCAGCTCACCTGCTTTTTTCCCTCTGAAGGGACCTCCGGAGGCAGTGATTATTATTTTTTCAGCCTGCTTATCATTATTCCCCATTAAGCACTGATATATGGCGGAATGTTCACTGTCAACAGGAAAAATATTTATATTGTTATTCTTTGCTTCTTCGATAACCAGCTTGCCTGCTGTAACAAGAGTTTCCTTGTTGGCCAGCGCAATATTTTTTTTGCTTTTTATTGCGTGCATTGTAGGGATAAGTCCGGCTGTTCCCACTACCGAGGTCACAACGGTATCAACGTTTTCCTGCTCAACAACACGTTTCATTCCGTCTGCACCGTACAATACCTCTATATTCATACCTTCAAGCCTGTATTCAAGCTCTTTGGCCAGCTCTGCGCTGCCTATGGATACAACGGAAGGCAGGAACTCATGAATTTGTTTTTCCAAAAGATCTATATTTGAATTAGCTGACATAGCAGCAACCTTTATTCCAAGGTTTCTTGCCACATCAAGGGTCTGGACACCTATTGAGCCTGTAGACCCTATTATTGAAATTACGTCTGCCATTTAGCCTCCATTGTTTAAATATTAATTAAATTATTGTGCCAGCTGTGCTTTTTGCATATATTTTCCGATTTTCTTAACTTTACCAACTAAATGTTAACTATATATTAACTATATATTAACTTTGACAACTGCTGCTAATTTATTTTAAATATTAACAGCTATTAAATAATAGCCGCTATTTTAATAATAGTATAATATAATATACTACCGG
Organism: Ruminiclostridium sufflavum DSM 19573; assembly: GCF_003208175.1. Taxonomy (GTDB): domain Bacteria; phylum Bacillota; class Clostridia; order Acetivibrionales; family DSM-1351; genus Ruminiclostridium; species Ruminiclostridium sufflavum. The sequence goes on along the minus strand of NZ_QKMR01000006.1, from coordinate 14,268 downwards.
TGCTACAAATAAAATGCTGTCAAATCTGTCTAAAACACCGCCGTGTCCCGGCATAATATTTCCGAAATCCTTTACGTTAACATATCTTTTTATTGCTGACGCAGCCCAATCTCCAATCTGAGATATTATTCCACAGCAAAACCCTAATAAAGCCAATACGGCATATGGTATTTTTAAGTCAAAGCTATTGCTGCAAACAGCTCCAAAAGCAATCATAAGCAAAATACAGCCTATTATTCCTCCAATTGCACCTGCATATGTCTTCTTCGGACTTATCTCCGGGATAATCTTCCTTTTGCCAAACAGACGTCCGCAGGTATAAGCCATAGTATCTGTTCCCCATGCTCCGATAAATATCAGCCATATTAAATAGCCGCCCTGTTCCATATTTCTGACTAATATAAGGAAACTCATAAGGAATGGCACATATGCTATTCCAAAAGCAGTAACACATGCATCTATAATATTATATCTATTATGATTCAAAACAATAAACGACATACTCAAAAAAATAATCAGGCATACCGATATTCCCAACAATATACTGACATCAACTCTAAACAGCCCTGTTTTTTCAATACCCAGAATCAATAGAGGAATAACAGATAAATATCCCGCACTTTTAATTGGGTTAATATTTTTTATATTTGAAGCCGCATTGTAAAACTCATAGAGTCCAATAGCAGCTATCAAGCTTATCGCAATACCGATTGACACCGAGCCAAGATACAAAACAGCAATAAGCAGGGCAAGTCCTGCTACCGCACTAATAACTCTGGTTTTTAGCATAATAACCTCCACGCCGAGTTTTCGGCAAAAAATTTGGTATGTCTTTCGTGGAGGTACACCAGTACTTTCGCAGTTATATATAATGTCCTTCAGGCTGACCTCCACGCCGAGTTTTCGGCAAAAATTTGGGCAAAACAACTGGGGCGAACCTGCAAAGCAGCGGTATGCATCACTTTGATATATACCACTCCACACCATCAAAAACCGCCTGTGGTTTTTGATGCTTGAAAATGCACTATGTTCGCACGAACTAGGTTTTCAAGCTGTTCAGCTTAAGCCTCCATACCTTCTGTTTCTTTTTTCATAAGCCATTATTGCCTCCGCAATATGGCTTTCGTTTACATCAGGCCATAATGCATCTGTAAACCATAATTCCGTATATGCACATTGCCATAAAAGGTAATTGCTGATCCTCTGCTCTCCGCTTGTTCTGATAAGCAAATCCGGATCCGGAATTCCAGCCGTATACAAGCAGCCTTCAAATTGACTTTCATCTATATCATTAATAGATAACTTGTTTTCTTTAACCTTTTTTGAAATTTCCTTAACAGCATGCAGCATCTCAAATCTCGAGCCATAATTGAGGGCTATATTTAAGATCAGCCCATCATTGCTGCCTGTATATTTCTCGACTCTGATTATTTCCTTCTTCAGCTCCTCAGGTAAACCGGCAACATCACCTATTACCTTAATACGAACATTGCTGCCGTCAAGCTCTTTCTCCGCATTGCGTAAAAACTCGAGCAGCAGATTCATCAGAGCATCAACCTCACCTTGAGGCCGTTTCCAGTTTTCAGTTGAAAACGCATAGAAAGTCAAATATTTAACTTTAATTTTTGAGCAATAAATGACTATCTTTTTTATATTCATAGAGCCTTCCCTATGGCCTATATTTCTGGGCAGGCCTCTTTTTTTTGCCCAGCGGCCGTTTCCGTCAGGTATTATGGCTATATGATTGGGAACTGCCTTGAATTCTTTACTTATTTTATTTTTTTTAGTAAAAAATCTTTCAAAAAACCTCATATCAACCTCCACGCCGAGCTTTCGGCATAAGAATGGTGAAACTGTCTGTTGAAAACCTCTTTTTCGCAGAGGTACGCACAATACTATTTTTCAATCTGATTTTATTGCAGACGCTATGATTTCACCGGCATATCTAAAACAACCCCTCTTTTAGAGGGGTTTACATACAAGTATGGTTAATCTCTTATCTTCCAGAATTTGAACCCTGAGCACTCTAAATGATTGGTCATACTCAAAAATTTTTAATTTAGGAGGTGCTGTTATTGTAACACTGTCAATACAATAGCCTTCCTTATTAGCTATTTTCAATGCATCTCCAAGAGTAAGACCAACAAGCTCTGAAACATCGGACAAAAGTCCAATGCTTTCGCTTGCAGCATCTCCTGTATATTCAACGGTTTTTTGCATAACTCAAATAGTTATACCTCCATGATTTCCTTTTCTTTAACTGCAACTATGCGGTCTATATCCGCAATATATTTATCAGTTAGTGCTTGAATATCCTTTTCCGCATCCTTTAAATCATCCTCGGTAATTTCATTATTTTTTTTCTTTGCTTTCATAGCTTCAATTGAATCTCTTCTTATTGATCTGACAGCAACCTTTGAGTCTTCCCCTTCTTTTTTTACTGACTTAGTTAATTCTTTACGTCTTTCTTCAGTAAGCGCAGGGAAAACAAGCCTGATGACCTTGCCGTCGTTATTTGGATTTATGCCAAGGTCTGATTTTTGAATCTCTTTTTCAATATCCTTAAGCAGCTTTGACTCCCAAGGCTGAATTAAAATAACTCTTGCCTCCGGTACAGATACAGATGCGACCTGATTAATTGGTGTAGGTGTGCCGTAGTAATCAATAGCAATCTTATCTAATATCGAGGGATTTGCTCTTCCCGCTCTGATTCCGGCAAGATTGTCCTTTAATACATTTATAGTCTTGTTCATTTTTTCTTCGACAGGTTTATAAAGTTCCTTATCCATTAAAAAGCTCCTCCTAAATTTTATATCTATATCATACAATTATTTCCGAGTGATTTCAATATATAGTAGTCCCTATTTCATCACCTTTAACTGCTCTGATAATATTTTCAGGATCATCAAGTCCAAATACCAGCATGGGTATTGCATTATCCTTGCAAAATGAAGCTGCCGTAAGGTCTATCGCAGTCAGGCCCTTATTCAGGTATTCCTGATAGCTCAGCTTATCAAGCTTAACAGCATTAGGATTCTTTGAAGGGTCACTGTCATAAATTCCATCTACATTTTTAGCCATAAGTATGGCTTCCGCATCTATTTCGGCTGCTCTGAGAGCCGCGGCAGTATCTGTTGAAAAATAAGGATTCCCCATTCCGCATGCAAATATTACTATTCTCTTTTTTTCCAAATGTCTTACAGCCTTTCTTCTGACATATGGCTCGGCAATCTGTCTCATTTCGATAGCCGTTTGAACTCTTACAGGAATTCCTCTTGACTCCAGCGCATCCTGCAAGCCCAGTGAATTAATGACAGTAGCCAGCATCCCCATATGATCTGCTGTAGTTCTGTCCATGCCGACACCGCTTCTTCCTCTCCAGAAATTCCCCCCGCCTACCACAATTGCTATCTCTGCACCCAGCTTATAAACCATATAAATTTTATCACATATTTTATTAATAGTATCAGTATCTATTCCATTGCCTTTTTCTCCTGATAAAGCCTCTCCACTGATTTTCAACATTACTCTTTTATATTTCAGCTCAGTCATAGCTCTCCTCCATTTATAATTATATCTACATGATAACTCAGTACTAATAAAAAAAGGCCTTAATAAGGGGAACATACAATAAATATGTTCCCCTTAAATTATCTTTAACCGCCTATTTGCTTCATGACTTCATCAGCAAAGTTTTCTTCTTTCTTTTCTATTCCTTCGCCTCTTTCAAATCTCGCAAATCTTCTGATAGAAATATTTTCACCAATGTGGGCTATTTTTTCTTTTAATAATTGGTCGACAGTTATGTCAGGATCTTTAATAAATGCCTGATCTAGCAAACATTTCTCAGTATAGAATTTTTCTATTCTGCCTTCAACCATCTTATCAATAATTTTTTCAGGCTTTCCTTCATTTCTTGCCTGAACTCTCAATATTTCTTTTTCATTTTCCAGTATTGAAGCAGGTACTTCCTCTCTGCTAACATACTCAGGATTGCTTGCAGCTATCTGCATCGCAACATCCTTAACAAATATTTTAAACTCTTCATTCTTTGCAGCAAAATCAGTCTCAATATTTACTTCAACAAGAACACCAATTCTTCCGCCGCCATGTATATAAGATTCTACCAAACCCTCTGCGGCAACTCTTCCGGCTTTTTTAGCTGCTTTAGCTATCCCTCTTTCTCTTAAGAGCTCAATTGCCTTTTCTGAATCGCCGTTGGTTTCTGTAAGAGCCTTTTTGCAATCCATCATTCCTGCTCCGGTTCTTTCGCGGAGCTGCTTTACCATTTCAGCAGTGATCATCGTTAATCCTCCAAACCGTATATTATCTTACTAATATTAAGATATATTAAATTTTTATATTTCACACAAGAATACTGCTAAAATGAGCTTACAAAAGACCATTTCAGCAATACTCCCTTAATCAGCCAATCATTCAGCAGCCACTTCCGCAGCTTCTTCGCCGGCAGCCTCTGCAGCTTCAGGTTCAAGCTGCTCTCCCTGACGGCCTTCTATAATAGCATCAGCCATTTTAGCAGCAATCAGCTTAACAGCTCTAATTGCATCATCGTTTCCAGGAATAACAAAATCGACTTCATCAGGGTCACAGTTTGTATCAACTATAGCTACAACCGGAATTCCCAGCTTCTTTGCTTCAAGAATTGCATTTCTTTCTTTACGCGGATCGACTACAAACATTGCTCCCGGAATCTTCTTCAGGTTTTTTATACCACCCAGATTCTTCTCAAGATCTTCCATTTCCTTCTTTAATTTAATAACCTCTTTCTTAGGAAGAACTTCAAAGGTTCCGTCAGCTTCCATTGCATTTAACTGGTTCAATCTGTCAATTCTCTTGCGAATAGTTTTGAAGTTTGTGAGCATTCCGCCCAGCCATCTGTTGTTCACATAGAATTGTCCGCTTCTATCGGCTTCCTCTTTTATTGAATCCTGAGCCTGCTTCTTTGTCCCGACAAAAAGGACATCCTGTCCTGCCATTGCTACTTCTCTTATAAAGAAATATGCATCGTCAACTTTCTTTACTGTTTTCTGAAGGTCTATGATGTATATACCGTTACGCTCTGTAAAGATATACTCTGCCATCTTAGGGTTCCATCTTCTAGTCTGGTGACCGAAGTGAACACCTGCCTCCAAAAGCTGTTTCATTGAAATAACTGCCATATTAAAAACACCTCCGTTAAAGTTAATACCTCCGCATCATTATCACTCAACAAAATTTTGCCGAGATTAATCAGCTCTTGCTGACACTCTAACAAACTGACAGATGCGTGTGTATTTTTTCGCTAGTTAGTATACCATACTGTTTAATATTAATCAATCTTTATATATATTATTTTTTTAATTTTATCTGCCTGTACAATAAGGCTGTTCTATAAGCGATATTGTTTTTATTTGGTATCTAAGCTTTAATACATTATGTTTCTATATGGGGAAGATGCTTTTCATACCTGCGTGACAGCACTCTGCCGCAATAAGGCACTCCCCGCGTCACCCAATCAAAGCACCATGCAATCCAAATGCCCATAAGTCCTAATGCAGTATATCTTACCAGCACATAGCCTCCGAAAACCCTCACCAGCCACATGCTGGATATAGAAACCATCGTGACAAAAACAGAATCTCCCGTGCTCCGCAAGCATGCCGATACAATAAACCCCGCAGGCCAGAACACAGGTATGCATATCAAGGTTAAATACGTAACATGCAATGCCATTTTCAAAACATCATCAGGCGGAGTATAAAGCTTTAAAAAGCTCTCTACAAATGGGAAGAAGGCTAAAGAAACACCTCCCAGCAAAATCATAGCATAAAGCGTTAATTTCTTTATCATTTTCCTAAGGTCCTCATGTAATCCTGCCCCGGCGTAGTACCCTATTACCGATACAGAAACAATTGCAACGGCATTGCCCGGAATGTTGATGATATTATTCATCGAACCCGCAATGGTATTCGCCGCAAGAGCCGCCGTACCTAAAGAGGTAATAAATGTCTGTACCAAAAGCTTTCCGCCGTTAAAAATAAGGCTGTCCAAGCCTGCCGGAACACCTATATATAAAACAGGCTTCAATATATTGAGGGTTATCCTGTAGGACTGCTTGGAAATATTTATCCTATTGTCGGTAAATAATGGGTGCATTAATATCAAAGCGCCAAAAAATCTGGCTGAAATCATGCCAATCCCTGCACCAAGCACACCCAGTTTTAAATAAAATATGCATACCGCGCCTACGAGAACATTAACAATATTCGATGCAACAGCTGCAATCATCGAGGCTCTGAAATTATTATTCGCTCTTAATATACCGGTAAAAACGTTGAACATACCCAAAAACGGATAGGAAACAGCGGAACATATCAAATAAGTTTTAGCTGCACTTTTTACAATTTGTTCGGCATTACCGAATAGAATATTAATAATTTGCTCGCCAAACAGGTAAAGCCCCAAGCCCGTCAATGCGGAAAGCAAAACAACAGATGATACAGACTGTGCCGCTGTCCTAGATGCAGCTTTTCTGTTATCTGCCCCCAAATGCTGGGATATCACCACTGTGGCTCCCGTTGAAACTGCCATAAAAACATTCATTGCCACAATGTTTATGGAGTCAACTATTCCGACTGCCGATACCGCAAAAGCGCCCAGTCCGCTTACCATCATGGTGTTTACCACACCGATTGCCGTTGAAAGCAGCTGTTCCATAAGTGCGGGAATAAATAAACGCAGTAAGTCTTTTCTTGTGTACAAAATTATCACGACCTTTTAGTGCTTCATATATGTTTCCGCATAGAGTGCATATATTATTATGAGACTTACACAACACCACAAATTGTACTTCAAGGTACTCAAGCCTTACCCTTTGAAGTTCCAAAGGCTGCCATTATGATTTTATTTTTTCGTTAATCAACCCCGGCAATTTGCTGAAAACCTAAAACAACTATAACATACTAATTTTTAACCTTCAATCATACAAAAAAATTAAGTATGATATTTTATCCTGCAAAGGCTTTAAACCACAACTGGACTTATAGATATTGAACCGTAAAAGTTTTTATATACATCTCTTATTCTGTTTATGGGTTAATGAAGGATAATATGTAATTATCCTTCATAGAGGTAAA
>NZ_QKMR01000006.1:0-7116 GCF_003208175.1 Ruminiclostridium sufflavum DSM 19573 | reverse complement strand
TTCGGCTTGGGCTATGGAAACGATACAATAAGCGACAGCGATTCCGCTGTGGGGAATATTGACACAATAGCCTTGCTGGACGGAATTATCCCTGATGACACAGAGCTGAAAAGAAACGGCAGCAATCTTGAAATAAGTATACGGAATACCCAAGATAAGCTTACCGTAAGCAACTACTTCTATAACGACAATTACAAGGTGGAACAGATACGGTTTGCGGACGGCACAACATGGAATATTGATTTTATAAAGAAAGCGGTATTAAATATAAACGGTTCAGAGAATGACGATAATATTCAGGGCTGTGAGGACGGCGAAACAATTGCTGCTGCGGGCGGATATGATATTATCAACGGAAACGGCGGGAATGATATTATATACGGCGGTGCAGGTGATGATACCATTACCGGAGGAAACGGAAATGATGCTGTTTATGGAAATGACGGCTATGATAAGCTTTACGGGAATGCCGGCTCGGATATTTTAGACGGCGGAAGCGGAAACGACTATCTCGAGGGCGGGGCAGGAGATGACACATATGCATTCGGAAGGGGCTATGGTCAGGATACTGTTTATGAATATGACAGCACAAGCGGAAATGTTGATACGGTAAGTATTAGCAAAGGAATTTTGCCTTCGGAGATATCTGCGGTCAGAAGGGATAATAATCTTGAATTAGCGATAAACGGGACTACGGATAAATTAACGATAAAGAACTATTTTAGTACGGACAATGCTTATAAGGTTGAGCAAATAAAATTTGAAGACGGTACAATATGGGACATTGATTATGTAAAGAATGCCGCAAGATATATAACAGGAACGGCGCTTGATGATACCCTTGCAGGCTTCAATGATCAGGATGATATTATTGACGGACAGGCTGGAAATGATACTATTACGGCAGGCAAAGGCACAGATATACTTATGGGCGGTGAAGGAAACGACAAGCTTTACGGACAGGACGGAAATGATATATTGTCGGGAGGCAGCGGAACAGATTATCTTGAAGGCGGAGCAGGAGATGACACCTATATATTTGGAAAGGGCTTTGGTGAAGATACCGTTTATGATTCTGACAGCACCGGCGGGAATAAAGATGTAATCAGCTTTTCTGAAGAGGTAGCACCGAAGGATGTAACTGCAAGAAGAAATGCTGACAATCTTGAATTGCTTATTAACGGGACTGAGGACAAATTAATAATCAAGAATTACTTCAGTGTATATGATGTGTCCGGGTACAACAGAGGCGAAGCAGTTAACAAAATCGAAATAATAAAATTTGCCGATAGTACCGTGTGGGATGCCGAATACATAAAGAATGCAGTAAGCAATATTAAAGGTACGGAAGCTGATGATATACTCAGAGGGTTTAATGACGGATACAGCAGTGCTGAGGAAACAATTAACGGCTATGGCGGAAATGATACCCTTTATGGAGGAATCTCCGATGATTTGCTGTATGGAGGCAGCGGGGCCGACAGCCTGTACGGAGAAGCCGGAAATGATATTTTGTTTGGCGGAGCCGGAAATGACATGCTTTACGGGGGCTCAGGGAATGATACTTATATTTACAATAAAGGTGACGGAAGGGACATAATAACTGATGAAGCCTTCAATTGGGGATATTCGGCAAGTAAGGACTGGAACGGAACTGTATGGAATGACGGCGGAGGTGATGCCTTTGACGGCTTTGGGGCTACGGCTGTTACAGTCAATGGTGAGACAGTTTCAAACATAGCAATAGGAGCTGCTGACGGAACAGAAAGAAGTATAACGGCAGGCGGAGTGGAATTTAAGACAAAGGCGGTGTTTATAGAAGGAAATATTCTGGAGCTGACTATCAGTACGGGAGCAGGTTTTGAAAATATTGCCTACTCAGTTACAAACAGCGGGAATCTTGGCTCGGATGGAAATGCAAACAGTACGGAGGATTATCTGTGTATTGGAGGCAATCAGGTCAAATATATGTATTGTACGGATAACAGCCGTTCAGATCCCAATGTACTGTATATGATGTATTCTCCGGAGGATATGTCCAATCCGGCAGTATACCGCAGAACAGGAGATAATGTCAGCAGCACCTTGTCGGAGGTAACAGGAACAGTTAAAATATATATTTTGCCTGATAGGCTGGATAAGCAAACATCCTCAGAGACTTTGGAAAGCATATTAAACGGCAGCGGAACGGGCAAAAAGGATGTGCTCAGGCTGGGAGAAGGATTAACTCCCGAGGATATCGAAGTAACCAGAGCAGGAGCAGATTTGCTTATAAATATGGCGTCGGGTGCTGACGGAATAACAATAAAGGACTGGTACAATAATAATTCTCTTTCAAAGCTTGAGTTTGCGGATGGAACTTTTCTTGACAGAAGTGTTATACATACAATGGGTCTGAATGTAAGCGGTACTGACGGAGATGATACTCTGAAGGGCTTGAACGGGGAAAACGATGTAATAAGCGGAGGCCTCGGCAATGACACTATTACAGGCTACAGCGGAAATGATACATTAACCGGCGGAGAAGGAAATGACAAGCTGTACGGTCAGGAGGGGAATGATTTGCTTGACGGCGGAACAGGAAATGATTATCTTGAGGGAGCTTCAGGCAATGATACTTATGTCTTCGGAGCTAACTGGGGTCAGGACACTATTTATGACTATGATACAGCTTCTGCAAATGAGGATGTGGTTCAATTCGGTGATGATGCATTAAAATTGATATTTGCAAAAAATGGGAAAAACCTTAATGTATCGGTTAACGGCAGATCAGATTTGCTGACAATTAATTCATGGTATTCAGGCAGTGCCAGTCAGATTGAGCAATTTAAGGCTTCTGACGGAAGTATATTGAGCAATAGCCGCATAGAGCAGCTTATCCAGGCGATGGCAGCTTTTACGGCAGAAAATGGCATGTCATGGAATCAGGCTATTGAAGAGAGACCCGAGGAGGTTCAGAATATACTGACTCAGTTCTGGGTGCATCAATAAAGCTGGTTTTCATATGTACCGGCATACAGATATGAAAAAATTATGTCTGTATGCCGGTATTTTTATAATTTAAAAAATTAGTTTAAAGGATTATAATTGTATTGTTGTAATTTATTTGATATAATTATGTATAAATACAGGATAATATGTAATTATCCTTCATAGAGGTAAAGAATGAAAATTGAAATTTTTAATCCCAAAAACACAACTGAAATCATTAAGTTTTTCGATCGTGTCTACAAGCAAAACAAACGAATATTAAATGTTATATCCAAAGATAAGGACTTAATGAATATACAGCGGGAATATATAGAAAATGGCAACTTCTGGGTTTGCTTAAATAATAACCAAGTAATCGCAACTATTGCGCTTAGAAAATTGTCTGATTGTTTCGAACTGCGCCGTTTTTTTGTTTTGAAAAAATATCAAAAAAAAGGGATCGGCAGCAATTTGCTTGATATAGTTTTAAATTATGCCATAGATAACGGGATAAAAGTAATAAAAGCAGCCACAATGACTGACGGAACCGTCATTAGAACCATTCTTCTTAAGTATGGTTTTACCTTTACGAAACGATATAATAACAGCAGCGCAGACTTGTTTTTTGTATTGAAATTAACCACAGAATATGAGTTTAATCATAAATTGCGTCAAATAAAAAATCAATTTGAATCTTCCTTAATTCTAAATCCTACAGAAAATATACCGGTATGTTCTTCGAAAACAAAATTCATGGAAGGGTTGTATGTAAGCGAGCGGTTCAAGGATGTAAATGACAAAGTGATTTTTGCTGGGCGAAACGATACAATTCTTTTTTTCGAGTATATTAAAAAAGTTTGGAAAGATAAATTAAAAGCCTCAGATGTAGATTTAAAAACATTATCCGGACTTAATGCGCACTTGATATTATTCTTATGCATTATACGGAAAGGCGATTCTGTGGTTTTACTTTCTGAAGACAGCGGCGGTCATTTTGCAACACAGAAAATACTTGAAAGCATAGGGGCAAAAACTTACCTTTTAATTCCTGACATAGAAAATCAATGTATTGACATTGCAAAAAGCAGGATGATGCTCGAACGTGTTTGTCCGCAATTTATCTTCATTGACAGAAGTGAAGGGCTGATCTATGAAGATTTCTCTTGGTTAAGCGACTATAAGCAGCCTTATAAAATATTTGATGCTTCTCAATATCTGACACAGATTATAGTCGAACGGTATGAATCACCTTTTAATTGGGGATTTGATATGATTGTATCAACTCTTCATAAAAATTACCCAGGTCCTCAAAAAGGTATTATTGCTGTTAAAGATTCGGTACATGAAATTTGGAATCGATATCTGATGAATGCAAAAACATACATATCGAATACACATCCACTGGGCATAGCTAATTCCTTGCTGCCCGTCTTGGATTTTGACAGTTTCCGCGCCTATTCCGATGACTGCATTGCTTGCGCTAATGAATTGGATAAGAAACTGTGCGAAGCGGGACTGCCAGTAACGAGCAGAGGAAACAAGAAAATACCGACACTGCATATTTGGCTTGAATTCTTAAAAAAAGAAGAAGGTTATTATTATTATCTAAAGCTTGAGCAGTTGAAAATACTTACTAACTATCGACTGCTGCCTTACGAAAAAGGGTACGGCTTGCGTATCGGTATAAACGGAGCGGTTCGCCAAGGTCTTAGATTAAAGCATATAAACGATTTGGCACAAATCATGGGCTATGCTTATCACAATGAAATAGATAACATGATAATTAAAAAGGCTGAAAAATTGGTAAAAAGTATTATTGTAAAATAATTGGATATGACTTTATAAGCCCTAATATGTACATTTTTTCATGTCCATCTCTTTTCAATGCATCATAAATCGCGTTTTCACGTTTGAGATTATGGTTTTTCTGAAGTAATATGTTCATTTCGCTTAACACTTGACTGGAGGGTGAACCCCGGTACAGCTTAAACAAACAATATAAAAATTTAAGACGAAAAACGCCGTAAGTATTTTTAAATTTTTCATAAATTTTAAGCCCTTCATAGTAATTGGATTCTATTTCATTCAAAGTATCTTCTTCAAAATAAAGCCCCCTATCATTGCTCATATTTTGAGGAGCGGTGATATGCAGTTTCACAAGCAGGGTACATGAATATGCGACAAATACATCCACCTCATTATACAAGGAAGACCTTTTGAATTTCTGTATTTTTATTTTAGCATTGGCAAAATCAAAATCCGAATAACATATTTGCAAATCTATCATTTTCAATTCAGCCGCCGCCACTGATTTATCATCCCCATAATTACAGCATATGGCATCTTCATAATATGTTTTAGCGGAATTGACCAGCCCTTCAGTGTTTTTTTCACGACGCAAAAACGCATTTGGTATTTCGATGTAATGGATTGCATTTGCTTTCAAATATAAATTTTCATAATATTGTTTTTTTATGGGATTGACGCTAAGAAATTTTATAAAGTTTGAAATCACAGACCTGCTATCATTGCATTTTTCCCCGACAATATGACAGCAACGAATATAATCTGTATAACATCGTTGGATGGTGTTTTGCGTTAATGCTGTGCTGTCAAATGTTTTTAGCATATAAATAATATCCAAAAATGGTTCATAGTTAAAAATGCCCATCTCGGTATCAATGTGAAGCCTCCAATAACGCGCAATGCATCCATAAACGGTATCCTTGCATTCCATTTCGGCGAGATAGGTCTGTATTAGGCTAACGCATTCTCTGTTAGAACTTCCATGCGTTGCTTGAATAACGGCAAGCTTGAGTTCCTCCTTTCGGTTGGGTGACGATTGAGAAAGAAGCTCGTTCAGGATTATATGGGATTCCTTATGTTCCCCCATATAAAATGAAAGAATTGCTTTTTCATATAAAAAAAGGTTTTGAATTTGCTCGCTTTTTTTATTCAGTAGTGTGTACATTGTTCTGTAGCTACCCGTATTAGTCGCCTGATTGAAAATGGATGCTTTGTTCCTTGATAATTCGCCAGTTATGGATTTTTCCGAACAATTCAATAGAAATGACCACTTATAAATGATATCCGTTTGATTAGATTTTATCAGCCTTAGTAATAAATCATCCCTAGGATTGTCGATAAGATACTGATTTATATTTAAATTTTGACTTTTGTATATGTAATGATCATTGAAAGCAAAGGCATTGATAATTTTCCTCTTTATTAAATGATTTAAAGACTTCTTAATAATTCTATTAGGAAGATGATCCAATAAGCTGTAAATTTCCTTTTTATAAACTAAATATGTTATATCCGATAAGATGCAAATAATCAATAATAAATCTTTTTCAACACTGTTCATTATATTGAAATTATCTAATTCAAAACTAGGTATCGCGTTATCAAAGCTATCTGTCGGTTTAAGAGTATTAATGTTTTTTTGATTGGGGCGATTGTAAATCAGAATAAAAAAACTTTTTTGAGATTGAAACAATTCTTTGCAGTCTTCAATAAATAAAGGGGACATTTTTTCAATGTTATCTATGACCACAAGATTATTAGAAAACTTACTGATACGCTGTTCCTGCCTGTCACGGGAAAAAAGAAACAGAATTTCTTCTTGATTCGTAGAACAATTGATAATAGTGGCATTTAAAATTTTTTCAATATCACAGTCCTTCTCAACATACTTCCACAGGGACTCCATCAAATTAATTACAGCGGTAGTTTTTCCGGTGTTCTCCGCCCCCTCTAAGCATATAAATCCAACTGAATTTGATTTTCCCTGATATTTTTCTATGAAATTCTTTTGAAATTTATTTAAAACAATAAATTTTGTAGATTTATCCGGCAAAAATTTCCTAGCCAAAAATAAAGCAACGGACTTCCTTTTTCTAATCAAAGAAAACACATCCCAAAAGGATAGAAAAAGGATGGTTATTTGAACACATAGGGAAACTAAGTCACTGTTCTTATAATCAATAATTGTTTTTATGACTATACCGAGCATAACTAAAACAAAAACACTCGAAAAAATTCGAACAGTCCATAGTATACGCTTATTAATAAGGGGTATGTTTTTAATAATCATATATATTCCTTCAACTGATAATTACATATTATCCTGTATTTATACATAAT
>NZ_QKMR01000005.1 GCF_003208175.1 Ruminiclostridium sufflavum DSM 19573 | reverse complement strand
CTGCTGGATGGACGAATTGAAATATCCAACAATCGTGCTGAAAATGCTATTAGACCTTATGTCACAGGCAGGAAAAACTGGCTCTTTGCCGATACGACCCGTGGAGCTAAAGCCAGTGCCCTTGTATACAGCATGATTGAGTCTGCGAAAGCGAATCAACTCAACCCATATATGTATTTGGTATATCTACTGTCAAAATTGCCGGGCTTGAAAGAATTAACGCAAGAATCTCTGACACCCTATCTGCCATGGTCACCCGAATTGCCATCATGGTGTCATAAAGACTCAAGCAAGACACCCCAAGATTAAGCGCTTACATTGAAACGACGGATTGTGCTGACTTTATCATTAATTCGAAATCGAAATTACTTTCTTCATTGTTAAGACCTAACTTAGGTTGCCTATACAATAATTCTACAATGCGAAAGTCTTCCATTTGAAGCATTTTTTTAGAAAAGAAGCTTTCTACATCAACTGATTCCTCTGGGCATTTTGTACTAATCTCAGTAGCGATAAAGTCAAAATCAATCATATGTTCTGAAAAATATCGTTGTACTAAGCTAAAGAGTGGATAAAACACACTGTTAAGACGATATGCTTCTTTCAATACAATATAGTCAATAATAATTGTTTTTGTGGTTATTAAGTATCCTGTTTCCATGAAGCCGACAATCTCACCACCTGCAAAAAGCCCGAAAAAAAACATTTCTCTTTTGGGTTGTAAAATGCTATGGTCAACAAAATAGATTATTTCATTTGAACTTGTTTTAGTATCTACAGGAATTGTAGAATTATATATCATCAGGGCTTTTATGAAATCTTTATCCTTGGATGATTGAAATCGTTTTATAGAGTACTCCATATTAACAGTATTTTCCATAGCAAGCTCCTCCTGATGCAGACAATTAGCATACTTGTTATTATTAAATACAGGATAATAATAAATTATCCTGTACTCATTATAGCAAACAACTTAATATAATAAAACATAATTTTACATTTTATATAATTATACCTAACATTCAAAACCTTCTTGCCAAATCAGAAAAATTCAATCTTATTCATAAAATTTTAATTTTTCTCTTGACAGGTTTTCTCTTAGGGTTATACTGGATTTACAGGCTATTATTGCAAGGAATTCGTTTAATAATATTTGAATTGTCAATATAAGTGCTATCCTATGATATAATAGCAAAAATCAAAATCTTAACTATACGGTATAAAGGTAAAGTTTTTAAGGAGATGTTCGATACATGGGTGATTCGACCAAATTTTTAAATACAACAGATTTTATAATTTTTAATATTGCTTTAGGTTTACTTTTATTCACAGAGCTTATTATTATGTTTTCTTCAATAAAAGCCGGCAGGCTTTCTTCAAAAAAACGCTCTGACAGCGGAACCCTACTTTTTATATTACTGGCGTTTTTTGGCAGCATATTTTTAGCTGTTATATTCCGAAGCCGGCAAATTAGCCAAACTGTGCAGAGCTGGCTGTTACCTTATGCATTCTTTTACATAGGTGTTTTAATGATTTTATTGGGAATACTTATCAGGGTCACAGCGGTTTTAACGCTCAAGCAGGCCTTTACGCTTGCGGTGCAAACAAGCAAGGAACAGCATTTGGTACAAACCGGCTTATACCGTATTGTCAGAAATCCGGCTTATTCAGGCAGCATTATAAGTCTTCTGGGAGTTACCCTTGCGTACCGTCATATTCTCGGAGCAGTTCTTTCCCTTATTCTCTGCTTTATTTGCTATAGTATCCGGATTCATGTTGAGGAAAAAGCAATGCTGAATAGGTTTCAGCAGGAATTCAAGTCCTATTGCCTGCAAACAAAGCATCGTCTGTTTCCAGGCATCTATTAAAAAATTCAGTTGAAATGCTCAAGACCTATTGCCTTAAGCTTGTTTCAGATTATCAAAGCAAAAAATATTAACAGCTTAAGGTGATACCAGCGAACCCTGTCATTCTGTCAGTTCATGCTGCCATATAGCAATTTATTCCGGTTTAATCTCCATTCTTATTTGTATACATATTTTTTTTAATATTTGAAAGTATTTTCAGCTTTTATGTGTCTAATAATCGGAAGGAGATTGATAAATTTGGGCTCAAAAAAAAATGATTTGCCTGATATAAATAAAATCATCGGGGAGTATGGGGATTCCCTTCTTAGAATGAGTTTCCTATATTTAAAGGATTATCACCTTGCAGAGGATGCAGTTCAAGACACTCTTTTAAAAGTATACAGAGGCTATTCCAGCTTCAACGGAAAAAGCTCTGAAAAGACCTGGATTATGCGAATCGCCATCAATGTATGCAAAAATTATTTGCGGTCAAACTGGTGGAAACGGATTGATGCTGAGGCAGTACTGGAAACAATTCCTGCCACAGAAGCTGAAATGATACAGGATGACACACTTTTGAGAGTAATTATGTCCTTGCCTGTAAAATACAGGGAAATCATACTTCTTTATTATTATCAGGAGCTAAAGATTCACGAGATTGCCGAGGTATTACATATACCTGAATCAACCGCTTCAATACGTTTGAAAAGGGCACGAGAACGGCTGAAATCAGAATTAAAGGGAGATTATTGCTATGAATGACAATATTAAAATTGCAATCGATTCAAGGCTTTCTGATCTTGAAATTACTGAAGATTTTAAGGCAGAACTCACACAGAAAATACTGCTCAAAAGAAAAAAGCCGGTACGCCCTCTGGCTGTGATGGCAGCAGCATGTATATGTATTGTTATTGCAATCACAACTATTGCGGCAAGTACAATCCAAAACAATGCAAGCTCTTTTTATCTGAGATATTTATCGACCGAGCAAATGGCAATTGCCGACGCTTCAGCGGAGCACTATGGTGCGGAGGTCTACTTTAAAGGCCTGCGGTCGGATGATATTTATACCCAGTACTTTTCTATCAACAAGCTGGTAGAATACTATGGAGATAATGAAATCCGCTTAAAGGCTATCAACGCTATCAAGCCATTTTTGCAAAATACTGATAAAAAGCTTTCGGACGCCGCGGCTTTTTCCCTAAGTATTCTGACAAAAACCTATGACAATCCAAACATTTATCATTTGGCAGACGGCTCAATTGTATTTACCTTGTTTAACAATTATTCGGACTATGGCAGCTATAATGAACTCTGGTTGATAAAAAATGACGAACTCAGCCAATTTTTTGCCTTCGGCAAACCGAGTATGTATATAACATCTATAGTGCTGTCTCCGGACAAAAAGAATATTGCAGTAACCACTTGTTCAAATAAAAGCACATATCTCATTGTTTTTGATATGGAAAACGGTTTAATAAGCCCCGAGCTCATTGAAAGCGCAAGATTTTTGCTTGCAAGGGATAAGAAATATGAAATATGGGAGAGGATAGACCATGAAAATTACAGCGGTCTGTACAGTGATGTAAAATGGATAGACAACAGCACTGTTGAGTTTGCCGCAGGCCTTTCGTATAAAAATACTGAAATTATCGAAAACGCGTCAGTTACTTATAATATCTTAACTAAAAGCATGAAATATAAGCTTCTGCCATGATTGGAGGGATTAAGCCCGGTCGGTTCTAAACAATTTTATCTTTTAACATATCTTACAGACAATCCAAGGTGTATGCTTGGATTGTTTTTTATTTAGCCATTCCAGAGTTATTTCCGATATCATATTTCCATCATGACTATTATTTTCATTATCAGCAGCATAAAAATACATTAGGAGTATTATATACCTGAAGCCTGTACAGATAAGAAAAAGCATGCGAATATAAATATGATACCGGAGCATAACCACCATGATTAAAACCTGTATTTATCTCAGAAAATCAAGAGAGGATGAAAAAATAGAAAAGGAGCTTGGTAGAGGCGAAACATTGGCAAAGCACCGTAAGGATCTCCTGAGCTTTGCCAATGCCAAAAAGCTTACTATTATCAAAATATATGAGGAGTTGGTTTCCGGAGAAAGTCTGTTATACAGGCCGGCAATGCTTGAACTGCTGAAGGGTGTCCAGAACGGTCTGTATGATGCTGTTCTCGTAATGGATCTCCAAAGGCTGGGCCGCGGAGACATGGAAGAACAGGGCATTATTTTGAAGGCCTTTAAAAACACGGATACTAAAATAATCACTCCGGATAAAACATATGACCTATCAAACGAATTTGATGAGGAATACAGCGAATTTGAGGCCTTTATGAGCCGAAAGGAATATAAAATGATTACGAAACGCCTTCAGCGCGGAGTAATCCACTCTGTAAAAAGCGGAAATTATAATTCTCCTTACGCTCCCTTTGGCTACATAATTAAAGAAGAAAAATTCAGCAGGACATTAGAACCTCATCCCGAGCAAGCTGATATCGTAAAAAGTATTTTTGACTGGTATGTGAATGAATCTGCCGGCTCTCAGATAATTGCAGAGAGACTCAATAATATGGGTATTAAAACAAACAAAAATAATATTTGGACCTGCTGGGCTGTTTCAGGGTTATTAAAAAATCCTGTTTATACAGGAAAAATTGTATGGGGTAAAACCTTGAACTACCGGACCTGCCAAAAGAAAAATGCCAGCAGAAAGCAGTCCAAGGAAAAGTGGATAATTTCCGAAGGCAAGCACCCACCACTGATTTCTTATGAAATATTTGAAAGAGCCGAATTAATTATGCAAAAAAATACAAAATCTCCTGTAAAACCAGCCACTAGCCTAAGTAACCCACTTGCCGGAATATTAATATGCGGGGTTTGCGGCAGTAAAATGCAATATAGGCCCTATCAGGAATCAAGCGCTCATGTTATATGCCGAAATAAATGCGGAAATAAAAGCAGTAAATTTGAATACGTTGAAGCTGAAATTCTTTCTGCTTTGCAGGAATATCTGGACGGATACAGCTTTGATATAACTAAAAAAACACAAGGCACCGATTCAGAAGAAGCCGCCTTGAAGAGCAGCATAGGCTTACTTAAAAAACAGCTTTCCGAAGCATATATTCAGAAGGATAATATTTATGTCCTGCTGGAAAAAGGAGTATACTCCATTGATATTTTTACAGAAAGAGCCGATGCTGTTTTCCGAAAAATAGATGCACTTACACAGAAGCTTGACAAAACCTCTGCTATATACCAGAATACTCTTGATAACAAACAACTGCTAAAGACTGACTTTATTCCTCATGCAGCAAAGGTTATCAGTGAATACTACAATCTGGAAACCCCTGAAAATAAAAATCTGCTGCTTAAAAGTGTTCTTGAAAAGGTCGAATACATTAAAGGCAAGGGCTGCAGAAATGATAATTTTGGAATACGTATATATCCTTTGCTTTGATTATATCTATTGTATGTACTGTTCTGTATGACAGATAGTTTGAGGCCTTTACAGCAATGCACCCAATGGGCAGACTGTGCAAAACAGTCCATGCCCGTGGGGTATATCCGTCAAATTAAGAATTTTTTCATAGCGTCCTCAACATCTGTTCTCTCGAAATCAATACCATAAATAAGCCCTATTCCACGCTGCTGAAGCACCCATCAAATTATAGCATATCAGATAATATTAAAAGCACATATAAAAATATGTCTATTATTTGATATACCGTTCATTAAACCAAGTATCAATACCAACCGTTTCATTATCCTTGATGCTGTCATATCTTCCGTCTGCCGTCAAGACACGGACTCCGTACTCTTCTAAAAAATCAAGGAACAAAAGAGTTTTGGCATTATTTCTTCCCAGCCTTGATAAATCCTTCAGAACAATAAGATTTACATTACATGCCAGCACATCCTTTTTCAACTCGTCTAATGCCTGCCTTTCAAAGCCTGCTCCGGAAACATTATCATCCACATACGTTTTAAAAATAGTACCCAAGCTATTTTTAGCCACAAAATCTATCAGCAGTCTTTTTTGGGTTTCTATTGTTTCTAAATTTTCATCATTTTCGTCTCTGCTCTGTCTTACATAAATTCCAATATGATAATTAATATCAGGTTTATTAAACCCCAGCATAACAACTGCTACCTCCTTAATTTAAACGATAATCAGCTGACGTATATAAATTGGTTGAATTATTTTTTGGAATAAAGGGTTTTTTGAGAATTTTTTCGGTCAAAAAAATGAGCTCTGTATTTTTTTGCAGATTGTATCTTTCAAAATTTGATAGTTATAAGCTTGTAAAGCAAGTCTACAATATTAATCTTTTCTTTATAAATGTTCTGAATCCTGTGCTGTTTGATTTTTGCCATATTAACCTCCACGCCAAGTATAGGCCCAAAAAATTATGAAAAGCAATGTAGCAAACCTCTGCTTCGCAGCGGTACGCAAGATTTTTTTCTTATACCTTCCAAGTTCCTTCAAGCTATCAGACCATTTTTTCATTTCCCAATAAAAATGCTGAAAATATATAAGTCCTAATCTAATTATATTCACCATACCTGAATATTAAAATTTGTCCATTGAATTTATAAATATAATATACTATCAAAGTCAATTACTATCTGCTAAATAAACGATATAATCGTCCGATAGCTTGGGTTTAAGGCTGAAGCCTCCTAAAGTCAAAACAAATTCAAACCCAAACTATACTCAAAATCAGCTTAAAAGCTTAATCCACCTAAAAATCGATATGAATATCGTCGCAAGGAAAATAAAAAGAATCCGGCATACAAACTTTAACAGTCCATATATGGATTCCGTCTAACACCTAAAGGCATATCAGCTAAACAATTATTCTTTTTTCCGTAACTAATAAATCCAGAGGTACATCATATTCCTCAAAAGGTATTTTGTCTAAAAGCTGAAACTCGAAACACAGCCCTATCTTCTGACATCTGCCTGACACCCCGCTTAAAAAGCTGTCATAGAATCCTGCTCCGTAGCCCATTCTGTTTTTATGAATGTCAAACACACTTCCCGGTACAATAATTATATCCAGCATATCAGGCCTGATAATATTGCATTTCCGTAAAATCGGCTCCGGTATACCATAGTTTCCTTCTGCTTTAAGCTCATCAAAAGCCTTTATCCTCACAGCATGCATATATTTTTGCTCGTTATTTATAACCGTACAGGGCACACTTACCTGCTTGCCCTCTCTTATCCATTTTTTTATCAATTCATGGGTAAATACCTCATTGCCAAAGCTGACATAACACATGATGCTTGCTGCATTTATTATATATTCCATTCGATTTAATTTTTCAGCAATACATGAAGACCTCTCCGTTACGTCGTTTTTTTCCATTTTGCTTCTAATTGAAAGGTATTTTCTTCTGACATCCTTTTTTTGAATTTCAAAAACCTCCAGTATCAAACATCAGTAGAACAGCTCAGGTCCAAAGGACAAAATAAATGTAAACCAGAAAATTGCTGACAGCACAAATGCAATCATCGAAACTGTTATTAATGCTGCCCCATATAATCTTCTGTCCGAATCCCTGTCATTAGCGACAAATACCAAGCCTGCTATTGTTCCGATAATTTGCCCGATTCCTGGAATCATAACAGACAAAGCTGTCAGAATAACTTTTGTCCAATTGCTTAAGCTTCTGATATTTAAAGGATTACTGTTATTTAATAACAGCTGTCTCTCCAGATTGCTTACCTGATTATTATTGTATTGCTTACTGCTGCTACTTTCCGGCTGAAAACTATTGTCCGCGCTTAATGAATTATCTGCAGAGCCTCCTGCCGGGATAAAGCCTTCCTCCGAATCAACAGCAGATTCATTATCATTACACTTAGCTTCAAGAGCCTGTTCAGCAGAAGTTGTACTATTCGCCTGAGCAAAATCCGATTCCTCTTGAATGTTATCTTGATTCATGCATTAACCTCCATTAGCCCAAACTGGCTAAAAAATAATAAAAAGCATCTCCCATGTGGCTTCAATAATTAATAGATATTGGGAAATTTAAGCTCTCAACAGATATTATAACATAACAATATAAAATTGAAATACCGACTTAATGAATAAAACCAACTGCCCTAAAACTCTTAAAACTTAATATATTGTTCAGGCAGACAAATAATATATCTCAAAAAGACCTTTTATAACATCGTTATAGTTTTCTTCCGTTATCTTATGCAAATACCCGTTCTCCATATGTATATACATAGTAAGTTTATATTTATAAAAATTATCCATTAATGCACTAATCATATCAATCGACTCCAAAGGATTGAAAAAATCACTTATCCAGTTTTGGCACTGTTCTTCTTTTTGGATATCCATTTGATAATAGCTGGATAAAAATCTTTGTATTTCTCCTTCTATAGCTGACCATAAGCTTATACT
This sequence comes from Ruminiclostridium sufflavum DSM 19573, assembly GCF_003208175.1. Lineage (GTDB taxonomy): Bacteria > Bacillota > Clostridia > Acetivibrionales > DSM-1351 > Ruminiclostridium > Ruminiclostridium sufflavum. The sequence continues at coordinate 205,997 of NZ_QKMR01000005.1, read as the reverse complement.
AACAGACATTACATTATCCCCCAAGACATAATTATAGTTTATTCTATAATTATTTGACATATGCTTTAAAAAACCTTTATGTAAATTATGTCAAGAGCTTTCTTGACAAGGCATCAGCTTCAAACATTACTTTTTCCTCGTCAATATTCTTGAACTTCCTATCCTGCATAATTATTTTTCCGTCAATGATAACAGTGTCTGTATCTGATGCTTGAGCTGAATAAACAATGGCTGATACAGGATTGGTTTTAGGATATAAATGAGGCTTATCAGTATCTATCAATATTAAATCGCCCTTCATTCCCTCTTTTATCATACCTGAATCTTCAAAGCCAAGTGCCTTGGCTCCGTTACAGGTACCCATTTTCAGTACATCCTTTGCCTTCATCAGCTGCGGATTCATTGCAGCTCCCTTATGTATCAGCGCTGCAAGATTCATTTCCTCAAACATGTTCAAATTATTGTTGCTGGCAGCACCATCTGTTCCCAGGCATACATTAATTCCCATATCCAGCATATCCGGAATTCTTGCAATACCGCTTCCCAGCTTTAGATTGCTGGTTGGATTATGACAAATGCTTGCTCCCGCTGCTTTCATTATCTCCAAATCACTGTCAGTCATATGAACACAATGTGCGGCCAATACCGGAACATCCAAAACGCCTGTTTTTTTGCATATTTCCACTGACGTCATGCCATAATCCCTATTACTGGATTCAACCTCGGCAGCAGTTTCCAAAAGATGTATATGAATACCGGTATTCAGCTGCTTTGCCAGTGCTGCCGCATTTGCCAGTGTTCTCTCGTTGAACATGTATGTAGAATGTATTTCAACAAATACCTTTATCCTGCCGTCAGCGGCATTATGATACTTATTGTAGTAATCTATCGTCCCCTGACTTTTGTCCAGCCTTTTCAGCTCTCCGTCCTCAAAAAACTGCACGGGACTTTTGCATATGTTTGCCTTGATACCTGTCTCGGTAACCGCACGTGCAACTTCCTCCATAAACATATACATGTCGGCAAATGCAATTACTCCTGATTTGAGCATCTCAACAATACCAAGCATAGTCCCCCAGTATACAAATTCTTCCGTCAGCTTTGCCTCAACAGGGAATATATTATCAAACAGCCATGTCTCCAAAGCCATATCGTCGGCATAATTTCTCATTAGCGTCATCGCACTGTGACTGTGCCCGTTAACAAGCCCCGGAATTGCAATTTTTCTCTTTCCGTCGATTTGTTCCTTCCATTGGGTGCCTTTTGGCAGACTATCTGAAACCAAGCTGATTTTATCGTCTTTTATACCGATATAACCATTTTTAATCACTTTGTTGCAATCATCCATAGTGACAATATCAATGTTTTTTATTAATAAGTCCAAACCGCCAATCCTCCATGAGCCTCAGACTGTCATACTTAAAATAAATTCTTTAACTATTCTGTCCAGCTGTTTATATATTTTTTTTGTTCCTTTGACAGCTTATCTGTCTTAACACCCCATGATTTTAATTTCATTTCTGCAACAGCAGCATCCAGCTCCGCAGGAACATCTATTACCTTTTTACCCAGCTTGCTATAATTATGAAGCATATATTTTGCCGACATAGCTTGCAAAGCAAAGCTCATATCCATTATTTCAGCCGGATGGCCGTCGCCCGCTGCCAGATTCACCAATCTTCCTTCAGCCAAAATGTTTATCCATCTGCCGTTCGCCAATTTGTAACCCATGATATTATGCCTCTGCTCCTGCTTTTCAACTGCAATATCTTCCAGCTGCTTAACGGATACTTCAACATCAAAATGCCCGGCATTGCAGCAAATAGCTCCGTCCCTCATATTTTTGAAGTGCTCGGCAGTTATGACATCACGGCATCCGGTTACTGTGATAAATAAATCCCCAGCCTTAGACGCTTCAGACATCTTCATTACCTTGAAGCCATCCATAATTGCCTCGGCAGCCTTTATAGGATCTATTTCAGTAACAATCACACTTGCACCTAAGCCCTTCGCTCTCATTGCGATACCCTTGCCGCACCAACCATATCCGGCTACAACAACATTCTTGCCCGCCACAATCAAATTTGTCGTTCTGTTTATTCCATCCCATACAGACTGACCTGTACCATACCTGTTATCAAACAAGTATTTGCACTGAGCATTATTTACAGCTATCATGGGGAATTTCAAAACGCCTTCCTTCTCCATAGCCTTTAATCTCATAACACCTGTAGTTGTCTCCTCGCATCCGCCCATTATGTGCGGCAGCAGTTCTCTTCTTGAGGTGTGGAGCAAATTAATCAAATCTCCTCCATCATCAATAATTATATTAGGTTTATATCCCAAAGCAAGATTTAAGTGTTCCTCATATTCCTCCTTTGTCGAATTGTACCATGCGTAAACATCAAGTCCATCAGCCACCAAACCTGCCGCTACATCGTCCTGAGTTGAAAGGGGATTACTTCCTGTTACCGAAACCTCTCCGCCTCCTATTGCAAATAGCTTTGCCAAATACGCAGTTTTTGCTTCAAGATGTACCGAAACCACCACTCTGACTCCCTTGAAAGGCATTGTCTGCTTGAATTCTTCCTCAAGCCCTCTCAAAATAGGCATATTTTTTCTTACCCATTCAATTTTTTGCCTGCCCTTATCTGCCAGCGATATATCTTTAATAACACTTTTCATTTAAATAACCTCCATAATAAGATAGTAATTTCATATTCTCTATTTATATTATTTATGTTCCCTGCTTATTCACATGTATAAAAGCACAAAAGCATGTAAAATTTTACACCTAAAATTATAATCTACTGCATTTTTAGTTTCAACAGGTTATTTAATTAATTGACTAATTGTTTTCATTTGAAATCCTCTGTTTTTAAGTCCCTTGACTATGGCTTCTATATTTCCCATGTCATATTGATTAAAATGCAGCAATATAATAGAGCCACCAGAGCAATTATTTACAACATGCTGCTCGATTTTATCAGAAATTTCACTAACGGATTTTTTGTTTTTCAAAGGATTAATAACACTGCTGACGGTTTCAACATTCCACCCTATTACCTTGTAACCGTTCTTCTGAGCAATTTTCAGTATTCTGCTGCTCTTTGCCCCACCCCCGCCGGGCAGCCTCAAATATGGAAATTCCTTTTTCATTCTGGTGAGATAGTCATCACCCAATACCCTTCGAGCGCTCGTCTCCCACCCGGATATTTCTGCTTGAACAGCTTCGTCGGACATATTGGTTAATATTTGATGGGACTGTGTATGGTTGCAGATTTGATGGCCTTCATTTACAGCCCGTTTCCATACCTCGGGATAATCGTCCAAAACCTTGCCGATTATAAAAAATGTAGATTTAATATTATTTTCTTTCAGTATATCTAAAACCTTTTCAACATATTTTCTGTTGTACCCGTCATCAAAGGTAATAGCTGCCTGTGTAGTACTTACACCTTTATAGATGGTTTTATTTACAGAAGCATTGTCCTTCTGGGTTGTTTTGTCTGTTTCCTTTACGTTACCCTTTTCAGGTTCCGCAGTCTTGGTGCCCTGCTGATTTCCGGCCGGCTTTTTATTAATTAGGCTATTTATGTATGAATTGAATTTTTGATTTGTCATTTTCTGATTCGCTTCATCAAACCGGGTGTGTAGAGTATTAGGTGTCTTATTAAGATTTACAGTATAAATTATGCAGGAACACACAAATATAATAGTCAGTGTACACACTAAAACGGTACTCCACATCAGTATCAACTGTTTTTTGTCTTTTCCCGCAGTTAATTGCTTATACTTTTGTATTAAATTAATTTTATCCGCTTGTTTTTTCATAATTATGTCCATGCAGCATATGCTGGCAAAACCTGCCGGCATGGACTCAATCCCTTCATTTTGACATTATATAGTATTAGAAAAAAGGCTGCCATTTAATAGTATACCCCTACATTATATTGTACAATCAAGAAAAATCCAAGTACATATTTTGCAGATAGTATACGTTCTCAAGACAGCCCTTTCTTATAATTCCGATTATAACAATTTTACAGCTTTGTTTTTGCTTTAGCCTTAGTTTTAGGTGCCTTTTCAGTAGTACTCTTCTCCTTTTTCGCAGCAGTGTCCTTTTTCAAAGGCTTTTGGGAAACACTGAACACATAGTTTTCTCCTGTGTTATTGTCCCAATTTTCTGCCGTGTCTTTAAAACAAATACCAAATTTCTTACATTCCTGAATTTCAAATTCGGCAATAAAAGTTCCTTCTTCATATTTCATAGGTATAAAAGAGGAATTCTCCCATTCATCACCAAACCCGATATGCAAGAAAACATCCTGAGCACCTGACTGTACCAATAAGCCTGTGTAGCTAACCATTATAATGTCACCACTGTACAACGTCTTTTTTGATAATAGCACACCATTTTCATCATATGATTTTTTTGCCATTGTCTCACTCCCTAAGTAAAAATATGTTTTATGCTTCCTCTTTAACTTTAACTCATTTGTATATTATATCACAATCTTTCAGCATATGTCAAATTTCCCTTTTATTTCCCAAATATTTTATTTTTTATTACAAATAAGGCAGAATTAATTTCTCCAATGTAGGGTGTATTCCAAGTTCCTGCTTCAGGCTTTTATATTCTTCAATCGCCGCTTTATTGACTCCGCCGGTCTTTTCGGCTCTTATCATTAAATTTTTCGGTGTTTCCAGCGGTGAAACATATTCGACAACAGATGCTTTATAACCTGCCGCTTCTAATAGCATTAACCTAATTCCGTCAGTTAATACATCAGCAAGCCTTGCTTTCAGGACCCCATATTTTGTAATGCTTTTGAGCCTATCAAAGGTATATTGGTTTAATATTTCCTTCTGACAGCACGGTACCATTACAATTGCTTTTGCATTATTTTTCACAGCCAATGCTATAGCCTCGTCAGTTGCCGTATCACAGGCATGCAGGCTGATTGCCAGATGTATATCCCTGTCTGCGGTATAGTTTCTGATATCTGTGACCTTAAACTGCATATTTCTGTAATCAAGACAGTCTGCAATTTTTTTTGAAGCATCAATAACTGTTTTTGAAATATCCAGTCCGATAAAATTACAATTCTTTTTTAAAACATCCTTTATATAATAATTCAGGACAAAAGACAGGTATGATTTTCCGCAGCCGCAGTCAACCACATTTATGCTGTCATAACCGGAGCACAGCGACTTCAGTATGTCGTCCACAAGCTCAATGTAATGATCTATCTGGTTATATTTTCTGATCATGTCATTTTTTATTTTCCCGTTTTCACTAAGGATGCCTATAGCTTTAAGGAGGTCATTTGCAGCTCCTATTTTTATATAATAATCCCTGTTGGATATTTGCGAGGTTTCATTGTGATCTCTGCAAATTTCCGCTATCTCCGTATCCTTTGTTTTCATTTTTACATTTTTATTATCTGCATCTATGAAAATCGTAGTTCCCCGTTCTTCATAAACCAAACTGACAGCTTCATATTCCTGTGCGATTTTTGAAACTCTTGCTCCAAGCCACGAAATTTCCATTTTGTCATTTCTTCCGTTATACTGAAACAGGAGTCTGTCATCCTGCAAAATAATTGTTCCTTCATACATTTTAGTCCCTGATTTAAATTTCAGGGTAATTTTCTTAAAAAAACTGGAGTTCTCAGTTATTCTCTGCTGCAATCCCAACAGGAACATTTCTAATTTTTGCGTGCTCTGCTTGTTCATCTAATCCTCATTTCCGCCTGACCGGCAAAAGTCAATTACTATCGGCTAAAGCCTCTTAAAGTAAAAAATTTCAAAAACCAAGCTGCATAAAACAGCAGGCTTAAAAGCATAAGCATTATCTCTCTCAAGCTTTCAACAACGCTACTTCCTCTTCCTCAAGCTCCTTGCATTCCCCGAGTCCAAGGGTTTCATCCAATTTCAGCTTACCCATGCTAAGCCTCTTTAGGTATACAACCTTTTTATTAACAGCTTCAAACATCCTTTTTACCTGATGGAACTTTCCTTCAACAATTGACAGCCTGATTTCGGAAAGCTCACCTGACTTGAGTATCTCAAGCTGTGCAGGCAGTGTCTTGTATCCGTCCCCCAGTACTACTCCATTTTTGAAGGCTTCTATGTCACTGCTGTCGACTTCTCCTGATATATGAGCATAATACTGCTTTGTAACATGTTTTTTCGGTGACAGTATTTCATGTGCCAGCTGTCCGTCATTCGTCATCAGCACAAGCCCTTCAGTATCAATATCCAGCCTTCCTGCCGGAAATAAGTCAAAGCATTTATATTCCTCCGGCAGTATATCAAAAACTGTTTTTTGCTTGTTGTCGGCGGTTGCGGATATAACTCCCCTCGGCTTGTTCATCATTAAATATATATATTTTCTGTAATAAAGCCTTTCGCCATTCATTTCTATTGCATTCTCAGCGGGATTAACATATGCTCCGCTATCCTTGGCAGTAATGCCGTCTATCTTAACCAAGCCGGCTTTTACTGCACTCTTTATCTCTTTTCTTGAGCCAAACCCAAAATTAGAAAGCACCTTGTCCAATCGCTGCCTGTCTTCCAAGTCTAACCCTCCCTTGAATTAAATAATCGTAATCTGCTTAAGACATCTTTCTCCATCCCTTGGGATACAGGTTTTTAAGCATGTCCCCCGTCTGCTTCGCCCATCCCAGCACATAACCGTCAGCACAGACTCCTGTATAGCGCTTTTCTCCCGGTACAATAAGAGTTTCACCCTTCAGATAGCTGTTTACTTCTCTGGAATCCCATTGAAAATCAATTTTATTCCTGATTTCATCATTACTTAATGAAACAGCAAAGGAATGTGAAGGTATAAATCCCTTCGGACCTGTTTCACCCAGATACCACCCGAATTTAGCGACCTTCAGCCCTGATAATTCAGGACAGCGTTCCGGCAGATGATATATATTATTACCCTTTTTAAAAATATGACCCTTTAATAGGAGGCTTGTATTTTTTTCAATAAATTCCGCAAGCTCAGGACTAAAGGCTTTCAAATCACCGGCATCACTTATAGCAACGGACTTTTCTGTTCTTCCTGCTCCTTTTATACTGCCATTATCACCTGTATCTGCCTTCTTTCTAAGCAAGGCTGCAAAATGTCCTTCGCCGTCCAGCCTGTGCGGCCAAAGTCTTGCTGCCTTGCTGAAGTCATAAGACCCATTTGACCACTGGGTACGTCCTCCTTCAATTCCCCCGGCTTTAGGTATTTCAACAAGCTCATAGCTGCCCTCATGCTGATTCATAAAGCTCTCTATCATCAATTCATCTTCCTCAGGTGAAAACGTACAGGTAGAGTATAAAATACTTCCTCCCGGCTTCAGCATCCTGTCAACCTGCCCAAGTATATCCCGCTGCATACCGCAGCACTTTTCACACTTATATTTTTCCCAGCTTCTGACGGCATCCTCATCCTTGCGGAACATTCCCTCTCCAGAACAGGGCGCATCCACTAATATTTTATCAAAATATCCTTCAAAGCTTCTGGAAAGCCTGTCCGGCATTTCATTCAACACCACCGCGTTTTTTATGCCGCACAGCTCTATATTTTTCACCAGCGCTTTTACTCTGTCGGCATTTATATCATTTGCCACCAGCAGTCCCTGCCCTTTCATTCCGGCAGCCATCTGTACGGTTTTCCCTCCCGGTGCCGCACAGAGATCCAGAACCCTTTCTCCCGGTTCTGCACCAATTACCGCTCCCGGAAGCATGGCACTGGGCTCCTGAATATAATACAGGCCCGCATAATAATATGGATGCCTGCCCGGATTATCACCTTCCGTGTAATAAAAGCCATCCCTTGTCCATGGTACAGGCTTCAAACGGAAAGGAGATATTTTCAGGAATTCCTCCACCGTTATTTTTAATGTATTAACACGTAAGCCATAAAATCTGGGCTTATTATATGATTGCAGGTAGCTGTCGAATTCCCCGCCCATCAGCTCCCGCATTTTTTTCACAAATTCCTCAGGTAACTTCATAAATAAATAATGTCCTCCACGCCAATCTGCCACTGCACTTTAGTTGGCTGACTCCTGCTTTTAAATTTTCACAGGAGTTATTATAACACAAAACTTGGAATAATAATTATATATAATCATTTAGCTTATAAAATTAATTTCTATACTGCGTTCAAAATTAGCTTAAAGGCTTAATTCGCTTGAAAAGATAATATATCGTCGCGAAGGCTTGAACCGTAATTGACTTTAGTCAAGAGGGAAAAATTAAAATATTGAAATTGAGTTATTGACAGTCACTTGTCCCCATGCTATAATAGCTTTTGTCACTGAGATATGGCTCATTGGTCAAGTGGCCTAAGACTCCGCCCTCTCACGGCGGCAACAGGGGTTCGAATCCCCTATGAGTCACCAAAAAACAACTTTGTATATAACAAGGTTGTTTTTTTACTTCCAATACATATTTTGTGTCAGCTCTTATGATGCTTTTCATTATAGCTGTTTCTGGCATTTCTTATATGGGCAACAGTAAGCTGCTCCGCAGTATCCGCATCCTTTTTCCGTATAGCTTCAAAAATTGCCTTATGCTCGTCAAATACCTTGTCCGGCCTTCCGGGAATATGGAACGAATTATTTCTGGCGCTTTGAATATAATGATGAAAGGTACTAAGCATATGCATAAGCGGATTACTTTTACTTGCTCTGAAAATAATATCATGGAATTTCGAGTCAAATTTCATAAGCTGCTCAACATCATTTTTTATAGTGTAGAACTCTTCAAATTCAAGAGCTTCCTTCAATTCCTTAATTTCCTCTTCCGTAATTTTTTCTGCCGCCCATCTGCTGGCAAGCCCTTCAATTCTCATTCTGATTGTAAAAATATCTTCAACATCCTGCTCGGTTACTCCCTTAACCACAGCACCCTTGTTGGGTATGGCATGAACCAGACCCTCAAGCTCCAGCTGCCTTATAGCTTCTCTTATGGGTGTTCTGCTGACTCCAAGCTCCTCAGACAGGCGAAGCTCAATCAGGCTGTCTCCGGGCTTATATATTCCCGTTAGAATTTGACTCCGAAGCTGGTTAAAAACCTTGCCTCTTAAAGAATTTACCAAGTTTTCATTATCATCATATTCAAACTTTGCCATATTAACCCCCACGCCGAGTACCGGCACAAAATTTCAGTAAAGCCTCTTATTGAGAACCTCTGCCAAAGCAGAGATTCTCAATTATCTTACAGTTTCAATACCTCATACTTCTATAGCTGCAATCACCTTCAAGAAGGCTTTCAACGCTGTATAGAGGCTCCAGCCTATGTTAACTGACTCACTTTAAAAAGCAATATTGAAATAAATATCACTTTATATCAAATACCTACCTGCTCTGTTCGCGTGTAAAGTTCAGCAGTCCTCCGGCAAGTATTATCTGAACCTGTCTTTCGGATAATGTTACCTTTACGCTAAACTGAGTATTCTTTGTAAGATTCCTTACTACTATAGTATCAGCCTTTTTAACCTGTTCGGTTGCATTTTCAATTACCAGCTCATCATTTAAATCAATCGAATCATAATCTGCTTCATTTTCAAAGGTCATAGGAATAATTCCCGAATTAATCAGGTTTGCCATATGGATTCTTGCAAATGATTTTGCAAGAACACCCTTTACTCCCAGCTGCAGCGGAGCTAATGCGGCATGCTCTCTGCTTGAGCCCTGTCCGTAATTTGAACCGCCTATTATAAATCCGCCGCCGTTAGCCTTTGCTCTTGCGGGAAATTCAGGGTCACATGGTGTCAGACAGTATTCCGCAAGATGGGGTACATTTGACCTGAATGGAAGCAGCTTTGCATTTGAAGGCATAATATGGTCAGTTGTTATATTATCTCCAACCTTAATAAGCGCCTTACCGGCAACCTTTTCGGCTAATGCCTTGTTTAACGGGAAAGGCTTGATATTCGGGCCTCTGACAACCTCCACATCATTTCCTTCAGGGGCAGGTGCTATAACCATATTATCATTTATCAGGAATTGCTCGGGCATTTCAATCTTGGGAGCCTCGCCCAACTCCCTCGGATCTGTCAAAACACCTGTAAGGGCACTTGCAGCCGCAACCTCAGGGCTTACCAGATAAACCTTTGCGGAAGTGGTTCCGCTTCTTCCTTCAAAATTTCTGTTGAAGGTTCTCAAGGATACCGCATCCGTACATGGAGCCTGACCCATACCGATACACGGGCCGCAAGCTGATTCAAGAATTCTTGCTCCTGCCGCCACCATATCCGCCAACGCACCGTTCTGTGCCAGCATAGTCAATACCTGCTTTGAGCCCGGTGCAATAACAAGGCTGACCTTCGGGTTCACAGTCTTTCCTTTTAATATTGCGGCAACCTTCATCATATCCATATAGGATGAATTTGTGCAGCTTCCGATAGCAACCTGATCGACCTTTATTTTTCCGATAGCGGAAATCTTCTCCACATTGTCAGGACTGTGAGGCTTTGCCGCCATTGGCTCAACTGTTGACAAATCTATCACTACATGCTCGTCGTATTCAGCATCAGCATCAGGCAAAAGCTCAACCCAATCCTGCTTTCTGCCCTGAGCCTTCAAAAATTCAAGAGTGACCTCGTCACTTGGGAATATTGAGGTTGTAGCGCCCAGCTCAGCTCCCATATTTGTTATTGTAGCTCTCTCAGGAACAGTCAAAGATTTGATGCCTTCCCCGGCATATTCAATTACCTTTCCGACTCCGCCCTTAACAGTCAATACTCTCAGGACCTCCAGAATAATATCTTTTGCCGTTGACCATGAATTAAGCTTACCTTTCAGTTCAACCTTACAGACCTTGGGCATTGGCAGATAGTACGGACCGCCGCCCATAGCAACCGCAACATCAAGTCCGCCTGCTCCGATAGCAAGCATCCCTATTCCTCCGCCTGTGGGAGTATGGCTGTCAGAACCAAGCAAGGTCATGCCGGGTGCTCCGAAACGCTCCAGCTGTACCTGATGACAGATTCCGTTTCCGGGCTTCGAAAAATAAACCCCGTGCTTTGACGCAACAGTCTGAATATATTTGTGGTCATCCGCATTTTCAAAACCCGCCTGCAATGTATTGTGGTCAATATATGCAACTGATTTTTTTGTCCTGACCCTCGGTATTCCTATTGCCTCAAACTGCAAATATGCCATAGTACCTGTTGAGTCCTGCGTAAGCGTCTGGTCTATTTTAATGGATATCTCGCTGCCTTTAACCATTTCCCCGCTGACCAAATGATTCTTAATTATTTTCTGTGCCAAATTTAAGCCCATTTTTAATCCTCCTACTATTTTAATAGCTTCTTAATTTTGCATCAATCAAAATCAGCAAAATTTAATGTATAAGCCAATACCGTTATTAATAATACCATTTTTGTCAAAAAAGCCATAGTACTATTTTTTAGCCGGAATCAAGCCCGGTTCTATTTTCTGTATTCCTTTCAGCATCTCTTTATCGCTGATGGAGGTAATTCTGCCATTCTGGTATTCTTCGTCAATCCAATCCTTAACTCTTGCAACTCTTGGGTCCTTTTTATCAATCATATCCTCTCCGGACAAGCGGAAATTATTATTTATCCAGAGAGCTATTCCCGCCAAACCCGAGGTTTGGGTTATCGCAACACCAATCGGCCTGTTCAGAAGCTTTGCTGTATTGAAAATATTGTATATTTCCTCATCCTTCAGCATTCCGTCAGCATGAATTCCTGCCTGTGTCACATTAAAATGCTTTCCAACAAACGGAGTTCTTGGCGGAATTTCATAATCAAGCTCCCTCTCGTAATAGTCAGCTATCTCCGTTATTACGGCAGTATCCATTCCGTCGGTTGTTCCTCTTAGTGAACAATATTCGAAAACCATTGCCTCAAGAGGTGTGTTTCCGGTACGCTCACCAATACCGAGAAGCGAACCGTTCACAGAGGAACAGCCATACAGCCATGCAGCAGATGAATTGTCAACCGCTTTATAGAAATCATTATGTCCGTGCCATTCAAGCAGCTCACCCGGAAAGCCCGCATGATGCCTCAGTCCGTAAATTATTCCAGGTACGCTTCTAGGCAAAGCAGCGCCGGGATATGTAACACCATATCCCATTGTATCACATGCCCTTATTTTTATTGGAACTCCGCTTTCATCCATCAATCTTTTAAGCTCTGACGCAAAAGGAACAACAAAGCCATAAAAATCTGCCCTTGTTATGTCTTCAAAGTGACATCTTGGCTTAATTCCAACCTCAAGAGCTTCCTTTATTACGCTCAAATAATCGTCCATAGCCTGTTTTCTTGTCTTTTTCAGCTTTTTGAATATGTGATAATCAGAGCAGCTGACCAAAAAGCCGGTTTCTTTCATTCCCATTTCCTTGGCAAGCTTGAAATCACTTTTTGATGCTCTTATCCAACTGGTTACCTCAGGAAATTTATATCCTCTCTCCATACATTTGCAGACAGCTTCTTTATCCTTGTCACTATAAAGGAAAAATTCTGTCTGGCGGATAATACCCTTCGGTCCTCCCAATTTATTAAGATAATCATACAGCCTGACAATCTGTTCAACTGTGTATGGCGCTCTGGACTGCTGTCCGTCTCTGAAGGTAGTATCTGTTATCCAGATTTCATCAGCCGGATTCATAGGAACCCTTCTATGATTAAATGCGCACTTAGGTACTTCTTCATAATTATAAATCTCTCTATAAAGATTTGGTTCAGATACATCCTGAAGTGAATATCTGTACTGAGTCTGCTCTAGTGTATTTGATTTTTTATTAAACTCAATCATTTTAACACCTCCAAAATTAATTATCTCCACGAAAAACATGTTCTTTTGTATATGTGTATGATTGTATACAATTTTACGCCCTCTGTCAATAATATTTGCAGGAAAACCATACTGCTACATATTTCAACAAATATACATTTCATTTTTCCGGCAATTATAAAGTTATTGCAAATTAAAAAAGGTTTTTACTAATATTTGTAGAATAGAAAATGTATATGTTATAATCGATTAATTTTTGCATAACTTGGAGGGATTTTATGAAAAAAAACAAATCAAGTAATTCCAATTATTTTGTGTTATCTGTACTAAATCTGATATCTAGTATTGTATTCTCGGTTATAGTAGGAATAGTTTTTAAAAATCCGCTTTTTGTAATTTTCACATTTATTTCCACGGAAGTTACAGGCTTCATTTTAGCCATTAATACTGGATTCAGGTATAAACGCGGTATTAAGAAATTCTCATCAGAAATTGAAGGTTTCAAATCCGGTGACTTTTCAAATATGATTGAACCGAAAAAATACGGATTTTTAGGAGCAATCGCTTCAGTAGTCAATTCTGTGATAAGTGAAATACGTTCACTTATAGAAAGCTTTTTCAATCTTTCTATGTCAATAACTCAGGCATCAAGGAAGGTTGTATCTACCACAGAAAATGCCACCGGTGCCATACAGGAGATATCAAAAACAATAGATGAGATTGCAAAGGGTGCGTCCTCTCAGGCTGAAGAGGCTCAACTAGGAGTACAGGTTGTTGATAAGCTTTCCGACCAAATAAATTTTGTTTATGAAAGCTACAACGGTATAACTTCCGAGACAAACAGAATCAGCAATTTAAACACTGTAGGCCTTAAAGCAGTCACAACCCTGAGGGATAAATCAAAAGAAACCTATGAAACTTCCGAAAAGATATTTTCAGTCGTCGGAAATCTGACAAATGCCACAAAAAATATTGGTTTGTTTGTTGAATCAATAGAAAATATTGCAGAGCAAACTAATTTATTGGCTCTTAACGCCGCTATCGAAGCCGCAAGAGCAGGTGAAGCCGGAAAAGGCTTTGCGGTTGTTGCCGATGAGGTTCGTAAGCTTGCAGATGAAAGCCGAAAGTCAACCGAGGAAATTAACAATATGATGCAAAGCATAGCAGAGGAATCAGCTCTTGCAATTTCATCCATGGAAGTAATGAAAAAAGTTTCTCAGGAGCAAAACCTTGCCGTTGACAAGACAAACAGCTCCTTTAATGATATTGCCAACGCAATTGACTTCATAGTAACAAAGATTAATGATGTCAATGAAGCAGTTATTAAAATGCAGAATGACAAGAGTGAAGTAATCAGTTCAATTGAAAACATATCCTCTGTATCTCAGCAAACTGCTGCTTCAAGTGAAGAAGTTGCGGCTACCACAGAAAATCAGCTAAAGATTCTGGATGATATGAAAACTTCAGCTCAAAGTCTGGATCAATTGGTAAATCAACTGAATCTTAACCTGAAAAAATATAAGCTCAGATAAACATACATATGAAAAACACAGCGTAAAAGCCATGCACACCAAAGAAAATATATTGATGTGCATGGCTTTTATTTAACCGCTATTCTATATAGGAATCAGCATCCTTATCCGCTGCTTTTGTATGAGAGGATTTTCTTTTCCGTAACGCTTCACTCAGTATATACTCAATCTGGCCATTTACCGAACGGAATTCGTCATCAGCCCACTTGGATATTTCTTCCCACATCCTTGGACTCAACCTTAGCAAAATAGACTTTTTTTCTGACATAATTTCAACACCTTTGCATTAATTGTGTAAAGTTCCGGCATTAATTACAGGTTGAGTGCTTCTTTCCCCACATAAGACAACAAGTAAATTGCTAACCATAGCAGCTTTTCTTTCTTCATCCAAATCAACAATCCCATCAACACTCAGCTTATTCAATGCCATCTGAACCATGCCTACCGCGCCTTCAACAATCTTCTGCCTTGCTGCTATTATTGCCGCTGCCTGTTGTCTCTGAAGCATAGCAGCCGCAATTTCAGGAGCATATGCAAGATGTGAAATTCTTGCCTCCTCAACAATAACGCCCGCCTTACCCAATCTCTGCTGCAGTTCATTCTTGAGAGCCTCCGAAACCTCATCCGAGCTGCCTCTCAATGACAAAGTATCTGTATTCTCCTCATCCACATCATAAGGGTACATACCTGCCAAATGCCTGAGAGCTGATTCACTCTGTACATTTACATAGTCGATATAATTATCAACATCAAAACAGGCCTCCGCAGTATTCTCAACTCTCCAGACAATTACCGCCGCGATCTCTATCGGATTACCCATTTCATCATTAACCTTTATTTTTTCGCCGTTTACATTTCTGGATCTGAGGGATATTTTCTTTTTTGTATAAAAAGGATTGGACCAATGCCAGCCTGCTTCCTTTACGGTTCCTGCATATTTACCGAACAGTATCAGCACCATTGCCTCATTGGGCTGAATTGTAAAAAAACCTGGCAATATAAAAATATATACAACAAACAATACGCAGCCGATTACTGATAATAATATACCCTCATTTAATAAACCCAGTACAAATATGCCTACACTCGCAATAAGCACAATAAATGATACAAGCAGTAACAAGCCTCCTGATTTTGTTTTGCCTATAATCTCCTTCATATTTACCTCCTACGCCCATCAGGGCACAAATTTTAATCAACTTATATTTTTATGATATATATATGATATCATTTTAATATTATTCCGTCAATATTTTCTTAATTATTAGCACAAACTGTTTTGTACCATATTAATTTTATACCGGCTTAAATTTGTATCTACAGCTACATAATATTATACCTGTATGTATTATAATCAAAGCAGATGAGATAGCACAAGGTTTAAACCCTTTACAGATATCAGAACCGCCATATACAATTTATTTGAGCTCAAGGCTCACAAAGGAGGACACAATGAAAAGAAAAATAATAAGTATTAATGAAGAAAGATGCAATGGCTGCGGCCTATGTGTAAATGCCTGTCATGAAGGCGCGCTCATACTTGAGAACGGAAAAGCAAAACTGATTTCTGACAGCTATTGTGACGGATTAGGCGACTGCCTTCCCGAATGTCCCGCAGATGCTATTACTATCATAGAACGTGAGGCAGCTGCATATGATGAGGAGCTTGTTATGGAAAATATAAAAAAGAAATCTGATTTGCATGCTTTGTCAGGCTCTCCTGTACACACCGGCTGCCCCGGCTCAAGAGCCATGTCAATCAAAAAGAGCCTAAGCCAGACTGCACCGGCTAAAGCCGATACCGAACCACTCACCTCGGAGCTGATGCAATGGCCCTGCCAAATTAAGCTTGTACCTGTTAACGCCCCTTATTTTGAAAATTGTGATTTATTAATAGCGGCAGATTGTACGGCATACGCATACGCAAATATCCATAAGGAATTCATGAAAAACAGGATAACTTTAATTGGTTGTCCGAAGCTTGACGATGGTGATTATTCCGAAAAGCTGGCAGCAATTTTGGAAAACAACAATATCAACAGTGTTAAAATACTAAGAATGGAAGTTCCCTGCTGCGGCGGTATTGTAAACGCCGTAAAAGCCGCACTGATAAAGTCGGGAAAAATGATTCCCTGGAGTATAGCTGTCATAGGAACAAGCGGAGAAGTTCTATCGGTATAAAACAGCCGCACAATTTTTATTACCACATAGTGCCATCTAGTGTTATAATGTCTATAAAGAGCTTCTTTATAGACTCTTTTATTTATATGCTGCAATCATGCGTATAGGTACGCACCAGTGCTTAAATAAATCCATATTCTTAATTCGGCAGGGAGGTTTATCATGACAATAGGTATTATTGGTGCAATGCAGGAAGAAATCAAGCTTTTATCGGAAAGCATGACTATTAAGGAATCAAAAAATATAGGAATGCGTAATTTTTATGTCGGAGATTTGTTCGGCAAAGATGTAGTGCTAGTTTTTTCGAGATGCGGAAAGGTTGCCGCAGCATCAACTGTAACTACTCTTATAGAAACCTTCGGAGTTAATCTGGTCATTTTTACCGGAGTTGCCGGTGGAGCAGATAAGTCTCTCAATATAGGAGATATCGTTATTGCTGACAAGCTTGTGCAGCATGACATGGACGCAAGTGCCCTGCCTCCTTTCAGAAAATTTGAGATACCCTTGCTGGGTGTTGATACCTTTGAGGCATCCCCAAAAATGACAGCTCTCGCAAAGCTGTCTGCTCATCATTACATATCTGAAAGTATGAAAGCTGATGTAGCTGAATGCTACTTAAAAGAGTTTGAAATAACAACTCCTAACATCACCGTAGGTACAGTTGCAAGCGGTGACCTGTTCGTGGCAGATATACAGAAGGTACAAAGCCTGAGCAGGGAAATACGGAATCTTAAATGTATTGAAATGGAAGGTGCGGCAGTGGCGCAAGTATGTTATGAGCACAATACAGACTTCGTTGTATTCCGTGTTATATCAGACAAGGCTGATAAGGAGGCAGGCATAAACTTTCCTAAATTTATTGAAAAAACAGCCAGTCATTTTACTTGCGGCATTATAAAACAATTTATTAATGAGGCCGGATAAAGAGCTATTATTATCGGCAGGTAGGTTTTGTTCGAGGCTAATCTTCACAATAATAAAATAATTTTATCATTGTGAAGGTAAGCTTCTTTTTTCCCTGCTGTCTCTTGATTTTTTAGGCTTTAACCATAACTGACCTTAGTCCCCTCAGGCACAAAACTAATACAAGTATTCATTAACATAATTTTTTAATTATGTAACATAAGCAATTTAAAACCAATATACTGATATTATGAATAAAAGCTTTCCTTTTTAAGTTTCAACATTAAAGGTGATTGAAAATGGCATATACTGATAGAGAACTGTTTGCAAGACTGTTGCAATGCGAAGCAGGCGGAGAAGGCGATGACGGTTTGAGAGGAGTTGCATCTGTTGTTATGAACAGAACTACCGTTCCGTACGGTGAATTTTTCAGACTTGTTAATGGCGATATAAGAAGCGCAATTATGCAAATCAATCAATTCACCTGCTGCAAGGAAGTAGTTGCAGATCAATATAATCCGCAGAATATATATAATATGAATCCTCAGCAAATCCATTATGACATAGCCGATTGGGCTTTAGGAGGAAATACATTGGGTGCAGTTGCTAACTCCCTTTGGTATTACAACCCTTTTAGCCCGACATGCGCATCCTTTTTCCCGCCCAACGGCACAGGAATTATTTTAACCAGAATTAATAAGCATTGTTTCTATATACCCACACAAAAATATGCAGAAACTTGATACGTTTCCAGCTATTTTTAAAAAAACAATTAGAGCCGGCAAATTATTATAATCTGATTGCAGAAAGGAAGTTCGTAATTATGAAAAATTTTTTCGTTCCATATTACAATACGGATGACTGCTATCCTCATGAACGTATTGACCCCAATCGAGCCATACCCGAGGTATTATACCAAAATGGCACAGCAAGGCCATTAGAAGCGCCTATAACGCCTACTACTCAGCCTCAGGCAGTAACACTTGAAAGTACAGAATATCTGAACGGATATTTACGTACAAAAATAGGTGAAAAGGTCAGAGTAGAATTTTTAATAGGAACCGGTACATTAGTAGATAAGTTTGGTGAACTGCTGAGCGTTGGTGCAAACTATATAACTATTAGGCAGGCTGAAACAGGTAACGTTGTAGCATGTGACTTCTTTACCATTAAGTTTATTTCATTTTACTATTAAGTTTCTTCACTAAAAAGTCAAGTACTATCGGCTAGAAACCGATTTCATATGCTGATAGTTTTGGTTTGAGGCTGAAGCCTCATTAGAAAGCATACTAATACAAAAAAATCATTAGATAGGCAAAATATAGGTATTTGCTTTCTAATGATTTTTTAAATTGGCGTGCCAATGGGGATTCGAACCCAAGACCTACGCCTTAGAAGGGCGTTGCTCTATCCAGCTGAGCTATTGGCACATATGGAGCGGGTAGAGGGAATCGAACCCTCGCAATCAGCTTGGAAGGCTGATGTTCTACCATTGAACTACACCCGCACATATTACTCAGCGCCAGCGTTTATAGCGTTTCTTCAGCTGACTTTTAATATTATAAGGTACCCCGTATACTTTGTCAACAACTTTTTAAAATTTTTATTTTTTAAGCCCCCCAAACAGACGAAAAAATTCAAGGCACAATAAAAGCCGCTTCTAAACATAGAATATATCCGCTTTTATTTTTCCCTCTGAAATATCCAAAACAGCATATGACTCAGGCTTACTGCCGCGGGATTGTGAAATACTTCCGGGATTTATCAGAAGAATATTGTCTTCCTTGTCAATGCCGGCTATATGGGTATGTCCGAATAAAACAAGCCTTGCATTTTCTTCCTCAGCTCTTTTCAGTATAGGCCTTAAATTCAGCTTAACCGAATAATTATGCCCGTGTGTCATAAAAATTCTGCAATTTTCTATTTCAATGGTTTTTTCAGTACAAACAGCATTACTTCTGTTATCACAGTTCCCCGAAACAAATTCAAATATAATACCGGGATATAATTTGCTTAACTGAACTGCATCCTTGCAGTAATCACCAAGATGTATCACCATTTCTGCCTCGGGATTTTTATCTATTGCATATCTGGCATTAGAAATATATCCATGAGTATCACTTATTACAAGTACCTTCATTGTGCTTCCCCCAAAACAACCTATGCAGCAGAGCTCCAAGATTCACAGGCCGGCTAAAGCCAGTCTCTGAATCTCAGATTCAAGCCTTTTTACAGATATTCCTCAATTTTCTCTGCCATCTTGTTTAATGCCTTTGCACGATGGCTGATTTTATTCTTTATGTCAATGTCCAATTCGGCTATGGTTTTATTATATTCAGGCATATAAAAAAGAGGGTCATACCCAAATCCGTTATTTCCTTTGCACTCAAAATCCACAAAGCCTTCACAGGTATCACGTACAACGAAGGCTCTCCCGTCAGGAAATGCAACTGCAATTGCACAGACAAATCTTGCCGTCCTTTTTTCAAACGGCACCTCTCTAAGCATAGCCAAAAGCTTTGCATTTCTATCCCTGTCGGTAGCTCCTAGTCCTCCAAACCTTGCTGAATATATACCCGGGGCTCCCTCCAGAAAATCAACCTCAATCCCCGAATCGTCAGCAATAACAATTTCATTTGATATTCTGCATATTTCCTGTGCCTTTTTCATTGAATTTTCCTCAAAGGTCTTGCCATCTTCCTCTACATCAATATCTACCCCGATATCTCCCATCGACAGCACATCAAAAGGCATACCTGACAAAACCCTTTTGATTTCGGAAATTTTGCCTTTATTTTTTGTAGCAACAATTAATACCTTCATTCGTTTTCTCCCTAAAAAGCAAATTAATTATTCAAAGCTTCCTTCTGAACCCTTATCAGCTCTTCTATCCCTGATTGCGCCAGACTCAGCAAGGAGTCCAGCTGCTTTCTGCCAAAGCAGGTTTTTTCTCCTGTTGC
Organism: Ruminiclostridium sufflavum DSM 19573; assembly: GCF_003208175.1. Taxonomy (GTDB): domain Bacteria; phylum Bacillota; class Clostridia; order Acetivibrionales; family DSM-1351; genus Ruminiclostridium; species Ruminiclostridium sufflavum. The sequence continues at coordinate 185,645 of NZ_QKMR01000005.1, read as the reverse complement.
CTGAATTTCTATAAACTCACCATTGTCAGACATAACAACATTCATATCAACACCGGCATTGCTGTCCTCAGCATAACATAAATCCAGCATTTCTTCACCCTTTACTATTCCAACACTTGTAGCTGCTACAAAACCGATTACAGGCATCCGGGAAATCAAGCCGTCATCTTTCAGCTTCCGGCATGCATCCAGCAAAGCCACATAGCTGCCCGTTATTGAAGCAGTTCTTGTGCCTCCGTCCGCCTGAATAACATCGCAATCAACAGTAATTGTTCTCTCACCCAAAAGCTTTAAATCAATTACAGTCCGGAGTGATCTTCCTATCAAACGCTGGATTTCCTGACTTCTGCCATTTAGCCTGAGCTTTGATATATCTCTTGAATTTCTTACACCTGTTGCCCTAGGCAGCATAGAATACTCGGCTGTAACCCATCCCTCACCGGAATCCTTCTTGAACGGGGGAACTCTTTCTTCCACAGAGGCAGTACAAATAACCTTCGTATCTCCAACCTCAATTAGAACAGAGCCCTCAGCATGCTTTATGTAATTTCTTGTAATTTTAACAGCTCTTAACTGTGAGTTGCTTCTTCCGTCTTGTCTCAAAATATTCCCTCCAATTTAAATTATAAATTATAGCCACGCCTAATTTTTCATCGAATCATTATTTAATTTGTTTTTGGCTTCAGCCGAAATACGGCTCTTTTATAATACCTCAAAAGCTTATAAAAATCACCTGTTTTTAAACAAACCCAATTATACAAAGCTAATAATCCCGTATAAATTATATCAGAACAAAATTGTCAATATCAAACAGCTGCCGCCGTATATTTCACGGCGGCAGCTGTTTTTTTATCCTATATTCATAAATAGCATTACAGAAAATTTTATTTATCAATTATTTTATTCCATGTATCCGGAAGAGCTTTTGCCGATGCTACCTCTGACCCCTCCGGCAATGCGGCCTCTTTTCCGTCTATCAATATTTTTACTTTTTTAATATTTTTCAGCTGGCTTATTGTATAATATATCTGATTCAACAGGCTGTTTTCTTTCTCAGACCCTCCGTAATTACTGATCTGAGATGAAAAATTCAAGGTTGCCAAATTACTGCTTTCATCAAAAGAAAGCAATTTAGTTCCTTCAGGAAATGACGTAAAATATTCCGCAGCACTTGGTTTCTTGCTCAGCTCTGAAAACATTGCAGCCAATAATTGGCTGTCCTCTGAATTTTCTATCTGAGTGGATACCGGCATCATATAATTGATATCCTTGGTTCCGTATGCCATATAATATAAGTCACACTTTATGAAGCCTTCCTTAAGCTCCGTTTCCTCTGAATTTATAAAAGTATTCTGCCTGTTTCTGGATTTTGACAAATCTGTCCCGTTAACAAGCCTGTCCAAGGTTTTACCGTCAACTCTAATCTCAACATTTGAAATTGTTTTAAATCCAGTTAAAGTGTAAACAACAGATGAAACCATCATTTGTTCATTCTGCTTGTTTTCAGCATTCAAAAATTCTTTTGAGAAATCTATGGCAGCGTTTCCGTTCTTAATGCTTATACCCTTTATCTTTGTCCCCTGCGGCAAAACAGGATACAATCCGTAATATGCCAGCTGCTCTCTGGTCACCGCCTGATCCACAAGACCGTTTATTGCAGCCTTAGCCACACCTTCCTGTTTTGATACCTTTCTCGTAACCGGAACAAGCAAGCCTTCCTTATTCCTGTAATACAGTGTTATCAGTATGCTGTCCTTATCCTTCGGGTCATTGACAACTCCTTTTCCGGCACCATTGTCAATCAGCATTCCAATAGCCTCGGGGCCTCCGCTCACACCACTGCTATCCGTTAATAATTTGTCACTCCCTGTGCTTGAAGCAGTCGCAGCTGCCGAAGCACCGCTCGAACCGCTCTGAGCCGTATTATTGATATTAAAAGCACTTTCCGCTGAATTTCCCGCATTATCGGTTTGCACGGAATCGGGAATAATTTTATCCGAATCACTTTGTTTTTTGCCAATAAATGAACACCCTGAAATCAAAATCATAACTGCCAGTAAAATACTAACAAACCTTTTCATATATAGTCCTCCTTATTTCTTGAAAAAATTACCATATGATAATTATAGACTATATATCTGTTTTTTATTATTTCCCAAAACTTTAGTCTGAATTGACCTTGCCGTTTTTTTAATTCTTACTATTCTATAAATGTGCTTCCTTCACTTTCAGGCTCTGCAAAAGCACTTTTCTTTTCCGCCTGCAGCTGTCCCAATCCTTTGACTATAGCATCGCGAAGAGCTTCCGCAGTTTTTTGCTGAAAAGCTTCGCTTTTTAAGTTTTTCAAATCGGAAGCACTTGTCAAAAATCCTATTTCAGACAGGGCCGCAGGCATTTTAGTATACCTCAGCACCACAAGCAGCGGCCTTTCAACAGTTTTTCTGTTAACCGTTTTGAGCTTATTTATTAAGGAATCCTGAATTATTTTCGCAAACTTCTCTCCGGTAAAGGAAGTATCTCCGTCCTTTTCTGGATAGTACAAAGTTTCTGTACCGCTGACCTTGCCGTTATCTATTGAATTGTTATGAATACTTATAAACAGCGATGCATTTAATGCATTTGCAATATACGGCCTGTCGTACAAGGCAACAAAGGTGTCATCCTGCCTGAGCATAAAGGTTTTTATATTCTTTTCCTTGAGAAGCTTTTCAAGCTTTAATGCAATTGCCAGATTCAAATCCTTTTCATATGTATTACTATAACAAGCGCCCGGGTCTATACCTCCATGTCCGGCATCAATAACCACCAGCAGTTCTCCGTCCTTTGCCGGTGTCAATAAATTTATTTCAGACTGATTCAGCTTTTCATTATATGATATAAAAAATTTGAATTGTTTTTTTGCGCTAATAACTATTTGAGTATCATATGTTTTAAAATTCCTGCGGATTTCAACAGTACTTACCCTTGAATCATTAATGTTAAATACCTCCTCGGCAAGGCATACAGGGAAGCTTGCAGGCAAGGTTATTGTATATTTGTTGTTTTTCGTATCATATGACTCAGTAAAGTAATTTGTCACTGTAGAGCCGACATTGGCCAGCTTTATGCCCTTCAGTGCGAAATAAACCCTGTCATATTTATTATAATAAGTCATTGAAGCTTTTACAGTCTTTAAAGTGACCGCCGGAGTTCCCGAAGCTGTACCGTTATTCTCTCCCTCGGGTTCCTGGGCTGTATCCTCTGTATTATTTGCATCTGTCGCATCGGCAGGATTATCGGTACCAGTGCTGTCATTATCCTTTGCTGTATTATCATTATTGTCACCTTTGTCCATATTGACATACACTGTTTTAGATGATGACTCCCAGCGCACTTCAGCTCCGAAAGCTTCTGCCACATATTTTGCAGGTACATAGGTTCTGTCGTCCTTTAAAAGTGCAGAAGTATCCATTTGCCTGACTTGTCCGTTTATTGTATAATTTATGTCTCCTATGTACAGCACCAGGGTTATATCTCCCATAACAAAGGTTGCCTTTTTTTCTTCTCCGTTCCACGATACATCAGCACCTAATTCTTCCGCAATAAATTTTACAGGTGTCTGAGTTCTGTTATTTGAATCAATAAACGGCTGCGCATCCGGAAAGTTTATTTTTTTTTCGTTAACTATCACATTTATAGGCTGCTGCGCAAAGGCTGCTGCCGAAAAGGCTGTTATAAAGCTAAAAATCATTCCAAATAGTATAAGCAATTTTTTCATCTTTTGTTTTATCCTCCTGAAGCATAAGTATTATCCCGGTATTCTGTCGTTTTGAAGGCTTGAACCGTAATTGACTTTAGTCCGTTACAGGAAGCATTTCAATACTTGTCCTTTTATATTGTTTGGTATCAATCTACATAAATTGTCAACCATTATATGTATATAAGTTAGTATACTATTATTAAGAAAAATAGAAAATACATATCTGAGTTTTAAAAAAAATGTAACACTTTTGTAAACAACAGCTTCTAAAGTCAATTACGTTTCAAGCCTGTTTTTATTTGTTGTTTAATGACAGAATGCAGCCGCAGTACTTCTGGCGATAAAGTCCCATATCCTTCGCCATCTGCTGCCCCTGCCTGAAGCCCGGCCTGAAATCCCTGTATACAAATTCCACACCGTACTTTTCCGCATAAAACATCCCAAGCTCTTTTATCAAAGCATGCTTTTGATACGGACTTACCAAAAGTGTTGTGGTAAAAGCTCCATAACCATTTTCTGCGGCATAACCTGCGGTTTTTTCCAGCCGTAAGCTGTAGCACCTGTGACATCTGGCTTCTCCTGTATCCTTCATGGCTTCCCATTCATCCTGTCTGAAATCATCATCATATACTACAGGAATATCTGTTAAGCAGCTGAGCTTTTCAACATTTTCTTTTCTTCTGGTATGCTCCTCAATGGGATGAATATTGGGATTGTAATAATAGCCCTCTATTGCAAACTTCTCCTTTAAAAGCTCCTGTACAGGATATGTGGAGCATGGGCCGCAGCACATGTGTAATAACAGCTTCATTATTTTATTCTCCTTTTCCACAAGTCTTAATTAAAATTATTCTGACACCCTTGAGGAGAAATCCTTTTATTCATCACCAAAGGGCAGTCCGAAATGCTCATATGCATGTTTTGTAGCCATTCTTCCTCTCGGTGTCTTGTTAATATACCCAAGCTGGATAAGAAACGGCTCATATACATCCTCTATTGTTCCGGAATCCTCTCCTATAGATGCTGCAAGAGTATCAAGTCCGACAGGCCCGCCGCTGAATTTGGTGATTATACTCAGCAGCATGTTTCTGTCCACACCGTCCAGACCGATTTCATCCACCTCAAGGGCATCAAGAGCATGCCTTGCAACCTTTAAATCTATTTTACCGCCGCCTATTACCTGTGCAAAATCACGTACTCTTTTTAAAAGCCTGTTTGCAATTCTGGGTGTCCCTCTTGACCTTCTCGCAATCTCATAAGCACCTTTATCATCAAGCTCTATATTAAGTATTCCTGCCGAACGCTTTACAATATGCTTAAGCTCGTCAGCAGTATACATCTCCAGCTTATTTATGACACCAAACCTGTCTCTCAGAGGAGCAGTAAGGAGCCCCGCCCTTGTAGTGGCGCCTATCAAGGTAAACTTGGGCAGGTCAATTCTTATGGAACGCGCACTTGGCCCCTTTCCTATAATTATATCCAAGGCATAGTCCTCCATTGCCGGATACAATATTTCCTCCACACTCCTGTTGAGCCGGTGAATTTCATCAATAAAAAGCACATCATGAGTGCTCAGATTTGTAAGTATCGCAGCCAAGTCACCTGCCTTCTCAATAGCCGGTCCGGACGTTATCCTGAGATTTACGCCCATTTCAGATGAAATTATGCTTGCAAGCGTGGTCTTTCCCAAACCCGGAGGTCCGTAGAGCAATACATGATCCAGCGCCTCCTTTCTTTTTTTTGCTGCCTCGATAAATATATTAAGGTTATTTTTAACCTTTGACTGTCCTACATATTCTTCAAGCTTTTTTGGTCTCAAGCTCAGCTCATCAATATCCTCCGAATGAGTCTCGCGATTCACCAGTCTCTCCTCTTCCATCTTAACCTCCACGCCCGGCTCTGGCACAAAAATTTGGCAAAGCTTGAACCGTAATTACCTTTAGTTAAGCCCGCCATGACGTCTATGACAGCAGCCCTTATTTTGACAAGGCTTTAAGCGCCTTCATTATAGTCTCTTCTACACTCATTCCGTCTGCATACACCCTATTGACCGAGCTTGAAGCTTCAAAGGAGCCGTATCCCAGTACCATCAGAGCGCTTACCGCCTCAGACATGGCACAGTCACTTACTCCCTGCAGGTCTGAATTCGTGCACCCAAAAGTATTATCTGTAAGCTGTTCCTTTGATATCTTGTCCTTTAGCTCCAGAATAATCCTTTGAGCCACTTTGGCACCCACACCCTGAGCTTTTGTCAATGATTTGATATCCTGTGAAACCACTGCCAGTGCAAATTTCGACGGTGACAACGTTGATGCAAGTGAAACAGCAGCTTTAGGCCCCACTCCCGATACAGAAATAAGCATTTCAAACATACCAAGCTCTTCAGGTGTATGGAAGCCGTATAAAGCAACCAGATCTTCTCTGACATAATAATGTGTGAATATTTTTACCTTTGTTCCTATTTGACCCACACTGTTTATTGTTGATACTGAGGTAAAAATCCTGTATCCTATTCCTCCTGCTTCTACAACTATACTGCTGCTTTCCTTGTACTCCAAGGTTCCCTTTACATATGCAAACATTTTTCACTCTCCGCTGATTTATGTACTTTTTTATTTTATGGAAACATTTACTGTTCAAGACCTTTGTGCCATATTTGCAAAGCTTAATTAAAATGTGCACAATATCTAAAAGTTATTATTACCCAAAATAGCTCCCATCCTGTAAGAATTCCCATGACAAATGGCAATTGCCAAGGCATCTGCAACATCGTCCGGCTTGGGTATTGCGCTTAAATTCAAAATAGCCTTAACCATCTGCTGTATCTGGGTCTTCTCGGCTCTGCCGTATCCCACCACCGACTGCTTCACCTGCAGCGGGGTATATTCATATATTTCAACACCTGCCTTCGCGGCGGCAAGCACTGATACACCTCTGCCATGTCCGACATTAAGGGCGGTTTTTATATTTTTATTAAAAAACAATTCTTCTATTGCTATTGCATCCGGCTTAAATTTATCTATTAAAATCTCCAGTTCATTATACAGTACCAAAAGTCTTTGTGAAAGCTTCATTGATGCCTCTGTTGTAACCGCACCGTATTCCAGAACCGAAAATCTGTTCCCCTCATATTTTACAACACCATAGCCTGTAATTGCAAATCCGGGGTCAATTCCCATTATTATCATTAGTAACCTCCATATTTTAAAATATACCAAGCCTTTAAAAGACCAACTCAATTTTAAACAGGAAAAGTTGAGTTATCAGCCTTCATTAAAATAATAAATTGCATTGGTTCGTCAGACGTTTTATTACTGCATTTACAAATATTTTTGTATAAATATAAAATCATGTTGAATATTTATACAAAACATTGTATAATCATTATTGTAAATTTATTATTAATACAAGCTTAATTCTTCCGGAAGTAAAACTTCCCGCAAATTAGGAATTCGTTTATAATATATTTTAGCATAAATTTATAGTATTGTTTTTTTTATTTATAATAATTGATTGCCGTCGGGATTTCCCGGCTGAAAGGATGGTAAATATGAGCAAAGAAAAGGTTTTATTAGCTTATTCAGGTGGTCTTGATACCTCAATAATTATTCCGTGGCTGAAGGAAAACTATGATTACGAAGTAATCGCAATGGCCGGTGATGTCGGACAGGGAGATGAACTGGAGCCATTGCACGAAAAAGCAATTAAAACAGGCGCTTCAAAACTTTATATAGAGGATTTGAGGGAAGAATTTATAACTGACTTTATTTATCCTACATTGAAGGCCGGCGCTGTATATGAGGGAAAGTATCTTTTGGGTACCTCCTTTGCAAGGCCTATAATAGCCAAAAGAATGGTTGAAATAGCATTGAAAGAAGGCTGTACTGCTATTTGTCACGGCTGCACCGGAAAAGGAAACGATCAGGTAAGATTTGAGCTGACAGTTAAAGCTCTGGCTCCGCAGCTTAAAATAATAGCTCCATGGAGAATATGGGATATTAAGTCAAGAGAAGAAGAAATAGATTATGCAATTGCAAGAAATATTCCTGTCCCTGTTACAAAGAAAGACAACTACAGTATGGACAAAAATCTTTGGCATCTCAGTCATGAAGGCATGGATCTGGAAGACCCCTGGAACGAACCCCAGTACGATAAAATTTTAAAGCTGATGGTTTCACCGGAAAAAGCTCCGGACGCGCCGACATATGTTGAGATTTATTTTGAAAAGGGTATCCCTAAAAAAGTTAATGGTATTGAGTACAGTCCGATTGAATTAATGGATGTATTGAACAAGGCTGCCGGCGAAAACGGTGTGGGTATCGCCGATATGGTTGAAAACAGGCTTGTGGGCATGAAGTCAAGAGGAGTATACGAAACTCCGGGCGGAACTGTGCTTTATGCCGCTCACAGAGAATTAGAGCTGCTTTGTCTGGACAGAGACACAATTCACTACAAGGATCTTGTCGCTCAGAGATTTTCTGAATTAGTATATTTTGGACAATGGTTCACTCCTCTTCGTGAAGCCTTATCGGCATTTGTCGATAAAACTCAGGAGACAGTTACCGGTACAGTACGAATGAAGCTGTATAAAGGCAACTGCATGCCGGCGGGTGCCAAATCAGAATATTCATTATACAGTGAAGAAATTGCAACCTTTGACAAGGATGAGGTATATAACCAGAAGGATTCAGAAGGCTTTATCAACCTGTTTGGTCTTCCTATAAAGGTCAGGGCTCAGCTGCTCAAGGGCAAGGATATTAAATAATCGGAACAGCCACCGCAGATAGTAATTGACTAAAGTCAAGCTATTGATCAGCTTTTTGTGGGACAATCCTAGACGGGTTGTCCCTTTATTGAAATTTTAATAACGGAGGTAACTATGAAACTTTGGGGCGGTAGATTTGAAAAAGGCACCGATAAGCTGGTGGATGATTTTAACTCCTCTATCAGCTTTGACTGTAGAATGTACAAGCATGATATACTGGGAAGCATTGCTCATGCAAATATGCTGGGCAAGTGCGGGATAATTTCCGATGAGGAAAGCTCCCTGATTCAGAGCACCCTTAAAAATATTCTAAATGACATTGAAGCAGGAAAAGTTGAATTTGAAATTGATGCTGAGGATATTCACATGAATGTCGAAAAAATTCTTATCTCAAGGATCGGAGATACAGGGAAAAAGCTTCATACCGGAAGAAGCCGCAACGATCAGGTTGCACTTGACATAAGAATGTATCTGAAAGATGAAATAAATGTAATAAATGACATGCTTATTAATATTGAAAATACCATAATCAAAATTTCAGAGGATAATCTGGACACCATTCTGCCCGGTTACACACATTTGCAAAGAGCTCAGCCTATAACCTTCGCTCATCACATGATGGCTTACTTTGAGATGTTCAAGCGTGATATCGGACGTTTGAGTGATTGCCGGTCAAGGATGAATATTCTTCCCCTTGGCTCGGGAGCATTAGCCGGAACTACCTATCCTCTTGACAGATATATGGTTGCAAATGAGCTCGGCTTCAACGATGTAACTCAGAACAGCCTTGACGGCGTAAGCGACAGGGATTTTACAATTGAGCTTCTTTCCTGTCTTTCAATTCTGATGATGCATATTAGCAGACTAAGCGAAGAGATAATTCTCTGGTCATCCCATGAATTTGGATTTATTGAGCTGGATGATTCATACAGCACAGGCAGCAGCATTATGCCTCAGAAGAAAAATCCTGATGTGGCCGAGCTTGCCCGCGGAAAGACAGGCCGTGTTTACGGAAGCCTTATGACAATGCTTACAGTTATGAAGTCCCTGCCCTTGGCATATAACAAGGATATGCAGGAAGACAAGGAGGCTGTATTTGATGCTGTTGATACCGTAAAAATGTGTCTGCCGGTATTTTCAAACATGCTTGCAACTATGAAGCTTCGCAAAGCAAATATGTACAAGGCGGCACAGGGCGGCTTTACAAATGCCACGGATATTGCCGATTACCTTGTTAAAAAAGGCATTCCATTCAGGAGCGCTCACGAAATCATAGGGAAAATGGTTCTGTATTGCATTGAAAACAACAAGGCCATTGATGACATGAGCATGGAAGAATTCAAAAGCTTTTCCGGCAAAATTGAGAAGGATGTTTATTCGGAAATCAGCCTTGAAAAATGCGTTTCTGGCAGAAGGCTTCCCGGTGGGCCTGCACGTGAAACTGAGCAAAAAGCTATTGGTAATGCAAAAGCGTACATCAGCGCTTTACTCTAAAACCGGACTCTGTTTATTTAGCCTTTTAATTGTGAGAGGCAGGATTAAAATAAAAAGCCTCTCACAGTTTTTTACAATCCTTGCAGGTAATTTTTTTAATTTGCATTGAACTGAAGCTGCCTCAGTCTGCGTGAAAGACAGCGTATTCCTATATTAAGCGATATATTTTTTGAGTTCATTTCAACGTTAATTCCCGATGTAGTAACTCCCAGTTCCTTAAGCTGGAGCTGTATATCACTTTTTATGCTTTCCAGCAATATTTTATTATTAACCTCTGCTGTCCCTTGTCTCAAAAGCATTACATACCTCCAATTGATATATTTTAAATCAATTACTGCCGGCTGAGGTCCCAATGGTATCGGCTGATACAAATATCCTCTCCATAGTCAGTTAACCTTAGCCTTTTTTTCCAAGGCCTTACCCAAGCTGAACCATGAATCCCGAAGCTTGAACCTCATTTCTTCGTCAAGAGTTCTTTCAATAATATCGTTCAGACTCTTGCGAGCCTCAATATAATCCCTTATCAGAAAGTCTTCCTTCCCCAGTATCTCCTCTATCAGATTAATCCACTCCTTCAGATTTTCGCTGCCTACATATTCCGAAGCTGCTTTCTTCTTGATGTGAAATACGACCTGCCGTATAGCCTTTCTCTTTACATCAGTATCCGTTTGAATTCTTTTGCTTTTTTGACTCATAATCAAATCTCTCCCTTTTAATTATCATACAAATAAACATTATATACGAATACCAATAACATTATTTACATTAATTATAAATTATTACCAATAATTTATCAATTACATATTCATAAAAAATATTATTGCAAACAAAAAGAAACAGATAAATATAATAGCTGTCTCTTTTTTATAAAAAGCATTTTTTGATAGCTTCACCGCTTTTTGCACAAGGCACTCAGCATGAAGGGTCAGTATTCTATCAGCTGTTTTCCATTCAGCTTTGCCATGTCAACATTCTCTTTTTTTGACTTAGGTACAGCAACAGTATCAGCATTACCGTCGCTCACATACTGTGAGCTTCCCTTGCTCACTGCATCAAGCCACCATGCCAGATCGCACTCAACCTTTGTAATGCCTGTAGCTCTTACCCTGGGAACAGCCAAGGGGTCAAACTTCACGGAAACAGGCGACGGTGCCGGATTTGCACCAACCAGCATGACAGCAGAATGCCTGTACTCTGTTCCTTCATAATTTCCATGTATGACATATTCCTTTAGATTCTTTGATGCACTGCCAAAAGGAAGTGAAAAAGAATTAAATACATATCCCGGAACATATTCGTTCATCAGCTTTTGGTTGCCCCCAACCTCTTCAAGCATCTTTTGAGAGGTTTTAACCTCCGGCAAGGATACATGCGTCTTTGTATGATTTCCAATTTCAAAGCCCTTATCAATCAGATATTTAAGTCTCTCAGACATGGTTCCGTCACCCTTGAAGGTAGTCTTGACACCTAAATTCACATAGAAAGTACCGCTCAGACCAAAATCAGGATGAGTCTTATTAAATTCCTCCATTATCCCTACCGCGGATCTGGGATTTACAACAAGCTTTCCTGCTTTTTCAGTTAAACTGAATTGACCTGCTGTGCCGTCATCAAATGTAAATACCATAGGTATGCAGCCGGCCGGTATATCAATATTATTGTTCAGCATATCTGTAAGACTTATCAGTCTATATTTTCTGTCATATAAATCCTGAAGCAGCTTTTGAAATTCTGAAAAAGTGGTTGTGTATGCTTTATCTCCCTTGCCTTGGTATTCCTCTATAAAGTTATGAAACATAACAACCATAATTTGCCCGCATTCATTCGGCTTAACAGTATTATAATCAATAGCATTTACCTTTTGAGAGCTCGCTGAGGCTTCAGCCTTGCCGCCCTTACTGCTGCTGCCTGATGTTAAAGCTCCGGTTGAGGCCTGCCCTTGAGTTTCATTCGAAACTTCATCTATAGCAGAATTTTTACTTTGGTTTACTTCTTTGCTTGAATATAAATTATTAGTACATCCCGATGACAAAATCATAATAAAAACCATCAGCAAAGTTAAATTTTTTCTCATTTTAAGTCTCCAGCAATATTTTTATTTGTATTCATATTTCAGCTTTTGCATTTAAAACAGCTTAAAGTATTTATGACCTAACTAAAATCAATTGCGTTTCAAGCCTTCGCACGATATTATATCGTTTATTCAGGCGGATATCACCTAATCTTATATTACTGCCTTTTTATTTATTCAGAATTTATTCTGTCCTTGATACATGAAATCTAAGCTGTTAATTTTTTATAAATTTTTCAGCTTTCACTTTCATAATCAATAGCCACTGAAGATTCCTTCGCAGCCTTTATATATTCAAGAACCTTAAGATGTGCCGGATGCACCTGATATTCCTCCATATCCTCCAGTGAATCAAACTTTGTATAAAGTCCGACATCAAAAGACCTTTCAGAATGTACCACATCTGTTCCCGCTTCTATAAATCTCAGGCAAGGAATCTGGCCCTTAAGGCTCAGCAAAACCTCTTTCATTTTCTGCATACTTTCCTCACTTTTATCTTTTAAGCTTATTAATACAATATGTGTCAGCATTGGCTTTCCCTCCGTATTTGATAATTTATATCATTATTTAATTTTATCTTTGTTACGGTTTATAGTCAAATATAATATAAAATAAAATCATTACAACTTTCACAGGTTATTAATCTATTCTTACACAATGAATAATTATACAGTAATATACTTATCCATTTACACTCAAAATATTTCAAAAGTCAGTCAGTATCGTCTTAAAGCCGATACTGACTGACCTTTATTGCTTTTCCCTATTATTTAAGGGGACTGACGTTTTGCCAGCCCCCCTATTCATAGCTTCAATTTGCAAATTTATAATAAAATTGCCGCAATATTATTTGTTACTGAGATAGCTGTAAATACTCAATAAACCTTCAAGCCTTGTCATATTACTCTTTGGATTGAATAATCCGTTGCTGCCGTTCATTGCCTTCATACCGGAAGCTATGCATACATATCCTAGCAAATCAGAATCAATTTTACCTGCATCCTTAAAGCTTGATTTGTATATGCCCTTTATTTCCGCAACATCTTTATATCCCAGGAATCTGACAAAATATTTTGCTGCCTGTTCTCTGGTTATGGCTGACATCGGTGCTTTCTCCTCCTTTGTAATTATTCCGGAGAATATCAATGATTTGTACATTTCATCAATGGTTTTATCGTCCATAGCTGCGCCAAAATAATATCTGCCGTTTAATTTGCTTAACAAAACAAAGTAGTCTTTTTGAAGAAGATTCTCATTGGGCTTTAATTGGTCCTCGTTGTATCTGATAGACATTTCAGTGAGTATCCTGATTTGATTTTCAGCCTTCAAGCCGCTAATATCAGTATAATCTACCACTGTATTTTCTTTGTATACCTCTCCCGAATCATCAAGGATATCACCTGTTGCCGCACTTATTACAGCAGGCTTGCCAGTATTAATAAAATATCCTAAAACAGCGTTGAATTTATCAGTATCCTCTCTCCATATTTTATCGTTGCTATTATCGGTATCTTCTTTAATATATTTGGGCTCATATCCTATTTTATCAAAAAGAATATCATAAGCCTTATCTGCGGAAATTATATCCTCAGGAGCTTCAAAGCTTACGTTTCTGACCCAATTGCTGCTTGCCGAGGTAACCTTGCCTGATTTGTTGTCATAAGTAATAGATACATAATTATTTGAACATTCTATTCCGTTTTCAATTCTGTTAAATCTGAATACAAAGTAATCTGGTTCTTTCTCCGAAACAGCTTCTGTATAGCTTTCATCGTATTTTAATTTATCATACTTGCTCGCCATAAGCTCCTTAAGTACCTTCATGCTGGCAGCCTTTGCCTCTTCTTTGGTCTTGCCGGCCTTTGCACCCTCTTCAGGGTCATTTATGTCAAATCCAAGAATTTCGCCGCTTTTCGCATCAATTTGTACTTCTCTGTATTGAACTTTATCTTTGCTTAGCTCTTTTGTATAGCTGAGATACCAGATGAAAGTCTCGTTATCTCTCCAGTCCTTGTTGAGATATGAGGTTGAAAGCTTAAAGCTGTCATCAATACCGAGCAGGCTTATTCCTCTTGCCTTTTTATCGACAGATTCTTTAGACATTACATCTGACATCCCCTTAACAGCATCAAGCTCCTCAGGAGTCAGAACAATATTTGCCCCGCTGTCCATTGCCGCTTTTCCCATTGCCATCTCGGAAGTACTCTGATCATATGAATAATACTCCGATACCTTTTCTACCTCACCTGTTAATGCATCTATATATTTATTTGTATATTTAGGGATATACGTCAAATACGAAACAGGCTTATTATCTTCTGTCTTAATCTTATACACCAGCTTGAGCCCAAGCTTGTCAATAAACGCTTTTTCAGCCTGCTCCTTGCTTATTAGCTTAGATGCATCCTCAAATGTTACATTATGAGCATATGAGCATGAATAATTACTCACAGCGCCGGTGTACTTATTTACACTTACACTTATATTGTTAAAATAACCTGCTATACCGTTCGCCACTCTTACATAATTAAAGCTGTAATCGCTGTCGTCACTGTAGGTGCCTTCCTTGTCGATAAGCTCAAATTGCTTTATAAGCTTTTCGTCCAGTACGTTAATAAACTTTTCTGCAATTTCCCTGCCTTGCTCTTTTGAATACTTTGGAATTTTTTTATCATATGATGAAGAGCGGTCATAAGAATAGTAACGCTTGATAAGATTATTTTCATCAATTGTCACATTAATTGCTTTGCCCTCCGAATCACTGCTCCATTCCAAGTTCCATGAGGTTACGTCACCGTAGCTGTTGATATCATAATTGAACTTATTGCATTCTTTCGGTATTTCTATCTTTTCCTTCACAACCTTAATTGCATTTGCCAATGCATTGTCTGCCGAAATTTGTTCGCTTGCCATAACAGGCACCATAAACGTAACCGTCATAACAACTGCAAGCAGCATTGAAATAATTTTTTTCACACTGATTCCTCCTCGGTTTTAATTTTTTAACTCAGCCTTTTCGGAAGGATTTACCGTCTCAACAAAGATAAGCCAGGCATAAAATACATGCCGCAGTATCATTGCCAGCCTCAAAGCCTACGCTGAAGGGTTAAAGTTTTTAGCTAAATTTTGCTAATTTATATCGTCACAATTATAGACGTTGATATTATTTATAAGTTCCATATTTTTTAATTTTTTTATTAATCTTTCCCAATTGAAAATTACAGGTGTAAAACTTATCAATTTAAAACCGGATAGAAATAACCGCACTATTAAAAAAGCACCTCCAATGTTATACAAAATAAATCTAACATTGGAGGTGCATCTCAATTTTCTAAAAAGCTGCTTCTTTTACATATAAGTATGTCTCCCTTTGTCTGGAGATAGTAATGTCTTTTATTTGCCTGCCTTTGGTATTTTCAGTTCTTGCCCTACATATAAATTGTTCTCGTCTTTTAAATTATTAAACTTTATAATTACATCATACTTGTTTGGATTATAATAGTATTTGTTGCTTATGGAGCTTAATGTTTCTCCGGCCTGAACTATATGTACGTCATATTCCGTATCTGCATTTTTATTATTGTCAGCTTCCGTTATTTGTCCGGCAGATTCCTTTACATCATTTTTGCCGCCCTTAGTTTCATCAGCGCTGCTGTCCTCCCCAGTATCCTTATCCTTATCCTTATCAGTCTGCTTGTCCTCATTGCTCTGTATGCCTGAATCAGTTTCACTGCTTTGCTTTGAGGTATCGTCTTTCCCCTGATTGGTTATACCGGCAGTAGAATTATCAGCCTCCTCATCTGCTGTAAATTCATCTGTGGACCGGCCGGCACTTTCATCTGATAAACCGGCGGTAGAATCGGCTTGGGAGGTGTCTGCGGATTGTTTTTCAGATGCCAGTATATTACTGTTCTGGATAATCAGATATCCCATAAAAAGAACACCGGATATAACAATAACACAGACAAATGCAAGTATGTAATTCACAATATTTTTTTCCTTATTTGGGTGCAGCTCCTCCGTTTCATTGTCGTAATCAATCTGACTTGGCCTTCTGTAGCTGCTTGGTGAATATTCAATATTTTTTATTTCCTCTACTTTAATAACCATAACTGTTACGCTGTCTTCTACACCATTCTTCAAGGCCTCCTGAAATAAAATGCTTGCTATTTTTGAAGAGTCAAGCCCCGAATTGATAACTGACTCTATTCTTCCTTTGCTGATGGAATTCATTAAGCCATCACTGCAAATAAGAAAAATATCACCTTCTATAAGCTCAATGCAAGGTGAAATTTTAATTTTTGTTTTTGACTCTTCTTCCGCAAGCTTCAGAATTTTTTCTGTATCATTATAGATATCAGCCGTATTGGGTGATATCCCCAGCATTTTAAGCTTTTGATTTTTTCTGCTGTCATTTTTAGCAAATATCTCTTTTTGAACACCCTGATTATAAAGAAACGCCCCATTATTGCCTAAATTCATTATTGTAACTCTGTTATTATCAATAATTACTGATGAAAATCCGGTAAGTACTGCTGCCTCCTGCTTTGCTATTGCCGATTTGCTGTATATAAGATTGCTTGTTAACTGAATTGATTCATATATTTTTTCTGAAATATTTTCTAATGAAAACTGCTGCTTTTTAATATTCTCATGATATTTTTTTATTTCTCTTATAGCAGAAATACCGGCTGTCTCCTCATTATCTGTCCCCATTGAGTCTGTAACAGAGAAAATAAAATTGTCGCAAGCTTTTTCGAAAGAGCATTGAATACTCTTTGTACTGTGACAATTAGAAAGACTGCCATTGAAGTAAAAGTCATCCTTATCGGTGCCATTTCCCATACAGCTTATTACTGTAGCACTAAGCCTTATATTTCCATCCACAGCATTCACCCCATATCGTATTTTAAAGTTCCTTTGTATCTTTAGTAGAATATAATCCTTTAACAGTCAATTACTCTCATATTGCTGAAAGGCTTGACCAAATATTAGTTAAAACGCTATACAAAGCTAGTATAACATACCAAATAAAAAAACGAAAGAATTAAATCCTTTCGTTTTTACTATTATTTTTAAACTATTTTGACGAAGAAAATGCACTTATTATAGATTTAACAACAGTACTTGCAATATTTATTATGCTAAGAACATTTTCCGCATTAACTGAAAATGAATCAAAAGTATCTGAAACATTGTCTTCAACCGTTGCAACTATAGAATTTGCCTTATCCATGGTTACCTTCGCACTGCCGGCAAGCTCATCTATACTTTTTACCGTTGCCGGCAATACCGTAAGTGTTTCTCCAATGCTCTCAGAGTTGCTTTCAATTATATCATTCACTTTATCTACAACCTTCAGGCAATTCTTAAGGAGTATAATCATAAAAACACCTACAACAACTGCAATGCAAAAGATTATAAACCAGGCAATTACTCTAAGGTCTACTGTAATACTCATAAGCAGCTTCCTTTCGTATTTAAAGAGCCAAAAAAGAAATCAAACTTTTTCAGCTTATGCTATGTAAATATCATTCCGCTTCCTTGGTTTCTTCAGCCTTATCAGATACATTTTCTTCTGCTGCCTCAGCAGCTGCACCACATGTGCACTTTTCCTTCTTTACCATTTCCTCAATTTTTTCTTTAGCAACGTTTAATCCATCTTTCACATTTTCCAGAGTTTGTTTTGTTGTCTTAGATATATCCTCTCTGGTTTCCTTGCCTGATTTAGGTGCTAATAATACACCGGCTGTAACCCCGACTGCAGTACCAATTCCGGCACCTATAGCAACATTTTTTGCTGTTTGTTTTTTTGATGGTTTCTTCTTCTGAAATAGATCTCTTAAATTCATTAATACAACCTCCTCAAAAAATTAGTTATAAAGCCAATTACTATAACCACAAGCGTAAGCCTCAAACCTGCAAGCCTCAAAAATATGTCCGGAAACACAATATCCGCTTAAAAAGCCAAGACTCATACTGTTAGTAATTTACAAGAATCACTTAATTTTTTTACAAATTTTACTAAACATATATACAATATTATACGTCTTTTATTTCAAAATTGATAGCTATATAAAAACTTATTTTTAAAATTTACAAATTAAACTCTATACAGCCTTTTCAACAACATTTTCCAATGCTCTGGCAAGCTGGTCGGGACATGACGTGCCTCTTCCCTGACAATTAATTCCTTTAAGCTTGCTTATTATATAATCCGCAGGCATTCCCTCTACCAGATTGCAAATTGCCTGAAGATTTCCTTCACAGCCTGAATTAAATTTAACCTCTTTAACTATTCCGCCGTCAATGCTGAAATCTATCTGCCTTGAGCAGGTTCCCCTTGTTCTGAAAACTATATGTTCCAAAGTGGCCTCCAAAATTCTCCGAAAAATTATGTTTAAACCAGTATAATTTATGTTCAGGCTTATGTCAAGAATACATGCCTTGCTCTCCCCCAAACCGCATGAAAAACCGGCTTAAAAGCTCAATCCTCCTGAAAGCGGCAAGTATCGTTCCGATATCTTGCCGTCAGAAGACCTGACCGTAATTCTTTTAGTAAATGTGTTGAGTATTGTGCGATTATACAAATTCTGTTAAACTATAAATACTCGGTTTGTTCAACTGATGTTTCTTTTTATTATAGTTTGAATATTTGATATTAATAGGCTTTATAAGCAAAAGGTTAAGGCTATTCCCCTATGAATGCCGATATGTTTAAATAAGTTATATTAAATATATAAATATAACTGTTAAATGCACACAAAAATCCAATACTTAGGAGGTACTCAATTGAATAACAATATAAATGTCTTATTTGCGTCATCTGAAGTTTTTCCCTTTGCCAAAACAGGAGGTCTGGGAGATGTTGCCGGTTCCTTGCCTAAAGCTATTTCTAAGCTTGGCACAGACATCAGAGTTGTTATGCCCAATTACGGCTGTATTGCTCAGAAGTACAAACAGTCAATGGAATATTTAGGATACATATATATTGACCTTTCATGGAGGCACCAATATTGTGGAATTTATAAGCTGGTTCATGATGAGATTACTTACTATTTTTTAGATAACGAATATTATTTTAACAGATGTGAGCTATACGGAGATTTTGATCAGGCTGAACAATTCACCTTTTTCAGTAAAGCTGTTATCGAAATACTGCCGCTTATCGGGTTCAAACCTGACATCATTCATTGCAATGACTGGCAAACCGGAGTCGTAAGCCTTCTATTAAAGGCAAACTACCGCTATATACCCTTTTACAGTAAAATAAAAACAGTATTTACTATTCACAATTTAAAATATCAGGGAGTATTTCCCAGCGACGTAATTCCAAATTTACTCGGAATAGATTGGCAATACTTTACTCCTTACGGAATTGAGTTTTACAATAATGTAAACTATATGAAAGCCGGCTTGGTTTATTCAGATTCTATCAGTACTGTCAGTCCAAGCTATGCACAGGAGATTAAAAACAGTTTTTACGGAGAAAACCTGAATTCCTTATTAATTCATCGCTCAAGTGATTTATACGGTATTCTTAACGGAATAGATTATGAAAAAAACGATCCTGCAACTGATAAAAGGCTTTATGCTAATTACTCCGCCGATAATTTATCAAATAAATACGAAAACCGGCGTCAGCTTCAGGAAGAACTGGATCTTCCTGTCAGGCCAGATGTTCCGGTTATAAGCATTATTTCCCGGTTGACCGCACAAAAGGGCTTTGATCTTATAGAATGCGTTCTTGACGAATTACTGCAAATGGATATTCAGCTGATTGTACTTGGAAAGGGTGACGAGCATTATAAGTGGGTTTTTGAAAATGCTGCCTACTGGCACAAGGATAAGGTATCTGCAAACATAACCTTCAGTGACACCTTGGCTCAAAGAATTTATGCAGGATCAGATATGTTTCTGATGCCGTCATTGTTTGAGCCTTGCGGTCTTGGCCAGATTTTCAGCTTCAGATACGGCTGCGTTCCCATAGTACGCGAAACAGGCGGATTAAACGATACCGTCCTGTCATACAATGAGACAACCGGTGAAGGAAACGGCTTCTCCTTTACAAGCTATAATGCACACGATATGCTCAATACAATAAGGCGGGCTGTTCATTTCTACAACAATAAAAAGGATATCTGGAATTTACTTATCCAAAGAGGTATGAAAGCCGACTTCAGTTGGGATAAATCCGCACATGAGTATTTGGCTATGTATCGTAAAACATTGTCTGGCCCAAACTGCATTCAAGGCTAGCTGAAAGGCAAAAGCCTGAACAGTAAATGCCTTTAGCCGTATTCAGAATTTTTAAGAGCACCTCTTATCAACGAAAAATTGAAGGAGGTGCCTTGATTATATCCGCAAAGCATTAATTCTCCATATGTTCTGTACACCTCAGTATAGAGCCCTATACAGCTTTCCGCATAAATGTACAGACATGCTTGCCAGATACAGGCAATATAGAAATTTTTCATTTATTATGATATAATTGTTACATTATTTCTTAAATAAGCTTTATTTTTTTATAATTTTACTAAAGATACGGGGAGGTTTTATGAATCCTATCGAAAGCAGAGAACTGGCAGAAAACAAAATAATATTACTATATATTATTAATAGCTTAGAAGCTCCTGTTTCCAACTTGCTTCTTACTAAAATAATATTGGAAAATAAACTAATGAACTATATCTTTTTGCAGCAATATCTTGATGAATTATGCGAAGGAAAGCTTTTGGAAAAAATCAGCACTGATGACAAGCTTTCATACAGAATATCTCCCGCCGGCAATCAAAGCTTGGATTACTTTGTTTCAATAATTGCCGCAGGCACAAAGTCAAGAATTGATGAGGCCCTTGCAAGCAACAAAAAACGTATAAAGAATGAGAACAGCATATCTTCTGATTACGTAGCAGTAAATGACAATGAATACCTTGTAAGCCTTAAGATAGTTGAAGGCACCTTCACATATATTGACTTGAAATTAACCGTCGGCAGCAAAAATGATGCAAAAAGGATTTGCGGCAACTGGAACCAAAATTCCGAAAAATTGTATAAAAAGATTTTATCAGATATTACAGCCCAAGATGAGCTGTAATCCTCTGAGAAAATCCTCCTTTGGTAAAAAGCCATAATTTATTGCTCACAGAAGCTTAGATTATGGTTGATTCCCCTTGCAAAGCATTCTTTTAACAATAGTTCAAGCTGGTGCTGAACAAAAGCCAGCCTTAAGCTTGCTATTTTTTTCTTGCCATAATCATCCTTGACATTATTCAAATATATTTCACATAGCTTGAAAAACTTATAAGTATTCTGAACCTTATCGACCAGAGATTTATCACTGATTATTTTTATGTCTGACGCTTGTATATATTCATAATTAATATTTTCGAATTTATCCTGCATTATATCCTTCACCTCTGTTCCCGGTATAAAAGCTTAAAGCTGCCGGAGCATTTTCCCGGCTTACAATTAAGCCTCAAAATAAAATACCTCTATATATATGCTTACTGTAATAATTAAATGCCTTTTTTATAAAAATTTTTTCTGGTTTGTAAATTAAAATACATATGTATATAATAAAATTTATATTGACTTGAGCAATTCTTGAGATTTTCCTTTTATAATTTATATCAGGAAAAACCAACCCAAGGTTATCTTTCGTTAAAAACAGATATTCTGCGGGATGAAGGCTTGAAAACCTACTACTATAAAGGAAGTCAATTTCTATCGGCTGAAAAGCAATATAACCGGCCTATAGTAATTGACCTTGGTAAAAGAATGAGTTATAAAATTTTACTGGTGGATGATGAAAAAGGCATTGTCACCATGATGAAAAGCTACTTTGAAATGTCCGGTTATCAGGTTTTTACTGCATATGACGGTAAAGAAGCCTTGCAAAAGGCATCAAACCATCCTGACATTGTATTGCTTGATATAAATATGCCTGAAATAGATGGTCTTACCGTATGCCGGCAGATACGTGAACATTTGCCATGTCCTATTTTATTTTTAACTGCCAGAATCGAAACAAACGACAAGATTAAAGGCCTTGGTGCCGGAGCCGATGACTAT
Source organism: Ruminiclostridium sufflavum DSM 19573 (assembly GCF_003208175.1). Taxonomy (GTDB): domain Bacteria; phylum Bacillota; class Clostridia; order Acetivibrionales; family DSM-1351; genus Ruminiclostridium; species Ruminiclostridium sufflavum. Next base: position 163,502 of record NZ_QKMR01000005.1, on the reverse strand, counting down.
ATTGTAAAGCCCTTTGATCTTGATGAATTGGGCGCAAGAGTAGCTGCCCATCTAAGACGTGAAAACCGCAGGCAGGAACAATCTGCCTTACGCTTTTTTGATAACATGACTATAGACTATGTGAAAAGAGAAATTTCAATTGGCGGAGCAACCGTTACACTTTCCAAAAAGGAATTTGATATTGTTGAGCTGCTTTCTGCAAACTGCGGGCAGGTGTTTGACCGGGAACGTATATACGACACAATATGGGGGTTAGAAGGTGATGGAAGCAGTGACACCATTATGGAGCACATCCGCAAAATAAGAGTAAAATTTTCAGCACTGTCAGCACATAAATATATCGAGACTGTATGGGGGGTGGGTTACAAATGGAACGGATAAAAAATGCAACCTTAAAGCAGTCCTTTTTTATAATTACAGTTTCCTTCCTCTTTGTTGGCATTTTACTTGGTATCGCTTCATTTATAGGCTGTTTAGTCTTGCGGGAAAAGCTCTTTGCTTCCGGAAACACTATCATTGAATTCGGAGACACATCCTCCGGAAGTATATCTGTTCATGCCGCCGAGATGCAGAATGACTGGCCCCTGATGGTATTATCACTTTTGCAGGCAGCACTTCCAATCTTATTTGCAGTTGTTTCTCTTTTAGCGGCAGATATCGTTTTTTATAAAATCAAGCTAAAGAGACCCATTGATATCCTAAAAAACAGCGCAGAAAGGATAAGGCATCAGGACTTGGATTTTACTGTTGTAAAGCACTCAAATGATGAACTGGGTGAGCTTAGCACCGCTTTTGAAACAATGCGGGCGGAACTGCTGAAAAACAACCGCAGCCTTTGGGCTCAAATGGAAGAACGGAAACGGTTAAATGCCGCATTTTCTCACGATTTAAGAAATCCTGTTACTGTTTTGAAGGGCTCTGCAAAATTACTTCAAAAGAAAATCGAGCAGGAAAAGCCAACAGATACAAAGATAGCAGATATTACTGATTTGATTTTACAATATTCCCGACGTGTTGAAACCTATGTTGAGGCAATGACAAACGCTCAAAAGCTTGAGGAAATGAAATATTCTCCGAGCCTTATTTTATGGCCGGCCTTTTCAGATAATTTAAAGGACAGCTTGAGTATATTGTGCTCAGGCACAGATAAAAAAATCAGCTTCTCATTCCATGGCACGGCTAAGCAGCTGTGGGCGGATCGGCATATCATTCTGAATACTGCCGAGAACCTGATATATAATGCAATCCGTTATGCAAAAGATAGTGTGTCGGTGGACATTTATGTTGAAAATACAAAGCTTTTATTAATTGTTTCCGACGATGGCCCCGGCTTCTCACCTCTAATTCTTCAAAAAGGCGCTGCTCCTTTCCTGCGTGATGATACTGCCGTCGGACAGGAGCATTTCGGTATGGGGCTTTATGTTTGCCGCCTTATGTGTGAGAAGCATGGCGGAAGCCTAGCTCTGGAAAATACATCAAGCGGCGCAAAAGCAACAGCAATCTTTTCTCTTTCAAAAAATTGAGGAAAAATTGAGATTTTTAAATTATACTTTCCTTAAACGAAGGTCAATTAATATCGGCTGAAACCTATTTGGTCAAAGCCAATTGGCCAAAGCATAATTGCTTTATGAATTAAGGAGAGTGATTTTTATGAATATTGAAACCAAGGAACTGTCAAAAATCTATGGCATTGGCGAAAGCCGCATTATTGCCCTTAATAAGGCCAATATAAAAATTAACGGAAATGACTTTATTTCCATTATGGGGCCGTCAGGCAGCGGAAAAAGCACACTGCTGCATCTCTTGTCTGGACTTGACAAACAAACCTCAGGAAGTCTTACCTACGACGGAAGAGACATCTATAGCTTCACCGACCGTCAGCTTTCCGCATTCCGCAGGCAGAAGATAGGCTTTATTTTTCAGCAATTCAATCTGCTTCCGGTACTTACCGCAAAGGAAAATATATATATGCCTCTGCTTCTGGATAAGCAAAAGCCGGATGAAGACTACCTGAAGCAGCTTGCCAATTTGCTTGGAATAGATGACAGGTTGACCCATCTGCCTCATGAATTATCCGGCGGACAGCAGCAGCGTGTTGCTATCGCCCGCGCATTGATTATGAAACCGGATATTATTTTTGCCGATGAACCGACCGGAAACCTTGATAGCAGAAGCAGCAACGAGGTCATGAATTTACTTTATAATATCTGGTCTTCAATGAAAAAAACAATTGTTTTAATCACCCATGACAGCCGCATTGCAAAAACAGCAAACCGGCAGTTTGTCATTGAGGACGGCATTCTTTCGGAGGTGACTGTTTAAATGAAATCATATCAAGCTCTGGCATGGAAAGAGCTTCTGGCGCAAAAAATGACTTCTGTTCTGATTTTGATTGCCATAGTTCTATCCACCATGATGACAACTATAATAGGTCAATCAATCGGTATTTTAAATGACATGCGGGTAAGGCAGGCAGCATGTCTGAACGGCAACAGATATGCAACCCTTCACCAGCTGTCGAAGGAACAGGCCGCCGCAATATCTGATGATAGCCGCCTTTCTTACTCCGGAACCACAATTTCTATAGGTACGGCAAATATTCAGGATAGCAGCCTTTCTATCCAGCTTCGTGAGTACGGGGATGCTGCACTGTCCGCATATAAAAGCAGCCTGCAGCTTGAAAGCGGTAAATTGCCTGATAATACAGGAGAAATCGCCTTGCCCCGGGATGTATTGTCAATGCTGAACTTTAGCGGAAGTCTTGGGGATACTATATCCCTAGATATTAATATATCACGTCTGCACGACACCGAAACCGGATATGCCTATTCTCAGAGCTTTACTCTCACAGGTATTCTGAAAGCAAACTATATCGGCTATGTAAACGGCATTACCACCGGCATCGTCGGCAAGGGTACGGCACAAAAGGTGCTTCCTGAAAAATATCAGCTTTATTCCGAGGATATTCGTGTTGCAGACAAAAAAAACTTCCAGAATACCATTGATGATCTGGCAGAAATCTACTCCATTCCGGATTATTGCATTCAGTATAACGACACCTTGCTTTCGGCACTTAGAATAAACTATCGGGAAAAGGCTTCCGGAGACGACTCCTCAGGCTTCTCCTTTATGACATTGGCAGGAATAGTGGTTGGTGTCCTTGTTCTCATGGCAGCAGGACTGGTTATATACAATATCTTGAAAATTGCAGTCACCAAAAAATCCAAGGAATACGGTACCTTGAGGGCTATAGGTGCGAACCGCGGCATGCTCAACACAATTGTGGTTTTACAGCTTATTTTGCTTTGCAGTATAGGTATTCCGGCGGGAATACTTTTAGGTCTGTTATCTTCTAAAGGAGTTACATCAGCTGCAGTTTCTCTGTTTTCTCCGGAAATTTTCATGGCAAGCTCATATAACGAATTATCAGAAATGATAGCCCAAAGTTCCGGTGGAAAGATTCTCCCGCTAGTCATCAGCGGAGCAATTACACTTGTTTTTGCTTTTATTGCTTCGTTACCTGCCGCACATTATGCCGCCAAGGTCCCGCCAACCACAGCAATGTCCGGCAGAATATCCCTAATAAAACGCAGAAACCGTAAAATCAAACACATCCTCAGCTTTGAATCATTTTACGCCCGTATGAATATGAAGCGTAACAGAGGCAGAACAGCTATTACAATTTTATCACTTATAATGAGTATTACTGTGTTTATCGCCTTGCAAAGTTTTTCAGGCCTTTTAGATACATCAGCAGCTGTACGGAAAATGCATCTTGGAGATTTTTCAGTCACGAACCAAACAGCAGGCTTTTCGCCGGAAGCAGTAAATAATTTGGCATCTGTTTCAGGTATCTCCTCTATCTCAACACTGAAATACAAATTATACATGCCTGATGAAAGTGGTAATATCCCAGATATAAAGCTGTCTGTTCAGCTTCAGCCGGGAGAAACCCTCCATATCGCCGGAATTGACGAACAGCGTATGCGTTCCTTGCTCCCGCTGCTTTCGCAGCAGGAAATACAGTCAGTTAAAGACGGTAAATCCTGTCTTATCAAAAATCCTGTGGCTATAGTGTACGGAGATACGGCCATTAGCTCAACAAAAATAGAAACAGGTGAGACAATTTCGTTAAACGGAAAACCCCTCAAAGTGTCAGGTATAATTGACAGTCCTGTTACTCCGGATAATGCCGGCTTCACAAACGGTGTTCAGATAATCGTATATGACACGGTATATGACAGCCTTACAGGTCAAAGGAACTATACAGAATTATATCCTTCCCTCTCAAATGACGCCGATTATAAAGCAGTAGAAAATGCAATTACGTCAATGTGTGAAAAATCCGGCGGCACATGGCTGTCCTATCAGGAAACAGACAGGCAGCTCCTTGAAAGCTATGAACAAATCCGCTTGCTTGCATGGGGACTTATCCTGCTTATCGGACTGATTGGTATTCTGAATATAATCAATACGGTTTACACAAATATCCATACGCGAATAGCCGAAATCGGTATACAGCGGGCAGTTGGAATGAGCATAGGAAGCCTCTATAAAACCTTTTTGTGGGAAGGTGCGTATTACGGCATAATTGCCGCTGCCGCAGGTACTATTACAGGATATATTTGCACTATACTTGCAAATGCCGCCGATTCAGATAAATTGCAGCTTGTCCCTCTGCCGGTTCTGCCAATGGCAGAAGCAGCCATTGTATCAATTGCAGCTTGTCTGATTGCCTCCTGTATACCTTTGAGGAAGATTGAAAGAATGAATATTGTTAATTTAATTGAATCAGTATAGTAATTTTTCTGATTTTATACGGGTATGGCGGGGCACTGCATTTCATAATAAACAATAGTGCTCCCGCTTTATCGGATATGCTTGTACACTGCACCGCAATAAGACTATCTGGGCAGCTCTATAACTGCGTTCTTTTCGGATTGCCTGTATAAAACAAACTTGCTTCCTATTACCTGAACAATTTGTGACTGTGTCAGCTCTGCAATTTCCTCACATACAAGCTTAGCGTCACACTCTGCATTTTTAAGTACTGTTGCCTTTATTAATTCTCTGGCCTCTAAGGCATCGGAAAATTGTTTAAGCATGTTGTCATTTATCCCGCCCTTACCAATCTGAAATATCGGCTGAATGTTATTTGCAAGTGCTCTCAAGTAGCTTCTCTGCTTTCCTGTCAGCATATTTTCCTCCTATATGCGATTAACTCAATTATTTTGAGTAATCAAACTCCGTATCGTAAATTCGAACAGTATCGCCTTCATGGATACCCATCTCTTCAAGAGCTGAAATAACACCCTTTTTCTTCAGAGCCCTCTGGAAATACTGAAGTGATTCAAAATTAGTCATATTAGTTGAACCCAGAACCTTCCTCAGCCAATTTCCCTCCACAACATACACACCGTCTTCAATGTGAATTTCAAAAGGCCTTTCTTCCCTTGCGGTATATATAACCTCTTCATCCTTGTTTTCTTCCAATAAAATAGTATCCGGAAGTGTACTGAGCGTATTTGAAACATAGTACATGAGTTCCTTCAAGCCCTTGTTCGTAGCGGCTGAAATGCCGAATACCCTGTATCCTCTGTTCTCTAATTCTGCTTTGAATGAAGCATAATTTTCTTCCGAGCCGGGAATATCCAATTTGTTTGCAGCCACAATCTGCGGTCTGGACGCAAGCAAGGCATTATATCTTTCCAATTCCTCATTAATAGTTTCAAAATCTTCTATTGCAGTTCGGCCCTCAATCCCGGATACATCAACAACATGCACCAGTAATTTGGTTCTCTCAACATGCTTTAAAAATTCATGTCCAAGCCCGACTCCCTCGCTGGCACCCTCAATCAATCCCGGAATATCTGCTATTACAAAGCTCTTCCCCTGCTCAATCTGCACTACCCCCAGATTGGGCACTAATGTTGTAAAATGATAGTTTGCTATTTTAGGCTTCGCGGCAGAAACCATTGATAATATAGTTGATTTCCCCACATTTGGAAAGCCTATTAATCCCACATCTGCAATTACCTTCATTTCAAGAATCAAAGAGTAATCTTCACCTAAATCACCGCTCTTTGCAAAGTTTGGAATCTGTCTGGTAGGAGTGGCAAAATGCTGATTCCCTTTTCCGCCTTTTCCGCCTTTCGCGATAACACATTTTTGCCCGGACTTTATCATATCAACAAGTACAATTCCTGTTGTATCATCCTTAACCATTGTCCCCGGCGGAACTTTGATAATCAAATCCTCTCCGTTTTTTCCGGAGCAGTTTGAAGTACCTCCATCCTCACCTGCTTGAGCCTTAAAATTCTTTTTATATTTAAAGTCGATTAAGGTATTCAGACCTTCCTCCACCTCAAATATAACGTCGCCGCCTTTTCCCCCGTCTCCTCCGTCAGGGCCTCCGGCCGCCACATACTTTTCACGGTGAAATGAAACGCATCCATTTCCGCCATTTCCAGCCTTAACATTTATTCTGGCACTATCTTTAAACATCTCTATCTCCGTTTCCAGTTTGGATAAGTTTATTGTCCTTATTATCTGCTGCTTATTACTTATACTAACCGCCAATAACTTTATAAATATATCAAAAAGGTAGAAAATGCATATCACATTTTCTACCTCTTATAATTCCACTAATGCGATAATATTAAGTCAATTACTATCGGCCAAAAAGAACAGCTGCTATCGGTCGACAGTTTAGACCTAAGGCTAAAGCCTCCTTAAAAAACGATATCCTAGCCGCGAAGGCTTGAACCGTAATTGACTTTAGTCAGCAGCTACAATCTTAACCTGCTTCTTGTCTCTGCCAAGTCTTGCGAACTTAACCTTTCCATCCTTTAATGCAAATAAGGTATCATCCTTACCAATACCTACATTATCACCGGGATGAATTTTTGTACCTCTTTGACGAACAAGAATGTTTCCTGCCAGTACAAACTGACCGTCAGCTCTTTTTACGCCAAGTCTTTGCGCCGCACTGTCACGACCGTTTCTGGAACTACCAACACCCTTTTTATGAGCAAAAAGTTGTAAATTAACCTTTATCATGAGACTACACCTCCTCATCCATTACCTTCACATAGTCCGGATAAGCATATTCTATCTGTTTGAACCCTATTTCCGCTGTTGCCATAATAATATTGGCATCATGTATCAATTCTGGCGGTATGTCCATGTCTAATTTACATGAAATAATCCCCCATCTATGCTGCCTGTAAAACTTCTTCAAGCCTATAAGCTCCTTTATAGCCCCTATTGCGGTAAAAGAAACTGCTGAAACGGCTGAGCATACAATATCACTGCCTATCTCGGCATACCCTGAGTGTCCTTTTACAGTAAACTTTCTGATATTACCTGCTAAATCCTTACCTATATTAATTTTAATCATTACCTTGTTATTCCTCAAACATTAATCTTTTCAATCTGAACCTTTGTATAAGGCTGTCTGTGACCTTGCTTCTTCTTTATGTTCTTTTTGGGTTTGTAATGGAAAACTGTGATTTTCTCACCCTTGCCATGATTAAGAACCTTTGCGCTAACAGAAACAGACTCTAATGTCGGAGCTCCGAAGTTAACTGCTCCGTCCTTGGATACTGCAAGAACTTTATCAAAAGTAACTGCTGCTCCCTCTTCAGCAAAAAGCTTTTCAACGAAAACAACATCGCCTTCCTGAACCTTATACTGTTTACCGCCAGTCATTATAATTGCGTACATGAATACACCTCCTACTAACAATCTCGCCGGCAAAATGACATTTACACATCACAGGCAACAGCTCAAAAAATCAAATACCTATCAGACTTTATAAGCTATATTTAACAAGCCCTGGCCGAGCGGCTACCGATATATTTTAGCATAGCAAGGAATCAATGTCAATCATTTTGATTCTAAGTCCATTTGATTTCAAATCATGGGCAGAAGAAATTAAGATTTTAATCTCCGCTTTTTTTGGGGTATACGCTTCTTTAATTTTATCAATATTATCCTCGACAATGGATATGACAGAGGGATGTACTTCCAGCTCTACCTCCCTTGCCTTGGAGGTGCTCAGATATTCCTTTATTTTTTTCAAAACCTCCATTGCATTTGTTTCGGAAGTATGCACTTTTCCTATTCCTTCACAGAGGGGGCAATCACAGGTCATAATTGTAGAAAGCTCTTGTCTTATCTTCTTTCTGGTCATTTCCACCAGCCCCAGCTGAGTCATTCCCAGAACTATGGCTTTTGTTTTGTCACTCTTCAAGCACTGCTTCAGCGAATCAAGCACCATTTGCTGGTGTTCGCAGTCATTCATATCAATAAAATCAATTATAACTATTCCGCCAATATCTCTCAAACGCAGCTGCTTTGCGATTTCTCTTGTAGCTTCTATATTGGTTTTCAGAACTGTATCCTCTAAATTATTGCTGCCTACAAACTTGCCTGTATTCACATCAATTACAGTAAGCGCTTCCGTTTTATCAATAATCAGGTACCCCCCGCATTTCAGCCAGACCTTTCTGGACAGGGCTCTTTGTATTTTTGTCTCTATCTGATAATAATCAAAAATCTCATAATCCTTCTGAAATAATTCAACTCTGTTTTTTAAGGCAGGTGATATCATTTCCACTAATTCAAGTACCTTGCAATATTCCTTTTCATCGTTTATAACAAATTTGGCTATTTCCCATGTAAATAAGTCTCTCACCGACCTATAGACCAGATTAACCTCCTTATGAAGGCAACGGGGAACAGACCCGCAGCTCTCCTGCTGCTTAATTTTCCCCCATAGCCTTGTAAGGAAGGCCACATCCTCAACAAAATCTTCCTCATCCTTCCCCTCGGATACAGTGCGGACAATCAAGCCCATATTTTCAGGCTTGAGCTTTTCCGCTATTTTTTTAAGCTTTTGCCTTTCCTCGTCATTTTCTATTCTGCGGGAAATCCCCACATAATCGGCATTTGGAAGCAAAACAAGGTTTCTTCCGGGAAGAGTTATATGTGTTGACACTCTTGGCCCTTTAGTTCCGATCGGCTCCTTTATTACCTGAACAGTCAGCTCCTGTCCCACCTTCAGAATATCCGAAATGCTATACTCCTCGTAATCTCTGTAAGCATCCGTTTCATCATCAGAATAATCCTTTTGCGGAATTGCATCACCCACATATAAAAAAGCATTTTTTTCGTAACCAATGTCAATAAATGCAGCCTGCATACCCGGTAAAACACTGCTGACTTTGCCTCTGTAAATATTGCCCACAAGCCCCTGATGACTTGTTCTCTCAATATGAATCTCAGCAAGCTCTTTGTCCTCAAGTATGCCAACTCTTATTTCTGCCGCATTGACATCCACAATCATTTCATTAATCATCCAATCACCTCAAATGTAACTATAAAACAAGCCCGTCCATTGGATCTAGAAGTTGGTCCTGAGCCTTGACAAATAACTTTGTCCTATGAATTCTATCAATGTCGTAATCAAGCTTCAAATAATCAAAAAAAGAAGCAATCAAGAGATCCGGCTTCAAATTTGCTTTGCTTCCGGCACTGACTAACATGTTAAATTTAATTATATTAAATGTGCCGCAGGGCTGCAGTTCAAAGCTCAGGTCGTAAATCATATCCTTTATATTTGTATCTTTCATGCCGCTTTTAGTTCTTTTTTTGACAACTATCTCATTCTGGGCAAGATATTTCTGAATACTTGATTTAATATTTTTCTCGGTGCATTCTGATTTGGTTCCCACAACAACGGAATACTCAGAAGCGGCTATCGTAGCCATTATATTTTCTTTTGACCTTCTGGCTTTTACGGACAATATTCCCAGTCCCTGAGGAAGCTGGGCATTAAGTCTGTCTGCAAACTCATTCACAGAAATACTGTCATCGGTTATTTCAAATTCCCCATATTCAGCTTCACTTGTAACCCCAACACTGAGCGGCAGCCCAAAAACCATGCCCGGATGCGGATTGAAGCCCTGTGAATATGCAATAGGAAGCTTTGCCCTTCTTATTGCACGTTCAAATACCTTCATCAAGTCAAGATGTGAAATAAACTTTACCTCATCACCACGTTTAAATTTAGCACGAATATTAACCAAGGCTGTCACCTCCACAAATACCGCTTTCGAATACGGCGGCACCGCATCCTCCGCAATTTTTTCTGCAGTTTGGCGTTATCTTTCCATCATGAGCCCTTTTACTTTCATTTATTAAAAATTTCTTTGTTACTCCTACATCTATATGATCCCACGGTAAAATTTCATCATATTCTCTTTTGCGCACGGCATAAAAATACGGGTCAACGCCGCATTCGGAAAAGGCCTGCATCCATATATCGTACTTGAAGTATTCCCCCCAGCCGTCAAACCTGCAGCCCAGTTCCCATGCCTTGATTAAAACCTTGCATATTCTTCTGTCTCCGCGTGCAAATACAGCTTCAAGAAAACTCAGCTTATTTTCATGATAATTGTATGTTACCTGTTTTGAGCGTATTCTGCCTTTTAAAAACCTCTGCTTTTCAGAAACACCTTCCCGGCTTTCCTGAGCTTCCCACTGAAACGGAGTAAAAGCCTTTGGAACAAATGTGGACGTACTTACAGTCACATTTAAGCCTTTGCCCTTCTTTTCCATCGGCACCCTCTTATATGCATTCACAACCTTATAAGCCAGATCCGCAATCCCTTCCACATCCTCAAAGGTCTCTGTCGGCAAGCCAAGCATAAAATACAGCTTCACACCGTGCCAGCCTCCATTAAATGCAAGTGAAACGGCACTTAGCAAATCCTCCTCCGTAACACCTTTATTAATTACATCCCTAAGTCTCTGAGTTCCTGCTTCAGGAGCAAAGGTCAGTCCGCTCTTTCTCACCTTCTGAGCCTTTTCCATCAAATCCATTGAGAATGAATCCAGTCTGAGGGACGGAAGCGATAAACCAACCTTTCTCTCATCCATTTCATCTATAAGCTCTGTTGTCAGCTCTTCCAATTCGCTGTAATCGCTGGTGCTGAGCGATGTAAGTGAGATTTCCTCATAGCCTGTGCTTTCCTCCAGCTTTTTAGCCAATTCCATCAATCTTTCATGGCTCTTTTCTCTTACAGGCCTGTATATAAATCCTGCCTGACAAAATCTGCAGCCTCTTATACAGCCTCTGAAAACCTCCAGCATTATCCTGTCATGTACAATGTCAGTATATGGAACAACTATTTTATCAGGGTAAAAAACCTTATCCATATCGTGAATAATGCGCTTTCTTATCTTCACCGGATACTGGGGCTTTAACGGATTAAAGCTTTTAATAGTGCCATTTTCCTTATATTCAAACTCATAAAACGAAGGCACATAAATACCTTCGATACCCGCAATATCTTCAAGAAAGTCAGTTCTGGACCTTCCAGTACCCTTCCATCCCGCATAAGCATCCATAACTTCATTTATAATTTCTTCACCCTCACCCATCATAAAGAAATCAATTATATCGGCAAGAGGCTCCGGGTTATATGCGCATGGTCCCCCCGCGCACACGAAAGGGTCGTTGTCCTTTCTGTTATCGGCTGTAATTGGTATTCCAGCCAAATCAAGCATATTTAATATGTTTGAAAAGCTCATTTCATACTGCAGTGTAAAACCGGCGAAATCAAAATTTTTTATTTCATCCTTAGTTTCCAACGAATACAAAGGTATGCCATTTTCACGCATTTTCGCTTCCATATCTGTCCATGGTGCAAAAACTCTTTCACAATAGCAGTCCTCTCTTTCATTCAATAAATGATATAAAATTTTCATTCCGAGGTGAGACATGCCTATTTCATAAGTATCCGGAAAGCAAAACGCAAATCGTATATTAACGTTTCGGGGATCCTTAATAACGCTATTCCACTCATTTCCTGTATATCTTGAAGGTTTTTCAACACTTTTAAGCAACCCGTCTGATAACCTTACGCTCATTTTTATCTCCGTTTCTGATTTGTGAATATTGTGACATACTTTATGGCAGTATTATTATACCGCAAAAATATAAGCGCTCCCCCATAATGTGAAAGTCGCTTATAATAGTGGTCGGAGTGACTGGATTTGAACCAGCAACCTCTTGCTCCCGAAGCAAGCACCCTACCGTTGGGCTACACCCCGAAATATTTACATAATGTGTATATACCGCTTCTACATATAACAGCAGCACACAACATTAATTGTTAAATAACTCTTTACATTTTATAACTAACTGAAGAATTTTGCAATACCCGTAAATAAATAATTGCTATTTTTATCTGCTTTTTTATATAAATTCAGAGCGACTTTTCAAAAAACTAATTATATTTATAATTTTCCGGCACACTGCTTCTGTGAGTACAAAGCCTGACAGCTCAATTTTTCAGAATACCCTGTTATATTCTTCTGTTTTTATATAATAAATTATTCACATATTATATCTTTATCTTTTTAAATTCATCAGTTTTTTGGCTTATAAAATCCACAACCTGCTTATGCTCGGCTTTTCCATTGCCTGATATGTAAACAGGCTCTCCAAAGCTAATACATATAGGTTCTTTTCTTCTCACCGGTCCAATATCCTTAATCAGCCTTCCATTACCCCAGAAATCAGTCTTTATGGCAACAGGTATAACGGGGACTCCTGCTTCTTTTGCAAGCTTAATACCCATTGAATTAAATTTTCCCGGTTCAAATTCCGCACGTCTTGTACCTTCTGGAAACAGCACAACTGAAATCCCCTTTAAAATAGTCTCCTTGCCCTGATTAATGACCTTGACCAAATCCTGTCTGGAATTTTTCCTTGAAACAATAATCGCCTCAAGACTGCTCATTATAGGGCCAAACGCAGGAATAGAGAGAAGATTATCCTTGATAACAAAGGTTATCTTTTTAATGGGTACTATAATGCATGGAAACACAAAGGTTTCAAGAGTACTCATATGGTTGCTGACAAAAACGACAGGCCCTTCTGTTTTTCTTATATTGTCCATACCGTCAATAAACAACCTGCCGCCGCAATTTTCAATATTCTGAAAAGTCTTGTAGCTGGATACGGAAAACTCCTCCATATCAAAGCTCCCCTTGCCAACTAATCTCCTCGCCTGCAAAACCACCTTGATATAAGTATATACAAAATACCATCTTGTATTTAAAAAAAGCTTATCAAAAATATTTCTTTTATCTCCGTTTGTCTGATACTTATCTCCGAAAAAAAACTCCTTGCTCAAAAAATCACATCCCACTCGAAAAATTATATTACAAGGTCAATTACACTTAACAGCCTTGTCTAAAAAAAATCCGGACAGCAGAAACAGCCCAAGCCAGACTATGAGCCGGCAGCAATTGGCTTTCAGCCATTCAACTTATTATATATCACAAATTTTGCAATGTCTACAAAATATCTATATATCATATATATGCAGTTCAATACTTTTCAATTCTATCTTGTTAACCAAATGAATACAAATATACCATGGAGGCATACTGCATAAAAAATGTGGATGCAGTGTTCATTATACTATGCTCTTTCTGAAGTGGAGGTCTGTATGAACAACAGCTTATTTATTATAACAAGCAGAAAAAAAATGTTGTTTTGTTTAATGGCAATATTATTTATTGTACTGTCCGCATTTTTTATTTCAAATTTGAATTATTCCCGCTATCCCCAGTCAGTAGATGTCGATAATTGCAAGACTCAACCTGCCTTGTCTCCCGAAAATGAAAACAAGCAGCTGAAAGGGATATTATCCAGCATCATTCCGTCAGAAGACAAGGTGCTTTACGAAAACGGCCTCAGAGAAATTGCCGATCCGGATATTCAGCCTGTGTTTTCTGCCGCAACTCCCAAGGAGATTCTGGACAAAGGGAAAACCTTGTCATACATTTTTACCTATACAAATGAAGAATATCTTCGCCCTATATATTCAGACACATGGAAACAGGCATATTATCAAGGCTGGCTGTATCTGCCCGAAAAAATAATTACCGCAAGGCATAGTATTTTTGTATATACCGGAAATGAAAGCACTGCTTTTAATCTGGAAGGTGAGCTAGGTTTTTATCCTTCTGTATCTATAGACGATCAAAATTATATCAACATAATGATTTATAATTTTGATTTACAGAATGTAGTCCAGTATGAAAATCAAATAGCCATTTCAGGAATGCCAGCCAAAAAAGGAGTTCAGATAATATCTGTAAAAATAGGCGATGTTTCTGCTCAGACTAATGAAGAAAAGCAAATGTCAATTCATTTATGTACTCCTGGGGGTCTTGAGATTGATTATCAAAATATAAACTTTCCGCATGTTCCAAACGGAGAGAATGATTTTGGTACTGTCGAAGAAACCTTCAGTAATACAAGCAGTGTTGCAAATAATATACCTGATAATATAGCCGAGGAAAATACTCTTCTTAAGCAAGAGCTGACGCACTATATTTCCGATTCATCAAATCCTATTTACTTTCAATACAACGGAGGATATCAGGCATCAGGTATTTTAAATACAAACCTTGACTTGGAAAACGCCATAAGCAGCTCTTCCGGCATTAATTACAGCATCCTATATAACAATAAAAATTATGTGAGGCCTGTTTATCATCCCGAGTGGAAAAAGCACTCAGACAGAGACTGGTGCTATGTCCCCCGCAAAATGTACCTTAACATGAAAAAACTTTTTGCGCTGTCATCAGATAAGGATATCGCCTTTGACTTATGTGCAGAATTAGGTTTCTTTGAAGAACACCCCGCCCTTAATAAAGACCAGATAGGGCTGCTGATATACAACTTTTCGGTAACAAAAGCAAGTATATCAGAAGATAATGTATTATTAACCGGAATCCCCTCCAGAACCGGAGTCCAACTAGTCAGTATACCCAAAGCAGACCTGGGCAAAAAGTATATCGAATATGCAGTAAGGCTAGTCACAAAAGACTTCTGTGAAATTGATGCCGACGTTGTTAAAAATAATTAAAATATATTATTTTAATTTATAAATAACATTTGTCCTGTTTATAATTGTTATAAATACATATGCCAATACCGCACTGACAACACCTTGTACCAGGTTTCCCGGAAGCTCTGTAATAATTACGGTAAGAGCCAGATTTTCATCCAAAAATCTTACCACCGAAAGCTCCAGCATAAAGTATCCGGAGGCCATAACTAAAACCCCTGCCGCCAGAGAAAGGAGTCTGCGTATAACGGAGGTCGTATCATTGTTGCTTTTATTGGCAATCAGCCCTACCATATACCCTTCAAGCCCTTTAACAACAAAGGTGACAGGAACAAATACAAATGAACCCAAAACCAGATCAGCCAGTGCCGAGCCGAAGGCTCCGGCAACAAACCCGGATTTCCTGCCCAAGAGCATAGCTGTAATCATAATAACAGCATCTCCTATATTAAAATATCCCTGCACCACCGGGCTTGGTATATGCAAAAACGGAAGAAAAGTTATTAAAAATACCAGTGCAATCATCAATGCATTAATAACTAATGTTCTTGTAGAAACTTTACTCATTAAATTAATTCCCCCAGCTCTTATAATGCCAGACAAAATGTTATCCTCAAATTAATGCTTATTTAAACACTGCAAACAAAATACCCGCAGTGTTTAAATAAAGCTCTTACAGAGCTTGAAGCTCCATAATGAATATAATATTTTTTATTATTCCTCTTCTATCCTGATTATATTAGATATTGCAGTAATTGAATTCATTTCTTTAATCCTGTTTATGCTGCCGTTAAGCTCCTTTTCTGCTGCAAACGGAGTGATAAATGCAAGCTCATTAGTCTTTGAGCCCAGTTCTATAAACTCTGTCTCTTGATTAAATACAGAAGCTATTTTTCCCTTAGCTTCTGATATGTCTGCAACCTGAACCCTTACCAAAAATTTTGCAAGACTGTCCTCTATGTCAATAATATTATTTTTATCCTTTCTGACCCATACACTCATCATACTTGAACCGGGGTGCTTTGCTATGTCTATAATATCAGCGACAACCGCACTGGCTGTGGGCATTTTGCCGGCGCCTCTTCCGTAGAACATTGCATCTCCGATTGCATTACCCTTCACAACTATGGCATTAAATACATCTTCTACATTTGCCAAGGGATGCTCCTTTGATATAACAGCCGGACTGACTCTTGCAAAAATCCTGCCGTTAATTCTCTTGCTTACCGCTATCAGTTTAATTACGCCATTCATTGCCTCGGCGTATTTCATGTCTTCAGTCGTAATCTTTGTAATACCTTCCGTATATATGCTGTCAGAATCAACAAACTCATTGTATGCTATCGAAGATAATATTGCGATTTTTCTGCAAGTATCATGTCCCTCAACATCCGCTGTAGGGTTCTGTTCGGCATATCCGTTCTGCTGGGCACCCTTCAGGGCAGCTTCAAAGCTTTTGCCTTCTCTTCTCATTTTAGTGAATATATAGTTTGTAGTTCCATTCAATATACCGGTAATTCCATCAATTTCATTTGCCGCAAGGCACTGATTCAATGGCCTTATAATAGGTATCCCTCCGCCGACGCTCGCTTCAAAAAGATAACTCACCCCGTTATCCTTTGCCAGCTGCAATAGCTCAGGACCCTGTGAAGCAACAAGCTCTTTATTTGATGTAACTACACTTTTCCCTGACATAAGTGCTCTTCTTGTAAACTCAGCCGCAACTTTTGCTCCGCCTATGGTTTCTACTACTATGTCAACACTTCTGTCATTAAATACATCCTCTGCATTTTTAGTTAATAAATCGGAATACGGACTATCCGGGAAGTCACGAATATCCAGAATCCATTTAACCTTTATCTCCTGTCCGGCACGCTGTGCTATACTGTCACTATTTATTTTAAGGACCTCCGCAACTCCGCAGCCTACAACTCCAAAACCTAAAATAGCTACATTAATCATACTAACCTCCAACGCCGAATTTTCGGCACAAAATTTATAGTAAAGCAATGTGGCGGTACGCAATCTTAATTCTAAACCTCCACATTTCTTTCAAGCTAACCTCTAACTCTGTTTTCGAGCTGGAAAATACGCCATGTTTGCACTAACTTTATTTTCGAGCTGTTACCTTGCCAAGATTTCACATCTCCTGACACCCTCAATTTTTTCAATCTCTGTCATCAGCTTCTGCATATCATCCTTCATTTCAAAGGTTTCAATGGAAACAGTAACATCTGCCAGCCCATTGATTGGAATATTTTGATTTATAGTCAAAATATTAGCCTTCGCAGATGCTATTCTATCAATAATACTTGATAGAATACCCGAAAAGTCTTCAACCACAAAAAAAAGTGTTAAAACCTTCCCTCTTGATGTCTCATAGAACGGAAATATATAATCTTTATACTTATAGTAGGCACTTCTGCTGATTCCGACCTCTTTAACAGCATCATTGACAGTTTTTATCTTGCCTGTGCTCAATATTTTCTTGACTTCTATCACCTTTGAAAATACTTCAGGTAAAATAAATGAATCAACCAGAAAAAAAACTGATTCCTGCTTCATATGCCCTCCTGTCCGCCTAATACGTACAATTGTTTTTCCTTGGTGATATATTAGCACATTTTCTTTTTCTTTGCAACCAAAAAAAGATATATTAACCTGATTAACAAGCTTAACATATCTTTTTTAATGCTTTTAATTTAACCGTTTATTTTCAAATATGAAGGGTTTCTTTTACCTTATTAACCATCTGGGCAGGCTCACAGGTTTCCTTATGAATAACAGGCTTATCCTTAAGCGCCTTCAAAGGCTCAGGAATTTTGAGCCCTGATTTCTCATTCAGCACCGCTAAAAGCTCAAACTCGGACTTGCCCGCAATAGCCTCTTCCCCTGAAACAGCTTTGACTACACTCTCGTTAAACTTGTACGGGCTGGCTGTTGAAACAATTACAGCCTTTGTTACATCACTTGTTGAAATAACGTATTTATCGTATACATCTACCGCAACGGCAGTATGAGTATCCAACACATATCCGGTTTCAAGATAAACACTTTCTATCGTCTTCAAAGTATCACTGTCATTTGAGTAGTCAGCCCAGAATATATTCTGAATCTTCTTCTTTGTATCCTGATCCACTTCATACAAGCCTTCACTGTTCAGCTTGCCCATCCATTCACTTACCATTCCGGAATTGCCGTCTGTAATCAAATATAAAAGTCTTTCCAGATTGCTTGATATCAGAATGTCCATAGACGGAGACAGAGTTTTCTTGAAAGCCCTGTTTTTATTGTATATACCAGTATTAATAAAGTCGGTCAAAACATTATTGTCATTTGATGCACAAACCAGCTTATTTACCGGCAAGCCCATCTGCATTGCGTAATATGCCGCCAGTATATTTCCGAAATTACCTGTAGGCACAACAAAATTTATCTTATCTCCCACTTGAATTTCCTTATTTTTAAGCATATCAGCATATGCAGAAAAGTAATAAACTATCTGTGGAACAAGTCTGCCCCAATTGATAGAGTTTGCGGAAGAAAACTTATATCCGTTGTCCTCCATTAATTTCAGAACATCCTTATCACCAAATATTTTTTTAACACCGTTCTGAGCATCGTCAAAATTTCCGTTTACCGCAATTGCGTATGTGTTGCCGCCCTCCTGCGTTACCATCTGCATCCTTTGAATTTCGCTGACGCCTTGATTTGGGAAAAAGACAATAATTTTTGTACCCTCGACATCCTTAAAACCTTCAAGGGCAGCTTTTCCGGTATCTCCGGAAGTTGCGACAAGAATAACAATTTCCTTGTTTTCCCCTGTTTTCTGCAAGGCTTTTACAAGAAAATGAGGAAGTATTTGAAGGGCCATATCCTTAAAAGCACTCGTAGGTCCATGCCAAAGCTCAAGTATGTTAACCGAATCATACAATTTGTGCAAGGGTGCAATAGCCTCCGTTTCAAACTTCTGAGCTGTATATGCCTTGCTGACACAATCCCTAAGCTCACTCGCGGTATAATCGTCCAGATATCCTTCTAATATACTTAAAGCTCTTTCCTGATAGCTTTGTTTACTAATTTTTAAAATTTGCTCATTATCAAAGTGAATTATATTTTCAGGCACAAATAACCCGCCGTCTGATGCAAGGCCCTTCTTTATGGCTTCTGCCGAGCTAACGCTTGCACATTTTCCTCTGGTACTTCTATATAACATCTTTACCTCCCACGAAATAATAAATCTATCGCATAATAGAATTATATTCCCTTAAATTCATAAAATCAATTACGCTTAATTGAAGTCCAACCTGTGTTAAAAGCGGCAACCTGTGTCTGAGAAAACGCCATACCGCCGCCGCAAAGGCTCTCAATGGCAATTGACTTTGGTAATGTAATTCAGACAATTTTAAGTTCTACCAGACTAAATAATATAATAAATCCTAAAAAAAAGCAATCTTAATATAGCTGATTAAAGGTTGATATACAGCCGTTTAAAAAACTCTCCACCCTTGATTTTTCTTTTGCATACCAATAATAAGCTTTTGAACCGATGCTTTCCCCTGATTATACAGATATATAATTTCTTTTTCAGACAGGGCCGAATACACCGTTGATATAAAGCCGGTATTGATAAACGCAATATTATCAATATTATATGAATTTTTCGGAACCCCTGTATCATGGGATACTATAATTAATTTTTTCAAAAGCTTTTCTTCCTGCATAAAATCCTTTGACTGCCTTTCAATTAATTTAAAGCCCGCTATGCTATTTATCTGGGTGCTGTCTATAAGCCACACCGGAAAATTATCCAGTACACCTCCGTCAATAATATAATGAGGCTTTAAGCTGTTATTTTCCTTTTTCATTTGAACAACAGGCTCAAATATAAAAGGCATACACATGCTCATTCTTACCGCCCGTGCCACCTCAAGCTTATCAGGCTCAATATTATAAACCGCAATATCATCAGGCAGTACTATTACCTTTCCAATATTTGCATCCACCGCAGTCATTCTGACCTTGTATCCCCGAGGGTTTACCTTATCCGTAATACCTCCCCTTAAATCATTAAAAGTATAAATTCCTTTATTTGCAAGAAGCTGAGCTACCCATTTTTCAAAAAGCTCGCCATTTATAAAAGCATTTTTTTGACTGAATGCAATCAAATTAATCAGGAAATTGCCTCTGGTTCCTTTAAAATCACCGTTTTCTCTCTTTATATGCTGAAGCTCAGGATAATCCTGCTTATGCAGCAATACGAAGAGGTCATTATCATTTAACCACTTTTTCCCTTCAGCCATGCTTCTGATTTTTTCTGCTATTGATATATCCAGAAATTTGTTTTTTCTAAGCTTCAAACTATTGAAATCAAAATTATCAAGCAATTCCTTCAGCTCCGCCGCAGAATATCCCGCTCCAATCAACGCCGCAGCCAAGGCTCCCGTAGATACACCTGCAATATTTCCAAGAACACTATATTTTTTTTCAAGCTCCTCATATGCTCCGACAAATGCTAATGAATTAGTTTCTCCTCCACTGAATACAATATTTAATGCACGCTTGGCACCTCTCATTTCCAAATCCCCTCAGAAAAATGTATCTAATGTATATATATTATCGTTTTTTATTAATTAGTATAATGTACAATCCTACAAGCATTGATTTTTAAATTAAAAGGCTGTATGCAAAATATTATACCCGCCGCATTAGAGGTTTATATATATTTTGCAACAGCCTTGATATTTCGTTCTCTATAGTGCAAAAGCTTTAACAGGAATTGAATGGTAAATGCTGCGGCAATATACTGCCCTATCAGCTATTGAATTTCACTAAGCCTGCTTTTTGCATATTTTACATAGGAAGATTCGGGATATCCGTCTATAAGCTTCTGATATGCTGCTGCAGCCTTCTGCAAATCATTTACCTCCACATAGCTTTTGCCTAAAATATACAGTGCTTTATCGGCAAACTCCCAGTTATCACCCAAGGTAAAAACCTTTTCAAGCTTCTTTACAGCTTCAGGATACTTTTTGCTTTTATACAGAGTATTCCCGTCTGCAGTCAGCTGGCTGGCAGCATTTAAAAGTACTTTTTTTCTTATGGAATCATATTGGGTCTTTAAATCGCCGGTAAATTCATCAGCCTTGAGAGCTAATAATTTATCTGCAGCCTCTATATATTTTTTTTGTGCATAAAGAGCAGATACATTGGAAACCTGTTCCGAAAGCTCATATTGCTTTAATTTGCCATTGGCCGCAGCAAGCTGGTCTTTTATTTTTTCAAGCTCCGCAGAGGTCTTGCCAGCCTCCGATTGGTTCTGTGCACTAACCGCCGGCTCTGAGCCTGTGTCCACCTTTCCGGCATCCCTTCTTGAGGCAGCAAAAAGTATTATAGCCGCTATCAGACAAATAATACTGACAACATTTATAATCATAACAATATAAGGCTTGGTAAATCCTGATTTTATTTTCTCAAGAACAAGGTTTTCAGCCAATACGTTTTTCTCATTGGCAGTGCTTTTTTTTGAAAGCTCCTTTAAGGATTTATTTGAGCCCAGATCATTAGCAGTCTGCTTTAATCTCCCGGCCTTTTTGTAAGAACCGTTTTCACTTATACTGATAAAATTCAGATAATCTGCTGCCTTTATAGCATTGTTCTCTTTTTGAACAATGCTTCCGAAAAGCTCCTCTGCTTTTTCCGGCTGGTTTGTATACGCATAGCATAGCCCCAGTAAATTTACAGCTTCATAAAAATTTGGATTAACAGACACAACCTTTTTCAATTCAATCATTGCAATATCTTCGTTTCCCGATTTCAGATACTCTACGGCCTTATTGTATAATTCCACTGATTTGACAACTGTATCGGTTGCTTCATTATTTTGAGAATATTTTTCCAAGTCTATTGGTTTGAAGCCTCTAATTTCCTGATCTAAATCCATGAACATTAGCTCCCTTCAAAGTATTTTAATTTTTTCATTATAATATACTTTTATATGTTATCCTTTGTATTATATTCTTTATTTATATAACCCTCTTATTTTACCAATCATATACAGTGATCCGAATGCACAAATCACACTATTCCCGTCAATTGCTTCATATGCCAGCTTCAAGCTGTTTTCAACAGTAATTCCGTCCTTAACCTTCTTTGAAAAACATTTCAGTACTTCTGCAAGCTCACTTGATTTCAATGCTCTGTCATTATCCGGTGTAACCGTAATTATAAGCTTTGCCTTTTCAGACAGCATTTCCATTGTATTCCGGTAATCCTTATCCTTAAGAAAACCTGCGATAAAAATTTTGTCTTTATCAGCAAAGTATCTGTCCAACGCTGCATTCAAAGCCCTTCCGCCCTCAAAGTTGTGTGCGCCGTCTATCAGTATCAGAGGATTTTTATTTATTATTTCAAGCCTTCCCGGCCATATTGTCCTTGCAATACCGTTTCTTATGCTTTCATTATCAATATTGAAACCCTTTAAAGACAAAACTTCACAGGCATCAACAGCTAATGCGGCATTATTCAGCTGGTGATCTCCTAAAAGCTTTGTATTTAAATTTTTATAGTCCTTATAATCAAACAGCTGTCCTTCAATGCCGTATTCCTTTAGCTTCAAAGTTTTAAAACTGGCTTTGTGCAATATGGCCTTCTGACTTTTGCAAACTCTTTCAAAAACCTCTTCCGCCTCCGGCTCCTGGGGATATATTACTGTATCGCTGTTATGCTTGATTATCCCCGCTTTTTGAAAAGCAATTTCTCCAATGGTTTTCCCCAGTATGTCGGTATGGTCCAGACTGATAGTTGTTATAACGCAGACCTCAGGAGCTTCTATTATATTTGTTGAATCGAATCTTCCCCCAAGACCTACTTCCAGTACGGCTATATCACAATTATTTCTATAAAAATACTCAAATGCAGCCGCAGTAATAATTTCAAATTCTGTTGGATGCTCAAAGCCTCCGTCCAGCATTAAGTCAATTCTGGATTTTATAAACGCAATTATATCTGTTAATTCCTCATGCTCTATTTCCTTGTCATCTATTTTAATTCTCTCGGTAAACCTTTGTATATACGGAGATGTAAATACACCTGTCTTATAGCCGGAACTTATTAATATATTACTTATAAAGGAAGTGACAGAGCCTTTTCCATTTGTTCCGGCAACATGCACATATTTTAATTTTTTCTGGGGATTTCCCATAAATTCCATTAGCCTTCCAATATTGTCAAGCCCAAGCCTGCTTCCGAATTTAAGGGTACCATGTATGTATTTCATTGCTTCTTCATAGTTCATAGCAAGCTGCTTCCTCCAAGACCTAAATGTACCGCTGACTCTAAAAACCCCTCACTGCAAGTAAACAATATCAGTTTTTTCCACCACAGTCAATTAAAAAACCTTAATCTCTATTTAATAATTCAATAATATCAGCCTTTTTCTTTATACAAGTATTTATTCCCATACTGCCTAATAATATATAATCAAAAATTACCATTGAACACAGCTTAATCTGCTCCTCTTCATCTAAATCCATAAACGTTTCCAAGTCTATTTCCTCTCCCCGCTCAGACAGATAATATCTGACACCGGTATTTGGAAGAATCCTTCTGAATTCTTCATTCCTCCAAACTTCATCAGGTATGGCCGCAAGCAGCTCATATCCTTCAATAGCTTCACTTTTCAGAGATATCGACATTATTGAGATTTTATTATATACTGATATTTTCTTTTTTTTATACTGTATTCCCCATTTATCTAAATCCTCCATAATTCTCGAAAAAAGCTTTTTATTTTCACTTTGACTTAATTTCATAATCGAACTGCTTACTTCCATAATAATTCTTTCATTTGTTTTCAGTGCCGACATAATCTGATAGCTTATTTTTGAATTTTCTGCATTTTTAGATGAGTATTGTATTGAAAACTTTGAGACAGAATCCTTTTTACCTGAAATATCTGACACCTTAATTTTAAAGTTTTTGTCCATTTTACACCTCTCCATCATAATGAAGTTATAATAACCGGATATGTAAATTATATACCTTATACAAAGTCAATTACTGTTGAATCTTCGCCTTTTTGGGAAATATTTGATTTTAAGTGTTATATTTACTGTTTCAAGCCGCCTGCCTTACCAAGAAAAAGCTATAGAAACCTTATGGCTCCATAGCTTTTTGAAGACTGAGCTGCTTTTTCTTCAAACATCTTATTTTTTATGGTATCCTTGTTCGCAAAACATCTTCCACAAATATTTATTGTCGAAATTTGATGTTTGTTGTATTACTAATTATACAATTTATTTAAAGTCCATGCAATACATAATCCTCATATAAAAAACTGCCTCTTAAAATAATATCAAATATCATTAAAGAGGCAGTTCTTGTGAATTTAATCCTTTGCCGCTATTTCGTTTATTTTATTCAGCCAATCTTGCTTCAAGCTCCGCTTTCTGTTCCTCATACCCCGGTTTTCCAAGCAATGCGAACATATTTTTCTTGTAAGCCTCTACTCCCGGCTGGTTAAAAGGATTTACCGCCAATAAATAACCGCTTATCCCGCATGCCTTTTCAAAGAAATAAACCATGCTTCCGAAGCAATACTCATTTAATTCAGGTACATTAATAACAAAATTTGGTACTCCGCCGTCAGTATGTGCAAGAAGCGTTCCCTCAGAGGCCTTTTTATTAACAAAATCCATATCCTTGCCTGCAAGGAAATTAAGCCCGTCTATATTATCCTTGTCTTCCTTTATTGTAATACTCTTTTTAGCCTTGCCCACATTTATTACAGTCTCAAACAGATTTCTGAGTCCATCCTGAACGTACTGCCCCATGGAGTGCAGATCTGTTGTAAAATCAACACCTGCCGGGAATATTCCCTTCTGATCCTTGCCCTCACTCTCACCGTAAAGCTGCTTCCACCATTCTGTAAAGAAGTGCAGGGAAGGCTCATAATTAACCATTATTTCTATTGTCTTGTTTTTGTTGTACAGTGCATTTCTTGCAGCAGCATACCTGTAGCAGTCATTATTCCTGAAATCGCAGTCCTTGTAAAGATTGTAGGCATCCAAAGCGCCCTGCATTATCTTATCAATGTCTGCACCGCATACGGCTATCGGTAAAAGCCCTACTGCCGTCAAGACAGAGAATCTGCCTCCTACATCATCAGGTATTACAAAGGACTCATAGCCTTCTTCATCAGCAAGCTTCTTCAATGCTCCTCGTGCTTTGTCGGTAGTTGCGTATATTCTCTTCTGAGCCTCCTGCCTGCCGTATTTCTTTTCCATGTATTCCTTGAGTATTCTGAATGCAACAGCAGGCTCTGTAGTAGTGCCGGATTTTGATATTACATTAACGGATATTTCTTTTCCGTCAATTAACTCCAATAAGTCTGTAACATATGTCGAGCTTATATTGTTGCCTACAAAATAAATTTCCGGAGTTTTGCGCTTGTCCTTCGGAAGCATATTGTAAAAGGAATGGGAAAGCATCTCAATTGCCGCTCTTGCTCCCAGATATGAGCCTCCGATACCTATGACAACCAATACATCAGAATCTGATTTTATTTTTTCGGCAGATTTTTTTATTCTCGCAAATTCTTCCTTGTCATAGTTTACAGGCAAGTCTACCCATCCCAAAAAATCATTACCGGCACCGGTTTTATTATGCAGCATTTCATGTGCAAGCTTAACCTGTCCTTCTAAATAATCAATCTCATAATCGCTCAAAAAGCCTGAAGCCTTTGAGCTGTCAAATGTTATTTTATTCATAACGGCCTCCTGTATATCACTATATTAATTTTAAAATTTTTATCTTTAATAGTATATCATTCGCTTTTGTTAATTAAAAGCCATATTAATGATTTTTTATGCACTTTTGCTTATAGAACCCATATCTCGTAAAATTTACATAGTAAGAAATTATTTTTTATGCCAACAATAATAATGAAATTTCTTAAACATCTTAATTAATTGCCGTAAAGGAGAAAATTTATGTCAAATCCAAAAAAACCACTTGTTTCAGGCAGCAGAGATGCCTTAACCAAATTTAAGCTTGATTGCGCCGCTGAAATCGGAAGGCTTCAATACTGCAAGGAAAACAACGATCATTACAAGGGCGATTTAACTTCAAAGCAAAATGGTTCTGAAGGCGGTCCCATAGGCGGACAGATGGTAAAAAAAATGGTTGAGATGTATGAAAATAATATGAAATAACCGTCTGTACCAATCATAAACGAGTACTGCCAAGCGCAGTCAACATTTCTTAACTCTGAAAAATATCAGTGTGCGGATTAACACACTGATATTTTTTATGCCCGCTTCAAATTAAATAAAATGGTATTCAAAAAGCGGCGAACTCATGGTATAATTTTCAAATGAAGTCAACTTGTATAGTTTAATACAGATATTTCAGCTTTCTTCATAAAATATTATAGGGGGATGATTTTTATCAAGTACTTTAGAAAAACTGCAGCTTTATTTCTCACAATTAGCATTTTATTTTCCTGCACAGTTTCAAGCAATGCTCAGGAAGCTGACAGCAAAAATTCTTTAAGCCTTATTTCCGCCAATTTAAACAAACTGGGCCTGCTCTCGGGTGACGGCAACGGAAACTACAAGCTTGACAGCACCTTGAAGCGAACAGAAGCTATGACCTTTATAGCAAAATTGATGGGCAAATATGAATACATACAGAAAAATAAAGATACCTTAAAAATACCGGCTTCAAGGATGTAGCCCAAACGGACTGGTTTGCGCCGTATGTCGGCTTCTGCAGCTCAAACGGCATTGTTTCGGGCTATGGCAACGGGCTTTTCGGAGCTTCGGACAACACCACCGAGCAGGCATTTCTTATAATGCTTCTGAAGCTTCTGAATCATACGGATATCAAATGGAACGAAAATGTATTCAAAAAAGCCTATGAGACAGGTCTTTCAGCTGATAAGTCCTATTTGTCAAAAACAAAGGATTCAAGCGGCAGCTTTACCAGAGGACAGGCAGTATTAGCCATGAATACCGCATTAAGCACCGACATTCTAGGTGAAGATAAAACTCTTATCCAGACTCTTATAAGCGAGGGTTCTGTCGATTCCGAAACCGCTGCTTCATTGGGATATGATACGGGAAAAGCAGCCGAGGCTGCTGTTATTGCAAAAATCCAGGGAATACTTGCCGTCAGCGGTACAGAAATAACAATTGATTTGAATACAGAAATCAAAGCAATCAGCAAAAACAATGTATTAATATATGAAGCAGGCAATAAAAATAATACATTAGACATATCCTCCGTAACACCTTCAGGTACCAAGCTGAAAATAACAACAGGCAATCAGGTGCCGGGAAAAAGCTACACTGTAGAGTTGATTAATATCAAGGATTCCGAAGGCAATATTTTAACCGGGCTTACAGGAAGCTTTACAGGATATGCGCAGATTATCATGCCTCCCGCCGGTTCAGCTTCTTCCTCTTCTCCCTCTAAGGCTTCATTATCTGTAGATTCAATTACAGCAATAAATGCAAAGCAGATACAAATAGTATTTAATAAAGAAATGGAGGAATCCTCTGTTACTGATATAAGCTTTTATGAAATAAAGGATAACGGAACAGAGGCTATTAGTCTTGCCCAAGGTGCTGTAAATTATAATAATCTTACAAAAACAGCAATTATTACACTGAACAATAAAATCAGTGACAGGCTGACTAACCTGACAACGGCAAAGGTTACTGTAAAAAAAGGGATTAAAGCTTCCGACGGCTCCGAACTTGAAAATGATATTAATTTGGAGGTAAAGGTTGAAGACCTTGGAATAACAACTTTAAAAAATATTGAAGCAGTTGGGGAAAAAGCAATAAAAATCACTTTATCAGAGCCTGTTTATGACAGCACAAATAACAATATACTTGATGTTAAAAATTTCAGCGTTGAGCTTTTAAAGCCAAAGTATACGGAAATTGAAGAATCTAAAGGTATTGCTTTTTCCCATGCTTATACATATACAATACAAAGAGCAGAATTATTAGGAAGCACTATAATTCTGACTTTAACGGAATCTATTTCTGAAGGTATATTAATCGTTCATATAAATAGCTCGGAAACGGAAACTCCTATTCAGGATTATGCAAACAACATATTATCCCATCGTAGATTCATGTTTACTTATACAAAAACTGGAAAGACATCTTCACAGGTTACAGTCAAAAAGGTCAAAGATAACGCAATTACCTTGGGCTTTTCCAAACCGGTAACTGCAAAAGACCTGAAACTGTTCCATACAGACAAGAATGTTGTGGCAAATATGTCAACTCCTGTCTCTATAGACGAGGGAGCCTTTGTAAATGAGATTACCTTTGAATTTCCTGACAGGATGCCTATCGGCACAACTGATTTATTCCTCGTAAACAGCACTGACCCAAGCTGTAAAATGTTCAATATATACGGTCAATATGTTCCGGATCAGACAATCGTTGCCGAGGTAGGGCCTGATAAAACCGCACCGCATGTTACATCAACCGAATTAAACGGTAACTTTTCTTTCAAAATTTATTTTAACGAGGTAATAAACAGAACAGTTGCACTGGATTCTGCAAGCTACAGCTTTACAACAGCAGAGGAAAAATCGCATATATCCTTCACACCAATGCTTTCCTCCGACCAAAAAAGCGTAACATTAAATTTACCTAAACCACTGCGTGATAATACTGATTACAAGGTAGTTGTTAAAAATGCAGAAGACCTATATGGAAACAAAATAGCTTCGGATATTCCATTTACATTTACTAATGGTGAATATACGACTCCTTCATTGGAAGAAGGTAAATGCTTCACTCTAAATAGTGAAGGCAAAATTATAATATATTTCAGCGAACCAATGAATGAAGCCCAGATGCTTGATAAAGCCAACTACATGGTTGCCACAACTCAGGGTGCAATTTACTCTCCATTGGGAACTGAGGATACAGTATCCAAATTATCTGACAGGTCGGTTATGCTTAAAATGAGTACGGAAGTAAATTTGCCGAATGTAAAAATGTCCTCTATTACAGATTTATCGGGAAAAATATTGAATTCTCCCTACCCTGCTTATTTAAATGCAATAGATAAAGAAAGGGTAATGGTGAAATCCGCGGACTTAATTGCCAAAAACAAGGTTAAGATCACCTTTAACAGCAAGCTGTATAACTTCTCCAACAATGATATCTCTTTTACAGGAGTTACCGAGGGTGCTATCAGAACTGCGTACGTGGAATCAATGATAGTTAACGGCGACGACAACACCGAGGTGGCATTAGTCCTTGACAAAGATCTTAGCACTGACGTCAAGTACAACGGTTTTGCCATATCATCACTTACCAGAAATAATTGCTATTCAAAATCTGTTTTCGGAACCGGCTTATCTCCTTTACAGTCCATAAGCATAATGGACAAGGTAGCCCCTGAGGTTATTACCTTTGACCATGATTCTAGTGACTTAACAGAACCAGTGGAAAAGGTTGTACTATCAGGTGATATTTTATCTGCTATAGTTGATGGCAAAGTGCCAAAAGGCACAACAGGAAAAATAACCATATACTACAGTGAACCAATTGCTTCTTATTCTATTTCCCTGCTGACCTTTGCTGTTGAGGGCTATACTGTAACAGCTATTTCAAATACTGTAAATAACAGTGAGGTAGTATTATCTGTAAAAGCCGATTCAGACAACACTCCGGCAAGAACTACGGTAAGACAGGTTTATGAAATTTACGATTATTCAGTTAATTATTTTTTACCAGACAAGGCTTGGAAGGTAAGATAGCTTTTAGTTTTTGTTTTTAAATATACAGAGAAAAAGCCCTGCAAATGATTTTCAGCATTATTTGCAGGGCTTTTCAATATATACGGCTTTGCCTTATAAAGACTATCTAAGCATATAGCCTAATTCTCCCATATAATCTATTATGCTCTTTGCAAAACCATTTATTTCATCGCTGGCAAGGGTTTTTTCGCTTGAACCGATAACAAACCTGAAGGTCATACTCTTCTTACCTTCAGGCAAGCCTTTTCCCGTATAGCTTGTCACAAAATCAAAGCTGTTAAGAAGCGGAGATTTAAACCCGCGAATATCCTCAAGCAGCTTGTCAAACATGATACCGCTGTCAACAAGGAAGCTGTAATCCAGCTTGACCTCAGGGAACTTGGATAAATCCCTGTATTTAATAACTTCGGTATTTATAGCATGCAGAACATCTCTGTTTATTTCCAATACCGCAGCGTTAACCTTCCTTCCTATGTTCTTTCTTATGGAAGGATGAACAGCAGCAATATATCCCATCAATTTACCGTCAAAGCTTATGTCAACAGACTTCATGGGGTGAATCCAATTATATTCACCGGAACAGGCAGAAAACTCGGGAATAACATTCTTCAATGTCTTTGCAATAAAGGTCATTATTCCTTTCAAGTCATAGAAAAGTTCATCCTCACTTTTAATCTTACTTCCAAGCAATACACACAAATTTTTGTGCTGTTCACATTTTTCCGTTGGATTCGCGGCACTAAATACACTTCCTATTTCAAAAAGCGAAAAATCATCATATACCTTTTCATTCTTTTCCGCAAAGCCCAGCATTCCGGGAACCATGCTTTCCCTTAAGGTATTTGCATCCTGCGCCTGCGGATTCATAACCTTAACCTGCCCGTTAGTCTCTATTCCCATTCTGGCATTAAAGGCATTGTCATACCAGATATAGCTCATTACCTCGCTCGCGCCGAACCTTTCGGAAAGCAGCTCCTTAATTTTGTGATCCGTAAGCCTTTCCTCGTTATATTCAAGAGGCTTTAATTCTATATTCAGAGTCTGAGGAGCTATGTTGTCATAACCATATATCCTGGTAATCTCTTCAATTATATCCACCTTCATTGTTATATCCTTTGTAGCCCTAAAGGTAGGGACCTTTATTTCAAAGGTATCACCTTCAACCTCAACCTTGAACTCCAATGACCTTAAAATTTCAACCATTTTTTCCTGCGGCAGATTATTCCCGATGTACCTGTCAATGTACGGCTTTGTAATTGTAATGTCAACCGGCTCAAGCTTGCGGCAGTATACATCCGATAAGGCAGAGGCAAAGGTAATCCCCGAATTCATATCCTTCAGCAGCTTAACGAATCTCTGAATTGCAATAACGGTAATATTAGGGTCAAGGCATTTTTCGTAACGGGCACTTGCTTCGGTACGCAGACCGATTTTTGTTGAGCCCTTTCTTATTGAAGGGCCGTCAAAGGTAGCGGATTCCAGCAGAATAGAGGTGGTATCCTCCAGCACCTCAGAGTTTTCGCCACCCATAATTCCGGCTATAGCCACAGGCCTTTCCTTATTGCATATAAGCAGAATATCCTCAGGCAGATTTCTTTCAGAGCCGTCAAGAGTTCTGAATATTTCAGGCTCCCTTGTTGACCTTACCACAATACCGCTTTCAACCTGTCTGCTGTCAAATGCATGCATCGGCTGCCCCATCTCAAGCATTAAATAGTTAGTCAGATCAACCAAGGGTGAAATCGGTCTCATTCCGCAGTAAAACAGCCTTACCTTCATGTTAATAGAGGTTTTTAAACCGGCTGCACCGTCAAGCTTTATACCGGAATATCTGAGACATTTTTCCGTATCCTCCACGGCAATGTCAACCTTACTCCTGTTTTCGGAACCCTCAAGGCTGTCCAATTGCATAGGCTTCAGCTCTTTGCCGTAAATAGCGGCAATTTCACGGGCAATTCCATAGTGCCCCCACAGGTCAGGCCTGTTTGTAAGGGATTTATTATCTATCTCAATAATAACATCATCAATATCAATAATCGATTTGATATCAGTACCGGGTGTATAATCCCCCTCCAAAATCAGAAGCCCGCTGTGATCATCACTGATACCAAGCTCCTGAGCCGAGCACAGCATACCGAAGCTTTCAACACCAACCAGCTTCACCTTTCCAAGCTTGGAAAGCTTCTTAACCGAACCTCCTATTTTTGCAAGAGGAACTAAAATCCCCTCCGTTACATTAGGTGCTCCGCAAACTATCTGAAGTATTCCGTCACCTGAATCAACCTGAGTAATCTTAAGCTTTTTGGATTCGGGATGAGGAACAACACTGAGCACTTTCCCCACAACCACATTCTGGATATCCCTGCCTGCATATTCTACGTCCTCAACCTCGGCAGCGGACATTGTAAATCTGTACCACAGCTCCTTTATATCAATGCCGTCTAAGTCAACATAATCTTTTATCCAATTTAATGATATCTTCAATTTACTTTCCTCCTATCTTACCGAAAATTGTTCCATTGCTCTCAGGTCTCCCGAATTGAGAACACGAATATCACTGATTCCATATTTCATCATTGCAAGCCTTGTCAGTCCAACGCCAAATGCAAAGCCTGTATATTCCTCGGGGTCAATACCTCCCGCACGCAGTACATTAGGATGAACCATTCCGCACGGCAGCAGCTCTATCCATCCTGAATGCTTACAGGTAGGACAGCCTGAGCCGCCGCAAATCATACAGTTCAAATCCAGCTCAAAGCCCGGCTCAACAAATGGGAAAAATCCGGGTCTAAGCCTTACCTTTACATCTCTTTTAAATATCTCTGACAGAAGTGTTTTCATAACATATATCAAATTTGCAATAGACACATTCTTATCAATCATCATGCCTTCCAGCTGGAAAAAAGTATTCTCATGGGATGCGTCAGTGCTTTCATTCCGGAAGCATCTTCCCGGAGCTATAACCTTCAGCGGTGCTCCGTACTTTTGCATGGCCCTTACCTGACATGGCGAGGTATGGGTTCTCAAAAGGGAGCCGTTCTCAAGCCAGTATGTGTCCTGCATATCTCTGGCAGGATGGTTTTTGGGTATGTTAAGAGCCTCAAAATTAAAAAACTCCTCTTCTACCTCAGGTCCGTCAACAATATTGAAGCCCATGCCCGTAAAAATTCTCTCTACTTCCTTCTGAACAATAGTGACCGGATGAAGCGAACCAACCTGAAAGCTTGTACCGGGCAATGAAATATCAAAGCTGGACCCTTTGCTTAATGACTTTTTGACATCATTATTGCTGATTTCTCTGAATTTTACCTCCAATAATTCACTCAATTCATTTTTCAGCTCATTTGCCTCCTGCCCAAACTGCTTTCTCTCTTCAAGAGCCATATTTTTAAGATCCTTGAGCATTTCAGTCAGCTCACCCTTTTTACCAAGCAGCTTTACTCTCAGTTCTTCAACCTCACTGCCTGATGCAGCTTCTTTTATTTTACCCAGAGCTATGTCCCTTAAATTACAGATTTTTTCAATCACGTCTAATATCTCCTTTCATTATTTTGTTTCTGCCTTGCATTTGAATATTACCGCAATAAAGTGCCGTCATGGCTTTCTCACCTTTAAATGCTGCTTATCAGGTTCCTTTATTATTAATTGCTCAGCTTGAAAGTCAGTATCCCCCTAAAAAGCCTTATTATTTTTACGCAAAAATATAGCCTCCATCCCAACAAAAGGGACGAAGGCATTCTTCGCGGTACCACCCAGCTTTTTCAGCGATATAGCTTAACAATAAATGACATATATATTATTCGGCACAGTCATTACAAAGCCCCTTTCAAAAAGGATATGTCGCTGAACTCTTGCATTTTAACGGTTTTAACCGGCAGCCCCTACCTTAATACAATGTATCTGATATTTATGCAGCAAATCCGCTTAACACATACACTGTAATGTTCAAAGCCACAGCTTCGGAGGGAACTTGGGCAAGCAGTCTGCTAAAGGTATTTTCAGCCGGTGATACCTTATCTCTGCAGCAGCCTTTTCTCGCTTACTTTTCTCCATCATTGCTTTTAGCATATTGGTCGTATCCTGCAAAAGCAGTATTTTTCAAACCAGTATTATTTGTTATTATAGCAATATAACCAAAAACATTCAAGAGTGTATTTTTTGCTGCAATCCCCTTTTGCCGTATTATTTCATCAGCACCACGACGGAGTGCGTCGTTCCGGCTTCAAAAACCGGTATTTTAGCAACCTCTGCACCATCAACCGTAATTTTTGATATGCCTGAGCATACTCCGTTCGGATTTTGCACCTCTATATTGTAGACTGCACCTCTGAATACCCTCTTTGCCTTAAATCCTTGCCACTCAGCCGGTATACACGGGTCAACTATCAAGCAGTCATAGTTTGCCCTGATTCCGAGAATATGCTGGCTTGATGCCACCATATTCCATGCCGCCGTACCAGAAAGCCATGAATTCCTGCCGACACCAAATTGAGGATTTTCTTTTCCCAGTATGTTCTGGCAATATACATAAGGTTCTACTTCATAAAGCTCTGCATCATCATTTCTCTTAGCAGGAAGTATCCGCCTATAGTATTCGAATGCTTTATCCCCGTTACCTAACAAGGTTTCAGAAATCATCATCCAAGGATTGGTATGCAGGAATATTCCCCCGTTTTCCTTAGTTCCTACGGGGTAAGTGGTAACTCCTCCTTTTGTCTCATCATATTCATTATAGGAAGGGTACATCGTGACAATTCCGTATTTAGAATTTAAATACCTGTCAACTGATTTCATACATTTATCAGCTTTATCGCAATCGGCAACCTTGCCCAGAATAGCCCATGACTGAGAATTTATAAATATTTTGCCGAATTTATTTTCCTTGGACCCCAGCGGCTCACCGTTATCGTCAAAAGCACGCTTATACCATTCTCCGTCCCAACTGCTAGAGTTAATGGCATTCTTCATTTCTTCATACATTCCTGTATATTTTATACCCTGTTCTTTATTCTTGAGGTATTCACAAAGTTCAACCATTTCCAAAGCAGCTCTGCAATACAGCATTGATGTAAATACGCTCTCGGCAGCTCCCTTTCCTGTATCAAGGTTCAGAGTGTCATTCCAGTCCGCCCGCCCTGCCAAAGCAATATTATGAGGGCCTTTGTTATTGCGCGTAAATTCAAGAGCCATATCCAAATGGTTTAATACTGTACCGGAGGTACTCCTGTCATTGTACAAAATAAGCTCCTTCAGGAAGGCAAAATCGCCTGTCTCCTTAACATAAGCATTTACAGCCAATATCAGCCACAAATGGTCATCCGAATACCAGTCAAACTTATTAACAGGAGCATCTCCCTGTCCTCCTTCGCCTGTAAGAGGAAAAAACAGATGGTATGCCCTGCCGTCAGTAAATTGGCATTTCAGAAGCTTTATTATAAGCTGTTTTGCCTCCTCCGGTATTGTATGCATTACACCTAATGTATCCTGCGCACTGTCACGAATTCCCATCCCTCTTCCCAGACCGAGCTGGTACAGCGAAACAAAACGCGACCAATTAAAGGTAGTTTTACACTGATACTGATTCCAAACATTTACAAACAGGTTCATATCCTCATCAGGAGTTTCCACACTTAACCTTCCTGTGTAGTCATCCCAGTATTTCTTCAATCTGGTCAAGGCTTCCTTTGCCTTCCCGGGTGAAAGATATTCCTTTATATCCTCCTTTATGGCGGTTCTGTCTTCTGCAAAACCGAGGATAAATACCATTTCCCTTTCTTCATCGGACTTTAGGTCAACATCAATGCAAAATGCACCCGCACCATTCATTCTTCGTGATATTGAATTACTGCAGCCGCCTTGCTCAACAGCTATGGGATTGCCTTCAGACCGGTATTTGCCTATAAAGGTTTCAAGATTTGTGTCAAAGCTGCTTACCTTTTCGCCTGTAGCAAAAAAAGCAGCATTATCACTTACATGGTAAGGATAATATGTAATTATGCCATCATCAAATCTTCCCTGATTAATTTGCTGAACCCAGTCAACATTTTGCTGGTCCAATATGGCATCCCAAAAACTGAATTCTGAATATGCAAAAACCTGAAGGCTCTGCGCTATGCCATATGTATTAGATAGCTTTACATGCCAGATTTCAAAATTTTTGTCATCAGGGACAAAATATGTTACTTCACCGATAACCCCCTGATATTCTCCTGATAAAACAGTGTACCCCATGCCATGCCTGCAGCTATAGCTGTCAAGCTTCCTTTGCACAGGCTGATAACCCGGATTCCAGTACTCTCCGCTATTTTTGTTACGGATATATATGTATCTGCCCGGTCTGTCCATAGGTATACTGTTATATCTATATCTTGTCACGCGTCTGTTCTGCGGGTCCTTGTGAAAGCTGTACCCTCCGCCTGTATTAGATACTATACCTCCATAATTTCCGCTTCCAATATAGTTTATCCATGGCGTGGGAGTATCCGGTCTTGTCACTGCATACTCTTTCTTTTTCTTATCAAAATATCCGTACCTCATTAAATTATCCTCCATTTATAACTTATAATTTCCTTTTAAAGCTCTTAGCAGTAGAGTCAATTACTATCAGTTTCTATACCTATTGAGGCTTGAACCTTAATTGACTCTAGTCAATTTACTATCAGCTTATATACAATATTGAAGCTTGAACCGTAATTGACTCTGGTCAATTTACTATCAGCTTATATACAATATTGAAGCTTGAACCGTAATTGACTCTGGTCAATTTACTATCAGCTTATATACATATTGAGGCTTGAACTGTAATCAACTCTTGTCAATTTGCTATCGGCTGATAATTCCTGTCCTAAATGTCCGTAATCTTAATTTAAAGCTAAGCAAAAATCAATTGGGAACGCTCCCAAAAATCATTAAAAAAAACATTTTTCTTCTATTAAAATCAAAACAGATGCTTAACCTGTTCTAATCTTCACAGCTCAATTCTCTGTTACTGCAGGATTCCCCGTAATATAATTCAGTGTCAAAGGAAATAACCTTAGGCTCCGCTTCCCTGCTTTCTATATTTTCCATAATTAATCTTATGGCTGACTCAGCAATCTTGTCTATCGGCTGCATCATTGATGTAAGCCTGATGCTTGAAGGAATATAATGCATTACTTCGTATATATTGTCAAACCCTATTATTGACATATCCTGAGGAACATGTACTCCCACTTCTCTGGTTTTCTGTATAGCATCATAGCCCTGCATATCGTTAAAGGTAAATACCGCTGTAGGCGGGTCATTTAAAAAGATAATTTTTTCAATTGCCTCACTTCCGGACCTTTCTCCTGCATCGGTAAACACAACATATTCATCTCTATACTCAATTCCATTCTCCCTAAGTGCTGCTTTATAGCCGCTTAATCTTTCAAAAGCAACTTTGTGGCTTACATTTCCGGTTATATGGGCAATCTTGGTATGACCCAGCTCAATCAAATACTGAACCGCTTTTTTTGCTCCATTATAATTATCAATAATAATATCATTCACCTTAATATCATTAAAGTAATTCTCGATTACTACCAAAGGATACTTGGAGTCTCTGATTTTCTGAACCACCTCGGCATCCCTGCAATCACTTCCAAATAAAATGAGTCCGTCGGCAGCCCCGCTGGTAAAATATTGAACATATCTTAATTTTGAACCACAATCATCATTCGTACTGCAAAAAACTACATTGTAATTATATTGCGCAGCATATTTTTCAAGCAGATTAGCTAAATTCAGATATACAGAAGCATTAAAAACATTGTAAATTACTCCGATAACACCGGACTTTCTTGAGACAAGGCTTCTAGCAGCCTGATTTGGAATGTAATTAAGCTCTTCTATGGCTTCATTTACTTTAACACGAGTTTCTTCCTTCACACCAGATCTATTGTTAATTACTCTTGAAACAGTTGTCTTTGATACTCCTGCCAATCTCGCAATATCAAAAATGTTAGTCATGCTAACCTCCACGCCCCATTTAGGAGACATAAATTTGGTGAACTATACTTCCAAAAAACTGCTAAAAATCTAAAGCCGCTCAAAAAATATTACCTCTTGATAACATTATATACTATATATAAGCAGAGAAACAAGTGTTTCATTTCGTTTTCTGTCGAACTGTTTCATAAATCATTATTGACGCAGCCACAGCCGCATTCAACGATTCTGCCCTGCCCGGCATCGGTATTTTTACCAGACTGTCTGACAATTCGGCTGTTTCGTCGCTTATGCCATTTGCCTCATTTCCTATTACAAGGACAATTTTCCCCGACAAATTTTCTTCATAATAGTTGTTTTTTCCACTCAAATGAGAAGCAATTATTCTATAACCTGCTTTTTTTAATTGTCCGGCTATCTCCTTTATATTTTGGCCTTCAAATATAGGTATATGAAAAACAGAGCCCATTGTAGACCGTAAAACCTTCGGCGAAAACAAATCAACACAGCCCTTAGTCATAAAAACCGCGGAAATATTGGCTGCATCCGATGTTCTTATGATGGTTCCAACATTTCCGGGATCCTGAAGACTATCTAATATTACAATAGCGCTTCCTTGTTCAATAACATTATTAAGCTTGAATTCCCTCTTTTTTAATACCGCCATAATTCCCTGAGGTGTCTGAGTATCCGATATCTCCTTAAATACCTTTTCATTAACGACAAAACAATCGGCACCTACCGCAGCTACTCTGTCAATCAACTCTTTCCCGCCATTTAAGCTTTCAAGCTTATCAGACATAATAACCTTTACAATCTCCTGCCCGTTATCAACAGCATCCTTTACAAATCTGATGCCTTCCACAAAATAAAGGCCTTCAGCTTCTCTGTTCTTTTTCAGGTGCAGAGCCTTAATTTCTTTTATTGTGCTGTTGCGGCTGCTCTGTATATAATTCATCATCTTTTCTCCTCGTATGCTTTCAAAAAGTCAAAACAAATACCTAAAGAACTGATATTACCAGCCTATAGTTTTGTTTTAAAGCTTAACCTCCATATCAAGCCTCTTGCTATGCTTATGCAGAATACCCTCCAATTCAGCAGCAGGCATTGGCTTATAAAAGAAATATCCTTGTATCTCATCGCACCTTTCCTTTTTTAAAAATTCATACTGCTCTTCTTTTTCAACTCCTTCGGCAATTACATTGAGCTCCAGATTTTTAGCCAATTGAATAATTGTCTTTACAATAGCTTCATCCTTCTTGCTCTCTGAAATATTCTGCACAAACTGCATATCAATTTTCAACTGGTCTATAGGTAACGATTTCAGCCTCCCCAGAGATGAATATTCTGTTCCAAAATCATCTATAGAAATTGATACTCCTAATTCCTTCAATTCATTCAGCATTTGTGTTGTATATTTATATTTTTCTTTATCAACAGCAGTACTTTCTGTGATTTCCAATTCAAGATACCTCGCATCCAATCCGGTCTCATAAAGTACTTTGTTAACAAAGCCAATCAGCTTCCTGTCTTGAAATTGCTCAGCCGCCAAATTAACCGACATTCTTATAGGCGGCAGGCCGGCATTTTGCCAAGCCTTATTCTGCCGGCAAGCCACTTCAAGCACCCATTTACCAATCGCATCAATTAAACCGGTCTGCTCAGCCAGAGGTATAAATATCTTCGGGGAAATCACCCCAAACTCATGATTCCTCCACCGAAGCAAGGCCTCAACACCCACAATTTCTCTTGAAGCAGTACTTATCTGAGGCTGATAATATAATACAAATTCACCTCTTTCTATTGCCCTGTAAAGATGATTTGTAATTTTGGTCTTTTTGAGCACCTCTTCCTTTATTTCAGGTGAGCAAAGGGTGTATTGATGCTTTCCGTTATCCTTGGAGGTATACATGGCTAAATCCGCATTTTTTATCAGTGTCTCAGTATCCTCTCCATCATACGGATAAATTGAAACTCCCATGCTTGCAGTAGTAAAAAATTCCTGTTCCTTTATAGTTATTGGTTTTGATATAGAAATAAGAATATCCTCTGCAATTTTTTGTATTTCCTCCACTTCAAAAACCTGATTAACCTGAACAAGAAATTCATCACCTCCGAAACGTGCAACCGAATCCTGCCTGCGTACACATGCCGACAATCTGGAAGCCACTTCCTTTAATACTTTATTTCCTCCGTAATGCCCTATAGTATCATTTACCAATTTAAAGGAATCCAAGTCAATAAAAATCACGCCAATCAAGGTTCCGTCCCGTTTTGCCAACGCTATTTCCTGTTCCAATCTGTTCCTGAATAATGTGCGGTTTGGAATTCCTGTCAGCGAATCATAATATGCCATATAACTTATTTCTTTTTCTGCCTCCATTTTAATCAAACCATCAGATAATATATTTGCTAATATTTTTAATAATTTTTTATGACTGTCTTTAAATATGTTAGAATCATAATTTGAAATAAAAACCAAAAACCCTAACGCTTTGCCTTTTCTGGTCATAGTTATTGCAAACAGAGACTTGGTATCCAAATTACGCAGTATTGCTTTTTCTTTTTCCGCTTCATCAGGGAGCATTTCAATATCTGATATATGCACTATATCATTATTATACAGCTGCCTCTTCCACCATTTCAAATTTTCTTCAATTACATTAGGAACACTGTCTATTGCAGATTGTATGCCTTCTCCGCACCACTCATATGTCCTGAAGTTCTGGGACAGGCTGATAAAAAATATTCTGTCTACTCTGAAATAATCTCCGCTCATCTTTAAGAAGGTGTTGATTTTTTCATCTATATTGTATTCATTGACCCCGATTAAATCAGCTGAAATGTTGGAAACCATTTTTTGAAACTTAATCTGGTCTTCATTTTCTTCAAGACGATTAATATATATCTGATTTATATAATGAGCCATCCAAACAGCTATACTTAATAAAGCTATTCTGACTATATAATCTGCCCCGTCAATAATTACGGTTACAGCAGGTACCTTCACCCATATTATTATCTGAGTAATAAGTATAGAGATACCCAACGCATACATTAGCTGCCGCTTATTAAATACAACGCAAATCATGACAAAAAGAAATGTACTGGCCCAGACAGTGGCACTTCCGCAATAAATATACTCTAAGGTTAAAATCGGAACAGTCAATGATATTGTAATGGTAAAAAATAAATCTCTCAGTTCCTCTTTAATCCGGATTCTTTGTATTACTTGCAGCACTATTCCTATCATAAAAAGAAACATGCTGAAATACATTACAGATTTTATTTCATTCCTGTTAAAATAAAACTCAGCTATAAAATTCAGCAGCGCGCCTATAAAAAAGCTCATAGATACAGTCTGATATATTTTGCTCTTATTTGCCTTATTGAGTATCGTGCCCGGCTCTGCCGCAAAAGCACTTTCAGGAAACATAAGGCCGTATCTTTTTGCGAAAAAGCACACGGTGCTGATAGGTATAACAGCCAAAAGCGGTGCCAGCTGCGGACATTGTATCGATGTATATATATTTACAGTCATCTCGGTTAAGGTGCCTAAAAAAACAGCAATTGCGAAGGATGCTATCATCATCCTTGCCTGCTTCTTAATCTCCTTTTCCTTCGACCTCCTGCCCCAATTCCAAAGCAGTCTCAACCCTATAATTGTACAGCAAATATAATAAACGTTATAAATACGCGACCAGATACTTGTTACTGTCACAGTAATCCAGCCGACATTTGAAAGTATCATGTCATATTGTTGTCTCGCTATATCATTGAAAAGGCAAAAAACAGAAATAAATACCACAGCGGGGAAATAAATAAGTATATAAATCCAGCGTTTTTTTAATATCTCACTGCGTCCCGTTAAAATTATAAGAAAATGCAGCAAAAAACTGAATATAGTGGTCCATCCAATTGATGCAAGCATACGCCATAGTACCGCCGTATTATAATCTCTGGTAAGATAGCACATAGAAAAAGCAAACGCCCATATGCATAAGGAAAAGGTAACCATAAAAAACAATCTGTTTAATATACTTTTAATATTAATAAATAAAATGTACAATCCCAAAAAAATGTAAACGGAAAAAGAAATAAAAAATAATAAAGATAAAAAATAAGTTAATGTCATTCCCATAGCCCCTTTCATTAGGACAGCAAATGTAAAGTTCTCTTTATTTTTTAATACCTTTCTTTACTTGCCGGTTCCTAATGCTTTTATAACAGCTTTAATTGTCAAGCTCTCTAATTCTATAAAGTACTCCCTTTCATGAATATTCCACAAGTAATGCGCGTCCGAGGAACATATCCTTTTAATATCCTTAAACCTGAAATCCTTTGCAATAACAGTACTCTCAATATTTTTACCGCTTATTTCCACACAGCTGATATCTATATCCTCAGGCAAGACACCCAGACTTGAAATTATGGAATTGGCTTGTCTATCTATATGCGCCGGTATTGCAAGTCCTCCCATTTTATTGCCCACTATCTCAAAGACTTCATTAACTGTCATAGCCGCAGCAGTCAAAAGAAGTCTCTTTTCCTTGCAAATCAGGTTATCCTTTTCATCCAGAATAAGCTGCCTGCCAAAGACCTCCTCATTATTTCTTATATCCGGAAGTCTTGAATAGACTATGTTCTGCATTTCCAAGGCTCTTTGCATATCAGGGAACAGGCAGACCACATGTATTTCCTCCGCAGTTTCTATTTCCATTCCCGGTATGACAAGCAAGGAGGTAGCTTTTGCACAATTTACTATTGCCTGTACATTTGCACATGAATTGTGGTCTGTTACAGCTATCACATCCAGCCCCTTCAGCAAGCACATATTTACTATGTTGTTCGGTGTCATATCATCATCCGCGCAGGGAGATATTGAAGAATGTATATGTAAATCATATGCAGCTTTCACATTAACCTCCGCAACCTATGCTTCATTTTTTATGATTGCTCTGCATATTTCAAATGCACTATACGGTGAACTGATTATAGTAATATTATTTTCCTTTGCCTTCTTTATTGTCAGTTCTCCAACCTCAATCCCCTCTGGGATAATTACACATGCTACATCAGTCAGCATTGCAACAGCCGGCACATTGACATTTGTTAAAACCGTAATCCACGCATCACCCTTTTGCGCATGTGACATAACCCAGCTAAGCAGGTCACATATATATACATTTTCAATTATTAAAGTATCTGCAGCACTTTGAGTCAATAGCCTGCCTCCTATTCCGGCAAGCAGTTCAGCAATCTTCATTAAAACCCTCCTTAATAATAAAACAAACT
Source organism: Ruminiclostridium sufflavum DSM 19573 (assembly GCF_003208175.1). Taxonomy (GTDB): domain Bacteria; phylum Bacillota; class Clostridia; order Acetivibrionales; family DSM-1351; genus Ruminiclostridium; species Ruminiclostridium sufflavum. The sequence continues at coordinate 120,509 of NZ_QKMR01000005.1, read as the reverse complement.
GCGTTAATCCGGCTGAAAACAAATAGCGAAGCTATTTGCAGAGACAAATAAGTGAAACTTATTTGTCTTTATCCATAACAGGAGGCATTTTACCTCCTAATTCCACCATTTCCTCAGCCAAATCCCGGATTCGCTCTCTTAGCTTAAAAATACAGTCTGTTTCATTTGCGATTCCTCTTACAATATCCTCCGCAAGAGCACGGCAATTCGGTGAACCGCATGCTCCGCAATCCAAGCCGGGAAGCTCGGCATAAAGCCTTTCAAGCATTTCTAATTTCTCTATAGCCCTTGAGACATTCTGATCCAGCTTCATAACCGGCTTGTATTCAACATCTGAAGTCCATACCAGCTCCTTATAATTTTTATTATCAATGTCTGAGGCATATTTTTCTGAGGCTTCACTCATATGCTTCTGCTGAGTTGTCCTTGCTACAAAAGCATTCGCGACCGTCAACGGTCCTCCAAGACATCCTCCTGTGCAAGAAAGTGCTTCTACAAAATCAATATCCTTAAGCCTGTCTTCCTCAATTTCGTCAAAAATTTTTATAACATTATGGATACCATCCACAGCCAAAACCTTTTCAGTTCCCAGTGCAGAACTCTCACCGCCTGAATTTGCCCAGTTAATTCCTTCTATACCCGCCTCCGCCAAATTAGTACCTTTTTCGGAGTTGTTCAATGCAGACAAAAGCTTCAGATAAATATCATTAATTGAAATTACACCGTCAACATTTGATTTTTGTTTTTCATAAGGAGCCTTGACACTGGTTACCTTTGCAGCACACGGGGAAATAAAAAATACGCCTATGTCTTCAAGGGCTATGCTGTGCTTTTCATGAAGCTCGTTTTTTGCCGACTTTGCCGCAACCTCCATAGGAGACTCCAATTTAACAATATTCTCAATTAAGCCCGGAAATCTGACCTGAATAAGTCTTACAACTCCCGGACAAGCAGAGGATATCATAGGCTTCTTTATATCAGGGTTCTTCAATAGCTGTCTGGTAGCCTCACTTACAATTTCAGCACCTTTTGCCACCTCATAGACATAATCAAAGCCAAGTGATTTGAGAGCATATAAAATATTATCCCTTGTATATTTTTTATCAAACTGTCCATAAAGGGACGGCGCCGGTAATGCAACCTTGAATTTAAAATTATTAATAATATCCAGCTTGTCAGTTATGGCAGTCTTTGCATGATAAGGGCAAACACGTATACATTCACCGCAGTCTATGCATCTCTCATTTATTATCTGAGCCTTGCTCTTACGGACGCGGATAGCTTCAGTAGGACATCGTTTAATACAATTTGTACACCCTCTGCATTTGTCCTTATCAAGATTAACCGAATGAAAATATTCTTTCACATTAACCCTCCTGCCGTTCTGATCCCGCATTTAAAAAGTCAATTACTGCCGGATAAAGAGCCGATTCGATTATATCGGCCGATAGCTTGAGTTCAAACCCAAACTGCGCTCAAAATCAGCTTAAAAGCCTGATTCAACTAAAAAGACGATATTAAATATCGTCCTGATACAAAATATCGTCTCGATATAAATATCATCGCGAAAGCTTGAACCGTAATTGACTTTAGTCAATGCTGCCAGTTTTTTATAATATTAAAAGTTAACAGTTATTATTATTTTTGTTCCTTTTCCCACCTTAGTAAACACCTCAAGCTTATCCGCATACTTTTTCATGTTGGGAAGCCCCATTCCGGCACCAAAGCCCATTTCCCTGATATTATCAGGAGCTGTCGAATAACCCTCCTGCATGGCCAAATCCAAGTCAGGTATTCCGGGACCAAAATCCACAATATTTATAACAACCTTATAGTCCGAAATTTCAACATAAGCATACCCGCCATTTCCATGAATAACCGCATTTATCTCCGCTTCATACATTGCTATGGCAGCTTTCTTTATAATATCGGATGAAAGTCCTATTTGTGTTAGCTTGTTTTTAACATTGCTGGAGGCCTCTCCTGCAGTTATAAAGTCATTTGCAGGTATGTCATACTTTAGCCTTATAGTGCCCATATCAACAAACCTTCCTCTCGCTGTACTAAAAAAGCACAAAACCTTGTGCTTCGGCGGCAGCTACCTCAGCAGCTTTTACGATTTCCCTTGTAAGCCGGCATTATAAAGCCTTCCGCATGCAATAAACATTGATAGTTTCGTTGACATCAAAACAATGTTCTTCTCTCTGGCCAATTCAATCATACTGTCTATAGGAAGCTTTCCTCTCACAAAAATTATTGCCTTTATATCCATCATTTCAGCCGTTCTTATAACCTGTAAGTTTATAAGCCCGGTAAGCAGTATAACATTCTCAGTTACATATGCCATCACATCGCTCATTAAATCAGATCCACAGCCTGCCGTAACCTCAAGCTCCAAAAACTCTCCACCGCAAATAACCTGTGCATCCAGTATTTCAGCTATATAACCAAGCCTCATTTTCTCCACCCCTTATATAGTTGTCTAATAAAATTTATCCCAATACCTTTTGCGCAAAAACCACCTAAAAGAAACAGCTTCCTCCAATAAATTCCTTTACAATTGAATTATTGGGTATATCCTTTTCGTCTATCGGCAAAAAGTAGCTTAAAAACTCTATTAATCTCTTTACCTCGGAATAACGCTCATTTTCCATGCCTAACTGCATCAAAAGCGGTTCCGCATATGTTTTCAGCAAGCACAGCTCATACACAAGTGAGGAATTGAACATAACATCAGCATTCTCCTGAAAAGGAAAAATATTCTTCTCCTCACCCCTTCTTACAGATGGCCACCTGTTTATAGTATTAATTGCCGAGCAGCCTCTGAACTGGCTGTCTCTTACTATTCTTCTCAGTATTCTGGTATCCGTTGAGGGAATTCTGTTATGGTCATCAATATTCATCGAAGTAAGAGCACTTACATAAATCTTATATTTATCCTCGGGTGAGATAGATGCGGTAAGCTTGTCATTAAGTCCATGTATTCCTTCAATGACAAGAACTGTGTTCTTATTCATCTTCATCCTCTGTCCGAAAGCTTCTCGCGAACCCGTTTCAAAATTATAGACAGGCACTTCCACCTCAAAGCCATTTAGCAAATCAGAAAGATGCTTGTTGAATAAATCCACATCAATAGCTTCCAATGCTTCATAGTCGTACTCTCCATCCTCATCCACAGGAGTTTTATCCCTGTTTACAAAATAATTGTCAAGAGATATAGTCTGCGGTACAAAGCCATTTACCCTGAGCTGTATGCCTAGTCGGTTTGCAAAGGTGGTTTTCCCCGATGATGACGGTCCTGAAATCAGAACAATTCTTTTTTCTTCCTCATGGTTTGTTATTTTGTCGGCTATTTCTGCAATTTTTTTCTCATGAATAGCTTCACTGACCCTTATCAGATTCCCTATTTCACCTGTGTTAACAATGTCATTCAATGCTCCTACGTTTTGCACTCCCAATATTCTTATCCACTTCTTGTAGTCGATAAAAACCTTAAACAGCTTTTTCTGCTCCTCAAACGGCTGAAGAGACTCGGGATTTACTTTTGACGGAAACTGTATAACAAGACCCGGCTGATAAAATTTAAGAGCAAAGCATGTTATATAACCTGTATCCGGCAGCATATACCCGTAATAATAGTCCTCATAGCCGCCGCAGTTATAAACCGTAACATGTGATTTTTTTCTATATTCCAGAACCTCGTATTTATCAAGTCTTCCAGTGTTTTTATACAACTGCCTCGCTTCCTCCAAGGGAATAATTCTTTTTTCAAACGGCATTTCTGCAGCAATAATCTCTCTCATTCTATTTTCAACTTTTTCAACATCAACCTCAGTTAATGCTTCACTTCCGTTTATCTCACAATATACCCCGTTGCTCATGGGGTGGCTTATAACCGCATTTCTGTCAGGGAAAACCTCATTAACCGCCTTGATGAAAAGAAAATATAAGCTTCTTCTGTATATTCTCATTCCATCCTCATCAGTTAAATCTATAAATTTAATTTTTGCATCTTCAATAATTTCGTAGCTTAAATCCTTTATATCATTATTAACTCTTGCTGCAACAACAGCGCAAGCATAATTTTTCTGAAAGCTCCCGCTCAGCTCAAAAAGAGTAGTTTTAGCTTCTGTTTCGTACCTGTCTCCATTTATAGTTACAATAATTTTGCCGTTACCCATATATCCTCCGTTCAATTTTGTTATTTTAAAACGCAGCGTTTAAAACTTCCACTTAACCTTTTGCTCCGTCTGTTTTCAGAAATTACTATCTTTTTCTACTTTTCTTTAGTTTATAATATTCTATGCTAAATGTAAAATATCCTTTTAATGTTATTATTTCTATAATAGTTATATTCATGGTTTCCCCGAAATGTATAAATTTTAATATTACTTATTCAACTTTCACATTTAAATTGAAACGCTGATTCTTTTCCTGCCTTTCAAATCGTATAAAACCGCAAAAGCCGGATTATCCATATTATTTCCATAAAACAATTTATGAAACTCCCGCTTGCTCCTTTTAGTATTTGACAGCATATTGGCTATAATATAAAATGAAACGTGGAAAACGTGTTGATAAACGAATTACAAGAGGTTAGGCAGCTAAAAAATGCGGATTTGGTAATAAACATGTTGCGTACCTACACGAAAGTTTACCAAATTTTTGTGCCGAAAACTCGGCGTGGGAGGTTAGCTTGAAAGACTTTAGATACAGCTACGAAAATACTAGCGTACCTCCACAAAAGCTTACCAAATTTTTGTGCCGAAAACTCGGCATGGGAGGTTAATATGCCAGATATAAAAGCCGAAATAAAAAAAGAAGTATCACGAAGAAAAACCTTTGCCATTATTTCTCATCCTGATGCCGGTAAAACAACATTAACAGAGAAATTACTGCTTTATGGAGGAGCCATCAGAATGGCCGGCTCCGTAAAGTCAAGAAAAGCCAATAAATTTGCCGTATCAGACTGGATGGAAATTGAAAAGCAAAGAGGAATTTCTGTAACCTCCAGTGTTATGCAATTTGAATACAATAATTATTGCATTAATATACTGGACACTCCCGGTCATCAAGACTTCAGTGAGGACACCTACAGAACTCTGGTTGCCGCAGACAGTGCCGTTATGCTTATAGACGGCGCAAAGGGTATTGAGGCTCAAACGATAAAGCTTTTCCATGTATGCAAGCTCAGAGGAATTCCTATTTTTACCTTTGTAAACAAGATGGATCGCGCCAGCAAAGATCCCTTTGAATTAATGGAGGAAATTGAGAGAGTACTTGGTATTCGTTCTTATCCAATGAATTGGCCAATTGGAATTGATGGTGATTTTAAGGGCGTATACAATCGTAAGCTAAAGCAAATTGAACTGTTTACCGGCGGTGAGCATGGACAAAGCCAGGTATCATCTCAAGTCGGTAAAGTAGACGATCAGGTTTTTGCAGATTTGTTAGGCAGCCATTATCACGGCAAGCTGTGTGAGGATATTGAGCTTCTGGATATGGCCGGCGATGAATTTGACAAAAGAAAAATCCGAAGCGGTGAACTGACTCCCATGTTTTTTGGAAGTGCAATGACCAATTTCGGAGTACAGCCGTTTTTGGAAGAATTTCTGGATCTTGCGCCTTCACCGGGGATTGTTGAAGCAATAGGCAGCGAAATTGATCCTGAAAGCGACAAATTTTCCGGATTCATATTTAAAATTCAGGCCAATATGAATCCTACGCATAGAGACAGGCTTGCATTTATAAGAATTTGCTCAGGCAAGTTTAAAAAAGGTATGTCGGTTAGGCATGTAAACGCCGGTAAGGAGGTTCGTCTTTCACAACCGCAGCAGTTTATGGCACAAGAACGTACAATTGTTGAAGAAGCGTTTGCCGGCGATATCATAGGCTTGTTCGATCCCGGAATATTCAACATAGGAGACACCTTATTCGAGGGCGGCGATAATATCAGATTCAAGGGCATTCCTATTTTCCCTGCGGAGTTTTTTTCAAGAATTACGCCTGCCGATACTATGAAAAGAAAGCAATTTATAAAAGGCATTGATCAGCTTTCCGAAGAAGGTGCAATTCAGGTTTTCAAGCAAATTGATATAGGCATTGAAGCATTAATTGTAGGAGTAGTCGGCGCCCTTCAATTTGAGGTTTTGGAATACAGATTGAAAAATGAGTATGGTGTTCAGCTGAGAGTTCAAAATCTGCCCTTCAGACATGCAAGATGGATAAAAAACGAAGGTCTGGATCCAAGAAAGCTGAATCTTCCCAGTACAGCTATTATTGTTGAAGACAAGCTGGGAAGGAATTCCATACTGTTTGAAAACGAATGGTCAATAAGAATGGCTGAAGAAAGAAATAAGGATTTGCAGCTGGTTGACATAGCAACACAGGACTTCAAGCTATAAAATTTCAAATATTTTTTGTTTTTTACTTGACAAAAAGTGCAAACCTATTTATAATAGGTTTTGCGCTTGACGTTGGGATGTCGCCAAGTTGGTAAGGCACCAGATTTTGATTCTGGCATTTCGTTGGTTCGAGTCCAGCCATCCCAGCCACTCGACCCATTAGCTCAGTTGGCAGAGCACTTGACTTTTAATCAAGGTGTCCGCAGTTCGAATCTGCGATGGGTCACCAAAGCCTTTAATCATCCGATTAAAGGCTTTTTGTTTTAAACAAGTTATTAATCTGTTATTTTTCTTTATTCTCGTTATCCTTCAATCCTCTTGCTTTTCTTTTTGCAAGCCTGAATATCAAATAACCAATCAACCCTAATGGTACTATTACAGGTACCGCCGCTGCCAAAAGCACAGCCGAAGCCTGCAAAAACACCCCGATACCTGCCACACTGTTTTTAAAGCTGTATGCCAGCCTGTGAAAAAAGCCATCCTTCTCTTTAGGTTGAGCAGGCTTTATTTGTTCAACCTCGGATATGTTTACATTTAAAGTAGAGTATTCTACAAGTGAATCCCATTTTTTGAGCGTACCCGTACAGTTTTCAATCTCATACAAAGTTGTCTGAAGCTCTTTCTCTATCTTTAAAATATCCTCCATTTTGTCGGCCTTCTTCAGAAGCTCCTGCAAACGCTCTTGCTGTATCTTCAGCGACTTTAATCTTGCCTCTGTATCAAAGTACCTCTCAGTAACATCCTCGCCGTTTGATTGCTCTAATACTACTGTTCCGAATTTCCTTAAATCAATAAATGCCTGATTATATCCTGCTTTCGGAATTCTAAATACATACTCGGCACTCTTTAAACCACCATAGCCAATTCCGCTGCCCTGAACAGTTGAGCTTTGTATAAATCCCCCCGCGGACGATATGTATTGGCATAAATCCGTCTTGGTCTTTTCGAAATCAAGAGTTTCAAGATTAACCTGACCTGTAAAAATTATCTTCTGATTTACACCGGCAATATTATCAGTACTTTGCTCATTTACATTATTACTTTCAGCCTGACTTGACGATGCCGGTAATGTTTCTGCGGCTCCTTCGCCGGACTGTGCAGATCCGGCATCCATAGAATCATTGAAGGTAAGCGCAATATCCTTTTTAGAAGTCTCAGACTTGCTGGCAGTCGAACCGCAGCCTGCCATTGAAACCGATACCGCTATCATTAGAATCCAGATAATTAATTTTCTGTACATAGCTTTCCCCCTTATATTTTGTGAACAGTATAAGAATATAGACGTAAGGAAAATCAAAAGGTTTCAATTTTATTGTATAATATTCGAGATAATACAATACAAAACTGTTTTGTATTGTATATTGTTACAGCTCCTTTATCATCTGAGAATACGGCAGGTTTTTAAATCCCATTCTCTCATAAAGGGATACCGCTTTTTCATTGCTGTCTTCAACTTCAAGACGTAAGCGCTTGACATTATAGCACAGATTACCTTCCAGATATGAAAAAAACTCATGTCCCAAGCCGCAGCAACGATATTGAGGCATGACATAAAGCTCATCAATCCACAGAACCATACCGCCTGCTTCCTGTGAAAAGGATCTGGCCAAGAGGGCATAGCCTGCTGTACAATTTTCATGTTCCATAATGTATCCGGACAAATAATTATCAGACCGCATTAACTCATCAAAAGTATTCATAATAAATACTTCCGGTATATTGCGGTATACAGCATCTGAAGAATAAAAATCCTTTGACATCTTCAAATAAAACTGTTTATCCTCTTCTCTTATTTTTCTTATCAAGCTGACCTCCCCCGCCGAATTTCCGGCACTAAAATTTAATCAAGGCTGCCGCGCGTAAAGCTTCTGCCCCGTAACACAAAAAAACCATGCACAGGCTCAATACCTAGCACATGGATTCTTTTATTAATGGGGTGGATAGTGGGATTCGAACCCACGACATCCAGAACCACAATCTGGCGCTCTAACCAACTGAACTATATCCACCATTTACTGCCTTCAAGACTCCGTCCCGCAAGGCACATTTGATATTTTACGGCACAATATTATATTTGTCAATAGGAAATTGATTTTTTTTTATTATTAATGCTCCAATTTAATCAAAATTTCTTGATTTTTACAATTCTCAATAGTATAATTATATTGCTAAGCTTTATAATTTCTTATTCTGATTTAACTGTCCTTTTTCGTACCGTAATGTATAAGGTTTTATATGCTCAGCAACAAAATTTTTAGGAGGTAGTCTCATGGAAGATAAAACTTTTACCTGTAAAGATTGCGGTGCAACTTTTACCTTTACTGCTGGAGAACAGCAGTTTTACGCCGAAAAAGGATTTACAAACGAACCTGCAAGATGTCCTGAATGCAGAAAAGCTAAAAAGGCTGCTCAAAAAAGCTTTAATAGCGGATACTCTAAAAGAGGATAATATAAAACACAAATTGACTTTAGTCACCCCCGGAATCCCGGGGGTTTTTGCTTCTGCTTATGCTTAATATATTATGCTATTATTATTTGTTTACAAATTTGTATATAGTTATATGATGATATTTTTCATTTGCCTTCAAAATAGGAGACGGAAAGTTTTTATGCTTCATAGCATTAGGAAAATATTGCGTTTCCAGACAAAGACCTGTTCGCGCATTGTAAACCGCATTATCTTTTCCAATCAGCTTCTCGCTCAGGTGATTGCCTGAATAAAATTGAATACCGGGCTTTGTGGTATATACCTCCATAGCTCTTCCGCTCTCAGGATCATACAGCACAGCCGCTGTTTCCTTAATGCTGCCTTCTGTGTTCAGAACCCAATTGTGATCGTAGCCTTTACCGTTTACAAGCTGTTCATCCGGACTGTCTATATCTTCGGCAATACGCTTCATTTTTGTAAAATCCATTACGGTCCCTTTTACATTGCGAATCTCACCAATCGGCAAGCATTCGTCATTAACCGGAGTAAATTTGTCAGCATTGATAAACAGCCGGTGTTGTGTTGCCTCTCCTGAATTATGCCCTGAAAGATTAAAGTAAGCATGATTTGTCAGATTCACGACTGTATCCTTATCCGAAACGGCAGTATAATCAATTTTCAGCTCATTATCCTCTGATAAGGAGTACTCGACAGTTACATCAAGCTTACCCGGATAGTTTTCCTCACCGTCAGGACTGGTGTGAGTGAGAACCAGCCTTTCAATGCCTTCCCCGCTTAATATTTCTGCCTTCCATAAAACGTTATGAAGGCCTGTATCCCCACCATGCAGATGATTCCTGCCATCATTTTTCACAAGCTCATATACCTTGCCATTCAGCTCAAATACGGCATCCTCTATCCTGTTTGCATGCCTGCCTATTAATGCGCCAATGTACCCGTCATTATCTATATATTTATCAAGCTTTCTGTATCCCAATACAATATCAGCTGATTTTCCGTTTTTATCAGGTACATTTACCGAAACAATTATTCCGCCAAAATTAGTGATTTCTACAGATACATTTTTAGAATTTGTCAACTTAAATATATCTGCTTCAGTGCCGTCCTGCAATGTACCGAAGCTATTTTTTTCAATACTCAAGGCTTTATCCTCCTGTGCAACATAAATTATTATTTTCTTACCCATCTAATAATAAACCAGATTTCATTTTATTTAAATAAGCATTTAACAAAAACGGCAATTATTTCTGCTTTTTATCAACCGCGGTATATACTATCCCAAAGCAACATCCAGAATCATCATTACCGCAAACCCAATTATACATCCTGCGGTAGCGAGATGAGTACTTTTGTGATTTCCGCTCTGCGCCTCCGGGATAAGCTCCTCAACCACAACAAAAATCATTGCACCTGCCGCAAATGCAAGTGCATAAGGCAATATTGGCCTAATAAACATAACTGACGCCGCTCCAACCACTCCGGCAACAGGCTCAACGAAACCTGATGCCTGTCCGTAAAAAAAGCTCCTGCTGCGGGATAAGCCCTCTCTCCTCAAAGGAATTGATACTGCCGCACCCTCCGGAAAGTTTTGTATCCCGATTCCGATTGCAACGGCAATTGCAGACATAACAGACAGGCTGCCCATTTCGTTTGCCACAGCTCCGAATGCCACACCCACTGCCAGACCCTCCGGAATGTTATGTAAGGTTATCGAAAAAACTAAAAGAATACTGCGTTTGAGGTGTGTTGAAATACCCTCGCTTTCTCCATCCTTTGCATTAAAATGCATATGAGGAATGATCCTGTCGGCCACAGCTAAAAAACCTGCTCCTCCAACAAATCCTATAGCCGCAACAAGCCATGCCGGCAAAAAGGAATCCTCTGCCAATTCAATTGCCGGAGCCAGCAATGACCAAAAGCTGGCTGCAATCATTACTCCCGCGGCAAATCCCAGCATAGTATTAAGAACACTCTGCTTTATTTCCTTAAAAAAGAAAACCATTGCAGCTCCAAGCGCTGTCATCGCCCATGTCATTAACGTTGCAGCCAGTGCCAGAAGCACATGATTCTGATTACTTATCCATTCCATATATCACACCGCCATTTCCTGATTTTTTGACATATTACTGCTGACCGCAATTTTTAATAAAAGCCCTTATATATTACTCCAGCCCCATTATAGCTTTGGAAAATTATTGACTTTATTTCTCTGTTTTAATTTCCGTCAGCAAATCCCTGATTTCCGTCAGCATTTGCAGCTCTGCCGAAGGAGGAGGCGTATTTTCTTCCTTTTCCTTTAATTCTTCACCCTTTATCCTTTTAACCCTGTTTATCATTTTTACCATACAAAATACAACTAATGCAATTATTATGAAATTAATAACCTGCTGAATAAAAGCACCATACATAATTGCAGCCTGTCCTTCTGCCGCACCTTCAGGAAATTTGTACCCTGTGAAATCAAGCCCTCCGATTATGAAGCTTATGGCGGGCATTATAACCTGATTAACCAATGAATTAACAATAGCTGTAAATGCACTTCCCACAATTATACCGACAGCCAAATCAATGACATTTCCTCTGGAAATAAACTCTTTAAATTCAGAAAAAAACTTTTTCAAATATCACACATCCTTTTCCCAAACCGATACTGAAACGGTTTCTATAATATATTTTGTGTTTAGTATAAACTATAGTATTTAATAATTCAACGGGCTTTTCTCTAAACCTTCACAAAAAGTACACACCTTTATGACAAAATGAACACACATAAGGTTTAGACTATAATTGCAATAAAAACTGTTTTATTAAAAACGGCAACGAAGCTGTCAGCAAAGCTTCATAAACAATTGTGACTGAACAGCGGTGAAGGGATTGATATCTGAAATGTCAAAGCACAGCAGAAGGCTTACTAAAAAAAGAATACTTATAATCATATTTATTTTTCTTCTTGCAGTTTGTACTGTTTTATATAAATTAGCGGACCGTTACCTTATTGAGCATGTCGAGATAAGCAATGCTCTTGATACAAGCGCTGCATCCGATGCCGCAGGGCAGGCTTCTCAAAGCGTTAACACGGGCAGCTCCGGAGCTGCCTATGATTCAGAATCCGTATCCTCCTCCGGTAATGAGTGGAATTATACAAGTGATTCAAAAACTATTAATATAAAAAAAATTACCGAGGGTTCTGGTAGTGATACCGTTACCTATTACGTCGCAGATATTGTCCTGAAGGATTCAAGCGAGCTGAAATCAGCGTTTGCCAAAAATCAGTTCGGAAGCAACATTATTGAATACACTTCTGAGATTTCGGAAGAAAACAATGCCATTTTAGCCATTAACGGCGACTATTACGGTTTCCGTGATGACGGAATAGTAATCCGCAACGGAGAAATATTCAGAGATATTCCTGCACGGACAGGTTTGGCATTTTATGAGAACGGAACCATGACGACCTATGATGAAACCGGAACAACAGCTGAAGAATTAATTTCGCAGGGTGTTACACAAACGCTGTCCTTTGGGCCTGTACTTGTCAAAGCTTCTTCTGCCGTTACCGATTTCGGCACTACAGAGATTGACACAAACTTCGGCAACCGTTCAATTCAAAATTCGAATCCCAGAACAGGAGTAGGTGTTATTTCCGCCAATCATTATGTCTTTGTAGTGGTAGACGGCAGAAGCAAGGGCTACAGCAAGGGAATGACATTGACTGAATTTGCTCAGCTTTTTGAAAGCCTGGGCTGCACAGATGCCTATAATCTTGATGGAGGTGGCTCTTCAACGATGTATTTTAACGGTGAGGTTATAAATAATCCCCTTGGTAAAAATAAAGAACGTGGTGTCAGTGATATTTTATACATCGGCTGAGAAAGGAAAATTTCCTTATGAAAATTATAATTCCCGCATACGAACCGGATAAAAAGCTAATCGAGCTAATAAGGGCTATAAGAGAAAACAGTGATTACGGCATAATTGTTGTAAATGACGGCAGCGCCGAAAAATACAAAGCCATATTCACACAGGCCGGATTTGAAGGCTGTATTGTGCTAAGCCATAAAATCAATCTAGGAAAAGGAGCCGCATTAAAAACCGCATTTACCTATTTATTGCAGAAAGGTATAGAAAAGGAAGGCATAGTTTGTGCCGATTGCGATGGTCAGCATACATGGCAGGACATTATTAAAATTGCCGAAAGCATAGTCTGGCACAAAAATTCCGTCATTTTGGGATGCAGGGAATTTACAGGCTCAATTCCTTTAAAAAGCCTGATAGGGAACAAAATTACAGGCTTTATTTTCTCTCTTGCTTCCGGCTGCAAGATAACCGATACACAGACAGGCCTCAGAGGCTTCTCAGCCAATATGCTTTCCTGGCTGATTCAAATAAAAGGAAACCGGTATGAATATGAGATGAATCAACTGCTGGAGGCAAAGTCATCAGGCTATGAATTGTTTTGCATTCCTATAAAGACAATATACGAAAACAACAACAAAAGCAGTCATTTTCACCCCGTTCGGGATTCTGTAAAAATATATCTGCCTATTTTGAGCTTCTGCTTTTCTTCAGCTGCCTGCGGCATTATTGATTTTATTTGCCTGTTTATCTTCAACCGCATTACAAAAAATCTGCTTATTTCGGTAATAGCGGCCAGAGCTGTGAGCTCCCTTGTTAATTATATCTTAAACAAAAATTTAGTGTTTAACGCTAAAAAGCAGCTACACAGAAAAGCTTTAATAAAGTATTACTGTTTGGTAGCAGCAATTCTTATCTGTAATTATCTGATGCTTGATTTCTTTACGGATACAATGTCATTGTCCCTTTTTATAAGCAAAATTCTAACCGAAGCTATTTTATTTTTTGTAAGCTATTTCACTCAAAAGAAATATATCTTTACTTGAAAAGCGGTATGACCTGTCAAAAACCTCTAAAAAATGTAAGCCCCTTAAACATGGAGCTTACATTTTTAAAAGCATTTTTTTCAATTCAACTTTCCATAGCCGCGATACTTGTATTATTATAAGTTTCGTTAACCATCTATGCTCACATAAGATAACTGCATCTCATCATTAAACTCAACTTGTATTATATGCTCATCCAGATTATGGTTTCTCCATGTAAGACAGCCCCATCTGTCATTCATGATTTCTATATCTGCTTCATTTAATTTCTCAGCTATTTCATTCCTTGCATATCTGCTTTTATAGAAATCCAGAACACTGTGATTTAAAACATAATCTATCACTTCGGATTTCTTGTACAAATACAATTCAAATATTTTATTGGCGTACGCGATAGAGCTTTGATTCAAAAAGTCCCTGTGAATTTTAATTAAAATTCCTTCAGCTTCTGTTTCATAATAAGGGTCACTTAAAATAAAATCTTCTCTCTTCATTTTTTACTCTCCCTTAAATAAAAATTTGGTACGAAGTATTATATGATTATTATTCTACATTTAATTACTATCCCCTTTTAATTTGGAAAAATTTGTGTGATAAGCCAATAAAAATTATTTCTCCTGTTAAAGCTATCTGCTTTTTAGGATACGCCCAAAGCATGTGGTATCCGTTGCAGAAAAAACCTGCATTCCGTTCTTGTACTGCAAAAACGAAATGCAGGGAGGGTTATATGTTTTATTGTGCTATTACAATCATTCCGGTAAACGTGCCGTCCTCCGATTTTACAACCCGCAAGGCATATGTAGCTTCGTCAGACTTCATTACATTGACAATAGCTGAGCTCATGCTGTCACTCGTAAAAATGTCGGTAACTTTTGCGGAAATTGAACCGCTGCCAACAGTATCGTCCGATTTCCCGTCAGAGCTCCACTCATAACTGAAATATCCTTTGCCGTCGACTTTAAGGGGTACTCTAGACCACTCAACAGCCTTTGCGTTATTCCAGTTTATATCATATCCTCCATTCTCAAAATCCACGTTTGTGTCTTGAGAACTTTTCAAGCCCTTCAATAGCTCAGCAGCTTTCGAGGGATCAGCCAGCTTCTTGTCAAGCGGCAAATCAAAAATTGCGCTTGCTCCTTTATAAGCTGGATTTACAGCAATTTCGCCAGTCTGTTCATTGAATTTGAAAGTAGTGTTGCAGATAAAGGTACTGTCACATATTGCAAAATATAAACCACGGTCGGCAAACATCGTAATATCATCACACTCTACAAGCCGGTACATAACTCCTTCCGTTACCGTTTCAACATATGCGCCGCCTAATGTAGCAGCGTTCACTTCCCAAGGCTTCAAGCCCTTCACAAGCGGAGAGGCAAAAAAATTATGCGTCCCCTCATCTGCCGTCATTTGTGAACCGTCTGCCTTCTGAATCGCCACTACCGCATAGGTACGTTCAAGCTGTACCTCCCCATTTTTGTAATACGGCTTATCAGTAATGTCCTTGCCGGATACAACGGCAAGCAGGGTAAATATATAATCGCCGCTTGTCTTTGATTCGTTGATATTTATGGCGGTTTTGCTTTCAAATGCTGCACTCAACGCATAATCTTCTGTTTTTTGTGCTATATCTTCCGGCTTCAAAAAATGCCATGCCGCAAACGCCGTAGTAGTTACAAGCATAACTGCAACAATAACAGCGGCAGCTGTTCCAAAATAATTTTTAAACTTGGGTTTTCTCAAAAGAGCTCCCTCCTTGATATAATTTAATTTTACTTTTTGCACTAACGCTGTATCCGGCGTTTCTGTGCTTTTTAATGCTTTTTTGAGCAATCCGTCCACATCATAATTTTTATTCTTCATGCTCCTTCAATCCTTTCTCAATAAGTTTCCGCGCCTTGAACAGCCTGCTTTTAACCGTGCCGGGCGGTATTTTCATAGACAATGCAATATCAGGCACACTCATTTCAACAGTATAGTACAGGATAACCGGGACCTTAAATTTGTCCGGCAAGCTTTCAACCAGCTCGCGGACAATATGGGCTTCCTCCCGTACAAGAAAATCTTCTTCCATACTTTCTCCTCCCGCTGCTGCTTCGTCAAAAGGCTCTGTGGGTGCTAACCGTTTTCGCCGGGCATACCTGCGCTTCCAACCTTTCCATATATACAGCGCAGAAGAAAAGAGAAAGCCTTTCGGATTCTCTGAGTTATCCACCTTAGGTAACTGCTCCAATACTCTTAAAAATGTTTCTTGAAACAAGTCGTCTGCATCCTCTTTAGAATACGTCAGACTTCGGCAAAACTTGTAAACCGAATCGCCGTAGTCATCTACTAACTCCGCAAACATACAGCGCGGGATTGTTTGATTAGCTTTTATTACGCGTAACATTTCCAAACCTACTTTCATCGCCTCCTTTGCAAATCCCGTACACTTGTTAATAGGCACGAGATTGCAAATGGTTCACTTTTTGCCCTCTGGATTTTTGCAAAAAACAAAGGATTCCATAAAGTCCGAAAACCTATGAAACCCTTTATCTTCAAAGTACTATTAAGGAACAGACATCACCTTTGAGACAATATCATATTTATACTTATATTATACACGCTTTTCACAATAAAACACGTTTCAGCGCATTTTTACACGAACCTATAATTCAGGATTAGGTTATCTCCGATACCGGAGCATACTTTGTATACCACAAAGGAATCAACTATTTAAAAGCATTTCTAAATCCGATAAGGAAACTTCCATGCGTTTGGAGGTTTCCGCCATTGACAGCCCGGAATCAAGGAACCGTTTTACAACCTTCTTCATATTCTCGCCAACTTCAATAATATGTCCATCCAAATCATAAAAACGGACGGAGCGTTGTCCCCATTCAGCTTCCTTAACGCCATCCCCTATATACCTAATGTCGTTGCGCTGCTCTAATTTTGCAATGAAGTCGTCAAATTCACTTTCCTCAAAGTACAGCTCCATATTATTAGATTCCTTCAAGACGCTTTTTTTCGGAATACCTAACAGCCAATCAAAGTCCTGCTGCAAAGACAATCCTCCAAAGGAAATATTTCTGCCATAGTCTTGAAACACCTCAAGCTTAAATAAATCCTGATAAAACCTTTTGGAAAGACTTATATCTTTCACTGCAATGCAAACTCCTTGATATTTCATTTGAGTTTCCTCCAATAATATAAATTATGTTTAAACAGCGTTTTTGTCCTGTTTTTTAAGTATAACATGAAAAAACAGGCTGAAACAGATACAATTCTGCATCTGTTTCAGCCTGATAACCTCGAAGTAATTGGTTATTTTATATATTGCCGTTTTGACTGGCTGCAATCAGCTTTTTCATATCACAGATATAGCACGGAGGGTACATCAATTAATACAATTGTTTTACCTTGAGGTGGGCAGGCCATCCTTGGAAACCAAGACGAATAATAAACCGGAAACGTATTCAAAGCACTTTAGCAATCATTTGAACAAGATTAAAATACTTTCCGTTTTCTGCTTTCATCATTTTTATGTCCTCCGCAACAACGGGATGATATGCGGTAAGCCATTCCTCCCATGCTTGCTTGCAGCAGGCCATTTCGCAGATATCCACTATTTCAATACCCTTTTCCCTGCCCCATAACTCCTTCCACCAGTCAAGAGAGTGTATAGTCCTTGCCACTTCGTCATTCCAAAACGGCTTCATTTCATCAGGGACATTTTTCCCAAACTCATATTTTAGTCCGGGAACCGCTACAGCGATATAGCCATCCTTTTTCACAAAAGGAATGAGCGACGGCAGCATTTCTGCTGTGTCACCAAAATAATGGTAAGCATCCACACTAAAGAGCAGGTCAAAATATTCGTTTGCGAAAGGCAGCCCCTTAGTCGCATCTACGGAAACCGGAACGACCCTATCATCAATCCCGATAGATTTGAATCGCTCATAATTTTCAGTTGGCGAAATCCAAAGGTCGGCGGCAAAAACGGATGCTCCATACCTTTTCGTCAGATAAAGCGTGGAAAGACCGTTCCCACAGCCGAGGTCAAGGATTCGCATATTCTCGTTGATGTTCAGGTGCGACGCTAATTCCTCAGACACCCGCATGGCATTTGGCCCCATCATTGTTTTTTTCAGGAACTTAATATTTTCATTATTGAACATAAACCGGTCTGTAAATGTATACATAGTCTTCTTCCTCTCTAATTTTGATTTTCGCCTTATAGAAAGAAAATAAAAAAGCACAGTATAATTACTGCGCTACAAACTACACCATTATAAAAAATGGATGCTCATTCAATCTGTAAGGCAGTTTTTGATAACACAAATAAAAGCAGTACAACTGCTCATCTCATGTCTTTAACATAAATCCTTACAGGATGACCGACATCAACACACCACTCTTTCTTTAATTTACAAATTTACTTTATCATGATACTATTATTATGTCAATGTAACGAATCGCTTTACATTTCAATTTCGCTTATGCACAAGAGTCTGAAACAGTTTATTTATCTGCATAAGCTAAGCCATTTGCACATCTCTGTTCAGTTTGATTATTATTGAGATGTCTGTTTTAAGGCTATTGCGGACGGCATCAACTTGAACAAAGAGTTCAAAAGCCGTAATATTTAGTTTTTTGTCTCTGATTTTCAGCTTTTTCGTATAATTAAATTTGAACATCAGTATTTATATGGCAATGCCATGAAACTTTGACATAAAGCTTCCGGGCAAGAAAAATGGCCTTCAATTTTATTCAGTCCAATAAGAACTGTTCAAAATTAAAAGGTCATCTAAAACGGACGCATCTGCAACCTTTCAAGTTTTTCCACACTCAAAATAAAAAAAACTTCCCTATGGCATTCTTTCAGGCAAAAATTAAGATTCCTCTTTATAGGCACAATTCAAAAGTGTTCATCTCCGACACATAGAGTTTTTTGAGGGAACCATGCAAAAGAAATTTATGTTTTTAAGCACAGATTAACCTCTTTTGGTGCAATCAGTCCGCCAAATCCCTTGATGCAATATCCGATTCACTTTCACCTTTACTATCCTGTTCGATGAGGCCCCTCTGTATTTGCACTGCTGTATCTCCCAAGAGCTTCGCCCGTTTCACCAATATCTGTGAAATAATCAAATGGCACAACTCGCCGGCAAAAAAGGCGAGGTAGAGTCCTTGTCCGTCAAACAGATAGACAGATACCAACAGAAAGAATTGTATGAAACCGATGCAACGCAAGAAAGAAATTACTGCAGAAAAGGCGTTTCGCTCTGTGGTCTGGAAATAGAGGATATTCATCAGTGTAACCCCTATGGCGATATACGCGAACGGATAAAGCCGAAGCATATGGCTCGTTAAAGCGGTTAATTCCGGGTTGTCTGAGCGGAACAGAGCTACGAGTCCTTCACTGAAGGCGAAACAAAGGCCCACCAATATCACCGGGACGATAATATTGGTTCGCATCCCAAGGGAATATGCATGAGAAAATGACTTTTTATCACCCTTGCCGTGGCAGAAGCTCATGAGCGGTTGTACACCCTGGGTAACACCGATCAATACCATGTTCATGATGGCGCATATATAGCCGACAATCGAATAGGCTGTCACTCCCAATGTCCCCACTGTGTGAATGATTGCCAGATTAAAAGAAAATGTAACCGCAGGCAGGCTGAACTCCATCAGGAATGTAGCAAGCCCATTGCTGAATACCCGTTTCATATCAGCAAAATTGAAAACGGGCTTTTTGATCCGCAGCATACCCTTTTTACCGGCAAAATGAGTTGCGTAGAATGCAATCTCTATAAGCATTCCGATGCCGTTTGTCATGGCCGCCACTTCAATACCGTAATGGAGAACCAGAATAAAGACAACATCAAGGATCGCATTGATGACTGCTCCGGTAACCGTCGCAATCATGACAAGTCTGGGGGCATAATCATTCCGCACAAAAATAGAAAGGCAGCAGACGATCATTTGAAAGAGGGAAAAGGGCGCCAGCCACTTCAAGTAAGCAGTAGCGGAGGGCAGCAGGGCTTCGTTTCCCCCCGCAAACAAGGCCAGTGACTCCCGGAAAAGAAACCCTGCGCAGGCCAGCACAGCGCCGACTGCAGCGGAAAGTGTCAGACATTGACAGAAGATACTGTTCGCTTTTGCCGCTTCTTCCTGACCCTTGTAAAACGAATAAACGTTGGCGCCACCTACCGAGATCAACATGGCCAGCGCAATAACAATCATGCCAAAAGGGAAGACGATATTTATGGCGGCCAGTCCTATTTCTCCAATTCCCTGCCCTACGACGATACCGTCCAAAACAGTATAAAGGGCTTGTACAACCATTCCTATAACAGAAGGGATTACATATTTGGTAAATTGCTTGTTGATTGGCTTGAGACTTGCATTTTGAACATTCATGTGATGTTGTCCTCCTGAAATCATCCCTGTGCTTTGCTTTTATGTTCACGTTTTGCGCTTTTGAAATCAAAAAAGCCGGATAAAATACCGGGAATAACCCCGACATCTTATCCAGCTTTATTTTCATTAAAAGCCCTCCGATGAATCGCTCAAATAATGGATCATTTGAGTTCATTAGTATTATAGCACATAAAGCATCAAAAAGAAACCGTCTAATTTCGACATGAAATCAGACGGTTTCTTTGAAGGAATCGTGCAAAAAGCTTATCTGTTTTTATACTGTCGAGGAGCTGTTATTTAGAAATACTCTCCACTAAAAAATACCTGGAATCCAATAGACTAGCCCAAGCCCCAGCGCAAAAGAGGCGGCATTGGCCACCAATGCATATACGCCTGGTTTCCAGCCGGGAATCTCTTTTGAGTTGCGCTTTTTCAGATACCATGTATAAAGAATCGCTTCCGCAATGAACACCCCTACTTCCAGCAGAACGTAGGATACCACAAATGCCAACTCCCCGGCACAGTAATTGATAATATTCAAAGCAAGGTTCAGCGCAATTTGCGTGATGACGTTAACGAGAATGATAAAACGGAACTGTTTTCTTTCCTGAAAACCAAACAGCAGCGCAATAGCAAGCTCGACGGCAATAGTAAGTAAAATACGGACGATCAGGGAAAGTGTTTCATTCGTATAATCGTAGGACTTTGCAGCAGAAAGACTTGTATCGGAAATCTGAACAGTGAAATAACTGTCAAAGGCATAACGCTCGTAGCGGTCATCACTGACGATAAAATGGTCTGTTTTGGGGAAATACAAAAGTATTTTAAATACCTGAGGCGGGTAGTACGTCCAGCTAAATTGATGTGTTTTTGTACAGTCTTTAAAGAATTGCAGAAAGGAATACCCCTCCGCGTCATGATACTCCGCAAATTTCAAAAAAATCTCATAGTCCTCGTCTCCCTCCACGTAATGGGCATTCCCCTTATTAGCGTTAAGCGCTGTGTAAGGACCAGTGGTTTTTTCACTGGCAAGCAACGTTGCATAATATGTTTTTCCGTCAAGCCCATTAAAATCTATCACAACAGACGGTTTCGGACCCATATCCGCATGGGCGGTTAACGAAAACATCACGGCGATGGTCAAAACGCATAGCAGTAGGAATCCTGTTTTTTTCACAAGACACCCTCCTTTTATCAAATTGCACTGCGCAGAGAGAATGCGAGGTCTTGGTTCTCATAAAGCAGCAACACACATGAAGATAATACCATATTTTTTCCAATAAAAAAAGACACAACTTCCCTCCGCCGGAAAGCAATGTCTTTTGGTATCACTTGTATAAAACAACTGCATGAACAGTTGCCCCATTATTATCAACAAGGAGAGCTTTCATAAACTTCACGCGATGCTTATTCTGCCAGCAAGTCCCGTGCTTAAAACAAAGAAATCATCCACCACGCATGACTTGTCAATGATAAACTTATCGCAACTGGTTTCATATTGAGCAGACGCGATCATATCTACATTTATTTTAACTGTTATAATGAATCAATCTTTGGTAAGTGATTCAAAACATGGCGTCGTGAACCATTAAGCTGATTGTGATAAACTTTCTGAAAACAAATTCAGGAGGTTGATTATGTTCAATCAGGAAAGTTATAGCCTATGGAAACAGAGAATCAGCGGGATGACAATCCCGGAATGGTGCGAAAAGAATCAGTTATCTCCTCATGTATACTATTACTGGAGAAAGATCATCCGTGGTTATAAGGAAGATCCGACCGTTTCCCCAAAGACAGCATTTGTTGAAATTCAGAAAATGGAGAAGGTTCCCGTTTCATCTTATGGAGTAATTCTGAGCTGGAAGGATGTCAGCATCAAGATTTCATCAAAGCACGAAGCCCTCTTGGCAGCAGAGGTAATCCGCGCACTGCAATCCTCATGTTGAGTTCATTTATTTCAGGAGCGGAGCACATTTACCTTGCATGTGGCGCAACTGATTTCAGGAAGCAGGCTGAATCACTTGTTGCAATGGTTACCCATGATAAACTCTCCCTTTTTCTTATGAGATATGTGAAAGCTTTATTTGAGTCCAGTGTGTTAAATTTCACACACTGGATTTTTACAAAAAAACAAAGGATTTCACGAAGTCCGAAAGCCTCTGAAACCCTTTATTTCTGTGTATTACATGCGAGCCACGTCAATTCTGGATATCATCCTGTTTTAAGATAGGAATTTGAACTATCATCATATGAAAATTAAAACATAATGCGCAATTGGCTCAGCATAATAAAGTTTGCTATAAATTCAATATAATTAATGGATTCTCACTTTACTGTCTTGCTTTGTAGAAATTTGTCTCGTAATAAACTCACCATTTTTAAAGAAGCCAATAGAACAGCAATCTTTTTGAGCATAAAACTCACCAAGCTTTTCTTTGGACTTTCCATCTTCTCTGCGGTATTCACGCATTATCCAAAGAATTTTACTCCCTATTTCCTCTGCTTTTGTAAGTAATTCTTTTTTGTCCACCAAAAGATAATCTTGATAGGTTCTCCATTTTTCGCCTGTTATACAGTATTCAGCTTTTACTTTTTTCTGATTGTCGCAGAACAAGTAACCGTCTGAATTAGTAATATGGAGTAAATCCCTTACGGGGAGAGAGGGTAAATCGTAATAAACATCACCATACTCCTGAAAATTATAGCAACACTTGTCAACAGCCGATTGGATATCTAATTGAGGAAAATCATCAACAAATCTACTATTATACCGCTTTTTCCAAGGAGACCAGCAAACCTCTTTAGGCGTAATATAACAAGATGAATATATCCCACCTTGCCAATCCACGGGATTCGATATATTATCAGCCAAATCTGGATCATCTCTTAATATATCAAGAAATTTATCAATATCGTCAGATGAAATTAATATTGAACTAATAAATAAACATGTTTCA
This sequence comes from Ruminiclostridium sufflavum DSM 19573, assembly GCF_003208175.1. Lineage (GTDB taxonomy): Bacteria > Bacillota > Clostridia > Acetivibrionales > DSM-1351 > Ruminiclostridium > Ruminiclostridium sufflavum. The sequence goes on along the minus strand of NZ_QKMR01000005.1, from coordinate 97,393 downwards.
ACCCCAGTGGATCCATAAAAACATGAATATCCCTCCAGAGCCGCCAAGTTGTTGCTCTCTACGCTATATTTTTGTGTATTGTTATTGATAAACAGCCATTTAATCCACTCAACATCAGGCGAGTGAATAATTGAATTAATTACGTCCTCTTTCGTGTTGTATTGTCCTTCTAATATAACAACTTCTTTTTCAGGAATATGCCATGGATGATCTTCGGGTATATTATCTGGATCAATTTGGTTAAGTTCCTGCGCGGGGATGATGAAATCATCCAATAATCCATAATCAGTAACTCGAACGACCTTATCATCATCGCAATATAAAAGGCGATCTGATAAAAAGCCACTAATAACATTTCTTGCCTGCCAAACATATTTCTCGCAGATTGTCATAACCTGGCTTTGCGATCCGTGGGTAGCTGAATGATAAGATCCACTGATTGCGCAATCTACACCTCTGGCTTTTTTCTTTTCTCTATCATAATATTGAAATATCTCTTCATTCCAACCACATTGAGTTACAAAGGCAAACGCTGCAGATATGATAAACTGGTCGGTTGAAATACCTTTATATTCTGGCTGCTCCTTGGCAATTAGCTTTATTAACTTTTCATATTGATTTTTTACTCGTCTGTCATAATCAGAAAAGCATGAAGTGAAGTGGTCAATTAGCACGTATCTTGCTAAATCGTAGTCAATCCCACTATACCCACCCATACGCGTCCCAGACAAAGCATCCTTATTTAGAAGAATGTAATTGCTAACCGGCTTATACGGAGGCAAAAAAGACTCAGCTTCTTTCTTGTCAATAACGCCCAAACTAATTGCTTTTTGTACAATGGCACACGAATAATATCTTATTGAGATATCATAATTTTCTTGAATCTTATCTGGTGCTAAAATATTAGTGATCAGCCAATCAGCGGCTTCTTTAATCAATTTCTGATTCTCATCTTCGAACAATAGAGACATTAAGATTGAAAAGATGTCACTGCGTATTTGGGGATCGTTCACAGTGGAAAATTTGAGAAATAGCTTATAAAACTCATTGGGGGCTAGCTGCGCCCATTTCATTAGCGAATCTCTGTAAAACTTTCTTTGCAAGTTATTAACGGAGGATAACCCCCATGCGTATATTACTGGACAGCCACCAGCCATATCGTCATTGGATAAGACATACTCGTCATCGTTAAGCGCCAACTCTTTTGTGTAATACCATTTATCACTATGCGTGCCTTTTAGATAACATGGTATTGACCACATAATATCTCTATCAGCAGGGTTTATAAAACTGGATAAAAATTTATCAAGCAATGCACTTCCAAGAGGGTGCTGTATGTCTCTCGCTAATGGTAAAACAACATTATTTGTAATCGACATAAGAGGTTCTGCGCCACCCGACATTATTTGTAGAAGCCTTTCTTTATAAGTTTGGGCATTACTAGGGTTTGAATGACGTAATGCGATAAATAGAAGTTCTTCTTTAAACCATGGGTTAGCCACATTATCAATGGTTGCATTCGACGTTATGAGATAATTGCAATTTTGAATGGCGATAATCGTCAAAGCATACAGTGTGTTTTTCTGAATGTACATGTATTTTTCAAAATTAATGTTCTGCGGATGACTATATTCATCCAAAAGCATTAGGGCGGATGCATAATCAAAGTACCCTTGAATTCCCGGATAATAATAATAGGTATCGAGTGAAAGATATCTAGAACTATGCTCGCAAAATAATCTTAATATTCCATAATCCCCCAAATATTGCATTAACATCTCTACTTGAGATCGCTGTAATGTTAATTCCTTTAAAATAGTTTCAGTAAGTACATTTTTTTCAATACGGGGTTGATCATATAATGCTGCAGAAACTAGTCTAATAGCCCTTAGTATATACTGATTATTTACCGAAACTACATTCATTCGTGAACAGAACTCTTTTTCCAAAATATAAATTTTTTCTTTTAAGAGCATTGTTATTGAGACATCAGTTCGGTCATGGTATGATATGGGTTTTCCTTTGTTTATATCACAAAACAGCTTTAAGGATAACGGAGTTGTTAATGCATACTTTATCCAACCAACATTAGTAATATCAATATTGTAAGCTTTTGCATAACTCGAAAAAAGTTTGTAAGTTGGAGAATCACCACTAGCACCAATTTTTATTATTCTTGCGTAATTGGCATTTGAATCAATTATATAAGGCCTAGATGTAAAGCAAAATCGAATTTGAGGGTACTTTTGTACAATGGCATTTGTTTCTTGAATTAGTTGAATCCACTTCTGAGGAAGCGATGATTCATCAACCCCATCCACAATAATTATAATTTTAGGCAAAATGCACATCTGGGTATCTGAATTAACAGCATGAAAGCGTTTCCTATTTGAGAGAGAAGATAATGCTTGCCAAATTTCATCTTCGCTCCAATCACTTGTCAAGCCAAGGCTAGAGATGATTATATCTTTCCACATATAACCTGCAGGAATATCGCGTGCTTGAATAAGTATAGGAATATGGTTCCCATCATCAAGCAATTTTTCGGTTTCAGCTGCAACTCCGTGAGTTTTTCCAGTTCCAGGCTCACCTAAAAAGATAAGACTTTTTCTGTCATTGCCGTGCATAAGGATTTTTATCGCCTCTTGCATGTCAACCTTTTCTAGTTTTCGTAGCACTTTTGATACTTCATAAAAATGGAAATGGTGATGATACTCTTCTTTACTTTCTTTAAGTTGTTGAGTGAGCGTATCTATATCAATCCAAAAATCAGATTCATCTATGGAAATGTTAAATATTGTTTCATGATTTAACCATGCCAATGCCTTATCTATTTCATATTTCATTGCAGTCAAATGATTCTTTGTATCTGTTAAAGCAAGTGATAATTGTAGATCATTATCTCCGCATACAGAAATCAATTCGTCTGCCGCAAAAGAAAAGGCTTCACAGAGCATGCAAAAGCTTTCAAATGTCAGTCGAATAGCATTGCGCTGCTTTTGATTACCTAAAAATTCAGAAATGCAATTATCAATTTCACCGTAAGTATTTAATTCAGGAACATATTTTGTGGACAACCAACTTTCTTTACTTTTATTAAATGAAAACCTTGCATTTTCTTCAGAAACCTCCGCATTTTTAAACCAAAATTTATATATTCCTGCAGACGACTCTTTTTGAAGTTCCGAGATAAGCCGCGTTTCGTTCCATAAATCTATGGACAGAGTTGGGAATTCCTCCGACATAGTTGCCTGCATTTCGTTCCATCGTTTGTCTTCTGAATTTTCACCTTTACCTGTCAACGAAGCGAGATCTCGAGGAATGCAGACAATGTAACGGACAATTTGAGGACGAACTTTCATCGCTGTTTTGATGGAGTTTTTTATCTGATTTATCTGACTTTCAGAAATGCTTGAAGGAAACCATTTCGCTTGCAATCCGATAATTTCTCCATTAATTAACACAGCAAACGATTCTACCCCTCCATCGCCGCCCGCACCATTTACAATACTAAAAGAGTCAATATGCGATGAATATTCCGCTTTGCACCAATTCTCAAAGAGTTGATTGCATAACACTTCGAAAGCCTTAGTAGGCGCATCGTTATATGTTTGAAAATTTGTCCAATTCACGTTTATCTCCTTTGCTTAAAATCATTTGTTAAACGAGCCTCATTATTGCTATAACATACCGTTACATTTCTAAGCCATTCACCTGCGCAAAAACGTCCCATCCAACAATCGGCTTATGGTTGTTCTTGTAAAAATATCGTTCACGCTGCCCGGTATTATGCTTCTGCTTGCCAGTGAAGAAGTCCTCCACATAAGTCTTTTGCAGCATCACTGAGCCTGTGTATTTCTCGTTGCAAAGGATTTTTCGGATGCACTCGCGACTCCAAACTGGCTTACCTTTTGGTGAGGGGATTGCTCTTTTTGCCAGTTCTGCTGAAATTCTGCCAAGGCTATAGTCTCGCAGGCGTAAGTCAAAAATCATTTGAACAACCTTTGCTTCCTCTGGAACAATTGTGAGTATCTGCTTTGTTTTATCGAAGCAATACCCATAGCAAGGAAGATTTTGATAACCCGAGGTTCCTGCTTGAAACCCCTCATGGATTCCCCAATGAATGTTGTGGCTTTTGTTCTCACTCTCATTTTGCGCCAGCGCACAGTATATCTCAATAATGTGCTGTGCAGCAGGGTCAAGTAGATGAATATTTTCTTGTTCAAAATAAACATCAATGTTCCAGCTGCGAAGCTCCCGTAATCGCTGAATAGTCTCCAAGGAATTTCTTCCGAAGCGGCTGATAGACTTTGTAAGAATGAGATCCACTTTACTGGCTCGACATTTTGTCATAAGCTTCTTAAACGCCGGGCGTTGCCGAATATTCCGGCCCGTTGCTGTATCTGAAAACACCCCGGCATTCTCTCCAAAGGTACAGGCCTCGATTTTATCTGTATAATATCGAATCTGCGTTTCAAGGCTTAATTCTTGAGCCTCTTTGAGGCTGCTAACCCTACAATAAGCAGCAATCCGAAGGGGTTTATCCATAGATAAATTGTATTGCTTCAGGGAAATATTTGTAATAGTTCTATGGTTCATGGGCTTCGCCGCTTTCTTTGTTAATAGTATACCATATTCTGATTTATTTGAATATATTTCCTGTTAAAACGACAGCATCATTTTCATTTCTTGAACTGGGGCCTTTGCACGCTCATGCTTCATTTGCTGCACCGTTTCAAAATCCTGAGTTGAGATGATTGCATCATGGTGGTGAGTAATCAACATCTGATCAAGCTCGCCTTCGTTTTTAATCTGCGTACCGCAAATGCTCATTGTCTTTTGCAGCAGAACCGATCCTGTATACTTTTCATTCGAGAGCAATTTGGAAATCGCTTCACGATTCCATTTAGCTTTTCCGGTAGGGGAAAGTACTCCATGCTGTTCAAGACCGGCAGCGATTTTACCAAAGCTTTCTCCTACAAGATACCGTTCAAAAATCCAACGAACAACTTTTGCCTCACCATGATTGACGACAAGGTCGCCATTGGGCGAGATATCATAGCCATAGCACTGACGGTTCGCCATCTTGCAGTCTGTACTTTGAAAGGATTTGCGCAAGCCTTCTGTAATCCCATTTGATTTGTCAATATAAGTCGTCATGGTCAGATCCTCACTTTCTTAATTAGGGTACGAAAAAAGCACGATAGCTTTGGCAGCCATCGTGCTCATATAATTATTGTTTTTTGATTACGTGTGGGTTCAAATCCATACGTTCTGGAAATCTGCCAACCACTTAAAATGCTTCAAACCCGCATAAAGGAAAGTTGACAAATTCTCTTTCGAAAACTTGTCAACTTATCTTGGTGCGGATGACAGGACTTGAACCTGCACAGTCTCCCACTGGAACCTAAATCCAGCGCGTCTGCCAATTCCGCCACATCCGCATAAGCAATATTTATTATAAATACATCCGTAAGCTTTGTCAATCTCAGATTATTATAAAATTCATCATTAAGTGTGCCTTGCTTTGTTTTACTTCCCTTATCTAAGTTATATTCTCTTTGTCATTTTGTCAATTCAGCGGTAGACTTAATAAAATACTCCGTTTCCTTAGCCAGATTTATTTCATTATAGCTCGATTTTTTATTTCCATCAGAACTAAAAACTATTCGCACAACCGGTCTTGAAGGTAAATTCCTGTTTACCCCGATAACCACTCCCTTTTCACCATTATTCAGAACTATGCCGGTTCCCACAGGAAACGGAGGTATTATTTTAGCAAAGCATCGCAGCACTTCCTCATCCAGTGACGAGGCAGCAATAACCGTCAGGTAATCAATAGCCTGAATTGTGCTGATTTTCTTGCGGTATATTCTGTCAGAAGTCAATGCATCAAATATATCCGCCACAGCAACTATTCTTGAATAAATATGTATCTCATTCCTTTTCAGCCCGCTGATATATCCCTTGCCGTCAAATCTTTCATGGTGGCATAATGCAACCATAGCCGACGCTTCACTAATCTCAGGTATTGTCTTTATAATATTGTACCCCAATAGTGAATGCTGCTTGATAACTTCATATTCCTCATCAGTAAGCGCAGAGCTTTTTTGAAGTATTTCAGGCGGTATCATAACCTTTCCTATATCATGCAAAATCGCACCTATCCCTAATTCCTTCAAAGCATCATAACTTAATTTTAATTCCACACCTGTGACAATTGACAGGACACATACATTAACACTATGTAAAAATGTATAATTATCACAAGACTTTATATCCATTAAATTGATAATAATATCATCTATTAATAAAATTTCATTTACTATTTTAATAACAACCTCTATAATTTTGTCTGAATTCAGCTTATCACCATGATAATAAGCCTCCATTGTGCTTTTAACGAGTTCAATAGCCTCAAGCCTCGTTTTTTCTTCAATAACATCAGGTATATCAATATCCTTTGACACATCATCTTTAATGTATATCTCGGTAATGCCCAGATTTATCAACCTATTTATATATGATGCTGTCAGCCGGGCGCCTGCCTCCAGCAGAACCGCCGCACCATTATGCAGAATTGCCTTTCCGACTATCATTCCGGCCTTGCAATTAGAAGTACTAATTTTTCTCATTTATTTCCTCTTAAATTTATATTGACGTATATGTTGCGATATACATCCTTGTGACAATAATTTATATGCTAAAATATCTCAACAAATATATAATGATTAAAAAATACATTTATCATCATAATTATACTTATTATTCCAAGTAGTGGCAACATATTTTTACTATATTCAAACTTTTTTTGCTATTTTACAAAGATAATATTTTTATATATACTAATCTAGTGACAATGCAAGCAAATCACACGGCTGATGCAAAAAACAAACATATAGTATATTACTATTCTTACCATTTTTTTGTTTTTTATTATGAGGAGTGTTTTTATGACTTATACAATTATTCTTATCATTTCAATTTTGCTATTGCTTTTATATATGAGAATAGAGGCTTCCTTGCTGAGTAAAAGCACAGTCAGCTACAGCACAAGCCATAAAGGCCTTAAAATAGCACACATATCTGACTTACATGTAAATAAGCTTTATATTTCGGCAGAAAGAATCAGAACAGCCTTAAAAGAAGCCAATCCTGATATAATAATTATGAGCGGTGATTATATCGAAAAACCAAAGGATATCACAAGGTTTATTACATTGCTGAGGGAAATAACAGCTATTTGTCCTGTTTATATTTCTCTCGGAAATCATGACCATAAAGCCTTAAATCATGATAATAAAAAGACAGCCTCCTTTATCAATATAATACAAAAAACAGGAGCAGAGGTTCTGCTTAATTCCAATATCAGCATAATAAAAAATAATACAACCTATAATATTATCGGGATTGATGACTTAAAGCAAGGAAAGCCTGATGTCGGAAAAGCATTCAGCGGGATTAAGCCATCCTTGGGTAATAACTGCATAAATGTTGTATTTTCACATAATCCCGACATGCTGTTTAATCTTCCCGAAGAAAAGTCAGACTACTTTCTCTGCGGACATTTTCACGGCGGTCAGATATGGATGCCATTTGGCCTTGAGTTTAAAATAATGAGAAATGAAAAGCTTTGTAAAATGGGATACAGAAAGGGCAGCCACAAAATAAACGGCATAAATATGTATTTAAATAAAGGATTGGGAAATGTAGTCTTTCCGTTCCGCTTTCTTTCTAAACCGGAAATTGCAGTAATCCAGCTTCCATAGAGCGTACAGGCTTTCCCTAAAAAAAGTCTGCTTAACGGGAAGTAAATTAATACCGGCTGATAGCATTAAAACAATTCCAATAGCCTTTTCAGCCGATATTAATTGATTTTTAATAATATACCTGCACGGGAAACCATTATTCCTTTACAGTAATGGCTTTATAACCTCTAAAACGCTGCTCCTTAATGTGTCCAGCCTTGCTTGTGACAGCTCAAGGGTTTTGTCGGACACACCATAGTATATCTTGATTTTCGGTTCTGTACCCGAAGGTCTGATACAGAACCATGAGCCGTCCACCATCTCATAGTATAAAACATCAGATTCCGGTAATATGATTTTCTCCGCAGACCCATCAGCAATAATGTATCTTTCTGATTTCTTGTAATCTCTTATAGCCTTTACATTTAAAGCTCCGATTTTCTGATATTTCACTTGACGCATAGCAGACATTGCAGCTTTGATTTTCATTACACCGTCTTTACCCTCCAGAGTAAATGAATTAACCCCTTCTATGTAGTATCCGTACTTCTCAAATAGGTTTATCAGGGCTTCATACAGCGTAATTCCCTTAGCCTTGTAATATGCCGCCATTTCAGCTATAAGCATTGAGGCTACAACCGCATCCTTGTCTCTTACATCAGTGCCTGCCAGATAGCCGTAGCTTTCCTCAAAACCAAACAGATACTTCTGGCTGCCTCTTTCATCCCGAAGCATTATTTGCTCCCCTATAAATTTAAAGCCTGTGAGAACTTCAACAAGCTCAACATTGTAATATTTCGCAATAGTCCTGGATAGCTCGGTGGTAACTATTGTTTTAACAACAAAACCGTTATCAGGAAGCTTTCCTGTCTCCTGCATTGCGGAAAGCATATATTCAAGCAGCAGGCAGCCTGTATGATTTCCCGTTAATGTAGCGTATTCTCCGTCATTTTTTCTTACCACAACACCAACTCTGTCACTGTCAGGGTCAGTACCTATTATTAAGTCAACATTGTTCTCGGATGCAAGCCTTATAGCTAATTCAAATGCAGATCTTTCTTCCGGATTAGGTGACTTAACGGTTGAGAACTGTGAGTCCGGCAGCTCCTGTTCCTTTACAACCAATACGTTTTTGAAGCCGTTTTCCGATAGAATTCTTCTGACAGGCTTATTTCCTGCTCCGTGTAACGGTGTGTAAACAATTTTGAAGCCGTCTCCTACCCTTGAAGCTGCATCCTTGTTTATGCACAATGTTTTCAGCATCGCAATATATGCATCATCTATCTTGCTTCCGATAATTTCAAGCAGGCCCTTTTCTATCGCTTCTTCCTTTGAAATTGTGTTAACCTTTGTTATATCGGCTATTGAGTTAATTTCAGAAATAACCGCATTTGAACCGTCTATTGATAACTGTCCCCCGTCCCCGCCGTACACCTTGTATCCGTTATATTGCTTCGGATTATGGCTGGCAGTCACAACTATGCCTGCTGCCGCTTTCAAATATCTTACTGCAAAGGAAAGCTGCGGAGTGGGCCTCAATTCATCAAAAAGATACGCCTTAATCCCGTTGGCGCAAAAAACCTTTGCTGCTTCCAGAGAAAACTCGGGAGACATAAATCTTGAGTCATATGCTATAACAATACCGCTATCCTGTTTTCCGAGTTTATTTATATAGTTTGCAAGACCTTGTGATGCAACTCTTACAGTATATATATTAATTCTGTTTGTACCGGCACCGATTATACCTCTGAGCCCTCCGGTCCCAAACTCAAGACTTTTGTAGAATCTGTCTTCTACTTCTTTTTCATTGTCTTTTATTGATAAAAGCTCATCCTTTGTGTCTTGATCAAAATATTCATTTTCCAACCAAAAGTTCAATTTTGACATGCTATCCATAATTTATCAGCATCCTCCTAAAATTCATTTGAACATTCGACTAATAGTATATCATAAAAATTTACAATTTCAATTATGCAATATATATAATATTAATACACAATTCCCAAAAATTATAACCTTTTAATGCAGATTTAACCATTTAAAACATACCAATTCCGGATAATATGGTTGCCGCTATAACTGTGACAAGCCCCGCAAGCCCTATAGCCAAGCCGCTCATAGCGCCCTCGGTCTCCCCCAGCTCAACTGCCTTTGTAGTCCCAAGCGCATGTGCCGAAGTCCCTATGGCAATGCCCTTTGCAGTCTTATCGGTTATCCCGCACACCCTTAAAATCCATTGTGCAAAAACTGCTCCAACAATTCCCGTAATTATAATAGCGGCAACCGTTACAGAGGGAATACCTCCAATTTGGTTAGAAAGCTCTATCCCCAGCGGTGTAGTAATTGACTTTGGAATAAGTGAGGCAAGTAAATCCTTCGGGAGCCCGAAAACCTTCGCCAGACCCCAAATGCTGAAAACAGCAGTAACGCATCCTGCAGCAACTCCTCCAAGTATGGCAATATAGTCCTTTTTCAGAGAATTAATATTCCTGTAGAGCGGCACAGCCAATATAACTGTGGCAGGCGTCAAAAACAATGAAATAAAATCCCCCCCGCTCTTGTAATCCTCAAGAGGGATGTCCAGCAGAAGCAAAACACCTATTACCAATGCAATAGCTATCATAAGCGGGTTAAAAAAGGCTATTTTGGTTTTTTTATTAATAAATATACCTATTTCATAAGCAAGTATGGAAATAAGCAGTGCAAAAATCGGAGCAGCAACTATATCCTTCATATGCATATCCATGCCCATTCAGTATAAACAACAATGAATACGGCAGGAACATTCCCCCCATTTCAATAATAAATATGCTTCAATACTTATAATATTGTTAACAATAATTTGTGCTAAAAATCTATTGAGGCTCAAGCCTTCGCTACATATACTATCGTCTTTTCAGTCTCCTTTTAATTATCTGGACAGTCCAGCCGGTTACAATCATTACAAGGAAGGTGGTTGCAAAGCATATAACCAGTATGGGAATTAAATTTCTCTTTAGAATCCCCGCATATGCTATTAACCCGACCCCTGCCGGAATAAAAAAGAACGCCAGATGATCCAGCAAGAACCTGCTTATTTCTTCAATCATTTCCAGCTTAATTATTCCAAGCAGCAAGCAGACAAAAAGCAGCAGCATTCCGATTATGCTGCCGGGAAGCGGTATGTGCACCACCTTGTTTAAAACCTCTCCCAAAAAGCATATTATCAATACTATTAAAAATTGTCTAAGTAATTTCATTGCATTATCTCCTCAAAGCACAACAGCATGCGCTTCTGCCTTATTTAAGCCTTTCTTTCAGCCCTGCAATTTTATCTCTCAGTGCTGCAGCCTTTTCAAACTGCAAATCACCTGCAGCCTGCCTCATTTCTTTCTCCAGCTTAAAAATTACTTTTTCCAGCTGTTCATAGGATATCATTTCAGTTTTATCACCTGCAGAATAAGTCTCCTCCTTCTCTGCTGCCCTTGTCGCTTCAATAAGATCACGCACAGTTTTCCTGACAGTAGTAGGCACAATGCCGTGCTCCCTGTTAAAATCCATCTGTATCTGACGTCTTCTGTTAGTCTCGCTTATAGCTCTGTGCATTGAACCGGTTATACTGTCGGCATACATTATAACCTTGCCCTCGGAATTTCTGGCTGCTCTTCCTATTGTTTGAATAAGCGATGTTTCTGAACGCAGAAAACCTTCCTTATCCGCATCAAGTATTGCCACAAGGGTGACCTCGGGCAAGTCAAGGCCTTCTCTCAGAAGGTTTATTCCTACCAGAACATCAAATTCACCAAGACGCAAGTCTCTTATTATTTCCATTCTTTCAAAGGTGGCAACATCTGAATGCATATATTTGACACGTATGTCAAGCCCTTTCATATAGTCAGTCAGATCCTCAGCCATTTTCTTTGTAAGTGTAGTAACAAGCACTCTTTGATTCTTTTCTGCTCTGGCATTGATTTCACCTATCAAATCATCTATCTGGCCTTTTACGGGCCGGACAATAACCTCAGGATCTATCAGCCCCGTAGGCCTGATAATCTGTTCAACAACCTGAGCCGAATGTTCCTTTTCATAAGCGGCAGGCGTTGCACTGACATATACAACCTGATTAATCTTATTTTCCCACTCATTGAACTTAAGAGGTCTGTTATCAAATGCAGATGGCAGTCTGAACCCGTAATTAACAAGTGATTCCTTTCTGGAACGGTCACCGTTATACATAGCTCCTACCTGAGAAACGGTAACATGTGATTCATCTATAAAAAGCAGAAAATCATCAGGGAAATAATCCATAAGTGTAAAAGGAGGGCTTCCGGTCTCTCTTCCGCTGATATGCCTGGAATAATTTTCTATGCCTTGGCAAAAGCCTAATTCAGTCATCATTTCCAGATCATATCTGGTTCTTTGCTCTATTCGCTGCGCTTCAAGCAGCTTTCCTTCCATTTTAAAACGTTCAATTTGTTCATCCAGTTCTTCTTCTATCGTAACTATGGCCTTGTCCATCTTCAACTTTGTCGTTGCATAGTGTGACGCAGGGAAAACAGCAATGTGTGACCTCGTTCCCTTAACCTCCCCGGTCAGATAATCAACCTCGGTAATTCTGTCAATTTCATCTCCGAAAAATTCAACTCTAAGCACCATTTCTGAACTGTTGGCGGGAAAAATCTCGACAACATCTCCTCTGGCCCTGAACCTGCCTCTTCTGAAATCAATTTCATTTCTCTCATACTGTATTTCTATAAGCTTTCTGAGTACCTCATCCCTATCCTTGTGCATACCCACTCTGAGAGACATCATCAGGTCTGTATAATCCTCAGGATCTCCCAAGCCGTATATACAGGAAACACTTGCAACAATAATGACATCTCTTCTCTCAAACAGTGCCGCAGTTGCAGAGTGCCGCAGCTTGTCTATTTCTTCATTGATAGAGGAATCCTTTTCAATATAGGTGTCTGTAGCCGCAATATATGCCTCCGGCTGGTAATAGTCATAATAGCTTACAAAATATTCAACAATATTGTTAGGGAAAAAATCTCTGAATTCACTGCAAAGCTGTGCGGCAAGCGTCTTATTATGAGCCATAATAAGTGTTGGCTTCTGTACCTTTTCAATTACCTTCGCCATCGTATAGGTCTTGCCCGAACCTGTTACTCCGAGCAGTGTCTGATGCTTTACACCATCAGATATTCCCTTGCTCAGCTTTTCAATTGCCTCCGGCTGATCACCCTTTGGACTGTACTCTGATATAATTTCAAATTTGTTCATAACTACCTCATTCGCAATTCACAATAAAATCCTGTTAGTATAATTAAATCCCAAGCTATGGGCTTTTCCTCCAATAGTATTGTATTCAATTATAGCATATAGCCAAACAAAATCAAACATGTGTTTGGAATAATAAAGCTTATGTTATATAATTAAATAATGCCATTTTAGTCCTGTTACTGAAAAAACATATGTTCAATAAATATTTTAAGGCCTATGGCAATTAATATTATTCCTCCCACAATGCCGGCTCTTTTCCCTAATAAAGTACCAAACCGCTTTGCAATCACAACTGCGACAGTACAGCTTACAAAAGTAACTATGCTTATAATACTTATTGAATAATAAATATTTACATTAAGAGCGGACAGGCTTACACCAACAGCAAGAGCATCTATACTAGTTGCAATAGCCTGAATAAACAAAAGCTTAAATGTCATTGAAAACAGTTCACAATCCTTTTTATCCTCTTTCGCTGATGCCTCATGCAGCATCCTTCCCCCAATAATAGCTAATAAAACAAAGGCTATCCAGTGGTCAAACTGATTAATTATATCAGAAAAAGCATTTGCAGCAAAATATCCAATCAATGGCATTATTCCCTGAAATAATGCAAACATCAATGCCATCTGCAATACATTCTTTATACCAACTCTTCTTATACATAAAGAGTTGGAAATAGATACTGCCGCCGCATCCATTGAAAGCCCCGCTGCCAAAAGTATTAGTTCCCAGATTCCCATACTAACCTCCACGCCCTACTTGAGCACAAATTTATAACCTCGGTAATGCTTCGTGCAAAAAAACTGGGAACTATTCCACGACACATGAAATGAGTTCCCACCTTATATTCTTTTTATCCCCTCGGTACAAGCCCTATTTTCCTGTAAACCTTTGAAAGAGTTTTTCTGGCCATATAAGCAGCCTTGTCGGAATTCTCCTTAAGGATTGAATTCAAATAATCCTTATTTGAAGAGAACTCATTATATTTTTGCTGAATAGGCTTCAAGGTTTCTACAACCGACTGACCGACAGCTTCCTTCAAATCACCGTATGTTCTCCCCTCAAATTCCTTTTCAATATCGCTGAAGCCCTTATTTGTTGTTGCAGAATAAATACTGATCAGGTTACTTACTCCGGGCTTATTTACCTCATCATAACGGATTTCACGCTCCGAATCGGTAACCGCTCTCTTGAATTTGCGCATAATGGCATCCTCAGTATCCAGAATAAATACATACGCATTTTCATTTTCATCTGACTTTGACATCTTCTTTTCAGGCTCCTGCAAGCTCATAATTTTCGCACCTATCTTGGGAATATATGCATCCGGAATAACAAAGGTATCACCGTAAATACCGTTAAACCTTGAGGCAATGTCTCTCGTTATCTCAAGATGCTGCTTCTGATCCTGACCTATTGGTACAAGGTCTGCCTGATACAGCAGAATATCAGCTGCCATAAGGACAGGATAGGTATACAAGCCCGCATTTATATTATCACTGTGTTTCTGCGACTTATCCTTAAACTGGGTCATTCTGTTTAATTCCCCCATATATGTGTAGCAGCTCAATACCCAAGCCAGCTCTGCATGTGCACTGACATGCGACTGAATAAACAATGTACATTTCTGAGGATCCAGTCCGCAAGCCATATAAAGAGCCAGTAAATTTAAGCTTCTCTGCCTCAGCTCAGCCGGCTTCTGCCTGACAGTAAGTGTATGTAAATCAACTACACAGTAAAGGCACTCAAATTCCTCCTGCATTGGTATCCAGTTTTTTATAGCTCCTAAATAATTACCTATGGTAAGATTCCCTGATGGCTGAACACCGCTGAAAATCCTCTTTTTCTTTTCTGTCTGCTCCATTAAAACACATCCTTAACCTGAAATTTGTTTGAATAAAATACACATAACTGTAAAATTTCCAGCAACTGATACACTGAAAATCTCATATCATTGATTTTATCACTATTATATTATTAATAACAAGGCATTTTGAATTTTTTAGCGGTTTTTTTCTTTCCTTTTGTAGGACAGAAAAACAATAAAAAAACCCAATCCGCCTATCAAATAAAAAGCACCCGCTCTTGTCTGTCCCGAAGAATATTTTAACATTCCAAAGGCAATCAGTACAATAGTAAAAAACATACTTCCAAAACTCATTATTTTATTTACATTCATAATTATACCATGCCTGCTTCTCAATAAGTTTCGGAAAGCGCTCGGCATGGATTCTCCCCTCTACAGCACAATGCAAGCTTCTTTCTGCACTGCACTAAATGTAATTTCACCTGCTGCCTTTACATCTAATTGATTTTATCAAAAAGTGCCTTTAATTTCTTATTTCTTTCAATCAGAAGCATCAAAGGATACCCAAGCAAGTAGCAGGCGACTACTTGGCCGCCGCCCACCGAAAGCATTGTCATAAACACAGGCAGCTCATAAAGAACACTTAACATGGCCCCCACAGCCACAGCATTTATAATTACAGGAGGCAGAGGAGCCAGCAGCTTTCTTTTGGGTCTGTTAAAAGATACCTTATACGTCAGATAGGAGGCTGCAAGTGTTGATATGCTTCCTATAGCTATATCCCAAATCCCATTGCCTCCCAGTATATTTGAAACCAGACATCCTACAAACAGTCCCGGGATTGCCATCGGAGTGAAGTATGGAAGCACTGTAAGCGCCTCGGCGAATCTAATCTGATACGGAAAAAAGCTTGTAAGATAAAAAATCAAGGTCAGCACTAAATATACTGCTGCTATCATTGATGAAGTTGTGAGCAGCCTTACTTTTTTATTATTCATAATTATATCCATTCCTTTATTTTTAAACCCGTTGCAATAACCGGATATGATCTCTTCCTCCTTTTAAACAATGGACATTGCAGCAAAACAATATTAACAAAAATACTGCCCTGCAGTAAGCAGGCAGTGCCGCCATAGTTTTATTTACAGACAGGATGGTCACGAACTGTCTTAGCTTGAAAGAAGTAAAATATAGTTATAAATTATATAACTGTTATTTATATATTATATATTACAATCAAAACTGAATCAATGCCTTACAAAACTGTCCGGACACATTATTCGTCTGAAGACAGCATACTTTATGAATATAAATCGTACTTTATGTCTATAATCCCATATATTCACATAAGCTGGATACCCTGTCGTTCTTAGAGCAAATTATTCAGTTTGGCATGCCCTTGGTTTTTTAAGTCAACTAGTTACTTTTTTCTTTTTTTCAGATATAATTAGCTTTGAAAAGCTTGAAAATAAATTGTGCTGCATGACGTATTTTCAGAACAATTTTTATACTAATTGCCGCTGCACGGCTTACGGAGGTTACTTATGACAATATCAAATTACGATGCTGCAATAATAGGCAGTGGTATTTCCGGTATATTTGCCGGTTATGAATTAACAAAGCTGAACCCTCAGCTGAAAGTATTGATGCTTGAGCAGGGAAACAATATATTTAGCAGAAATTGTCCCATTGTTGCAAATAAAATCAAAGATTGCATACGTTGCAAAAGCTGTGATATAATGCGGGGCTTCGGAGGCGCCGGTGCATTTTCCGATGGAAAATTCAATTTTACAACCGAATTTGGAGGCTGGCTGAATGATTATCTGGATGATTCCGAGGTTATGAGGCTGATTAACTATGTTGACAGTGTGAATGTTGAATTTGGTGCAACAAAAGAAAAATACTCCACATATACCGATGCTGCTAAAATAATAGAGAAAAAAGCTCTTGAAAACGACCTTCACTTGCTGCAGGCATCCGTAAAGCATCTGGGAACAGAAAACAATCTCGAAATACTCAAAAGTATGTATAACTACCTTGCAAAGCTGCTTGAAATCAAATGCAATACTCAGGTTCTGACCATTAACCCTTCAAAGGAAGGCTATGAATTAAGTTTGTACAATGGAGAAATCATCAAATGCAAATATCTGATTGTTGCTCCCGGAAGATCAGGTGCGGAATGGTTTTCAACGCAATGCCGTCAGCTGAAGCTTGACTTGATAAACAATCAGGTTGATATCGGTGTCCGGGTTGAGCTTCCTGCCAAGGTATTTGAACATATAACCGATGTTGTTTACGAATCAAAGCTGATATACAGGACAAAGCAATATGGTGATCTTGTACGCACCTTTTGTATGAATCCTTACGGACATGTCGTTTCTGAAAATGTTGACGATATAGTTACTGTTAACGGGCACAGCTACACTGACCCACAGCTCAGAAGTGAGAATACCAACTTTGCGCTTCTTGTAAGCAACCGGTTCACTCAGCCCTTTAATGAGCCGTATCAATACGGTAAAAGGATAGCCTCCCTGTCTAATATGCTTGGGGGAGGTGTACTTGTGCAAAGATTCGGTGATCTTATAAAAGGTGCCAGAACCAATCCGCACAGGCTGAGTCAGAGCTTCACACATCCAACACTGAATGCGACTCCCGGAGATTTAAGCCTTGTTTTAACCAAGCGGCATCTGGACAATATTATCGAGATGATTTATGCATTGGATAAAATAGCCCCCGGTACGGCAAACTATGATACACTTTTATACGGAGTTGAAGTGAAATTCTACAGTTCAAGGCTTGAGCTTACAAATGAGCTTGAAACCCGGCTTCCAAATATGTTTGCCATCGGAGACGGTGCCGGAATAACCAGAGGTCTTTCTCAGGCGAGCGCAAGCGGTGTTCTTGCAGCAAGAACCATATCTGACAGAATAAAGTCAGCTTCCGCCGCTGAAACCAACAGTAATTGACTGCCCAGCCTGTAAGCATTAAATGAAAAAATATACAAAAAACAAATAGGATTCCACGACTGAGGGGTAACGCCCACAGCCTTGGAATCCTCCTTGTTATTGCTTACTGCTCTGTATAACTGGAAGCAGAATCAATAATTATTTGCTTATTAACTCCGTCCCATAAAAGTTCAAAATCAATTACTGAAGCCAAGTCCTTAAGCTTGAAGTAGTTATTTCCATTTATATTATAGGCTTCAAGAGCTATTTCCTCTCCGTCCAGATATATTTTGGACTGGTTGGTAACTCCTTTAACAGAAGCAGGCCCTGATACAGGAGCAAGCTCCTTGCCGTCAGATGTATATGCTTCACCTGTCAAAAGATTAATAGTCTTATTTTCGCTATCCCAGGACACTTCAAATTGCTTGTCCGAACCGTTGATCGCCATAGCTAAGTCCCTCAGCTTGAAATAGTTGTAACCGTCAATATTGTATGTATAAAAGGCAACCTGCTTTCCGTCCACAATAACCTTTGGTGTCGCAGCCTTTGCAACTACCTCCTTAACCTGAACAGGCTCAGGTGCAGGAGTTACTTCAGGCGTCCCGGAAGAAGCATCTCCGTCTTCAAATACAAACCATATCGGGAAATCATATATTACATTGAAATCTATGTCACGTAAGGAGAAGCCAAAATACAGAGGTTCTTTTGCAGCTTCATCAAAATCCTCATAGAAGCTGGGACTAAAGGTTACGTGGCCATCCTCTATGTCTAACATTAAATCACCTATCGGATCATACATTGTTGAAATAGTTGAGGTAATCATAAAAACATCAGGATCAGTTGTTACCACCTCAAAAAAATCATATCTTCCGTTGCTCTTCTTCTCTGGCTTTTCAACAACAATGGCATGCACTGTCTCACCGTCAATAGTAACATCTCTTCCCTCGATAAATCCCGGAACAACGATTTGATAAGCATCGTCTCCGAAACTGACAGTTTCTTCATGTGCCGCACTTACCGGAAATGCAGACAAACAGGTAAGAATCATAGCTACCGCTAATGTTTTTAACATCATTTTAATACGCATCAATTTTCCTCCTTTTGATTTTGCCTGAATTTCCATAACCTGTATAAAATATAGTTTTAAAAAATTAAAATATAATAACAGTCGGAAAATTAATTATAAATAATCCGGAACTTTCTTAAATAAAATATTTTTGTCTTGTATAATACTTATTCAGGTGGAAATTTAAGCTAATATGATGATATGATAACACAGTAAGTTATTTGTTGCAATAAGTCGAATTATAAATTTTATTAATTTTATTTCGCGTTTTTATGGACATATTAATTATTTATTATTTAAATCCAAGCTAAAAAACACCCTGCCGCAACAAACAGCCTCAAAAATATCTGCTGTCCTGCAAGGTGTTTTTCATCTGTGTTTCAGGCCTTTTCCGGTTCGGGATACTCAATGCCAAAGGTATCAACCGTAACCTTTTTCATAACTTGGTTCTCTTTCGGCTTATCATTATAGTCTCTTTTTACACTGACTATCCTGTCTGCCTCTTCTATTCCTTCGATTATTTTTCCAAATGCGGCATATTGACCGTCAAGATGCGGAGCCTTTGCAACCATTACAAAAAATTGCGAACCGGCTGAGTTCGGAGCCATCGTCCTCGCCATAGATAAAACACCCTTGTCATGCTTCAAATCATTTTTGACGCCGTTTGTGGAAAATTCACCCTTGATGCTGTAGTCCGGTCCGCCCATACCTGACCCGTCCGGGTCTCCCCCCTGAATCATAAAGCCCGGTATAACTCTGTGGAAAATAACTCCGTCATAAAAGCCCTTGTTTATAAGTGAAATAAAATTATTCACCGTATTCGGTGCTATTTCCGGGTAAAGCTCAGCTTTCATGATACTTCCGCTTTCCATCTCAATTGTTACTATTGGATTCTTGTTCATAATATTTGTCCCCTTTTCTTGTGCCGTAGTTCATTAGCTCAGCTTCTGAGCCTGAATACTAACAATGTCTATTATATTTTAAAGCTTTAAGCCGATATGTCAAGCTTTAAGCTTTATTTCCCCTACTATTTTTCATGCTATTCTTAACACATACCTCATCCTTCTATAACTGATTTTATTCCAGCTTCAAGCTTAGCTGCACATCTCCCTTATCCTCCTCCTTTAAATAGCAGCCGATGGCAGGTATATTCTTTGTCCTGTAATAATCAGGATCAGAAAGCCTTCTTTCTTCCAGTGTCTGTATGCTTAACAGCCTGCTTCCCTTTTTGGAGGTGAGAACCTGTACTCCCTGTGAAGCTCTGGTGGTTTTAGGACTGATTTCCTCAGTATTGAACACCAGTACCTTTTTAATATTGCTTTGCGCGGCTAAATCCACATCTTCATTTATATATAGCATTCTTACCAAAGGAACTTTGCTGTAATATGCATTTGCCAGCTTCTTTCTGTTTGTCTTTGTAGCATAGCTCGACATTTCAATCTTAGCTCCTTTCCCGTTCTCATAGAAAAAGAGCATATGGCCTTCATAATTATCCGTAGCTGTAATATAAATTATCTTTTCATCGTTTTCCAGCCCCAGCAGGTTTGTAATATATTCCCCTAAACTGCTGGCTTTGCAGTCCGGTATATCATATATTTTCATTTTATACACACTAAACTGGTTAGAAAACAGCATAAGCTCCGATTTGTTATGAGTTTCTATTTCCTGAATTATTGCATCGTCATCCTTCAGCTTCTGCTCGGAGCCTGACCTGAGAGAAACAAGTGTAATTTTTTTGAGGTAATTATGCTCTGTAAGAAACAGCTTCAAGTTGTAATCCTCAATAAGGTGCTCGGTAGTTATCTCTTCCACCTGCTCTTCGCTGATTATTTCCGTACGCCTTTGCCGTCCGTATTTTTTTACAATCTCCTTCAGCTGCTTCTGAATTATTTTTTTTATCCTTGCTTCACTCTTGTAGATATCCTCTAAATCAGCTATTTCTTTAATTAAACTCTCAGTTTCGCTTACCTTGTTTAAGATATATTCCTTATTCAGATTTCTAAGCTTTATTTCCGCAATGAATTCCGACTGAACCTGATCTATTCCGAAACCTTCCATCAGGTTTGGCACAACCATTGTTTCCTGCTCTGTTCCACGGATTATAATAATTGCCTTATCTATATCAAGTAATATTTTCTTGAGGCCCATCAGTAGATGAAGCCTGTCCTTCTTCTTTCCTATATCAAAAAAAGTCTGACGCTTTATACATTCCATCCTGAATTTCAGCCATTCATTCAGAATGGTTTTTACACCCATAACCCGCGGTCTTCCGTCTATCAGTATATTAAAATTGCAATTGAAGCTGTCCTGCAAGGCAGTAAACTTATAAAGCTTGTTCATCAGGGCATCGGGGTCGGCACTTTTTTTAATATCAACTGTCAGCTTTAATCCGCCCAGGTCTGTTTCATCTCTTACATCAGTGATTTCCTTTATCTTGCCGCTTTTAACCAAATCGATAATCTGGTCCATTATTGCCTCAATTGTTGTTGAATACGGTATTTCTATTATTTCGATACAGTTGTTTGCCTTATCATAATTGTACTTCGCACGAACCTTAATACTGCCTTTTCCATTATCATATATATCCCCTATATCCTTTTCCGAATATATTAATTGTCCTCCCGATGAAAAATCCGGTGCCTTTAAGTAATCCCTGATGCTGATATTTTCATTGTCAATCAGAGCCGAAGTCGTTTCACAAATTTCCTTCAGATTAAAGCTGCATATATTACTTGCCATTCCAACGGCTATTCCCTGATTTGCATTTACCAATATATTTGGATATGTAGTCGGCAGCAGAACCGGCTCCTTTATGGTACTGTCATAATTATCCGCAAAGTCCACGGGGTCCTTGTCTATGTCCTTGAATATTTCCTCGCAGAGCTTGTCAAGCTTGGCCTCTGTATAACGCGGCGCCGCAAACTTCATATCTCTTGAAAACTGCTTTCCGAAATTTCCTTTTGAATCAATAAAAGGATGAAGAAGGGCATCATTTCCTCTCGTCAGCCGTACCATAGTTTCATATATGGCCATATCGCCATGAGGATTCAGCTTCATGGTTTGCCCCACAATATTTGAGGATTTTGTTCTTGCTCCTGTCAGAAGTGACATTTTATACATTGTGTAAAGAAGCTTTCTGTGGGAAGGCTTGAAGCCGTCAATTTCGGGGATTGCTCTTGAAACTATAACACTCATGGCATAAGGCATATAATTGGTTTCAAGAGTTTCTACTATATTTTGTTCTTCAACAATAATTTTCTTGGAAGTCATGCTTATCCTCTTTTCTATTTCCAGTTTACCGGAAATTACCGGTCTAAAGCTTAATCATCAGCTTACATCAATCATATCCAGATACTTGTTTCCGTTTTCCTCGATAAACTGCTTCCTTCCCGGCAGATTATCACCCAGCAGCACATCAAACATGTGCCTTGTGGCTTCTTCCACATCCGAAGGCATTACCTTAATCAGTCTTCTGGTCTCAGGATTCATGGTTGTAAGCCACATCATATCCGGTTCATTTTCTCCAAGACCTTTTGAACGCTGAATTGCATATTTATTTCCTTCCAGCCTTGCCAAAATATCCGCCTTCTCTTTTTCGGAATATGCAAAATAGGATTTCCCTTTGCAGGTGATTTCAAACAAGGGTGATTCTGCAATAAATACTTTTCCTTCCCTCAGCAATGTCGGAACAATTCTATATATCATGGTCAGAATAAGGGTTCTTATCTGGAATCCGTCCACATCCGCATCTGTACATATGATTATTTTGTTCCATCGGAGGCTGTCCATATCAAAGGTGTTTAAATCCTTGTTATGCTTTGATTTTATCTCGACTCCGCAGCCAAGCACCTTCAACAGGTCGGTGATAATTTCACTTTTGAATATCCCGTCATAATCTGCCTTCAGGCAATTGAGTATTTTGCCCCTCACAGGCATAATTGCCTGAAATTCGGCATCACGCCCAAGCTTGCAGGAACCCAGGGCGGAATCTCCTTCAACGATATATATCTCTCTTCTTGAAATGTCCTTTGTCCTGCAGTCAACAAATTTTTTGACTCTGTTTGATATATCAATGTTGCCGCTGAGCTTTTTCTTAATATTAATTCTTGTTTTTTCAGCCGTCTCACGGCTTCTCTTATTGACCAGCACCTGTTCTATTATCTTGTCGCTTTCAACCTTGTTTTCAATAAAATAAATCTCAAGCTGCTCTTTTAAGAAGGTTGTCATTGCTTCTTGTATAAATTTATTTGTAATTGATTTTTTAGTCTGGTTTTCATAGCTTGTTACAGTTGAAAATGAATTGACCACCAAAATAAGGCTGTCTTCAATATCTGCAAAAATCAGCTTTGCCTCGTCTTTATTATACCGGCCTCTTTCCTTAATGCATTTGTCAATTGCATATATCATTGCATTCTTTACAGCCTTGTCCGGAGCGCCGCCGTATTCGAGAAAGCTTGAATTATGGTAATATTCCAGAAGATTTGTTTTGTTGTTGAAGCAAAAGGCTATCTGCATTTTAACCTTGTATTCAGGCTTGTCCTCCCTGTCCCTGCCTTTTGTCGCATTCTCATAAAACTGTACCTCTGTGAAGCCGTCCTCCTGTGAAAGCTCTTTTATATAATCAACAATACCGTTTTCATAGCTGTATATAAAGGATTCTCCCGATTCCTCATCCTTGAATACAAACCTTAATCCTGCATTGACAACAGCCTGCTTTTTCAGAACTGTCTGAAAATATTCAAGCGGTATATTTATGTCAGTAAATACTTCCAAGTCCGGTTTCCACTTTTGTATAGTAGAAGTCTGAGCATATTTGCATTTCTCTTTTTTCAGCTCACCGGCATTTTGTCCCTTTTCAAAATGCAGTTCATATTTATAGCCGTCACGAAATACAGTAACATCAAAGTATTCCGAGCTGTACTGGGTAGCACATGCACCCAGCCCGTTCAAACCCAGGCTGTATTCATAATTTTCTCCCGAGTTGTTTTTATACTTTCCTCCCGCATAAAGCTCACAATATACCAATTCCCAGTTATATCTCTCTTCATTGGCATTATAATCCAGAGGAATACCTCTTCCCCAGTCCTGAACCATAATTGAATGATCGGCAAATCTGGTAACCTCTATAACATTTCCATGTCCCTCTCTTGCCTCATCAATTGAGTTTGACAAAATTTCGAAGAAAGAATGCTGGCAGCCGTCAAGTCCATCCGAGCCAAAAATCACTCCCGGACGCAGCCTGACTCTATCTGCTCCTTTTAACGACGAAATGCTTTCATTTCCATACTCAGTCTTTCCAGTACCTTTTGTCATTATTGCCCCTCCAAAAATTATTCCGTTTAAACAACATTATATTATCAAACTAGTGTTCTTTTCAAGTGTTTTCATTTTTATTATATAACATAACTAACTCAATTTAATAATATACTCTGGAAATTCAACTAAAACCTTAGTATAATTTCCCTGAACCTCAAAGGGTGCAAATCAATTACTATGGGCTAAACAAACGATTTTATCGTCTCGATTTTCTCCTTTCAAAGGCTTGAACCATAATTGCTTTTGGCAAAATCAAATGACAAGATGTGGAATATATAATATAATATTTATACAGCCGAGCTCTTTTTGAACCTGTTGATATCTTACCTGAGGCTCAGCCACAAAACAATAATGGGGGAAACAGCTATATGAAATTAAGGATAACTCAAAAGCAACTAGATGAATTAAATCCCGAGCAAAAGCAGAATCTTTGTGATTTATGGCTTCCGAATTTATACGATGTAGCCGTAGCAACAGTTTGCGTAGATGCTGCAGAGGAAAAATACGGTCTGATAACTTATGTCATCGGAGGAATTACAATATCCAAAAACGGTGGTTTGCTTCTTTATGACTTGAAATTCCTGCCTGACGAGAAAGTAAAGATAATCAGTGAGGAGGAGGCTTCAGAAGTCCTTGCTTCTGAAACAGCTGATGAAAATGAAAAAGATGAAAATAACGATACTGACGAAAATATTGAAGAAGAATTCTCTTTTGATGAAGATTTTAGTTTTGAATTTCAAAGGCCTGATTCCTACACCAAACAGGAATGCCTGCCGCTTCTTGATATCGGACAGATGATAGATATTCTGGCAAGGAAAAATTTCGGTCAATGTAACTTCTCTCTTTCTGTTGCTGTTGATGATGAATCTTTTGAAATTTCAAAGGATAATTTTATAATTGAAGATACCTATGCCGAAAACAGCGAAGGTATTGAATTATGCGAAATATTGTGGAAAGCTGTCAAAGCCTTGCTATAAATAGTTTGTTTTAACCTTGAATTGAGTTTGTTCAATAAAATGCTCCCTTTGCAATAAATCTTTTAGCATAAAATCTATGAGCAATATTTCCTGTTTCCATACTATAGATTTCATGCCATAGCGCAAAAGGAGCATTTTCCTTAAGCGGTTTCAGCCTTATCCTGTCCCCATAGCTCTTACCCGTTATTTTTTATCCGCCGAGACATTACCCACACCGCTGCTAAGCTCTACCTTCGGGCCTCCGCCATTTATATCCTCATCAAAGCTGAATTTATCATCGCTGTTTTCCTTTATAAAGGCACCGGATAAGATACCGACACCGGTATTTGCCTCAAGAGACATCCTCGTACTTCCGGGAACCTTAAAATCTATATTTCCTGCTCCTGACGAAGCCTCAAAGGATTTTATATCATTCACATTTCCGTCAAAGCTGATATTCCCGGCTCCCACTTCAAGCTCAGACTGACCCGATGCATTCACATTCCGGATGTCAATGTTTCCGGCACCGGAGCTTATTAAAAGCTCAGCCGAAATATCATTAATATCTATATTACCGGCTCCCGTATCCACTTCAATTGTATTTATGCCGTCAGGCAGCAATATCTCAAAATCTATTGAAACCTGAAATGCTTTATAGTTGTCCTTGAGCCAATCCCAAAAATCACTCCTATTCTTGGTTTTTACAACTATTTCTATAGTTTTGCCATTCCTTTCAACTGTAATATCCATATTTTTCAAGACAGCATCCTTATCCTTCCGCGATGCTCCCTTGACTCTCTTATTTGCCTCAATCTTTAATTGGGAGGTATCCGATCTCTTAATCTTAATATTTCCCGAGCTGGCAGACACAGCTACCTTGCCGGCATCCTGCCTGTCGACAGAGGATGTAAAGCCATCAGAAGCTTCCTCGGCTATTCCGTCAAGAACACTTGCTTCATCCTTTTCACTCGCTGAAAAGAATTCATATTCCTTTCCATTAATTCTCACACCGCAGCCGGAAACAAGAAGCAGCATTGCAAAAATTAATGTTATTGAGATACCTGACAAATATTTTCTTTTCAAAAATCTCACCCCTGTTTTATTTTTATTGTCCCTTATCGGATTGATAAATATTTTTCTAAGGCCTGTGCAAACTTGGCTATACTTCAAGGCAAAGCTGATTTAAGACAAACCGTCATCATTTTTCGCCGTATATACTTCACTGTCTTATACAGGGAAATATCTCCTGAAATTACTGCTTTCCACTATTTTATACGTGCTTTTATAAAAAATGTCTTAAAAATAGAATATTAATTTGGGGAAATACACATCAAGATTAATTACTGACCGCTGGATTAGGCCTGAAGCGCTACTGCTTTAAAAGCTCTGCCTCTGATTAATAGTTCTGCTAATCAAAGCTCCTGAATATTTCCATGTAAAATAAATCATAACTGTTTGTATCGGCAAAAAAACTGTACATTTGACTAATCTTGAGGCCAAACCCGCATATGCTGCATTTCCATAAAGATAAAAGAGCCAGACTGTATTCATTATCAGTCCTGTAATTACTATCACCGCAAGGGCCGAAAAAAATGTCCTGACAAGGGTTATTCTCTTTTTGTATAGAATCAGTCCGTATAAAATACCCGAAACAAAGGCACTCAAAGTAAAGCCCGGGAAGTAAGGCCCCTTGGGGAAAATAATCATACCCAATATATCAGCAGCTGCTGCTGCAGTGCCGGCTGTGACAGGTCCGAATAATATCGCGGAAAGAGCGACGGCTATGAACTCAAAGGATATTCTCACAGTGAGAGTTTCTACTGAAGTGAATCTTGTTAAAATAATTTCAAGTGCGACAAAAAGACCTACAAATAAAATATTTCTTGTTTTATCATGCATAAAAGCATTACCTCCTTTTTATTACGGGCATAGGCACTGCAAGACCACAAACCGGCATTGCCAATGCAAAGGCCCTCAATTACAATAAACAACGCAAGCTTAACACAGCGCTGCGTATGTTAAAAAGCCACATAAAGAGGTATGCTCTTTTTGTGACAGCGGAATGCGAAATCTGCACCGCAAATATAAACAACGAAGGTCTATACTTTTCGTCCGAAAGGCAACTTCCCGTCCTTCCGGCACTTAACGCGCAAAAATCTACTCTGCCAATTTTTCTTTGTTTATTTTATATTAGATCAGCTACAAAATCAATACAAATATTCTATAAAAATAGCAATTATATCATAGCCCACTTTTAGCGTTTTAAATAATATTCCTTTAAAAAACCCCGGACTTAAAAGCATTTTATTCTGCAACTTAAGCCGGGGATTTTTATATTACTCGTGTAAATTACAAATATTGACTACAGCTTATACTTTCCTGCTAATTCTGTGAAATAACTATTGCCTGAACTCTTCCTCCATTATTTATAGGCCTGTCAAAATAAAGCTTTATTAACGCGTAATCTA
The DNA here is from genome assembly GCF_003208175.1 of Ruminiclostridium sufflavum DSM 19573. Taxonomy (GTDB): domain Bacteria; phylum Bacillota; class Clostridia; order Acetivibrionales; family DSM-1351; genus Ruminiclostridium; species Ruminiclostridium sufflavum. The sequence goes on along the minus strand of NZ_QKMR01000005.1, from coordinate 69,825 downwards.
TATTTACAGTGATATCCGAATACTTTATGGAGGTCAGGTTTCCCTTGTAATCCTTAAGATATATGGCTACATTTGAGTCAAACATATATACACTGTTATTCATCTTGATACGCTTGCTGTCTACAGCCTGAACGCGTATGCCTGAGGTGTCGGGAGTAGCAACCTTCGAAAAGGTGCTTACTTTATTATTGTACATCTTCATGCTTAGAACAGAACCGATTATAGCCCCGGATATACCGGTTCCGGTTTTTGATACATAAGTATAATTTTCCGAACCTGACACAAGGCTGTATTGGTAATATGCCGAATTTTCATCTGCAAGATTCTTATCGCTTGGCTCCTTTATACTTTTTACCACATAATTTTTGTACTGCTGGTTGAATATGTCGTTTGTCAGAATAACACATACATCCCCGAAGTCACCCGAAGTTGCCAGATATTTAACTTTCCCGGCAGCCAACGTACCGTCAGGTATATCCTCCCATTTAATCAAATCAACACTCTCATCAGTGTAATTAAAGATTTTTACATTATCTGCGGTATAGCTCTGGCCTATTTTTTCCTGATACCTGTCTATTACAATTTCAGAGTCACTTCTGTAATTAAGATTCAAAAGCGTTACTGTGTCGTCATCAATATTTGAATACTTGACAAGCCTCCACTTATAATCACTTGCATCCTCTTGAACCTTGTAGGACTTCGTCGTTCCGTCCACATGCATAAGCTCAACCGTATAATACGTTTTCCCGTAATCAGCGGCTGCTTCGGATACCTTTGTTTTGCAGTTTACAACAAATGCATATTCCTTATTGTTATCATCTTCGACCAAGTATACATCCACAACCTTGCCATCATAGCCCAATACAGCGGATATATGGTCCCCTACGCTGAAGGAGCCGTCTGTTGAATTGAATTTTTCTATTTTTGCATATTCACCCAAATCATAATTTACATCATTTATTTTAATCGACGTAGGCGCATATTTGTTTGGAAGAATACTTGTGATCTCACCTTCAATTTTATTGTCAATTACCAGATAATATATTAAAACATCAAGCTTGTTATAAACCTCGTAAACAACATCCTTATCCTTGATATCACTTAATGAAATCTTTTCACCGATTACACTTGCAGCCGGGGACACACCGTTGTCAATTGTATTTCTCAGAACAGGTATGTTGGCTTTAAAGGTGATATTTCCAAGCTTTCTGGTGTTAGGATTAAAGTTGAAAGCAACCTCCGGCTCACCATAAACCCAATTAGCCTGATCATTTGTTAATCCTGCCCATTCCTTCAGAGTAACATCCGCATCATTTGTATTGGCTTTCTTGACATTTGTGCCCAGCATTCTGCCAATCATAATAATAATACTGGTTGCAGGCACTTCATCATAAGTTTTGTAGCTAAAGCCGGAAGTAAGCCCCAAGCTCTTAGCTTTATCTATATACCCTTTCGGCCAGATTCCGATTATGTCGTTACTTGTATACCCAAGTGCTCCAATCATGGCAGTACACAATTGGGCAAAGGAAATATTGCTTGAGGGCTTGAATTTTCCGTCGGCGTATGCGGTTAAATAGCCTTTATTCGCAGCTGCATTTATGTATCCGCAAAATTCAGAGGTCTTTGATACATCCGAAAAAGTGGTGGAGCCCTTCAAGGACTGTGCCAATTCGTAATTTCCCGTCGAATTGACTATTATTTTTGAAAAAATATCTCTGGACATCTTTCCTGTGGTATTTAAATCAGACTCATTTATAATACCCATTACTTCCAGCTTGGAAAGTGAGTCCTTCCAAGCTGACTGAGCAGACTCAGCCTGTGTCCCTGCCGCCGCATATGAAAATGTAGTTGAAATACACAGAACGGCAATCATTGTAAGGGTAATAATCTTTTTAAGCATTCTTTTCAACCTCCTGGTTTTTTAATAATTATTATTCGAATCTAAGGGCCTCAATAGGATTCAAGCTTGCTGCCTTGTATGCCGGGAAAATTCCGAAAAGAACCCCTTCTCCTAATGATATACTGAAAGAGAGCATCATCCAGAATGGTGAATATACCTCTGTTGTTATGTTTAATCCACCGATAATAAAGTGGATGATGCTAACTCCAATCAATATACCGAGAAGCCCTCCAAGACCTGTCATCATTACAGCCTCAATTAAAAACTGAACCAATATACTCCTTCGTTTTGCTCCGATAGCTTTTCTTATACCTATTTCTCTCGTTCTCTCTGTTACAGACACCAGCATAATGTTCATTATACCTATGCCTCCCACAACAAGAGATATGGCTGAAATTCCGGCAAGCACCACTGTCAGGGTATCTGTAATCGAACTAAGAGTATCCAGTATCTCTGCCTGATTCATCACATTGAACAAATCCTCATCACCGTATACAGATGTTAAATATGTTTTAATATTTTCCATTACAGCATCTACCTGTTCCGCATCTGCCGCCTGAATGGTAAAATTTCTGATAGTGCCGTTTCTGCTGATTCTCTGGGCAACCGTTACCGGAATGATCACCTGATCATCATCGCCCGAGTCCTGACTGCCGTCTGTCTCCTGCAAAAGCCCTATAACCTTGAATTCCTGTCCGTTAATTTTCATTGTCTGCCCTACGGGATTGACTCCGGCAAACAGATCATTTGCTACAGCTGTTCCTATAACTGCTGTTTTAAGCTTGTTGTCGTTATCAAAGGAAGTAATGTATCTCCCCGATGAAACATGCTTGCTCTTTATGTACTCATATTCCTCACTTGTTCCTATGACTGTTACCGTTCTGCTCAAAGTTCCTGCTTTAAGAGTCATTGAATTGCTCACTGTAGGTGCAAGCAGGCTGATGGTATCACTGTTTTCATCCGCATATTTCTGCAGCTGCTCATAAGTAATCTGTCTGTTACTGCCTCTGCCTGTAATGGATATATTAATAAGATTACTTCCCAGTCCTTTGATGGAATCGGTTATACTGGAAGTACTTCCCTGTGCAAAGGCTACTGCCGTAATAACAGCACCCACACCGATTATTACCCCAAGCATTGTAAGAAAAGACCTGCCCTTGTTGCTTACAATACTCTTTATTGCCATTTTGAAGGCTTGAATAAAGCCCATCTACACCGCCTCCTTGTCCTCAATAATCTGACCATCCTGAATCTTGATAATCCGTTGAGCTTGGGCGGCTACACTGTTATCATGCGTAATCAGTACAATAGTGTTTCCTTTCTCATGTAGAAAGTGCAATGTTTTCATAACATCCGCACCGGATTTTGTATCCAGATTTCCTGTGGGCTCGTCTGCCAGTATTAAAGGAGGGTCGCTCACAAGGGCTCTGGCTATGGCAACTCTTTGCTGCTGCCCTCCGGATAATTCATTCGGAGTATGATGAATCCTGTCTCCAAGGCCTACCATTTCAAGCGCCTCTGTACTTCTCCTGACTCTTTCCCTATGCCCTATACCCTGATAAATTAACGGCAATTCAACATTTTCAACAGCCGTAAGCTTTTTCAGCAAATTGAATCCCTGAAAAATAAATCCTATTTTATAGTTTCTTATCTCTGCAAGCTGGTTATCTCTCAGCCTGCTTACTTCCTTTCCGTCCAGATAGTACTCTCCGGATGTTGGGACATCCAGACAGCCCAGCATATTCATCAATGTGGATTTCCCTGAGCCGGAAGGACCTATAATTGAGACAAATTCATGCTCTGCCACATGCAGCGAAACATCATTTAATGCATAAACAGAGTTATCGCCCATGTTATAAATCTTACACATATTTTCTATTCTTATCATAATTATGTCCACACCCACGTATTAGGGTAAATACTTTTTATTGCAAGGCATGGCTCCGGTCCCCCTTTTAAATTTTATAAGCAAGCGTATTGCTTTTTGAACCTAAGCAAGCAAATTTTATGCTTTGAGCACAGCAAAAGCAATGCCAGTTAATACCGACCTACCTGTTTCTGCTGCCGCTGGATGTCCTGTCACCTGAAGGCATACCGCCCCCGCCACCTGGCATACCACCTCCGCCGCTTGGCATGCCGCCGCTCATGCCGCCGCTCATACCGCCCATGTTAAAACCTCCGGAGGACTTCTGTTCACTGCTTTCGCCATTGCTTGATTCAACAAGCGGCGGAAGAATAACCTCATCACCTTCCGATAATCCGCTTTTTATCTCAATATAAGTATCACTTGTTAATCCCACCTCGACAGATACCATTTCTGCATTAGCATAGTATTCCTGATTCTGGGAGAACACAGTGGGCATCTTTTCTGTTCCTTCTGAATTGCCATTGTTTTGTTTTTGTGTATTCTTGCTGTCTTCGCCGGTTCCGGCATCAGGCTTTTTGGCATTATCCGAGCTGCCTGAAGCCTCCCTGCTTCCGCCCTTGCCTTCTCCTGTCTGAGCCTGCTGATTCCCTCCGGACGAGGAGCTCTTCACCCACACAAAAGACTTGCTTCCTCTCTGGCTTACTGCTTCAAGAGGCAGAACCAAAGCATTCTCTGCTTTATCCAAGGTTATTGTCGCATTTGCATTCATACCTGCAAGCAGGTTTTCAGTTTCATTGATTTTTATTGTAACATCATATGTGGCAACACCATTGGATGACGCGCCTTCCATCGCCTTGTAAATAACCTTTCCGCTCAGAGGGTCTGCAGTTGTTTCCGTCAGTGCATCCACAGTAACCGAAACATCCTGCCCCACCTCCACCTTGGATATATCAAGCTCATCAACAGATATCGTAAACTGCATCTGGTTAAAATCCCTTATGCTCAGGAGAGCACCGCCCCGCTCAAGACTGTCTCCCTGCTCGGCAGTAATGGAAGAAATCGTGCCGTCAAACGGAGCATATACCTTATAGTCTTCCAATGTCTTTTTTGCCGCAGACAATTGATTCTGCAAATCCTGCATTTTCAAATCATTTGTCTTTGTTGTGACCTGTAAATCATCATTATCAATTTTTATCAGAACATCATCTTTTTTCACATATTGATTTTCCTTGATATTTACAGCTGAAAACTCTCCTGACGTTGCAGCCTGAACAGTCTTTTTATTTGCATATGAAAAGATCCCCACATCCTGACTTGTTATTTCCGCACCCTTGGCAGTCGTCAAGCTTACGCTTGCAGTTGAGGAATCTGTCAGGGTTCCGGGATTTGTCACGGTAACCTCCACATTTTTAACAATTCCGCCATTTGAAGCTGTATATGTATTATCTGCAATTTCTGTTACAACACCCTCTATTGTGTCAAATTGCTGCTGCAAATTAATCTGAACCTTCTGTCCCACCTTTATTTCCTGCACATCTGACTTGCTGAAGGGAACCGAGATTGTCAATTTTGAAGTGTCGGTTATAGTAAACAGGCTCTTGCCGCTGTTTACACTTTCACCCTTTTCTGCCTGTATATCTGTTACTCTTCCGTCAAAAGGCGCTGTTATTACCAAGCTGTCATATTTCTTGTCATTGCTGCCTGAACTAAGCTTAGCCTGACTGATAGAATTTTCTATTTTCTGAATATTCAGCTGTGCATCATTATCGTCTATTTCGTACAGCAAATCACCTTCTTTTACCGTATCTCCCTCTTTAAAATAGGCTTTAATGATTTTACCTTCAACATTGGACATCAAATCAGATGTATTTGCTGAGGTTATGGTACCCGAACCGCTGATGCTGACCTCGATATTTCCTTTTGTAACCTTTGTCGTTCTCTGAGCACCGGCTGAACTGCTTTTTAAAGCGTTATTTTTTGTCAGAGTAAATCCTGTCACAGCGGCTGCAACAACAATTGCGCCAATAATGGAACACGTAATAATTTTCTTACGACTCCACCTATTTTTCTTTATACTCTTTTGCATGAACTCCACCTCTTCAATTGGTTTTTAGGCAAACTTTTCAAATTCTTTCATGTTAATATTTTATTTCATCTTTATGAAAAACCTGTGTTTGAATTGTGAATAATATGTGAAGTACTAAGGCCTGTAAGCACTTATTGTAAAGAAAGTTCAAACAAAAAAAAGCAAACATATGCAACTGTATGCATATATCTGCTTTTTAAAAACTTATTATATTTCAAAGTCTATGAAAGACAAAATACCGGTTTTTTAGCAATGACGGTAGTCTATAATTCTCCTGCTCTTTTTTTCACTTCTTGGCAAGCTGCCTATTCCGCTGACTTCAGCGATAATCTGTATCCCTATTCTCTTTTTAAAGATATCCACTATATTATCCTCAATATCAGAACGGTCAGTATCACCGTCCGAATTATATTCAACCTTGAGCGTCATAACGTCTTTCCCGTTGATATGATCTATCAGTATCTGATATTCACTGCTGGCTCCTTCAACCTCCTTGAGAACTTCATCTATCTGCCCCGGATAAATATTAACACCCTTGACCTTGACCATATCATCCGTACGCCCGATTATCCTGTCGATACGGGGATATGTGCGGCCGCACCTGCATTTCCCTGAGATTATTCTTGTCAGATCTCTGGTTCTGTATCTTACAAGCGGTGCACCTTCTTTTCTTAATGTTGTAATAACCAGCTCACCTGTCTCGCCTTCAGGCAGAACCTCTCCTGTCTCGGAATCAATTATCTCAAAATACAAATAGTCATCATAATAATGCATTCCCTCGTGGCAGTCACAATCAATCCCGATACCCGGCCCGTAAATCTCTGTAAGTCCGTATATATCATAGATTTCAATACTAAGCTCATTTTTTATACGCTGTCTCATTTTTTCTCCCCAGCGTTCAGAGCCTATAACACCTTTTCTCAGCTTGATTTCAGAGCGGATTCCTCTTCTTTCAACCTCCTCTGCCAATACTAAAGCATATGAGGAGGTTCCTATTATTACAGTTGATTTAAGATCCATCATCATCTGAAGCTGCTTATCAGTATTTCCCGGCCCCATAGGTACTGCCATAGCACCAAGCTTCTCAACTCCGGCCTGAAATCCGATTCCGGCTGTCCATAAACCATAACCCGGGGTAATCTGTACCCTGTCCAAGGGAGTAACACCTGCAATTTCAAAGCTCCTTGCCATCATCACAGCCCAGTCCTCAACATCCTGAGCAGTGTAAGGGATTATTATAGGCTTTCCGGTAGTACCTGAGGAAGAATGAATTCTCACAACCTTCTCATCAGAAACTGCCTGCAACCCTAGAGGATAGGCGTCCCTCAGCTCTTCCTTGGTAGTAAACGGAATATTCTTTATATCCTCCGGAGCTTTTATGTCCTCAACCTTTATACCGTTTTTTTCAAACTTCTCCTTGTAAAACAGGCTGTTTTGATTAACATTTGAAAGCAATTTCTGAAATAGTTCAAACTGACCGCCACTCATCATTACTCATCTCTTCTCTTCAAATTATTGTTTAACTTACCCGGCTCTCCTGCAAAAAAGCATATCAGTGCTCGAACTTATCTGCGGAAAGTTGAGTTAATTTATCTATTATTATACAAAATGCCGCTGAAAATGTCTATCTCAACAGAACAAATCTAAAGTGTCCCGCTGAAATTCTGTTTTCTGATTCTTGCATAATAATCTATTTCTTTTCGCTCACATTCCTCATCCATTAAAGGAGATGACAAAAGAAAATCTGCTGTAGTCTGACTCATAGCCACAGGGATATCATACAGCACCGCAATTCTCAGCAAAGCCTTTACATCAGTGTCATGAGGCTGCGAAGTCAATGTGTCCCAAAAAAATATCATAAAATCAACTTCACCGTTTGCAATACGTGCTCCTATTTGCTGGTCGCCTCCCAATGGCCCGCTTTTATAGGCCTTAACCGGCAGCCCGGTGTTCTCAGCTATCAAGCGGGCAGTTGTACCTGTTCCGCACAAAAAATGCTTGCCGAGAGCATCCCTGTTATTCTTTGCCCAGGCTATCAAATCATCCTTTTTATTGTCATGTGCTATTAAAGCTATATGCTTCTGTTTACCCAGCTTGTTTATGCTCATTTTTATACCTCCTGAATTATATTAAATATGCCGCTTCTCTTTGAACAATGTTTCTTGAGCAATGTATATATATTAAGTACAAACCTTTTTACCAATAAATATATAGTTAACCTGCCGCCTGATATCTGCACAAAATACCACCTTCTCATTTTTGCTGTGACAAAATGCTGTCAAACCCCATTACAAAAGCTTTTTCATTAAGCTCCCTGAACCTCTGCGGTACATTTTCAACTATTGCTTCAAGAATAGCCTCCCTGCTGAAAGGCATTTTACCGACAGCTGCCGCCGCACCCAAAAGAACAACATTCACAGCCTTGACTGAGCCTGCTTTTTTTGCTGTTTCATAGCCATCAATAAAATATAGCTCTTTTGTGTTGTCTTTAATATATCCGGCAATCTCCTCCGCATCATATTGTGAAGCTCCTAACGAAGCAGATACAGGCTTTATTACCTGGGTATTTATTATACAGCAGCCTTCCCTTGAGAGCCTCTGCATATTTCGTGCAGCTTCCGCCAGTTCAAAGCCGATAAGCATGTCACCATTGTAATTAGGTATTATGGAGCCGGACATTTCACTGTTAATTCTGACATGACTGACAACACAGCCTCCTCTTTGTGACATGCCTATTGTTTCAGAAGTCCTTGCAAAGCTTCCCTGCTTTATTGCAGCTGCCGCAATAAGCCTTGATGCAAGGACAGTTCCCTGTCCGCCGACACCGGCTATCAGTATGTCATATTTTGAGCCAATCATTTTTCACACCTCCCGATAGCATTAAATGGACAGACACTCGTACACAAACCGCAGCCATAGCAGAGAGAAGGCTCTATATTAACCTTTCCGTCTGCAATGGAAATTGCGGGACATCCGATGGAAGTAATACATTTTTTGCAGTTCCTGCAATTATCATTAACTTCGTACAGCACAGCAGGTTTAAACAATGCTATGCAGGGGGCTTCAAAAATCACCGCCGAAGGTCCCTTGAATTCTGCTGCCTGCTTTATCAGCTCAACGGCCTTTTCAAAATCCAGAGGGTTTCCCTTTGATATATGCTTTACGCCGCATGCCTTAATAACACCGTAAATATCCACCTTTTCCGAAATACTGTTCATCATGGTTTTCCCTATTCCGGGATGAGGCTGATGACCCGTCATTGCAGTAGTACTGTTATCAAGTATAATCACCGTAATATCTGTATCATTATAAACGGCATTGACAATTCCCGGTATCCCTGTATGGAAAAAGGTTGAATCCCCAACAAAGGATATGTTTTTTGTATCAGGCTGTGTTCTGTGAATTCCCTGCGCTACGGTTATTCCGCCTCCCATGCACAGGCATGTGTCAACCATATCCAAAGGCTTTGCATTGCCAAGGGTATAACAGCCTATATCTCCCGAAAACACTGCTTTCTGCCCCTTCATAGCCATCTTGACCGCATAGAAGGAGGCCCTGTGAGGGCAGCCTGCGCATAGTACCGGTTGTCTGACTGGAAGTAAAGGCAAAGCTTCCCTTTCGGTATTATTTTCCTCAACTCCGATAAATTTTGCCAATGCACTATAAACCAATTCAAACGTATATTCTCCCGCACATGGCAGGTGCTGAGTTTTTTTACCTGAAATCCTCACTTTTTTGCCGTTAGCCGCAGAATATAAAATCAACTCTTCCTCTACAACAGGGTCAAGCTCCTCAAATACCAATACTTCGTCCAAGCCCTCAAGGAAATCTTCCGCCAGAGTCTTAGGCAGCGGATAAGGCGTTCCAACCTTAAACACCTTTACATCTGCCTTTAGCTTTTCAGCAGCCTCAGCAACATAGGTATAAGCCACTCCTGATGCCGCAACTCCAAGTCTGCCGGCTCCATATACCTTGTTAAACCTAAGCTTGGAGAATATATCACTCAAATCATCTTGGAGCTTCTCTATGTGTATATGCTTTCTATAAGCCAGATTGGGGAATATAACCCAGTCAGGATTCTTTTCAAAGCCTTCCGGCTTATGCTTTATTCTTTCATTATCTGTTTCAATTGTTGCACATGCATGGCACACTCTGGTTGTAGGCCTTAAAAACACAGGCAATTTAACCGTTTCAGAAAGCTCAAAAGCATACTGAACCATTTCATAAGCCTCTTCCGGTGTTGCCGGATCAAGCACAGGAAGATTGGAAAACTTTGCAAAATGTCTTGTATCCTGCTCCGTCTGAGATGAAAAAGGTCCCGGATCATCCGCAACCAGAATTACCATTCCTCCCTTAACCCCTATATAAGCCAGAGACATCAATGGATCAGATGCCACATTCAATCCCACCTGCTTCATTGTTACCATAGTTCTTGCCCCGCTGTACGCAGCTCCTGCTGCGATCTCCATTGCAGCCTTCTCATTTACAGACCATTCGACATACAAATCTCCCGGATTATTATGCGCTATGGTCTCAAGCACCTCGGTAGAAGGAGTTCCCGGATATCCCGTTACGATATTCACCCCGGCTCTGACAGCACCTAACGCTATTGCTTCATTGCCCATAAGCAATTTTTTACTCATTTTAACCTCCAAAGGCCAAGCGGCCAATTGTAAATATTCCTGCATCCCTTTTAAAACAATACACTAAGAATTATAACATAATATCTTTAATTTTTTATAAACTTATTTTTAAAAAACAGTTAAATACTTTATGTTAATATTTATCACACAGCAAAAAAGGTCCTCCGTTTATCGGAAAACCTGAATTAATTATTAATAAAAGCAAGCAATTTATCTGAGTCCCATTGAGTTTGTTTCAGGAATACCGTTTCCTCCGTCAATAATAATATCGGTTCCTGTAATATAGTCAGCCTCACCGCTGGCAAGAAATGCTGCCAAATCACCTATATTCCCGGGTGTTCCAAGCCTTTTCATAGGTATTCCGGCAGCTATTGCGTCAATAACCGCCTGAGGATTGACAGGATTCGATTCCCCGGCACTGTGCCTTACCATTGAGGTCAGAATATAACCCGGACAAATAGCATTTACAGTTATATTATGCTGTGCCGTCTCAATAGCCAGAGCCTTTGTAAATCCAATAATTGCAGCCTTGGTCGTTGCATATGCCACCTCGCCGGGATCGGCTGCATATGGGCCTGTCACCGAGGACATATTGATAATACGTCCGTATTTATTATTAATCATATGCGGTAATATTGCTTTTGTACAATTCCAAGTACCCTTTATGTTAACATCAAACTGCAAATCCCTTAATTTATCTTCAATGTCAATAAACTTAGAAAATCTCGCGATACCTGCATTATTAACCAGTATATCTATCCTTCCCAGCTTAGCGGCAGCATCAGCCACACAATTATTCACATCATGGGGCTTTGTGATATCAAGCTGATAAGCAAATACGTTTTCTCCCAGCTCATCGGCTGTTGTAAATACTGTATCCGATATATCGGCAAGTATAACCTCCGCTCCCTGCCTCAAAAAGCTTTCTGCAATTCCCCGGCCGTTGCCTGCCGCTCCTCCCGTAATAAAAGCAATCTTTCCTTTTAGCTTACCCATATAATACCTCCTGTTCGTTTGCCGTTAAATACTTGATACACAATTCTATAGTCTTTGTCAGGTAATCCTTGTCAAGTTTTTTTGCCGTATCACTGTCAGAGCGGCTTGAAAGCCATGCAAGCCGTATTATTCTCCTCATCAGAACGAAGGTCGGAAGCTCTTCCTTTTCCTCTTCCGAAAGAGGTCTCTCTTTTTCATAGCCTTTAAGCCAGCTATCAATCAATTCCTCCAAGCCATTGCTATATTCAACCAGACTGCACCCCAAGTCATATAAATACCATCCGTAACCGCAGTCATCAAAATCAATCACTTTGACCGCAGCCCCCTCTGCAATTATATTTGACAAGTGCAAATCAGAATGTATCAGACCGTATCTGGCAGAATTTTTCCCGAATTTTTCAAGTCTGTTCCTCATAACAAAAATTACTTTTCCTATCAATTTAATCTCATAGGGTGTCAGCTCTTTAAATTTCCTCCAATCACCCCAACGCGGATTATTTCCGAAAAAAGCTTCAAAATTCCACTCAAACCTCTTGAGCTTAAAATTATTTTTAATACTGCACTTGTGGAGTTTTGCCGTAATTTCGCCTATGCTGCACATTTTTTCAAGAAGCTCCCCTCCGCTCAGGCTTCCGACAATGTTTCCGGTCATAAAGGTGAACATGCTGCAAAAGTATATTCTTCCAGATTGCTCATTTCTAAAGCTTTGCACCGGTTCCTTATTCCTGCCGCATATAACCTCGGGAAAAATCAGTCCGGTTTCACTTCTGAGAGTATCCATCCATGATACTTCTGATTTAAGCTCCTCCAAGGTGTGGTACCCGGGCCTGTTGACCCGGAAAATCCTCTGTTCGCCTTTCAAATCAATCAGGAAAGTATAATTTTCAGAAAATTTCAGCAGGGAAATTGAATATGCAGATTCAATATTGTATAATACCGGAAAACAGGCTTTTACAGAAGCAAGTATTTCGTCAGGCGTATCAAACGCATACCTCATATGCTCACCCCTTATGCAAGACTTTATCTCTGGCTTGCCTTATACCTGTATCCATTTTTTCAAATAATTCGGTGCAGAAGGCCTCATCACATAAAAGACCCAGTTTTAACTGCAGAATATTAGGATGAAGCCGTGAATTATGAGACCAGACACCATTATCGTACAATGGCTTTACAACCGAAACAGAAGCATCCTCACAGGCAAATTCAAGTCCCATTATTACTCCGCGCTGTGTAAAGCCCGTAAAGAAATCATTGTATTTTTTCTGCAGCTCTCCGATTCCTTTTTCCAGATAAGCTGTGTTGCGCCTTATATTATCGGCAGTTGACGGTCTTGCTGTTATTTCCAGCACCTTTGAAGCAACACAGCAGCCTATTTCAGAACCGCCGCAGGTTGAGCCGTGCAGTCTTCCTATGTCAAAAAGCCATTTTGCAGCCTTTTCATTCAATATTGTCGCCGATATGGGATAAATGCCTCCGCCGAAGCCCTTTGCAGTAACAATAATATCAGGCTCGAAGCCCTCATGCTCAAAACCCCACATTTTACCCGTGCGCATTAATCCGGTCTGAACCTCATCCGCCACATACAATGCACCATATTTCCCGCATAACTCCTTAACCTTCTTCAAATAGCCCTCGGCTGGAAGGGGAAAGCCATAAGTCGCCAAAATAGTTTCAACGAGAACGCAGGCCGTATCTTCCCTTTTCAGCTCCTCCTCCATTGCTGCTATATCATTCAGAGGTACCTGAACGAACATTCCCTCTTCGCCCCGGCACAGAAAAGGATCCTTGAAAACATCGTCGCCCGCCGAAACCGCAAGTCCTGTGTGGCCATGATAACAGCCCTTGATAGAAATAACCTTTTTCCTTTTTGTGGCATATCTTGCACTCTTTATTGCCACATCCACAGCCTCTCCGCCGCAGGTGGAGAATACCGAATAGTGCAAAGCCTCCGGGCAATGCGATGCAAGCTGCTCCGCAAGCTCTGCTCTGGCAACCGACGGAAAATGATGATTGCCTATGTCCAATTCCTCCGCCGCATCAAGCATTGCCTGAATAACCTCGGGATTACGGTGTCCCAGATTGTATGTTCCGCCGTTTATGTGTATATTAAGATACTTCTTCCCCTCCATATCCCAGAAATAATATCCTTCTCTTTTCCCTACAACAAGATTAATGCCTTTCTTCTGCCATTCCTGTGTCTTACTTGGATTCCAGAACTTCTCGCTTTTTTCAAGTGTACTTCTTTTTGTAATGCCGGGATTATCCAATAACATGTGCTTCCCTCCTGTTTCATAAAATGATAATTGATATCAGAGCCGGGATTTATAATGCCTTTTTGTAAAGCATCTCTATATCCTTCTGAGTAGACTGTCTGGGATTGACAAGAATATTTCCGCTCTTCATTGCATCCCTTGCCATATCCGGAATTGTATCTTCTGTCACACCCAATTCAGAAAGTGCTGCCGGGATTCCAAGGCTCTGGTTAAGCTCTCTGATTTCTTCAATAAGTATCTTTGGAGTAAAATTCATTCTTGCAGCTTTGCTTCTTTTTATGCAGTTATATATTTTTTCATATTTACCCGTATCGGTAAGGGCATTATATTCTAAAATTACAGGAAGCAATATGGCATTTGCCATCCCATGAGGAATATTAAAAAAACCTCCCAGTGGATGTGCCATTGCATGAACATTTCCCAGCCGTGCCCATGCAAAAGCTATTCCTGCAAACATACTCCCGAGCATCATACCGGAAGCAGCTTCTTCATTATTCCTGCTTGAAACAAAAGGCCGTATACTCTTTCCTATAAGCTCCAGTGCTTTTTCCGCCATTGCATCTGAAAAAGGTGATGCCGCTGTTGACAAGTAAGCCTCCAAGGCATGGACAAGAGCATCCATACAGGTTGCTGCCGCAATATCCGAAGGCAATGACATTATCAGCTCCGGGTCAAGCAGTGCATACTCCGGTATTAATTTATTGCTGAAAATTGTAAGCTTATAATTTCTGGTTTTATCTGTTATAACAGAAAAAGCAGTAACCTCACTTCCTGTTCCGGCAGTTGTAGGAATAGCAATAATGGGATCTATCCTACCGGGAACCCTGTCTGCGCCCTCGTATTGCGTTACCTCCCCGCCAAACCCTGCCAGTACTCCTGCGGCTTTTGCAACATCCATAGGACTTCCGCCTCCCAGAACAACGATACTTGTGGCTCCGCTTTTTTTATATGCTTCTGAGGCAGCCTTTACAGTTTCAATAGAGGGATTAGCTTCAACCTCCAAAAATGTTTCATAGGATATCCCGCTGGCTTCGATAATATCAGCTACCTTTTTAACTGCTCCCAGCCTTTCAAGGAATCTCCCTGAAATAATCAAAACCTTGCCCGAACCGATTTTTTGCAAAAGCATGGGCAGCTTTGAAAGACTGCCGATACCAAATACTATATCCTGCGGGACAGAAAATGTGAAATCCTTCATGAATCAAGCTCCTTTTATTTTCTATTTTGACAGCTCTCAACTGTTTCCTTGATAATTTCATAAGCCCTATCACAATGCTCTTCGGTAAGAATCAAAGGAGGCACCATGCGGATAATGCTTGAGCCTATAGCAGTAATAATAAGCTTTCTGTCAAAGCAGCCGTGCTTTATATCAACAGCCTCAATTTTTTCATCAAACTCAACGCCTATCAGCAAGCCCTGCCCTCTGACCTCCCTGACATGCGGAAGTGCTTTCAGCTTTTCGGCAAAATATGCCCCCATTCTTTTAGCATTGCCTGCCAGATCCTTTTCCAGCAGCTCTGTAATCTGAGCCAGAGAAGCAGCGCAGGATACCGGATTCCCGCCGTAGGTAGTGCCGTGAGAGCCGGGGCTGAATGCCCTTGCCGCTTTTTCTGAAGCACAGATTGCACCTATCGGCAT
Source organism: Ruminiclostridium sufflavum DSM 19573 (assembly GCF_003208175.1). GTDB lineage: Bacteria > Bacillota > Clostridia > Acetivibrionales > DSM-1351 > Ruminiclostridium > Ruminiclostridium sufflavum. The sequence goes on along the minus strand of NZ_QKMR01000005.1, from coordinate 54,422 downwards.
CCCTCCTCCCATTGCCTTTGCCATTGAAACAATATCAGGCTTTATACCGTAATTCATATAAGCCATTACCTCACCTGTCCTGCACCAGCCTGTCTGAACCTCGTCAAGCAGCAGCAGCAGTCCTTTTTCATCACACAGCTTTCTAAGGCCGGTCATAAACTCATATGTAGCCGGAAAGACTCCTCCCTCTCCCTGAACAGGCTCTATCATGACAGCAATAGTGTCTCCGGTAACTGCCGCCTGAAAGGACTCCAGATTGTTGTATTCCGCATACACAAAGCCGGGAGCCATATCTCCGAAGCCCTTCTGACAAGCATTCTGCGGTTGGCCTGTTGCCGACATCGAGCCGAAGGTTCTGCCGTGAAAGCCCATTTTTGCAGTCACAATATTATATTTATTGGGATGGAAATTTTCAACGCCATACTTTCTGGCCATTTTTATCATGGCTTCATTTGCCTCAGTGCCTGAATTCTGGAAGAAAATTTTGTCCATACCTATGGTGTCGCAAATTTTCTTAGCCAGCAAAGCCTGAGGTATTGTATACGGATAATTAAATGTATGCATAACATCAGAAATCTGCTCTTTAACAGCTGCGACAACCTTCTCATTGCAGCTTCCCGCACTGTTCACCGCAATACCCGCATAAAAGTCCAAATAGCCTTCACCGTTTTCATCATATAAATACATATCCTTTGCTGTTTCGGCAACAAAATCAAAACGCTCGTAGGTTTCAATCATGTACTTTCCCACAATTTCTTTCAAATCCTCTTTTGTCAATCCACAATCCTTTAATCTCATTTTTCTTCCTCCAGTATGTTAACAGCTGTAATTTTTAATCAGTTTCATCCAGAACCTCTTCTTTAACATGGTAGGTTCTCGAAAAAATTTCCTTGCTGTTTGCAATAATCATTATTAGTGTTATCCCTATAATCATAATTGCGGCAATGGCTGTAATTGTAGGGTCTATCTGCTGCCTGAGCCCATCCCACATTCTTTTGGGAAGTGTCGCCAGCCTTATTCCGCTGATGAATTGTGTCACAACAATTTCATCAAAGGAGGTTGCAAATGCAAACATTCCACCTGAAAATACAGCAGGCTTTATTATTGGAAAGGTAACCTTAATAAACGCTTTGAATTTATTGGCCCCGAGATTTTGTGCAGCCAGCTCGTAATTTGGATTAAGCCCGCTTAAGCTGGCAAGAACAGTTCTTATTACAAACGGAACAGCCAGAAGCGTGTGGGCTATTACAATACCTGCAAAGGTACCGGTAATATTGTTCTGCGCCTCAAAACGATATAGTGCCAAGCCTACAATAATCGCAGGCACAAGCATTGGCATCATAAACAGCTCGGTGAGTATTCCCTTTCCTTTAAAGTCGGATTTGTGTATTCCTTCCGCGGCAAGTATTCCAAGAAGCAGTGCAATAACCGTTGTTATAATTCCAACCTGAATACTGGTAACAAGCGAATCTGTCCATTGCTGGCTTCCAAAGAACTTCTCGTACCACTGTGCTGAAAACCCCGGCGGCGGAAATTCGATATATCGTGAAGAGCTGAATGACATCGGAATTATAATCAGCACAGGTAATACCAGAAATAAAATAATTAAGATTGCAATTACCCAAATCATATCCTCAACCTCCTTACCATAATTTATCAACCTTCATAAGCTTCTTTGAAACATATAATACAACTAAGCTTATTGCAAGAAGTATTATAGAAACAGCTGATGAGAACTGCCAGTTCAAAAGCTTGCTCACCTGTACCTGAATCAGCTGAGAAATCATTGCATCGTTTGAGCCCCCCAGCAGCGAGGGTGTTACAAAATAACCTATACCCATTACAAATACTAAAATCGAGCCTGCAGCAATTCCTTGAATACTAAGAGGCAAATATACCCTTAAAAAGGCCAGCAGCTTGTTTGCTCCAAGATTTTGTGCCGCTGAAACATAATTGAAATCAATGCCGCTTAAAACAGGATAAAGTGATAAAATCATGTATGGAAGCAGGATATGTGTCATACCTATATATACACCTGTGGTGTTGTTCATAAGCTGCAGCGGTTCCTTGATAAGTCCCAGGCCCATAAGAATATTATTAATTATTCCGTTTGACTGAAGTATAATCATCCATGCGTAAGTACGAACCAATAAGCTTGTCCAGAACGGAATCATAACAGCTATCATTATCAGGCTGCTGATCCTCTTTGAGCACTTCGTCATAGCATATGCAACCGGATATCCCAGCAACAGGCATAAAAGCGTAACCACAAATGCCACCTTAAAGGTCAATGCAATAACCTGCAAATAGATGCTTGATTGGAAAAACTTTAAATATGCAGCTAATGTAAATGAGCCGCCAGCATCAGTAATACTTAATTTTATTATTTGAAGCAAAGGAATAAACATAAATATAAATAAAAATAATGCCGGCAGGATTAATAGCATCCAGGATTTATTGCTTCTCCTTTTATTTCTTTTAGCTGTATAATTCATTGTCAGCTGTTCAGCCTTATTGAATGAAACAGCTCCTTCCAATGCTGCTTTTTCTTCCATTACCAGCACCTCCTCAAGCCTAAAAATATACAATTACAAAGGAAGGGCTGCTGCATAGCTCTATAGTCTTTTTAAATGTCCCTCGACCTGTTATTGTCTTTGCAGCAATTACAAGTACTATTTATGCAGCAGCCCTTATATAAAGGAATTTACCGGGGGACCTAGCTTATAAGCCACTTTTGGAATCTTTCATATACAGCGTCGTAGTTTTTGACCCACCAGTCAACATCTATATATAATTGAGTTTTTTCCAATTCGGGAGATGATGCAAGTGCGGAAATCTGTTCCTTGGTCATCAGGTCATATGCCTTGGTATTTGCCGGTGCATTCCCCGGATATTCAACAGCATAATTTGCAATCACTTCCGGCGATGTCGCAAAGGCTATAAAGTCCTGCGCCATTTCTACGTTCTTTGAGCCTTTACCGATTACCCATGCATCTCCTGTCAGAATTGCTTCATTTGTTTCCTTTTCAATAGGCTGTCCGTCCTTCTGGGCTGCAATAACACGTCCGCCCCATACCGTTCCCAGTGCGGCATCACCGCCTGCCACCAGCTCAACTGACTGTGCGCCGGAGGTCCAGAAGGTTACAATATCGCTCTTGTGAGCATCAAGATATTTAAATACCCTGTCAACATCAATTGGATACATATCTTCTTTTTTTACTCCGTCTGCCAATAATACCGCCTCAAACATTGACATCGGATTCGTATAAAGAGTTCTTTTTCCCGGATAAGTATTTGAATCAAAAAATTCAGTCCAGGTTTTAGGATGTTTATCACTTGAAATCTTTTCAGTATTCCATGAAATGCACAGAGTTGAAATTTCCGCCGGTACGGAATATTCTGTTATAAAGCCCTCGACCAGTCCTTCCTTTGAAATAACATTGAAATCCAGCTTCTCAAATAAATCCTGTGCAATTCCGCGCGGAACGAAGTCACAGTCAACATCCCAAACATCAACTTCCATATTCCCCGCCTCAACCATTGACTTAATTTTTGCCGGATCCGGATCAGTCGTTTCTTCAACTGTACATCCGTATTTTTCCGCAAAGGCATCAAAGATGGTTTTTTTCTGTGCTTCCTGAATCGCACCGCCCCAGCTGCACACCACAAGACTCTTTCCAGACCATTTTTTATCACCCGCAACCTCTTCGCCTTTTCCGCAGGCTGCCGTTGCAGCTAACATTGATATTGACAAGACTACTGCTGCGACTTTTTTCATTATTTTCATTTTCGTATCCTCCCGTATATAATTTTTATCTTCCTACTACAACCATGTCTTCCTCAAGAATACCAAGATTGATGCTATCCCCTACATTAAGTGACAGGGAATATTGTGTAAAAACCTTCACCTTCATACTCTTTCCGCATTCAAGCCTGACCTTGAGCTTTAAAACATCTCCCACATAAACCGCCTGCTCAATTTTTGCCTTCAGCCTCAGGCCATTGAAGGAATCATCAACCACCTTGACCTTTTCAGGCCTTATCACAACATTTATGGAGTTGAAGGAGGTATATTTTTTTGATTTCTGCGGCAACCTTACCAAGTTGTCTCCATACAGCTTTATGCCGATATATGAAGGCTCAACCTTGACTACAGGGCATTCAACAACATTTGCCTCACCTATGAACTTTGCAACAAAAACTGAATTCGGCCTTTCATAAATTTCAACAGGAGAAGCTATTTGTTCAACCATGCCGTCCTTCATAATGCAAACTTTCGTGGCCATTGTCAGAGCTTCCTCCTGATCATGGGTTACTGAAATTGTTGTAATTCCCAGTGCATTGTGTATTTCCTTGATTTCAAGCTGCATATGCTTTCTCAGCTGTTTATCCAAAGCAGCCATAGGCTCATCCAGCAGTAAAACCGGAGGATTGAAGACCAGTGCTCTTGCCAGCGCAACCCGCTGCTGCTGCCCGCCTGACAGCTCTCTAGGATATCTTTTTCCATATTCTCCCAACTTGACCTTGTTGAGCATTTCAGCTACTCTTTCCTTCTTTTCAGCTTTCTTTACTTTTCTTATACCCAAAGGAAAAGAAATGTTTTCGTTAACTGTCATATGAGGGAACAATGCATAATTCTGAAAAAGCATTCCGATATTTCTCTTATGAATGGGCTTTCTTGCAATATCCTCTCCGTTAATCAATATGCTTCCGCTTGATGTATCCTCAAAACCCGCAATCATTTTCAGCAGAGTTGTTTTCCCTGCTCCGCTGGGGCCAAGAATTGTAAGGAAATCCCCATCCTCTATTTCAAACTTTACATACTTGATTACATTTGTCTGTCCATAATCCTTACATACATTTTCCAGCCTGATATTAGCTCCCATAATGGCTTCCCCCTTCTCACCGGCCTCTTTATAACAAAAGGCACTTGAGTTTTTTCTCAAAGCGCCTTTGCTTTTCTTTACTATCTTTCTTATTCCTTTCCTTTTCAGCCTATGAAAAAAGCGCTTTGAGTTTTATACCCAAAGCGCCTTTGCTTTTCTTCTATTATTTGATTTTTAATTCCTGTACAGCCTATAAAAAAAGCACTTTGAGCTTATAATAACTCAAAGCACCGTTGCTTTATATTAATTATATTTCGTTGCTGTTTATGTAACTAGTATAATTTCTTTTTTTTGCTGTGTCAAGAATTAGTTTATGTAAATAAAAATCTCTATAATTAGTAACAAATTTTAATATTTTTTAATCTGCAGTTTTAGTACAATATACTATTTAAGCTTGCAGCACAAGACTATTTCACCCATATATCCTAAGCATTTCTTTATATTACAATTTTTATAAAATACTATCTTTTTAGTTTACCGTAACTATTCAAGCCTTAAACAATTTTTGTTGTCCAGTCCTCCACATTCCATACATCTGTAACCCAATCCTCATAAAATTCCGGCTCATGGCAAACCAACAGTACTGTGCCTTTAAATTCCGCAAGTGCCCTTTTCAGTTCCTCCTTCGCATCCACATCAAGATGGTTTGTAGGCTCGTCCAATATCAGCCAGTTTACCTCCTTCAGCATCAGCTTGCACAGACGTACCTTTGCATTCTCTCCGCCGCTCAGCACCATCATCTGGCTGGTAATATGCTCAGTTGTAAGGCCGCATTTTGCCAGCGCTCCGCGTACTTCGGCATTCGATAGCCCGGGGTACTCCTTCCATACCTCTTCCAATGCGGTTTTTGTATTATAGCGTTCACCCTCCTGCTCAAAATAACCGGGATACAAATAGTCATCAAGTACAACCTCTCCTCCAAACGGCCTTTGAATTCCCAGCAGAGTTTTAAGCAGAGTGGATTTCCCCAGTCCGTTCACACCTTTGACTGCAACCTTCTGTCCGCGCTCCAGAGCTATGTTCAGCATACCTGTCAAGGCTTCTTCATATCCTATTATAAGATTGTCTGTCCTGAATATATATCTTCCAGATGCACGGGCTTCCCTGAACTTGAATATCGGCTTGACCTTCTCCTGCACCTTATTGATAAGCTCCATTTTGTCCAGCTTCTTCTGTCTGCTTTTAGCCATATTCGCAGTAGCCGCTCTTGCCTTGTTTCTTGCGACAAAGTCCTCAAGCCTTTCGATTTCCTTCTGCTGCTTTTCATATGCCTGCTGAGTCTGCTGCTTTGAGAGCTGATACATTCTCTGAAATTCGTCATAATTACCTGCATACCTTGTCAGCACAGCATTTTCCACATGATAAATAACATTTACCACATCATTCAGAAACGGAATATCGTGAGAAACCAGTATAAATGCGTTTTCATAATTTTTCAAGTAATTTTTCAGCCATATTATATGGTTTTCATCAAGAAAGTTCGTAGGCTCGTCCAATATCAATATCATAGGGCTTTGAAGCAGAAGCTTTGTAAGTAATACCTTTGTTCTCTGCCCTCCGCTCAGGTTGGAAACATCTGTCTCAAGTCCGATATCCCCCAGTCCCAAACCATTTGCAACCTCCTCAATCTTTGAATCAAGAATGTAAAAGCCGCTGTGCTCAAGCTCATTCTGAAGCTCACCTACATCCTCCATCATTGAGTTTAATTCACTTTCAGAAGCCTCACCCATCTTTTCGTATATTGAGAGCATTTCCTGCTCGAGATCAAACATGTGCTGAAAAGCCTCTCTCAAGGTCTCACGTATGGTTTTCCCCGGTGTGAGCACAGTATGCTGATCCAGATATCCGGTGGTTATTCTGTTGCACCACTCGACCTTTCCCTCATCCGGCATAAGCTTTCCGGTAATTATATTTAAAAATGTAGACTTGCCCTCCCCGTTTGCCCCTACAAGGCCTACATGCTCACCCTTAAGCAATCTGAACGAGGCATCCTCCAATATGGTTCTGGCGCCGAAGCCATGACTTACGTTTTCTACTGTTAATATACTCAAATTTACTCCTCCACACAAAAAAATCAACATTATAATTATACCGATTTATAAAATATAGTAAAGTAAATTTGTCTGAAAACGATCAAATTAATCCTTCAACTTTTTATTTTCAGCAAAAATTTCACGATATCCCTCGAAAACCGCCTCCACATTATCACAGCCCATAAGCTGAGACATCATGCAAATGCCGTCCGCTCCTGCCTTCAGCACTTCATTCGCATTGCTTTCACTTATCCCTCCGATTGCAAATACCGGAATTGAAACCGCAGAGCATACCTGCCGGAGGAAATCAAGCCCTCTTGGCGGAACACCTCTTTTGCAGCCAGTATGGAAAATATGCCCTGCTATTAAATAATCCGCCCCCATTATTTCAGAAAATTTCGCTTCCTCTGCCGAATGAACGGAAGCACCTGCTTGTCTGAAGCCGCTCAGCTCTTTCCGGTGCTTCAGAAATATTTCAGCAGGAAGGTGAATATACGAAGCTTTCAATTTTCGAGCAGCAGCTATATATGAATTTATTACCAGCGGTACGTTATATTTTCTGCATATTCCCTCACATTCCAATGCCAGCTGCTCATACTCCTCAAGCGGCAAATCCTTTTCCCTCAGAATTATACTATATGGCAAAGCTTTTGCTATCTGTTCAATACGCTCAAGAAAATTCCCCTTGCAAAGCAATCTGTTTGTCACACAAATAATCAATTATACTGACCTCCATTCACCGATGCCGCCCGCAGCTTTTTGATTGTGAAGAAAAAAATAATGCACGAATTGTAAACTTCTCATTTTTAAGCTGATATTTCCGGCGTAAATTTTACATCTTCATACTCTGACATAATCGGTATACACCGGCTGCAAGCCTCTCGAAAGTATCATTTGATGTATAGCGGCAACATCTCGTGGATCGGATATTTCAAATTGCTCATCGCCTTTTGCTTCTGAATCGTGCCCTCCCACACTTACCTTCACACCTGCAGAAACCTTATTTGCCGCTATGCCTATAACATTATCCCTGAATTCAGGACTTTCCCTCGTTGAAATTGTTATACCTGCAAAGGGCATAAGCAGGCGGTAAGCCAGTATAACCTGCAAAAGCTGAGATTCATGCACATTTCTCGGATTATTTCGGGAATTATTGATATAAGGACGCAGTCTCGGTACAGAAAAGGAAAGCTCGGCATGAGGATATTTCTGCTGCAACAGATAGGCATGAATACCTGCTGCAAAAGCATCTCTTCTGAAATCGTCCAAGCCCAGCAAGACACCAAGGGCAACTCCGCGCATTCCGCCTTTTATCGCACGCTCCTGAGCATTGAATCTATAAGGGAAAACCCTCTTCGGCCCCCTTGGATGCATTTTTTCATATGTCTCAGTATTATAGGTTTCCTGATAAACACAGACAAAATCGGCGCCGCATTGCCTGATATATCTATACTCCTCCGTATTGAGCGGAAAAATTTCAACGCTTATTGTTGAAAAATATTTGCGGGCAAGCTTTATTGCCTCACCTATATATGCAACATCACACTTTCGCCGCGCTTCTCCGGTTAATATCAGGATATCCTTTAAGCCTGTTTTGGCAATAGTTTTAAGTTCATCCTCTATTTCTTCAAGGGATAATTTCCCTCTTTGGATTTTATTTTTGCAGTTAAAACCGCAGTATACGCAATTGTTTTCGCAGTAATTTGATATGTACAGCGGTGTAAATAAGGAAACAGAGTTTCCAAAATGCTTTCTGGTTTCGAGCCTTGCCTTCTGAGCCAATTGCTCCAGATAGGCTGCCGCCGCCGGAGACAGTACAGCTGCAAAGTCCTCCACAGAAAGTGCCTCCCTTTCCAGCGCGCCTTCCACATCCCTCACCGTATATTGGTTATAATCATATTTTTGTGCCATATTCAGCACTTTGCTCATAATGTCCGAATCTATGGCCTCCATGCCTTCTAAATGATGCATGATACTGCTTTCCCTGCTTGTCATACAGCCTCACTCCTTTTACGCAACAAATGTTATCTCAAGCCAAATCCTCCAGAAATCCCGTCAAAGGACTGGATGCCTCCGCCTTATAATCAAGCACACGTCCAAGACCTGCAAGGTAAGCCGCTCTGCCCGCCTCAACGGCAAGCTTGAAGGCCTTTGCCATAACGGAGACCTCCTTTGCGGTTGCAATAGCTGTGTTTGCCATAACTGCGGCCGCACCCATTTCCATTGCTTCGCAAGCCTGTGAGGGCCTGCCTATTCCTGCATCCACTATAATAGGCAGATTAATTTCATCTATCAGCATTTTAATAAAATCCCTCGTCAATAACCCCTTATTACTGCCTATTGGCGCACCAAGAGGCATAACAGCGGCAGCTCCGGCATTTTGGAGCGCTCTTGCCGCATTCAGCTCAGGATACATATATGGCATAACAATAAAGCCTTCTTTTGCAAGTGTCTCCGTTGCTTTTACAGTTTCATAATTGTCCGGCATCAAATACTTTGAATCATTAATAACCTCAATTTTAATAAAATTACCGCAGCCGATTTCTCTTGAAAGTCTGGCAATTCTTACAGCCTCCCCGGCAGTTCTTGCCCCTGATGTATTCGGCAGCAGCACTATGTCCTTAGGAATAAAATCCAGTATATTCCCTTCTCCTCCTATATTTGCCCTCCGCAGTGCAACGGTTATCATCTCGACATCTGCATTTTCTATTACCGCCTTTGTCATATCAAGCGAAAATTTGCCTGAACCCAGAATAAATCTGGATTTGAATTCATGGCCTCCGATAACTAATTTATCTGTCATTTTAACCTCTCCTTGTATAATAGCTTTTCAAGCCTCTTCTATTCCCAATAACAGGCGCAGAACCATATTTGCCTGATGTGCCGCACATATCTGTACTCTGGGTGCCATCAGCCCGCTGCCTGTTCCGGCTTCGTTTTCAAAATCACCGCATACATAAAGATTTTTCATTTTTCTCTCGGTTCTTATAAGATTGGAGCTGTGATAGCCGGCCATTCCTGATGCCGCTACCACCTTAATATTATGTAACCGTTCAAGAACAGTATTTACAAGCACAGCCTTTGCTTCAGGATTGTCAAAGGCCTCACATATCACATCATATCCGGCAAACAATTCTTCTGCATTTTCCTCTGTAACTCTTACATTTTTTATTTTTATATTTATAAACGGATTAATTTCCTTAAGCTGTTTTTCAAGAGCAATTGTTTTAGGCAAACCCAAATGGCTTATGTAATAGCTTTGCCTGTTCAGATTGCTCGGCTCAACCACATCAAAATCCACCAGCAGCAAGTTCCCCACACCCGTTCTGGCAAGCATGACCGCAACATTTGAGCCTAATCCTCCCAATCCTGCAATAGCAACTCCAGCTGCTTTTACCCTAGCATGTACCCGTGGGGTATGCCGTGCCGCCATCATCCCTTCCAGCTGTTCCTGCCCTGGTATGACCCCCTTTTGTATAATAAAAAGCTCATCCCCTTCAGATAATTCATAGTCCCCGGATGTCTGATATCCGTTAAGGATTATTACCTTTTCTGCACTTATGTTTCCGCACAGCTCATATACATACCGAAATTTCGTTTCAATCTCCTGCCCATTTATTTTAATATACATTTTATTTCCATGCTCCTTTTACGCAAAACAGCATAGAAAGCTGCCCGCCACCTTTCCAATTTTTAATTACCCGTTATTCCTGTTAATTTATCCTCATCCTCCTCCAACAAAGCTGACAACTTCCACGGAATCCTTTTCACTAAGCAAAACCCCGGCATACTCTGCTTTCGGTACAATATCTCCGTTTAGCTCAACCGCTATCCGGGAAATATCATATTTGTTTTGCTGTAAGAATAAAATTAACGGCACTTCCTTTTTAAAGATAATTGTATTCCCATTTAATTTCATCACAAGCATCCTTTCCAAGTTTAAAATACAAGCCAAAACAAAAAGCACGAAAAGAATTACACCCGCGGTGGTGTACCCCTTTTCGTGCTATATTGTACGAAACTTAATAAATAAATTAATTTTTTATGTATTATATCACAAGAGGCACCGTCACGTAAACCCCTTGTGATATTTTTATCCTGCTCGCCTTACAAAACAGCTATCCTGCTTTTTACAGAGTATCTGACTGTTGCTGAGCCTCATCTTTATTTACTTCTTTAATTATATCCTCCGGTTTATTAATACCGCCTTTTTTCAGCAAATCCAAAACATTAAGTCCGGTAATTGCTTCAACACTCTCAGGAAGCTGAGAAATAATATCTGTCACATAGCCTGTAACCTTTGCGGCACCTTTTGCTTCTCCGCTGCTGCCATTGTCGACAATAACAATCTTTTCAGTCTTAGCCAGAGGACTGGCTATTGCATTTGCAATTTCAGGCAGCTTTTCAATTATCATCTGCGTAACAGCCGCATCATTATACAGCTTGAAGGCTTCCGCTTTTTTCAGCATAGCTGATGCCTCAGCCTCACCCTTTGCCTTGATAATTTCCACCTCAGCCATACCTTCGGCTCTCTTTGCCTTTGCCTTAGCTTCACCTTCCATTTCTATCGCTCTTGCTCTTGCCTCTGCAGATGCGAATTCCTTGTACTTATTAGCATCCGCAAGCTTTGTAGCCTGATAGTTATCTGCATCAGCCTGCTTTTTGATTGTCGCTTCCAGTTCCTTTTCTTTTCTGAGTGCTTCCTGCTCTGCCAGCTCTATTTCCTTCTGCTTTTTGGTTATTTCAACCTGCATTGCCGTTTCGGCAACTTCCTTTTTAACAATATTCGCCTGTATCTCGTAAGCAAGGTCGGCATCCGCTTTTGCAGTCTGCTGATCCTTATTGTAGGATTGAACCTTAAGCTCCTTATTTTTATTTTCTTCCGCAATCTTTGTTTCAGACTGTATTCTTGCAGCCTCTCCTTCTCTGTTGGCCTCAGCGGTCTTTACCTTTGTCTCCTTTGTAGCTTCTGCTTCTGCAATCTGGGCATCTCTCTTAACCTCAGCAATTCTTGGCTTTCCAAGTGCCTCCAGATATCCGTTTTTGTCAGATATATCCTTGATGGTCAATACCTTCAGCTCAAGTCCCATACTTTGCAGCTCTGTTGCTGCGACACCCTGAACATGTGATGCGAAGGTCTCCCTGTCCTTGTATATCTCCTCAACCGTCATTTTTGAAACTATTTCACGAAGCTTACCCTCAAGTACCTGCTGTGTTGTCTTTGCAATAATACCCAGCATATAATCCAAACCCTTTGAGGTATTAAACTGCTCTGCTGCCGATAAAATAGACTCTTTATCGGATTTAACCTTAACAACCGCCACACCGTCCGCAACAATTCCAACACCTTGTGAGGTAAGCGCACCGTCTATTCTGATATCAATCTGCATATTTTCAAGAGATATAACATCAATTCTTTCAAGCAAAGGAACAACAATACCGCCGCCGCCGGTTATAACCCTTCTGCCTCTGAAACCTGTAACTACCAGCGCCTTATCCTGCGGCACCTTTTTGTACATGTTGAATAAGCTGATAATTAAAACAAATAAAACTATTACAATTATTACCGGAATTAAATACACTGAAAAATCTCCCATTTTTTAATCTCCTTTTATTTTTTTTACAAAGCCTAACCGGCATGGTTAACTGAGCCAAAGCTCAATTTGCCGGTAAAAGCTGAGTTTTTAGATACCGGGTATTTCACTTATATAAAAAATATTGCTCTCTATCTTGCATATAACAACTTTCTGGCCTTGTCTGACAGCCTTTTCCTCAATGTGCTTTGCAGGTGACGTAAACCTGATAGAGTTTACTGTGTACGTAATAGTCCCAAAGCCTTCAGCAAGTATATCCGTCGTAACTTCTGCCGCCGTTCCTATCAATTCATTTCTTGAAACATCAGAGGTGTTTTCGCTTCTGTAAATAGGCTTTGCTATAAAATTGTAAAGAAGCGTTGAAACAATTATTCCCGAAGCAGCTGAAAATACCAAGGTAATGATATCGTTCCACTTAAAATAGCTTTCTCCTAATATTCCTATACCTCCAAAAACAGTTAAAAAGGAAACAGCCACTATCGGGTTCAACAATAATGCGAACCAGGATACAATGCTATGCGATACTCCCGAGCTGCTATCCGCAGAAGATCCATGCTGCCCTTCAATGCTTCCGGCATGGCTTGCGTCAGCGGAATGCATTGCGTTTCCTCCATCTGTTTGAATATGTCCGCCGTCTAGGCTTCCACTGTCCATATTCCCATGCATACTCACATCACCGCTGAAATCCCCGTGTGAATGCAATGAACCGGTAACTCCGCTTATAATTAAAGAAACAAGCGTATAAAAAACACCTACCAAAAAAACTATTACGTAGAAATCAGACATATCTTAACCTCCTTCCCTATAACCTAGTGACAATGATATGTAATTACAAATATTTACCACATGCACAAATTATAATATATCCTATAAGGTTCCACAAGAACCGCCGCAGCATGTTTATATTCTAATTATACTATAATTTGCGCTTAAAATCACAAGAATTATCAGGTTATTATGTAAATGCTATTATCTTCGTTTCTCTTCAATTATCGCCCTAGTCCATTCACCGCACACAAATGTATATATGGCTTCTACAAAAAAGTCAATTACTATCGGCTGAAAACCGAAAAAGGCACCTGAACTTGAAGTAATACTCCAAAATCCAGTGCCTTTTTGTATTCTTGCATATAATTATTTAGCCTTCTCCAGTGCATTGTCCACTGCCTTGGCTATTCCCTTGCAGGTTTTTGTGGCACCTGCCACAGCATCTACTTCCGTAGACTGGGTTTCCACAATCTGCTCAATTACAACCATGGAATCCGTCAAATAAGGTTCATCTTCGTTATTCTTGCCAATTTCCACATCCGCAATTTTACTATCCTTGACTGTTACATTTACATGAAGGCCTTTTTTATATCCCCGTGCCACTCCCGAGTATATGCCGTCCTTAATCTTCCCTGCCTCCGCAGACTGACCGGCAGCTTCCTTCTTTACCGATGAATTATCTGTTTGTTCTGTGGAACAGCCGGCACTAAGAAGTACCAGCATTATGGCTGCACACGCAAAAAAGCGTTTATTTTTCATATATATTCTCCTAAATTTAATTTTTAATCTTTTCCTTTCGTGCATGGGTTTTGCAATACCGCGGCTGCTTATGCTTCCTGTCATTAAAATATTTTTTAAGCCTAAGGATAACATAGGCTGAATAAATAGCCGTATATCCCAGAATGCCCAAAACATAATTACCTCCCAAATTCCATCTCGGTATAAACAGAATCATCACATGCACATAAATCAGAATATAAAAAGGATATGCCAGCCGCTGCAAGCTTTTCCACTTATGTGCACTCATTTTGCGCCGTACCTTTGAAAAGGAGGTAATAAACAGCGGTATCATAAGCACCAGCAGCACGATGGTTACCACCGAGGCAGCCGCATATTCCGGGCGCATATCTCCCGGCCTTGTAAATAACATTGGAAAATAGGACCAACCATAGATAAGATTGTGCCCTAGTGTCAATATGGAGGCCACAATGGATAATTCAGCACGAATCTTGAATAATGCCCTTACGGCCGGCCGTTTTTTATCCAGTGCGCCAATAAACATTACAACAATAAACAGTGAGGTAGCAAAGGAACCTCTCTGAAAAACAGACAAAATATAGGTTTGAATCCAATCCGGCCATTCTACGGAAAATTCCAGTAAAATATCCGCGATTAAAAAGATTACCATGCAGACTGCCACTGTGTAAAATCGTTCAGGGTATTTTTTAAGAGCATTATGGAATACAAATATGAAAATGAATACTTGCACCAGTCCCAGCAATAGCAACATTTTTTTCTCCTCTCTTGCATTTTTAAATAAATGCTAATTGAATGGACCTCTGCCCGCATTCGGCAGGGCAGAAGTCCATTTGCATCAGAAGCTATGTAATGATTATTTTGATTTTACATAGGGTGCATATTTTATAAGTACTGCATCCCAGTCTCCATCTTCCGAGGCTTTCTGAGCCGCCAGAACAACTCCTCCGTCGGCGGCGGGCTCTGCATGGATGTGCAATTCATAATCTGTGCCTTCAAAATTACGTTCCCACAGCAAATTACCGGTCTCATCTATACAGCCAAGCCAGCCGCGCATACCTTCAGAATCAGGCTCAAGAACCGATTTGTAATGAACCTCTCCCGAAAGCAGATAAGTTCCGTCGGCAGCTCCTCTTAAGGAGGTTACAAATATTCTCGCAGTATCACCCTTATCGTTACTGTAATCTTTCTCCCAAATCACATTACCGTTTGCATCCAGCTTATACAGAGACAGGCTGGTAGCCTCTTCCTCGGCAGTTTCCTTCATACCGTCGGCAGCAACCATAATTCCTCCGTCCTTTGCCGGCGTCATTCCTACAACCCATGGTCCATGTGCATTAATAAGCTTTGTCCAAAGAATATTTTTATTTTTATCAAGCTTGGTTACAAAAACACTGCCTTCATCCCAATTGTCGGACAATCCTTTAAACATTCCGTCCGCAGGAAGAACCTTTTTTGTTTTTTCCTCTGTAGGGAGATTCATGATGCCGCCAATTAAAATACTTCCATCCTCTAAAGCAATTGCCTCATGCAAGGTGTCGTTTCCGCTGCCGCCATAGAGGTTTACTGATACAAGCTTCCCCTGAGGATCTATTTCAAGCAGGAACCCATCAGTGCCTCCGATGTTTCTGCCCTTAAAATCGCCGTCATTTGATGCTGTATTCCCAAGTAGTAAAAAGTTCCCGTTAGGCAATACGGAAGGATAGCCGGACCCGCTCCACATATGCCCTGTAAATACATCATATCCGCTGCCTCCAAAGGATTTAGCCCAAATTATGTTTCCTTCTTTGTCAAACAGTACAGCCGCCGCATTGGTATCAGGCTCTCCTGCCGCCGCCGCGGTTTCCTTAAAGAACGGTTCCGCCTTTGAGGTTGTGCTGCCCACAGCCAGATATCCGCTTTTGGTTTCTATTACTGCCTGCAAGTGGGTGTCAGGAATCTGCTTCGCCCATTCCTGAGTACCGTCTGCCTTATATTTTAAATACACAGCCGTTTCACTTTTATCCGCATTTTCAGAATTTCCTACGGCAATATAGCTTCCATCCGATGCAACGGCAGCGCCAAACATTCTGTCATCCTTCTTATCCGGACCATTATATGTAGATATCCATTCTATTTCAGATTTTACTTCCTTACCGGCTGCAGTGTCATCTGCCTGTGATACCTTCGCAGCAGAAGTGTCCGCAACAGACTCCTTGCTGCCTTCCTCAGATGAGCAGCCTGCGAGCATAGACAAGGAAATCGATAATGCCATGCCAATTGTAACCGCTTTTTTTAAATTAATCTTCATTTTTCCCTTGTATGATGTAATTATAATTAATCACATCTATACCTTCCTCTCTATATTTTTTATTAATACCTTGTTTGAAATTGAGGACCTTTTATTTTAACCTATGGCTTTGACCTGTTTATGTGAATGTGCGCCACAGCGTTATCCTAATATTCTGCAGCCGGGCAGCTTCAGAAATCTCATGATAATGCTTAACCGCCATATGGCATCAATTCTCTCAGATTGTTTTTGTAAACTTTCCCGTTCAGTTCATAAAATAATGATCAATGCTTTAAATTCCAATCAGCATAGTTTAGTCCTCTGTATTCAGTTTTGTAATGCAACTGTTGCTGTCATGATTACTATGCAGTTTCCTGTTCCGGCCAAGCCTCTCAAAAGGCTTACCGCTCTCATTGATGCTCATAGCCGGATTTTTAATCTTTTCACTCGAGTGTTAGATTAATCTAACATTTAATATTATATGGTTGACTATAACTTCTGTCAACTATCTGCAATAAATTTTTCTTAATTCTTGAAATAAATTCCCTTTTCCTTTAATATAAAAGCATAAGCTGAGCGAGGTAGCAAATTTACCTGCTGCGGAATTGCGGAGGATTTGAAATGGAAAAACTCACTTTTACGATGGAAAATTACCTTGAAGCAATTTATGAACTTTCAAAAGCAGGGAAGGGAGTACGAGTATCAGATATCGCCGAACGTCTGGAAGTTACAAAAGCAAGCACCAACAGTGCTATGTCAACGCTTGCAGAGAAGGGTCTGATTATAAGGGAGAAATACGGTGAAATATATCTTACCTCTGCCGGAGAAAACTGGGCGGAATTCACATCAAAAAAGCATCATATTATCCGGAAGTTTTTTATGGATATCCTTAAGATAGACCATGATACCGCGGACAATGATGCCTGCTCCATTGAACATGTTATCAGTGCAAAATCCATTGAGGCTATGCAGCTTTTTTTACAGAACTACGAGAGTAATAAATAAATAAATTAATCAACCTTTGCAGTTTTTGTAAGATGTGTAAAGCAGAGATATGAAACCAAGACGGTTATGAATTACCGGTGTTTGCTTAAAAGGGCAAAAAAGCCGGCACACAGCTTTAAATTTTTTTATGGCTGTACGCCGGCTTTATAAGCTTTAGTTTCAGATTCCCGGAAGCAAGGTATTCTTTTTGACAGGTTGCTTATCCAGTCCCAGAAACCGCTTCAGATTTTCTGAAAATACTTTCTTTTTAACATCAGTACCAATTGATAGCTTATCATATATTTCATTATCTCTTTTTACCCAATCCTTAGTCCATTTTGAGTTGTAATTGTCCAGATTGCAATCGCTGCCGAAAATAATATTGTTCTGGACATCATATCCAACCTTAAAAAGCTTTGTCAGCAGCTCTTCCCTGTAGATAGGAGGAGTTCCCGGAGTTATGTCAATAAACATTTCAACCGACAAGTCAGGACGCCTCGAATAGGCATTCTGGATTTTGCCATAGAGGGCGATGCACTCATCAATCCATGGCCAAGACGCATGAGCAAGTGAAAATTTCAATCCGTCGATTTGCAGCAGAGCCTCAAACCCCGCCGGCCTGTTGTATTGTGATGAAACCGCTCCATCCCATAAAATTCCCGAATGGAATAATATCGGCCTGTTTATACCTGCTATAGCCTCAAATACCCTAAAAGCCTTTTTGTCATCGGGATAAAAATTATTGCATATTATTTTAAATCCCCTGACACCATATTCCTCCGCAAGCTTAACCTGCTCCAAGGCATCCTTTTCAATAGGATTTATCCAATAAAAGGGATACAAATTGCTTCCGGCTTCCTTACACTCAAGCAGATTGTCCAAACGCTCCTTCTGCCCGAAATATCCAAAGTTCATTGTTTCCGGAGGCAGGGATAATATAATTCCCCCGTTAATTCCGGCCTCGCTGAATTTTTCAGCTAATCCAGCCTTATCGATTGTTTTATTAAATATATGAATATGTCCGTCCAGCATCAATATTCAACCTCTACAGGCATTCCTGTCTCTGACGATTCCAGCATGGCAATTATGGCTAAAGCAGTTTTTCTTGAATCCTCAAGAGTTACTCTGAATTCCTTGCCATCCACCAATCTGTCTATAAAATCACGGATACTTTCATAAGAAAGGCCCTTGCATCTGTCAAATACCATATTAGATACTAATATATCCGGTGTTACAGCCTTTTCATCAGTTACCAGATGTATTAAGTTATGGCTTGATAAATCAAGGCTGACCATACCCTTTGTACAAAGCAAACTGAATTTGAAGTCATTGATATTTGTATTGCCGTTCGGAGTTACCCATCCATTCTCCATATGTGCAATTCCGCCGCGTTCAAATTCAATGGTAGTCAAATATATATCAGCCGTATCAACACCGAGGGCTTTTAATATACCTTCCTTTTTAATTGAATACACTCTTTTAACCTCATCATCAAAAATCCAGCGCAGGGTGTCCAGACTATGACTTCCCAAGAACCAGAGGATTGATGATTTTGACGCCCATTTCAGCATGTCGGTGGCAACCCATTTCACATCGCTGTGCCTTATATATGCCGTATAGGGTTCACCCAGCTTGCCGGATTCCACCTCCTGCTTGGCTGTATTAAAAGGAGGGTTCCATCTGTTGTGCAAGTCTACCATACAACGCACGCCATTTCTCTCAACAGCTTCACATATTCTGCCGATATCCTCTCTTGTTGTTGCCAATGGCTTCTCAATCAACAGATGCTTTTTGCAGTCGGCAAACTTACAAGCAATATCAGCATGCAGAAAATCAGGTGTTACAATTGCAACAGCATCAATATCACTCTTTTCTGCCATTTCATTATAGTCGGTGTACACTTCTCTTATGCCGTACTTTTCCGCTATGGCTCTTGCCCTGACCTCGTCCTTATCACAAATAGCCACCGGGTCTGCAAATAGATGCTCTGCATATATTGATGCGTGTGTTTCCCCCCAAGTGCCTGCCCCAACTATTCCCATTTTAATTTGTTTAATTTCCATGCATAATCCCTCCTGATTTATTGTTTTACAGCACCGGCCGTCATTCCGCTGACCAGATGCTTTTGTAATAATAAGAATAAAACTACGACAGGTAAGGTAATTAATACGGAGCCTGCCATAATAGTTGCCCAATTTGTAGTGTACTGTCCCTGAAAGCTGGCAATTCCCACCGGTAATGTCCAGTTCTTATAATTTTTCATAAAAACGCTTGCAAACAGGTATTCATTCCAGCCTGTGATAAATGAGAACAAGCCTGTCGCCACCAGCCCCGGAGCTGTCAGCGGTATGATTATTGTGGTAAATAACCCGAATCTGTTTGCTCCGTCTACCATTGCCGCTTCGTCTATGCTTGCGGGAATAGTATCAAAGAAGCCCTTCATCATCCATGTGCAAAACGGAACTGAAAAGGTGGCATATGCTAAAATAAGTCCCAAATGAGTATCAAGCAATTTCAGATTACTCATTATAATGTAAAGGGGTACGATAAGAAGTGAGCCGGGTAATACCTGTGAAGTGAGAATTGTATAAGTTAAAGCACCCTTACATTTAAATTTGAATCTTGAAAGGCCATAGCCTCCCAGTGATGCTATAAGCATGGCGAATATTGTGGTGAATACTGCAATAACCGCACTGTTTGCAGTCCACTTAATAAAATTAAAGCTTGAAGAATTTTTTGTCAAAATTTCGATATACCCGCTGATTGACGCTTCTACCGGTACAAAGGTGGGCGGATAGCTGTATACCTCATTGGCAGGCTTGAAAGAAGTTGAAATCATCCAGACGAAAGGAAATAGTGTAACTGCGCATAATAATATTGTTGCGGCAATAATTAATATATGCGGTATTTTTGATTTTTTCATACTTCCTGCTCACCTCCTTTTAAAGCTTTGAAATATATAAAGGTAAAAATTAATGAAAATACCAGCATAATCATACCTGCGGCAGATGCCTTGCCAAAATCAAAGTACTTGAACGCATTTTGCTGAACATAAATCGTTAATATCTCAGTTGCTCTGGAGGGCCCGCCTTTTGTTAAAACATAAGCTATTGCGTAATCCTTAATAGTCCATATTATCAGGAGCAGGAAAACTATCATTGAGACCGGCTTTATGGACGGAATTATTACATGTCTTATCTTGTGCAGGGAATTGGCGCCATCCATATCAGCTGCTTCAAATAAATCCTTAGAAATGCTTTGCATTCCGGCCAGCAGCATAATCGCGACAAAGGGGAAGCCCTTCCATATATTTACCACCATTGCCGCAGGCAAGGCTACGTTAACATCCTGTAGATATGCTATATTCTGTGATAAAATATTTGCATTATTTAATAAAAAGTTTATAATACCATAATCCCTATCGTACATAAGAATCCAGACCAGGCAGGCTACTACCTCCGGCACTGCCCATGGAATAATCAGCAAGGATCTTGCCAGACCTCTTCCTTTAAAAGCATGATTCAATAGCAAAGCCGCTAAAAAGCCTAAAATAAATCTTGCAGTCACCGTAACAACCGTATAAAATACTGTTACCTTAACAGAATTGAAAAAATATTTGTCAGTCAGAACCTTGCTGTAATTGTCGAATCCCAAAAAATAATTTCCGTCAGCAGACGGTTTTGCTATATACCAATATTGAAAGCTCATAATTGCGGCCTTGATAATAGGTATGGCCAAGAAAACAAACATTATTATCACTAAGGGGGCTATAAAAAAATACGGTGCATAATCCTTCTTTTTTTTCTTCTTCTTGTTAATATTTTTCATAAGAAACCTCGATTGTCAATTTAATATAATATAATACTTATGTTATCTGATATCACCTATCCCCTCTAAGCCTTACTACACCTGAAATGCAGGTGCGGTTATATATAAAGCTCTTACAACCGCACCGACTCAGGCTATTTGCTTACTTTCTCGACATGACGTCTTTAATTGCTTTTGCAGCTTCATCCAGCTTTGTCTGAGGATCTGCCGCCTGTTCTGAGAACATAGCCTGTCCTGCATCCAGCATGATTTGGGATATTTCACCCAGCTGAGGAATATTGGGGTCAGCAACTAAATTAGTATAATTATTCTTCATAAAATCAACAATGCCATATTCAAGGGAATAGTTTTTGATATATTCATCACTTGTCGAATAGTCCAGATTACTTGGAATCATACCGCAATCGGCAATAATTTTCTGTGCGTCCTCCGATGCCATCCATTCCAGGAATTTCCAAGCCTCTTCAGGATGCTTGCAGTTTTTGCTTATCATTGTTACCAAAGGATAATTAGTCGGATTCGGCTTATAATTTTTTCCTTCATATACTATGTCAAATTGAGGTATTATGCCGATATCATCCAACAGTGATGTATCTCTTGATTTTGTCATACCAACGAACCACGGGCCGTCCATATTGAAGGGGACATCCCCGTTCCAGAACATTTCACGGGAATCCTTCTTATCTGTGACCAGCTTTACTGCCTTGTCCTTAACAATAAGGTTCTGCCACCATTGAGCCGCCCAAACATTTTCTTTTGAATTAACATTGACATTATCAGCTGTATAAGGCCCTGTTTCCCCATTTGGGAAATACAAACCTCCGGATACCGGTCTGGCAATTAACCTGTTCCATTCACTTACTGTAAAAGCATGTGTTCCTGAAACAACACCCATAGCATACTTACCGTCACCTGTAAATTTCAGGCAAGCGTTTCTGAAATCCTCTTGAGTTTTTATTGTGTCAGCATCAATACCGGCTTTTTGCAGCAAGGATTTTCTATAAAATATCCCTGTCGTTCCCCATGCATAGTCTGAAATAGCCAATACCTTGCCATCCACCGTACAGAATTCCTGTCCTACCAGCTTGTCCTTCAAGCCTGATTTTTCCATATAGCTTGTTAAATCCACAAATACACCCTCCGGACGAATGACATTATATGTGGAAATATTTTCAGGATAAACCTGTATCATATCACTTTCATTACCTGCCAGAATTTCAGTTGTAATATTATCCCAGTAACCGTCATAGCCGGCGCCAAAGATTTCAATATTAATATTCGGATTTTCTTTTGTATAAGCGGCAATCAATCCGTCAATTGCCTTCTGATGGGGTTCTTCAACATACACAGATGTAGAAAAAGAGAGTGTAATCTTTTCACCTGAATTTGCTGTCTGTGCTGTCTTGGTGTCAGTGGACCCGGAATCAGAACTTGTCCCTGAGCCTCCGCAGCCTGCCAACATACCAACAACCATAGTCATTGTCATGCATAATGCTAATAACCTTTTTTTCATTGTTGTAACCTCCATTTACTATATTATTTATTCTATGAATTTATTTTATATTCAACTGCGATTAAAAAGTATAGAATATTCTCAGAGAATCTATTATTCTACAAAAATTATATGAGAATTTTACATTTTTTTAGTCAAAGTATACAAATATAATAAGAATATAGTTTAAAGCACTTATACCTTCATTCTTAAAGCTAAACCAATAAATTTATTTTATGTAAACAAAATACACTTTAAATTATTGAAGCTTTCTGCTAAACTATTTATATATATAATTATCCAATTTTTAAAAAACTATCTTATAATTAATTTTTCAACTATAAAATTCATTTGGAGGCAGTATGTATTCAGCAATAATTATTGATGACGAACCCTGGACTATTATTGATATTGAACAGACCTGGCCGATGGAGGAGCTTGGCTTCCGAATAACTGACTCCTTTAAAGACCCTAAGACTGCGTTGCTTCATATAGTTACTCAAAAACCCGATTTGATAATTACCGATATACGTATGCCAAATATGACCGGGATAGAGTTAATGCAAAAAATCAGAGAGCAGAACATAGCCAGTGAAATTATTATTATAAGCGGCTATGGAGAATTTGAATACGCTAAGAAGGCTATACAGTTCGGAGCAACCGGCTATTGCCTGAAGCCCCTGAACCCCAAAGAAACCTATGAAACCTTGAAATTGGCAAAAGAGCATCTGGATAAATATAATCAGGAAAATAACGGCCTTACAGATAATAGCACCGCCGTCGAAGTAAATATCGATAATTTTGACCAGATGATAAATTATATAAATACTCATTTTTCTAAAACCCTGACACTAAAAAGTCTTGCGGATAAGTTTTATCTTAATCCCAATTATTGCTGCTCTTTATTCACCAAATATAAAAATACCACCTTTTCGCAATATTTGACCGGTATCAGAGTGACTGAGGCTAAAAAGCTTTTGGAAAGCTCTTCATATTCCCTGGATAAGATATCCTCTCTGGTAGGCTTTCATGATTACTTTTATTTCAGCAAGGTATTTAAGAAATATAGCAAGCTTTCACCTAAGGATTACAGAAAAAATTTCAAGGAGAATCAGACATGAGGCAGTCAATATTTAAGCAATTTGCTGTAATTATGATTATTCCTGTGCTCTTCATAACCTTTGCCAACTTTTTTATTTTGAATCAGATACAGAAGAACCGTATTGAAGATCAGGAAACATACTGTGAAGCCACCCTGAATAATATTAAAATAAGTCTCTCCATACAATCTGAAAATATGTCTAAAGGTGCCTCTATTTTTGCAAACAGCCAATATGCTCAGATGCTTCTTTCTTCAAAATCTGAAACTGAAAAAAATAAAGCAAAGAAAAATTTAAGTGATATGATCTCTCTCTCAAAAATATATAACTCAAATCTGGTTGATATCCTTTTGTGCAGCTCAGAAAGCACAGCCAGCCTTTTCGGTTATATATCCCTGAATCTTGAGCATTATATTAAATCCTACATTCAAAACAATTCAGGTGTAAATAGCGTATATACAGCTTATTATGATATAAACTCAAATAATACCTACCTGATACATTTCACTCCGATATTTGCCACAAAAATAACGGCAAATTACAGGAAGCAGTTAGGGTATGTGGTAATGGTCTCATCCTTCAGAACTGTGTCCCAGCTTATTAATTCTTCAAAAAACATATTTATAGAGCTTGTTGATATAAATGCCGATAAGGTGCTAATATCCAACACCTCAAATTTTGACTTGAAATTATCAGGTACAGATAGCAGTAATCAGGCTGTATCTAAAATCCCCAGCACAAATCTTGTTTTAATAGGCACACCGCAGACAAATCTGATAGATAACAAGTCGACAACCTTTGAAAGCTTTTCGATATTTACAGGTATTTTCTACCTTGTATTCCTGTTCTATATCTTTATTGCAGTGGACAAGACAATAATAAAGCCGGTTAACAGACTGAATAAGCAAATTAAAAGCATTAATTTTGAGGATGCCCGCATAAAGCATACCGCAAGAAATGAAATAGGATCAATAGGGGCTCATATAAATGAACTGCTGGATAAAATATCCTCCTTAAACAAAAAGAATATAGAATCACAGGCAAAGCTTTATGAAATGGAAATATCCAAAAAGGAAACACAGCTGTATGCATACCAGAGTCAAATCAATCCCCACTTTCTATTCAACATGCTGCAATGTATGAGAGGAATCTCCCTGATTCATGGTGTAAAGGAGCTTGCAAATATTTGTACAAATATGGCTGATCTGTTCCGTTATTCAATAAAGGGAGACAATTATGTAACTCTAAAAGACGAACTGGATATTATTGATAAATATCTTTATATGATTTCCGTCCGGTTTCAAACAAAAATCCATTATCAAATATTCGTAGATGACTCCCTGCAAAGCTGTAAAATTCCAAAAATGATTTTACAGCCCATTATCGAAAACTCTGTTTTCCACGGCTTGGAGAAAATTGACGGCTATGGCACCATTAATATAAAGGCGGTAAGATTTGGAGATACTCTGAAATTATATATACTTGACAATGGAATAGGTATTCCTTATGAAAAACTGGCAGACATAAAAAAATCTCTTGAAGATAATCAAATCAACATGAAAACTAATGACGTTCTAAATATCGGACTCACTAATATCAATAACAAGATTAAGCTCTATGAAGGGAATGAATATGGCTTGGAAATTGAGAGCAAGGATCGCAATACAACTGTAATTTTTACATTAAAATATCAGACCTGACCGGAAATTTAATCAAAAATTAATTCACCGAATTTTTCAGGCCGGTGGAAGTTGTCCTGTCCTGTAGGAGACCATGCCGTATATTCCGCCTTCTTATCCTTTGGCCTGTCAATTCTGTAAAAGTTGGCCAGCCACCTGTCACCCTTTTCAGGCGGAATATTTTCAGCTGTTATAAATTCTGAAAAGGGTATTTCAAGCTCTGCACTCCATATACCCTTTAATTTGTCGCATAAGACAGCTGACTTAATATTTTTGTCCACTCTTCCATAACCAATTATATTCCCTTTAAGATCATTGTGTATGCTATAATGCAGTAAAGCATTCAATGGATTTACCTCAAGCTCTATATAGGTTTTCATGTCTCTGTTGTCATCTATGAAAACCTCCGCAACCTCTTCTTCGTATAATCTGTCATTATAGCCTGTCATTGTGGCATTAATATAATTATCTGTGCATTTGAAGCAGACATACAGGTTTCTATCATTCCATAATAATTTTGCTGTTGCGGCTTGCTGCGGCTTACCGCCGGTACTGTTGTCAACAAGCCGGATTTCTTTGGCTGTCTTCCATTGCTGCTTGTCAGCATTTCCATCAAGAAACAAATCCTCTTCAATTTTTCTGCAATAATATATCATCTTAGCTGCTCCCTCTTTAGCCATTAAGAGCTAAATGCTCTGATTTTTTCTGCAACATCATTTTTAAAACGTTCTATATAGTCTTGAATATATTTACTTATATCAAGGGAGTCCTCCTTGATTAGCGGCGTTAAATCCATAGCGCAGCTTAAAGCGGATGAGCCGTCAGTTCCATGCGATTCTGAATATGTAGCATTGGCAAGTCTTCTTCCCTCTGTCGCAAGATCGTATCTCTTTCCGCCGCATATTTGAGAATCATGGACGCCGGTAAGTGCGGCCGCTATATTAGTGTGAGCCGACACATCAAATAAAAGCTTCTCTTCGTCATTAACCCAGTCAAGGCTTCTCCACACCTCGCAGCCATAAACCTTCTGAGGCCTAAGCTCCGGGGGAAGCTGCCTGATTGCACCTATAACCCTTATGGCAACCGCCACATGCGTATCATGCTTATCTGCAAGGTTATGTGTATAAACAACCTTTGGGGATGCTTCCTTAATCAATTCCTTGATTTCTTCCAGTACCTCGTTGTTTGCAGAATCCTTTGCCTCACTGCTGGTGTAGCCGAGAAGTGCCATAGAGCCGTATTCGCCCACATAGGCTGCTTTCTTCTGTTCAAGCTTTCTGACCTTTTGCATTTCTTCGTCTGTATACTTTTCATATAGCCCATTTCTCGGACTGCCGGCACCATTTGTCACAACAACTCCGCAAAACCACTCATCTTCTCTTCCGAAGCATTGTGCAATACCGTGATAAGCCATTATTTCAATATCATCATGATGTGCGGCAACAGCCATACATGTAGTTCTCCCTAATGCATCGGCAGCAGGCCTTCCGTCAGGTATAAATAATTCGGCATCGTTTTTATTAAAATTCATATATCAATTCCTCCATTTTCTACATACTTATTTCAGGCAGACTGGCTGCCGTTATAGACTGTCCAAGCTTTCTGAAAGAATCCTCGGGGACAGTAAAGTTAATTTTATATGCCAGATCCGGAAAATCCTCAGCAAGTACTTCCGAGGCTTTTTCAAGTATAATTCTGCCGCCTTCGTCCGCCGTCACACCTCCAAGGACAAAAGCGTAATTGATATCATAAAAGTCCTGGTAATGTGCCACAGCATATCCAAGATAGCAGCCTATTGCTTCAAATATCTGTATGGCACGGCTGTCTCCCTTTTGAAGAAGCTCCTGAACCAGCCTAAGCTTTTCAGACGGCTCAAGGCCCGAAGAAAAGTCTATCCCTGCAGCCGGAGCCAGCTTGACAACCGCATCCTGTGACAGGTACTTGACCCCGCAGCCATAATCTCCTGACCATTCATCAACCATAGCCCGAGGATTATAATCTATCGGGACAAATGCCAGTTCGTTAAGCCAGCCTGTTATATTACCCCTTCCGTCAACATAGCCGCCTGCCTGACTTGTTCCCATTGATACTCCAAGAACATTTGAGGCCTTCATCCCCATAGCACCTGCAAGTGCGGTAACATCGCCGTCATTGGCTACCTCGAAGGGAATGCCTCCTAAGGCTTTATCAATATTCTTGAATATTCCCTTTACCTTAGCATTAAATACATCCTCCGGCACCTTAATAAAAAGCGATGAAATCATAGCCCTATTATTTACAATTATACCGGCAGAGCTTATTCCTAATCCGTCAAGCCTCGGCAAATGCGCCGCAGCGGTTTTTATAATATTTAGTATCTCTTCATAATGGTAATCAGGGTTACTCTGTGCTTTCGGCTGCCATAAAACATCATCTGTAAATACAACCTTCCCGTCAATTACCGCCGAAATCTTTTTACGGCTTCCTCCTAAATCCAGACCTATTCTGCAGCCCTTCAAATGACGGCCTATGGCTTTTGCAGCTTCATTTGCCCCGGGAACCTCTCTTAAATCTGCAATTACTACTGTAAACTCCTTTTCGTATACGCGTCCCATGAATTTTGCATCAAATTCTCTCCCTCCGCCCTGAGAATACATTCCTGAAATATATTTTCCTATGCTCTCAGGACCTCCGATTGTCAGCTTCCAGCCCCCGCGTGCCCATAAAAGTGTTTTTACAATACGCTCAATATATAAAAGATTTTCTTCATCCATTCCGCTGTTTTCAGGGAAAACCTCAGTACTGTATGAAGAAATCAAGCCCCCTTCTCTTTCTAAAGCTATTTTTACAGCCACACTTTTCCCGAGCTTTTTTAAGCTATCGCGAAAAGCCCTGTTTATAAGCGAAATAGGCATAAAATCCTTATCAAGTACAGTAGTAACCTTAGGTTTGACTTCGAGCTTAAGCATAAATAAACCTCCTTCTTACGAGATATTATTTTGTTATTGTGACCTTATTCAGCCCGCGGGGCGCATCAGGATTAAGGCCCTTGCAAAGAGATAGCCTGCATGCAAGCATTTGTGCTATAACCACATTATAAAACGGAGATATCATATCATTATCCGTCTGAGGTATTTCAAAGGTACAATTTCCCGATTCCAGCAGCTCCTTATTATTGGATACAATCAATACCTCGGCACCGCTTTCCTTAATCTTGTTTATCATTTCTATCTCATCCTTCTGAGATGGCCCGTTTGGAGCATAGATAACCGCAAGCATATCCTTGTCAAGCATAGCAAAGGGGCCGTGATAGAAGTCCGACGTAGCATATGCCCTCGCTCTCACATAACAGGTTTCCTGAAATTTCAGGGCTGTCTCAAGTGCCACGGGATAATTTATACCTCTTGAAAGAACAAAGCATTCGCTGATAAAGCGGTACCTCTGTACCTTGTTAATAATATCCTTTTCCTGCTCAAAGACCTTTGACAAATTAACCGGAACCCCGGATAATTGATTTTTAATCTGCCCATCTTCAGACCATTGGGCTACCAGCTGTGCAGCAAGCATCATTTCACTGGTAAAGGTCTTTGTGGCAGCAACACTCTTTTCAACTCCCGCATCACAGAACAGGTGATATTGAGCCTGCCTTGCCAAGGGGGATTCCCTGTCGTTAGTTATTGACAAGGTCAGTGCTTTGCTCTCATTGGCTCCCTTTATTACCTCCAGCACATCAGCCGCCTTCCCTGATTGGGAAATGCCTATTACCAAGCTGTTGCCCAGCTTCAGCTTTTTGCCGTATACAGTATAAATCGAAGGAGCTGCCAGTGCAACAGGAATACCTATTACAGACTCTATTATATATTTTGCATAGGTTCCGGCATAATCGGAAGTACCTCTGGCAGCAATTACAACAGAATCGATATTTCTTGCTTTAATAGCTTCAACGATGCTTAATATTGTTTTCTCATTACTTTCAATACATCTTTTTAACACCTCAGGCTGTTCAAGTATCTCACTCCACATGTGCGTCATATCAAATACCTCCGTTTATTATTTTCTGCATCTGCTCAAATTTCTGTTCCATGTCCGCAACAAGCTTAAACTGGGTTCTGGCACGGTCAAGATTATGTCCCTCCCTATGGATTTTAAAATAGGTATCACCGGAAAGAAAATCCGTCAAAAATCTTATTCCGCATTCATATGTCATAATTTTGGCTGAATGCGGCAAATGCAGCAGCTCCGCCTTTGTAAGGCTGTCTCCTGCGGCACTGAGAAAGCCCTTTGTAAATTGTTCAAAAAGAGCAAGGTCCATCCAAACCTTTGATAAGTCCTTTTCGTCCTCTGCTGCCGGATTAGTTCCAAAACGTATGGCATCTCCGAAATCATACAAGGATAAACCCGGCATGACAGTGTCAAGGTCTATTACGCAGATTCCCTCTCCTGATTCATCATCTATCATAACATTATTAAATTTTGTGTCATTATGAGTTACACGAAGAGGTAATTCTCCCCTTTCCAGCATATTGACAAGCAGAACCGCTTCGTTGTACCTCTTTAACGCAAAATCAATTTCTGCCCTCACATCCTTGGCGCGATTCATAACATCTTTCTCCACCGCGTTAATAAAGGTCTCAAACCTCACCTTTGTGTTATGGAAATTCTGAATAGTTTCAAATAAAGATTCCGCAGGATAATCACTCAATAATTTCTGGAACTTTCCGAAGGCCCTGCCCGCATTGTAAAAATGGTCAGGCTTCTCAACAACTTGGTATGTCTGAGCGCCCTCTATAAAAACATATGCCCTCCAATAATTATCCTCGTCACTTTTATAGAAGCTTTTCCCGTCAACAGCCGGAATCAGGTTGAGGGTCTCTCTGTCCGGATCTCCTCCTGCCTCAATTATCTTTTTACGTAAAAAGGCGGTTACCGACTGAATGTTTTCCATAAGCTTTTCCGGATTCTTGAATACATTATTGTTTATCCTTTGCAGAATGAAGCGTTTCATTTTTCCGTCCTGCATTTCAAAATATGCCTCATACGTGTCATTAATATGTCCAAAACCGTATGGCTGGCTTTTAACAAAGCTGCCTCCAAAAGAAAAGCTTTTTGCAATACTGCTGAAATCGTATTTATTATTAGTACTCATTGATTCCCTCCCATAATTTATCAGGATATACTCCCTGCTTAATAAAATTGCATATGGCATTTTTAACTAAAGGCTTGTCATCCTGATATGTGACCCCGTACCATTTATCCTCTGACGGCAGTACCTTTACTCTAGCCTTTTTTTCTGAAATAAGGCTGTCAACCACCTCGGGCAGAAAGTACTCGGCTTTCAGCAGATTGCTGCTGCTATTACGGAAAAAGGAATTGAACCTCGCTTCAAGCTCTCCGAAAATACTAGGAGTAAACCCCCAGGTATTCATCGAAACAATACTGCTTTTAGAAATTTCAGACCAATTTTGTCCGTCCTCGGAATATTTAACCTTGTCCCCAAGTTTTTTTATATTCGTTCTTTCGTGTATTTCCTCAAGATAGCCCTCTGAATCTACCTTACATACTCCACGTGCCACATGTCCATGTTCAGACAGCGTGTTCTCAAGAATAAAGCCTGCCATACTGTACCTGTACATTCCTTGAGCATCAGCAGCTTCGGAAATCAAATAATCGTGAAGCAGCTTAAACGTTGCCGCACCATAAAAGTCATCCGCATTGATAACAGCAAAGGGAGCATCCACAGCCCTCCGGCAGCTTAAAACCGCATGTCCTGTTCCCCATGGCTTTACTCTGCCTTCAGGCACCTGAATCCCTTCCGGAATATCATCGATTTTTTGGAATACATACGCGGTGTCTGCCAGCTTTTCAATTCTATATCCTATTCTCTCCCTGAAAACCTCCTGAAAATCTTCTTTTATGACAAATACAATTTTTCCGAAGCCGGCTTTAAGTGCATCATAAATAGAATAATCCATTATAATTTCTCCATTCGGTCCAACGGGGTCTATCTGTTTTAAACCGCCATACCTGCTTCCCATTCCAGCCGCCATTACAACGAGTATCGGTTTTGTCATAGCACAGTCCCTCCTTATTTTTCATATCCCTTCGGATTCTTGGTCTGCCAGTTCCACGAGTCCCTGCACATTTCTTCCAGCCCCTTTTCCGCACACCAGCCCAGTTCATTTTTTGCCTTCGTTGGATCAGCATAGCATGCAGCCACATCTCCGGGCCTTCTATCTGCAATTTTATATGGTATTTCTCTTTCTGAGATTTCAGAGAAAGCCTTCACAATCTCTAAAACCGAATAGCCTCTTCCCGTACCCAAATTGCAGGTTACAACACCGGGATTGCTCCTCAGCCTTTCCAATGCCTTGAGATGTCCCATAACTAAATCAACAACATGTATATAGTCTCTGACACCTGTTCCGTCAGCTGTAGGATAATCACTTCCATAAACACTCAGCTTATCCAGCTTGCCAATTGCAACCTGAGCAATATATGGCAGCAGATTATTGGGTATTCCCTTCGGATCCTCTCCGATTCTGCCGCTTGAGTGGGCGCCTATTGGATTAAAATACCTCAGTATGGCTATATTCCATGTGTTATCCGCAATATATAAGTCCCTTAGTATTTCCTCTATCATTAATTTTGTACGTCCATAAGGATTTGTAGCTGACAGCGGAAATTCCTCCGTAATAGGAACTGTATGAGGATTTCCGTATACTGTTGCAGATGAACTGAAGACAAGCTTTTTAACACCATATTTATGCATTGTCTCACACAATACCAGTGTACCTGTTATATTGTTGTGATAATATCTTACCGGCTGCACCACAGACTCTCCAACAGCCTTTAACCCTGCAAAATGCATTACTGCATCAATTTTTTCCTTATTAAATATCTCTTCAAGCACATTTCTGTCAAGCAAATCCTCTTTATAAAACTTAAGTGCCTTCCCTGTTATTTCCTCAACTCTTCTTAAAGCTTCTTCATTACTGTTACTGAGGTTATCTATAACCACAACCTCAAATCCCGACTTTAAAAGTTCCACACAAGCGTGACTTCCAATATAGCCGGCTCCTCCGGTTACCAAAACAGACATATTAACCTCCACACCCGATTCGGGTACAAAATTTATAATAAAGCAACGCAGCGGTACACTAACCTTTTCTAAATCTGTCTACCATTGTCTCACGTTCTCTTTATACTTATATTTTAAGGCGTATGGCTAATTATTTATTTATCAATAAAGTCAATTTATTTAGACTTTTGGACTAGGAAGATTGCTTCCTTTTAGCTATAATATAGTTAACATCAATACTGCGAGGTTAAAATGGATTACGAAAAAACTCTTTTAAAAGAGGAAATAGTCATTAAAAGAATTATTTCTATACATTACTTTGAATATGCAAAGGACTATGTTTTTGAGGGTGAAAAGCATGACTTCTGGGAATTTCTGTATGTTGACAAGGGAGAGGTTGAGGTTATGGCTGAAGCCCTCGGTTTAAAACTGAAGCAGGGTGAAATTATATTTCATAAGCCCAATGAATTTCATAATGTCTGGGCAAACGGCAAGGTCGCTCCCAACCTGATTGTTGTGTCCTTTGAGTGTAAATCGCCCGCAATAAGGTACTATGAAAATAAAATCCTTGGAATAAGCGATTTCGAAAAAAACCTGCTTGCGCAAATTATTAATGAGGCTAAAGAGGCCTATACCTCCGAGCTTGACATTACCCATATGAAAAAGCTGGAAAAGCGGCCGGAGCCTATTTTCGGCTGTGAACAGCTGATTAAAATATATCTTGAGCAATTACTGATAAGCATGGTTCGAAAAGGAAACAGCGTAAATAGCAGCAGCAGGCTTTCAACTGTTGTCAAAGAAAGATCTGACAACGATTTGCTTCAAAGGATTAATAATTTTCTTAATGAGAATGTTACAAAAAACCTGACCTTTGACGAGGTATGCCGTTTTTCCAACCTCAGCAGGACAAGCTTGAAGGTCTTGTTCAAGGATAAAATGGGAACAGGAGTAATGGAGCACTTTAAGAAGCTTAAAATTGAAGCAGCAAAAAAAATGATGCGTGAGGGAGAATATAATTTTACACAAATATCTGAAATCTTGGGCTATACATCTATCCATTACTTCTCAAGGCATTTTAAAAATGTTACCGGTATGACTCCGTCGCAGTATGTACTGTCAGTTAAATCCAAAGCTTACAGGATATAATGTGTATAATGCGGTATTCTGATTTCTTATAAGTGCAGGAATAAGCCAAGCGCAGATATATACTGTTGAGCTCTCTATCTGCCGAATCTTATATTGAGCATAGAAGACTTGTCTTTCCCGTTTTAAATATTTTCTCCTGTACATAAGTCTTGACATTTTCCCTGCCAATTGATAAACTGATAATCGAGTTATCGATAATGCTTTTATCAATGTTTAATACAAGGAGGTGCGTATTTTTGGCAAGGCCTGACCGTTCTATTGATCCTCGAATTATTAAAAGTGCTGAAAAGGAGTTTCTTGCCAATGGATACGAAAAAGCATCCTTAAAAGAAATATGCCAGAAGGCGCAAATTACTACTGGCGCTTTATATAAGCGTTATAAGGGTAAAGAGGACTTATTCTGCGCCGTTGTCGCAGATACGGTTGCAGCTCTGAACGCTGTTATGGAGGAAAAGTGCTCTATTTCTGTGGAAAAGCTTTCCGATGAAGAGCTGGTAACTGCATGGGAAATGAATGCTTCTACGCTGTGGTGGTTTCAATTTCTTTACGAGCATAGAAATGGGTTTCTTTTGCTCATTAAGTGTGCGGAAGGAACCAGATATTCTGATTTTCAGCATGACTGGGTAGAGGTTATGACAGGAAAAAGCTATGAATACTTTTTGGAAACCAGGAAGCGAAGGCTAACCGATGCAAGCATCTCCCGGGACGAGATGCATATCCTGCTGTCAGCTTTCTGGACTACCATTTATGAGCCGTTCATTCACGGGTATGGCTGGGAACAGATTAAAGAGCATTGCAAGCTGATTTGTGACCTGTTCAACTGGCGGCGTGTACTTGGATTTCCATCGGTGTGAGCATCCCTTCCAGCATATGGAAGGGTGTATTACAACCACAAGTTAGGCACAACTAACCAATACATAAAGGAGGATTTCAACTTGTTTAAAAAAGTACTGAATTATACAGGTGAGTATAGAAAAACAACATATGCGGCAATTGTTTTGATGCTCGTTAGTATCGTGATGAATGCGCTCCCCTTTTGGTTCATATACCAAATTATCACCCCCCTGCTTATGAGGGAAACCATGTCATTGCATTATGTAGCATTGAGAGTAGCAGCCATCGCCGTATGTGTTGTTCTGTATGCCATCTTTTATGTGCGGGGGCTTTCTCTTTCACATGAAAGTGCTTACAACACGCTGAAAAATCTGCGAATCTCCCTTCAGGAGAGACTGGAGCAGCAGCCTCTGGGCGTTATTCAGGGGAAAGGCATCGGCTCCGTCAAGAAGGTTTTTATTGATGATATAGAAACAATTGAGCTGCTCCTCGCCCATGCGCTTCCTGAGGGTATCGCAAATCTTGCTATACCCGTTATGGTGTTTGCCGGAATGTTTATCGCAGATTGGAAGCTCGCCCTGCTGGCACTATGCTCTCTGCCGGTGGGGATTTTTTCAATGCTGCTCATGTACAGGATAGGCATGAAGGAAATGGGAAATTATTACGGCGCGGCCCAAAAGATGAATAACACCATTGTGGAATATATCAACGGCATGGAGGTAGTAAAGGTTTTCAACCGGGACGGCGAATCCTATCATAGATTCGAAGGAGATGTAAAAAACTACAGGGACTTTACACTTGCCTGGTATAAGGCATGTTGGCCGTGGATGGCGCTTTACAGCAGCGTTTTGCCTACAGTCTCGCTCTTTGTTCTGCCTATCGGCGCTTATCTGGTAATTCACGGATATTCAACACTGCCGGATCTGGCACTGGTTTTGTGTATGTCCTTCGGAATCGGTGCGCCGCTTTTGCGGGCTCTGGGCTTTATGTCAACACTTCCGCAAATTAATTTTAAAATTGCAAGCCTTGAAAAAATTATGAGTGCCTCTCCTCTTCAACAAACAGATAAACCCTTTATGGGAAAGGATCACTCTGTGGAATTTGATTCCCTCAGCTTTTCCTACAAGGATACCGAGGTTCTCCACGGTATATCGCTAAAGGTTCCCGAGGGCAGTATGACGGCTCTGGTTGGCGAATCCGGCAGCGGAAAATCCACTCTGGCAAAGCTGCTGGTTCATTTTTATGACATTGACAGCGGTTCGGTAAAAATAGGCGGACAGGAACTCCGGGATATGAGCATTGAAGCTTTGAACAACGAGATATCCTATGTGGCTCAGGAACAATTTCTATTTAATATAAGCCTTTTGGAAAATATACGCTTAGGCAGGCTGGATGCAACAGATGACGAAGTAATGGCAGCAGCTGAAAAAGCCCAGTGCGGAGAATTCCTATCCAGATTGGAAAACGGAATCCACACCTTAGCGGGAGATGGAGGGAAACAACTCTCCGGAGGAGAACGACAGAGGATTTCTCTGGCCCGTGCGATTTTAAAAAACGCACCTATTATTGTTCTTGACGAAGCAACAGCCTTCATGGATCCTGAAAACGAGGAGAAAATGAATGAGGCAATTGCCGAGGTAATCCGTGAAAAAACCGTTATTGTCATTGCCCATCGGCTGCATTCAATTATCAACGCAGACCAGATCTGTGTTTTAAAGGAGGGTAACCTTGCGGCAGCAGGTACCCATAAGGAGCTGCTGGACACCTGTCCTGAATATCAAAAGCTGTGGCAGGCAGCTAAAGCCAGTGCAAACTGGAAGGTTAGCATTGCGAAAGGAGATGAAAACTAATGCTCTCTTTGATGAAACGAATTCTCTCGGTTTCAGGAAAATATAAGGGCAAGATCCAACTGGCATTTGTATTTTCCTTTTTGAAATCAATTATGGCAAAAGTGCCAATAGGGCTTGCATTTGTCATTCTTGCAGCCTTTTATGATGGCACTGCAAACGCTGCTCTTTGCCTGAAAGTCGGAATTGCAATGGCGGCAAGCCTGATTCTGCAGATTCTGCTCCAGCACACGGCAAACCGGCTGCAGTCTGCTGCAGGATACATGGTCTTTGCCGAAAAACGTATGGAGCTGGGCACACATCTGCGCAAAATGCCAATGGGATATTTTACGGAAGGCAATCTTGGGAAAATCAGTTCGGTTCTCTCCACCGATATGCTGTTTATTGAAGAAAATTGCATGAACATCCTTGCTGACATGATGAGCTATATCTTTGCAGAGGTAATTCTGCTGGCTTTTCTGTTCCTTCTCAACGTCTGGCTTGGTCTTGCGGCAACCGCCGTTATTCTGATTTTAATTGTTGTAGCACATGGAATGAACAAGGACAGTCTCAGGTACTCTTCAATCCGTCAGGAGCAGAGCGAAAACCTGACTGAAGCTGTGCTTGATTTTATTGAAGGAATTGGTATCATCAAGACCTACAATCTTTTGGGAGAGAAATCGAAGGAGCTTTCAGACAACTTCCGCACTAGCTGCAAGCGCAGCATTGACTTTGAAGAAAATGCCGCTGTATGGCAGCGTGGTCTGAACCTGCTATATGGCATCGGCGGAGTGATTATTCTTACTCTTTCCCTGTACCTGAATGCAGGCTCTGTGCTTGACACCACCTTCCTTTTGGGCATAATGCTATTTGTGTTTGACCTTTTCGGTCCTATCAAGGCACTTTATAGTGACAGCGCGCGTCTTACAGTTATGAGCAGCTGTATGGATCGTATTGAAGCGGTATTCAATGAGCAGGAGCTGCCGGATAACGGCCGGTCCACTATTCCAGAGCACAGCAAAGCACCTGAGGTGCAATTTAAGAATGTGAGATTTTCGTACGGCAATAAGGATGTTCTTCACAATGTCTCCTTTGATTTAAAGAAGAACAATATGCTGGCATTAGTCGGGCCCTCTGGAGGAGGGAAATCTACCATAGCAA
Source organism: Ruminiclostridium sufflavum DSM 19573 (assembly GCF_003208175.1). GTDB lineage: Bacteria > Bacillota > Clostridia > Acetivibrionales > DSM-1351 > Ruminiclostridium > Ruminiclostridium sufflavum. The sequence continues at coordinate 17,009 of NZ_QKMR01000005.1, read as the reverse complement.
ACCTGCTTACCCGCTTCTGGGATGTGAAATCCGGGCAAGTACTCGTACGCGGCAAGGATGTTCGGGAGGTAAAGCTCAGTGATCTTATGAATAATATCAGCATGGTGTTCCAACGGGTTTATCTGTTTCAGGATACCGTTTATAACAATATCAGCATGGGACGCCCCGATGCCGGCGAGGCAGAGGTAATAGAAGCTGCAAAAAAAGCAAGGTGTTATGATTTCATAATGGCACTGCCTGACGGTTTTCAGACAATGATAGGCGAAGGCGGTGAAACTCTTTCAGGCGGTGAAAAGCAGAGAATCTCCATTGCCCGCTGCATTTTAAAAGATGCTCCTATTGTAATCCTAGATGAAGCCACTGCCAGTGTTGACGCAGATAACGAAAGCTATATTCAGGAGGCTATCAGTGAACTGTGCAAGGGCAAGACGCTCCTTGTTATTGCCCATCGACTCGGTACAATCCGATATGCAGACAAAATTTTGGTCATTGCGAATGGAGAAATTGCTCAGGAAGGAACCCATGAGGAATTGATACAGATGGACGGAATTTATAAAAGCTTTGTAACAGTCCGGGAAACCACTAAGGGGTGGAGTCGTAGAGAATAGCCTGCGCTGTAACAGCCTGCATTGAAAAGCTTAATTAATCCGAAAAAACTGTATCCTATCTTCATGAAGGCATGAACTGTGAACCGCAATTGACTTTAGCAGCCGTCAAAAAAGAATGACCCCTTGAAAAACCCAAGCAAGGGGTCATTCTTTTACAAGCCTTTAATTTTAAAAAGAATTCCCTTCACCATCAATTAATTCATGTTGCTTTTCAGCCGGTCTGTTATTTTCTTTTAAATACTCAATATATTCGTTCCCCCATATTTGAAGCGCATCCAAAACAGGCTTGAAATGATTCCCCAGCTCACTGAGTGAATACTCAACCTTTGGCGGTATCTGATTATATACTGTTCTGATAATCAGTCCATTTTCTTCCATCATACGCAGCTGCTTTGTCAAAGTAGACTGCGTTAAATTTGGAAGCTCTCTTTGCAGCTCATTAAAACGTATTGTCCTTATGCTCAGATTACGCATAATGAGCAGCGTCCATTTTCCGGTAAGCAGTTTTTGCGCCGTCACAAATGGACAAATGCCAAATAACTCTTTCTGCATAATTTTCCTCCTTAGTATCCAAATTGATACTTACTATATTAAAAAATCGTACTTGATTATAACCTTGTATAATAGTTTAATAATATTAAAAAATAGATTAAAAGTCAATCTTAAAAGAAATGGAGAATATTTATGAATGAAGTTTATGAGTTTTTGAAAAAATGCGAAACATATTACCTAGCAACCGTTGAAGGTAACCAACCAAGGGTTCGTCCTTTTGGCACTGTTGATATTTTTGATAATAAGCTTTACCTTCAAACCGGCAAAATAAAAAATGTATCAAAACAAATGAAAGAAAATTCCAAGATTGAAATCTGCGGAATGGCAGGAGGCAGATGGATTCGTGTGGAAGCTGCAGCCGTAGAGGATGACAGAGCAGAAGCAAGGCAGCATATGCTGGATGCCTATCCTTCCCTTCAGGGAATGTACAAAGCCGATGACGGCAACTGTCAGGTTTTTTATCTCAAGGATGCTACCGCTACAATCTCATCTTTCACAGATGCACCTAAGGTGATTAAGTTTTAATATATCAAGGTTTATATGTTGCTGCCCTTATGTATTGGGGAAAGGTCAGAATGCCGTGTAAAAAAGATGCATACCTCCACATTATAGAATTGTTTTATTATGCATGTGGAGGTATGCCTAAAACCAAACTATCAGAGGATAGTTTTGACTTTAAAAAATATAGGGTTCTTTATGCTTAAATAGGGGGCATTATGTTTATTTATTGACAGCCTTCCGGTTTTAGTTCCTTGCTTAATTTTTTTATTGCTTTCTTTTCAATTCTGGATACGTATGATCTTGAAATCCCGAGCATTTTTGCTATTTCCCTTTGGGTTTTGCTTGTTCCGTTTTGTAAGCCGTACCTTAATTCAAGTACTACCTTTTCTCTGTTTTTAAGAGTAACCTTCATTTTGCTGTACAGCTTCTTAACCTGCATTTTCAGTTCGACCTCATCCACTACGGATTCAGAGTCATTGCTAATTAAATCAATAAGTGTAATCTCATTGCCCTCTTTATCCACCCCGATAGGATCTTGTAAAGAAACTTCATTCTGTATTTTTTTAGAAGCTCTTATTTGCATTAGAATTTCATTTGCTATTATAGCCTTGTTAACACATCTATACCTTTTTTCAGTCCTTATTCAAGCAATCCCCCATTTATTGAAATCCGGCGGCATTCAGACTTACAGCCTTCAAATTAAAGCCTGTAAATGGTTACATTTTTGTTACCTTTAATTTTACTGGAAGTTATATAATAGATTATAGATTATATAACCTTTTGTTAATTTTAGGGAACTATATAAATTCAATTTCGTCTAATTCTCAGTTAAACTTTTTTAAGGAGGGTGAATATTTGGGTAGTTTGATTGAACTTAAAGGAGTAAGAAAGGTATACAGGGTAGGTAACGAAAAAGTCGTTGCCCTGCAGAATATCGACCTTACTATCCAAAAGGGTGAAATATGTTGTCTTCTGGGAACCTCCGGCTCCGGCAAATCCACTCTTTTAAATCTTCTGGCCGGTCTTGAAAAGCCATCCAGAGGTGAAATAATTATCAAAGATATACATATCGAAAAGCTGAATGAGCAGAGGCTTGTTTTGTTCCGCCAAAAATACATTGGTTTTGTTTTCCAGTCGTACAATCTGCTGCCAGGCTTGACTGCTCTGGAAAATGTCGGTCTGCCTCTGGCTTTCAAAGGCATCCCTCGCAGACTGCGGGATAAAAAATCACAGCAAATGCTTAATGCCGTTGGGCTAACCTCTCACAACAACAGAAAACCGTCCCAGATGAGCGGCGGTCAACAGCAAAGAGTAGGCATAGCCAGAGCCTTTGTGGGAAACCCTCAAATTATTTTTGCAGATGAGCCCACCGGAAATCTGGATTCCAAGACAACCATTGATGTTATGAATCTAATCACAGGTATGGCAAGAAGGAACTCCCAGACATTGATAATCGTTACACACGATATCAGCATTGCAAATTACGCAGATAAAGTAATTCATATTCTTGATGGAAATATTGAAAAGGTAGTAACCCAGACCCCGTCGTCTAACCTGCCGGCGGAAAAGATAATATAATACCGCTTAACATCTCCTGTTTGATGTTATAGTCAGCACTCAGTAAAAGCAGTATAGCATCTTACGATGTTAAGTCGTATATTGCGGCTGTATAAACGGTTTTCTTTAAATTTGATATGCAAATACAGTATAAAAATTAATGACAGTCCAGTGAGGCTTGGAGGTAAATACATATGAACGTGTTAAAAAAACTTGCAGCTATACTTTTAATTTGTTTTATTCTGTTGTCGGAAATATTTACGGTTACATTACCGGCAACTGCCGCACAAGATGTAAGTCTTGAAGGCTACAACATTAATAAGACAACCATTAAATCCGGTGACGAATTCAGTATGACTCTTAATGTAAAAAAATATAGTGCCGATGTTTCGGACATATACATAGCAATTGACAGCAGTTCTTCCTTCTCAATAAAAAATTCCGGTTCCATCATCCCTGTAGATATTGCTACCCTTGATGCTACCGTCTTTATGACCAATGCTTACAATTATAAATATGACGGATCATCCAATAAGCTTCAGGTTACCATAAAATATACCACACCGTCAGGAACCAACTCCCAAACAGATTTCGTTACTATCTCCGAGGCTGTGATCAAGGATGACACTCCTTCCACCCCGGTAGATACTACAAAATATGCCCCAAAAATCCAAATTGCAGAGAATTCAGCCATACCCTCCGGACAAGCCGGTGCTGAAATCACCTATACTCTTCCCCTTAAAAACACCAGCCTGTACTATGCAAGAAATATTGTGGTTTCTCCGGTGCTTGACGACTCTGCTCCAATTACCGTTGAAGCAATGAATCCGTCTCATACACTGGAATCCTTGCAGCCAAATGAAAGCAAGAATGTCAAATTTACTTTCAAGATATCCTACGGCGCAACCCCTAAAACCTATCCCATAAAATTTAATCTCCAATATTATAATGCTTCAGGAGATTATTTCAGCAATACGGAAACGGGTTATTTAAAAACCTTGGAAGGCAGCCGGCTTCCAAAGCTGGATTTAAAAACAGTCTCGACAAATCCTTCACCTGTACTTCCCGGAAAGAATTTCAAGCTTGATGTAGCCTTGGAAAACAACGGTGCCATATCGGCAAAAAATGTAACGGTCACCTTACTTGGATTGAAAAATGACGGAGCAAGTATAATCGGGAATACAAATAAAAAAACTCAGACAGCCATTTATTCCGGTACTTCGTCCGTATTTTCATTTAATCTGTTTGCTTCCTCCAAAATCGAAACCGGCGCAAACAGTCTGAAAGTAAAGGTAGATTATTCGGATAGTACCGGTTCTTTATATTCCGATGAAATGGAATTTTTCTATAATGTGGTATCGGAGGACTCTCACACAATTGTCGAGATGAAAAGCATTGTATCGCCCGAAAATGTACTATCACCCGGTGACAGTGCTCCTGTGTCTTTTGACATAGCCAATACCGGCTCGGCAGATGCTCATAATATAAAGGTAACTATATCAGCAGACAAGGAGCTGATACCCAGAACTCAGAATACAATTATAATTCCCACACTGAAAAAGGGGGAATCAAAGAATGTTCAGTTTCAGCTTTATGTTTCGGATGAGGCAGTAACAAAAAATTATGCCGTTTCATTGAATGTTGAATATGACGCACCTGTTGATGGAACTGTTACCAAACAGACAGTCATGCAGTACGTCGGCCTCAATATAGAAAATTCCACCGGAAAGTCTGTCCCCAGACTCATCATTGACAAATACAGCGTTAATCCTGAAATCATAAGTGCAGGCCAGCCCTTTACCCTGAACCTGTCAATATTGAATACAAGTAAGGCCTCCACCATCAGCAATGTTAAAGTAACTCTTACTTCTGATGACGGAACCTTTACAACTGTTAATTCAAACTCTTTTTATATCGATAGCATAGCCCCCAAAGGCAGGGTTCAGAAACAGGTCAGCTTCTCTTCAAAATCGGATGCTGCTCCCAAGCAGTATATGATAAGTATAAATTACGAGTACGAGGATGAAAAAGGAAATCCTTATACTACCAAGGATGTTGTGGGTGTTTCCCTCCAGCAGACCCCGCGTCTGGTAGTGGGAGATTTAAGCTTTCCCGCCGAAGCCTATTTGGGTTCCCCGGTGCCTATAAATGTTAGCTTCTACAATATGGGCAAATCCACCTTATATAATTTGCTGGTAAAGCTTGAAGGCAATTTCAGAGTTGAGGGAACCAGCTATTATGTGGGTAATTTTGAACCCGGAAAAACAGATTCCTTTGACGGCGCTGTTACTCCCGAAGCAGCAGGCCCTGTGAATGGCTTCCTTGTTTTCTCATATGAAGATGCAGATGGTAAAAAGCAGGAAGTAAAAAAAGAGATATCCTTTAATGCTTCTGAAATGCCTGTGGAGCCTCCCGCTGACGGTGATGGCTCAATTCCTCCTCAGGAAGCCGGCAAACAAATTCCACTATGGGCTTTTATCGGAGGAGGAGCTTTGCTACTTATAATAATAACCATTACTGTACTCGTAATTCGCAAAAAAATAAAAGCAAGAAAGGAATTTATGATAGATGAGGAACTTTGATATACTTTTAATGGGGTTAAAGAATCTCTTCAGAAGAAAAACCAGAACTATACTGACTGTTCTCGGTGTTGTCATAGGAACCGCATCCATTGTTGTCATGGTTTCCCTTGGAATGGGTATGAATGAGAGTTTTGAAGCCCAATTAAAGCAAATGGGCAACCTTAATATCATTAACGTTACCACATACAGAAACGATCCCGACAGCTCCGGCGGACCACAAAAGGAAATCGTTCTTGACGATGCCGCCATAACAAAAATAAGCAAAATTGAAGGAATCAAGGGTATAACCCCCGTCATTGAAAGCAGCATGAAGCTTATATCAGGCAAGTACATGGCCTATGTACAGGTTATGGGGATTGATGTAAAATCAATGCCGAATTTTGATTATCCCATTGCCGAGGGCCGGTTGCTTCAGGAGGGCGATTCGGACAAAATCGTAGTGGGCGGTAATATCCCTCAATACTTTTACAACCCAAAGAGCCGCTATGGCTCGGTAGACGGACAGCCCGCCGTTAATGTATTGACCGATAAAATCGAGGCAACCTTTGACATGAGCTATGGAGAAAAGCAGCAGCAACAGGGTTTAGGTGGATCCGACACTTCAGACAAGGCTCCCAAGCTCTACAAATTGAAAGCTGTAGGAGTCTTAGATATAACGAACGATTGGCAGAAGGATCAATATATCTTCATGGATTACCTTAATCTTAAAAAGCTTATGAAGGACGCTGCCAAAGCCCAGAACGGCCAGAGCCAAAGCAGCATGATGTTTGATACCAACAGCATCGGCAAGAGCTTCGATCGCCTTATGGTCATGGTGGATAAAATCAAGGATGTTGATCGGATTCAGTCTGAAATTGATGATCTGGGCTACGGAACCAACAGCCTTGCAGATATGCGAAAATCCATGCAAAAGCAGTCTCAGACTATTCAGCTGGTGCTTGGAGCCATTGGAGCCATATCCCTCATTATTTCTGCTCTTGGTATAACAAATACAATGATTATGTCCATCTATGAAAGGACCCGTGAAATAGGCGTAATGAAGGTTCTTGGCTGCAAAATGGGAAACATCCGGCATTTGTTTCTGCTGGAAGCAGGTATCATCGGATTATTGGGAGGCTGTATCGGCGTTATTTTGAGTTATCTTGCTTCCTTTGCTTTAAACACAATCGGCAAGAGTTTTATGAATTCCGAAAGCGGAGGCATGCTCAGTATGGGTATGGGCATGGGTATGGGAGATGCCGAAAGCAGGATATCCGTAATACCTATCTGGCTGGCACTTACCTCTATCGCTTTTGCTATCTTTATAGGACTTGTTTCCGGTTTTTCACCCGCAAGAAGAGCCATGAAGCTCAGTGCTCTGGAAGCAATAAAATCCGAATAAGCCTCTCCGGCAGCCTTTCAATAAAATATTTTCCAAAAAATATCCGGCTATTGGCGATACGTCAATAGCCTTTTTTGTGCTGCTTTTACTTCTATATCATGCATAATCATGCATAGGACAAATATCTCCAAAAATATATTTAATTTATAAGGGAGGTATTATAAATGGCTTTTAAAGCTGTCCTTCACAGTCAGTCACAAAAACAGCTGCAGTACATCTGCAAATCAGTGCTTCAATTCAGAGCAGAAAAAGCAGCTAAATATATTTCTTTGACAGGAGTCAATTATAGCGCCATCGAGGAGTGCATCAGCCTGGAATATTCTTACAGCATACCGCAAGAAAAAACAAAGCAGCTTTTGCGGGAGGAGCATTATGATTTCAAAAACAGAAAGCAAACCGGAGGACAATCGAAAAGTTGCAGTCTATGCCCGCAAATCAAAGATAACCGAAACCGGAAAAAGCATAGATAATCAAATCAGCAAATGCAAAAGCTATGCCGTTTTAAAATTTGACGCCCATGATGAGGATATAATAGTTTATAAGGATGAAGGCTTGTCCGGTTTTTATTCCGACCGGCCGGAGTATATGCAGCTGCTTCAGGATATTAAGGATAATAAAATCAAAGCGGTAATCTGTTATAAATTCGACCGTATATCCAGACGCACTCTTGATTTGCTTAATCTTGTGGAACAGCTGAGGCAGAAAAAAATTTCTTTCGTCTCCTGCACAGACGAGGTAGATACAAGCTCTAAAACCGGAAAAATAATAATGAGCTTACTTGCATCTATTGCAGAATTTGAGCGTGACATTATTGCGGAGAGAATATCAGACAACATGTATGAGCTTGCGAAGGAAGGACGATGGCTTGGCGGTACTGCTCCCACAGGCTTCGTATCAAAAAAAGAGTATATTAGTATCGGCAGCAAAAAAACATCGCTGAACCATTTGGAGCCGGTTCCTGAGGAGCAGGCTATTGTCAGAGAAATATTTATGCGCTTTCTGGAATCCAGAAGTGTTCAAAATGTAGTAAATTGGGCTTATCAAAAGAAAATCCTTACAAAAAACAGGAAAAACCACACAAGAATCAGCATAAGAAACATTTTGACAAACCCCGTATATGCTGCTGCCGATAAAGACACATATGCTTATTTATCAGCTTTTAAAGTGCCAATTTATGCAAAAGAGGCTGATTTTAACGGCAAGTGCGGTTTGATGGTCTACAATAAAACCTTGCAGGTTAAAGAAATAAAAGACGAAAGCACCATCATTCATCCCTCCTACACTCAAAAAATCCAGCGTCGTAGCATTGAAGACTGGATTATAGCTATAGGAAGACATAAAGGAATCATTTCCGGCAGGGAATGGATATTGGCACAAAATATACTAGAGGAAAACAAGGATAAATATATCCGCCCTAATGAAAAAACCCACTCCCTGTTATCCGGTCTGATCGCCTGCCCCTATTGCGGAAGGAATCTCCTTACACACAGGGAAACAGGCAGGTATACCAACGGGAAGCCTCGCTTTCTGTATAAATGCCAAACCAAGCGAAGGGATAATACAGCTTGCAGCTGTAAGGACATAAAAGGCAATGCCATTGATCAGTTTGTGCTGGATACCATTTGCTCTGTCTGCAGTCATACGGATAACGAATATTACAGCAGCCTGCTGGAAAGCAGTTCAATGCATCAATCAATAACGGCCAATCTGGATTCAAAAATAAACAGCCTTGAAAAGCTGACTGATAAATGCTGTATAGAAATGGAGAATCTTACAAAAAGCCTCCGTAATGCAGCCGAAAAAGCAGAAAAATATATTCTTGAGGATATAGAAAGACTGGCGGATAGCATAGAGCAATATAAATCAGAAAAAGAAGAATTGCTGGCTGAAAGGAAAACCCATATTGAGGATACAGATGTTTTGAAAAAAACCGGAGAACTGATATTTTCCTTCCCCATACTGGTTGAAAAATTATCTCATATAGAAAAGTCAGAGTTGATACGGAAAATCGTTGAAAAAATATTTATTATACCGAACGCCGGCGGAGACGACGAGGTTCATATTTTCATCAAGGGAACCTCTGAGGAAGAATATCAGGATTTTTTTCAAATGGTATCCGAAAGAAGTGATTTGTGTGTAACAGGTAAGAATAGCATTTTCTATGCACCTGGCAGCATAAGTTGCAAGACGTGTACCTTTATCCACATTAAAGGTTGATATTGCTTTTATCAGTCCGATTGTACCTATAGAGATAAGGTCATCGCTGTCATTGCCGCAGGAACCGTATTTCTTCACAATATGTGCAACAAGCCTTAAGTTTCTTTCAATCAGAACATTCCTTGCTTCCTCATCGCCATTTTTATATGCCTCAACATAGTACATTTCCTCCTCAGAATTCAGAGGCTGAGGAAAGGAATTTACATTTGAAACGTAGCCCAGCATAAGGAATAGGTTATTTAGTAGTCCATTAATAATTGCAGGAAACAGTATTTCTACCAAGCAAGGCACCTCCTATAATAATGAAGCATGACATATGTGTGATAGCTCACAATATTCATACTTCAAAAAATAGTGTACCTTTCTATTCTATGAATAAATAAATAAATAATGCCTGTCCTTTATAAATATTTTAAGACTGCACTTTTCAGAACAAACTTTGCTTTCAAGCCGGCTTTAAGCTGCATCAGCTTTGAATTTGCTTCTTAAAGAATATATTCCGCAGCTTTGTCAAATAATAAGTTATATTTTTTGAAGTCTTAACCGAGAAGCATTTAATTTTGTTAGGAGCACACTATGTTTATACCTGAAAGAATTATTTTTGAGAAAAGCGCACTAGAATATGAAATGAGCCAAAATATATTCAACAAATTTAAAGGCAAAGCAGATACCGAAATTATCGACTCTGTATCCGGCAGGGTAAAGCAGTACATCCCGGGTGACAACTTATTTTCACAATACAGAGAAGGGAAAAAAACTCTGGTAATAGGTACTAAGAAAAGCTTAAAATTTCAATCCTGCAAGCCTTCAGCCCACTATCAGCTCCCATTGGTATCCGGGTGTATGGGACAGTGTGAGTACTGCTATTTAAACACTCAGCTTGGAGATAAGCCCTTTGTGAAAATCCATGCCAATATTGATGACATTCTGAAGCAAGCTCAAAAGTATATTAATGAAAGACTCCCTGAAATAACCCTCTTTGAAGGAGCAGCCACCTCAGACCCTGTGCCTGTTGAGCCTTATACACATTCGCTAAAAAAAGCCATAGAGTTTTTCGGAAAATCCGAAAAATCCAGATTCAGATTTGTGACAAAATACAATGATATAGATACCTTGCTTAATATTCAGCATAACGGACATACAGAAATACGCTTCAGTATTAATACTGCTTTCGTAATAAATAAATATGAGCATCATACATCCTCCCGCAATAATAGGATAGAAGCGGGCATAAAGGCAGCCAAGGCAGGATATCCCACAGGCTTTCTAATAGCACCGGTATTTATTTATCCGAATTGGAAAGAAGATTACCATAATCTACTGCTTGAATTAGGAAGCAAGCTTCCTGATAATTTAAGCTATCCCGTTACCTTTGAAATCATATCCCACAGATATACAACAATAGCAAAAAACAGAATACTGGAGGTTTTTCCCGACAGTGATTTACCTATGAATGACGAAGAACGCAAATTTAAATATGGACAGTTCGGATATGGCAAGTATGTGTATCCGAATGAAAACATAAATGAAATTAAGGATTTTTTTACAAAAGAACTGGATGGACTTTATAAAAACAAAAAAATATTGTACATTATATAAATTTATTTTCGGTCTTAAACTGCATTTAATGCCGGCATTTCCTGATAAAAGGCTGTTGCATGATATCCCTTAAAAACAATATAAGCTGCTGTTATTTATTGCCTTGAAAGCATTCAGATTAATTACTATCGTTATGAAAGCTTCCGCCGGCAGTAATAACTTTTATGCAAAGTATATTCTGCAACAGCCAATTTATTATTCTTACATCTTGGGTCCTCCCGCAGCATTAGGAGAATTGAAGCTTGGCGGCTGTGGGTTATTTGCATTAAAAAACTGCCCGCCGGGCGTTGAAAGATTAAAATACAGCTTGGAATCCTTTGTTACTCCCCAGTCTTTTAAAGAACCAGTATCCTGAAGTCTGTTAAAAGCTTCCCTGAACATTGTATTGTGCGCTTCTTCACGATTGAGCAGAAAATCTATTGTTTCCCTTACTCCTTTATCGTTTATTTGCCTGTAAAGATATTGATAAACCACTTTTGCCCTTTGCTCAGCGGATATATTCGATAAAATATCTGCGGCAAGGTCACCTGTTTCTTCAATATATGCAGCTGTCCAATACTGTCCTGACGCGCTTGTAAGTGCGGGTGTAAGACCGGTTGAAACATGAGCCTGAATGCTTCCTATTGTTGCATTATTTGCATCAAGAGTATGCCCGTTCAGCAAATTGACGGTGGTAGCAACCATCTCCATGTGACCTAACTCTTCAGAAGCAATATCCAGAAATAAATCTTTTATTTCCGGATCCTTAATACTCATACTTTGAGACATATATTGAAGCGCCGCTTTTAATTCTCCGTGAGGTCCGCCTAATTGCTCCTGCATCATAGCCGCATACGCGGGATTCGGTCCATCAACCTTAACTTCCTGCAAAAGAGCCTTGTCATGTTTAAACATAATTTTCTCCTTTTAATTATTTTATAATTTCATAAGTATCCTGTGTAGATAAGTTAAAAATATACCTATAAAAATCAAAAGTTATGGAAAGCTAATACAAGAAATTAAGCATTTTTTAACGGATAAATCTGCAGGCCTCCTTACGATAAAATATAGGGACGATATATATTCCCGACCGACAGCAATCGACTTTATAATAACCAAGACATCAAGCTTTTTAACGTATCCTTCCACACAAAAAAAGATAAGCCAACTTTAAAAGCTTATCTTTTTTTTGATATATTTCCTTTTTTCTTTAGTGACTATAACTTTTGTAAATCCCAACTCAGCAGATAAAAATAGATTTATTCTTGCAATATCATTTTTCCCCAACAATATCACCTTCTATTTTTAGTCTTTTCAAACTTAAACTAAACAACTGAGCATACTGCCTTAAGCCTTGTATATCAATTGTCTCAGCAATTATCACTTCAAGTGCTGCCTTTTATTGAAATAATACATACTCCCTTTGGAGTCTGATAATATCAGTAGTTACAAGTGCTTTTTAATCTTTCTTCAATTCATTCATACATGCCTGACAGATATTCTTACCCTTATAGTTTGTTACATTTGTTGCATCATTGCAGAAAATGCATGCCGGCTCATACTTTTTTAATATAATTGTTGACTCATCCACATATATCTCCAAAGCATCCTTCTCCTCAATGTTAAAAGTCCTTCTTAATTCTATCGGCAATACAATTCTGCCCAGCTCGTCTACCTTCCTTACTATTCCTGTTGATTTCATAAATGTGTGCCTCCTTTACAATTTTTTATTCCCTTCGACATTATTTTACTATATCTCCTACTATTTGTCAACAATTTTCAAGAAAAATGTCGTATAAAAACATAAAATATATGTATTATTTTTTTACATATGTGAGAAGCATTATTAAAACCGCTGGAATAAGCCTAGTTTCCTATTCTTTGCCCAAATATTAATTTGAAATAAGTTCCCAGTAAATAAATGTATTATTTTTTATAATATATACAATTTTCATACCAGCTGAAAAACGATATTATAATCTTGATATAAATATCTCCTATGATACTCTATCCCCGCAAATTCTAACGAGTACTGGTATAAAAAGGGCTAAGCCATCAGTGGAAAACCGCCTCTTCTCAGAGATATACAGCTGATTTCCAGCCATACTCTCCCCATAACTGCGAAAAGCCATATATGGTTTTATATGCCATACAAAGCATCCTGCTTGCACAGATGCTTTAAGCTTTCAAGCTAAACCTTATTAATAATATTTTAAGTTGGACATTGTCAAGATTATCAATGTTAACATTATTGAGAAAACCAACGAAGTTGTTATTTTTTGAAGTGTCTGTTTTCTTGCTTCACCAATGTTTTAAAATTTAGTCAACTCATGTCAGGCTTATTTCCGCTTCCGCACAAAACATTTCAATACAGTATTTATATATTAATGCATCAGTTGATTTATTGCAAGAATAATTTTTATTGGACATTCAGTTACTTTTTTACATATGATATTTTCAACTGCCGGAATGTTTAAAAAATTTTATTTTAAATGCTTTTTTCTTCACAAAACCAGCCAATACTTTTTTCTAGCTTAATTTGTATTTATCTTAATATTGTTACATATATTGACACATTATCTATTTTATTGTAAAATCAAAAAAAACGTTTACGGAGGTTGGTTTTATGAAAGAGTTAAATGGAATAATATATTTATTACGGGACTGACTTAACAAATTGTTGTACGACAAAACTTTCCACAATTATTTGTTGTTTTTTGTATTTTAAAGCGACATTTCGTTGTATAATAATCTTAGTAGGAGAAATTGTATGCCAAAATATAAAAGTAAACTTTCTGTCAGATTAAGGAAGCTACGAGAAGAGAAGAACTTATTGCAAAAGGATATTGCAAATATCTTAAATATTACAACCAGCGCATATGGTTATTATGAGCAGGGAAAAAGAGAGCCTGATTCTCATGTTATTAATTTCCTTGCTGATTATTATGAAGTAAGCTCCGATTATCTGTTTGGAAGAACAAATAACAAAAATTCGGATTATATACTAAATTCTATTGAGAATTCTATTATAACAAACATTAACAATCTTAGTCCCGAAAGTAAAAAAGAACTTGAAAAATATATTCAACTGCTTAAGTATAAAGATTCAATGGATAAGGTCAAATGTGAGACATCATCAGCTTCCGGAAAAAATACATCCTAAATATATAAAGCTGCCTTTTAAATATTCGTAAAACTTTTGCTTACATACAAATCATAATATCACGGTTTAATTATTATTCGATAATTCGGGCATGGAGGGACTTTTAGTGTATATATTAGAACAGTTGTTAATTAACACAGTCTTTGCAATAATTACTACATACTTAACTTGCGAATTTCTTAAAGTAAATTTTAATGTTACCATTAAGCGCAATATAATTATCATATTTTCTATTTCTGTCGGCGTTCTGAACGGATTGATATCCACCCTATGGATGAGCGTGCTGAATATACCACTTAGCCTGCAATTTATGAAATCAATAATATTGACTATAATAAATATAGTAATAATAAAATTCTTTTTTAAAATCGAATGGATTAAATCTATTCTTGCGTTTTGCATTATAATCATTTTTATGGGAATTGGAAATGCCACAGTTGCTCCTATTTTTTATATGTTCGGAATTGAGGTGTCTCAGGAATTGATAAACAATAATCCTGATTTGTTCTTAATAATGAATATTATTATTTATATAGTAACCTTCATCCTTATAAAGCTCAGTACATATACTAAAATGCTTTCAAATATCAGAAATCTTAAACCTATAGGATTTTTACTGATTATTACCGTTATTGTAATGGCTTCATATTTCGGAGTATATTATGCAATTCATTACGATCCGGTTTCTCTTGTGGTCTCACTCATATCCTCCCTTATATATTTTATTTCAACAGTCTGGTATATCAGTATTTATCATAGATATGAAATGCAGAAGGAAGAGCAGCATCAGCAAATGTTCTACAATGAATCTCTCGCCAATACTCTCGAAGATTTAAGAAGGCTGAAGCATGACCATACAAATCACCTTACGGTTTTATATGCAATGTATCAAATGAAAAAGTACGAGGCGGCAGAATTATATCTGAAGGAAATATTAGAATTAAATGAAAACTTAGGGAATACGGCAATATATAATATCAAAAACGCGGGGCTGTTTGGTATTATTTCAGCCAAAATGAATTATGCAGACAGCCAAGGGATAGCTTTTAATCTTAAGGTTATTGATGTGGTAGATTCAATTCCTGATATCAGGATTTCCGAATTGTGCGAGGTCATAGGCATTTACCTTGACAATGCAATAGAAGAAGTATTGAACAACGGAAAAATGAAAATTGAGATGCAGATGGAAAATACGGAAAAAAGCCTTATAATAACAATAAATAACGAGTGCACAGAAATCCCAATCCTTGAAAAATCCAAAAAGGGAGCAGACAGAGGAAATGGGCTTATCATAGCAAATAAAATACTCAGCTCCTATAAGAATATTTTTAATACAACCTCCTTCAATAAAGACAGCATGACATTTTCACAAGTTATAAGCATAGCAAAAGAGGCTTGATAGCCTCTTTTGCTTTAGCCTTTTTTGTTTTACTGTTTTACTTAAGCAAAGATCTGGGACATTCCCTCTGGTAAAAAGCCCAAATCCAACAGGCATTCGCAGATGCAGTAGCAGCAAACATACCAATCAAAGACAGAACTGTCAATACCATCAGTTTAATTTTTAATTTCATATTATCCCACCCCTCTTATTTTTTGTTAATTTGTACACCAGTGGTGTAGTATTAATCGTCGATATTAAAGTAATTAAAGAAATAATATTTGAGTAAACAACAGGAACAAAGAACGAAACTAAAAATAACAGTAATAATAAAAGACTTCCCTTAATCTTTAGTTCCTTCTTCTTTCTTTCAGAAATTATAGGCTTTGTCACTAAGTCTGCAGGTGCAAATAATGCTGCTAAAATTCCCGATACAATAAATAAAAATATATTAATATATAAAACATCTACTGACTCACATATATAAACAGAACTAAAAATAAATACAAAATATGAAATTAAGCATCCCACTTGTGTCTTTGCATGAGCTCCGCCCAAATAAGATTTATTTAAAGCAAAAACAACAGCAGCGACAACAGTATATTCGAATTTACCAAGAAATAAAGCGGTAATCAATACTGCAATTAATTTCAAACTATCTGAAAAAGCCACATACAAACCATAATCAATTTGTTCCGCTTTTTCTTCAGTTATTCCCGGTACATTCATAACAATTTCATCGGTAATTTTTTTCACAATTTTTGACAACATATTATCACCGCATGTTACATTTTACACCATTATATCCTATTTATTTTCATTTGTCGATATTTTTTTGTAATTTACCAAAAACATGTGATATCCTTATACAAATTACATAAATATGCAATTGAACTACAGTAAAACCATTAATATAAATATGCTTGCTTCCTTTAAATATGACATTATATGTTTGTTAAACAGAAAACTTTTAAAAAAGTCAATTACTATCGGCTGAAAGCCGATAGTCCGAAATAGTATCCGTGAAGTCTCACAAGCCAATTTCAGCTTCATCCTGCATATTATCAATATAAAACCATCACTTATATATTTAAGCATCAGAATCGAATATAGCTCGTCGAATTACTCAATATCTCCTGCTGAACTGAAAGGTTTCATAAGTCATGACCACCCGTAAAACGGGTGGCTTGTGCTAGCCCTATAAGGGCTTGTTACCGGCTAGCGCCTAAAGACGCTGGCTTTCACTTTGTTCAAGCTACTATTGCCCTTGCCATCTTTGCCGCCCCTAAAGGGACAAACGTACTACTTGCTACCCCTTGAAGGGGTCTTCATACTCTTTTACACTTAGTTTATCCACCATAATATCGTGCTTCTCCTGCTCTTGGATATACTTCCTAATAGTTGCTTCGTTTAAACCTACTGTGCTTATATAATATCCTTCTGCCCAAAAATGTCTGTTCCCAAACTTATACTTTAAATTTGCATGTTTATC
>NZ_QKMR01000004.1:81685-274688 GCF_003208175.1 Ruminiclostridium sufflavum DSM 19573 | reverse complement strand
TATAACAGGGCATCAACAGTTTTATCCGGGCAAGTATCACATACAAAGTGGTATGAATTATTCCCCGATCCAACAATAGCAGATGCAATCATGGATAGAATAATACATAACTCCTATATCCTAACCCTTGACTCAAAAAAATCCATGAGAGAAGTCATGGCAGAAAAAACAATTAAAAATATTGAAAAAAATGAAGCACTGGAATAAAATCAACTTACACGACAAGGTGTCCGGATGCTCCGGTTTACTGTCCGGATAAAACCGGAATCGCCGTCCGGATGTGCCGGAATATGCACTCTTTTTATATTTTACTATATTGGTTAAAATTGAAAATAATCCGCTTTATCTTTTGAAACTTTTAAAATTTTAACCCGAAAATTGAAATTATTTATTACAATTTAACTTGGTCTACTTTTGGTTTAAATAGTAAATAATAAGAAAATAATAGTTATAGGGATTTATCTTATCAAATCCCCATAACTATTGAAATCACTCGGTTTGTTTATTAAAATGCAAGCTTTTTATTGAAGTTTTTATGTTCCAATCGTTGAAGTTATTAATTCCAACTCACATGAAAAGTAAGAATTCAATTCTGTTTTTTGTTCTCCATAACCAGACTCTTTGCCACCACATTCATTCTTTTGATATTCAGTGCCGTCAAGTGGACTATCTGCTCACTGACCTTTTCCTGAACCTCTCTCAGGAGCTGTTTTATCAGGCATCCGTATATAAGGACCAAATCCATTTCTATATATATGCCGTCAGGTCTGTTTTCAGCCCTGAATCTGGATATCTTGGACACCCCTTCAATGCCGGAGGTCACATGCTCCACTATCTGATATATTGTGTAATCGGATATCGTATAGTTCCCCATATAGCTAAAGGTGGGACGCACAACAGACTTCTCTCCGACCAGCTGATAGCTGCCTTTTCCTTTTCTCCTGAATATCTGAAGGGGATCTAAAAAATACCCAGAAAAGTCCTTTTTTATTTCAAAGGTCGGAACCGGAATAACATGCTTTCCCTGCTCTCTTCTGGTAGACAAGGCCTGCTTAATCTCATATTCACTGGCTACGTCCGTTATAAATACCTTCTCTGTAACCGGCCCTACGCCAAGCCTGTCCGCTATTGTCTCTACCATTCCGTCTGATGTTCCTATAATCAACAATGCCTGAGTATTATATCTCCTCAAGGTATTAACTACATCCTCAGTATGCTTCTTATCGGTAAACAAGGCTCTCTTTATTGAAGCAATCTTGGTGCTTTCCCTCTTGGCAGAAATGCCCGCAATTATTTGATTGCCTTTTATAAGCAATCCGTCATCTATAATATAATCTGTGCCATGCTCTCTTGCAACCCACGAAGCTCTGTGGCTTTTTCCGGTGCCACTTGGCCCGATAAATCCTATAACCTTCAAAGAGTATTCCTCCTGATAAAATCTGGTTTCCGCTAGTTTATATAATAATATTCTCAGAAGCAGCTCTGCCGCAGCTTATTTTTTATGTAATTAACAACAGTCTCATACAGATGTTTGACCATATAGGGAAAAAGAGAGCCTTAAGACTCTCTTTTTATATTCCCGGACATTTTTCTTTAGTAAATTATTTATAAGCAATTTCTTGCTTTTCTACTGTATATTATAAAAAATTATCTATTGTACGTTATATTTTAGTCTTTTGTAATATATAAAGTACCTCATATGCATAAAAGCAGATACGAAGCAGCTTATTCACTTTTTATACAAAGAAATCTTACAATTAAATATTCCTAATTACACAATATATTGTATTTATATACTCTCCTTTTGTCAATATATATTGCAAAAATATTATGGCAGAAAATACCTGCTCTGTTGCCATTATTCCTTAGTGTCTGATTTCACCAAGTTGTATTCACATATATTACAGCCGCCGCATAAAATAACCTTTCCAACAAATATATTCTTTATTGTATCCAAAAGCTTTTGGTTTTTAAACCTCTCCAAGTTATGAATCACTATACTTTTAGGAGCAAGTGTTATTAATGAGCTTACTAATAAGTCATCATGGTTTATTTCTGTTTCAGGCAATTCATATAAAAAATCCTGCATACATTCATTTGTAATTTCATGCCTTTTTTCATCAAGTAAAATATATTGCTCATCCTTCTGCATTACTACATGCACAATATTAAATTTTGAATCCTGAATTTCCACAAAGTATTTCAGCAGTCTTATAAATTCCTTATATTCTCTTTCTATCAGGAAATCATCCACAGCATTATCTATGACATCCTCAAGCTCCTTTATATAATCCTTCAGCCTGAAATTTATAAAGCCATCCAGAATTATGCTGCTGGAGCCCTCAAAGTATTCCATAAACTTCCTGACAATCATATTTCGTCTTCTTATTTGGAATAGTGTGTTAAAAAATATTTTATCCTCATTCCTTATATTTTTCTGTGAAATACGCAATATATCTTTCTTTTCAGAGGCATTAAAATACCCGTAATTGCTGTTTATCAACCTTATTAAAAGCTTATCTTCATATTCCTGTATAACATATTCAGCAAGTGCATTTGACACGTGATACTTAAGCAATTCATATTTATTTAAGTTCTTAGCTGCCGAACCGTCCTCTTCTATATTACATAATACGGAAGTTGTACCTTCAAAATCCATTTCTTTTACGGAATAATTAATTCTTTTTTCCTTTAGTTGCTGAAGCTCCTTGTCAATTTGTTGTACAATGTTTTCTGCGTTATCGTTAACTCCTATAGAGAGATATTGACATTGCATCAACTTCACTTCCCTTCGTGTGTAGTATATGTCTCGATAAAATTTGTATGCAGTGAGCGTTGTATAATTTATTCCAAAATTCCTTCAAAATATATAACAATAAAAATTAGATATTTAATACTATTTTCCCTTCAGCCAAAGTTTTAACTTTTTTCACCACTTCAAGTCTTTCTATATTATATGCACTGCAAATTTCATCGGTACTACACTTAAAGATTATTTCTGCATTATAGGAATTATCGTACCCAGATCCATTAATCTTTCATCATTAAGCATAACCATGTCTGAGCATTTTAAACTTAAAAAGCTCAATATTTCTTTAAAGTTTTTATGAAAGCTTAAGTTACCTGCAAATGCAAGCTTGTTTTTTCCGAGCAGACCTGTAGCTCCTCCTATAAATCCCATATCAAAGGGCTCCAGCCTTATTGCTTTGTCAGGCTCAATAAGTAAGGCATCAATTCCCGCTGCCGCCGCCTTACTGTGAATATCCTTATCAGATGTAATTATGCTGTTCTCATTGACAATACATGTAAGACATTTTGCATAGCCCTGCTTTACATCAATAAATTTTACGCCTGCTTCCTCAAGAAGCTCTCTAACTACAGGATCCGTATATTTGGTATTATGAAAAGCATATTTCCCCACTCTCGCTACATTATAAGCGATTGTGCCGGGATATCTATCTTTTAAAACCGTATGCCCTTCCTTCAATTTAAAGCCCATTTCGCTGAGCTGATCTGTCAAAGGCTTTGGAGTATTGGGAGCATATACCATCAGATTATCTTCTATATGATGAAGCATAATATCAGGATGATAGGCAATTGCAGAGTACACCTCCGGGTGCGGTAATGTCTGAATTATTAAAATATTCCGCTGCATAAGCGCATTCTTAATTTCAAAGGAAGCTCTTCCGTCAATTATTACAGCTGTAACAGCATCTGTAGGTAAATTTGGCAAATAAACAGGCTTCAAAACACATCCTCCGTCCACCAATTCTGTTAAAATATTAAAAAATTTTTATACAAATAGTAATTTTAGGTATCACACATAATTTTTATATTTCATATTATACTAAAGATGAGCATGTCAGTAATATATTATTTGCTTCTATTATAAATAATATTTTATTAAGCAATTATTACATTTCAATACTAACTGCCTGTTTATTCAGACGGTTATTCAAATACGCCGCATTTCCCGTAAAAAGGAAATGCGGTTTATTACTTTTCAAGAAATTTTTTATCAGTATAAAAAATTATTTGTATTCAGATAATATACATGATTAAAAAAGCTTTAATATTAAGCTTAAACTTTAGTCAAATAAAATATAGAGGGAGTTGTGTGTCCATGAGAACATCCTTGGATAGAGTGGCGTTAATTATAGTAATTATTGGAGCTCTAAACTGGCTTTCTGTAGGATTGTTTAATTATGATTTGGTAGGATCTTTATTTGGAGCTACATCTCTTATTACCAGAACAATATTTACACTTGTAGGTATTGCAGGCTTGTACAGCATAAGCCTGCTGTTCAGAGAACAGGAAACAGTCAGAAATCATTAACTTTATTAAAGTGGCGTTATTTATAACGCCACTTTAATATTTTAACTTCGGCTAAAGGCACAGTTATATATTACAGTAAGGATTGGTGGTTAATACATAAATTTCCGTTATATTTTTTTTAATATTGCAAATTATATTAGTACACCAATAAACTCACTGTTTAAGTGAATATGGTGAAACTTATCTTATAAGGAGGAATACGATTATGGCAAGAAGTAAATCAACATTCGAGAATATGAAGTATGAGATAGCTTCTCAGGTTGGCGTCAACTTAAAGCAGGGTTATAATGGTGACTTGACTTCTAGAGAAGCCGGTAAGATCGGTGGAACAATTACCCAGAAGGTATTTGAAGCTTATACAAATTCCAAGAAATAAGAATTAAAAATTAAAAATAAAAGGATGCCGCTTAAACGGTATCCTTTTATTTTTTGACTTTAACCACTGTTTTTACTATATTTAAATTATGACTTTATTACTTATTGATATTTATATATAATAAATGTGAATACTTACATTGTAGCTTATTATTGCAATGTTAGCCTTAAGCTTTTATGTTATTCAAATATTAAAAAAAGGATGCAGCCATGACAACATTTAAATCTATTTTTTCAAAGCAATTATCCAGACGTTTTCTAGTACTCCTTGCCTTTAGTGCGGTAGTTTACCTGCTAAGAGGGATGGCAAATATGTTTTTGCTTACATTTATATTTGCTTATTTGGGATATACAGCATCAAATTATTTTTTCTCTAAAGCAAAAATAGTAAACTCAAGACTTTTAAAGGCAATTATCATAGCAATCTACTTGGGCATTATCGCAATTGCGGTATCTATTCTCTACAAGTATATTCCTGTAATTGTTTCAGAGCTGAAATCAATAATATATCAGGCCACATTTTTTCTGAACAGAACCTACGATAACGAGACTCTGAACTACATCATCTCACTTATAAAGGATTTTAAGATAACTACTTATATAAGTGATAATGTTGATACCCTTTTGAAATCAATATCAAACATAGGAAAATGGGGCTTTGACATATTTATAGCAGTAATTTTAAGCTTAATGTTCATACTTGAAAAAACCAAAATAGTTAAATTTACATCAGCCTTTCAAAACAGCAAAGTAAACTTCATATATGAGGAATTATCCTTCTTTGGTCATAAATTTCTTCAGTCCTTCGGGAAGGTGATTCAGACTCAGATAACTATTTCTTTTATAAACTGTATCCTTTCCATGATAATGTTATCCATTCTTAAATTCCCTCAAATTTTAGGACTGGGTTTTATGATATTCGTTTTGGGGATGATTCCTGTCGCAGGTGTAATTATTTCTTTGATTCCTTTGACAATAATCGCCTTTAATATCGGCGGCTTTAAGATGATTATATATGTGCTTGTATTAGTAGCAATTCTTCATGCTCTTGAAAGCTACATACTGAATCCAAAGCTTATGTCACAAAAGACAAAGCTTCCTGTATTTTATACTTTTATAGTTTTAATTGTTTCTGAAAATATACTCGGAATATGGGGACTCATTATCGGCATCCCGATTTTTATATTTATTTTGGATGTTTTAGAGGTTAAGCACTTTGACATTGTTCCTCCAGAATCTGAAGCTATAAAATAAGTATTAATTATCAGTAAAATAGGGTATAATTAGCATGAACTTCAAATTAATCTTTTACATGTATCGGAGGTATTTATATGGCTTGCTATAATGTAATGTCAGTATTAACAAATAACAGGGTTGAAAATGTTAATGAAATGCAGCAGGTTCTGACTGAATCAGGCTGCATCATAAAAACAAGGCTTGGTATCCATGATGCAGGCAAGGATTTTTGCTCGAATGAAGGTCTTATTGTTTTGCACCTCATCGGCTCAGATTATGAAATATCATCACTTGAGAAAAAGCTTAATGAAATACCGGGAATAATAGCAAAAAACAGTCAGCTGTGTTCGGACTAGCATTTATACCTCAAGCATAATTTTTCTTCAATGTGACTATACCGGAGGTCAATGCATATGCCTGAGCCAAGGAAATGTAAGCAATGTAACAGGACATTTTTATATACAACAAACGATGACTTATGTTTTAGCTGCATTCAAAAAAATGATATGGAATTTAAAAAAATAAGAAATTTTTTAAAAGAGCACCCCAGAGCTTCCATAGGAACCGTATCCACCATGCTGGACATAAGCGTGGCAACTATTCAAAAGCTTATTGACGATGGCAGGCTGGAAATGGCGGACAAGCTTATTGCTGATGATTAGAAAAGCAGTCTGTTCAGACTGCTTTTCCTTTCTTCAAAGCAAAGTTACACAGCTTATTTTTATCAATTTTAATAACTTCTATACTCACTCCTCATCCTGCTCCCAGCTGTGATAGATATTCAGGACATCATCCAAATCCTCCAGATTTTCCAGAAGCTTATCCATGAACTTAATATGCTCAGGGTCAGCAAGCTTTGTAGTCATATTTGGTATCATTGATATTTCAGCCTGCAAAAATTCATAATTTTTTGCTTCAAGCTGTTCTCTTACAGCTGAAAAGTCAGCCGGGTCTGTAATTACTTCATAGCATTCATCTTCTACGTTAAAATCCTCTGCACCGGCATCCAATGCTTCCATCATCAAGGTATCCTCATCAATCCTGCTGTCTTTTTCTATAACAATAATGCCTTTCTTATTAAACATATAAGAAACACAACCGCTTTGTCCGAGATTTCCTCCGAATTTGTCAAAATAATGTCTGAGATCTCCTGCTGTTCTATTTCTATTGTCTGTGGAGCATTCACATATAACAGCAACTCCGCCCGGACCATAGCCTTCGTAAGTCAGTTCCTCATAGTTTGTAGCATCACCCTCGCCGGCCGCCTTTTTAATACTTCTCATAATATTATCATTAGGCATATTTGCTGCTTTTGCCTTGGCGATAACATCCTT
Source organism: Ruminiclostridium sufflavum DSM 19573 (assembly GCF_003208175.1). Classification (GTDB taxonomy): domain Bacteria; phylum Bacillota; class Clostridia; order Acetivibrionales; family DSM-1351; genus Ruminiclostridium; species Ruminiclostridium sufflavum. Next base: position 267,407 of record NZ_QKMR01000004.1, on the reverse strand, counting down.
TAATTTTGAGTTTGCAACCGGGTCTGCCGAACCTCCGACCTTAACCGCTATCGCAATCTCTCTGCCCAGCTTGGTGAACACCTTCCCTCTGACAGCATCTGCCGCTCCCTTTTGACGCTTTATATTCGCCCACTTTGAATGACCTGACATAAATACCTCCTAAACATTCTATATAATATTAATAATTTTTTATAAACTTCCAGTTAATATCCACCTGTACAGCTTCATCTGAATCCCGGTTGTCCCTTTGGGACAAGAGATACCGGATATCTCCCGAGATACTGTCGCTCAAAGGCTTTAAACCTTATTATGCTTTAATTGGTAGACACAAATTAAATTATAATAGTAATTCATTAAATAATCAACCTTCCGTCGCTTCCTAATGTGATGAAAGTTTTCTCACCCATATCACAGATTGCCCTGCCATTTGTATTCTCAATTATATCAGCTATAAGCTTTTCCTCTTTTCCTGCCTCTATAAGTACGCATAAGTCAACATCCTGACCATATTGTATGTCTTTGATTATATTGTCATTGCTCATGAGCATATTTTGCAGCCTTCCAAAAAGTGTATATTCAACAACAAGGTTAAGCTTAAAACATAGCTTTCTGGTTACAACCTCTCCGGCTTCTAAACCAAGTGCCGCACTTTTGCTGTATGCACGTATAAGACCTGAGGCTCCAAGCAAGGTTCCTCCGAAATATCTCGTTATAACCACAACCGCATCCTGTATCCCCATCCTCTTAATAACCTCAAGCGCCGGCATACCTGCTGTGCCTGAAGGCTCACCGTCATCGCTGTACCTTTGAATCAGGGTTTCATTGTTTATACTGTATGCATAAACATTGTGTGAAGCATCCCAATATTTTGTTTTCAAGCTGCTTATAAACTCAACAGCGTCAGCTTCATTGGATACCGGCTTAACACTTGCAATAAATCTGGATTTTTTTTCTTCAAGCTCTGCCATTGCAGAATTCAATATTGTCTTATACTCCTGTAACATATTCAGTATGAATTCCTCCGTCCTAACCGTTAAATTGCAGAAATAATTATTTATTTTGTTTATACAGCCTTTAGCCTATATTAATACAGCACTCCCCCTTTAAGTACGGAGAGTGCTGTATTATTTAACATAGCAGAGCTGCTTGCCGCCCGCTTTATTTTCAAGCTCCATTAATACAAAGGTTAAAATTTGCTACTGCTCAGCCTTGTACCTCGAATAAGATACCGTAATAAGAGATTTGTCCTGACTATAGGTAATTTTATTTAAAGCTTCTTCAATTGAAAAATATGCTCCGTCCTTAAAGCTTTCACTTTTATTAATTTCATATTTATCATCCAGGGATTTCATAATGTACCATGTGATTTTATTGCAGACTGGCCTTTGACGTGTAACAGAGAAAAATTCATAATTGGTATTGCCCGCTGAAGTAATAATTTCCGCATTAATTCCTGCTTCTTCTTTTACTCTTTGTATCGCAACCTCGTCAGGATAATCACCATTTTTGATTACCCCTTTTGGGAGTACCCACTCATCCTTCTCATTTTTCAGAAGGAACACCTTTTCTCCTAAAAAAACAACTCCACCCGCGCAGTTTCTAACCAGCATAATCAAAACCCCTTTCCTGATAAATATTTTAAACAAGTAAATTCTAACTAATTAATTCTAATATTATCATACCTTACTTAGTAGCTTTATACAAGAATAAAATCATTAAGCCTGCTAATTTTGTCTATTTTTACAATTGCTCTGACCTTTATTCCTTCCTCAAGGTATTCCTGACTCATTACCTGACCATTCTCATAAATATATGGCATAACCCAGCCATCATTATATGGAACCATAAGCCTTATTTCCCTGAGCCGTTCTTTAAACCCTTCCGTTATCTTCTCCAGCAACTGCTGTAAGCCGTTACCTGTAACAGCTGATATCTCACATACCGATGTATACCCCATCGAGCTTATTCTGCTGCCTCCGGCTGCAATATCCTGCTTATTCAATACAAGAATAGTATTTTTAGTTGTGGCTCCCAGCTCTTCAAGCAGCTTCTCCACCACACTTATCTGCATTGCCGCATTATCATTAGAAGCATCCACAACATGCAGCAGCATATCGGCATGAACCGCCTCTTCCAGTGTTGACTTAAATGCTTCGATTAAATCGTGGGGAAGCTTTCTTATAAAACCTACAGTATCGATAAGTACAGCCTCCCTCCCGTCAGAAAGCATCAGTTTTCTTGCGGAAGGGTCAAGGGTGGCAAAAAGTTTATCCTCTACAAAAACCGATGCCCCGCAAAGCTTATTCATCAATGTGGATTTACCGGCATTTGTGTATCCCACCAGAGCAATAGCAGGAGTATTATTTTTTTCCCTGCCCTCACGCAAAAAAGCACGTCTTTTTTCAGATATTTTGAGTTCACGTTCCAAAGCAGTTATCCTTCTTCGGATATGCCTCCTGTCAACTTCCAGCTTTTTCTCCCCCGGTCCCCGGGTTCCTATACCGCCTCCAAGTCTTGAAAGCTCCGTACCCAATCCGATAAGCCTTGGAAGCTTGTACTTAAGCTGCGCAAGCTCCACCTGAAGCTTACCTTCCTTTGATTTAGCCCTCTGTGCAAAAATATCAAGTATCAGAGTGGTTCTGTCTATAACTCTTGCTCCTGTGGCTTCTTCAATATTTCTTATTTGGGCGCCTGACAGCTCGTCATCGAATATCAGGAGCTGTACATCTGTTGACCGGCACATCAGGGACAGTTCCTCAATCTTGCCCTTGCCCACATAATACGCCGAATCCTGATTCTGCTTTCGCTGTATTACCTTTTTCAGGACAACAGCTCCTGCTGTATTAGCCAGCTCTTCCAATTCATCAAGTGAATCCCGGGCTTCCTTGAAGGATATATCCTCAAATCTGATTTGGGTACTCTCCAATCCAACCAAAATTGCCTTTTCTGCCGACTCCTCATTTTTGTATATATCAGCTCTTGCAGTAGCATCCAGCTCTTCGATTATCTTGTAGATGTAGTTGAGCCTTGTCTCTCCAAGTGCAAAAGGTCCGTAGACATCGGCCTCCTGTTCGGAATTAAGGCAGCCCGTATATATTTCCTTTATTTCTCCTTCTTCTATTCCAATAGCAATCATTGCATCAAGCCTAAGTTTTTGAAGTGTTTTTATGTCAACCTGCGAAAGAAATCCGTTTCCGTTGGGATGAGTATGAATGCATCTTATGGCAGACAATCTGGCGTTTCCACGTCTGTTATCCAACTGCGGCAAAGATGCAGTTCCGCTGTCCCCTATACTTATGTCTACCACAGTACCTCTTCTGCTGATTAAAACCGATATTTCACGGTTAATCTCTGAGGATATTCTCGAAATTGTCTGAGCAAGCTCAACAGGTACCAAATCTCTTGAACCGTATTTCACCTCAAATAAAGCCTCCAGTTCACCTAAAAGCCTCTCTTTAATTGAATCAGTATTTCCGTTTATTTTAATAAAACCAGCCTCCTTTGACTTAGCTAAACCTTGGTAAGTAAAAACATATTCGTTCACTCATCCTATACCGGTTGACCCAAAGCCGCCTCCTCTGTCCATTCCAATACTTTTCACCGAAGCAACCCTTGTCAGAAGCATTTTGGGTACAACCTGCAAAACTATTTGAGCTATTCTGTCACCCTTTCTGATAATATAGGTTCCTTTTTTATTGCCCTTTTCATCAAGAGTGCGTTTTTCGTCCTTAAGTTGATTCTGCCCGACCTCAGAGCTATTATTTACTATTATTCCCAATTCATCCCTGTATCCGCTGTCAATTGTTCCGGGCGAATTAGGAATCCTTAAAGGGGTTTTTAAGGACAACCCGCTTCTTGGTCTTACCTGAATTTCATATCCCTCAGGTATGGCAAGCTTTAGTCCCGTCGGTACAACTACTGTCTCTCCGGGCAATATGCTCACATCCTCGGCAGCATATACATCCATACCTGCGTCCCCCGCATTTGCATACCTTGGGAGAATCGCTCCATCCCTGCACACTTCAACAAAAACTTCAACCGGCATATACATTAATCCTCCTTGTTATTATTATATTTATTTATACTCCTCTCAGCAGATGTCCCTTTGTAAACCCCTTGGCTTTTATTTTTTCAAGAATCCTGTCTTTTTGAGGAAAATTCACATTGTCAATAATACTTTTATGCAAAGCTGCAATATCATATATTTCCCCCGCACTTTCATCCACAAAGCTAAGCCTTATATAGTTTACTCCGGTTTTTACCGCCTGCATCACAAGCTCGGGAGCAAATATCACATTTGAATTAAATATTCTGCTTCTGCAATCAATGCAATCGCATTTCACAGGAAATAGAGCACCCTTCCTGTCCCTCAGATTATAAACACTATCTGGGCAAGCAGTATTGCATTTTTGAAGCTTTTTATTTCCCTCATTGACATTCAAGCTTCCTCCCACAGGGCAGTATTCGCTCGTCATCACAGGTATTCTTCCATACATGCCTATTTCAGACTGAAATTCCTGCGGAAGGCTCATGGAACTCAGCTGAGACAGATTAAGCTCATATGACAGCATTGCTCCCGTATATCCTGATTCCTTCATAAAGTATATTGACGAGCTGTTGAGTATATTAAAGGAATAGTCTCCAATAAGCCTTACGTCATTTCCCAGCTTGTCCCTTAAAATTTTAGCGGTTCCTATATTCCCAATTAAGAAGCCGTCAACAAGCTTGGAAATATCCTGCACCCTTTGTTTAATTATTTCCGAATATCTTCCTTTTGTGACAGACGGTATATATGCAAATATTTCCCTGCCTTCATCTCTGAGTCCCTCCGTAGTATTCAGGACATCTCTGCTGAACAGCTCCGTACATGGCAAGTATAATCTGTCTGCATTTATTTTATCAAGCTTCAAGCTGTCGGATATCGTGTATAGCATTACAGATATTTTTGCTTTATCATTTTTATCATGACTATTTTTTGGGGAAATCGGAACATTTCCCGGGAAATAAACAACGGATTTATATAATTCATCATTTCCCGTTTTTATTTTTTTTCTGCCTGATATTATCCTTTCATTTTCGAGTAACTCCGCTGCTTTACGTCTGATATTATTCAGCTCTTTTACCGGTATTACGACATCATCATCCATATCCATATCAAGCCGGGCAATATTAAACGGCGTCGAACCCGTTTTCCTCAATTGCTCTCTTATTCTCTCCGGGGTCAAAGGCTTATTCAGTGCCTTTTCAGGATATATTTCCCCGGCTGCGCAGACACTGTTTCCGAGCTCGTCCTCCATGCACAATACAGGCAGCTGCCCGATTTTCATTGTATACCTTGCGGTGACATCTACTTTTCTGTAGCTTTTTGCAAAGGACAAGGCAGCCTGCTCCAGCAATTTCTTATCTGATGTCTTGTAGACCTTGCTCCCTCTTTCAACTTTTCCCTTAATGACAGATATCCATACTGTATCGCCTGCACTTGCACACTTAACAAGCTGCCCCTCTTTGACTATTTTCGTAATTATTCCCCCGGGGCTTTCTTCAAATTTCTTATTTGACCATATTTCTACTCCGTCTCCATTTCCCAGTGAGCCGTCAAGTCTTACCTTAACTGAATTTTTGCTCCTGTCCTGCTCTAAAGCAGTTCCGAGGTATGTACCCCAGTTTTTGGGCTTGTCAAAAGACATCATACCGGCTCCGGTTTTACCCCGCAGATATCCTTTTGAGAAGCCGCCTCTGTTAAAGCTTTGCAAAAGCATATGCATATCTTCCTCGGAAACTGTAACTTTATCTGATAAATTCAGCCGCTCTATTTCATCAAGATATTTTCTATAGATACCGATAACAGTCGCCACATATTCCGGGCTTTTCATTCTGCCCTCTACCTTCAGAGAGGTTACTCCTGCTTCAATCAAGTCACTCAAATCGTCTATATGGCAGATATCCTTTGAACTTAACAGGTATCCGCTTTTTATATTCTTATTATCCTTTTGTATGGAATATGGAAGCCTGCATGGCTGGGCACATTTACCCCTATTTCCGCTTCTTCCGCCAATAGCACTGCTCATAAGGCATTGCCCCGAATAAGAAATACATAGTGCTCCATGAACAAAAACCTCAATTTCAGACTTGGTACTGCGGCATATATCTTTTATTTCTGAAAGTGACAGCTCCCTCGCCAGAACAATTCTGTCAAAGCCCATTTTTTCCAGCTCGCTCACACCCTCACTGCTATAAGCGGTCATTTGGGTACTGGCATGAATGGGAAGCCCGGGCATGGCTCTCTTTAAGCTTGATGCAAGTCCCATATCCTGTATAATAAATGCATCGACCCCCATTTCATACACCCTTGCCGCATACTCGACTGCCTCCTGCAGCTCTGAGTCTAAAACAAGTGTATTCAAGGTCAAATATATTTTTACGCCTCGAGCATGTGCATAATCAACAGCCTTCCGCAGCTCTTCATCATCAAAATTCCCCGCAAACTGTCTTGCATTCAGCAGCTTTCCTCCTAAATATACCGCATCACAGCCATTTTCCACTGCTGCCAGAAAAGCATCATAGCTTCCTGCAGGTGCCAAAAGCTCTACCTTTTTATTAAAGCCCAAATCGCTACCTCCAAACATATTTCTAAACAAACCCAAGCTGCGTTCAAAATCAGCTTAAAAGCTTAATTCGACTGAAAAATACGAAATAAATGTCGTCCTTGATATAAATATCCTCGCGACAGCTTGAACCGTAATTGACTTTAGTCAGCATACGATATTCTGTGAAAATAGCTTAAGCACAAACGGCATTATGTCAACTAAAGAACTTATATGCATATTTACAGCTTCGGCTTTTTTCCCTAATATTATTACAGGCACTTTGTTCATAGTATGTGTCGGCACCGTAGAATCCTCAATATTCCCATGATCGCTGGTAATAATAAGAACATCCTCTTCAAAGTCCATCAAGCCGATAAGCTCCTCCAAAAAGCAATCCAGCTTTTCTATAACACGGACAGCCTCATTCATATTTGCAGTATGCCCTGCAATATCAGTCATAAAATGCTCAAACAGGGTAAAATCATTTTGCCTGCTTAACTTGTACAGATTTTGCGCGGCCTTTTCAGGAGTGACAGTCTCGACATCGTAGCCTGAGCCTTTAAGTATCTCACCTGTAATATCGTGGTATACCCCTGCATCCTTAATAAAGGATGAAACCGTTTTAAACTTTATATTTGCCGCCATACCCATTACCGAGGTCACAGAAGGTCTGCTTCTCCTGTCAGTCATATCCAGCATTCTGGCCAGATATTCCTCTCTGTAGACATTTGAGCTGTCAACCTTTAAGCCCATTTTAATCAATTCTCCGAATATATTCGTCCTGTATATTATTTCCCTGAGAGTGGCTGTGGGCTGTCCGCTCATATGCCTGTTCAATACCGCCGGTGCATTAATTCCGGTAAATATGGAGGTCTGTCCCGTAGCACTCTGCGGAAGCCCTTCCACACCCAATGCAGCATCCGCATAAAATGCCGCTTCATCTATAAGCCTTGCCAAGGTTAATGTTTTTGTTGCATATATTGGATTCGTCTCTTTATTTTTATTTCCTCTTCCTACTCCATCAATAAATACAAATACTACCTTCATGCTTGTATCCTTACACCTCCTTTGTACATATTGCCATGAGATACCCAAATAGCAAGAAAAAAGCCAGATGAGTATATATACCCTCCAGCTTGCTAATAAGCAGCGCTCTATCTACATATCATATCCAATTGCCGGTTTTTGTATCATAGCCTTATTACTTTTATTGCTCTTGTCAATCGAGCTTCTGACTTCTCCAAGCTCTGCCTCTCTCTTTGCCAGCTCAAGCTGAAGGGATGTGTTCCTTGAAGACAAGGTGCTATTCTCTTCCTTTAGCTGAGTATTTTCGCTTCTCATACGCTCAAGCTCCAACCTCATGGCTTTCTTATCCTTATCTAGCAGCGCCTCATTTTCACGGCATTTAAAGAAGTCATCCGCCACATTCAGAGCAGTTAATACAGCTGCAAGTGAAGTACTGAGCCTATTATTGCGAAATAAAATTTCATTCATTTTTTTATCGATGTATAAGCCGATTTTCTGCATATATTCGTCAGATTCGACTCCTACAAGCGTATAATCATTACCGGCTATTCTTATAACAACCTTATTTTTTGAAGTCAAGGTAAATCAGCTCCTTTAAACTTGCCTAATTACCTTGATTATACTATATAATACTATATTTCGGCAAACATATTATTTTTCTTTTCAGGGTGTATCTATCTTACCCTCATTAGTTTGCCTGTTTTAGGATCAACCATGATAACCCAATACCCAAAGGCTCCGTATTTAGGTTTATATCCCTCCGTCTGAGCCCAGCTTCCCATGCTGCCGAACGGATTTTCATCAATGCTGTACACACCGGGCACTCCGCATATAAAAAGCTCCTTGCCGGAATGCCTGTCTTTTCTGACTCCAAAAATGATATATCTGTATTTATAGTGTGCTAACATTACTTTGGGATTAAAGAGCAGGTAAGTCCTTATGTTATTTCTGAACAAAATATTATTCAGGTAGCCCGGGCTGTTTATTTTCCACCAATTGAAATTTCTGCTTTTCATCTTGAACGGATTGTAGCTTTCAAAGCTTTTGTCCAGCTCCTCAAGTAAATCAGGCATACTTAACTCTTTTCTGATTTTATCCTTATCCATTTCAATTGATGATATATCCTTAAAATTTTCTTCTACCGAGCCCAGTATATCATTGTCCTCCGGTACAGCTCCCGTTTCCTTTTGATCGATTCTGGCTGTTGATTTATCAGTACTGTATATATTTTTGATTATAGCTTCAAACTTTCCTGAGAAGTTAAGCTTCACGTCGTTAAAGAGTTCTGAACTGTTTTGCCGTGATATGTCATCATTTTTGAATGCTTCCGGCATTTCATTTTTTGTAGTATCCCTTATTTCCTCTGCCAAGCCCTGCTCTTCATCAGGGTTATCATGCTCTTCCGTTTTTTTTGTTTGTTCGGCTTCTGAATAAGCATTCTCTTTTTTATTATTATCTATTCCGCGCGCCGGAGCTTCTTCATCTATATTATTTGAGTCTTTTATAAGCTCTTTTTTATCAGCATCTCTGTTATGAAATAATTCAATTACATTGCTTTTCATTTCATCCGCATCCTGCTTCGAGCTGTCGCGAGTTTCAGAATTATGCACTTCCGCCTTGCATTGATCTTTTCTTTTAATACGGATAAGCTTCTCAAATTCATTTCTCCAGACAGTCTCCGATTTTGTGTAAGCGACGAGAGGGCAGCTGAAGGAAGACGCATCCTCCTTCAGCATTGCCATAACCGCATAAATATTAATATTATCCAGCGGTACATCCCTTGAGCCTACCCGATTAATATCCGTATTTATTTTTATATCAGCTCTGCCATTTGTAATAGGAATATCACAAATAATTGTATACTTTAAATCCTTATCATCTTTTTTCATGCCATAAAGCTTATATTCCATGTCTTGTCTATTTTGCAAGTTGCTCAATGATAACTGCAGCTTTGCCAGCTCACCATTTGTTTCAACCTTTATATAGCCTGCCGGATTGGCAGTGTCACTATCCATGCTTTTAAATATATGAAATTGCTTTTTATAATTATTAGTCATGGTGAATTCTCCTTTTGTAAATTTATAGAAACCTGTAAATAATTTCAGCCTGATTAAAGTCAAGATTAAAATCCAAGCTTGGTAAAAAGCCGTCTAAAAGCATAATTTGCCTAAAAACGATACATATCGTACCGATAATATATCGTGCTAAGGCTCATAACCGTAATTGACTTTAGCCATTCTTTAACATTAAAATATATGATAAATTCTGAAATTTATGACACTCTTCTGTACAAAAGTGAGAAATGATGAATTGCTTATGTTTTTTCATATACTGCATCCAAGGTGCGGATACGCCATCCTATAAAGTATTTCCTTGTTCAAAGGCATTTGCCAGCTCTCCGAATTTTTCAACCGATAAAACTTCACCTCTGATATTTTCTTCAAGCCCCATATCTTGAAGTATACCCTTAATCTGCTCCTTACTTTTATTGAAAATCCCGGCATTGGACAATGCATTTACAAGTGTCTTTCTCCGCTGTCCAAAGGAGGCTTTAACTAATTTGAAGTACAAATCCTTATTTACGCTTACAGGCGGCTGGCTTAGAATGTCAAGCCTGATTACAGTTGAATGAACCTCCGGCTGCGGTATAAAGCAATGAGGAGGAACATCAAAAATAATTTTCGGTTCCGAATAAAACTGTACTGCAACAGACAATGCTCCGTAATCCTTTGTCCCGGGCTTTGAAACCATCCGCTGTGCGACCTCCCTTTGCACCATGAATACCATTCCGTCAACGCCCTTAACCTCTTCCAGGAATTTCATTATTATCGGAGTAGTTATGTAATAAGGTAAGTTAGCCACCACTTTTACAGCAGCCGCATTATATTTCCTCTTATGTTCCGTTATTATAGCCTCAATATCCACCTTCATTATATCTCTGTTTATAATGTCAATATTTGAAAGCTCACTCAAATTATCCTTCAGCGCAGGAATCAAATGCCTGTCAATTTCCACCGCTGCAACTCCGGCAGCCATTAATGCCATTTCTTTTGTCATACTGCCTATCCCCGGGCCTATTTCAACCACGAGGGTGTCATTGCCTATTCCTGCTGAGTTAACGATATCTTTTACAACATTATCATCATTAAGAAAGTTTTGTCCCAGTGTTTTTGTAAGCTTCAAATTATGCTTTTTGATAACTTCAAGTGTATTATTCTTAATCATTTAATTCTCCTTTAAGAAAAATAGCTAATCTAAATATAATAGATTAGCTGTAAATAGTCCCTTTAAAACTTTCTATTTTTTTTAACATGCGAAGTTGCGTATAGGCTATTTAAGTATATAAACCTTTACCCTTTTTACTCCCCATGTTTCCACCGCGCTTCCGGTATCAAGATAAACATCTATTTTGTTACCCTTTATAGCGCTTCCGGTATCTGCTGCAACCGCATATCCATAATCGGCTGCCTTACCAGGAACCTCGACATATACTCTCGTCCCCAGCGGTATAACCTTCGGATCTACTGCTATTATTCCCTTTTTTACTTTTGCTCCCGTTGCCGTAATTCCAAAGCCGGGATCTCCCGGATTCTTACCCGTATCCTTGAAAGAAGCGGTATAAGAAGTAGCCTTCATATCAATTGCCTTTGAAAATCTTAATGTATCTCCACGTGATGTTTTGTAGTTTAAAACCGTACCAACTTCAACAATTTTATCCAGAGGAACCGTTGCAACAACCTCTTCAATCAATTGTTTTGCGATCTGCTTTCCATTCTCATAAACTACCTTGTAGCTCTTCTCGCGGACTCCTTCCTTACCTTCTCTAACTGTATTTTTTGTTCCGATGTCCAATCGGTCATTTTCTTTAGTAATTGTTTTAAACGGGATAGTGGATGCTTCCGTTACTGTTTTTTCATCTACACGGACTATCGATATGTCCATATCAGGTATAATTTTGTCTTCTAATTTTGACTCAATAAATTTGTCATTACCATCAACGCTGATTGCGTTGTCGCTTAATACCTCTTCTACAGTATCCTTGTATGTTTTTACGTTAAGCTCTTTTCCATCCACCTTGATTGAAACAGGTACTGCTCGTTTAATCTGTATATCATTGCTTTTTATCTTTACGAGCTTCGCATCCAGAGGCATACTGATATAATCTTCATTTTCTACTTTTATGCCTGTCTGCTCCAATACCTCTCCCACCGTTGCTTTCATAGTCTTGACTACAATTTCCTGCCCATCATTGTTGATTACCACGTTCTTCTTCAATCCATTGAATACAAAAAATCCCGCCGTAATGGATATAACAACAGCAATACTTATAATCGCAACATCGAAAGACTTAATCTTGAATCCAGAAAAATACCTTTTAATATTTTTCGCAATCGGTATCATGATACTAACCTCCTGTTAAAATATTCAAAGGGACTATTGTTATTTTAGTCTAAGCACTTATTTTTGTCAAACTTATTACCTAGATGCTGGAAATTTATTCCCTAAAATTATCCCTTTTTTACAATTATTAACCGAAGTTTAGTATATTAATCACCTTTTTTATTTATTCCTTATAATATTTTTTCAATTATAAAGCTTCCCTAATCTCCCCTTGTTTAAGGTTCACCTTTTAATTCTAATATCTGCCACTCACCTGAATATAAGTTTAATTCCATGGTTATATATTTCTCATTTGTCCCATTTACAAATATATTCTGGGTAACCTTATTATCCTCTGTGCTTTCAGGCTTGACAACTTCAAAAACCGCCTTAAGCTGAATCTTTTTTATGTGCTCCTCATCTGTCAGCTCAATATAGGGTTCAGCTGCTTTGAGCTTTATATCCTTTATTTCATTGTAATATAGCTCCTTTAGCTCCTTCACGTCCTTTGGGAGTGTCTTGTCCGAGGTATCCTTACTTATAAAATTCAAGGCGCTTTCATAATTCCTTGCAGCTATAGCCTCTGTCCATTTTTTTATTACCATGTTCATAGGTGAAATATTAAGAGTTTTTTTAAGAGCGATAATCAGAGCCTTCCTTGCTGAAATTTCTTTTCTGAGCTCGGCATTTTCATTGTTCAGCTTAGTTGAGTGCTGCCTCATTGCCTCGTTGTCATTGGTAAGCGTTTCTACCTTTGTAGCGAGCTCCTTATTAAGCTTATCAAGGTTAGTCATCTTTTCGCTCAGAGTATCAATTGTAAGGTTATTGGACTGTTTCATATTCTGATAGCTTTCGATTTGCTTTTCCCTGTCCCATAGCAAATAATTAAAAGAGATAAGTATGGCAATTAAAAATACAAATACAATTACAATAATAAACTTCTTCATATTTATGTCCATTCCTTTCACTTCATTCAAACAGCAGAAGCAACATTTCCTGAGCATACTCATTGTAAGAACTGAATATAGCATTGATAACCGGAGAACTCTGTCAGCCTATTTTTAATACTTTTTTTGCATTGGCGAAAGTCGTATCTGCTACCTCACTAGCACTTATGCCTTTTATTTCAGCAATCTTATCTATTACATAATTCAGATAGCCTGAATTATTTCGCTTTCCTCTATAGGGCTTGGGCGCCAGATAAGGACAATCTGTTTCAATCAGAAGCTTATCCAGCGGAACAGCCTTAACAACTTCTACAGTTTTTCTGGCATTTTTGAAGGTAACCACACCTCCAACAGAAATATAAAAATTATAGTCAAGCATTTCCATCGCCATTTCAGTACTTCCTGAAAAGCAATGGAAAATACCCCCTACCTGATAAGCCTTTGTTTTTTTTATAATATTTATAGTGTCCCCATGTGCCTCTCTGTCATGGATAATAACAGGAAGCCCCAGCTCCCTTGCCAGCTCAATCTGCCTTTCAAACCACTTTTTCTGTACGTCTGCGGAGGGCTCGCCGTAATAGTAATCCAAGCCTATTTCACCTATTGCAGCCACCTTTTTGTTTTTTGAAAGTACTCTGATTTTATCCAGCACAGCTTCAGTTATTCTGTCGGCATACTCAGGATGTATTCCCAAGGCAATATATACAAAGTCATATTTTTCCGCCAGCTCCATATTGGCAGCTAAAGATTCCAGACTGGAGGAAGCATTAAGAATATATGAAACCCCGTTCTTGTGCAGTTCTCTCAGCAAGGAATCCCTGTCCTCATCAAATTTTTCATCATCATAATGTGCATGTGTATCAAAAATCAATTTATCACCCGTCTTGGAATATTTTATCCTACTATTGCGCCGCTGCCCATATCCTTGTCTATCGTAACAAGTGAAAGCCCGTTTTCATCCGAAGCCGCAAGAATCATACCCTGTGATTCAATTCCTCTGAGCTTGGCAGGCTTTAAATTTGCAACAAGAATCAGTGTCTTTCCTACCATTTCCTCGGGCGTATAATATTTAGCAATGCCTGAAACCACCTGCCTTGTTTCTTCACCCACCTGAAGCTTCATTTTTAACAGCTTGTCCGCCTTTTCCACCTTTTCTGCCTCAATAACCCTTGCAACCTTTAATTCTATCTTTGAAAAATCATCAATTGTTATAAGATTCGCATTTGTTTCATTATCATCCTTTGCAGGTTCCTTTTCTGCTTCTGCAGCTTCTTTTATCTCTTCTGGCTTGTTTGCCTGACTGATTTTTTCAATTTCCTCCAGTTCCTTTTTTACGTCTATTCGAGGAAATATTATTTCACCCTTTTTGACGCTTGCTCCAGCCGGATATAGACCCCACTCCTTTGCTCTGCTCCATTCGAGCAGGCTTTTATCCTCTATCCCCAGCTGCCCCCATATTTTTTCAGGTGTTTCAGGCATAAACGGCTGGATAAGGATGGCTATTATTCTTAAGGTTTCGGCAAGATTATACATAACCTGTGCAAGTCTTGCACTGTTTGCCTCATTCTTCGCAAGCACCCAAGGCATTGTTTCATCTATATATTTGTTTGAGCGGGATACAACCTTCCATATCTCAGCTAATGCAGTATTAAACTGGAGATTATCCAGCAAATTCTCCACTTTTTCAGGTGTTTCCCTTGCAATTTTTATCAAATCATCATCAAAATCACCTGCTTCTTTTACATCAGGGATAGTTCCGCCGAAATATTTATCTATCATGGCAACAGTTCTGCTTACCAAATTTCCTAAATCATTCGCCAAATCTGAATTTATTCTGTTAATAAGTGCTTCATTTGTAAATACTCCATCCTGTCCGAACGGAACCTCTCTGAGCAGGAAGTACCTTATTGCGTCAAGTCCGTATTTTGCTACCAGTATCTTAGGATCAACAACATTTCCTTTAGACTTGGACATCTTGCCGCCTTCAAGCAAAAGCCACCCATGTCCGTAAATCTGTTTCGGCAGCGGCGCACCCAATGCCATAAGCATTGCAGGCCAAATTATAGTATGAAATCTTACTATTTCCTTTGCCATCAAATGAACATCCGCAGGCCAATACTTCCTGAAATCTGAATCGTCCTCAGACAAGTAGCCAAGTGCAGTAATATAATTTGATAAAGCATCTACCCATACATATACGACATGCTTATCATCAAAAGTAACCGGAATCCCCCAGTTGAAGGATGTTCTGGATACACACAGGTCTTCCAGTCCCGGCCTTAAAAAGTTATTCAGCATTTCATTCTGTCTTGATACCGGCTGAATAAAATCCGGATTTTCTTCAATTAATTTTATTAATCTATCCTGATATTTTGATAATCTGAAAAAATAGCTTTCTTCTCTTGTAAGCTCAACCTCTCGTCCGCAATCCGGACATTTTCCGTCCACCAGCTGGGTTTTTGTCCAGAAAGACTCGCAAGGGGTACAATACCAGCCCTCATATGAGCCCTTATATATATCACCCTGTTCATACAGTCTTTTAAATATCTTCTGGACTGCCTTGACATGTTCCTCATCTGTCGTTCTGATAAACTTGTCATTAGTTATTTTCATAAGCTTCCAAAGCTCTTTTATGCCGGAAACAATTTCATCAACATAGGCCTTCGGTGTTATACCCTTCTCCTCGGCCTTTCTCTGAATTTTCTGTCCGTGCTCATCAGTTCCTGTCAAAAACATTACATCATATCCGTTTAATCTTTTATATCTGGCAACAGCGTCTGCCGCAACAGTTGTATATGAATGCCCTATATGAAGGTTACCGCTCGGATAATATATAGGTGTTGTAATATAGTATGTTTTTTTAGTCATTTTTTCCTCCTCATTTGCCGCTAATTGTACTTCCTCGATGAAAACAACCGGACAACAGCATTTATTTGATATAATTATGTCCATATTCCTATACTATAACTAATAGTCCAATTAATTTCCCGTATAATTTTCTGTTTTCTTTCACATTAATTTATTAAATGTTATAATAAATAAAATTACATATTATTACTATACCTATTTGTTAATACTTTTTCAAGGCTAAAATTACAGGAAATTAGGCGTGGAGGTTAGTATGAGTTATTTACCAAACTGTATAAATTTCAAAAAAAACTACTCCGGCACCGTCTGCCCTCTGGTAACCAAAAGAATATATGAATACAGCCGGTATACACAGCAAATCAGAACGCGCCTGATAAGATCATATGCTATTGAAGCTTTAGATAAAAACAGATTTGATTTGGCAGTTTCCTCTGTTTTTACTCTTTATCCCAATGTAAATATTTCATTGGCTGCAGATATTATTTTTTCCTTTCAGGCGATAGTTCAGTACTTGGACACAATCTGCTCCCATTACTCATCAAGTACGGAATCCTTTCTCAAGCTGATTTTTTCATCATTAAAGGATGCTACAAATATCCGTTCAGACGATTTTATAAAATATTTTACGTTTTTCCCCTCAAAGGATGATGACGGGTATCTAAGCATTCTTGTGGAAAAATGCAGGCAAAAGGTGCTTCTCCTGCCTGCTTTCAGTGTAGTCAGGGATTATATTGTCGCTTATTTGACGCTGTTTATTGATTTACAGGTCCTTAAATATTCTTCTGACGAAGCAGATATTGAGTTTAATCTTTTAAGCTGGAGCAACGCCCATAATCAAAGATATTCAGAGATATCAAGCTGGGAATTCTGCATGTCAGTGGATTCACCTCTCATGCTTCAGCTTTTGCTTGCTTTAGCCACAAACCCTGATTTAACAGAGCAGGAGGTGGAAAATATAAGCAATGCCTTTTTTCCCTGGATATGCGGAATTCAAAAAATATTGGAAGGCTATTTGAGCTATAATGACAGCCTCTTTTCCAGAAGCATTAATTATATATTTTTGTATACAAATTTGAAGGAGTATGAAGACAGGATCACTTACTTTATTAAAAAAGCATATGAAAATAAAAATTCTTATTTTAAAAAGTATGGTTCTATAATTAAAATATTGCTGAGTATTTATGCCACACATCCGAAAGCTGACGCAGGTATGAAAAAAATAACCAGCAAGGTTATACTGAGAGCCGGAGGCCGGGGAATGTTTATATATACCGGTCTTATCAATGTGATAAGAGCAAAAAATCAGCTGCTGTCAAACAAAGACCAATAGCCCGTATTACTCGTCCGTAACCTGTACCTTTATCCGAATACCAGCCTGCATGCCCACAAGGATGCTATAACACTGATAATATCAGCCATTATAGCTGCCGCAAGAGTATATCTTATATTCTTTATGCCGACAGCTCCGTAATAAACCGCCAAGGTATAGAATATAGTCTCGGTAGAGCCCATCATGACCGCAGCCACCCTCCCTTCAAAGGTATCCGGCCCGAAGTTTTTTATTATTTCCGTTACAAACGCAAATGACGCACTGCCTGAAATAGGTCTTAACAATGCCAGCGGGGCTACCTGCGGCGGCATTCCCAAAAGATCAGTTAAAGGCCTCAGTATGTAAATTAAAATATCCATCGCCCCCGAAGCCTTAAAAACTCCCACTGCAACCAATAACCCAACCAGCGACGGTATTATCCTGATGATTGTTTCTATTCCCTCTTTGGCACCTTCAACAAACAAATCATAAGCCTTGATTTTTTTTATTACTGCCGCAAGCAATATTACAATAAAGATTACAGGGATTGCAAAATCCGAAAAACTCCTTATCACTCCCATAGTCACCACATTCTAGCTTTCATTTTTATCGTTCCATGCTTTTGATAACAGCTTTGCCGCAATAATGCCCATAATAGTGGCACATATAGATGCAATCCAGATACATACTATGATTTCGGCAGGCTTTTTTGAGCCTGCGGAGGTTCTAAGGGCTATAATATTGGCAGGAATCAGCTGAATTGCCGCAGTATTCAGCACTAAAAACATACACATGGAATCTGTCGCCGACCTCTTATTTTTGTTCAGACTTTGCAGCTCATTCATAGCTTTGATTCCAAGGGGAGTTGCCGCATTTCCGAGGCCTAAAAAATTTGCTGTCAGATTCATGACTATCGCACCAAGTGCCGGGTGGTCCTTTGGAATATCGGGAAATAAAAATTTCAGTACAGGTCTTACAAGTCTGCCGAGCACATTAATAAGCCCGCTTTTTTCCGCCACCTTCATTAACCCGGTCCAAAGGCACATTACCCCCAAAAGCCCAAAACACACAACTATAGCTGATTGTGCAGAATCCATCGCAGCTTTTGTCACCTGATCAAGCCTGCCGGTTAAGCCTCCTGCGATAAAGCCTATTAAAAGCAGTCCAACCCATATATAATTAAGCATATACACCTCTGTAAATCCTTTAAGCTGTTATCAGTAAAGCTTCATATTTTTTGGCAAACACAGCCTAAATACAGCAATACCTACTAATTATATATGCTGAGTTTCATAGCTTTTATGACTGGTTATTTAATCGTTTTTTGTCGAATAACCTCATGTAAATGATATCCTTTTCCCAGTATTATTTTTCTAGCTCTGTAATTTACTTTGTAATAAAAAATTCACAAAAATTTAATATTTTTTTCACAATGAGTAAAAAACCCTTGAAACGCACTAAAATCCAGTATTTTTCTTACATTCTTACTCTCAAATGTCATTTTATTTTTTTTATTTTAAAGTTGACGGTAAATGGAATATATGGTATTATAAATTCGAAGTTTGTCGAAATATAAAGTGTATATAGGAGGTTATATAGTTATGAAATCTACAGGTATAGTAAGAAAAGTTGATGAGTTAGGAAGGGTTGTTTTACCAATTGAGCTTCGTAGAACATTTGATATCGCAGAAAAGGACGCTCTTGAAATTTATGTTGATGATTCAACAATAATTCTTAAGAAATATGAGCCTGCATGTATATTCTGCGGCAATGCAAAGGATGTTCAGGTTTATAAGGGAAAGAATATTTGCCCTGATTGCATGAAAGAATTAAAAGGTAAATAAAATCAATTGATTTTCTAATTGCAACTAAAATAAAGAGAACCTGCATCAACGGTTCTCTTTATTTTTATATAAAAAGACCTCAGGTTAACCTTCCTTTATTTAGCGTCCCCTGTTATTTTTTCATGACAGCATTATACACATCTCTTTTACTTATGCCTCTATCCTCTGCCGCCTTTTTTACAGCCTCTTTTTTTGTCATTCCTTCCTTGACATATGTCTGAACATGCTCTTCAATGCTTATTTCGGAATACTTTTCTCTGGCACTGTCTTTAAGCACATCCTGCTTTTGTCCCTCCACTATAAGTACAAACTCACCCTTTGGCGGTTCAGTCTTATATTTTTCCATAGCCTCCCCGATACTGCATCTTACAACCTCCTCATGTATCTTCGTAAGCTCTCTTGCAAGCGCTATCCTTCTGTCTCCAAGGGCATTATATATATCCTTCAAGGTATATGCAAGCTTATGGGGTGCCTCATAAAAAATAATAGTACGGGTTTCGTTCTCCAATCTTCTCAGATGCTCCTGCCTAACTCTTTTATTCATGGGCAGAAATCCTTCAAAAACAAATTGTCCTGCCGGCAGGCCGGAAATTACCAAGCCTGTCATAGCGGCAACCGGCCCCGGAATCATTGTTACCTTGATATTGTTTTCTATTGCAAGCCTTACCAAATCCTCTCCGGGATCGGATATTCCAGGGCTTCCGGCATCTGAAACCAGGGCAATATTCTCCCCTGTCAGAAGCTGCTCAATTAAATAATTCCCTTTTGTATTCTTATTATGCTCATGATAGCTGATTAACGGTTTCTTTATTTCAAAATGATTAAGAAGCTTTATCGACTGCCTTGTGTCCTCAGCAGCAATTATATCCACCTCTTTAAGCGTATTTACCGCTCTGAAGGTTATATCCTGAAGATTTCCTATCGGAGTAGCCACAAGATAAAGAGTACCCTTTTCACTCAATTTTCTGTTACCTCTCTGCCATATATTTTGTTTATTTCATCTGAATATGTTCCATCCTGATTATATACATACAGAGGCTCCTGAACCTTTAGCTCGGGCTTTCCTCCCCTGTTTCCCTTTATCAATATCATATTTGGCTTTTTATAGGGCTTTGGATGTACAAATCTCAGATATTTAGGCTCTATTCCGTTATTTCTCATACTGCATATTATATCTGCCAGTCTTTCCGGTCTATGAACCATTGCCAGCTGTCCGCCCGACACTAACAATGCTGCGGCTGAGCTTACAACATCCTCCAGACTGCAAAGAATCTCATGCCTTGAAACAGCCTTGCTGTCATGTGGATTTACAAGGCCGCAGCCCTTATTTGTATAAGGAGGATTTGACACTACCAGCTCAAAGCTGGATTTGCTGAAATATTCACTATATCTTTTTATGTCTCCATGTATTATTTGAACTCTGTCTTCAAGTCCATTCAAAATAACACTGCGATTTGCCATTTCAGCCATATTCCCCTGTATCTCAAGACCTGCAATTGCTTTTGCCTGTGTTTTGCCTGCCAATAGTACGGGAATTATTCCTGTACCCGTTCCAATGTCAAGTACTCTGCAATCCTTTTTAACATCTGCAAAATCAGATAATAAAACTGCATCCACTCCAAAGCAAAAGGTTTCTGTATTCTGGATCAGTCTCAATCCTTTAAGCTGCAAATCATCTATTCGTTCCTTCTCATTTATCTCAACCAATGCGGCACCTCTTGACCTGTTGCATTTTATGGTTTAAATTATATCTGCTGAAAAAAAGGCCAAATAAAGGTTATCCCCTTATCTGACCTTCATTGCCTGAAAATATTACTTTTGTTCCGGAGCATCAACTGGACAGACATTTGCACATGCACCGCACTCAATGCAAGTGTCTGCATCTATTACATATGCGCTGTCTCCTGCAGCTATACAGGATACTGGACATTCAGATTCACAAGCTCCGCAGCTGATACATGCATCAGTTATAAAATATGCCATTAAAATACACCTCCTAAGAATTAAGAAAAAAGCAATCTCTAATTGTCATGCTATTCGCTATTATTTTAACATCATTTTTTATTATTGACAACGTAATTTATTTAAATTTAAAGATTTAATCCTCAAGCTGTTTGAGAGCCTCCAAGTCAATATCGGCATCATCTGTGGCAGCCGCATCCTTTATAACCTTTACTTCACCATCCTTGAAATTATATACTCTGAGCTCATTGTCATTTCCCTCATCAAGCTTTATCTTGAGAACCTCTCTCAGCAAATTAACTCCAACAACCGTTCCATGTCCCTCGGGAGTGTCTACTATGGCACCTGTCTTTGGAACTCTTCCCAAAAGGTCTTCATATGCCTCCTGCTCATATTTCAGACAGCACATAAGCCTCCCGCAGGTACCTGATATCTTTGTCGGATTCAAAGAAAGAGATTGTTCCTTCGCCATTTTTATGGAAACAGGCTGGAACTCACCCAAAAATGAGTTGCAGCAAAGAACTCTGCCGCATATTCCCATTCCGCCCATCATCTTTGATTCATCTCTTACACCAATCTGCCTTAATTCAATCCTTGTTTTAAAAACCGCAGCCAAATCCTTTACAAGCTCTCTGAAATCAACTCTTCCGTCAGCTGTGAAATAAAATAATACTTTGTTGTTGTCAAAGGTATATTCCACATCTATAAGCTTCATATCAAGCTTATGGTCATTTATTTTTTGAAGGCAAATATTGTATGCTTCCTTTTCTTTTCTGTCATTCTCCTGCGCGTGAGCAGCATCCTCTTCAGTGGCTATCCGTATTACTTTTTTAAGAGGCGCTACTATCTCGGACTCATCAACCTCTCTGTTCGGAACAACTACAAGTCCGTATTCAATGCCTCTTGCCGTTTCTACAATTACATTCCGGTTTAAATCAATCAAAAGCTCGCCGGGATCAAAATAATAAATTTTTCCCGCATTTTTAAACCTAACGCCTACTACATTTACCATTTATATGATTCCTTTCTTATTAAAACGCATATGTAATAACGAAGCTCAATCCAGAGCCGCAGCACCTCGCTTATGAAACAACGCTTTGCTTTGACGAATTCTGCTGAATTTTCATCAGCATTACTTCAATTGCAAGCTGAAAGTTCGCATTTACCTCTAAGCTCTTTTTTGCACTCCAGACAGCACTTATACACTTCATTATGCCGGATACTTTTATACCGGTATTCTTAATAATCATATCTTTTTTATCTGAATTAATCAATATCCTAAAATCACCTGTTTGCCTGTATACCAGCATATCCCTGAAAAACAGCAGCATTACACGCAATATAAAATCTATCTTGTCATCATTTTTTTCAAAAAGCCCATACAGCGAAAACAAATCCAAATCCTGCGAATTCAACAGCTGCACCACCTTATCCAAAACCTCATCCCGTATTTCCAGATAATGCGGTGAATCCAATAAACCTATTGCAGTACCAATTACACCGTCTGAATATGGCACTATAAAATCCCACTCAGGCTTACTATTTCCATATTTCTCTTTGAGGATACCCATAATTTCTTCATAAGTTAATTTATTAAAGAAAATTCTCCGGCATCTGGAACGAATAGTAGGCGTCATAGCTGCCGAGGACTGTACTGCAAGTATAAACACCACGTAAGGCGGAGGCTCTTCAAGTGACTTGAGCAGCGCATTCTGAGCCTGCACAGTCATTTTGTCCGCATTGTTTATTAGAAATATTTTATATTCCGAATATAACGGTCTTATTACAAGCCCCTTCAGTAAGTTTCTGATGTTTTCAACACTAATGCTTTTGTCATCCTCTGCATATATTTCCTGAAAATCCGGATGAGAGCCCTGCTGAAATAACAGGCAGGCTTTGCACTTTCCGCAAGGTCCGTCTTCAGCTTCACACATAAGCACAGAAGAAAACGCCAAAGCAGTCTCTCTTTTTCCGATGCCATTCGCTCCTTCAAATATATATGCATGACTTACATTATTGTTTTTTATCGCTGCCCTTAAGGTTTTCAACACCTTTTGGTGCCCTAACATTATAAGCTTCAACCTCCCGCCTACGGTATCCCTCTCCAAGAGCTGTCTTACGACTTAGAAGGCATATCCTATAAGAACAAATCCAGAATTAACCCCCTGATATCATCCAGCTTTTTTAATATGCTGATATTATCCTGCTCTGCTTTAAGCACCTCATTTGTAAGCTCAATCAGCTCTTCATTTATCTTATTGATAATAGCATACACCCTGTGCCTTCCCCGTCTATCCAAAAAGCTTTTTTTTGAAAAGCTGTGAGAGTGAGCAACTGCCTCATCAAGAAATTCGGATATTAACTGCTTGTAAATTTTCAAGTCACGTATATCCGCTTTTTTCCCCAGCTTCTTACCCTGACTCTGTATCTTATCGGCAAGTGTCCTTATTCTTTCCTCATAATTTACAGTTTCCAGCCTTCTCAGCTGAGATGCAAAATTAATATCTCTTTCATTTCTGACAGCCCTTTCATCTCTCTCAGGAAAGGTCTTAATTCTGGAATTGTTAGATGCATCCTGAATTTTTATGGCTTACTCACTCCCCAAAGTGCATATTTAATAATAATTTATATTTTATAAAATCTCTCTACATCGACTACAAATATAGTCGCCCCTCCAACAACTACCTCAACCGGATACGGCATATACATTCCACTCATGGCATCAAGTCCGCCAGGTGTAGCCGGTGTGTTAATAACCTGCTTTCTGCTTTTTGATTTTTTCTCAATGATAGCAACTACCTCATCCAGCTTTTCTTCCTCCACACCAACCAGTAAAGTTGTATTCCCTGCCTTCAGGAAGCCTCCCGAAGAGCACATCTTCGTGACCCCAAAGCCACTCTTATTAAGTTCATCCATTACTTTACGGCCGTCCTCATCATGAACAACTGCAAAAACCAGTTTCATAAAGCATGCCCCCTTAATAAATATTTTATAGAAGTTCATTCAGACACTCGATTATTTGAGAAGAAATCTCACTTATCGATTTATTGGCATCAATTGCCCTGATTCTTTCCGGAAAAAGTAATGCCATTTTTTTATAGCCCTCATATACACGTCTGTGAAAGTCTATCTTTTCCTGCTCTATTCTATCAGCCCCGGATGCATTTATTCTTCTTTTTATTGCCGTCTCAGGAGCTATATCAAGAAAAAATGTCATATCCGGGCTCATTCCATCTATAGCCACTCTGTTGACATCTGCTATTATCCTGAGATCGACTCCTCTTCCGCTTCCCTGATACGCATAGCTGGAATCAACAAATCTATCACAAATTACTACTTTTCCGGCTTCCACCGCCGGCCGGATTACCTGTGCAACATGCTGCGCCCTTGATGCCGCATACATTATCATTTCAGTCAACGGAGTAATATCTGTGTTTGAAGGATCAAGGATTATGTCTCTAATCGACTCGCTGACTTTTGTGCCTCCGGGTTCACGTGACAGAACTACTTCATATCCCTTTTCTCTCACATACCCTTCCAGCAGCTTTATTTGGGTGGTTTTTCCCGAGCCGTCTGTGCCTTCAAAAGTTATAAATTTGCCATTTTTCATTTGTATTTTCCTCCAGCCGGATTACATGCGGTTTAAATAATTCATTTTAAATAATATCAAGTCAATCGAGGCTTCAAGCCTTTGTACAATTAGTCCTTATGTTCAAATATCCTTGCACAATAAAATAATTATATTCCTATATAAAATTATAACATATTATTTTATAACTTGGATATATCTATTGTAGCTAATGCCGTTTACCTTACCGCTGCCCTCAATAACAGCGGATATATACCGTATATGGTATTTTTCAATAATTTCCCCGGGATATAAAACCGGTATTCCGGGCGGATATGGAGTTATCACATCTGCACATATTCTCCCGCAGCTTTCCTTCAAAGGTATCGCTTTCTTCTGCGCCATATATGCCTCATAAGGCAAGCTTCCCGCTTTTGCCTTTTCAAAGGCACTTGTCTGCAATTCCTCATAATATTTTTCAATTATACTCTGCTGTAGGTTTAACCCTTGCAGTTCTCCCCTGAAGGCTAATCCCCGAAGCCCCTTCAAAGCTGCAAGCAAGCTTGAGAATGTGTCAGGGCTGTCAGCTATCGTTGTAATAAATACCAGATTTTCATAATCAGCCATTTCCACCTGTGTTTTAAAGCGCTCTCTTAATAGCTTCTCCGCATAATAGCCGCTTATTCCAAGCTTTCTTATATTTATAACCAGCCTGGTGGGATCATGAGCTGCTTTTTCATTCAAATTTTGCAGGAATGCTGACCCGCATGTTGTTTCCCCTTTAAAATTGCTCTCAGACATACTATTTGATAAAATTCTATATTCGGGATACTCCCGCAGCTCCCTGCTGAACAATTCAATTTCGCTTATCAAGGCCTCCAGCTTTGATGCCCCTTCTGTCACCATCAATTCTCTGGCGATATCAAGGTATGACATTATAATATATGACGGACTTGAGGTTTGAAGCATACTTAAATTAAATTTCAGCCTTTCAGCATCAGCTCTGCTTCCTTTTATGTGCAAATAGGCTCCCTGTGTCACTGCCGGAAGGGTTTTATGGGCACTTTGAATGCATATATCCGCGCCATACTGCAATGCAGGCGAAGGCAGTCTGCGATTAAAGGCAAAATGTGCTCCATGAGCCTCATCCACAATCAACAGCTTATTATGGGCGTGAACCGCACAGGCTATCTTCTCAATATCACTGCATATTCCGTAATAGTTGGGCCTTGTTACCAGTACCGCCGCCGCATCAGGATGCTCCTGCAATAACTTTTCTATACTTTTTGAAGTTATTGCCCCGGCAATTCCAAATTCACAATTGTATTCAGGGTATGCAAAAACCGGCTCTGCACCGGATAGTATAAGACCTGCCGCCACAGACTTGTGTGAATCTCTCCCCACAATGATTTTCTGCCCTCTGGAGCAGGCACTCATGATTGCCGCCTGAATACCGCAAGTGGAACCATTTACAAGAAAAAATGTCCTGTCTGCTCCAAAAGCGGCGGCAGCCAGTTCCTCAGCTTCTTTTATAATTCCCTCCGGATAGTGAAGGTTGTCTGTTCCCTCAACTTCGGTCACATCAAGTCTCAATATGTCCCTTGCCAGCTCCTGCGGTATTCCTTTCGAGAGCTTGTGCCCCGGCATGTGAAATATATTCATGTCCTGTTCCGCGTATTCCCTCAGGTAGTTGTATATTGGGGTGTTGTAGGTGTTCATCGTCGGATACCTGTATTTTTCATTAAATTGGCTAATCCATCTATTTTCATCCGTTGTTTTCTTCTATCAGTGTAACATATTACCTTTAAGCGCACAATTATATCTGTTTGAGGACTATAAATAAAAGCAGCCGTCATACTCTTATAATACGGCCCTCTTTTCTGGGCCTTGCGGCAGGATACTCAGAGTCATAGTAGCCCAGTATGCAATTGCCTATTCCAACATAGCTGTCTTTAATTCCCCATTCCTTTAAAAGAGCCTTTCCTTTTTCGGTCATGAACATTTCCCTTGCCCTGTGAATCCAGCAGGAGCTCACTCCTACGGCATAGGCAGCATTCATAAGATTGCCCAATACCAGACTTCCGTCCTCCAGATATGTTACTCTGTCACTGTCAGCCAATACAACAATTACGGTAGGCGCACCATAAAACGGATCTGAATCCGGCGCCCCTGTATATGCTGCATTTAACTTTGAGAGCCTTTGAATTACCTCCTCTTTCTGGACAACTACCATTATTGCCGATTGGGAGCCCATGCCGCTCGGTGCATATTCACCGGCTTCCAATATCTGATTCAGCTGTTCCTCTGTTATCTGTTCATCCTTATATCTTCTGATACTTCTTCTTTCCTTCAAAGCCTTCAATGTTTCATTCATAATTAACCTCCCCGCCGGATTTCCGGCAAAAATCAGCAAATAAAAATATATGCGTTATGCTTCCTTACTTTTTTTAAATCTGTTTTACAATAGGCTTAAATGTCATGTTGAATTCAAATCTCTGGGCATCAAACCTGTACTTTTTTGAAAGCTCGGGCCCGCAGCTGTTAGACCCTATTCCGCTCTGAGTATAGTCAAGGCAGAGAACCGTATAGCCGCTTTCCTCAAGTTCAAAATTGTGCTTTTTGGCTTCAAGCTCCTCCTGTGTATAGTGCGAGGCATTAAAGCAGAAGGTTTCATTATTTGTAGCTGCCAAGCCAACGCCCTCCTCCGAAAGCAGCTTTATATAATGACAGCTCCAATGGCTTCCGTTTTCCTGAGGCCTGATGTAGTCCTCATGCAGCTCCTTGACCTTTGCCCTGAACTCACCCAGATAGGATGCCCTGTGCTTATCTGCATAGCTTTCATAGGGTCCGTAGCCAAAGTATTCAACATTATTGATTTCTCCCGGCAGAAAGAGCCTGAGTCCAAACCTTGGAAGAAATGGCATTTCCATATTCTTCTCAACCTGAATATTGAAAGCCACTGTTCCGGTGTCACCAACAAGCCACTGGGCACTGATGTTCAATATCCTTTGTATATGAACGGCAGATACTGATATTTCACTTACAATTCTTATACTGCTTCCCAGCTGTGTTACATTAGTTGAATATGCTCTTGATATAGTTCTGTCGTATCCGCATTCCTTCCATTTTCTGCACATAACCTTATCATTGTCCGTGGGCGCTCTCCAGATATTATAGTTCATCGGCTTGGCCAATATGACCTCATTGTTATAAACCATCTGGTCAAATGCGCCCGTATTCTTGTTATAGGTATACTTAAAGTTTTGTCCTGCAACAATCAGGCTGCGGTCACTTTCTCTTGTATTTATTGTACTTATTCTCTTTTCCTCCTCCTGAGTTCCGGAGTCAAAGCCGCCTGTATTATTTGAGAAATCCGCAAGCTCAGCTTCTATGCCGATGCGGTTCAGCATATCCCTTTTAATTATAGAATCAATTTTACTTTCTGTGTCATATTTTTTTTCTATTGACACTTCGATTTGGTCAAAACCAAGCACATGGCCTTTCTTTGTAAATTCCATA
Organism: Ruminiclostridium sufflavum DSM 19573; assembly: GCF_003208175.1. Lineage (GTDB taxonomy): Bacteria > Bacillota > Clostridia > Acetivibrionales > DSM-1351 > Ruminiclostridium > Ruminiclostridium sufflavum. The sequence continues at coordinate 239,397 of NZ_QKMR01000004.1, read as the reverse complement.
TCATTCTTCTGTATATAATTAAATTTGACATAGCAATTTCCTTCATTTATTTGTTCTAAGGTCAGATAAATCACCTTTTCGCCGTGAGGCTTTACGTTCAGGACATCACTGTCTTCCACCGTTCCCTCATATACCAGCTGTCCGTTCTTGGTAACATGATAGTTTATATACAGATAATCCTTCAAATTATAGAAGTCCAGCATATTCTTTATGGTAACCTTTCCTTCTTTTAAATTGGCTTTAATTATCCGCACAGGTCTTATAACATTCTTATATTCCAATAGCCCCGTATACGGTCTTCTGTCGGGGTAAACAAGCCCGTCTATGCAAAAATTCCCATCATTGGGAAACTCTCCGAAATCACCGCCATAATAAAACTTTTCCCTGCCCCGCTCATTTTTCCCCATAAAAATAGCATGGTCACACCATTCCCAGACGAAACCTCCGCAAAAGCCATCATACTTTTCAATCAGCTCATAGTACTCCTCAATATCTCCGGGGCCATTACCCATTGCATGAACAAATTCACACTGAATGAAGGGCTTGTCCCAATTTCCTCCCTCAAAGTAGTTGACTATATCCTCACAGGAGGCATACATACGGCTGTAAAGATCTAAATTGCTGTAGTCACAAGCATACCCATTAGGCGGATACAAGGCGCTTTCATAGTGTGTAAGCCTGTCGGCATCATAATTTTTAAGCCATTTAAGGGCATTCTCAAAATTTCTTCCATAGCCGGATTCATTTCCTAATGACCATATAAGCACACAAGGACGGTTTTTGTCCCTTACAACGCATCTTTGCACCCTGTCCAGAATTGTATCTTCATACAGCGGATTGTGGGCTAACAGTGGATATTCGCTGCCATCCTTTGTTTCAACATATATTGTAGTAGTCCCATGTGTCTCTATGTCGGCCTCATCTATTACATAAAAGCCGTATTTATCACAGAATTCAAGAAAAACAGGTGAGTTGGGATAATGGCTGGTACGGATTGCATTTATATTGTGCTGCTTCATTATCATTAAGTCCAGAAGCATATCCTCATATGTTACGGCCGGCCCTGTTACAGGACTGCTGTCATGCCGGTTTACTCCCTTAAATTTAACTCTTGCTCCGTTTAAATATACTACCCTGTCCCTGATTTTAATCTCTCTGACTCCCAGCCTTGTAGAAATAGCCTCATTATCTGTACTTAAAACCAGCGTATACAGATTCGGATTTTCGGCGTTCCACAGCCGGGGATTATTGATTGTAAAGCTTATAAGCTTTTCTTTAGCCCGCCCTTTTTCTATTACCTTCCGCCCATCAGCATCAAAGAGTGAATACTCAACAGCTATCGGATTTTTCAGAAATTCAAGCTCAACTAATATCTCTGCCTGTTTATAATCCTTCTTTAGAATAGTTTTTATAAAAAAATCCCGTATATGCTCCTCCGGCCTGTATAATATATAAACATCCCTGAAAATCCCGGACATCCTGAATTTGTCCTGATCTTCAAAATAGCTTCCGTCACACCACTTTAAAACCAGTACTGCTATAGTGTTCATGCCTTCATGCACAAAATCGGTTATGTCAAACTCACTTGTGGCATGGGACACTTGGCTGTAGCCTATAAACTGACCGTTTATCCATAAATAGAAGCAGGAATCCACGCCCTCAAAATTCAAATACTTTCTCATATTATTCGAGCTTCCGTTAATTTCAAATTGTCTGACGTATGCCCCGCACGGATTATCCGCCGGTACGTATGGAGGGTCATATGGAAACGGATACTTCATATTGGTATACTGATGCTTATCATACCCGTAATTTTGCCATGCTCCCGGTACAGGAATCTTTTTTAATCCGGAGGCATCATATCCGGGTTCGCAGAACTTGCCCGTAACATCATAAATGCTGTTGAAGTATTCAAAATTCCAATAACCGTTTAATAATTGAAAATACCCGGAACATTCCCTGTCTCCCGATAAAGCCTTGTCAACAGCAGGATACGGTATGAAATACGCCCTGTTTTTCATAGTATTTACATGAAGTATATTTGGATTTTCAAAGAACTTTTCTACTATCGTACTAACCTCCTTTTTTTATTAATTATTTCCAATATTATAATATTTTTTACATTTTTTCAATACTATTCAAAAATCATCCTTTTGCAAAAAAGCAAGCTTTTCCTGTGCGCTCTAATGTGAAAGCTCACCATGTTTGTACGGTATTTACGAGTATTCTCTATTGTTAAATCAATAATACCTCATTTGCTAAAAAAAATAACCCTATTTGCTTAAACAATTAGGGTTATTTGCTCATTATTATTTTTTAGTTAAAGTCTATTGCCTTTTACTTAATGTAAATTCACTGCATACGAAAAGAAATTTGTACCTTTTACTCAAAGCAGCTTCTCCTATATAAATTTATTCTTTGACGCTGCCTACATTCAGTCCAACAATAAAATACTTCTGGAGGAACGGGTATACCACAATTATAGGCATTGCAGCGACGATAGTTATGGCGGCTCTGATAGAGAGCGGAGTAACCAAGCTCGAGGAGGCCTGGGAATTTGCACCTACACCCGCTGCCATAGCCGGATTTGCATTTGCATTTGAAGTAGAGGAAAGCAATTTCATTAATTCATACTGCAAAGTACTCAGCTCCTGCTTGGAGGAGCAGTATATAAATGTATCAAACCATGCGTTCCACGAACCAACAGCTACAAACAATGCTATTGTTGCAAGACATGGCTTGCACAGAGGAAAGATTACCTTGAGGAATATCCTGAAATCTCCTGCGCCGTCTATCCTTGCGGATTCAATCAGGCTTTCAGGGATACTGCAGATATAAGTCCTGATAACAACCATGTTAAAAGCGGAAATCAGGGTAGGAATTACATATACCCAGAAATTATTCAGCAGCCCAAGACCCTTTATCAAAAAGTAATTAGGTATAAGTCCTGCGTTGAAATACATAGTAAGAACACATATAATAGTTATAGGCTTTCTTAAAACATATTCCTTCCGGCTCAAGGTATATGACAGCATCGTCGTCAGGAATAAATTCAGCACCGTTGATAAAACTGTTCTTGCTATCGAAACAAAAAATGCATTATAAACAGTACCCGAGAAAAAAACCGCCTTGTAATTCTGCAGGGAAAAGATTCTCGGCCAGAGATAAATTCCGCCTCTGATTGTATCAAGACCATCATTAAAAGACACCGCTATTGTATTAATAAAAGGATAAAGTGTAACTATTGCCAATACCAGCATGAAAGCAGCATTAAAGGTATTGAATAATACATCTTCTATCTTTAATTGTTTTCGTTTTATATTCATAGTAGCACCACCCTATATAAGCCTTTCTTCACCCAGTTTTTTAGCTACAAAATTAGCTGCAAACAATAACACTATACTGATTACACTTCTTATAATTCCTGCCGCTGTGGCTAATGAATAATTAAATTGCTTGATACCGTATTTCAAAACATAAATATCAATTGTTTCTGACCAGTCAGATACCAAGCCGTTGCCAAGTATGTATTGAATCTCAAAGCCGGCATCCATTACACGTCCTATGTTCATAATAAGTAATATAATTATCGTAGACTTGATTCCCGGAAGAGTAACATTCCACATCTTTCTGAATCTTCCCGCACCATCCATTTCAGCAGCTTCATACTGGGCCGGATCTATAGAGGCTATTGCCGCTATATAAATAATGGTATTCCATCCCAACTCTTTCCAAACATTGGCGGCTCCGACTATACCCCAGAAATATTTCCCCTCGCTCAGCCATAAAACAGGAGAATCAATAATTCCCAAGGCCATCAGAACTTCATTTACAATACCGCCTTCTGTAGACAAACATGTTGACACAATTCCGCATACGATTATCCATGATAAAAAATGCGGTAAATAAGATATAGTCTGAATTGTTCTTTTGAAAAACATATTTTTTATTTCATTCAACAGCAATGCCAATATTATTGCTGTTACAAAGCTAAGCACAAGATTAATAACACTCATGCACAGCGTATTTACAAAATCCCGTATAAATGCTTCATCCTTAAATAAGTACTCAAATTGCTGAAGACCAACCCACTTCTGGTTAAAAAATGATTTTGCAGGCTTGTAATTCTGAAAAGCCATAAGCCAGCCCCAGATCGGTGCATAAGAAAACAGCAATATGTATATAAGCAAGGGCACAGACATGAAAACCAGCTGTTTCTGATTCTTTAACAAACTCCACTTGCTGGTTTTTAAGGATGCTTGTAATTGTACTTGCGCGCTTGGACTTTTGTTGTTATTTAAAGCGGATATATTATTTGCCATACTGCCCTCCAGTCAATCAGAAAATAAACTTCTTGTAGTTTATTTTCACCGGAGCATATTCCCATATGCCCCGGTGAATTATTTTTATTAAAAGTCAATTACTACCGGATAAAAACCGATTTCATCGGGGATAGTACCGTAATTGACTTTAGTCAATAAAGATTACTTCCAGTTCTCTGCTCTCCACTTAAGCTGGTCATTCATTCTGTCCAGATAAGCCTGAATATCACACTTGTGCAGCTCAGTAACATATTCATCCCAAACCTTGTCAAAATCAGCAGGCTTAGAAAGAATTGCCTTTGGCAGGAACTTAGTTCCGACCTCGCCTATCTTGGTGTTAGCCATACTTGCAGCCGAACCGTCAACCAAATCTATTCCCCATGCCGGATAAGATATTCTGTTTTCAGGAGCTTCATTCAGGAATTGTGTCCAAGTCTCATAGCCGTATTGCTTCAAGAAATTCTTATCATAATCTGATAAGGATGCGTAGAATTCTTTTGGCTGGAAGCCCGGAGTACAAGCATTTCCGTCTGCGAAGGAGCCTTCCATCTTAGGTGCATAATACCATAAGGTATACGCCATGTTCTGAAGTCTCCAGGACTGGTCATCATAGTTTTTACGCTGTTCAGGAGTTCTGACGAATTCTCCGTTTGAATCCACGGAATAATCTTCTCCTTCAATACCCCAGCCAAGTATTCTCTGCCATTCCTCAGTTACCAAGGTATCAAAGAATTTGATAACTCTTTCAGGATTCTCACAGCTGGTGGTTATAGCAAATCCGGTATTTACATTTAATACATTTCTGTCCTGATAGTAAGGCTGTATGCTCTCGTCCAGTGTTATAGCACATGGTGCCCATGTTCTCTCAATTTTGTTCTGCTGCTTGAGTGTCAAATCCGCATTGCTGAAATTCCAGAACTGGTCAAATGTACCGAGTACTCTGCCGCTTGATAATTTTGCCATGTACTGGTCATAATTCATTGTAAAGGTCTCAGGGTCTATTAAGCCCTTGTTGTACATATCATTAAGCTTTTTGTAGTATGTTTTTGCGTAGTCCTTATCCCAGAAGAATTCAGCCACGTTGGTATCGGGATCAACAACTACCTGCCCGTCATTTGGATGTCCTATCAAATGCTCGGGAGGATTCTTCAAGCAGAAATCTCTCCATCCGTCAGAAAGAACTTCAAAGCCTATTGTTTTCTGTCCGTCAATTTCTGGATACTTTGCCTGATATTTTTCAATCAAATCAAAATACTGGTCTAATGTCTTAACCTGAGGATATCCTGCATCTGCCAATACAGCCTTCTGTATCCAGAACGCAGCTCCCTGCCATATGTTTGTCTGATAATCATTATAATATACGCCGTAATCAGGCATTACATAAAAATGTCCGTCATTTGAGTCCTTAACCTTATTTTTATATGGTTCATAGTGTTTTTGAAGATTCGGAGCATTCTTTGCGATTAAATCCTCGAGAGGTATCAGTGCTCCTGCTCCTGTAAACTTAGGATTAGTAAAGGTATCAACGAAAACCACATCCGGATAGTCACCGCCGGCAACCATGACACCTATTTTCTGGTCCTTGTCGCCTACAAGAAATTCAAACTTGCATGTAACGCCCAGCTTTTCCTTTATCAACTTGTAAATCTTATTGTCCGCTGTCGGTGCTTGACCTGGGTCAGAGATGAAAAAGCTTATTTCGATTGGATCAAGTGCAGCATCTTTTGAATCTGCTGTTGTTGTAGGCGCAGTGCCGCTGTCTTTTGATTCAGAAGCTCCGCCGCAGCCAGCCATAACAGAACCCATCATTGCCAGTGCTAAACACAAACTTACAAGCCTTTTTTTTCCTAACATTTGTTTTCCTCCTTATAATATCTATGATCAGCATTAGAACAGATAAATAATGCTGTACCTATATTATCGTTCAAAGTTAGGATTTTCTCAATTTGTAAAAATACAGATTTACTACCTAAAAAGTTTAGGTGTTAGCCTTGAATTTGCTTCTGTATTCACTTGGTTTCATTGAATATGCCTTGGTAAATTGTTCAAGGAAGCTGCCATATGAGGTATATCCGAGATTTTCGGCAATATCGTGCACCGTTTGATTTGTACACTTAATAAGCCTTCCTGCTTCCTTCATTCTAAGGCTGTGAAGATAATCATTGAAGCTGCAGCCAAACCATTTGCTGATTTGACTTCCTAAATATGTGGGATGGATGTATAGCTTGCTTGAGATTTCTTTAATTGTAATACTTCTTCTGAAATTTTCATTTATATATTCTTCTACTTTCAGCATATCTGCCATTTTGTATCTGCTTTTTATTTCCTGGGCATGCTTGCAGAAATCAATGCAATACTTTTTTATTTGCTCCTCTGTTTCATTTATTGTTTTCCCTGTGCTGAAAAGCAGACCTGCATCACTGATAAAAGGTATGCTCTCTATGCCTTCTCCCATTGCGGTTAAAATGGACAGACTTTTATAAATAATGCTGTTTAAATACATTTCAATCATTTCACCGGCTATATGCTCCTCCTTAAACACCTTGAAAATTGAGTCTATCGCTTTTAATATCCTGTCTATATCTATATTTTCAAAGGCATTCTGGAGTTCCTCCATATATGCTATATTTTCAAAGCTGCCGCCCGGTTCTCTTTCGGTGTAATCCCTGTATTGAAGAATACTTCCGGGTGTGCTGTAAAAGCGGTAGCACATTGTCTTTTCTGCTTCCTTCATTGAATTTCGGAGCTGTGAAATTTCCTCAACCGGATTCCCAACGGATAAATAAAAACCGTTATTATATATTTCCTTCAATAAAGCACAAAGTGTCTGTGATATTTCATAAATCGAAGCTTCTCCGTTGCTGCACAAAACGAACCCGCTGATTCCTTTATTAACAAATACAGGGTATATGAATATATCCTTCATACCCTTTGATATCAGAGAACCTTTAATTTTATCAATAATTTTAAAGCCAACGTATTCATCCTTGTCAAATTCATGCATATCGTAATTGTGAATAGTATCAAGGCTGGCAAATGCCCATGCAGTATCCCTGTCCAGAAGCTTGCTGCCCAATGCGGTCCTAATTTCAGCCTCACCGGCTTTCCCCGACAAATATCTCTCGAATAAAATACCCACATCAACCTCAGCACTTGCAGAATAAATGTTTTTTAATTTCTTGCTCTGCTCAATACCGGGCAATAGCTGAAGCAGCACTTCTGTGAACTCCTCCTTAAAAACAGGCTTCAGAATATAATGCTGAACACCCAGCCGCATGGCACTCTTTACATACTCAAACCGCTCATGACCGCTTATTAAGATAAACTTAATATCGGGGTCAATATCTTCCGCAACTCGTTTAACAAGCTCAATACCATTCATTACAGGCATATCCGCATCAGTTATTATCAAATCCGGTCTGATTTCCTCAGCCAGCCTCAGTGCTTCTTTTCCGTTGGTGCATTCTCCGCATACAGACAACCCCAGTTTATCCCAATCAGCGGCTAATTTTATTGCTTCAATAGCCATCGGTTCATCATCTACAATTAAAACCTTGAACATTAAGCCCTCCAAAATCTCAAATAATTTTATTCTCTATATTATGGCCTACTTCTGGCAGGGTATAGTAAACCAAACCTTTGTGCCGGTATCCTTCTCACTTTCAATTTTAAAGGAAATTGTGCCTCCATAGTATAGTCTCAGCCTTCTGTATACATTTCTAAGGCCTATATTTGAACTTAGCTCTTCATTACTGGTAATATTGCGAATCAACTCAGCAAGCTTGTCTTCTTCCATACCGGTTCCATTATCCTCAACACAAATTCTGAGCTCCTTTTCATCAGCCCCGGCACTGATTCTTACTGTTCCTATTCCCGCAATTGCTTGAATTCCATGCTTGCATGCATTTTCAACTAAAGGCTGCAGGCTCATTTTGGGCAGCTTGAATTCCATAAGGCTATCGTCTATGTCAATGGAATACTCGATTTTATCACCGAATCTGAATTTTTCAATTTTCAGATACATTTCAGTAAATGAAATTTCTTCCCTGACTGTGACTAAATCATCCTTCCAGCTCAGCAGCCTTCTTAAAGTTTTTGAAAGATATTTAAGGATATCAATAATATCAGTATATCCGTTTTTTGTACTTACAACGAGTATTGCATTTAATGTATTAAACAGAAAATGAGGATCCATTTGACTTTGTAAAAAATTAATTTCCGCACGGACACGCTCAAGCTCAAGATCCTTTTTTTGCAGCTCAAGCTTATATACGTCATTTATTAATAAATTTATTTTAGAAGCCATACGGTTAAAGCTTCTTATTACTCCGCCGATCTCGTCCTCTCCCTCTTTTATTTCTATCAGGTCAAATTTCCCGTCCGTAATTTTGTTCATATGCTTTGAAAGCTTTTTTAACCTGTAATTATATGAATTAGCCATAATGAAAATAAAAACAGAGGAAATTAATATACTTAATAATGCCAGAAGCAAAACAAAGCTCAGTGTTTCCATTACAGACTTCTGCACACTCTGGGAGGTTGATACTCCTACCAGTCTCCATCCCTTCAGATATGAAGAATTGCTTAAAGCGGTCTCAAGAAAAATATTGTCCTTATTTATAGCTTCGCTGCCGTATTTTTGCAAGCTGTCTATATTTTCATAGCTATAAGCTGGAGAAGAGGAGCACACAATATTATTTTGAGGATCTAATAAATATAAATTAAAGAAGGTCTTTTCCCTTTTTAAAATATTGTTCAGCTTTTGCATATTTATATCTACTTTAAGTATTTTTCTTTTATCATAATCGCCGGAAGGATAAAAATTCAGCTTCCTAAGAATGCTCAGATATTGTATGCGCTTTGTGGGCAAGCTTTTCGTATATCCCAGATAGGTATTTATAAGCACCGACCCCTTGGAACTATACAGGCTTTTATACCACAAGGTACTTTCCACAGCCTCGTCTATCTGATAGTATGTTCCGCCGCTGCTTATTGTCGGATTATCAATATAAATTTCTATATTACTTATATTATCATAGGCCGACATGTATACATTCAGTCTGTTTCTGAGCTGGCTGTCATAAATATCAAAGTACTGTTCGCCGTCTGTAAAGCTTCTGTCCAGAATATTATACAAGGTTCTGTCTGAAAATATCGAGTGGCTTGTGGCAATACAGCCGTCAAAGATTGTAACAATATCGACTCTGGTTCTTTCCAGAGATATTTTATAATTGCTTTCCTCTCTGTCCTGTATAATTTTAGAAAACTTACTGACAAAAGAAGCATTAATAATAATTATAGGAATGAGAAGACAAATAATATATATTATTAAAAATTTAAATTTTAAAGGTATATCATTTACTCTATAAATTAATTTCCTATTATTAAGCATCCTCTTTTCCCTCTCCCGAAACATTAATTACATGATTTAAAAGACGACGGCGAAGTATTTGTGGTAGCCTTAAATTTCTGCACAAAATACTTGGGATCCTTATAGCCGACAACCTTCGATATTTCAACCACCTTCATATTCGTTTGCCTGAGCAGCTTTTTAGCTTCCTCAATACGTACATAGTTCAGATAATCATTAAATTGCATACCCGTAGCCTTCTTAAATAACTGCCCCAGATATACGGGATTCATATAAAACATGGCGGCTACCTTTTTCAGCTTAATGTCCTGATGATAATGCCCGTTTATATAATTTTTAATTTCATAAATAACATATTGAGAATCACTTTTTTTCAGATTGTCTATATAATTTGCAGCATAAATACATCTTTCCAAAAAGGCTTCCGATAAGCTGTCAAGGGAAGGATACCCTGAAAAATTGTCAAATTCCAGCACCATTTGAAGAGTATCCTTGGATACCCCGTCAAATTCATGTATTACCCTTACTAATTCCAGTAAAAAGTTATTGAGATAAGCCACTATAATCTCAGGAGCACTTTTCGCATCGCAAAAGCAGTTAAAAATTGATTGTACCTCCTCCTTTAAGCTTTCACTGCCGTTTATTCGTATATGATGCAGCAAGTCACTAAAATCCGGATTATACACCTGATAGCAAAGCTTTTCATTTTGCACCTCTGTATACCCGATAATGCTGTTATCTCCCATATAAAATTTAAAATCTAAAGCAAACAAGGCTTGTCTGTACATTTCCGAAAGTACTGCAATCTCCTTTGCAGGAGCACTGTATGCCAAGGATACGCAAGCCCCTGTCATATTCCTCAGCTTCAGCTGGAGTCTTGTCAAAAAAGCTTCAAGCTGGTGATAAAACGGCATATCTTCACATATTATCAGGCATATTCTTTCTTCCTTATCCTCAAAAATATTATATTGATACTCAATGCCAAGCTCAGCCTGCAATAGCTCTATGACTTTATTTCTCTTTATTTCCGTATCCATTTTCCCTGTTTTCCTTGCCAAACCATTCAAGCTGTCTATGTACAACATTACACATCTGTATTCGTATCTTTCTTTAAGGTTTAGCAGCATTTTTGTTCTTTCAATAAGTGTCGGCTTATTTTCTCCGTTGATTAATCTTTGCAAGCACTGATTTGCTATAAAGGTGAGCTGCTTATTTATGTTCTCTGCTTTTCTCCGTTCCAGCATTATTTCTGCTGACAGCTTTGAAACAACATCCCTCAGCTCATCATCATCCAGCGGCTTCAAGAGATAATTTTTAATTTTGTACATCATTGCCTGTTTTGCATAGTTAAAATCATCATACCCACTGAGAATAACAAATTTAGCCGTTGAGCGAAGCTTTTCACAGGCTGTTCTGATAAGCTCCAAGCCATCCATTCTAGGCATTCGTATGTCTGTAATTATAAGATCCGGATCACTCATTTTAATTATTTCCAGAGCATCTTCTCCGTTTGAAGCCTCCCCGCATATATTAAAGCCATATGATTTCCAATCAATCATAACCCTAAGTCCCTCGAGCATATATGGCTCATCATCTACAAGCAGTACCTTGAGCATTCTATCCAACCCCTCTAATACTAATTTCGTGTATTAAAATTATTTCGGCTTCCATACAGATTCATATACCACTTTTTGTAAATTAAAAACAGATTTTTAGATTTATTATTAAATTTATATATTTATTGTAGTATAACATACATTTATGTCAAAAGCCCCTGCTTTGTCCTCCTTAAAGCAAATATAATTATGGCATACCGGTATTATTTTAACTCAATTGGTCCAGAATTACTGTAAGTCCTGATTTCACTTCAATTATTCTCTGGCCTGCTCCTATCCAAACCGGAATGCATGTGGGATTATAAACCAAGGTCTGATCAACATTAAAAATCAGCTGTCTCATCGCACATATATAATCCTTTATTTCAATATTTGTCGCATACCAGACATCAGGGTCATATGCGGCTTTTTCGCAAAATTCTTCTATAAGCTCCCAATTATTCTGCATAGGAAATTCAAAGCTATGCCCATAAATATAGAATAATGACAGAGCTGCCCAATGAGGCTGGTTTTTAAAAGAATTAAGCTTACTCATTATATTATCATTATGATGGCAGGTTGGATTCCATTCCAAAAAATTACCGGGCAGCAAAAAGCAATCTGTCGTGTTTACTGTGCGTGAATACGTTATTCCCAGTACCTCCAGTGACTTGACAACAATATCGTCATACTCACCGAAGGGATATGACATACCTCTTACCGGATATTTGACAAGGCTCTCAAAATATCTCCTGTCTTCCCAAATTTCATAGACAATCTCTTCCTTTGATAAATGTGTGAGGTGAGGATGGCTTACACCATGACAGGATACCTCGTGTCCTTCATATAAGGACGGAAGCTCCTCTCTTGAAATAAAGCCTTCAGTCCCGATAGTCCCTGAATTCAGATGAAAGGTAGCCTTCATGCGGTATTTGTTAAAGATTCCCACAAGCCTTCTGTCATGTATCTGACCATCATCATAACTAAAAGTCATTGCCTTCTTCTTGCCAAACGGATAATATAATTCAAAGCTCATTTTCTAATTCCTCCCTAAATTTATTATCGAATGCAGCTCCGTTTGTATGCATCCCTCGCAAATATTTATTCATTTTGCAAGGGAAAAACATACAAACCTTATTATAAAGCTGCAATATTAATTTCTCAATAACTCCTTGTGCTTTACTTTATACCCCTTACTCTTCAAATATTTCTATATATCCGTCTTTTCTCATTACTGCTTCCATACCGCTGTCAAGCAGTGTATATTGTTTTCTGCCAGTATCGTATTTTTCGTAAAATAAGCCTCCCTTTACGTTCACCGGACAAATTTCCCTCTCGTAATTTAAGACCTGACTTTTTATACCTGCCATAACATAACCGCCTTGAATTATTTTGCGTTCCCTGATAACTGTAACATGATTTTTCAGCAGCCACAAGCTGCTGTCACTTTCAGTCATAACAGTCATGCCGGAATTTACACACATCTCTCTGAGTCTTTCAAGCAAGCCTGCCGCAACTGTTCTTCCGCTTATAAGGATATGTCTGACGTTATTCAGCTTTCCCTTTGAATCAATCTTCTCCGCTTCCTCACAAGTCATATTTAATACTGATACCTCTAAATTCTTTATCAAATCAAAATTGATTTCATCTGCGATTTGAATAACTGATTTTCTGGCAACAGCCCCAAAAATTGCGTATACAGTCCTGAAGGAATTATCCCCTTTAACCAGCAAAATTTTATCCTCTTCAGAAACATTCAAATCGTTGTTTATTTCATTAATAATTCCTGTAAGATATCCTTTTGTAACTGCTGACTTTCCGATGACAAACAATTCTTCTGAAGGCCTGACATCAAAATCCTGTACGGACAGGCTGGTATCCCTCAATGCCGGCAGCAGCTCTTCCTTTCCAAGAAACAGGTCTTCCATTCCGGTGCTTTCACCAAGTACGCAGGTATTACCCGCCTTCAGTATTCCGAGAATACCGGCAATTGAAATATATCCGTCAGAGCTTGAAATACCGGCTTTTTTACCTGTACAACCCATTTTTATTAATTTACACGCCACCCTGTTGCTTTCCTTATTTAGCTGTTCATAAGTATACCTCTTCCCATTATCAACCACAGCAACGCTTTGAGAATCAAAGCGGGCAAGCAGCAGCTTTTCAAGGCTTAACAGCTCCTGTATGTCATCCGTATGCTTGTAAAGTTTTTCCGCGGCTTCACAAAAAGGCTTGATTATCTCAACTCCGCAGCATATGTCATCAAGCAGGGATATGTATGAGGAATACATATCGTTAATTACTTCACTGTCCAGAACATTTTCAACATAGTCCCATGCAACTGTCAATTCTCCGTCAAGAACAGTTATCTGATTATCCAGCAGAACCTGTGAGGTCTGACTGACAGCATATTTCAAGTCTCCGATTTCCTTCCAGCCCTTGACATCCTTATCAAATATCGCACAAGTAAAAATAACCGGAACGATTGTTTGACTCCGTGCTTCCCTGTTCAGGCTCAAATCCTTCATAAAATCAATACCATCATAATTTCTGTGATCCATGCCTTCCGCAAAGACCTTCTGCATTTCCGCGGCCTGCCCCCAGAAATCCAATCCTGCCTTCATATTTGCATCAAGAAGCATTGTTGATGTGAAATCACCCATAATATTCTCTATATCTTCATAGAAATTATATCTGTTGAAAATTGTAACATTAACAGCGAATCTTTCTTTGTTGCAAAAATATGCCAGCACCTTACAGTAGGCACAGCAAATTGTTGCGGCAGGTGTGATGCCGTATTGCGCCGAAACCTTCTTAAGTCTTTCCCAATGTTTCTTGCCGAATATTTTTGACAGGCGCTTAAATCTTGGCGATTTGATATTTTTAACAGAATTTTTCACAGGCAGCTGGACAGAATCCGGAAAATCCTTGAGCCTGCCCTGCCAGTATTGTCTGTCCTGTTCATAAAGCCCGGTCTTCTTATAATTGTTTAAGGAACGCAGGTAATCTGAAAATTCAAACTTGAATTCAGGAAGCTTCATTTTATTATTATAGTAGTAGGTCAGCTCCTTTCCCATAATGTAAAAGCTGGCTGCATCTGCAATCATTACATCAATATCGGCAACAAGCAAATAAATGCCTTCTCCTGTTTTTATAGCTTTAAACCTGAACATTGGCCACTTGCCAAGTTCAAATATATCATGGGATACTTCATTTCTGTATTTCATTATTCTCATTTGCTTCTGGAAATCACTTAAATCTGAAATATCCGTTACTTCTATTATATACTCCGGCACCTCATCCAAAACCTGCTGATAGCCATTACTGTAAACCACTGAGCGCAGAGCGGGCTGATGCTTCACAACCTTGTTCAGGCTTTCCTGCAATCTTGCGATATCAAGCTTTGTTTCAATCTCCACATAATAATGGCAGGATATATTTCCCAAATCAAAGTCCTTGCTCCTTCCCATCAAATAGGCCTGCTGTATACTGTTCAAATCATATTTTTCCCTTGTTCTGACAGGCTCCGCACTGTACCGGGATATATCCCCAAGGCTCTTATTTTCAGAATTGTTAATTAAAAAGGAGGATAGCCTCTTTATTTCCGGATTACCGTATATATCTGCAAGAGTTGCATTAAAGCCTTGCTCCTGCAGCTTTGAGACAATTTGTATTGCCTTTAGAGAATCTCCCCCTATTTGAAACAGGTCCTGATTTGTTCCTATCCGGTCAATTTCGAGAACCTCCGCAAAAATATTGCACAATGCCTCTTCTGTAGGGTTTTCAGGGCTTACAAGCTCTATGTCCAGATTGTTGAAATCGGGAATCGGAAGCAAGCTCCTGTTGACCTTAGCGTTACTGTTCAGAGGAATAGACGAAATGGGATAAATTTTATATGGAAGCATATAAGACGGCAATTTATGGCGTATTTTTTCCTTTATCAAGTCCTGACTTTCATATCTGAGGTTATTTCCTGCGCAGCATAAAATGACATTCTGTTCGAAATTACCGGCAGGGCTTCCCTTTTCAGGATATGAATATATACTGCTGAATTTATTTTCCAATAATTTTTCTCTCCACTGTTCAACGGAAAGTAAAGGCTCATTTACCGCCACCCTTTCATCCTCGTACCCTGAGAAGCCTTCAATCAGTCCTATTGAAACCTTGTAGAACAGTTTATTGGTTGTCAGCTCCAATATTACAAGCATCCCCTGATTTGTAAGCAAGGAACGCAGATACTGCAGGGTCGTATTGAGAATTTTTGCATCGTGAAGTACATTGGCTCCTATTATTATATCGTATTTGCCATAATCATAGCCTTGTGTCACAGGATAATTGTCAATATTATAAAGTCCGTAATCAACAAAATCATATTCCTTGAACATATTACGTGCTTTTGTAGTAAAAAAGGTGGATAAATCCGTATATGTATATTTTAAATTCCGTCCTGCTATCCTGCTTAGAATCTCCGCTGTAGTTCCGCCTGTTCCCGCTCCGAATTCCAGCACCCTGACAGTATGATCACTGTCGTATTGGCTTACATACTCCGCTATAGCCTGTGCAACAATATTATTATTATAGCTTGCAACCGGATTATACCGGTAGAAGTTTTCCGCCCGGCTTGTTGTCCCCTCTTGAAATAATATAGCAAGAGGGTTTACGTCGGCACGAAGAATTTCAAGTATCGACTTGTTGCACAATACCAGAAATTCCAACGAGTCAGCCCAGTAGGAAACGTGCTCATAGCTGTTGGTTTCCTTCAGAATAGCGTCAATATCCACAAATTCCAATTTCGTTTTAGGCCTGTAATTCATTCCTGTTTTTTCAATATAACCATGCTTTACAAGAGAATCAGCCCACTGAGTTAATAATTTCTTGTATTTTTCAGCTGCCAAACCTTTGCTCACCAGTTCGTTAACAGATAAAACAGGATTCTCGGAAGTAAGAACCTTCATATTTAAAAATGTATTAATCATAATACCAAGGCTCATGCTTTCCATACTATCGGATATCTTCCTGAACTCCTGAGGTGAAATATTTTGCGGAAGCTGCCCGGAAGCTTCCTTCGCCTTTTTGGCAACACGCGACAAATCCTCCGTGTGTTCTGAAGCTATTTCTATCGGGGTATAATATGCAAGCAGATACTTTTCATTCTCACTTTTTTTATAGAAGGCAGCAACACTGTCAGAAACCAGCCCTGTACTGATAATTTGATTTTCTATTTCGCCCAGCTCCACCCTGAACCCATTTATTTTGACTTGGGCATCCTTTCTTCCCAAAAATTCTATGATACCGTTGTTCATATATCTTCCAAAATCACCTGTATTGTACATTCTTTTTCCTGAAAGGCTATTGATTGTAAAAGCATTTTCCGTTAATTCCCTTTCCTTTAAATAACCCTCTGCCACTCCGCTTCCGTATATATGCAGCCTGCCTTCAACCCAGTCCGGGCAAGGTCTTCCAAACTCATCCAATATGTAATATCCCTGATTTGCCAGCGGATACCCGTACGGAACAGACACCCAGTCCCTTTCGATTTTTTCCACATCAAAATAATTTGACCAGATTGAAGCTTCAGTGGCTCCGCCCATACTTGTAAGCTTCGCAGCGGGCATGACCCTGTTCACTTTTTCAAGTATGTGAAGGGGTATCCAGTCTCCCGAAAGTATCACGCGTCTTATGGAGCAATCCTTTTTTTTATGCCGGATAAGCCAGTCAAGATACAGCTCGAGCAAGGCCGGAACACTGTTCCATAGGGTAAGGTGCATCTGTTCTGACATTTCAAACCATGCTCCGGGATTAGTCTTGTCATCCTCTCCGGGCAAAACCAGTGTGCCTCCGGCCGACAGTACTCCAAAAACATCATAAACCGATAAATCAAAGCTCAGGGATGACAATCCAAGTATTACACTCTGGGAATCCACAGCATATTTCCGGTTAACATCATAGATTGTATTCATTGCTTCAAAATGATTTATGCAGACACCCTTTGGTGTACCGGTTGAACCGGAAGTAAATATGACATAAGCAAGACTTTCGGGTGAAACCTGATGACTGCACTCATCTGTTTTGTCTGACTTCATTTCTGCTGTTATAACTGAAATTTCCTTGCCAAAACCATTCTTTAAGGACTCATCTGTAAAAATGATATTTGCTCCGCTTTTTCTCAGGACAGCTTCGGTCCGCTCAATTGGCTGGTTATACAAAACAGGAACATAGGCCGCCCCCAGTCTGGTAATTCCTATTACAGCCGCAATTTGCTCAAAGGATTTTTTCATCTGAACAGCTACAAAAGTATTTTGCCCGACACCGTTTTCAATCAATAAAGCTGATATCCTGCGAGCTTCATATGCAAGCCGGGAGTATGAATATTCCCGCCCTTCAAAAACAACTGCTGTCTTATGGGGATATTTTACGGCATTTTCTTCAATATTCTCAAACAAAAGCATAGAACCGCAATTCTCTTTATATGTATCATTTACTCTGGCATGCACCTCCGCTTGTTTATGAGGGCGCATATCCTCCAGACAGGTTTCCCAAAAGGCTTCAGCCTCACTGGCCATTAGCACAAGCTCACAATACCTGTCAAACATATCATTTACTACATTGTCACAAAAAACCGATTCATTGGCATCCCATGATATGACAATTCCTCTGTGCTGTGAAAACAGCTGGAAGTCCAGCCATACCTGAGGAGTTGATGACATGCTGAAGCCCAGGTTTTCATAGAAGCAGTTTGAAGAGTTCTCCCATGAATTTATACCTATTGCACTTGTAAATACTATGGGATAAATCGCATCTCCCTGTTTTTTATTGATTTCCCTTACAAAATCAACTGCCGAATAATCATTATACTGCATGCACTCCTGCATTTTAGCCTGAAGCCTGAATGCATTGTCCTTTACCGGAACATGTTCGCGCTCTGCATCAACCAGCATAAGCTTTGTAAAGTCACCTACCACATCATTGATCTGAGGATGAACATTTTCGCGTTCAAACACAGTAAGCATTACACCAAACCGTTTCTCGCCGCCCCATGCGGACAACACCTCGGAATACAGACCCAGCATTGCCGCCGAAGGTGTAAGCTTAAATTTCGCGGCATTCCTAACAAATTTCCCCCACGCTGTATAATCAATTACATGCTGCTTTCGTGAAAACTTGCCCTTTGAAGAATTATCGCTTATATTTCTCACAGGAAGCCTCGGCCTTCCGGGAAAATTCTCAGCTCTTGACAGCCAGTATTCCCTGCATCCTTCATAATGCCTTGTTTTCTTTTTTTGCTCCCTGTACTCAAGATATTCCTTGTATGTAACCTCTATTTCAGGAAGTTTTTCCCCTAAGTACAGCTTATATAAATCATTCCAGAATATTTGCAGACTCATTGCATCTGCAATGAGAAAATCTATTCCAAAGTGTATCCTGTATAAATTATCGCTTCTCATTGTCACTCTGATATCAAACATTGGTTTCCCCAGAGGAAGTACCTGACTGCTCATTTCTTTTCTGATTCTTTCAAGATGAAGCTCAGTCCCCTGCATTTCAGTAAAATTATATACTGTATAAGGCAGACTTATGCTTTGTTCAATTTTCTGTATGCCGTCCTGTGAAATGACAGCTCTTAGCATAGGATGCCTTTCAACAAGCTTTTGAAGCGAGCCTTTGAATTTTTCATTATCAAGCTCCTTCAAATCCACTTCAAAGTATGCATAGCAGCCTGCCCCACCCCATTCGACGGTGTCATTCCTTCCGATACAATAGGCGTATTGTACCTCATTTAAAGAAAACTTTTCATATTGGCCACTCTTGTCCGGCACAAATTTTATGTCTTCGGCACCGGCACCATCCTTTTCTCCCTCCGCATTCCCGGCGGACCATAATAATTCCGCCCAGCCTTTCAGAGTAGGGTTTTTTATAAGCTCAACAGCTGTTAAGGTTATATTTAATTTATCCTTCCATGAAGAAGCAAGCTTCATTATCACTATTGAATCCATTCCGTACAGAAGCAGGTTATCCTTGTCAGTAAAATCACCTTCCTGAATTCCCAAGGCTGAAACAATCTCCTTTATTAGAAATTCTTTTGTTTCGGCAAAGGATGACAATACTGTATTTTCTTTTTCAGTATAATCCGATAAAACACTGCTTTTTTCAGTTAATTGCTGTTCCTTCATTCCTCCAATTGACAGCACCTTTTCATCAAATGCATAATTAGGAACCCTAACCAATAGGAATTTTATATTTAAGCTTTGATAATAGCTTCTCCAATTGATTTCACAGCCGTTTACAAAAAGCTCACTCAAAAGCTGTTTAAGCAGATTGTTTGGGTATTTTCCCCCCGAGAAATTTTCAAACAGGCATTTGCTTCCGGCACTGACAATTTCTTTTGCAATTGCCGTCAGAACTCCTTTCGGTCCTATTTCAACGAAAACGGCATTCTCATCTTTAAGTGACATGAGCTCATCGTAAAAATGGACCTCGGAAAGCATATGGCTGATCCAATACCCAATCTCTGTATATTTTGCACCTTCCTTCTCTCCTGTGACATTTGATAATATTTCAATTACAGGCATATTAAACTTAATTGTGCCAAGAAGCTTTCTATATTCCTCTGCCGCATCATTCATTAAGGGTGAGTGGAAGGGATGTCTGACCTTGAGCTCAGAGGTTTTAATGTCCATTGCCTTCATTTCTTCGCAAAACTCTTCTATTTCACCGGAACTCCCCGTTATTACCGTTTGATTTCTGCTGTTTGAAGCTGCAATGGAGAGCTTTTCATACCCTCTCTCTATTTTCTTCCTTACAAATTCCCTGTCGGAAAAAACTGCCGCCATTTTACCCGAGACGTTACTCATCAGCCGTCCTCTTTCGGTTATCAATTTAATTGAATCCCTCAGGGAAAAAACTCCCGCAAGGCAGCCTGCTACATACTCACCCACACTATGCCCCAGCATTATGTCCGGGGTTACTCCAAAGCTCATGAGCATTTTTGCAAAGGAATATTCCACAGAAAATAATGCAGGCTGGGTGAAATACGTATTTTCTAAAAAATCACTTTCCTGAAAAATAATATCTTTCAAGTCATGTGAGGTTTGCAGCATATAGTAAAGATTGCACTCATCAAAGTATTTTGCAAACACCTTATTTTCAGTATACAGCTTTTTAAACATTCCCGCCTGCTGTGATCCCTGTCCTGTAAACATAAATACGATTTTCTTTGACTCATTGCCGTATTTAATGCATGAGTCTATTTTATTATCCAGCAGCATATCAAAGGACTTTATCAATTCCTCATAATTTTTTCCGTTTACAATTGCCTTTTCTCTGTAATCCGACTTTGAAATGTTTATGCTGTATTCAATATTTTCAAGAGAGATATCCTTGCTCATATAAAATTTTTTAAATAAATTTTTATATGCCTTTGCCTGCTTTTTCAAGCCATTGACTGTAGGTGAGCTTAATTTTACGGAATACTCTTCAAAAGCTTTTTCCTGTATGACCGGCCTGTCCTCCTTGTACTCCTCCAGTACAACATGTGCATTTGTTCCGCTCAGTCCGAAAGCACTTACTCCTGCGACCCTTTTTTTATCAGCTCTCTCCCATTTTATATTTTTATACGGGACTTTTATATTATAATTCTTCCACTGGATATTTTGAGAGGGCTCCTTAAAATTGGCAACAGCCGGAATAGTTCCGTTATTTATCATTAAGACGGTTTTTATCAGTCCTGCAACTCCTGCCGCCGCTTCCAGATGCCCGATGTTTGTTTTTACCGTACCTATATATAGAGGCTCTTCCCGCTCTCTGCTCACTATATTTCCAAGAGAGGTGATTTCTATTGCGTCTCCAAGTTTTGTACCCGTACCATGCGCTTCAATATAGTCAACCTCTCTTTCCGCAATTCCGCTTCTTTCCCATGCTCTTTTCATAAGACTCTCCTGCATTGGCCCATAGGGAGAGGTAAGTCCGCTGCTTGCTCCGTCCTGATTTATATTGCTTCCCTTGATAACAGCAAGGATATTGTCTCCGTCCTCCTGTGCCTTATCGAGCTTTTTCAGTACCACAATACCGCATCCCTCTCCGCGGACAGTCCCGTTTGCCCTGTTGTCAAAAGTACTTATGGTGCAATCCGGAGAAAGAATATTAAGCTGGGATAGAAGTTCAGTAGTCTCCGGCGAATATATGATATTTACTCCACCGGCAAGTGCCATGTCACAGTCTCCGTTTCTGATACCGCTGCAAGCCTCGTGTACGGCGACCAGAGATGACGAGCATGCTGTATCAATTGTTATACTCGCCCCATGAAAGCCAAAATAATAGGAGGTTCTGCCGCTGAGAAAGGAAAAGCCTGTCCCCGTTATGTCCTTTGGATTACTGCTGCCGTTCTTTTCTCTATAGGCTTTGAGAGTATTTGCATAGTCCATAAGTGAAACTCCCGTATAAATTCCTGTATTGCTTCCTTTCATTGATGTTGCCGAATACCCTGAATTTTCCAGAGCCTCATAGCAAACCTTTAAAAATAATTTTTGCTGGGGGTCCATACAGCCGGCCTCATCAGGTGAAATTTTGAAAAGCAGGCTATCAAAGCTCTCAACATTGTTTTTCAGATAGCCCCCCTTCTCCGTATATTTGTTTTTACAGTCATAGCTTTCAAAACGGCGGCTGTCAGGAAAATCAATTATACACCTGTTATCGCTTATTACCTCCCAGAAATCACTTATATTATCTATTCCTCCGGGAAATTTGCAGGCCATTCCGATAATTGCTATATCCCCGTAAGAAACATTTTCCTTTTTATAAAGAAGCTTTTTCAATCTTTGTATTTCCAGCAACGATTTCTTAATCATATCCTTATCAGTCATATCAGCCTCCTATTTCCGTATTTAACAATTCAACAAGCTGGTCATATGACATCCTGTCCAGCTCTTCCCCATTATAGACCGCTTCTTCTTTTTTCCCATATTCATTGCTCCTGAGTGAAAACAGATATTTGCCCAGAGCCTCTATGGTGTTGTGGCTGAACAGTTCCTGCACCTGCAAGTCAGTTTTAAGGTATTTATTTATATATCCGCACATTAAAACAAGCATTATAGAATTCATGCCCATTTCCGTAAAGGGGCGGGAGGCATCCAAGGCTGTCCTTGAAACTCCCAAGATGCCGCTCACCAGCTCTTCCGCAAATTCGATATAGTCATATGGAGCAATACATTCCTTTTCCAATGCCTTGTAATTAAGCTTGAATTCAGAGACACCCACTATTCTTTCCCATGCTCCGGATATTTCTGTCTGTTTCGCCTTCAATCTCTGTATTTTCCCGCTGGAGGTTCTCGGCAAATGCATCTTGGGAATAAAGGTTATTTTATGTACCTGCAAATTATGCTCCTTTGCAACGGCTGCTCTTATTTTCATGGCCCATGCTGTGCAATCGGCATTATGCATTCCGCTCAGCTTAACCTCCTGAACAACCGCAAGCCTTTCCTCATCCTCCCCGAATTGTACTGAAAACGCAGCCGTCCCATTTTCACAAAAATTATTGTCTGAGCAGGAAATTGTTCTCTCAATATCCTGAGGATAATAGTTGCAGCCATTAATTATCATCAGCTCTTTTTTTCTTCCTGTGATATATACTTCTCCGCTTTCATCAACAAATCCCAAATCACCTGTAAGCAGTGTTCTCTCACCATTTTTTCCTGTACCGAAGATTTCCCCGGTAATATCCTTTTTCCCCCAATACCCTTTAGTTACTGATTTCCCGATAAATTTTATTTCACCGATCTGATTGGCTCCAAGCACTTCCTTCGTTTCCGCATCAATAATTTCAATTCTGTGCTCTTCTATCACAAAACCGTTGCCTGCAAGGCAAATTTGGGTATCTGCATCTATTTCCGGAAGCTTTTCCAGATAGTTTTTCTCGATAATTTCCACCTTGTTATGTGAAAAAGCCTTTTTATCTAAAATAGCATATGTCATTTTTTGTTCAGTTCTTACATAGCCTGAAACAATAAGTGAACCTTCTCCCAAGCCATATCCTGCAAATATGTTAAACCCCCTGAACCCAAATCCGGCAGCCGTCGAACCAAATCTGTGCATGGTTTTTGCATTTATGGGTTCAGAGCCGCAAAATACACACTTCAGCGATTCAAAAGATATATCCTCCCCTTTGTAGCTCTCCAGCTTTTCGGCTAAAAGGTTATATGAAAAATTAGGTGCTCCCGTATGAGTAGCTCTGTATTTTGAAATTGCCTCAGCCCACATGATTGGATTTCTCACAAAATCCATAGGCTCCATAAAAACTAATGGAAAGCCCGCATATATTGCGAGCAAAAAGCCTCCTATAAGGCCCATATCGTGATAATAAGGCAGCCACATTACCAGAACAGTGTCCCTGTCAACCCCCAGTATCCGCTGAATCTGTTTTATATTGTTGAGTACCGCGCTCTGAGTTACCATTATGCCCTTTGGTAAAGCAGTAGAGCCTGAGGTATACTGTAGAAAAGCAATTTCATTTCCATCATATATGTCCTCTGTAAATAAAAGAGCTTCTTCATAATTTTCCTGTTCGTGTATAATAGGTATTACCTGTAAAATTTCCGAATTGCTGAAAAGCCTTTTCAGAGAAGCATACTTTTTTCCCGAGGTCAGGACAGCTCTTGTGCCTGTCTCCTGTGCTATCTTTTCCCATTTGGAAAGGTTTTTTATTTTAGCAGGCATATTTAAAGGTACCGGTATGGCTTTTATAATGCCGCATGCAAAAAATGCAACTGCAAAATCAATACTTTGCTTGAACAACAGCATACAAAAATCATTTTCCTTTATTCCTGTATCCTCCAAATACCGGGCATAGCTGCAAGCCCTTTTATATAGCTGAAGATATGTAATAGTCTCTTCTGTGAAATCCGAATTTACAAAAATATATGCTTTACAGTCAGGGCTTTCAACGGCTCTTTCCTTTAAAAGCCCTGATAAATAAACCCCCTCAAAATAATCATTTTTCAAGTTTCCCAATCTCCCTTCAATTTTATATAGCGGCTTACAGGGTTCCTTCTTCAAAATCCGCGATGTCTGCGTCATCCAAAGAGGTATATTCAAATATATTCTTATATTCCAGAAGCTTAGCCATGATTTTTCCTGCATCAGTGATTTCAAAAGGATAATATATCCCGCAGGGTATATCTTTGCCTGCAAGCTCCGCAGCAACCATTCCGGCTACAATCCCTGTGATTTCACAGCTGCTTTTAACCTTTACCGATACTCGCTTGGTCCGGGCTTTTCCTGATTTACTGCCGGTAACAGCAGCAACCAGAGTATACCCCGGCTTCCTTCCAAACAAGGACAGCTCCATTTGCGTGTTTATTTCTTCTACACATTTTTCAAGGGACCTTCCAGCCCTTCCGGCAGCCAGCTCTATACAGCTGTTTACCATTGCCTCTCCCAGCTGCTTTGAAACTACGGTATTATAGCAGTACCCCTTTTTGACTCCCTTCCTTTTGCAAAGTGCCGCAAACTCACTCCCAATGAAAGGCTTTGCAAACACTTCCTCATCAAAACCCCATATTTTAATTCTTTTACTTGTATCCGCCAATTCACTGCATATTTCTCCGCAATTATAAAATGAGCCGGCATACCCATAGCCCTCCAGTGAGCTTAGAAGAACATCTGCCGTGGAGCTGAAGGTAGGGTAATCCAGTCCCCCTGCATATACCTCGATTTCGTCAACCTCATCAAAATATTCACTGATCAGGCTGCATGGCAATATCTCAGATAAACCGGGAACATTGCCTGCTGAAACCACACAAACGCCGTTTCTTATACTTTGTGCATATGCGTTGTCAATAAGAAAGGTTCCAAAGGTATCTACATATTTCGCACCTGCTTTTACAGAAGCTGCGGCCACCTTTTCTCTTATCAGACAGGACGGCCCCGCACAGTTTATGACCAGACTGCACCTTCTGCAAAAAGCTTGCAGCGAAGCTTCATCATAAATATCAGTTTTAACCCACTGGAAACAGCTGTGGCTGAAACCAGCCGGATTCCTTTGCCCTCCCTTAACCCTGTATCCTTTTTCTATTAAATATTCACAGGCTGCATGGCCGACTTTTCCGCCGCAGCCGATTACACCTATAATCTCATTTCTCATCATCCTTCAATCCCTTTTCCAGCATCCGCTTAATCAAGTCCGAAACATGGGAACCATACATGCAGGAAATATGATCTCCTTTTATGATTGTTTCATCAATCTCCTTCTGAACAGCCTCGTATATAAATTTCATATTATTGTCTCTTTGGAAGGGCAAGAAGCCGGTGGACTGATCCTCACACTTGAACATATACACCTTTCCGTCATACTTTTCAGGCGTATAGCCTATAACACTCTTATAGCTGTGGCAGAACACCCTGTAATAATTGTAAATTCTGTCAGCTTCATATTCTGAAATATTGTTTTTATCAATACCGGGAAGCGTTGTATACAAGCTTTTCAGACGCTCCTTCTGGGAAAAAGCGGACAAATCGGCATAGCTTTTCCCTATGTCTTCATATTTTCCGCCCAAATTGCAAAGCTGTTCTTCTGAAATAAGCGTTCCTTCATTCCTCAAATATTCATCAATTGCATCTCTCAGAAGATAATCATCGGGATAGTGACCGGCCTGTGAAATATCAGCAGTCAATAATTTACCAAACCCTCTTTCCAGCAGAAGCTCATTGTCAATATACCTTCCTCCTGCTTTTGAATCAATCATAGAAACGGTAAAGTTTGAAAAGCCTTGCTCTTTCAAGCTTCTTGCAGTTTCAAACGCAATAAGCCCTCCCATGCAATGTCCGATAAGGTATAACTTATCAGGCATGTTCTGCATTAAGCGTTCCGCATATTTTTTGCCAAGACTCTTAATCAGGGAGGAAGGCTCATAATTCAGATATTCTTCAGTATTTTCAATATTAAAGCCTGATATCCTTATACTTTTATCTGCTATTTCAGAAAGCTTTCCGATGAACTCTTTATATATTGAAATCGTTCCTGTTCCATCCGGGAAAAGAACAATTTCCTTTCCGCACTTTACGGCTTCTTCTCTAATAAGCTTGTATTCGTCAATAGAACACACTCTCTCACAGCCGGTCTCAATGCTTTTCGCAAAATCGGAAACTGTAGGCTTTTCTATCATATGCTTCATTAAAGTTTTCCACTCAATATTGGATATCTCCGGTATATTCTTTTTCATTTTGGCTATGGCCTGTGCAATAAGTAAGGAATCTCCGCCAATCTCATAGAAATTCTGGTTTAAGCCAACCCTTTCCAGATTCAGGACCTCAGCCCATATTGCCGCGATTCCTTTTTCAAATTCGGAAGCCGGAAGTCTGTCATCTTCGGTCTGAATATTACCTTTAAAAACTATTCTTTCTGAGAGCTTTTTCCTGTCAATCTTGCCATTACCAGTGATCGGCAGTTTTCCCAATATTTCTATCCTTGCGGGAACCATGTAATGAGGGATTTTTTCAAGCAGAAATTTCTTTATCTGGTCAGGATACACCTTAACTGAATCAGAAGCTTTAATTCCAACAAAAATATGCTGTCCGGAATTTGAGAGAGGAGCATCAATTAAAGGAAATTCTCCCGCAATATTAAAGCCTCCGCAACGGAACATTTCAAGCCAATGAGGGTAGTCAAAAAACACCTGCTCTGCCTCCAAACGATAGTCTGTCACAGGAATCGTATATTCAAAGCCCATTGATGTAAGAAGTGAATAAGGCTCTTTTATACTGTCGATAACTACAAGCGCCCCGTTTGGGGTTATCATTTCACTTAGCATGCTTATGCATGCCTGACCGTCTGCGGCGTTGTGCAGGACATTGGCACACAGGATTATATCCCATGAGTTTGCCGTCATATTCTGATGAAGAAAAGGTGTGTTTATATCAAACAAGCCGTATCCAATCCATGAATATTTTTCAAAGCGTTCCTTTGCTGCATTCAGGAAGAACATTGAAATGTCGGTAAATCTGTATTCAACCTTATGCCTGTCCAAAAGCGGAATAAGGTCAATACTTGTTCCTCCGATTCCTGCTCCCACCTCAAGAATTCTTACCGGATTCCCATTATTCTTTTCAGAATACTGCCTCACCAGCTTCATTATGGCTTCAATGGCAACTCTGTTCAAGCTTTTGGCAAACAAGTTGTCATGGTAGGCGGACATTGCGTTTTCCAAGCGTCCTTCCGGGAAAATATAGTCCAATGGATTCTCTTTCCCCGAAATTAATTTTAAAATAAGCTCATGGGGATTATTTAAATAATCTGTGAGGATTTTGCTGTTGTGCAATTTATCCTCTGTATCTTCAAGTGTATTTTTAAGGTCTGGCAGCTTGGACAGCTCTTTTTCATTAATCAGCCGGAAGGCAGAAATGCTGAAATCATATTCCAGAATTTCCTCCTTGCATAATGCATTCAGCCATCTCCTGAGCAGCGGAATATATTTGGGATCGGCATATATGGCTTTTTCTATTTCCCCTTGGGTATGCAAGGCTTCCTTATCAATAAATAACCCGGCAGTTCTGAATGCCCCCAGTATATTCAGCAAAGAAATTTTTTCTGACAGCTCCATCCACCTTATAAGCAAATTATCATCAAATTCTGAAACCATCATTTGTCCGGTTTGTGTACATAACTCAGATATTTGACTGTAATCCGGCTTTGGTATCTTCTCTGATTCTTTTGGAACTGCAAAAGCATTCAGCTGATATTCATTATCCTTTTTACTCATCAGCACCATAGCGTTTTCGATTGCGGGATGTTCCTTTATCGCATTTTCAATTTCCCTCAGCTCAATCCTGTAACCATGAATTTTAACCTGTGTATCCTCTCTCCCGAGGAACTCAATTGAACCATCCTGCCGGTATCTTCCCAAATCACCTGTTTTATAGACTATCTCACCACTATCAGGCCTTCTTATAAATTGCAGGTCTGTTTTTTCCTTGTCCCCGTAATAGCCTTTTGCAAGACCGATGCCTCCAATATATAAATCTCCGGTAACTCCAACCGGACAATACTCAAGACTATCATCAAAAACATAAAATTGCTGATTTTTCAGGGGAAAACCATAGGGCACACTTTTGTCCTCATCCGTGATGAGCCTTGTAGGATAATAAATAGACCAGATAGAGGCTTCTGTTGCTCCACCCAGACTTATAACCTCTGCTTCGGTGCACATTTCTCTGACCTTTTCAGGCAGATTTACGGGAATCCAATCACCTGACAAAAGCACAAGCCTCAAGGAAAGCTTAGCTTCTGCCGTATCACTGCTATAACAGGTTACAAGCATCTGCATGTGCGCAGGTACGGAATTCCACACAGTAATCTTATTTCTTCTTATAAGTGACAGCCAATACGAGCTGTCTCCCTTTGCTTCCTCGGAAGGAATTACAAGCGTTCCTCCTGATGAAAGACTTCCGAATATATCATATACAGACAGATCAAAAGCTATATTTGCCAAATAGAAAAACACATCATTTTCAGTGATATTAAATCTTTCATTTATATCATAGATTGTATTTACTGCCGACTTATGGCTGATTTCCACTCCCTTTGCCTTTCCGGTGCTCCCTGACGTATAAATAATATAGGCCGAATTATCATTATTTACAGCCAATTCCTGCCTTTGAACCTTACCCGCCTTTCTAACCAGCTCTTCCGCAATTATTTCCTTAACACCGTCTTTTTCAAACAAGCCTTTGTTTTCATTGTCGGTAATTATAAACCGGGCTCCCGAATCCTCTGCAATGGAGAGCTTTCTTGCGGCAGGCTGGCCGTAATCTACCGGAACATAGACACCTCCGGACATTATTGTCCCCATAACGGAAGCAATTTGAACAATACCCCTTTTTAATACAACAGCCACCTTGTCATCAGGCTTACAGCCTTCCTTAATCAAATAATTCTGAATTTTTACAGACCTTTCAAGCAAGTCCTTATATGAGCAGTTTTCCTTGTCAGTTATCAAAGCTGTCTTTTGAGGAAACCTGCTTACATTTCTGATAAAAGCATCAAATAACAAATCCTCAGATACCTTGCCATTAGTATCATTCACCTTGTTAAAAAGGCCTATATCCCCGGGTGGTGCCTTTACAACAGATACACAGTCCCATATTGCATTGTTTTCCGCGATATCCTCCAGCAATCTTTTTAAAGCATTAAACATATCTTCTATGATTTTTCCCTCGAATATACCTTTTCTTATATCCCAATTAACAAGCACGCCTCCCTGAATATCTGAAACCTGACAATCTATATACACCTGTGGAGTCTGGCTGATTTTATACTTGATATCAATATTCCCCTGCTCTCCTGAATGTGCATTCATCCCAAGAGTGCTTGTGAAAACAATAGGAATAATCACATTTTTCTTTTTACATCTTGCCATTTCCCTCAGGACCTCAACTCCTGAAAAGCTGCTGTGTCCCAAATCTGTCCACAATCTGTTCTGCAGAGCACGTGTCTTCTGCAAGAAGCTTGCATCCTTTTGCCAGTCTACCTCCAGTACGTTTGTGTCCGTAAAATCTCCCACTATTCTGCCAATCTGAGGGTGTATGTCCGGCCTGTTCAAAATCGTCAGATTTATACAGAAGACCTTGGTCTTAGACCATTTTCTCAAGACTTCACTATAGGCTGAGAGAATTACAGAGGAAGGTGTAACTCTGTTTTTTTCGGCGCCTTCTTTTAATGCTTTCCATTTGCTATTGCTTATTACAAAGCTCTTTTGCTCAAATTCAACATTATGGTTGCTTATATCCCTGCTGATATTTAATTCCGGAGCACCCGGCAGGTCTGCAATCCGTCCGAGCCAGTAATCCTTGTCTTCTTCTATACGTTTTCTTTCCTGAAAGCTTTTCTTTCTTGCCTGACGAAAAAGCATTATGTCTCTGAAGGATATATCCAACTCAGGCAATTCATCCTCAGGCTTGTTATAATAATGCATCAGTTCTTCCAGAATTATATTTACACTTACAAAATCTCCTATCAGCATGTCTATTGAAAAATGTAAAATGCTGCTGGTATCCGTATTTGTCAGCACCAGCTCATACAACGGCCATTCACCGGCACGATACTGCTTGTTTGAAAGCTCTCTGCGGACCTCTGATATTTGATGTCCGGCATCACTGTCATTTACCTTGTATGTTTTAATTTCAGGTAAAGCCACACTCTCCTGAACGCACTGATACCCCTCGGGATAAACAATCACTCTGAGCATGTCATGGCGCATTATCAGTTTGTGCCATGCAAACTCGAGCCTTTCCTTATCGATAGCTTCCATTTTCAGCTCACCGTAAGCATGACAGCTTACCCCTCCGAGCTTGTAGCTGCTGTCTCTTCCCATGAGATATGCCGATTGAATATCAGTAAGAGGGAAAATATTATAACGATTATTATTGTCAGCAATAACAACGTTTTGATTTATATTACTGAGGTATGTAATTATAGCTTCCTTATATAATTTCAATTCTTTTTTATTCTCATCGGTTAAAGCATTCTTAGGCGCTCTGAATTTCAGATTGTTGTCCTCAACCCAAATTTTAACTCCTGAGTTTTCATATTTTTCGATTATTTCTTCCGCACTCATATTTCACCCTCCTCAAAAATTTCATCACTTTCTTCCTGTTCAGCCCTTTGGTTAAAAGCTGCTATTTCTTCCGCAAGCTCTATAATCGTGGAGGTGAGAAACATTGTATTAAGAGGCAGCTTTTCAGTGATTATTTCCCTGGCTGATAGTTCTTCCATAACACGCATGGCCTTCAGGCTGTTGCCTCCCAGTATAAAGAAATCTGAATATCTGTTTATTTCAGAATTTTCGAGAACACTCCTCCATACATCAATCAGCTGTTTTTCCAGTTCATTATCCTCCCGTTCCTCAATATTATCCGAATATTGCTTAAGCAAAAAATCCTCTATTGCTTTAACATCAATTTTCCCATTTAAGGTTACAGGGATTTCTTCTATTTCTTTTATCAGCAAAGGAATTGAATAGTATGGCAATTTTTCCTGAAGATAACGCTTTATTTCATTAGCTGTTATATTTGAATCTAAGGCTCTGGTATATACCATTCCTAAAAGCTTGGATTTATCTGCCGGCTGCAGGCTGACAACCTTTGCCTCCTTGATTCCATTGCAGCACACAGCTTGACTTTCGATTTCTCCAATTTCAATTCTGAAACCATTTATTTTTATCTGGCTGTCAATTCTCCCGCAAAATTCAACATACCCATCCTCTTTAAAAATGCCGTAGTCTCCTGTCTTATATATATATCCAAGTTCTTTTGCATGTACAAAAGCTTTATTTGTCATTTCTTCGTTATTGATGTATCCCTTAGCGACGCCCATGCCGCCTATATATATTTCTCCTTTTTCACCAGCCCTGCAAATTTTCTGGTTATCATCAAGAATATATATCTGCTGGTTGGAAAGCGGGTATCCGTATGGAATATTACTCCACTCAGGCTTAATCTCATCTATTTTATAATAAATTGACCATATGGAAGCCTCGGTCGCTCCGCCAAGGCTTGTAACAGCGGCTTGTGGAAAAATTTTTTTTATTTTGCCGATCAGTTTCAAGGATATCCAGTCACCGCTTAATAATATATTTCTCAAATAGGATAAATTAACGATAGAAGCCTCGTATTCGTTCAGCAAAAATTCCATGAATGCCGGAACTGTATTCCACAGTGTTATTTTTTCTTCCTTCAGTAAATTCACAATATTTTTCATATTTCTGTGGTCACGTACCAGAACAAGCTTTGCCCCGGTGCTTAACGCGCCGAATATATCATAAACAGATAAATCAAAGCAAAGTGAAGAAAGGCCTATAATAACATCCCTGCTATTTATTTCAAATCTATCATTTATATCCAGAACTGTGTTTGAAACAGCTCCATGTGTAATTTCCACACCCTTTGGAAGTCCTGTACTCCCTGAGGTATAGATTATATAAGCGGTATCGCCTGCATCAATTGATATTTTTTTAATAAACCGTCTGCAATCAGAAAGCTCAATTTTTTCGGGATAAAGCAAAATGCTGCATTTACTGTTTCCCATTATGTATTCTCTTCTTTCCTCAGGCAAATCCGGATTTACAGGCACATATGCGCCGCCGGCCTTGAGTATGCCGATTATATTTGCCAGTGTATTAACTTTCTTTTCTGCAAAAACCCCTACACAGTCCCCTTTTCCCACCTTCTGCTCTAAAAGCCGTACCGCTATTTCATCTGAAATAATATCAAGCTCGCCGTAAGTCAAGGTTTCTTCACAATCACTGACGGCTGGCTTGTCCTCATACAAATTAAAGCCTTGGGAAAACAGCTGGTTCAGGGTATCACAGCTAAACTTTTTTTCTGTACTGTTATAGGTTTTTAAAGCAATTTCATTCTCTTCTTTTACCAACATATGTACCTCCATTAGCTCGGCATAAAGCCAAGGGTTTTTTTAGAAAAATACTGCTGATTAACGGTATATTATGACAGTTGTGCATAAGCCTATAAGCATTTGTAAGGAATAAACCGTCAGAAGGTTTTTTTACAATGCATTATGCCGGCCTTGCAACCGAAATAATAAAGCTGTATCATAAGCTATTTATTATTTGAAAAATTGTATTTTTGCCCTGTTGGCATAAGATGATTTAATAATTTTTGAATCACAGGGTATAGAAGTGAATTGTTCAGCCCTTTAAAGGCCTGTTTTAAAAATAAACTGCTTTGTTTATTCAGCCAAATACATATTGAAGCTATACAAATTAACCCCATAAAAGCATCTAAGGGTTTGTCATATCCGGTTGCACTCGGGCGGAAAATCTTTAACTCATGGCTGTACAAATCCCCGCACCAATTTTCCAAAACTCAATTGCTATCGGCTAAAAACCCGGTTCCATAAGCCGATAGCTTGGGTCTTAGGCTGTGAAACTTCCTAAAGTCAAAACAAATTCAAAATTACCGTTATAAAAATATCTCCTCGAAGGCTTGAACCGGATTGACTTCAGTAAGCTTCTTCGTAAAATGATGCAGGCTTTGTAAATACCTTTGCTGCAAGATGCAAGGGTTCAAATGGAACAATCATCATGTCTATTCCTTGCACCCTGTCTTATTCTCTGGTCTTAAGCGCCTGTACATGTGAAATCCTGTTTATCCTTCCGATAAGCAGACTGTTTACAATTATGTATGATATTACAACAATAAGAACAACCAATATATAAAGCGGCGGTTTAAAGCTTACATCTGCTCCGGCT
The DNA here is from genome assembly GCF_003208175.1 of Ruminiclostridium sufflavum DSM 19573. Classification (GTDB taxonomy): domain Bacteria; phylum Bacillota; class Clostridia; order Acetivibrionales; family DSM-1351; genus Ruminiclostridium; species Ruminiclostridium sufflavum. Next base: position 205,856 of record NZ_QKMR01000004.1, on the reverse strand, counting down.
GCCAAGTTTGCGAGCATTGACGGAAACATCCTGCCCATTATCATCTTTGCAAGAGGAATACTTATTGCTGAAGAAACTATTATCGTGAATAAATTTGCATCCAGATAAAGCTTTCGAATTTCTTTATTTTTATAGCCGAATACCTTAGCCAGAGAAATATTAAACGAGGATCTGTCAAGCATCATTTTTAGCATTAAATACATCACTATAAAGAACATTGCCGTTGCTCCGGCACCAACCATTACAAACATCCCCATATTCTTTTCCATGAAAATATCGGCAGTTTCCTTAATATCAGCCCGTGTTGTCACCGCCAGAAGCTTACTGCTGTCAATATCCAATTCCTTGTCTGAGAGAACCACATTATAATAATCCTTATCCTTGCCAAGCAACTCCCTCATGCTGTCAATATCCATAAACGCATATAATGCCACTGAATATTGCACCACATCACTGATTTTAAGAGTATATTCCTTGTTTTCCAGCTCATCCTTAATTACAAAATCGTCCCCGGTCTTCAGACCATATTTATTCGCAACAGAGCTTGAAATAGCTATCTGATTTTCACCCTTTTTTACATCAAAGTCAAAATACGGGTTGCCTTTTTTTATACCCATCACATTGACTGTAAGATTATATCCGTAAATTTCCTTTTTAAACGGTTTTTCAAAGCCTTCCTCTCCTCCGGCAGGCACCTCCCTGTCAGGAATTTTGCAGGTGTACATGTACTCATATTTTATGTCTCTGTTATTTTGATCAATCATATTGTTCAAAAACGAAAAGCCTGTCAATGATTCCATAAGCAGCAGCATGGAAATAAAAATTCCGGCAAAAACGATAACATATATTTTTATTTCCCTTAAAAATTGTCTTACGCGGAATTTGCTTAAAAAATTTGCATTATTGAGCTTTATTCCCTTTCTGGCTGAAAAAACCTTCCTTTCATTCCTCAACAATTTCAAGGCAGGGACATTGAGCTTTTTAAATATAACAATAATGTTTACAATGGCAGCTATTACAGGAGGAAGAACACAGCCGTAAACTATAACCATAGGTGAGAAAATAATATCCATATTCGCAATTGAATAATATGATGCCTGTGACAGCATCTGCTTTTCTATTCCAACCGGAGTAAAGCTCAGTACCGTTCCAAGCAGACCCCCTGCAAGACATATAACCACAGGCAGTATTATATAATGCATTAATAAGGTTGACTTCTTAGTACCGAGAGAATATAATGCTCCGATGATTGTGCTTTCCATTTCAATACTATGGGTTATAAAGACAGAAATTATATATGCAATCAATATAATAACTATCACCCCTGCCATTTGACTTATCTTCTTTTTGATTGCCACATTGTCAGAGCATGCACCTATTCTTGCATTTTCATCGCTTTTAATGAAGGCTGTCAGATTATCAATCCTGACATTTTCCAAAGGTGTTCCAATAGCTTCCTTTCCGTACGGTGAGACCTTGTTTTTCTTCAGATACTCCTTCAGTTCGTCTGAGTCCATACTCTTCCCCAGAGTATAGCTGTATAAATATTCTTCTGTTTTTTTGGATAATCCGCTGTTCTTCAAGGCTTCATACCCATCCTCACTTACAAAGGCTGTCCCGAAAAGCTTTGAATTTGTTCCTGTATCATAAACATTTGCAAGAGGACTTTCATAATCAGGTGAGGTTCCTATACCAACAATTTTATAATTTTCATTGCCTATTTTAATTGAATCACCAAGTTTATAGCTGTTTTTCTTTGCATACAGCTTCTCAAGAACGACCTGATTTTTATCTGCTGCGGCAGAACCCTCATCCAGCTTTACAAGATTAATGTCTTTTCTGTTTTTAAAAACTCTGAGGGTAGTATCTCCGCCAACTGTAAAGTCAAGGAAGAAATTTTCTTCAAAGGTAATATCCCTTGAGGAAATTTCCTTCTTCTCATCTGCTGTAAGCGGCATAAAGGTCGTAAATTGCCCGTCCTCAACCCTTAGCTCCCTTGAATATTCCTTTGCTCGTGTTATAATTGTGTCCGCTGATCCAAACATTGATGTAATAACAAATATCCCCATCACTATTAATACAAACAGCGCTGCATAGCGAACCAGATTTTTTTTCAAATCACGGAAAATACGTTTATTTAAAATCCTGTTCATATAAGCATCCCTTTCATTATTCCCAATTTACTTCAGAAGCAGCTTTTTTATTGTTATTTAGTGTATCACTGCTGACCTGACCATCTTTTATATGTATAACATGATCTGCCATCTCTTTGATTGCAGTATTATGAGTGACAATAATCATTGTTGTTCCATACTTTTTATTAATTTTTTCCAATAAAATCAGTATGTCTTTTGAAGATTTTGAATCCAGTGCACCTGTTGGCTCATCGCAAAGCATTAAGGCAGGATTCTTTACAAAGGCCCTTCCTATTGCACATCTCTGCTGCTGACCTCCTGAAAGCTGCGCCGGGAACTTGTGCTGGTGTTCCTTCATTCCCAGATCTCCCAGCACCTCATCTATATCAAGCGGATTATCGGATATATACTTACACAGCTCAATATTCTCCCTGACTGTTAAATTCGGTACTAAATTATAAAATTGAAATATAAAGCCCAGATAATCTCTTCTATACTTTAACAGCTCCCCAACTTTTAAATTTGCAATTGTAACACCGTTTACAATTATCTCTCCGCTGTCTATAGTATCCAAACCGCCTATAACATTCAAAAAGGTAGACTTGCCTGATCCGCTGGGTCCAAGCACCAAACAGATTTCTCCTTTTTTAATACCCACATTGACACTGTTGAGCACCTTGACGGAGTTTTCCTTTTCTCCATAGCTTTTGCTTGCATTTTTTACTTGTATAAACATACACTCATCCTCCCTGAAAACTGATTCTTTGTGGCTATTACAATAGTTAGTCCAAACTAACTCGTGCATACAAACATATCTGAAAAAATTACAAACATGATATTGACCTCCTGTTATATTCAATACATATAATCAACAATTACCCATTTATGTCTTAAACAGTTTAATTATTCGCCAGTAATTGTATAATATTACTCCTAACCAATAATATTACTCTAAGTTACCAATGTCAATCACATTGTATATATTTTTTTTCAATATGTAATTCATAATTTCTAATACGGAATGTTCCCTAAGAAATGAGGATGGATAAGCTCTAGTTATACAACCCTTTACAGCTTCGACATACTCTCTCATTGATAAGAAGAATTTTGCCATACCGGTAGCTCCGATGTTAAGAGAGATACTCAGCTTTGTTGAGGCAGGGGACTAACTAAAAAGAGACTGCCCGTAATATATGCGGCAATCTCTTTCTTAAATTATTTATATAACAAATGAAGTGCTATCTGTAATTTTTAACTGCTTTAATTCAATTATACTCTTGCAACGCCTGACTTTCTAGCTGCTTCAGAAACTGCTGCCGAAACTGCCTTTGCTACTCTTGGGTCAAACGGAGCTGGTATAACATATTCTGCATTTCTTTCTGAATCACCCACAAGTCCTGCTATAGCATAAGCAGCAGCTATCTTCATTTCATCGTTTATTTCACGGGCTCCTACATCAAAAGTGCCTCTGAATATACCAGGAAATGCAAGAACATTATTAACCTGATTCGGGTAATCTGAACGACCTGTTCCAACAACAGCAGCGCCTGCCTCAAGTGCCTCTTCAGGCATAATTTCAGGAGTCGGGTTGGCTTGAGCAAAGATAATCGGATTCTTTGCCATTGACTTAACCATTTCCTTGGTAACTGTACCTGCAGCTGAAACACCTATAAATACATCAGCTCCAACCATAACATCCTTTAATAATCCTCTCTTGCCTTCGAGGTTAGTAATCTTAGCCATTTCAGCCTTAATTGGATTAAGATTATCTCTGCCTTCATAAATGACACCCTTTGTGTCGCAAAGAACAACCTTTCTGAGGCCCATTGAGAAAAGAAGCTTTGTAATAGCTATAGCGGCTGCACCGGCACCATTAACAACTATAGAAACATCTTCCATTTTCTTTCCTACAACCTTCAACGCATTTATAAGCCCTGCAGCTGTAACTATTGCAGTACCATGCTGGTCATCATGGAATATTGGAATATTAGTTTCCTTCTTCAGTCTTTCTTCTATTTCAAAGCATCTCGGAGCTGCGATATCCTCCAGATTTACACCACCGAAGCTTCCTTCCAATAATTTTACTGTATTCACTATTGTATCTACATCTTTTGATTTTATACAGAGAGGGAAAGCATCTACATCACCAAAAGTCTTGAAGAGACAGCACTTTCCTTCCATAACAGGCATTCCGGCTTCAGGGCCTATGTCTCCAAGACCTAAAACTGCTGTACCATCAGTTATAACAGCAACAAGGTTATGTCTTCTAGTATACTTGTATGAATTTTCAACATCTTTTTGAATTTCCAAGCATGGTTGAGCAACTCCCGGTGAATATGCTAATGATAAATCCCTTGCATCTTTTAACGGAGCTTTGCAAATAACTTCTATTTTTCCTGCCCACTCTCCATGCACTTTAAGTGAATCTTCATAAATAGTTCCCATTTTTTATTCCTCCACAATTTATAATTAAGATATTAGTTTTTAACATAGCTATATTATACACTTTTGTGAAAACTTTCACAAGTTATTTATAGAAATTTAAAGCGAAACTTATACAAGCTTCGCTTTAAACTCACAAATGATTGAAAATTATTCAATAATTATATATTTTTCACTTCATCAAGTACAAGCTTAACTTGATCTGCTGAATATAAAAGAGCCTTTAACTCAGCATCTGTCAAATCTATTTCCAATATTTTTTCACAGCCATTTCCATTAACCACGGCAGGAACGCTTAATGCTACATCGCTTATCCCATATGGTCCGTTAACAACTGTACCTATCGGCATAATAGTGTTGTAGTTCTTAAGTAAAGATTCACATATTCTGTTGATAGACAACGCTATACCGTAGTAGGTTGCTCCCTTGTTCTTTATGATTACTCCGCCTGCTGTTTTAACATCAGCAATTATTTTATCCTTGTCAACAGCTATATTGTTCTTACTGATATAGCTGTCAAACTTGGTTCCTGCAATATGTGTAGCACTCCATACAGGCAGCTGTGAATCACCATGTTCACCGATAATATATCCATGTACATTCTTTACGTCAACATTCAAAATACCGGCAATATGATTTCTGAATCTTGAGCTGTCCAATACTGTTCCTGAACCGATTACCTTGTTTGCCGGCAATCCGGACCACTTCTGAACCATGTAAGTCAAAATATCAACCGGATTTGATACAACCAAAATTACACCCTTGTTGTAATGCTTCATAATGTTTGCAGTAATATCCTTCATTATTGAAACATTCTTCTTGGCCAAATCCAGACGAGTTTCGCCCGGCTTTCTGTTAGCCCCTGCTGTAACCACTATTATGTCACAGTCCTTACAATCTGAATAATCTCCAGAGTAAACATTCATTTGTCCTACAAATGATAACCCATGGTTAATGTCTAATGCTTCACCATATGCTTTTTCTTTGTTAACATCAATAAGTACCATCTCTGATACTAAATTGTTAATTGACATTGCAAAAGCTGCTGATGCACCAACGAATCCACAACCAATTATCGCTACTTTAAAGCCTTTTCCTGCCACAATAATCCCTCCATTTTTCGCAATTGTTATTAGCGTACCACATTACATTTTAAGATACAAATGTTAAAAATACTTTTTTGGAGATACATTTTGTTATTATTCGGCAATCATCGAAAATACATCATTCATTGTCGCTCATTCTACTAATTTCATGTCAATCTTTTAACAATGTATACAAAATATTTAAAAATCCTGTCAAACAGCCATATCAGTTTATTTAAAATTCATTAGTGCAGATTATTTTATTCTTTAATTATTATACTATTTATCAAAATATTTATACAAAAAAAGACGAAAAACGTCTTTTTATTATAAATCAATTTATATAAATATACCTTTTTGTTCTGATTTCTTTTTAATTTTGATTTCTTTCGTATACTATTCGAAGTCCATTGAGTGTCAACGTAGAATTTATTTCAGTTATAACATGAGATTCCTCGGCAATCAGGCGCGCAAATCCTCCTGTTGCAATTACCTTAACAGCACTTTCCTTCATCTCTGATTTCATTTTTTTAACAATATAATCAATCTGTCCCACATAACCATAGAAAATTCCCGACTGCATACTTGCCACTGTATTTTTTCCGATAACATTCTCCGGCTTAATCAGATCAATTCGCGGGAGCATGGCAGCCTTCTGGTACAAGGCTTCAGTACTTATCTTTATTCCCGGGCAAATGGCATTTCCCAGATACTCACCCTTTGCCGAGATAGCACAAAATGTGGTAGCAGTTCCCGTATCAACGATAATGAGAGGTCCTCCATACATTTCATATCCGGCCACAGCATTTACAATTTTGTCAACACCTACTTCTTTTGGATTCTGACATCGTATATTTATTCCCGTCTTAGTACCCGGCCCGATAATCATAGGATCAATTTTTAAGTACTTTTTTATCGAATGCTCAAGCGAATATAGTAGAGACGGTACTACGGAGGCAATTACAACTGCCGCAACCTCTTCCACATTCAATTTGCCATATGCGAACAGGTTCAGCAGCAGCATTCCCAGTTCATCCGCACTTCTGTCCCTGTCTGTGCTTATCCGCCAATTTGCCAGAATTTCCTTTTCTTTAAATGCACCTAATAAAGTATGTGTATTCCCAACATCTATAACAAGAATCATGTTTCCTCCGCAATAGGGCTAAAACTATAAGCCAAGCCTTAAGCTCTTTATTTCTTTGATTTCAAGATCAATTTCCTTCTCTATCCTGACGATATCAGATGCAATGTCTTCAACCGTCTCCTCTGCCTTTGGCTTAATTGCAGGTCTTTGATAATGCTGCCGGTAGGCTTCCCTGTTCTCCTTGCCGTTTTCTCTGTTTTGGCTGTTATTTTCTCTATGATAGTTCTTCTGGTGATTTTCCTTCTGCGGATTTTCTTTTTGAATGCCATCCCTTGCCTGATTAACACGAGCAGTATTTTCTCTTTTTGGGTCTCTGCGCTGGTGCTCTTTCTGCTGATTGTTGTTTTCCCTTTGCTGATTTTCTCTTGGTGGGCGGCTGTTCCTCGTATTATTCTCTTTATGATTAAATTCTCCGACTTTTTGAGCAGAATTTAATGGTGCGGATGTATTCGCCTGTAAATCATTCTTTTTATGGTGTTCATTCTTTTTAACCACTGATAAGTTCCTCCTACGCTTTATATTAGTTGAAAAAACATGTCATGTATAGCCAAGCAAGCCTCTTACCTGTATTTCACCTGCTGCTATTTCTCTTATCACTCCATCATTACACTTAACTATCAGCCTGCCGTCCGAAGCTATGGATTGGGCTAACCCAATATACTCAGTATTCTTTAAAACTATCTTAACTTCTTTTCCAAGTGTTACTGAATAACCGCTCCAGCTATCTATTATTTCCTGGGTCCTTCTTTGAAGCATTATACTGTAAATCCTGTCAAATCCGGTTAAAATGCCCTCTAATAGTCTGACCCGCGAAACCGTTTCTCCTGTATGTATTCTGAGGGATGTGGCTTTATTCTTAATTTCAGCATTAAAAGAATTTTTATCCTGATTAATGTTAATTCCGATACCAACCACCACATAATTTATATGTTCAGGCTCAGCGCTTAATTCTGTCAGAATCCCGCCTAACTTACGGCCATTTAATATTATATCATTCGGCCACTTGATTCCGCAAACTATTCCTTGCACCTCAGATATCCCTTCCACTACGGCAACTGCGGCGGCAAGCGTAACTATCTTGATATATTCAGGCTCCAAATCAGGTCTCAGAACAATTGAAAACCATAAGCCCTCATTTGTAAATGACTCCCACTGTCTTCCGACTCTGCCCCTTGCCATTGTCTGCCTCTCTGAAACAACAACCGTTCCGTCCCTGCACCCTTCGTTTGCAATTTTTTTAGCATAGTTATTTGTAGAATCAATCTCTTCAAAATGAATTATCTCCTTGCCTATCAGCTGACCGGCAGGAATTCTCACTTCTCTGCTGTCCAATATATCCGGCGTATCAACAAGCTGATAGCCCTTCCTTGTAGATGATATTATGTGATAGCCTTCTTTTCTCAGCTCATTTATATGCTTCCATATAGCTGTTCTTGAAACATTAAAAAGTCCGCTCAGTTCTTCCCCCGAGGTATAGTCCTTTTTCTGCTTCAATTTTTCCAAAATCAGGTTTTTCAATTTGGCCTCCTCTCCTCATGACCTTCTGACTGTTTCTGACAGCTTTAAGGGCAAAAGCTGCTGAAATCCGGTTTTTTAATGCAATAAGTCTTGCCGGACTCATTTTTGAAAATAGTCATTCCTGCGTTAATGTTCTCAACCTTTTCAAGCCTTCCCATAACAGTAAGGTTATCAAGAAAAAGATAAAGCAGCACATTATCCATTTCTGCATAATTATCCCTGAGATCTTGTAAGATATTATTTATATACAATTCCTCGGAATTGGAATAAATAATCGGTGAATCTATCCTTTTATCCAGAATATAAGCCTCATCCGGTAAAATAGTAGTGGTAATAAGGCACTCAGGAAGCCTGTATGTTCCAAACATATATTTTTCTATGGGAATAATTGTTTTATAGTACAGCTCTATATTATTGTCCTGAACAGTTTCAAATATGAACCTGTCAGCAACAAAACATTTTTCACTTTTCACCTGCAGCTTTAAACAACAGAAAGAGGCTGACCCGTATAGTTCCATGTCATCCTTAGGATTCAGAAGTGCAGAAAAGCACTGTTTTTTTTCATTTTCAATTATTACTTCCTTATCATAAAATTCAGACAGCTTAAGCCCGCAATCAGTAATATCCGATACCTCTTCCAGCTTAACATAATAATAAACCTCCGGCATTGCTACCCCCCAAGTGCTTATATACTGCTTTTAAAGCTTTTCTATATAAAAGCCCGTACACGTTACATTATATTACATATTCCTCTATTGTACCATATAAAAAGTTAATTACTATCGACCGAAAGGCCCGTTCCATCGGACGATAATCGGGGTTAAACGGATTAAAATGAAATCCTTTATATTACAGGTAAAATTAATATTCAATTTTTATACGAAGATTTAAAAGAAGGCTTTTCTCTCTCCGTCACATCAGCCTTACCTGTATTTATACTGTTCCGGATGATGAAATCAGTACTTTCCTGCTCCTGCTTAAATTTAGATATCAATTGAATAGCCTTGTCCAGTTCTTCAAAAAACAAAGCTATCATATCTCCGGGCCGTGCATCCAGCATAGCCTTTTCAAGAGCCTCGGTTTCACTTAATATTATTTCAACATCTTCTTTTTTTCCCCCTGAATTTATTATACTGGTTTTGAGAATATCCGCAACCTCTCCTTTTTTACGGCCTCTTAAATCAATATCTTCTTTGATATAAAGCTTTTCAAAGGCTTTCGCGCAGAGCTCTCCAACCTCTTTTATATTAGAATCCAGCCTGTCTCCGGGCATTCCCACTATACCCACCAGCCGCTTGGCCTTCAGCTTTTGTACAAATTTTATAACTGCGGTATAGCCTGCTATATTATGGCTATAATCCAGCATAACTTTAAATTCGCCCATATCAAATATGTTAAACCTGCCGGGATTAAGCTCTATATCCGGCCGGAAGGTTTCCATACCCTTTTTTATAATTTCCATAGGCACTTTCATTCCAACCAGCGCCGATACTGCTGCCAAGGCATTTTCAATATTGCAGTCAACAAGACCTCCAAAGGTTATAGGGATATCATTCAGGTCTATAAGAGGGATGCTTTTTGCATTTACTTTCACCCAGATGTAGCCTTCTCTTACGAATACCGCAATATTACCGGAGTTTTTGCAATGCTTTTTAAGAAGGGCATTAGTTTTAGTCCTGCTAAACATAATGACATTACTTCTAACCTTACTTAGCATATAAGGAGTCATATCGTCATCGGCATTTAAAACAGCATATCCATCGGGCTTTATAGCCTCAATAACAAGTGCCTTTATATCCGCAAGCTCCTCTATGGTATTTATACCGTCAATGCCCAGATGGTCATCACTTATGTTGACTAAAACACCTACATCGGCAAGATCATAGCCAAGCCCTTTCCTGACTATACCGCCTCTTGCAGTTTCCAGCACTGCCACATCTACCGACTTATCCGACAAAATGATGCCTGCACTGGCCGGCCCTGTCATATCACCTCCTTGAACACATGTATTCCCAACGTATATTCCGCTGGTAGAAGTCATTCCGACATTCAAGCCCATTATTGAAAAGGTATGCTTAATAAGTCTTGTGGTGGTAGTCTTGCCATTTGTACCTGTAATAGCTGCAATTGGAATACTATAGTCCTTTTCCTCAGGATATATCATTTTCAGTATATCCTCCGCAACCTCTACAGGCTCACCCTCACTTGGATGAAGATGCATTCTGAGTCCCGGAGCAGCATTCACCTCAATAATTGCTCCTTCATTCAAATCTATCGGACAGGAAATATCCTCCGCGGCAAAATCAATTCCTGCAATGTCCAGCCCCACGGCTCTGGCAGCCGCTACGGCATAGGATACATTCCTGGGGTGAATTTGATCCGTACAGTTTCTGGCAGTTCCGCCGGTGCTTATATTCCCGTTTTTTCTAAGTCTCACTGTTTCTCCCTGCATCGGAATGCTATCCGGTGTATATCCCTGAGACCTGATATAATTTACAGCTATTTCATCAAGACGTATATAGGTTAACGGCTTTTCATGGTCTGCCCCCCTCAAAGGGTTCAAATTCTCCCGCCTGACCAGCTCAGAAATTGTGCTGCAGCCATCGCCTGTAACTTCCGGAGGCCTTCTTTCAGCAACTGCACAAACCCTGTTGCCCACAACCAAAACACGATAATCTTTCCCGTGAATATATTTTTCTATAATTATTTTCCCGGAATATTTTTTAGCCTCACAAATAGCAGCTGGTATTTGTTCTTCAGATACTATATTTACTGTTACTCCTTTCCCTTGGTTTGCATCTGCCGGTTTAACAACCAATGGAAATCCAACTCTTTGTATTGCTTCAATGGCATCTTCCTCGGTCTGAACAACAACTCCATATGGAACGGGCAGCATATTATCCATTAATATTTTTTTTGTAAGCTGCTTGTCAGATACAATATCCGCAGTAATGCAGCTGGTACTGTCTGTAAGAGAAGCTTGGATTATCCTGCTGCCTCTTCCATACCCAAGCTTTAAAAGACTTCCTGTACCAACTCTGGAAACAGGAATATTTCTTCTCCTTGCCGCCTCGTATATTGCTCTTGTGCTGGGTCCCATATCCGTTTCTAAAGATATTTTTTTTAAATCATTAAGTATTTTGTCAATATCAATAAGCTTGTCCTCTGCAAACGCTTTAACTATTTCTATAACCTTTTTGCCGCACTCAACAGAAAAAGCTTCATTTATATACTCAAAAATTATATAATATCTGGATGAATTTCCAATTTGCCGCGTTTTACCATACTTCACAGAATACCCCATAATATTATGAATTTCTAAAATCAAGTGTTCGGCAACATGACCAATATAAGTACCTTCAATCAATCTTTCCCCGAAGCCTCCCGCATAACCCAAGCCACAGGTATGCTCCGCTATTTTAGGAAATTTTTTAAGCAGTTTTTTGTTAAAACCGGGTATCTCTCTGGTAGGACCGGCTTCAAATATTCCTATGTCTACTACCATACGGATTACCGGCTTATGACTGTATATATTTCTACCTTGAAAGCAATAAATGCTTTGAATCTGCACCTGAAAAGACCTCCTAAGATTAGATAACTCTAGTTTTTTTTACTGTTCTGTTGATTAAATCAAATCCGAAGCCACAAGGCAGGACATGGATTGTAACATTTGATAATGCTATCATTTCCTCCGGATTAAGCTCTGAAACATTAGATTTTTTTATAGTAGTTCCATCAATTACAGTAACACAGTTTGTGCCGACTACTTCGAAAGAAGCATTAGACTGTACCTTAATTGCCGTATCCTCATCTATCCCTATACCCAATATTGAAGGATTCTGGGCAACTCCTACAAGAAGTCTGCCTAACCTCCCCCTCTGTTCGAAATGCTGGTCAATTATTACTTGATTAAGAAGCCCCAATCCGGGAGACATCCCTAATGTACATTTTCTGGCAGCTGAATTACTGTTTCCGTCTACAATCATTGTGCTGCTCATTGCCGATGCACCTGCGCTCGTCCCAATAATAGGAACCCCGTGCATATAAGCCTCCAATAGCCCCTTAAATGCTTTTGTTCCGCCCAATATACTCGTAATCCGCAGCTGGTCTCCTCCAGTAAAAAAAATACCTGCCGCACCTGATATTAGTTGTGCCACAGAGTCTTCATTTGCATCATTTCTATTATCAATATTTAAAATATCAAGCTTTTTGACTCCCAGACGTGTGAATACTGTCCTGTATTCTTCTCCTACCTCTTGCGGTTTCTGCGTCGCAGTGGTTAAAACAATTATTTTTGACTCAGCACCTCCGCACATTTCAATCGCATGCTTTAATACCGAGCTTTGCCCCCACTTGTCCTCTGCTCCCCCGATTATTAAAAGGTTACCATTCACCAATTCACTCATTATTCCCTCCAGCATATCCCGGAGCCATACCGGTTACTATTATTGTTAAATTCCGGGCATAATTCTGGCATTTAAGGCCAATCCCACTCCCATAAGAACAATCGAAGATACAACAAGGTAAATTCCGATTCTGCTCCTATTATTCTTTGTAGCAAGGATACCGCAAATTACACCCATCATCCCAAAAACAAACGGAAATATAAACAATGCTAAAACAGCAGATGTCCAGCCTGTCAAAAGTAATAATGTCTTTTTAATGCTTTCACTGGCACTCAGTCCCAAAATATTTTGAATATTATTCATAATACCCTCCACGCCCAGTTCGGGCATAAATTTTTAGTAAGGCTTTCGTGGCGGTACGCTCTTTATTATTATGCTACCGCATTTTTGCCAGTATCACCGGCGACACAAATCCACAAAAAGCCGCTCGCTGCTTTTTGATATGCGAAGAGAACAATGAATGCACAAAATATAAACTTCGCATTTTTCAAACCAGCCTCAATTTGCATATATTAATTTTTTTTGCTACCATTGCGTATTATTTACATATTATAAAATTTATATTCAACTTTTATTAGTATCTGGATTTAGATATAATAATTGTATTAAAATTAAATTTTTTACTATGTTTTGTACCCAAATCAGGCGTGGAGGTTTATATGCAAAAAAACACCGAGAAATTACATAATATAACTAGGATTCTGCTTAATCCGGAGGATAATTATCCGGAGTTGACCAAAGCGATTGATGCCTTATATTCACTATTTTTGAGCACATCCGGGTTAGATGCGGATGACGATAAAAACAGGGAGGATGTATATCTTGCAAAAGGAAAAGCGATAGGTGCCACATGGGCTGCCATGTGTGTGAAAGAAATACTGAGAACCAAATATTTCATAAGAGGGCTTTACTCAGCAATAAAAGCTGCCCGGGAAAAATTCCCCGACACCCGCATACACATATTGTACGCAGGCACAGGCCCGTTTGCCACGATTGCTATGCCAATGACTACTGTCTTTACAAGCGAAGAAATCAGCTTTACCCTCCTTGAAATAAACCCGGAAAGCATAAGGTTTCTAAAAAGCAATATTGCCGCCTTCCAAGCGAAGGACTATGTAAATAAGATTGTGCAGTGCGATGCTACAACTTATCAGGCTGACAAGCTTAATCCGATACATATAGTTCTGACTGAAACCATGCAGAATGCCTTGCAAAAAGAGCCTCATGTTTCAATAGCCTTGAATCTTGTTTCTCAAATGCTGCCCGAGGGCATCCTGCTTCCTCAAAATATTAAAATAGACGCAGTATTAATGAGTCCTTCAAGGGTTATGAAAAGGCTTGCCGATCCCTGCTCCGGCAGGCAAAAATACTATCACCCGCTAAAAACAATATTTGAGCTGAATAAATCAACCTTCTCAGCCTGTGCTGTCAAGAATGCACCAGACGGCTCATGTGAATTCCCCGAGGTTATTGCAGAATTACCTTCTGATATAGACAGCGAATATAACGACTTAAATTTATTAACATATATTCAAGTATTTGGTGATATTGAATTAACTGACTACCAGTGCTCTCTGAATCTGCCTAAAAGATTGATATCCTTAAAGCAGAGCCGGATTCCGTCAGATAAGATAAGCTTTCAATATGTTATAAGCGAAAATCCCGGTTTCCGGTATAAATTTGTATAAATATGCAAAGCTTCTTTGTTATTTGCTATTCAAACAGTATTATAATTAATTATATATCGGGTACAAAGCTTTGCAGAAGTTCGAGACTAACTTGAATCGGGAGCTTGATAAATTGGTGGTTTGAATAAAATTTTAGTTTATGGAATTATGTACCAGAGCTTAATTTAAAACTCTTTGCTATATTTAGAATATTACTTTCATCAATAAATTTAGTATTAAAGAAGATTTCATAAACAACTTCTTTATCTTTTACGAAGAATACATATATCCAATTTTCGCTATTACTATCTCCTGAAACAGCTGGTTCCGTGCTAACTACATGCATTTCTTGTGTTTCAGTAAAGAAGCCTGTTAATTTTTTTGAATCAATAATTTCAGTATGATTAGGAAGCAAGCTACTTACAGGCTCTTCTACATCCTTATAGTATGGCTGAATATATATTCCCCCAATTTGGACATTATCTTTTTTTAGATTCAAAATATCACTATTAACTTCTTCATAAGACCAGCTTTTAGGAATAGATACTGAATAGCTGCTAGTTTCTATTTTTTTGTCAAGTAGTAATTCAATTGATTTATTAGTACTCCCAGCATCTGTTTGCTGCGTAGCAGTACTATTTTCATCATTATATTGAGTACTACCTGCTTGCTGGTTAGAATTGCCATTAGAAACCTTTTCTCCGCAAGAAGTAGTCAGAACCAATAAAAAAAACATACTTAAAATTACTATTAATTTTCTCATAAAACCTCCAAATTAAATCCTACTACTATTTGTTGGAGAGAAAAATTGCATTCTAATATAGCGTATGCAATTTTCTCTTCAATATTTTTAATTTTAAATTAAATACAATAAAAGTTATGGATAATTTACATTAAAAATTTTAATATCTCCTGAAGATTTGTCTGAATAGCTATAATAATATCTTAAAATAGATATAGCATTAGAGTATCCACCAGTTGTCGCAAGATACTGTGTTCCATATTGGGAGAGTACTCCACCATACTGTGTACCTGGACTTCCTGATGTTCCGGCTCTGTATTGTGCGTTAAAAATATTATCACTAGAACTTCTAATACATATAGATGTTTCAAGAATAGCGGCATTGTTACAATTAGGAGCTAGAGTATGCGAATTATACTCATACCTTTGATCTGATACTGTATCAACTACATCTGCTCCATATGTTGATGCAGGTGTCTTAGGATGTAAAATATTATACCAACCATATTCTTTAACAGCTAACGCACAAGCACAAAGAGCTTTTATGTCCCAAGAATCATAAACCTCAACAGGTAAACAGTCACTAACATATTCAACATCAAAAGATGGGTATGTTGTTGTGTGATAATACGGGTCTGCTTTACCTGTTAACGATGAATTACCATACATATGATACACAGCAATTATTGCTGGTTCTTGTAAAGTAAAGGATGACACAGAACTACTTTGAACAGCACTTACCTCAAGTATTTTAGCATTAGTGCTGGTTTCTGAGACTTTCTTGTTTGTAGATAATAATGCCCCTTTTTTATTAATGATATTGCCTTTATACTTCTCTTGTATAACTTTCAATGATGATGTTTCATCATCGCTATTAAAACCGTATCCTTTAGGGCGTAGAACTTCAAGAGGGGCATCTCCATTAAAAACTATTTTCCATTTATCATTTTCTTTTCCTACTAAAATTATGTTATAGTTAACTCCATTCAAAAAGTACTTGCTTTCTTTTTTTACTTTATATGTAGTACCAACTAAAAAGGAATAGACATCACCGTATTTTAATGTGTAACTTTCTAAATCAACAATACCTGTTAAAGCTGCTTTTGGAAGTGCTTTAATTTCCTTTATTGATGCAGATTGCACACTTAATATTCCGATGCTGGATTGCTGGTTATCAGTATTAAGTAAAAAATCCTTTAAACTATCCTTGTATTCATCTAGTTGCAATTCAGAATATGTGCCCCAGTCTTTATTGTTTATAGATTGAACCATTTGGTATATTATACTTTGTGCGACATCTGAGTTTATATCTATATCAGAATCAGTAGCAAAAACAAAACTAGACATGAGTAATGTGCAACAAAGTACTAATAATAAAGTAATAATAATATACTTCTTTTGTTTATTCATAGATTTTAATCCTCCAATTATTTTCAGAATGCATCCAATCAAATAATCATATCATCAATAATAAAGAGAATCAACTATTTTTTTACATTTAATTAAATTTTTGGTATACTTAGTCAAGTAGACTTACATTTTACAGGGTAATGCCATCTCAAAATCAAACACAACCAATTCAGTAGCTAACCAAAGTGATTGATGACTTATATTCACTATTTTTAAGCACATCCGAGTTAGATGCTGATGAATATAAAAAAACAGGGAGGATATATATCTTTCAAAAGGAAAAGCGGTGCCACATGGGCCGCTATGTGTGTGAAAGAGATACTGAAAATCAAATAGTTCATAAGGGGGGCTTTACTCAGCAAAAGCTGTCCAAAAAAACTCACCAACACCCGCATACACATATTGTACTCAGGCACAGACCCGTTTGCCACGATTGCTATGCCAATGATTACTGCCTTTACACGTAAAGGAATCAGCTTTACCTTCCTTGAAATAAACCCGATAATAATACAGTTTCTGAAAATAAATATTGAGCAATATTATATATAAGGTACAAAGCCTTGCAGAAGTTCGAGAAATCCATGTAATTTATGGATTTCTCAGACTCTGTAAGCTTTTATCTTTCACAATCAAATGGTACTTTTTAGTTCAAATATTTTTTTATTACCGGAATCAGCAAATTATCAAGAAATTCCGAACCATTTTTATTAAGATGATTACTATCAAAGAAAAACTCATTTTTAAAATTACCTTCTTTAATATTCATACTATTATAATCTATATATTCAAGTCCAAATTTCTTTGCAATATTCATTATTTTACTGCTATATTTTTTATAATCTTTGATATAGTCCATTGAAGGTTTGGGTAGTGGCGCAGTTATCACTAACACCTTAATATTATTATCGTTACATAACTTTATAGTCTTCTTAAAATATTCAATTTGAGTTTCATTCCATTTAAAGTACAATCCTGCTTTTTCAAATGGATTATTTTCAAATAACTTTTCATTATTTACGACCTCATCACTTTGAAAGTACCCATTTTGGTGGTATGTAAAATCAGCATATTTAATATGCTTAGACGGGGAAGAAGGTTTAATAATCCTTCCGGTTAAAACATTTTTAATTGTAGGGAAAAAACTATCTCTATACTTATATGTTCTAGACAAAGCTTCTGCTAAAAAGGAAGAAAAATTTCTATTGTCATATATACTTGCCAATAATTGTGATCTAGTATCAAATCCTTTAATATAGTCATATACAAAGTATGCAGTTGTCGTGTTGTCGTCAATGCCAAATACCCTCCAGTATGCTTCATATACCAATAGCTTAGGCTTTTGATTTTTTAAAACTTCCTTTAATGCATAATATCCGACTAAGGGTGTTTGTTCTGAACTTGATAGGTTAAAGGACTTTATATTTAAATTATTATCAAAGGTTTCTGTATCAAAAGCGAACCTTGCATGTGAAGATCCCAAAAATATCACATCAATAGAATTCGGCTCACTTTTATAGAAGTCATCCCACATTAATGAATTCATATTGGGAGTATCAAAATGATCATAATAGCTTAAAACCTCACCTATTACAAAGTCAAAAGCAAAAAAAAAGAAAACAAAAGTGATGCACAATAAAAAGTTTTTATGCTTTAGTAATAGCCCTCTTTTTAACAAATTATTTAACTGCATTTCTTTATTCATTTAAGTAACCCTCTCTATTTAAAACTGAAAATAAATAAACTGTGCTTTAGAAAACTGCCCCAAAATAATAACTGCAAATATTCCAGCATAGTATATTAACCAACATATATGAGGGAATCTCTTATCAATGGTCTCACGTATTACAACATTACGTTGTAGCAATTCTATTATTATCAAAAATAGAATTAAAACAAATGATAAAATAAGGCCTTCATTATTAAATGCCTGTATTCCTTCAGCCACCTTTATAACAGCTTCAAAATTACGTATATCAAAAATTCCAACAAACATGTTCCTTATGATATATATGGCTTGTCTAATATTTGCCGCTCTAAAAAATATCCATGCGAACATTGTAAGCGAAAATGTAAATACAATTTGAATAGATTTATGAATATTAGGGACCTTCTCTAATTTTGTAAATACTAAAATTTTATTTCTAATATTCCTTGTCATTAATGAAATTATTTGATAAATCCCATTTAGTGCTCCCCAAATAATATATGTCCAATTTGCACCGTGCCAAAGTCCGCTAAGCATAAATGTAATAAATAAATTAAAGTACCTGCGTGGTGCAGAGCACCTGTTTCCACCCAAAGGAATATAAACGTAATCTTTAAACCATGTAGAAAGTGAAATATGCCACCTTCTCCAAAACTCAGCTATAGACTTAGATAAATATGGTCTGTTAAAATTGGTCATTAAGTTAAAGCCCATAACTTTAGCTGCTCCAATGGCAATATCCGAATAACCGGAGAAATCACAATAAATTTGAAAGGCAAAGAAGAATGTAGCAGAAATAAGAGGCATTCCGTAATAATTTTCAGGATTTCCGTAAATTTGGTTAACAAACAATGCCAATCTATCTGCAATAACAACTTTCTTAATCATTCCCCATAACATCATTTTTAAGCCATCAGCTACTCTGCTGATTTCAAAATAATGTCTTTCATGGAATTGAGTCAAAAGATTCTGAGGCCTTTCTATAGGTCCGGCAACAAGCTGAGGGTAAAACATAACAAATAAGGCATAAATGCCAAAATTTCTTTCTGCCTTTTGCTTACCCTTATATACTTCAATTATATAACTTAAACTTTGAAAAGTATGGAACGACAATCCTATCGGTAAAATTATTTTTAAACTTTCGATTGGATAATTCCAATGAAAAAAGTCCGCGACCTTAACTATATTTGAATTGAAAAAATTAAAATATTTAAATACAAACAGTATTCCTATATTTGATAAGATACTTATTATTAAAAATAATTTTCTTTTTTCTCCATCTATTTTTTCTAATGCAATTCCCACAAAAAAATCTATAAAAATTGTAAAAGCTAAAATAAATATATACTTTGGAACAAATGCCATGTAAAAGATACAACTACTAGTTAAAAGCATGAACCATCTAAATTTATGTGGTAAAATAAAATACAATATTGTTACAATTGGGAAAAATATCAAAAACTTAAATGAATTAAATAACATTTTGCTTTCCTTTCATTTTTTTCAAATTAACATTATTATTTTAATGACATAAAAGATACTTGTCAAGATAATATACAACGTATCTATTCGAAATAAAGCAAGGTTTATAAATCTTGCAGCTAATATTTACAACAGTTTAAATGGGAATATCGCTGGAAGAATTCATTTACATTTTGGACAAACAAATTTTTAACTGGCAATCCAAGATATATATTTCAGATGCTACAAATGCTATATGTCTATTTTACTAGCTTATGAATATGTTATGAGGTGGAAGGAAAATACCGATATTTATGTTTATAGGTAATAATACAAATAGGGAGTGTGAAGTATGATAAAAATAATTAGAATCTTTATTGCAGTATGCATTTTAGGAATTGTAGCAGGTTTCTCTTTGCAACAAAAAGACGATATTCAAAGCTACATTGGAAAAACATTTAAATATAAAACTACCAAACCTGTAGATAAAACTGTTCCTTCAGTGAAAACAGATTGGCAGGGAGAATCGAACCGTCAGCCCTCCAAACTGATTGCTTTCTGCCCAGATATCACCGCCATGCGTATTTATGATTTCCTTGCATATGGCTAAGCCCAATCCTGCTACCGAGCGGCCCGCATCTGAAGTGTACAGGGGTTCAAAAATCTGGGACATCAGATTTTTCTCCACACCTGTTCCATTATCTGCAACAGAAAAAATAACGGTATTCTTTTCCTGCCTGCACCCCACAAATATTCTTTTAGCTTCGCCGGAAAAATGCTTCAGGCTGTTACCGATTATATTGCCAAATACTCTGCGCAGCTTTGAAATATCAACCTGCAGAGATAACCCGGGACAATGGTTTTCCACTTCCAGCTTAACACCTATATGCGAAAGCTCATCATCATAATCCATAAGGATAGCCTTCATTATCTCATTTACCGTAATCTCCTGCTTTTTAAAGGAGCGTCTGAGATTGCAGCTCAGATAGTCATCAAATTCCTCTATTAAATCTTTAATAACCAAGGATTTCAAATATATATTATCAACATACCGTTCCACACGTTCAGCTGTAAACTTTCCTTTTTTCAATCGTTCCGCATACCCCATGACAGATGTAAGAGGTGTTTTTATATCATGAGATATTGAAGCAATTATACGGTTTTGCTTTTGCCTCTCCTCCTCCAGATTCTCTGTCAGTGCAACAAAGGAGTTCTGAAGCTTTCCTATTTCATCTGCGCGTCGGGTACGCTCTGCCTTATTACAGCCTTGATAATTCACTATATTTCTCTGAAGATTCTCTATAGGTCTTACAAATCTGAAATACAAAACCAAGGACAATGCCAAAGTGATAATAAGTATTATCATAAGCTCAACATAAAACATATTCTTTACAGACGGCAGCCCCAGCACTTCATTTTCCAGCAATGGCTTCGTTGCTCTCAGAAGGTATATCTCATTATTTAATTTAACCGGCTTAACGGATGTAATATAAAGAAATTCAATCCCCCGGAGCTTACTTTCAAAGAATACCTTACCATTCAAATCCTCCAGCCGGAATATAAAATATTCCTTTTCCGAATAGCCATCCAGAATACTTCGATAATCGAGGTTATTACTGATGTCTTGTGCAATTTCATAGGTCTTATTGTCAACCCTGCTCTGCAAGACACTAAAGTCGCTAAAAAAGCTGTCGGAAACAAAAATGCTGAAATAACCGAACAATAGAATAATATTCAGTGCGATAGCACTTGCTATAATTATGATAAACCTGCGGCGCATACTCATAATATACTCTCAGCCTCTTGTCTGTGGTTTTATAAATTTATATCCTATTCCCCAAATAGTTTTTATATACTCATTGTCAGGATCAATTTTTTCTCTCAAATTTTTTATATTAACATTAACTGTTCCAATATCTCCGTAATCAATACCCCAAACAGCGTTAAATATTTGTTCCCTTGCCAGGACATGCCCTGCATTCTCCATCAGAAACTGCAGCAGCTGAAATTCTCTGGTTGAAAGGGCAACCGGCTTACCGCATATATATGTTTCAAAATTATCCCGCCTTATTTCAATATCACCTATGGTAAGCTTTTCCTTACTCTGCCTCTTCTCATGCCTTTGCTCTCTGCGTATATGAGCTTTGACCCTCGCAACCAGTTCTTCCACAACAAAGGGTTTGAAGATATAATCATCCCCGCCCAATTCAAAGCCAAGCATTGCATCTAACGTACGGCTTTTTGCCGTAACAAACAAAATAGGACAGGCTACAATGTCACGAATCCTTTTGCACAGTTCGATTCCATTCATTTCAGGCATCATAATATCCAGAATAATCAAATCAAAATCTCTGTTATTTTCTATTACCTGCAGTGCTTCCAGACCATTTCCGCAAACAGCTGTTTGAAGGTTTTCATCCTCCAGCGCATCTGAAATCAGCTCTGCAATAGCCTTATCATCATCAACAATTAATATTTTTTCCATATAATCATCTTCCGTTGACTTTTTTTTAATTTTATCATACTTTTTGATTAACCTCTACGTCTTTAACCCTTTTGTTCCTTTCCTGCTCCTTATATGCTTAACTCAGCCTTCACAGTTGAAAATTATAGGCATTTAAATTTATCACCGGAAGGTTGAGCTATTAATAGCTGCATGAATCAGCTAGCGAATATGCTATAAAATTATGCAAATAAAGAGGTTATTTTATTCCACAGTTCTTCGAATACATTGGCTATTCTGCCTGCAAAGCCAGTTTTATCCTTCGCTGTCTCCATATCCCTAATGCTTTTACTGTCATCTATGCTTATTTCATGCGTGCGCATAATTATTTGCAAGGTCTGAGGAGACGGGTTCCTTGCCGATGTGAAGGAAATCGGTGCTGCTTCGGCATCCATTTTCAGAAGGTTGCTGTCATCCTCCACTTCATCCAGCTTGTCATCAACAGTGCTCTTAATTTTATCACCGGCATTTTTTACGGTTGACGTTGCTTTTATACCCGACATACTGTCTTGAAGCAAGTCAATCAAACCATTAAGGCTTTGACGGGTGCCTTCGTCAAAATCACCGCCGCCGGCCTTCAAGGTATCTTCAACAGAAGATAGCAGTATCTTAGTATCGGTTAATCCGGTATTAAGCCTGTCGAATAATTTTTCGGTATCCTGAAGGGCTGTATCCGTACCACTCTGATACTTATTCATGGTAGCGTTCAGCGCGGTTATTTTATCCAGCAGCTCATTGCTTTTATCTGAAAAGCTCTTGGTTGTATCCCCTATTTCGTCCAGCTGCTTTATCAAGCTCTGAGCAGTGCCTATACCGGCATCTATTGAATCTACATACTTACTTCCCAAGGCACATGCCTCCTGTGCCGTATCCACCAAAGCCCCAGCCTTGCCGGACATCTCACCCAGCTCCTTTATAAGCATGTTTGTTGCGGCTGTTGTATATGATAAATCCACAAGCGTAGGCTCAATCGAGGCAATTATGCCTTTTAATTCGCCGTTCAGAATTGCCGCTGTTGTATCCTTATAGTATGCAGATGCAGCATCAAGCTGAGCAGGCATAGCCTTCATAGCAGTATCAAGTGCTGCCAGATCCTTTTCCAGTGCGGACAATCTTGTATTCATAAGCATCATTGCCGTATCCATTGCTTTTTTGTCATTCTCTGATATATCTATGGTATCATTGATTTTATTTAGCAGCTCTTTTGTATCACTTTTGTAACCTTTTACCGTACTTAAATTCTTGTATAATTCATCTGTACTGCTTTGAATCTTACTGATTGACTTTGAAAAGGAATTTGTATAGGTTTTTATACTGCCTAAGGTGTCAACCATTGCATTAACATCCGAATTAACATCCCTTACGAGCTTTTGTCCGTTCTGCAAGTGAGGAATCAGCACACTTATCTGCTTTGTTATATTCGTAATATCTTCAAGAGCTTTATCTGCATCGGTATATACCCCCTCCTTTGAAGAGCTGACCTTGCCCCGTGCGCTTTGTAATGACGAAAGACCTGATTTTATCTGATTTAAGCCATCTGATGTATTTTGAATACTGTCTAATATTTCATTTAAGCCAGCATAAAGAGCATCGCCGGAATCTCCCACAGTGTCCTTGGCTTCTTTAAAATCTTTTATTTTCTTAAGCTGTTCTAAGGTTCCCGGCATCATAGTTATCATAATTCCTGATGATTCAAAGCTTTTTGTACCTATTCTCATTGTAAAATCAGTCTCTTCTCCCGGCAAGGCTGCAAATATTACAGCCTTGTAATTGCCTGCCGACTGCAATTGCGCACCCGGTGCCTCAACACTGGTTGTATCAGCCATATCGAAAATTGATTCAACCGATAGTATCATATTATTCTTCAGGTATTCTCCGGCTTTTTTATTGGGGACAGCTTTTATATTGATTTCAACCAGCCCTGATACTCCTGCAAGCTTATCAGCATTAACCGGAACCCCGTTCAGCTTGTAAGAAATATCAAAATCCCAAGGCAGAACAACCGAGCCTGCTTTTGGCGTACATTCATAGAAAAAACGGTCAGCATTTCCGGAAAGCTTCCAGCTGACAGAATTACTCGAAATGCTCGGCTGAACCTCATTCGACATATTAGTTACTTTTTCATAGGAGCCATAATCGGTAAAGCTGAGATTGCCATTCATACTGCATCCCTTAACAACATTTACCTTCTCTGTTTTACCGTAATAATCCAAATTTACGTATACCGCCTCATCAACAGAAACTCCGGCTTGAGCGGCACTTACCCCACCTGACATCATAGTCAATGCGACAGTACCGGCAAGTATACCTGAAAACAACCTTTTTATTAATTTCATTTTTTATTCCTCCTATCCCGAAAACAAGCTTCTTATTATTTACCCGGCTCTTCAACCGATAGTAACTGACTTTTTCAAGAACCTATTGAAATTGATTTTATTTTTTGCAACCGCCGCTCCGACCTTTTTTTTGCATTGCTGATGTGCTTGATTACAGGTTTGTCAAAAATAGTAAGCAATGCCGGAAGCATGAAAACAACAAGCAATATTCCCAGAAATGCGCCTCTTGCAATCAGCTCTCCCATTCCGGCTATCGCTGTTATAGATGATGTCCGGTACAGAATAAAGCCTGCACAGGATAAAATCATGCCGGAGGTCAGGACAGGAGGCGTAGTTTCTGCTATAGCCTCCATTGCGGCTTCTTTTTTATCCGAATGCGAGCGGCTGTCAAGATAATTGCTCAGCATCAGGATAGCATAGTCAACGGTTGCCGCCAGCTGAATACAGCTTACGATTATGTATCCCATATAAACCATGGTATCACCCACTAAATACGGGAAGGCCATATTAATAAAAATAGCGGCTTCAATAGGCAGCAAAACCAGAAGAGCCAACAGAAGGGATCTGAATGCAATCATTACCACAATGGCAACTCCCAGCATTGAAAGCTTATCCACAAAATTATAGTCTTTTGTAATTGTGCTTTTGATTTCCTGCGTGCATGGTGTTGCACCTATTAAATATGAATTTTCCGGATAATATTTTTTTATGAGGGCTTTAATTTCATCCGAGCATTTAAATGCCAAAGCACTTTCATCCTTTGTGTTTATATAAACAAGCATTCTTGCATATTTGTCTGTATGAAGCAAAGCTGTTGTACTTTTGGGTAAAAAGCTTATGGGGATACCTTCCGGCACAGTATTTGCAAGTGATGTGACACTCTTTGCATAGTTTAAATTCTCTATTTCTTCTGAAAGCTGCTTTTCTTTTATGCTTGAAGTATTAGGAATCAATGCCATAAGTAAATTGCTTCTGCCAAACCGGGCATCTATAGCCTGCTCATCCTTATATACCAATGTGCCTTCACTGGAGCCGACAGAACTGTTACCGAAAAGGAAGCTGTTCATATCCTTTGCTATAAAACACGGAACTGCCATAATTACTGCAAGTATTAAAACTCCGTACCTTATTTTGTATGCTCCCTTTGCAAACTTATTAAACGGCGGCATAAAGGGCTTATGGGCTGTTCTTTCAATAAGCCTTGAGCATCTGAGAATAAGTGAAGGCATTAAGAAAATAACTGTCAGCAGGCTTACAAGTATACCCTTTGCCAAACAAACTCCCATATCGAAGCCAATAGAAAATTTCATCAGCGTAAGTGCTATAAAGCCTATAGTCGTTGCCAGCCCGCAATATATAACCGACCTTCCAGACTGCCTCAATGCCCGGGCAATCGCCTCAGCCGGTTCTGTCCCTGCCGCCCTCTCTCTGGTAAAGGAATGCATTAAGAAAATTGAATAATCCATCGCGACAGCCAGCTGCAAAATGGCGGAAACACTTTTTGTCAAAAATGAAATTTCACCCAGAAGAATATTTGTGCCTGTATTTATTATTATCGCAATTCCCATAACCAGTAAAAAAAGTATGGGTTCAAACCATGAGGTTGTGGTGAGCAATAGTATCAGTATAATTACTATAACAGCTATTACTGCAACACTCTTTACCTCCCTGTTCAGATTTTCATTAAGTGATTTATTCTGAATTGCAGAGCCTGTATAATGGCCTTTGTTTCCGCATATTTTTTTTATTTCATCAATCGCCTTTGATGTAACCTTGCTTGAATCTCCTTCATCAAAAATAATGTTCATAACCGAGTGCCCGTCTTTGTAATAATCCTCAATATCCTCTTTGCTTATAAATTCGTTAGCTTGATATACGTCAGCTGTCGTGTCCGCCCATGTTACTATATCAACACCCTTAACAGCCGCAATTTTGTCTTTATACTGCTTAGCCTCATACAGTGTAACATTATCAAGCATAATACGCGCCGACCCGGGATATCCAAACTCCTCCTCCATAATTTCTATTCCCTGCTTTGACTGAACTGTACCCGGCAGGTACTCAGTCAGGTCATAATTGACTTTTACAAATGGGCTGCAAATAATGCTAAGTACCACGAGAATGCCAAATATCATTTCAATAGTTTTTTTATGGTTAACAATTATTCCTACAATACCTTTTGACTTTTCATGTGAATTCATTATTACGTCCATGTGCGGCTCTTTTGCCTAAGACCTTTTAAGCCCCGGCATGGACTCGGTCCCCCCTTTATTCTTTTTTTTATCAAAGTCAATTACTGCCGGCTAAAGCCTCCCGAACTGCGTTAAAAATCAGCTTTAAGCTTAATTTTTCTGAAAAGACGCTATAAAGAGATCGTCTCAAAAGCTTGAACAGTAATTGACTTTAGTCACAGCTTTCTCTGCTTCTGTTGCTCATCTATAATTTTAATTGAATAGAATTAAGAAATAATGGGAGAAAAATTAAGAAAAATTAAGACGGAGAAAAACAAAAACCCCATCGATTATGATGAGGTCAGTTGAAAATTGCAGGTGCCCGGATTTCTCAAGGCAAAAGTAATTGACTTTAGTCAGCTTGCAAATAATTGCATGAATTAGCCGACAAACATATGTATTTGCCAAAAAACAGCTACGGCTGCGACTTTAACGCACTATAAACTTATCGGCCTTTGTCTGCATTATTTTTTTTAATGCCTGCTATAATTTTAAATAAAATAACAAAAATAGCTGCGCCTGCTGCTGCAGATACTATATATCCCGCAATTTCGGGTAAACCGTTTATAGTATAATCCGGCATGACAGCTTCAAAACTAAAGCCGTTTTTCATTCCCTCCGGAATAAAGCCCAAGGTATTGCCTCCGGACACAACGTCTTTTATTTCATCAGCACCCCATTCTCCCCAAGCAGTACCTGTTGCCAAAAGGCCGATTGGCGTCAGCAAAATTAAAGCGGCAACCAAACCGTATACAGCCTTAATTTTCTGCTTTGAGCCTTCATATATCGTCCCGGGTGATACCTTTTTTACAAACGCGAATACTGCAACCGTAAATACTGCTTCAACAATACCTGCAACAAGCAAATGCGGTATTGTCATTGCGGGTATGGACGCCGATAAAGGATACGGGCAATACAGCGGCTGTCCCAAAGCACTTTTAAAAAGTACCGGCTGAATTCCAAACTCGATTGCAGCCAACAATGCAGCAGCATTTATCCCCAGATACGAACCAATTACTATTGCCGCATATTCACCTTTTTCTGATTTCACCCTGTCCTTAATAAACTTATATACAAAATATCCCATAAAAGGAAGAACAAATGCCATATTAAAACAATTTGCACCAAAGGCAAGAATTCCTCCGTCCCCAAACATCAATGCCTGAATAAGCAGTGCGACTGTAACAGATATACAGGCAGAATACGGGCCAAGCAGAATTGCAAGCAGAGTTCCTCCTACCGCATGTCCTGTAGTTCCTCCGGGAAGAGGAACATTAAACATCATCATAAGAAAGGAAAAAGCAGAGCCTATTCCCAACAGCGGAATTCTCACCTTCGAGACTTCCTCCCTTACCTTCCTTACCGCAATTGTCCATACAGGAACCATAGCTGCGCCCATAACCGCACAGGTTGACGGGCTTAAATAATTATCAGGTATATGCATGAAAACTAATCCTTTCATAAAAAATAAAATAAAAACCCAAAAAGAGCCTAAAAATAAGCATCTTTTGGGTTCATCCCAAGGTTGATTCCTGCCGGCTAACCGATAGGAGGATTTCAAGGCAAAAGCCTCCTTGAAATCAGAAAAATTTTGCACAAAGCCTTCATGGCTTAATTTCAAATCTTAATATATCATAGCCTTTTACTTCCGGTCAACCGGTTTTTCATATTAATACGCATTTCTGCCTTAATATCCCTTCCGCCTTACTCATGTGTATGGACATGCTCATGGCTATGCTCAATAACTTCATGCCTAAGAGCTCTGTATAACTCAGCCACAGCTTTGACCTTTTCCTCTGCTGTCATATTTTCAAAAAACTTTTCGTTCTTTACCGTTTCTACCACAATTTCTGTTATAATGCTTTCATAATTTACTCCGCACATTCTTCAGCGCCTCCTTTCACACCTGTCCTCTTCAATACAACTCGCTTTTCATTAAGTAAATTTCCCTTAATTCCAGCCAAAATATACCTTCACTGAAAAAATATATTTAGAAGGCATAACCCTGCTGCCACAAGACTCTATTTTATCACACAACTCAAAAATCAGCCTCAATTTGCTCCTGAAACACAAAAAATCCTCTCTTTTAACAAACCTCAGGCAAATAAAAAACCGCAAAAAGAGCCATATTCTTATAGCATCCCTTCGTGGTTTAATTTTGTAAAAGCTTAATCATTAATCAAGCTAAATCATTATTTGAGTCAATAAAGCCTTCGTGGCTTATATTTTCTAAAAACAATATACCATTTAAGCGAACTTCCGTCAACCGCCTTTTTAATAGTATACCAGAAAAAAGCTTACAGGCTCCATTATATAATAAAAGTCAATCTTCAAACCCAAACTGCACTTAAATCAGCTTTAAAGCTTAATTCCAATGAAAAAGGAGAAGTAAATACCGTTGCAAAAGCTTGAACAGTAATTGACTTTAGTCAATATCTGTCTTATAAAATGGAGCCTGCCATAAAAAACATATATATATTTAGGGATTTTAACTATTTTAAAAGTTCCTCTCTTATAAGCCTTCCCATCTCTCTTGTACCCACAGCAGTTGTTCCGGCTGAGGCTATGTCTCCTGTTCTGCAGCCTTTATCCAGTATGTTGACTACCGCTTTTTCGATAGCAGCAGCTTCTTCCGGTAAATCAAGAGAATACCTAAGCATCATTGCAACAGAAAGTATCGTAGCTATAGGATTTGCTTTGTCCTGCCCTGCTATATCAGGTGCCGAGCCGTGTATAGGCTCATACAGTCCAAGCCTTGCAGCTCCGAGACTCGCCGAGGGCAGCATCCCGATTGAACCTGTTATCATTGAGGCTTCATCAGATAATATATCTCCGAATATATTGCTGGTAAGCACCACATCAAATTGTGCAGGGTTTCTGACAAGCTGCATAGCTGCATTATCCACATACATATGGCTCAGAGCCACTTCAGGATAATCCTTTGCAACCTCTTCAACAACCTGTCTCCAAAATCTTGAGCTTTCCAGAACATTGGCTTTATCAACAGACATCAGCTTTTTCCCGCGCCTCATGGCAGTCTCAAATCCAACCTTAGCTATTCTCTCAACCTCTGTTCTATTGTACATTTCAGTGTCAAAGGCAGCTTCTCCGCCATCAGTTTCAAGTCTGCCCCTCTTGCCGAAATAAATTCCCCCTGTAAGCTCACGGATAACCATTATGTCTATCCCATTGCTTATAATTTCCGATTTCAGCGGTGATGCATCCATTAATGCACTGTATATTATTGCAGGCCTTAAATTGGCATATAACCCTAACGCAGCTCTGATGCCCAGAAGCCCTGCCTCCGGCCTCAGATTTCCCGGTACCGTATCCCACTTAGGACCTCCGACCGCACCCAGCAATACGGCATCACTGCTTTTACAAGCATCTATCGTGGACTGTGGAAGCGGTTCTCCATGCTTGTCTATTGCTATTCCACCAAGATCTGCTTCCGTAAGCTCGAAGCTGTGCCCGTATTTATTCCCGATTGCTTTTAAAACCTCCAAGGACTCCCTGATTATATCAGGACCTATGCCATCTCCCGGCAGTACTGTAATTTTATAATTCACTTTCTCATCTCCATTCCTCATGTCAAGCCGGCTATTCCGGCGAAAACCCTGACAGCTCCTTTTTTAAAGCTGTTTTCAGACATAAATCTTATTTCGTCTTCTTTATATAGTTAATCAGCCCGTCAGCTGAGATAATTTCTTGCATAAATTCAGGAAAAGGCTGACCTTGGTATGCTTTACCCGTTGTTAAATTTTTAATGCTTCCCTTGTCAAAATCAATCTCAACCTCATCACTATCTTTTATATCGATAGCCGCCTCGGGACATTCAATAATAGGAAGCCCTATATTAATTGAATTTCTATAGAATATTCTTGCAAAGGTTTCAGCGATAACACAGGATATACCCGATGCCTTTATAGAAATAGGAGCATGCTCTCTTGATGAGCCGCAGCCAAAATTCTTGCCTGCCACCATTACATCTCCTTTTTTTACCTTTGATATAAAGCCAGCATCCAAATCCTCCATACAATGACTTGCCAGCTCGGCAGGATCTGATGTATTCAAGTATCTTGCAGGTATAATAACATCTGTATCAACATTGTTGCCGTATTTTATAACTTTGCCTTTAGCATTCATATATTTTCCTCCTCACACCTCGTAATTGTTCTCCTAACCTATATTAACGGACACATTTCATATATGCTTTTGCAGATGTGTCCTCTGAAAATAATTCATTGATTAATCCAATTCCTCCGGTCCTGCAATTTTCCCTAAAATTGCCGATGCCGCTGCTATAGCAGGACTCGCCAAATAAACCTCACTTTCGGGGTGTCCCATACGTCCTACAAAATTTCTGTTTGTGGTGGAAACCGCTCTTTCACCTTTAGCCAGAATTCCCATATGTCCTCCAAGACAAGGTCCGCATGTAGGTGTACTCACAGCTGCTCCCGAATCAATAAATATATCAAACAAGCCTTCATTCATTGCCTGCTTCCAAATCTTTTGAGTTGCAGGAATAATAATACATCTTACATCCCCGTGAACCTTCCGGCCCTTTAACACCTCAGCGGCAATTCTCATATCCTCAATTCTTCCGTTCGTACATGAACCGATTACTACCTGATGTATTTTTATATCTCCTACATTGTCTATTGTACGTGCATTTTCAGGAAGGTGGGGGAATGCAACCGTAGGCTTAATCGTGTCCAAATCAATCTCATAAGCTGAACAGTATTCCGCATCTTCATCTGCCTTATAAGCTGTATAGGCTCTTACAGAATGCTCCTTGACATATTCCTCTGTCTTTTCGTCAACCTCAAAGATTCCGTTCTTGGCACCTGCTTCAATAGCCATATTAGCAATGGTAAATCTATCATCCATGGAAAGCTCCCTGCATCCTTCTCCGGTAAATTCCATTGATTTATACAAAGCCCCGTCCACACCTATCATACCTATAATATGGAGAATAACATCTTTTCCTCCAACCCATTTGCGAGGTTTTCCCTTCAACTTAAACTTAATTGCCTCCGGCACCTTGAACCATGCCTCTCCTGTTGCCATTCCTGCTGCCATATCGGTACTTCCTATTCCTGTTGAAAAAGCGCCCAATGCACCATACGTACAGGTATGTGAGTCAGCCCCTATTACTACATCTCCCGGAACTACAAGTCCCTTTTCAGGAAGCAGTGCATGCTCGACACCCATTTGTCCGACTTCGAAGAAGTTTACAATCCCCATTTTTTTTGAAAACTCTCTGCAAATCTTTACCTGCTCGGCAGATTTAATATCCTTGTTTGGTGTAAAATGATCAGGAACTATTGCAATCTTGTTTATGTCAAATACTTTGTCCAGTCCTACCTTGTCAAATTCCTTAATAGCTACCGGCGAGGTTATGTCATTGCCTAAAACCATATCAAGCTTTGCTTTTATAAGTTGTCCCGGCTTCACCGAATTCAGTCCTGCATGAGCTGCAAGAATTTTTTGTGTCATTGTCATTCCCATATATAACGCCTCCTCTTTTTCTTAAAGTATTACACTGATTCATATAAAGGATTTAAGCCATTTATATTTAAAAACCTGCTATCTGTTATCTATAATTCTACGGAAAATTAACAGAGTTCTTAGATTAAGCTTCTGTATTTCCGCTCCGACTCTGGAAATTGTTATCCTGCTCCAATTGTTGTTTTTCTTCACTCTCAAAGACAGAAGAAGCAACGTACAGGAAAAAATAAATGAATCCTAAAAACACTCTTTAGTTTCTTTATGTAACAATTATATATTAATCCTAAAAAGTGTTCTTCCTGTTATTTATCGTTATTTTAATTAATTTTGAATGTTTTTTGACGTATTTCTGTATTGCATTGGAGTCATTTTTATTTGCTTTTTGAATATATCGTTAAATCTCTGCTGATTTGAAAAGCCCACGCTGTGTGCTATATCTGCGACCTTCAGATCGGTTTCTTCAAGCAACTCACAGGACCTCTTGATTCTGATATTCAGAAGATACTGCATGGGACTGAAGCCTGTTTCCTCTTTAAATGCCCTTGTAAAGTAGCTCGGACTCAGAAAAACATATCTTGCAATATCAGTAATGGATATTTCTCTCTCATAATTATTTTGTACAAATTGAATGGCTGATTGCATAAGCTCTTTAATTTTTGGACTTTTATTTTTTATACTGTTTTCCCACTCAGCCTTAAGTGCTCTTGAAATCAGAACAAACAGCTCCATAAGCATAAGATAATCCAGCAAATCACTTCCCAGCTGATCACTTGCTTTTTCTTTCAATATTCTGTTAAGAAGCCCTACAATATCATTTTTCTGGCTTACCTTAAGATTTATAAAGGCACCGGAATCCTTACCGCTCACAAAGTTTATAAAATCAGCCAGAGATGTTTCAGATAAGTCCTTGTGAGCCTTATTCATAAATTTAAAATAAAGCACAATAAAATCGCAGCCATGAGCTGACTTCGCGTTTAACTGGTGATGCTGATGCGGCTTAATTATAACTATATCATTTGCACCTACTTCAACACTTTGACTTCCTATTTCAAATAAGCCCTCACCTGACTTAATGTATACCATCTCAAAGGTTTCATGAATGCTAAGTCTCTTTGTCCAACGTGTATCGCGATAACGCTCAATAGACTTCATACTTGTAACCGGTATAAAGCTTGCCGAGTCCAAAATGCCTTCCCATGCTTTTGGTATAGTTGTTGAATCCATTAGAACTTAACCTCCTTAATTATATAAATGGTGTATTTATGCCGGCTTATTTCGGTTTTCTGAAAATCTTTGGCTTACTGCTTGCTCCACGGTTTGCAGAAAGCTGTTTATCTGACTTATGGATACCTTCTGAATTGTTTCTGCTGTCTGAACTTCCGTAGCCATTTTTTTTGTATCTGCCGTCTGTCTTGCTACGGCTGTTTTTTTTATATCCTGAGCCCGATTCACCGTATGTCCTGCTGTTTAAACCCGAAGAAGCCTTTTTATTTTTTGCATTGCTCTTCTTATACTCCATAATAACGCCATTCTGTATTAATTTAGGTATTATTTTGATGTTAAGCTCCCTTTCATACTGCTTTATAAACTCAATTTCCTTTTCTGTCACAATTGATATTGTCATCCCTGTCTTACCGTTTCTTCCTGTTCTTCCAGCTCTGTGCAGATATTCCATAGTTCTTTCAGGGATATCCAAATTTATTATATGAGTTATTCCTTCAATGTCAAGCCCTCTTGCTGCAATATCCGTAGCAATCAATATCTGAAGCTTACCGGATTTAAAATTATCCATTGTCCTTTTTCTGTCCAGCTTTACATTTGAACCATGCAAGCTGTCAGCATTAATTTTATGGTATTTAAGCTTTCCGGTTACCACCTCAATGTCATAGCCGCTGCCGCAGAATGCTATCGCCTTCTGTGGGTTAATTGCTCTGATAAGCTTTCTAAGCTCCTCAATTTTGTCACGCTGTTCTGCCACAAGGTATATATGCTCAATTGCATCCGGAATCTGCATTTTCGGGGTGCTCCTTATCAATAGCGGTTCCTTCATAAAAAGCCTTGCACGTTCAATTGTACGTGCAGATATACTTGCAGAGCAGATTAATATTTGTCTTTCCTTGAGAGTGGTTTTTACAACTGCTTTTGTTCCTTCAATATAGCTGTCATCCAGCAGTTTGTCAGCTTCATCTATAATAATCGTTTTAATTGTGTGGGCAGAAATTTTCTTTTTTTGAATTAATTCAAGTATCCTGCCTGCTGTTCCAACAATAATATTAGGCTTCTGCTTAAGCTTTTCGACTTGTCTCTGTATGTTAACATCCCCTATTACAGGTGTGGATGTTGCCTTTAATTCTGAATTCTGAGACAGCAGCTCTATCTGTCTCTCTACCTGTATAGCCAGTTCATGAGTTGGTACAAGTATTATCGCCTGCATTTCCTTCTTCTGCGTGTCAATTTTCTCAAAAAGAGGAAGCAGATACGCTAATGTTTTTCCTGTTCCCGTTTCCGACTGAATAATCAAATCCTTATTTCGCTGTGCCTCAGGTATCACCTTTGACTGAATCTCTGTAGGCTCTGTAATATTAACCTTCCTAAGAGCATCAACAAGTGATCTGTTCAGCTCCATAGTTTCAAATAACTGTTCCATTTGTTCTCCTTTTTTCTTGCAAATATCAACGAAAATTGCATTCTAAGCAACAGCCTGACGTATACCTACAAGCTTCCATTTTTGCTCTTTTCAATCCTATCCGCTAATTCATTCAAATAAGTCCAGCGCTCCATTGAGTATTCCAGCTGTTCCTCTAATTGCTGCTGTTTTTTCAACAGCTCCTGAAGTCTCTCAAAATCACTTGATGCTTTATCTATCTCTTTCTTTAATCTATCAAGCTCACACTCCTGCTTCTCTATAATACCGTCAATTTCTTCAAATTCCTTTTGTTCCTTAAACGTGAATTTACGGGGTCTGTCCTTCTGTCCGTGCCTTTCTGACTTGCTTTGAGGAATGCTTTCCTTCCTCTCATCAGCAGACCCTGCAGAAATATTGTCTGACTTTATTTTTCTTGCAGCATATTCACGGTAATCTGAATAGTTTCCTGAATACTTTTCAACAATACCATCACCTTCAAAGGAAAATATCCTTGCTGCAATTCTATCCAAAAAATATCTGTCATGGGAAACCGCTATCACCGCTCCGGGGAATTCATCAAGATAGCTTTCCAATATGGTCAGGGTCTGAATATCCAGATCATTCGTAGGCTCATCCAGTAAAAGTATATTTGGCGCACCCATAAGTATTTTCAGAAGATAAAGTCTTCTTCTTTCTCCTCCGGAGAGCTTTGATAGGGGTGTCCACTGAACAGCCGGAGGGAACAGAAATCTTTCCAGCATTTGTGAAGCACTAATAGTACCGCTTTTTGTTTCAATATTTTCTGCAACCTGCCTGATATAATCTATAACACGAAGGTTAGTATCCATTTCTGCATTCTCTTGAGTGAAAAAACCTATTCTCACGGTATCTCCCACTTCAACCCTGCCCGCATCAGGCTTAATCTCACCTGTAATGGTTCTCAGGAGGGTTGACTTCCCTATTCCATTTGGACCTATTATACCTATCCTGTCATCTCTGAGCAAAATATAGCTAAAATCCCTGATAACAGTATTCTCTCCATAAGACTTTCTTATGTTTTCCAGCTCAATAATTTTTCTGCCCAGCCTTGCAGAACCAACCTGAATTTCAACATTCTCATCCTGCAGGGGAGCATCTATTGCCTGTATTTTTTCAAACCTGTCTATTCTGGCCTTTTGCTTTGTAGAACGGGCTTGAGCACCTCTCCTGATCCATTCCAGCTCATTTCTCAATAAATTCTGACGCTTTCTCTCCGATGCCTGCTCCAACTCTTCACGCTCGGCTTTCATTTCCAGAAACCTGCTGTAGTTTGCCTGATAACTGTAAAGCTTTCCATGATCCAGCTCTATAATTCTATTTGCAACCCTTTCAAGGAAATACCTGTCATGAGTAACCATAAGAAGAGCACCCTTTCTGGCATTCAGATATCTTTCCAGCCAATCTACGGAATCATTATCAATATGGTTGGTAGGTTCATCCAGAATCAGAAGCTCAGTTGGATTTATCAGTGCTCCTGCCATAGCAATCCTCTTCCTTTGACCGCCCGATAAGGCAGCAACATCGGCATTGAAATCCTCTATTCCAAGCTTGGTAAGTATGATCTTTGCTTCACTTTCAATTGACCATGCATTCAGGCTGTCCATTTTATGCATTAGCTCCAATAACCGCTTTTGCAGTTTATCATCATCAGGCTTTTTTTCACTCTCCTTGAGAACAAGCTCATACTCTCGCAAAAGCAGCATAATAGGAGAAACTCCTGTAAAAACCTGTTCCAGCACAGTTGTACCGGCTTCAAACAAAGGACTCTGCTCAAGATAACCTACACTTATACTATTCCCTTTTATTATCCTTCCTGTATCCGTATATTCTAATCCGGCAATAACTTTTAAGAGAGTACTTTTCCCCGTTCCGTTTATCCCTATGAGACCTATTTTGTCTCCTTCATCTATTCCTACAGATATATCATTGAATAATACTTTTTCACTATAGCTTTTTGAAATGCCTTCTGCCGATAAAATATTCAATTTAAAATCCTGCTCATACCCATCTGTTTAAAAATTACCAAAAAATCAGTGATATGAACCCGTTCCCCCTCTTTGATTTATTCAAACCTTGTCAATCTGTCAGTATCGTATTATTATATCATTTATATTGCATAAAAGCTTTAAAATTATAGCAGGATTCATGTGTAGATAATACCGCCCTTACCGTTTATGTCTTTTGGAATAACCGCACCTCTTGCAGAGTTCCTCAACTGCCGTTCTGCCGGTGAAGCCTTCATATATCCTTTTGGCTCTGCCTGAGTTTAATATTTCTTCAAGAGGCTTATCAAAAACATTTCCCAGCGGAATACTCCCTTCACTGTCCATACAGCAGGGTACAACTGTTCCGTCAACAAGTATTCCGAACTGATCTCTCAGTCCGTAGCAAAATACAGCTTCCTTAAATGAATCCAATTCAATATCCGGCCATTCAAACTTTTGCGCAAATTGTAAAAACAGCCTGTCCCGTAGTTTAACACTGTTTCCTTGTTCTATCGCTGAGTGCAGGCAAAAATCAGGCTTAAAACCATATTCCAGCATTTCCAGTATATCTGTGTTCAAAGTATTGCTTGCTTTTATTCCTTCACTTTCTCCGTTCCACAGCCTTAGCTCACAAATTATTCCTCGATTCCATGCTTCTTTTGTGAAATCAATTACATCGATTATATATTCTTCTATTTTTGCTGCTGATTTATTTGCCTCGAAGCTGTGCAATGAAATACTTACCTTCCTCAATGCAGGAGAATTAAGCAATATGGCTTTTTGCTTATTCAGAAGTATTCCGTTTGTCGTTATATTCACCTTAATTCCAGCGTCAAAGCTAATAGCTAAAAAGCTGCCCAATTCCGGATTAAGCAAAGGCTCTCCCATCAGATGAAAATATATATATTCCGTATGCAGTTTAACTTGTGATATTACATGTATAAATTCTTTTTTGTTCATATGCTTTAGCTGCCTTTTTGTAGATGGGCAGAAATCACATTTTAAATTGCAGATATTTGTTATCTCAATATACGCCTTTTTGTACTTTTTCATTATATCTCCTGATATATGCTATTATATAATCCAAGCACAGCTGTATTTTTAATTGCTGCCATACTTATATTTTA
Organism: Ruminiclostridium sufflavum DSM 19573; assembly: GCF_003208175.1. GTDB lineage: Bacteria > Bacillota > Clostridia > Acetivibrionales > DSM-1351 > Ruminiclostridium > Ruminiclostridium sufflavum. Next base: position 167,783 of record NZ_QKMR01000004.1, on the reverse strand, counting down.
GCTTAATACCGTTGTATTGACAAATTGATATAAAGATAAGGCATAACAGAAGAAAATACATATTCACTGCCAGCCTTAAAAGTATAGTGTAATTGAGTTATATTATACAACGGTTTTTGTTATTCTGATTAATATCTGTTGCTGTCTGCTCTGTCAGCTTTCGCTCCTGCAAAGCTTGACAGACATATACTTCTTTTAGAATAAATTCCCTTTATATTAATATCTTTAATAAACGCAAATAAGTATGTTCCCTTCTCTATCATATTTGTTTTCGGATTCCCGTTTATATAAACCCGACTGTTTTCCTCCGAAGCTATCCAATAGCTGCTTATCGCCTGATTAATCTTGTTTTCCAATAGCTCCGGACTTTCAATACTGCCAAGACCAATTTGTTCATCACCGGCTGTTATTGTATAATTCAGCTTTTTATTAAAAGCATATGTAGTACATAATAACAAATCAGAATCTATTTTATATTCAGTTAAATTGCAATTTTGATAGAATGTTGAGAGAAATATTTTCCGAGCCTTGGCCATGTTAATTTTTATTCCATCCATCCTTTTGTTTCCCGTATTTTCGTAAAACCCTTCTGCCAATCCTGCACTGCTTTCATTCAAATCAACCTCTTGTACTGCCGCATTTACAGCATAGTCCATTGCCTTTGAAACTAAATTCCTCTTGTATGTAAATAATGAGTAATCTGCAATATTAATTAAAATTATAAAAGCTAAAAAAGTTGCACCCAGCCCGATAAAAATTACACCAAAACCTCCGCCTGTCTTAGAATCTAAGACAGGCCCTCTATTTCTTGAAGTATCTCTTTTAATTCTTCTGTTGATTTTTTTCAACTCTGCAAACAGCCTTGGCCTTGTAAAAAAGCTTATTGCCATAGTCTGAGCCAGCCTCAATTTTCGAAAACCTACTTTCAGCCTCAGATTGAACATATATTCTGAAAACCTCACCTCTTTCAAGTACACTGCCCAAGCTATATGAACAAAGCTCTGACCAAGTCCCGTCCTGCTCCATACATCCACATTCCAATACTAAGTCAGTATCTTTAAATTTACCGAGCTTTCGCAGCTTGTACAGTAACTCTTCCTTATCAGTATCTGTCATTACTCCTGTAATCATAACCTTATGAGCAGTACTATCCACTGCATTTTTTATGTATCGCTGCTTTGTATCAAACTCATAAAAGCTAATTGCTTTTAGATATAATATTGCCATAAGAGGAATAATTAATAAAAAAGCATATATTTTGCTCATTTTTGCTTATATACTCCTTTAACTTTAATTTAAATGCCAGTATAAAATCGGTATCCTTTTTATAGCTGTATCTTGTTTTTAGGTAAAGCCTGCTAAATTAAACTGCGTAAAACATTCAGCTAAAAACACATATTTTGCCTGTTTAGTTCAGGGTAATATTGTCATTAAGCTGTTTAACGGTATTATATACTTCTCCTCCCGTATCAGATATAAGCTCTGTGACAGGCAGCACTGTTCCGATTACAAGTGCAACGCACAGTGCAAACAGAATTATCGATATAATTATATTTTTCACCTTTGTTTACACGCTCTCCCTCCATCAAAGAATTTTCATTATCACTCCCTTGCTGCGCCGGTCAAGGAATTGATTTTTGTATCTATGGTATCCATCTGTGCTTCTGCTTTAACTCCATTTTCTCTTCCATGTTCTGCAAGAGGTATTATTACTGCAATCATCAGTGCCATTGCTATAGCAAACATGGCTATGGAAATTATAATTTTTTTCATATTGACATCCTCCTTATTGCTTAAATATGTTAATTCTATATTTGCTTTGATTTCTTTAATAGCAAATCCTATCTACCTGAGAATCTGACTTATCCTTGAAATTACAGTCCCTCCTCTGAAAACAGCTGTATATCCGGCATTTCCGGCATGCTCAAATATTGGTACTATTACGCCGATTATAAGAATCAGAGCTATAGCCAACATAATAACTGTGATAATTATCTGCTTCATTTTCTCCTCCCTCTGAATCATTCCTCAACTATAAACGCATCGCTGAATTTAATTGTTCCTTTTATATGAACTCAAAGGCTCTGTAAACTATATCCAGCATTGGATCAAGCATTAATCTGGCAAGCTCGTACACGAGCGGGACTATGCTCAGGAATGCTGTCAAATCGATTATATCAATGCTCTCCTCTGCTGTTAGCAGCATCTGTTCATCTCTTTCCATCACTTCTCTATCTAATATCTGTATTGCCACTTCCTTATCTGATAGGCTGTATATTTCCAGAATACCCGCCATCCTTGACAAGCTTTTAATATTTCTGTCCTTTAAGTACGCAAATGCACTTTTTTTATCGTATTGGAAGATAGCCGCAAACATATGGAGATACTTTGAATATATTTTAGAGGATTTTTCCAATTGATTTATTATGTCTATTGTTTTGACTCCATCTACCCTTGCCAATAGTTCAAATATGTACTCAAGCTTTATTATTTCTTTCTTGTAAATACATCTTCTCAGTAGCCACCTGACAGTCAGAAGCAGCTCCGGTAAAAACAATGCCGGGACAGCAATTAAAACATAAAAATAATAATTAAGACAGCACATATTTTGCACTTCCGTCCAAACCTTCAAAAACCATTCTGTTTTTTCCTTGAGAATTTTCTCGTCAGAAATATTCAAATATTCCGCTATCTTAAATTCAACCAAAGAATACTTTTCAGTATCAATAGACGCTAAAAGCTTTTTTTCACCAACACCAGCTAAAACTATACTGTATAGCTGGTATTTTGACTCATCATATGGTTCACTTTGATACAGAGCTTGTCTTTCATCTGAGTATGCTACAATCAGCTTAGTTTTATTAATTGTATTTGTATAGCCAATTAGCATTGTCAGAAGGATACATAATACAAAGCACAAGATTTTGAAAAAATACAGTTGTTGCAGGTCTATTCCCGAATCACTATTCTCCAGTACTCTTGATTCGAGCTTGTTTAATATAAAATTTTTGTCTCTAGCCAGAATATCCAGTATCTTTTTAATAAATTTCCTATTTGTAATATATTCAAGTATTACAGGTATCAGCTTTTTTGCCTTCACTTTTTGTTTACCTGCCGATGCTTTCATAGGGTTAAAAATCAGTCCGCATGTAATCACAAGCAACCCTGTCATAATTAAGATTGGTGTATAAATTTTCAGCATAAAATGCCCATACTCATATTCAGTATTTAATTTTCCGGTATGGGCCCTCCTCCTTTCCTGCATTATTTCCTCTGAGGGATATCATCCTTGCTACATTTTTCTCAGCACACGTACAGTTACCAGTGCGATTAAGCAAAATAACACTATCCTTGTATATGCCGCAGTTGTGTCGTAATATGCTCCTGAATTAACCCCAAGAAGCATTTTGTTCATCAGTATAATTGCAGGAAGGCTGAATATACTCGCCAGAACAGCAAACACTTCGTACCATATCAGCCTTTTATTTTTCTTATTTTCAAGGTTATTATATCTGGTAATACTTCTGCTAAGCTTATAAAGCTGGGCTATGAGCTCTCCTCCATTTTTTCGGTAATTTAAAACAAGCAGGATAAATATACTAAACCATGAATCATTAACTCTATCCCGTATTTTACATAAGCTCTCATTTAAATCACTGCTGTCTGATACTCTTCTCATTATCCTTCCCGGTATTTTACCGGTATTCGCGCCACACTCCTGTATTGCAGGCTTCACCCTGAAATACACCATAAATGAACTTCGAAAGCTGTCTACAAGCTTTGGAATATTTAATCTAAAACTGTATTTCAGATAATCTGTCACCAACGTGAATATGTAATAGGGTAACATCATACATAAAACCAATGCAATCAGCTTTGTATACCAAAGCTTTAAAAACGTAATTATCACACAGCACAGCAAGGCTCCCATAGCAGGCAATATAAGAGCCAACGCTGCTGACAGTCCCCGCTGCACTGTATTCCCAAGCAGTAAATAATCCATAGCGCTATTAAGCTTGAAGTACAATAGTCTGAAAGGATACCTGCTTGCAATAAACTCTGCGTACTTTAAGTATTTAACACTATTTAAAAGAGTTATTTTTTTTCTGTTTTTGAATAATGATTTTTTATATATAGAAAGATATATACCTGCGAAAATCAGTAAAATTCCTGTCAGAAGCATTGATAAACATATTTTATTGCTGGTAATTACAGACTGCAGCCGAAACAGATATAAATTTATCTGTTCATACATATAATCCGGTGCCGTTTCAACAGGTATATTACTTATATAATCTTCGTTAAATATAGCTTGCCGCCCCCTGTCTCTATTTTTTATCAAGATTCACTTTGCAGAAGCAGCATAGGCAAATAAGGAGGCTTTAGTCTCTCGCTGTCCATTCTTGTTTAAGCAGAATAGCCTATTCAGCTCCTCCACATCTGATGGTGTCATTTCATATTCCATACATGAAATAATCTGGGCCTTTGATATACCATCAGGATTAGCCCAATAACTTCCGCTTTCTTTATCAAAAATAAAAAGATCATTTATTTTAAATGTCATATCACTTTCTTCAGCCAGAACTTCCGAAAGCTTATATACGTATCTTTGTCCTGTTTCTCTGTCGAGCTTTATATGTATTACTAAATCCACAGCATCCGCAACATCGAACTGGGCTTCTCTGAAGTCGGTATAATATCCTGTCTGCATTAAAAGCTGTCTCAGATCATGTACCATTCTTCGCGTATCAGATGAATGAAAAGTAAACAAGCTGCCTCTGGCCTGTCTGAGCATTGCCTTAATCATTTCAAAGGCCTCATATGAGTTTCTGACTTCTCCGTATATAACAATATCCCTGTTTAATCTAAAAAATATCTCAGTAATATCAGAAGGTTTGAAATCCCTTGTGTATTGAAGTTCAACTATGTTTTTCCGGGGATAATTTGTTGAAATATTTAATTCATGAATATTTTCTGCCAAGCCTATACTGATATCAGAATCCAGTTGCTTTATAATAAGTTCATCAGCAGCTGTAGTTTTCCCCGAGCCCTGTTCGCCTATTACAGCTACATTCCTTCTTCCCTTTCCTGCAAGTATTTCTATTATTCCTGATATTCTGTCCTCGACAAACCTGCTTCGATACTTTACCAGCTGGGCCTTTGACGAGAAAAGTCTTATATTAACCACGTAATATCTTGATAATGGCGGCCTCAAAGCAGTGACTCTTGCTCCATTATTCAGGATAGTATTAATCAAAGGTGTTCCTGCATTCATTTCTTCAAGTGCCGTTGATGTCAGCCTGTTCTCAATAATTTTTCTATAGCTGTCTTCATTTTTGAATATAAATTTTGGATTTGGTATATGTCTCTTTATACCTTTATACTGAATCCAAATATAATCCTTTCTTGTACATGCCACCTCATTCAGACATGGGTCAAATATTAATTCATCAAGTATCCCATAGCCGTATACCTCCTGATATATAATCTGTGTCAATTTTTGAAGCTTTATATCAAAATCCTCCTGATAACTTACGGAATACTTACTTAAATAATTTGCTATTTCATTATCAATTGGCTTAGTAAAACATTTGCTGTCATCACCCGTATAAATATTCTCAAAATAATTTATATGATATTCCTTCAATAAAGCGTCAATATTCTCAGAGCTTATAGTATCCGTTCTTTCAATTAAAAGAAAATAAATGCTGTTTTGCATAAACTCTCTTGCCTGAACACCTCCGTCAATAGCCATGAGCTTCTGCTTCTGCCTTGCATCTTCTAAATAACCCGCTTTCGTTTCATTAACTTCTCTGATTTCATTAACACCATTTATTCGTAATTCTTCTTCAATATAATTCATTAACCCTTTCAGGCATAAATCCTGAAGTATCTTCATGTTCCTCTCCTCCATCATCTATCAGCTTTAATTTTTTTAAAGTATTCCTAATGTTTCTTTTATACTTTCCCCGCAGTTCTCTTATTGGTTGTTCCTTAGAAATCAGGCTCATAGTCTCGGCTATATATTCTGATATACGCTTTACCGAATCATTACAGCTTGTATCATGGCAGCTGTATAAATGAAGGCTGTCTCTGTTTTTCATTTCCTGAAGCTTCTCGCAGTAATCTATTTTAAATATCTTTTTTAATGAATATCTTCTCTTAATATCACTGAATCTCGGATAAATATTTCTGTATTTGGATACTATGTATATGGTCTCCCGTCCATCTTGGAGCGGTATGCCACCCTTACAATTCAGCTTTCTCATGCTGTCATTATCCTGGATAAAAAGCTTAATCAGCACATCCGCCTTAAAAAGTATATATCCGGACAGCATATTTTCATTTGATGAAGCAGTATCAAATATTATAAGATCATAGCTATCCTTCAACTTATCAAATAATAAATAATATTGTTGAATATTCCTATGAATAAAAGCTTTCGTTGTCCTGTAGCTTCCTAAAAAGTAAATCCCATCACTTTGGGGAACTATGCTATATAATATATCTGACCTATTGCCGTCAAAAAGCTTAAGATTAACCAGCTCTTCCATTCCAACATCCGAGCAATCAATTCCAAACAGCTTGTATAGAGAACTATAATTCATATTTAAACAGCAAACCAATATTTTCAAATGCTTTCCTGATGATTTTTTAATTTCCTTTGCCAGCAAATATGTCACTATAGATTTTCCGGACTTTTTATCATCCGAGCATACAGCTACCAACTTTCCCATTTTCCCCTCCAAAGGCTGCTGTGCAGCTTTTATTTTATGTTTTCAGCCTTCCTTAATAACTTACGTTATTTTTACCGGTTTTTGCATTTCGTCGCAATATAATTCATAAATTAATTTTCCCTCCATCTCTGCAGAATAAATCCTTTGTCTCTCTTCCTCGTTAAGAATAAGCTCAATATATGCAGTTCTGGTATTCATAGCTGATTTTGAATCAAGAGAGCAGCCGGTTTCATCCAAAATATCCTCCACCCTTACTTTATACAAAATTGTATCAATAACATCACTTGACTCCTTCTTCAGTCTGATATCAACATACGTACCCTTTTTAATCAAATTTGCCAGTCTCTCCTCAATACTCATAGGTAACACGATTATTCTTTCATCATCTTTATACCAGCTATTCCTGAGAACTAAGTCGTTACTCCTTATATAATCATCTTTCTGAATCCCTGATTTTGCTTTCTTACCTATAATCTGCTTTATATTTATTGCTATTGCTGTACTTGAAGCCGACTTTGGTATTTCCTTTATTTTTAAATGCTTTTCCTGTATTACAGTCCCTTGCTTAATGTCTACAGCTGCTGCCGGAACAAAAACATGCTCTTCAATATCTAAGGGATAAGATTTAAAAATATATGTAAGAATTATTGTATTAAGGATCAAAAATATTCCGAAACAAATAAGTGCTGTCTTGATAATCAGCCTTCTGCCCACTTCCTTGCACCTCCAGAATTTTATTTATTATTGCTTAGTATGATTTCATTGGCTAAAAGCCAGCTCACGCTCTCGCAGACAGCTTGGTCTGAGCTCAACATGCTTTTAAATAACCACCTTCGAAAGCAGCTTTTTAAATGTAAAACGAGACTTTTTTCTTCTTGCAGGTAAAATTGTATCTGAAAGGATATTTAGAATTGCTTGCCGGAAACCTTCATCCATTAGCCTTTTAAAGCTCAAAGCTTCTCCGAAATAGCTGTACATCCATTTCAGATAAATCTTTTGTTCATATGGAACCTCAAAAATATTTGCATTAGCAGTCAAGTCTTGAATCTCTGCTGTTGCATCTTCAGTTAGCAATATACTTTGCAAAATATTATGTGAGCTTATTTCTCCCATATAAAACTTATTAATAACAAAGGATGTTTTAAAAATACATTTTGCTGCCAAGCCATCTGTCCTCATGACCTGACTTGCAGCAGATAAATTAAAGGGGTTCATATCCGAAACCAAAAAAATATGATTCAGATACTGTTCCAAATATGTCAGCAATGTCATATCGACATCCAGAACTATGTAAGAAAACCTTTTTTGAAGCTCTCCTAAATACTTATGCAGTGTAAGCATCTCAGAAGGAACTTTCCTTGCCAGACTATTTAGCTTTAGATAATATAAATTTGAATTAATTTTAGATATGTTATTTAAAAGATTTTTTGCCTCACTATCCGATTTACATATTTCACTTACAAATATACCTTTTTCAAGTAATCCCGATTTACTTAAATCAACTATACATACGGATGTAGGCTCTCTTGCCATATACTCAGCTATCGCAGCTGTTATTGTTGATACTCCTGTCCCCCTTGCACCGCTGATTGCAATAACCTTTGCAAAATCAAAAGTGCTCTTTAAACCAATCAAATCATTTTTACTGCAAACGCCGTATTTCAGATTGTACTGGCAGAATTCCTTCTTTAGTATGCCTGCACTTCTGTATCTCAGTACCGGATTGTAGTGTATGCACCTTTTTATTATTTTGTGAAGTTCAGGAGAAATATTCCTTGCATATCTGTCATTTTGAAATACCATGAATTCTGTAAGAGGATCAAATCCTGTTAAAAGTTGAATTATTGTTATTCCAAGGGAATAAATGTCACTTGCCCTGCTTATTCCATTCCCGGTAAATTGCTCCGGAGCTGCATATCCTTTTGTTCCTATAAAGGCTGTTTGAGGTATAGTATTGTCATTGTACTTGTTACTGTTACATGCTTCTTCATATTTATTATTTGTTTCGGAAACCATAGCAGATACTCCAAAATCAATTAATTTTACAAACCCCTCCTTTGTCAAAATTATGTTATGGGGTTTCATATCTCCATATATAATCGCACTTGGCTTTTGTGAATGCAAGTACTCCAGAACATCGCAAAGCTGGATTGCCCAATCAATTACTGTCGGTTCTTCGAATTTTCCTTTTTCATCAAGCTTCTGTTTTAAGCAGGTCCCTTCCAAATAATCCTCAACAATATATATTTTATCGTCATCCTCAAAGACATCACATATTCTTGGCAATGCAGGATGATTTACACGTTTTAGGATTTCCGGCTCAATATACCCGCTAATTGTGGTTTCCCTTCCTTTTACTATTTCCTTAACAGCCCATAAATTACCCAAAGCTATATTTCGTGCAAGAAAAACCTTCCCGCAGCCTCCGCTTCCCAAAGCCTTTATATATTTGTATTTTGAATAAAATGAATTACTCTGCACTGCTAATATCCTCCATATATTTTTATAGAAATGTTGAGTTTATGATAAGAAATTTAATCTCTTGAATTGTTTTATCAAACATCCGATAAGCTAAAAAGAAAACCCGAAGCTGTCTTTAGACGAACTAAGCTATCTAAATAACCAAAAACTGAACATGTATTACACATTAATAAGGAATAAAAGAATTTTTGATTTTGAATTTAATTTAATAATTAGAAAAATAACAAAAAGATATTCCATAAACTTCTAGATACTTTCAATAAAACAAATTATAATCCATTTTATATAATATTGCAACAGTAATTTTTAATATTTACAAATATTTCAGCGTATAAATCTATGTTATTTCTTCTATACACCCTCAAGATTAAAATCCGGAATATATTTGATGTCTGAAGATTGCCTTTCTTGAACATAGCCTTCTTCCATTCCTGATTTATACAAATGATTTACCACACTTTCGTATTCCCGTCTGGTAATGGGTCTGTTAATTTCAGGGTGCTTATCTGCACCATAATAAGGGGTATACTGACTCATAAGTGATACATATACACCTTTAGGAAGATTTTCGCTTATCCAGTCTAAAATCCTTGTGCTTTCCTTGGTGTGCCCCGGAAGAATTAAATGTCTTATAATAAGACCCCGGCTAATTAAGCCATCAGAACTAAGCACCGGGCTTCCAACCTGTCTGAACATCTCCAATATCGCTTTTTTACATATATCAGGGTAATCATATGCACTTGAGTAATTAAAGGCAGTATCTCCCGAAAAATATTTGAAATCCGGAAGATATACATCCACAAGCCCCTCCATTTCTTCTAACGAATCAATGGATTCATATCCATTCGTGTTATACACCACCGGAACATTAAGGATTCCTTTCCGTTTCGCTGAAAGCAAGGCCTGCTTGATCGCACCGGTATAATGTGAAGGATTAACAAGATTTATGTTGTGCGCACCTTTGCCCATCAATTCGGCAAATATCTTCTGAAGCCTTTCTACTGTAATTATTTTCCCATAATTATTCTGACTTATATCAAAATTCTGGCAATAAATACACTTAAGATTACATCCAGAAAAAAACACCGCACCCGAGCCATTTGTTCCGCTGATACAAGGCTCTTCCCACATATGCAAAAAAGCCTTTGCTACCTTTAGCTGCTCCTGCATGCCACAAAAGCCGATATTATCTTCTCTGTCAACCCCACATTGCCTTGGGCACTGCTTACAAATTTTACTCATAAATTTACTCCAGAATATTCTTTTAACAGAATCATAAAATCAGCTTATACTCTTAATTCGACTGAAAAAGACGAAATTAATATATTTAAACATTTTTATACATGCATATTTTGGTAAATGCAGATATTATATTTACTTTAACCGCAAATAAAAATATAATAAGTCTTAAGAACAGAATAGTCAATAGCTATGGAGGAAATTTCTAATGCAGCTTAATACTGTTGCTTACGCTGAACGCAAAAGCATTTTACCAAAAAATATTTTTTTAGCATGTATATATATAATTATACTCGTTTTTCTGGCAACAGGTATTCTTTCGTTTATATCTGCCTATAAAATTACTCATCCGAGCAAGGTAGAGACACCTCAGATAACCTCTAATATTGCTCCAAATTATAAAAACATCAGTTTCTATACCGGTGGTGAGGCTGAGGATAAAATTAATGGGTGGTTTTTCCCTTCAGGAACATCTAAAACCTCAGTTTTATTAGTTCACGGATATGGTAAAAACAGATTGCAATTTAATGAAGAAACCTTCAAATTAATCTCGCAGTTCACCAATAAAGATATAAATGTTCTGACTATTGATTTAAGAGGCTCCGGTAACTCTTCCGGCTCAATAAACACATTTGGGAAAAACGAAACTGCGGATATTTTAAGTTCAATCAAATATTTAAAACAAATCGGGACTGACAGAATAATTCTAATGGGATTTTCGACAGGCGCCTCCTCATGCCTTTCTGCTGTATCTGAAACACCTTACAGGGACAGCATTATAGGAGTGATTGGTGACAGCCCCTATTCCACTGTCGATAACTATACAGACTACTTGATTAACTCAAGCAGCTTACTGTCTGAATGGCCTTTTAAGTATACAATTAAATTTTGTGTCAATAAGCTTTCAAAGGTTACAAGTGACCTTGATATAATTCCTAAAATACCTGCTTTAATACCAACACCGGTATTTTTAATTGATGGGGCTCAGGAAGATATCCCTGCTTCAGATAATACTAAGCTGCTATACGAAATGTATTATAGAAAAAGTCCTGTGCCTGCCTATTATTGGAATTCAGGGGCACAAGAATATTGTAACAGCTTTTTAGAGTATCCGGAGCAATACATGGATAAGGTTATGGATTTTATTAATAAATGTATTAAGAAGGCTGACATGGCTGATAAAAATTAAAAGCAGAAATTTTATTTCTTTTTATCAAAAAAGTAAGAGGGTTTTTCAAGCTTAGAAGCCACGTTATATCCATTATTTACTATTTTATGCTGTTTAACACGTCTTATCTCACTTGCCAATCTGTCAAGTATTGTCTGGACTTCATTTTTATTATCTATCTCAAGCTTTTGAATCTGCTTAGTCGTATTTGATATGTCAGTAATAACTTGCTTTAGCTCTGCTGCTCCTTGCAACTGAACCATGCTTATTTCTTCGATGCTCTTTACTCCTAATATCGATTTCATTCGGGCATAATATACCTCAAACGACCCATCCAATTCACTTATCAGGTCTATTTGCTGCTGCTTCAGATTAATCAATCTGTCAAGCTTCTCAGCGCTCTCTTCACTAATAATTGCCGATTGCATTTTTGTTAAATTCAATATTTCTTTTAGAATATTTAACTTTTTTTCAGATATCTCAATTAGACGGTATATATACTGTTCCGGTGTCATTTTATCCTTCCTTTCCTAATTCCGCAATGCAACCCCTTGTCTTATGGTTAAGACTTTGAATACGTCAATTTTTATCGGCTGAAAAACGATAGAATACAGCCCAGATATTTCATCATGCAAAGGCTTTTCAACCTATCTGACTTTGGTAATTGATCCTACGTAAAAGACACCTCACAAGCTCCAGTGGGTCTGTGAGGTGCTTATATACATTAAGTCCCGGTTTTTCCAGCTAACCATTTCTGTATCAGCTATATCTTTGCAGTACTTATTTATTTCGCCATTTTCTCTGTAGCCTGAACGGAATTCTTCGCTATTTTCATTGCTTGAGCCCAAGTATCCCTCAGTTCCTTAGAATAACCGAGGATTTCAGCTATTATGTCAACATTCTTTTTAATATTTGCTTCAACCAGCTGCCTGTGCATATAGTCATATAGACTATTTAGTCCTTCTGATACCTCATAGTTCATATCTAATGTAGCCTTAAACTCACTTATAATTGCCTGTGCTCTTATAATACTATTACTGGCCTTTTCTATATTGCCTGTTTCAATGGCATTCTGAGCCTGCAAAAGGAACTTAACCAAGCCATTATAAAGCATTAATGTTAATTCCTCCGGCGTAGATGTCTTAATTGAACTCTCTTTATATTGGTTGAAACCATTACTTGTTACCATTAGCGTCCTCCTAAGTATCTAATAATTAATCAATAGTTATGTCCTTGCATATCAATTATGCATAACTATGTTCGTCTCCTGCCTTCAAGCTCTTTACACCTATTATAATCAAGTTCCTGTGCCAAGTAAAGAAGCTAAATTACTCTGCTGTTCATTGAGCTTGCTGAGAGCGGACTCCATAGCAGTGAACTTGGCATATAAGGCATCCTCCTTGGAATCCAGCCTTTCATTCATTTCATCAATGGCTTCCTCAAAGCCTAACATCTCTTTGAAAAGTAAATTTGTATACTCAGAACGGTCTCCTGTAATACCGGCCTTTTCCAGCAATGTGCCTTTGCGTCCGTCTTTATCTGTGCTGGTTCTTATTGCATCTTGTATTATATCAGAAAATCTCTGAGCTATACCCGATTCCTTATATCTTTGATCTTTGCCGGAAGGACTGTCTAACAAAGAATAATAAGTTATATCAGATGATTTTGTAAACAATCTTTTTATCTGCTCAGATTTATTTGCAAGTGCATCCTTAAGCTTGTCTTCATTTATTTCCAGCTTTCCGTTTTTTGTATAGTCAGAAGATGTTGTTATTCCTATTGACGAAAGTGAGATGCCGGCTCCCTCAACCGTATCGTATAGCGTGTTTCTCAGGTCTGACAGAATACCGGACAGAATACTGTCATTTTTAAGCAGCCCTGACTTTGCCTTTTCTTCCCACTTTTCTATCTGCTCGTCTGTCATTTCAGCCTTTTGGTCGTCTGTCAACGGAGTATAATTACGGTACTTATCCTCATTAAGCTTACTGTTAAACTTTTCAATCAGTTCATTATACTTGTCAACAAAGCCTTTAATATAATCATAAGTCTTTGTGATATCTGCTGTTATTGTAGCCTCAATGGGTTCCTTAACTTCACCTGTAACCGCATCTGTTCCTGCAGTATAATCCTGCTTAATATTATATGTAATTCCGTCATAGGTAAAGGAATTTGTCGATCTGACAATCTTCGTGCCGTCACTTAATGTAACACTGGCATCCGAACCATCATCCGAACCGGAAATACCAAGTGTAGCCATAAGGCTTCCTGTCGTATCTGAAACAGTAACCTTGTCTGTGGCACCGGTACTATTGGATTTAATAGTGAAGCTGTTTTTAGTTATATCATATTTCATAGTTACATTTGCTTTTGTATTTGCATTTACTTCATCCATAATATCCTGAATTGATGTATTTGAAGCATCAAAGCTAAAGTTAACACCATTAATTGCAAATGCAATAGCATTCCCAGAGCCTGTGGTAAGTGCAGTATTAAAAGAATCCGCCATATCTGTCAGATTTGAGTCCAAATCAATCTTGTTTGATAAACTTGACGAGTCTAGCCCGAGAACTGACAGGGCAGGACTTTCGGTATTGATACTAAAGGTATCGGTAGGTCTGACAGCAGAAAATTTAATACCGTCAGATGTTGAATTTAGCTCAACATTTATTTTGTCTGCACCAAAGGTATCATTAATCTTCTGCTGAAGTACAGTTTTAAGGTCAGAAACAGAAGTAATACTTCCGTCCGTAGGAAGACTAATAAAATTGGCATTACCATTAACAGTAATAAAAATACTGTTATCTGCACCGGACATACCTGCGAGATCTGTAAGGTTTATAGCTGCGCCCTCAATATCCTTACTTGCATTGCTGCCTGTCAAGACCGCTGAAGTAGCCATCTTAAGCTCAGTAATAGAATATTTTCCTGCTTGTGCACCTGATACTCCTGTCAGCGTAACATAATTTGATGAATCTGTATTCTTATATGAAGTAGCAAAGCTTGCAAATGAATTCTCAGATTTTAAATTTAACGCTGAAGTAGAATCAAAATAAGTATTGTAAAAGCTCTGGAGAGCAGATGTTACCTCTCTGTATGCATCTATTTTCCAATCATCAATCTGGACTTTTGCTTGCAGTTTATCAACTTTCGCTCTTTCAGCAGCCATCATCTGCTTTATTACAGCATCAGTGTCCATTCCTGATACTAAACCGGACAATCTCGTAGAACTGCTTGATACACCATTTACACTAGACATAATCATTACCTTCTTTCGTCAACTAATATTCCTGCCATTTCACAAATCTTTGCAACCATATCTAAAATCTTTTCATTTGGTATTTCCTTAATAAGCTCATTTGTATCGGAATCATAAACCTTTACCATTATTTGATTTGTCTCTTCATGAATTGAAAATTCAAATTTTCTATTACCGCCCTGAATTGCTTTATTAGCCTTTTCTATAGCTTCAATGACAACTCTCTCGGATATAGGCATACTTTCCATATCGTACTCGTTCAACTGAGAAATACTTTTACCGTTTGCCAAGGACCAATCTTTGTCAGTCCTCACTGAGGTATTGGTGTTGTTAATATTGCCTGTGCTCGCTCTTTTTATAGCGGATATATTATTTGCATTGTTGCTATTGATATTAACATTAGCACTAATGGAATCATTTTTTTCTATTTTCATCACACACCTCCATCAAACTCTTCTATTTGTTTTATCGGAAAGTTAACGGCAAGTGTTTAGCATTATTTAAATCGGAGTGTAATAAAAATCTTAAAGAATACCGCATAAAGGTTAATTTTTGTTTTTATTTATTATAGCCCTTGTATTTTCTATAACATATTCAATTTCACCCTGCTCCAGCTTGGCAAACAACGGTAATGTTAAAATTCTTTCATAAAGTGCTTCTGCATTTGGACAAATACCTTTTTTGTATCCCAGCATTTTATAATATGGGTGATAATAAACCGGTATATAATGCACATTCGCCCTGATGCCTTGTTCTTGCAATTCCATAAAAAATTCTTTTCTTCCAATACGTATTTTTTCTGTATTCAGCTGTACCGCATAAATATGCCAGGCTGAATTACCCTCGGCATTCTGGTAAGGTAGTATCAGTCCTTCTTCATTCTTAAACGCTTCATTGTACTGCCTTGCAAGCCCTCTTCTCAGTCTCACAAATTTATCAAGCTTCTTCAGCTGACTTATTCCTAATGCCGCCTGAATATCTGTCAGCCTGTAATTATATCCCAAGAACTGCTGTTCATAAAACCAAGGACCCTCTTGTACATTAACAAGCTTATTCTCATCTCTTGTAATTCCATGTGACCTGAAAAGAATTAATTTTTCATATAATTTTCTGCTGTTTGTCGTTACTGCTCCACCCTCTCCGGTAGTAATTGTTTTAACCGGATGAAAGCTAAAAGTCGTCATATCTGCAATACTGCCGATATTTCTTCCCTTATAGGTTGCTCCGATAGAATGAGCCGCATCCTCTATAACAATTAAGTTATATTTCTTTGCAATTTCCATTATCCTGTCCAAATCGCAGGGCTGACCTGTAAAATCTACAGGTATAATAGCTTTAGTCCTTGACGTTATTTTGTCTGCTATGTCAGAAGGATCTATATTATATGTATCGCTGCAAATATCAGCAAAAACCGGAAGTGCTCCAACATACAAAGCACAGTTCGCCGATGCGGCAAAGGTTATCGGAGTAGTTATAACCTCATCGCCTTCACTGATACCTGCTGCAAAGCATGCTCCATGCAGTGCCGAAGTCCCATTTGAAAATGCTACTGCATATTTTGCTCCGGTATACTCCGCAAGCCTTTCTTCAAATTCGGATACCTTCGGGCCTGTAGTCAAATAATCACTCTTTAGGACATCCACCACAGCTTTTATATCCTCATCATCTATCCATTGCCTTCCATATGGAATTAATTTATTCATATCAGCACATCCAATCAGAAAATTATTTAATTAATTGCCAAGCTATCAGCCGTAATAATAATTGACTTATACAAATTTTAACTTTCATGCCAACAAGCTTCTTTTAAGTCTTTAATAAATCAATTAAACTCTCAGCTATTCTCAATGCACCCTTGCCGTCAATAAGACCTTGCATCTTCTTTGAATAACCTTTCCTCAATTTAAAATCCCTAAGCAAATCATATACCATCTGCACCAGATTATTCTTTTCAATTTCGGCATACCATCCAATTGCCTGAATATATCCTTCCCTTGACAGCATGTCCACTATTCCCTTCTGGTTATCTGCCAAAACAAAAGCTATGGCAGGTGTCCCACAGCAGCATAATTCATACAATGTGCTGCCTCCGGAGGATATCGCCAAATCAGAACGCTGCATAACATCTGAAAGATATTTATAATCTATGTACAAAACTACCTTTGAGTTGCTCTTTGCTATTTCTTTAATTTCATCCTTATAAATAAATCCTGAGCTAACGATTACATTGTATCTGATATCTTCAGTTTTATTATCACCAAGCAGTATTTTTAAAAGCTTTCCTGTAAAATTATAGGGATCTGCTCCCCCTGTTGTAATCATTACCTCTGGTATCCAAGTGTCATTTTCATCCCTCTTAAGCGTATTAACTAATGAATCGGTTACAAGACAATGCCTGTTTTGTTCCAATATCTCATTACCGCTTGATTTTTTAAGCGTATTCCGCCAGCCTGATAAGCTTCTGATTTCTCTTTGGGGAATATCCCGGAATTCTCTGCGCAGCAGAGTGTAATTTGTACCCAGTAAAAGCTTCTGAGCAGCGAAACACTTCTTATATTCTAAAAGCTCCGCATTTATATTTCCGTTTATAATTATATCAGCCGCACAGCTAAACAGATTCAAATCATCAATAAAAGCTACTCTTTTATTAAACTCTCTTAATCTGTTAAAATACTCTGATGATAAATTATATTTGTCTACAATTAATAAATCACAGCCTTGCTGTTTAATTATTGTCCCGGTTGCAAGCAGCTCCTCCTCCAACTCTTCTATTCTTCCGTAATTAAAGCCCTCTGCACAGTCCTTGTGTGCACATGAATTTTCAGACTTAGCTTCACTTGAGGATATAGCTATTTCAAATGACTCAAACCCCATTTCCTTTGCCTTGTCTGAGCCCTGCCTGTACCTTCCGAGAAAATATACTCTGCAGCCTAAATTTTTCAGCTGCTCAGCTATTACGAGACACCTCATTATATGCCCTATGCCTACGGCAGATCCGCCATCTGCTCTGATTGCTATATTATACATTTTTAGTTTCTTTGAATTTAAGAATTTGTCCATTTTCTATTATTTGAGTTTTATCGATCATATCATATTCCGTAATTAAAATATTATCATTTTTTGTCTTAACACAGATTCCTGATTTGTTAATGGTAATTATATATCCATTTGGTAATAAACTCTCTTCCTCTTTCTGATTAATAACTTCAGCCCGCCAAATAATCAGCCTTGAGTTATTACAAAAGCTGAATGCCCCTGGATATGGCTTTGAAATTGCTCTTATTAAATTAAATATATCTTTTGTATTATTATTCCAGTTTATTTGTCCATCCTCAGGAGTTCTTTTGCCAAAATAATTGCCCTTGCTTAAATCTTGCTTTATTCTGACAAAGTCTCCTGACTGAATTAAATTGACTGCATTATTTACCACCGTTGGATAGACATCCTTAACTTTTTCAAGAACGCTATCTATATATTCTTCATCACCTATATCTATAGACTTTTGAATTATTATATCTCCTGTATCAATACCCTTTTCTATATAGTGAACTGTTACCCCAACTTGCCTTTCTCCATGAATTACTGCCCAGTTTAAGGGTGCTCTTCCGCGATATTTCGGCAGCAATGCTGCATGTGTATTAATGCAGCCTCTTTGGGGTATATTTATCAATTGTTCTTTTAATATCTGTTGAAAATTAACTACAACTATCAAATCAGGCTTTAAAGCCGTAATTTCATTTATAAAGCTTTCGCTGTTAACATCTACATTTTTATACAACAGTAAACCATTTTTCTCGGCGACCTCATCTACACCTGTATACCAATCATTTTCAATATTTGTAACCACTGCAATAATATCTTTTCTTTTATCTATCAAATACTGCAATGTATCTTTGCCAAGCTTATGTCCTCCCATAAAAACCATTCTCATATTTATTCCTCCATTACCATATCTGGCCTAAGAGGCTCACCTCTTTTTACATTTACTTTTGAACATTTACCGATTATATTCTCATAATATTTGGGCTTCATTCCCCAACCAGGTCTTATTACTCTAATATTTCTTTCGCTAAACCTTTCTCCCTCTTTCATATCCTTTACCACAAATATAGATTTCCTGAATATCTTACTCTCTGCTTCCTCTTGAGAAATATCATAGCTAATCGTTCCTATTGCTCTCTCTGCTTCTCTAATCTCCTTAACCATTATGGCAAACTCTTCCTTATCCATAGAAAATGAAGAATCAGGATTCTCAATATCTCTGCTTATACAAAAATGCTTTTCAATAATTTTAGCTCCTAAAGCCACGGCAGTTATAGCAGCAACAGAGCCCAAGCTATGATCAGAAAGCCCTACAGCCAAACCAAATCTATTTTTCATTTCTGCTATAGTAGCTAAATTCATATTTTCCGGTACAGCCGGATATGCACTTGAGCATTTCAATAAGCAAATATCCCTGCAACCACTTATTTGAGCAGCAGCAACAGCCTCTTCTATTTCTTCCAGTGAAGCCATTCCAGTCGAAATTATCATCGGCTTTGCTTTTGAAGCCACATATTTAATAAGTGGTATGTCAACAATTTCAAAAGAAGCTATTTTATAAAAACCTATCCCCATATTTTCTAGGAAATCAACTGAAGTTTTATCAAAAGGGGTTGATAAAAAGTCAATACCTATTCTATCAGCCTCTTTTTTCAATATAGGCTGCCACTCCCAGGGAGTATATGCCTTTCCATATAGACTATACAGGGTCTCTCCCTCCCATGTGCCATTATCAATCCTAAAGTATTTATTATCGCAGTCAATAGTTATGGTATCCGGGGTATATGTCTGTATTTTTATACAGTCAGCTCCGGCACCCTTAGCTGCATGTACGATTTCTATAGCTCTATTTATATCACCCGCGTGGTTTGCAGACATCTCGGCTATGATATAGCAGGGTTGAGAATCTTCTATTCTTTTATTTCCAACTAATGTACCATTATCCAAAATTTTATTTTCTCCTAATTTAAACTCTCAACTATAATTAAAGGTTTTTTAATATTTTATACTTCATTTCAGCAATATCCCAATCTTCACTTGTATCAATGTCCTGAACCTCTATATCCTGCATTATAAAAGGGATTGTATTTTCAGTTATTAAGCTTCGCTTCTCCAAAAATTTTTCAACTTTCATAATATAAAACTGCCCGCAATCATGATAAAAAGGCTCTAAATCCTGTGACCTTGTATTCATATTTTCAGGCCACTTATAATTAAGCCTGTCCTTCTTAATAATTAAACCCCTTTGCGGAGGGAAAGAAAACCTTACCACCGGCACCAAAGAATCAGCCTTAGTGAAAATAAGCGTTTCAATGGCATCCTTCAATCTTGCAGCCGTAATAAACGGAGCAGTTGGATATATACAGCAAAAATAGTCAAAGCAGCTCCCATTTATTTTATATTGTTGCAATACCTCGTCTATAACATCAGCAGTTACCGCGTTGTCATCCGAGGTTTTTCCGCTTCTGAAAAACGGCACCTTCGCACCATATTTTAAGCTAATTTCAGCAATTTCAGCATCATCCGTAGATACCATAACCTCGTCAAATATACTGCTGTTTAAAGCAGCTTCAATTGAATAACTTATAATAGGTCTCCCGCAAAACTCTTTAATGTTTTTTCTGGGTATCCGCTTGCTTCCGCCTCTGGCAGTAATTATAGCAATATTCTTCATAAGTGCTTGCCCTATTCTATCATAATATAAATTTCAAATAAGAATTAAAACATATCCTTAATACGGTGTCTTAAATCCTCAACGCTAAGCCAGTCTGTATTTGTACCAGAATTATATTCGAATCCGTCAGCTATACGTTCCCCACCTTCTGTAAAATGGCGCTTTGACTTCCACCAATCAAATTGAGGATAAATAATATAATGCTTTTCATATTCATAGGTAGATCTGGAGTCATCCTTTGTAATCATTACCTCATCCAGCTTTTCTCCTTCTCGTATCCCTACTTCATTAATACTTGTCTTTTCCCCGCCCATTGCTTTTGCAAGATCAGATACTTTAAATGATGGTATTTTAGATATATAGGTCTCGCCGCCCTTTGACTCATTGAGTGCTTTTAATACTAATGCCACACCCTCCTGCAAAGTTATCCAGAATCTTGTCATACGTATATCTGTTACAGGAAGCTCAGTTGCTCCCTTATCCAATAAGCTTTTAAAAAATGGAATAACGGACCCTCTGCTGCCGGCAACATTTCCATACCTGACTACAGAAAAAATTGTTCCATTATCTCCCGAATAGGCCCCCGCAGAAATAAAAAGCTTGTCAGACACAAGCTTAGTCCCACCATATAAATTTATAGGGTTTACTGCCTTGTCAGTTGATAATGCAACCACCTTTTTCACATCCTTGTCAAGCGCTGCATCAATAACATTTTGTGCTCCGTGGATATTTGTTTTTATGGCCTCAAAAGGATTATACTCACATGCTGGCACCTGCTTCATTGCAGCAGCATGAACAACATAATCAACTCCCTTAAGGGCTCTGTAAAGCCTATCCTTATCTCGAACATCTCCAATAAAAAACCTGAGCTTGGAAGTTTTGTTCTTGCCATATTTGCTTTCCAAATCCTTTTGCATTACAAATTGCTTATACTCATCTCTGGAATAAATAATTATTTTACCTACATCATATTCTTCCAGAAGTGTTTTTGTAAAGGTTTTGCCAAAGGAGCCTGTTCCTCCCGTTACTAAAATTGTCTTCCCAGTAATCAAATTTTCCACCTCAAATGTTATTTTCTTTATCAAATATAGGTATTTAACACAAAATAAATATTATACTGCACAATTTATATCTTCAAATATTGGTTTCACTGTATAATAAAGAACATCTGCCATTTTTATGTAATCATTTGTCTGCATAACTGCAAATAAATGCTCCAGTAAAGCTTTACTCTGACTAATAACATCCTCATTCTCAGAATAATTTTCTTCAAAAAAATCAGCTAGTTGTTCACATATGTTTACGTAATCATTTTTAATTTCATGTGGCATTTTAAAGTATATGTCTGTACTAAAGGCTTCAATCATTTTTAAAATTTTCATTTAAATAGTCTCCTCTTCCTTTTGACATATTTCCAAGTATCTATCTAAAATCAGTTTATATGCTTTAAAATCTTCACTCACTCTGTCACATACCTTTTTAATTGTATCATAAAAATCGATGCTTTTCCCAAGCATCTTCTTTTCATCCTCTTTGCTTAAATACATTGGGAAAGAGTGAATATCACGATTATAGCTTATTATTATTGATTGAAGAATGAACCTACCGGCACTGTTTTTATCAAGAGCAGCTTGCATTTCGCCTCTTTGTTTTTCCATCAAGTTAACCAGACCGACACCTTTGTGAGTTCTAATTTTATTTAAATATTGGAAAGCCTTTTTGGAGATTCTCCTTAAATATTTGTCGACTTCCTTAATATAATCTAAAGCTTTTTGTGTAGTACCTAACTTATCAATAGCAATATCCTCTTTTATTTTATCATACAAATCACTAAAAGGCGTTAAATCCTCCAGACAATATTTTTCAATAACCTCTGCTAATTTTTGATTTAGAGCTCCTTCTATCATCGCTCCGCCTTCGGTAGCATTAATAAATAAGTTCTGGCTGTTACGTACCATATTCATTTCTATCCAATTCTTTGCATACATAAAGAACTCCAAGGTTTCCAGCATTTCTCCGTTCTGTCCTTTTACATACACAATATTTTCTTTGTCTTTATATCCGATCATATTCTCCTTGCCAAGAGCCTCGGACACTCCAGCGGTATGAGTTCTTCCACCAGTGTATGCCAAATCCAATCCTATAAAGGTTATGGGATTACACCCAAGGTGCTCTGTAAAGGCTATAAGAACATTTGAAACATTACCACCAATGTCTAAGTTATTAAACCCTATATAGCTGCCAAAATCCCTTATAAGAGCATCACCTGCTCTTCCAGTAAATATAATTCTTTCAAACTTATTTAGGGTAAAGTCCTTTACTACATTAGGCCCAACAAAAACAATTTCGTCAGGAATATCCTCCCGATTATAAAACTTAGACGTTAACTCCAGCCTTTCTATAGATGCTACTAAATCAGGCACTATTCCTACATTAAGGAGAGAATTTAACGCTGCATCAACACATAAAATTAAAGCTTTTCCTTTAGCCCTCTTCAGTTGCTGTATATTTTTATCCAATGATGGACCAGCACCAACAATTATTGCAGGCTTATCCTTGTACATGTCTTTAAAATGTATATAATCTATACTTCTAAAAATATGTCTCCAGTTATCCAAGTAATTGTCCATCCCAAGCAATATATCTTCAACTGAATTCCCATAACTTGAAACAAATGTGTGTAACCTTTCAAAAATTATTTTAGTCAGACCTTGCATCTCATTGGGATACATAGATTTCATATATGGCATTGATATTATTTCTGTATTTCTTAGGTTGTATAGCTTAAGCATATCGCCAAGTACTATACTTAACTGTGCAACCAACTCATCCTGAGATCCTATAGTAAGGTTAACCCTTTTCCTGTCAAATAAAAAAGCTAAATCCTTTTCATCACATTCAACAAATAAATTCTCTTCTGTTTCTTTACAAATCTCTATTATTACCATTGTACTGACTATAGTTTTTCTTTTATAAATCTCAGATAACAGCTTGATATTCTTCATTCCGAAGACAATAAAGTTCTTATGATGACTAAAATCAATTCTGCCTAATACCATATCCAGCTCTTTTTCTTTATCAATTTGGCTGTTCAATAAATATTTGGGGGTCTGTTTTTCAGAATTTGTAGATCCTTCTATTTCCCATACCAAATCTTGAACTTTTTTAAGTTTGAAGTATCCCATATACCCCTCCATCTTATCCTGCGTTTTAAGCCTAATAAAAAGAGGCATCGGCCTAAAGCCAGTGCCTCTTTTATTAAACCAATTTATTATTGTAATAATTGCAATACGCTCTGTGGCTGCTGATTTGCCTGAGCAAGCATTGCCTGAGCTGCCTGTGTCAGGATATTGTTCTTTGTGAACTCAGTCATTTCTTTAGCCATATCTACATCGCGAATACGTGATTCAGAAGCCTGCAAGTTCTCAGAAGATGTATCCAAGTTGTTAATAGTATGCTCAAGCCTGTTCTGAACAGCACCGAGAGAAGATCTCTGTGATGATACCTGAGTAATAGCATTGTTTACAGTCTCAATAGCTGTAGCTGCGCCCCACTTAGTGGATATATCAATTGTATCAACACCGATAGCTTCTGATCTCATGTCATCAATTGATATAAACATGGTCTGACCGGAGTTTGCACCAATCTGAGCCATAATTGAATTATCCAATTCAGAAGAAGCAGATTTAGCTTCACCAAATACAAGAGTGATGCTTTCACCAACTGCCATAGCACTGATATTAGCAGCAGAAAGAGTAGCACCACCAGTCAATGGTGAACCAGCAGCAGCGGCAAAAGCAATCTCACCAGCTGTAACTGTAACAGAAGCAATAGTTTTGCCATCCTTACCAATTATTTTGAAATCTCCGGCAGTAATAGCTGTAGAAGTACCTGCAACTCTTACTATTGCAACAGCTCCGTTATAGTTACCGCTTGTTCTTATAGCGGATAATACCGCTGCATTTGCTCCAGTAACAACCATATCAATTGCAACCTTTGAAGAGTTGTTGTTGATATTTAATGTTCCGTCAACAGCTTCCTTAACACCCTTTGCACTGCCATCCAACAATTTCTTTGTATTGAATTCAGTAGTGTTACCGATTCTGTCGATTTCTGAAGTCAACTGCTTAACCTCGGCCTGAAGCTCTTTTCTATCAGCATCTGTATTAGTATCATTTGAAGACTGAACAGCAAGCTCTCTCATTCTTTGCAGAATTGAGTGAGTTTCATTTAAGGCGCCTTCTGCAGTCTGTACCAATGATATTGAATCCTGTGCATTACTGGAAGCTTTATCCAAACCTCTAATCTGGCCTCTCATTTTTTCAGATATTGCCAAACCAGCTGCATCGTCTCCGGCTCTGTTGATTCTGAGACCTGATGATAACTTTTCAAGTGACTTCTGAGTGTTTCCTCTGTTTACTCCTAACGCTCTGTTAGTGTTCATACTTGCGATGTTGTGATTAATTCTCATAATAAAAATCCTCCTTGATTTTTTATTTTCCGGGAATCCTTTCCCGAATGGTATGCAGGTATGTCATTTACCATATCCGGCCGGTATAAAGTATATGTACTTCCCTGCTTGATAAGTATATCGTAACTTATTTCAAAAAACTTTAGAGGAATTTAGAGGAAAAAATAAAAAACTATCAAAAATAGTTTTTTATCTGTAACTTATCTATCAATCATATCTCTTAATATTACTTATTTTTTAATATAGCATCCAGCTGAATCATTCCGCTTCTTGCAGCTTTCCTGTTTTCTTCCTGAATTTCAACAAATATTTCCTTACGGTATATAGTCACACTCTTTGGAGCATTTATACCTATTCTTACCTGATCACCCTGTATTTCAATAATAGTAAGCTCAATATTATCACCAAGCATAATAGCCTGATCCTTTTTTCTTGAAAGCACCAGCATATTTACACCTCCTGATTTTGAAGCTCATCTATAATGAAATGCCTCACCGTATATTTATCTGAATTGAGAACTACCTGTGCCGCCTTTTTATTTTTTTTATTTATAATAACAGGCGCTTTCAGATTCATGCTGATTTTGCTTACATCCTCCGGCACCACAACAACTGCATATACCTCTACCTGTGAAGGCTCTTCTATGCCCAAGGCAGCTACATTTTCATCATTTAATTCAAAATCATAGTCCTTTTTGATTGCAAACGGATCTACAAGAGCAAAAGCAAGCTCCTGCTTCTCCATAGCCTGAATCCAGCAAAACGGTGACTCCGGGTCTTCGTTATTAATTATTCCGTACCTGTGTATATCCTCAAAGCCTGGTATTCCTTCTTCAAAAACCACTATATTTTCTTCCTTCATTTCTATTTTTCCAAAGTGTTTTGTTTCGACAATCATGCTAACCTCCGCCGCTAACCAGCTGCTTTTTATTTTATCCTGCTAAATATATGCATCAACATCATTTCCTGTATATCTTATATCTATTGACCCATAGGATACAACACTTATATCCACCCGGGCAGGTGTGTAGTTATAGCTTATCTTACCGGGTGTGTAATTACCCGTCACACCATTGATCTCTCCTAAATTATTTCTGAACTCAGCTTTCAAATCCAAGGTACCTCCCGTGGAACTTATTCTGGGTCTGGACTTTGGGATATAACCCAATCCGAATTCATGCTTGGTAATGGCCTCATTCTTTGCTATATTAATCATAATATTAGCATGATATCCAATTTTGGCCATTTCATCCCCGTTTCTTGCGATTTTCCCTGTATATGAAATGGCTTTCTGAAGCCCTTTTTGTGCCTGTTCCTTAATAAAATCAACGTTATTTTTCAGACCTTCCTCAGCAAAGCATGGATACTGGTCTATCAGTATCCTTGCCTGCTCAGTTTTAATGTTTATCAAAGGCGGCTTTTGTTCAAGCTCCAGCTTGGCATATACAGTATGAGCATTCAAGCTGGCAGGTGTAGATTGTATTGATATTTCGGCTGGCGTCGTTCTGATAGACAGACCCATTCTCTTCACATCCTTGTGTAAAACTCATATGAATTTGTGGCTGCTTTCCTATAAAAAAGAAATTAATTTAAAAAATCTACTAATGATTGCTGTATAACTCTTGCCCCTGCTGCCAAAGAAGCTTGATATACATTTTCTTCATTTTTGAGATTCATTATAGTCTCTGCAATATCTACATCTTCATTCAAGCTCATTGACTGAGTGAAATTAACTAAATCGTTACCCATTCTATCTTCGGTCAAATCCATCCTGTTTTGTCTCGCACCTATATCCGCTCTCACTCTGAGAACATTTTGTATTTCTGCATCCATAGTGTCAAGAGATGCACTAATCTGTTCAAAATCTCCCGCTTCCATATTTGCAATAACATCATCAAACATTTTTACCATTGATGATGTTTCTCCCGACGCTGCCAATCCGGTATTCGCTGTACCAGTATCACGGCTGTTGAATATATCTCCGCCTGTAACATTAATATTTATATTGTCGCCTACCCCTACTTCATAAAATATTTTTTCCTGCTTGGCTGCTGTATCTACATCTATTGCAAACTTTCCGAAGTTTGCACTTGTTTCATCATCATCCATTAATTTTTGGTCTGTTTTAAAGCCCGAAAAAATGTATCTTCCTGAATATGTTGAATTAGACAAATGAATTGCCTGTGTCCTAAGCTGTTTTATTTCCTCACATATAGCCTGAGTTTCCTCAACGGTATTTGTACCGTTGGCAGCCTGCACCATCTTCTCTCTTGCAGTCTGCAATACCTTGCCTATTGCTGCTAAAGCCTCATCTGTAGCACTTAACCATGACTGTGCATCATTTATATTTTTCTTGTATTGTTCAATCTTGGATACATCTGTTCTCAACTTCAGGGCTCTGGCCGCAACAACGGGATCATCTGACGGTACGGATATCTTTTTGCCTGTACTGAGCTGAGTCTGATATTTATTCTCGCGTTCCTGATTATTGCTGATATTTCTTATCATATTCGCAATAATCATATTGTTAGTTATCCTCATATTTTATATCCTCCATAAGCCTAATTAAATATTCATAATTACATCCAAAGCTGCATCACAGAACGTATGCCAACAGTAATGCTTATCCCACACCTAATCTGTTTATTAAAGTATCATATACCTCATCCATTGTATTAATCATCTTAGCAGATGCCTTAAAGGACTGCTGATACTTAATCATATTAGCTAATTCCTCATTCAATTGAACACCTGAAACAGACATTCTTCTATTGTCAATTTGCTTAACTATCGTTTTCTGACTGTCAGAAAAGGTAGAAGCCTGCTGAGAATCTATACCCAAGGTAGCTATAAGCGATTTCATAAAATCCTCAGGAGCCCCTTCTGTAAATAGATTTGCATCTGATCTTATCTTCATCAGCTCGTTTAATACGTTTATATTTCCATTTTCACCGGCAGCATCTGTAGTAGCAATTGCATTTGGATTACTCATAACATCAAGCCCGACAGTAAAGTTTTTTGCCGTAATCTTCTGGTACTGCGCCATAACAGCACTCATTCCCGTTGCTCCGTCAATAAACTCATCACTTGATACAGCTGTGTCTCCTTCACCGAACATTGTAAAAAATCTCAAACCGGATGTGGCTGTTGCAGGACCTGTTCCATCAGTGTCAACTCCATATCCGTCAACATGTCCCGTACCGTCAACCATTACGCCGTTTTCAGTTTTATATCCCTCATTAAATGCCATTGCAAAGGTTCTGACAAATTCATTAAGCATACTTTGATAATAAGGCACACCCTTATATGACGGGGTTTCAGTCTCTTCATCAGCACCTGCAGCTCCATCCTTGCCATCCCTAACATCAATCAGCCCTTTAAGAACTCCTCCTGTCAGAATTAACTTGTTACCGTTATCCCATTCAACATCATAAAGATTTGGTACATCTTCTGAGTTCAATTCGTTATCCCTTTGATTAAGCACCAATTTTCTTGAGCTATAGTGATCAACGAGATTATTTCCGCCTATTGTTATGACAAAGTGTATATCATCCTCACCATTAGGAAGCTTTCCGTATTTAACCTCTGTTGCATTAATATTTACAAGCTTTGAAAGCTCATCCACCAAAACTGTTCTTGAATCTCTTAAGTCATTGGCTGACTCTCCTGTAAGCTCAAAAGCATATATCTGCTTATTCAGCTTCGCAATTTGATCTCCCAGAGAATTAATTTTTTCAACATTAATTTTAACCTGATCATTTATATCCTCCTGCAAGCCTTCAAATCTTGCAGCTAAAGTATTGAAGTAATTTGCCAATGTCACACCGTTTTCACGTACAAGAGCGCGAACAGCCTGACTGGAGGGATCCTTGGACAGTTCCTGAAGCGAACTATAAAAGCTATCCATTATCTTGGTAAACCCGCTGCCTGAGGGTTCATTGAAAGTAGTCTCTATTTCTGAAAGAAGTTCGGCCTTTTTGCTCCACTCACCATTTGCAATATTTTCACTCCAATATTTAAAATCAAGATAAGTATCTCTTATTCTTTTAACTCCGGTAATCTCAGAACCTGTGCCAATCATTCCTGTTCCATCATAAGTATTCAAAGGCTTTGATGCAGACTGGACATTTTGCTGTCTTGAATAACCGGTAGTTGATGCATTTGATATATTGTGGCCAACTGTAATCAAATTTTTCTGTGCCGTATAAATTCCGCTTACTGCAATATTTAGTCCAAAAAAACTCTGTCTCATTTTTACCACCTGCTCCTATAATATAAGAATTACTTTATTTAAATTTCATTTCATAAGTATGTGGGAAGTTTCTTGTTAAAACTAAGTTACCAGCTTTTTGTCAATAATTAATTTTACCTTCCAACCACTCCCATGGAGTTTACTATTTTGTCTATCATAGAGTCAATTATATTAAGAACTCTGGAGGATGCATCATAAGCAAACTTATACTTCATCATATTTGACAATTCTTCATCCATAGCTACTCCTGATATGGCAGTTCTCTGTTCATCTGCCGACAAAACAAGTGTCTGCTGGTTATTTGCAGCAGTAACTGCTTCAGAGCCCTGATTTCCTATATCAAGTATAATTGCTCTATAATACTCATCAATACTGACCTCTCCCGAAGCATCCTCCAATAAATCCTTATTTCTCAGATTGGCAATGAGCCTTGAAATTGTATTGTCTCCCACTGCATTAGTAGATGAAGCAACAATGTTATTCAGCCCCTTATCCCCTGCCAGTTCGTCACTCAAAGTAAAGTTTCCCATTTCTATGGGATAATCATCATCAATTGCTTTAAAGAAATTTACACCGGAATTACCGTCTAAAGTAAATCCTGTGCTTGACAAATAATTGACTTCTCTTATCATGGAATTTAATAAAGAATTCAGTTTTATTTTTAAATCAGATACAATATTGGTAGATGATGAAACGTTGCTCATACTGCCATTGACAGTCAGCCTTGTATCGCTGTTTAGATCTGAAAGCAAGCTGTCATAGCTATCTGCGTCTGTTCCTATTGCCAATACCTCTCCGCCTGTTCCATAAGCTATTGTACTCCATCCTTCTTCCAATACATCTTCACCCTGATTTTCATAATCCTCGGTTGTTGCAATACATGTCTTCATACCGATAGCATTCAATCTATTTATATAGCCTGCAGCATCTTCGGCAGTAACAGGGGTACCATTATTGCCGTTAATACTCATGTTTGAAAGCACATAGGTAACCTTTGCAGCCTTCGTTCTGAAGCTCTCCGTTGAATTTAATCCTTCCAATGTAGTTATCAGTCCATCAAAATTTCCATCTGCAGCTGTAGCAGAAAAAAATGCATCAAGTCCCGCAGTATCATTTAAAAAATCATCTATATTATCAGAAGTATATACCATATCATTGTAAACACTTGAAGTACTGCCCATTGAAACAAATCTGATGTTATAGTCAACACCTGACTTTTCTAAACCATCAACATATGAACCGATTTGAGCTCTCAGCTCTGTCGAACCTAAAGATGCATCAACAGCAAAGGTAATATCAATTTTTT
Organism: Ruminiclostridium sufflavum DSM 19573; assembly: GCF_003208175.1. Taxonomy (GTDB): domain Bacteria; phylum Bacillota; class Clostridia; order Acetivibrionales; family DSM-1351; genus Ruminiclostridium; species Ruminiclostridium sufflavum. The sequence continues at coordinate 137,158 of NZ_QKMR01000004.1, read as the reverse complement.
CATTCGGTGTGCCATTCGCATAGTTTCCTTTAATCCCGGAAACCTCTCCTCGTGATTCCATCAGCCCTTTTAATTTACCGCTTTTTATATTAATCTGAGTTTCAGTACCTTCAAGCATCGGATAATAAAAGTTACCATTTTCGCTGCTTGGTTTAACATACAAATTCTTTGAGCTTCCTTTTGACACAAGAAGATATCCCCCCAAGGTAACATCCACCTGACCGTCCTGCATTTCATTTGCCTTGGCATCACAAATATAAGACAGCTTATCAAGCAGCAAATTCCTCTGATCCCTGAAATCATTGGCACTGTCTCCGGCTATTTCCTCTGAAGCAATCCTTTGATTAAGCGCTGCTATCTGGCTTGTTATTCTGTTTACCTCATCTATTTGTACCTGTATCTCAGAATTTAAATCATTTTGAAGCCTGTCCAGCTGCGAGCCCACCTGATTGAAATAATAAACAACAGCCTGACCCCTCTCTCTTACCAATGCTCTTACAGTCAAGCTTTCCGGTGCCTTTGAGAGCTCTTGCCATGAATCCCAGAATTGGTTCATTACCTTCTGGAGACCATCACCCATAGGATCATTTAATATAGCTTCTATATCCTCTATTGCAGAGCTTCGGGTCTGATAATATCCGAGGGACGTGTTCTCCTGTCTGTAAATAATATCAAGGAAGGTATTTCTAATTTGTCGCGTTTCTTGAATATCCGCACCCAATCCGTATTGAAAGGTTTTATTATTTTTGCCGTAAACAGTCTGATACGGACTGGTCTCAATAATGGCCTGCTGCCTCACATATCCGGCCGTATCTGCGTTAGCTATATTATGCCCGGTTACGAATAAGCCTCTTTCGCTTACCTTTAATCCCGAACGAGCTATTTGATAACTTGAAAATCCTACAGCCATGTGCTGTCCCCCTAAAAAATAATTCAATAAAATACAACTGATATTTTTATATGTTAAAGCTTCATATCAAAGAAATTCCTCTTTTTTGCTTCCCCTGAGAAGCCCGAACTTCCGTAACTATTGTTCACAGTATCAATACTGGTCATCATGTTAATTGAAAAATCTATATATTCAAGTGAATTTTTTATAAGCTTTGCATTCAAATCATTTGTTTTTTTCAAATTTTTAATTGTATTTATAATTTTGGCCTGACAAGCCTTCAGTTCATCTGCCTGATCTTGTCCTAATCTTTCTACAAGAGCTGAAATAGTTATATCCTCAGCTCTTGCACCAAGTAAGGCGCATAATTTATCAACAAGCTTTTCTCTATCATCCTCAAGCTTGGCTATTTTAATAACTAAGGATTGTTCAATCCTGGTAATATTCTCTAATTCATTTACCTTACCGCCAACAACTAATTCGGTCTTATTATTTGATATCTTAGAAAGTGTCTCATATATCTCGTTTTCCTGATTAAGTACATCAGCCAGTTGTTTTGTCAGCGTTGCTACCATTCATACACCTCCGAGCATTAAGCTCTAAATAACAATAAAAATTACGCCTTTTTATCCATTACAGACTTTCCTATTTTTTCTAAAATCTCTTTTCCACTGATGTCGTATCCTCCGGATCTGTATAAATCCGCAAATTCGTCAACCTTATTCTGCCTGATGTCAGGTACATCCTTCAAAGCCTTTGAGACTGTCTGGAAGTCTCTTGCATCATTTGAAATTGACACAACATCCTTCTTAGGTACAACTTGACCGGCTTTAGCAATATTTCCAACAGATTTCTGTTTATTGTAAACCTTGGCCACATTATAAATATCTCCGGTAATTTTCATATAAACACCCACTTTCCATGAAACACACGATAACAAAAGTCTTATATAATTATTATCGTCAGTTTGAAAGATTTATTTAGTATTGCTTTTAATTTCCCACAAAAAAAGCTATCTATGACAATAATATCAACAAAAATAGCTTGGGGAATATATCCTTTGGGAATATACTGTTACAAACATAAAGCGAGGTACTATTACTCACCTCGCTTAAAAACAGCAATATCAATTAGTGGTTTTTGTTAAGATAACGTAAGCCCTGTTCCTTTCTCTTCGCCTCTGTAAGAGCTTCCTTCGGCCTTTCAGGCGGCCTTGGAGCTACTCCTGCAATATCGTTTGTCACCTCGTGCTGGCATGAATCACAAAATCTTCCTGTCTTTATTGCTTTTCCGCATCTTTCACATTCAAGAATTATGTTTGCACCGTCTGTTATCTCAAGGCGTCCTTCTTTTAAAAACAGCTTTATTTTTTCCACACTTACATCACATTCCATGGATACCTGAGACAATGTCGCTCCCGGATTGTCATATAAATAATCCTTTACCCTTTTAAAAACCTCCTCATCCGCCTTCTTACAGTCAGGACATATCGGCGGTCCGCCCAAATAATTGTACATCCTTCCGCATCTTCTGCAGTTTCTGATATCTGGCATATAAATTACCTCCCCTATAAAAATTTTATATCCAAAAATATCACATATTCTTACGATTATTAATAATTTCTGGTCGTTGCAATAACTCCGGCAATAATACGGCTTGCACCAGCTAGCTTTAAAGCTTTGCTGCTCTGGTTTACAGTACTTCCTGTAGTAATAATATCATCTACCAATAATATGTTTTTATCAGATATGCTCTCTGCCTTTATCACCTTAAATAATCCTTCAACATTAATTAACCTTTCATTTCTGTTTAAAGCACTTTGGCTCTTTGATTCCGAAGTCTTGACTAAGACGCCTCCTGCAAATGGCAATTTAAGCTGTTCTGCAGCATACTTTGCAATTAATTCGGCTTGATTATATCCCCGTAGCTTTTGCTTATATCTATAAAGCGGGACTGGAACAACCATATCTATTTTCTCTGAATGTATTGTGTTTTGAACTTTCAGCGCCAAAAGCTTCCCAAAAGCACGGTAATAAGAAGGCTTGCTGTTAAACTTAAATCTTTTCAGGGAACTTTTAAGACCGCCGGAATATCTGCCGACACAAATCATTCCGTCACAGTAGGTTTCCATATTCCCCGGCAGATTTAGAGAATTAATACAGTTATTATAATATCCAATCTTTTTTGCGCATTTTCCACATATGTATATCGGCACTCCTGCCGTTAATATTTCATTACAGAAAACACAGCGCGGAGGAAAAACATACTCAATTAAGCTTATAAAATCACTTCCCCGTTGCAAAGTCAATTGCTGCTGAAAACCTTTGTGCAATAAATATCAAGGCGATATACCGCTTTTTGCCGATAATAATTGACTTTAAGAAAATCTGTCTTTATTTATAGTTTACACCAATTTACAGAGTTATGCAATAAAACATTATATCCTCAATAATTCGCACAGCATTGAGTTTCGTTCATTAATCTTAACATTGGAAACCATGATTTTCACAGCTCTTTTCTGACCAATAATGCACGCCATTTTTTTTGCTCTTGTAACTGCCGTATACCCAAGATTCCTATTAAGCATAATAAAATTTCTGATATGGCAAAGAATTATAGCCGCTTCACATTGTGAGCCCTGCATTTTATGAACAGTTAAGCTGTAAGCTAAATCTATTTCTTCAAGCTGACTTATTTGATATATGATAATAAAATCATCATATTGTACTGCTACTCTTTTTTCATCGGCCGCTTTATTGTCTGATATACCGCCGTATTCCTCTTCCTCTGAATTTGCTGCCACATCCTCTATCTTGGAGATTTCAATAATCTTCCCGATATCCCCGTTAAAAACTCCACAGCTTTCCTCGGCAACATATCTTCCCAACAAATCTTTTTTATAGTGAGGCGCTTCATAATTATTACTCAAATGAATAACCTTGTCACCTTCCCTGAAAACGCTGTTTCCTCTCTTAATCTCTGCTTTCCCGTCAGCAGCAGGATTTACCATTTTCTGCATAGCCTTGTTCATTTCATAAGTGCCTATTTCCGAAGTTTTCTGAGGGCATATAACCTGTATGTCGTCAATAGTATAATTGTATGCCGTCATAAGTCTTGTTACTGCCTCTAATGTTTTTTTGACAACTCTGTTTTTATCCTCTTCTTCAATAATAAAGAAGTCCTTGTTTGCATTGATTATCTCAGGCATTTCTCCGTTTATTATTTTATTGGCGTTTGTTATAATACCCGATCCGTCAGCCTGCCTTTTTATAACATCTAATTTTACTACCTTTACCGCTTCACTTCTTATTATATCATCCAGAACATTACCGGCTCCTACTGACGGAAGCTGCTGCGTATCCCCTATTAAAACAACTGTTGTCCCAGGTGAAATCGCGGTAAACAGTGCATGAGCCAAATCAATACTGAGCATGGAGCTTTCATCTACAACTATCAAGTCATACGGAAGCTCATTTCCCTGTCTGTAAAAAAAACCTTTATTCTCATATGAAAACTGCAGCAGTCTATGTATTGTCATTGCCTCAAAGCCTGTAATCTCCGTCAGCCTTTTTGCTGCCTTTCCTGTCGGAGCAGCAAGCATAAAGCTCATTTCTTCCTTATTCTCAAAATATCTCTTAAGGACATAAATCATGCATTCAACCGTAGTCGTTTTACCGCTTCCGGCAGATCCTGTCAGTATGAGCATATTTGTTGAGAATACAGCCTTAACAGCCTCCTTTTGCATTTCCTCAAGAGCAAAACCCTTTGCATGCTCAAATTCGTTTATAAGCATGTCTACATCACATATTTTTTCAAATGCCCGGGAACGGCATATATTCTTTATAGCCAATGCCGCCTCATATTCCAGCTTGTACATTTCTCTGGTATACACGGCTTCAAGACTTTCATCCTCTTCCGAATAAGCTTTGCTTACGAGGGCACCGGAATGCAGCATCCTGCCGAAGGCTTCTTCAAGCTCACCCTCTTCAATTATATCTGCTCCGTCACTAAGAGCCTTTGCCGTCAATTCTGTAAGCTTGTCCTTAAATAAAAAGCAATGCCCTTCCATTTCTGAGCTCTCCAAAACACTTTTCAAAGCTGACTCAAGCCTGAATATGGAGTGTGTGTCTATACCTAACTTTTTTGCTATTTCATCACAAATTTTGAAACCAAACCCCTTGATGTTAGCAAACATATACGGGTTTTCCTCTGCAACAGCAATAGAGGTCCCTTTATATGCATTATATATTTTCATGGCTTTTGCAGAAGATACTCCAAAGCGCTGGAAAAATATCATCACATTCTGATACTCCATATTTTCCATATATGAATCGTGTATAACCTGTGCCTTGTCGCTGTTAATTCCGCGTATCCTGACCAGCAGCAGAGGATCATTCTTGATAACCTCAAGGGTTTTACTGCCAAAACCATCTACATATCCCCTCGGAGTTGCATATCCCTGAACAATATTTCTTGCTGTTTTTTCACCGACACCCTTTATAATTCCACAGGACAAAAAGGATATTATACCTTCATCAGTAGCAGGTTCAATAAACTCAACCGCTTCTGCCTTCAGCTGCTTCTCTCCCTTATATACTCCTACAGTTCCCACAATCTTGCACGGCAATACAGAACAATGCTCATTTACATCATAATAGCCTGTTACGCTTATTTGTTCCTGGACCTCATGTTCAAAATCATCCTCATCAATAATCTTCTCTATTTCAAAAGTATAGATTTTGTACCCGTTTTCCGTATTCTCATATATTTTATAATCAAATCTTCCGATGATTTTCAAATCAGTTCCTACAGCATAGCTTTCAAAAGACCATCTTTGCTGTTGAAATTGTCCTGTCGCCATATTATCTATCATTCCTTTCGCTGTGCTCAAGGCATAAAAAGTGATAAACTACATTACTTATATTAACCCATTTTAATTATTACAGCAATATACCAATTAATCCTATCAGAGATTAAAAATTGTCTTTGAAGCTGTTGCTGTGACGCAGTAATTTATAAAACCCGAATAAAGTATCTCCGCAGATTATACTTTCATTTATGTATTCTAACCTTCTGCTTCTATTCCTTAAAAAATACACATTCCCTTTCATCAAAGGAACATACCTCCATAAGAGGGAATTGATTCTCAAGCTTCTTTAATAGTTTAAGCGTCTCATCCTTGGAGTCCATATCTACCACAACAAAGCTTCCATTTATGGCAATATTCCGTACAAACCTGCTTTCCATGGCTTCTCTTATCATCCTTTCTATATTCTGCTCCTGATTGTTTACCAATAATACAATGTTTGCATTTTCAACAAAGTATTTTTTTCTTCCTATCATCTTATAAATATTTATAAACAGGCTTATCATTCCGTACATAGCAAACAAGGAAAGTATCGCATAATTTATATCCATAATAACCTCCCACGCCGAGCTTCCGGCACAAAAATTTGATAAAGACTTCTCGGAAAATCTCTGCCTCGCATAGGTATTACAGCCTTTTAATACCTGTATGTAAAATTCTTTAGCTAACCTCCATGACCTATTCAGACACAAAATTTATAATAATATCTCGTATAGACATGCAGCTCTGACCGCCTCATCCACCTATACTGCCTGAAAACTCATTATGGTTTAACAACTTTAGGTTTTCAAGTTTCCATTCATAAACTCACTGGTATTTTATCCTATGAAATTTAATTCATTTATGTTACAGAGCCAGATTCAGAGGAATCAGCAGGTATTAGTCTCACAAATATTGGAATAGGTTGCATCAGTTAATTTCAGCAATAAATCTTGGTGAGCTATATCTAATATAAATTGCATATTCTTGATAATATTTTAAGGGCTGCATTCCATTCAATCATGAAATACAGCCCTCTATTTTGCATTCGTTTAATAAAGCTTAATCAATTTACCCTTATTACAGTCCTGCTTCCTTCCTCAATACTGCGGCAACATCTGTCTTTTCCCACGTAAACTCCGCATCCTGTCTTCCAAAATGACCATAAGCTGCAGTTTTCCTGTATATCGGCCTTCTCAAATCCAAAGCTTTTATTATTGCAGCCGGTCTCAAGTCAAAATGCCGGTTTACCAGCTCAGAAATTTTTTCTTCAGGGATAACCGCAGTTCCAAATGTATCAACAAGTACGGATACCGGTTTAGCAACACCTATGGCATACGCAATCTGCACCTCACACTTCTTTGCAATGCCTGCGGCAACAATATTTTTTGCAACATATCTGGCTGCATAAGCTGCCGAACGGTCAACCTTAGTAGGATCCTTTCCTGAAAAGGCTCCGCCGCCATGTCTTGCATATCCTCCATATGTATCAACAATTATCTTTCTGCCTGTAAGTCCTGAATCTCCCTGAGGGCCTCCTACAACAAACCTGCCGGTAGGATTAATAAAGTATTTGGTATTTTCGTCTAAAAGCTCTGCCGGAATAACAGGTTTTATAACATATTCCATTATATCCTTTTCAATTGTTTCATGACTTACTTCCGCACTGTGCTGAGTTGAAATAACGACTGCATCTACTCTAACAGGCTTATCTCCGTCGTACTCAACCGTAACCTGAGATTTCCCGTCAGGCCTGAGATAGCTTACTACTTTATTTTTTCTGATCTCGCTTAATTTTCTTGAAAGCTTATGAGCTAAAGTGACAGGCATAGGCATCAATTCGGGAGTTTCATCACATGCATAACCAAACATCATGCCCTGATCTCCTGCTCCAATAGCCTGAAGCTGTTCCTCACCCATCTCACCTGCTTTTGCTTCCAGTGCCTTATCAACACCCAATGCAATATCGGCTGACTGCTCATCTATAGATGTAAGAACCGCACAGGTGTCACAGTCAAATCCATATTTCGCTCTGTCATAACCTATTTCTCTTATAGTATTTCTGACTATCTTTGGAATGTCTACATAGCACTTTGTGGATATTTCACCCATAACCATAACCATACCTGTTGCTACTGCTGTTTCACAAGCAACTCTTGCCTGCGGATCCTGCTCATAAATTGCGTCTAATACTGCGTCTGAAATCTGGTCGCACATTTTATCGGGATGTCCCTCAGTTACTGACTCTGACGTAAATAGTCTTTTTGACATTTTGTTTCCTCCTTGTATACCATTAATTTAAATTACTGCGCCAACGTTTCTCTCATTTAAAACTTTGCAAGTCAATTACTATCGGCTAAAAGCCGATGTCATTGACCGATAGCTTGGGTTTTTCAAACCAAAACTGCTTTCTATCGAGGATATTTTCATTATTTTTGGCAATAAAAAAACCTCTTTCGAGGTTTGTCATGTTTGTCATTACAATGAACACCCCTCATCTTTCAGGCAAAGCCTGCAGGAATTGGCACCATACATAAATGCTGGTTGCCAGGTTTCATCGGGCCGTTCCCTCCACCTATCTTGATAAGGACTAAATATTTACTTTTCATATTTATTTAACCACGAATATCTTTAAAGGTCAATACAAAAAATAAAAATTGTTATATTTTTTTATATTTTACTTTTATTTGTAATTGGGTTTATTGTTTTTTCCCGTTAGCTTTATTCATAAACCTATCAATTGTAATTATAAATCTTTCATGCTGACCTTCCCCTATTTTTTCTTTGCTGTCAAAGGCTTCAACCGTAAACAATAACCGTTTCCCATCAGCTTCAGCCAAAGTTGCCCTTGCGGTTACCTTCATACCTACAGGTGTTGCAGCCAAATGCCTGATATTTATTTGTGTTCCGACTGTAGAGCTCCCATCAGGTAACCCTTCTTTTACGGCAATAGTTGCCGCCTTTTCCATAAGTGCTACCAGTGCAGGAGTTGCAAGCACCTCTAAATCACCGCTGCCCATCGCTTTTGCCGTAATATTGCCATCTACTGTAATTTCTGCACTTCCTGTCATTCCAAGATTAATCTCCATACTAACCTCCCACGCCGAATTTTCGGCAAAAAAATTTGGTAAAGCTTTCGTGGAGGTACGCTAGTATTTTCGCAACTGTAGCTAACGTCTTTCAAGCTAACCTCCCACGCCGAGTTTTCGCTTATCTGTCAAATATATAACTTAAAGAGGCCGCTCTCTTGATGTGAACAGCCTCCTTATATGCTTCAATACTTAAAGTCCTCTGATATAAGCTCCATGCAGAACATGGATGTGAAATATCAGCTTAATCCTTAAAGCCTTTATACTAGCTCTCCAGCTGTGGCTGGGGAGCAGAATCCAATACCGAGCCCTCAAAAATCGCTTCAAACTCGGCGCCCTCTACCTTTTCCTTTTCAAGAAGAGTCTGAGCCAGTCTGTTGAGTTTATCAATATTTTCTTTTAATAAATTAATAGTCTTCTCGTAAGCATTATCAATTATTTGTTTAACCTCGTTGTCAATAATTCCGGCAATCTCATCACTAATATTGCTGGTATGACCATAATCTCTGCCAAGGAAAACCTCATCATTTTCATTGCCGAAAATCATATTGCCCAGCTTATCGCTCATTCCATACTTGGTAACCATATTTCTCGCTATTTGATTAACCTTTTTCAGGTCACTTGACGCACCTGTACTTACTTCATTCATAACAATTTCTTCGGCTGCTCTTCCTCCCAAAGCAATTATTATCTCTTCAATAAGCTGTGATTTCGTGTGATAGCTTTTATCCTCCTGCGGCCTGCTTGCAGTATATCCTCCGGCCATTCCGGCAGGAATAATGGATACCCTGTCAACCTTCTGTGTCTTTGATACCAGCTTTATAGCTATTGCATGCCCGGCCTCATGAAAAGCGGTCACCTTCTTGTCAATCTCACTCATAACACGGCTCTTCTTCTCAGGTCCCATCATAACCTTAAAGGCTGCTTCTTTAATTTCATCATGCCCTATTTTCTTCTTGTTTGCTCTGGCTGTAAGTAATGCAGCTTCATTCAGCAAGTTCTCCAAATCAGCACCTGTAAAACCGGGTGTAATTCTTGCAAGGTCATCCAACTTAACGTCACCCTCTAATGGCTTGCCCCTTGAATGAACCTTCAAAATCTGTTCCCTGCCTCGTATATCTGGCAGTCCTACAACAACTCTTCTGTCAAAACGTCCCGGTCTTAAAAGTGCAGGATCCAGAATATCAGGTCTGTTTGTTGCCGCCAGTATTATGACTCCCTCATTTATTCCAAAACCATCCATTTCAACAAGCAGCTGGTTAAGCGTCTGCTCTCTTTCATCATGGCCGCCGCCCATGCCTGCCCCTCTATGTCTGCCCACTGCATCAATTTCATCAATAAATACAATACATGGCGCGTTCTTCTTTGCCTGTTCAAACAAATCACGCACTCTGGATGCTCCCACACCTACAAACATTTCTACAAAGTCTGAACCGCTTATGCTGAAAAACGGAACTCCGGCTTCTCCTGAAACCGCCTTCGCCAACAGGGTTTTACCAGTTCCGGGAGGTCCTACCAAAAGCACACCCTTAGGGATTCTTGCTCCAAGCTCTACGAATTTTTTCGGTGCCTTCAAAAACTCAACTATTTCAGCAAGCTCCTCTTTTTCCTCATCTGCTCCCGCAACATTCTCAAATGTGACCTTTTTCTTATCGTCAACAGAAAGCTTGGCTCGGCTTTTGCCGAAAGACATAACCCTGTTGCCTCCGCCTCCTCCTTGAGATTGCTGGATAAAGAAAAACCATATTAGAATAAGTATTATCAAAAACCCGACAGTCGGTAAAATTGATACCCACCAAGGTGCTTGCGGCGGCGTAACAACAGTATACCTTTCAATCTGTTTATTTTCATATGCTTCTGTAAATCTATTAGATGCAGAAGTAACATCCGGCGGAACAACAACTACATACTTAGTAACCTTACTATTTTCCTCCAAAGGCTTTTTCAGTACTACCGTAGCATTGTCAGTCTGCAGCTCTACACTCTTTACATTTCCGGCGCTCATCTGTGTCAGCAAATCTGAATAAACCATCTTTGTCGGACTGTCAGATGTTTGATAGAATGTAATTATTACTATAATTACTATAAAAATAATTATATAAAAGCTGATACCCTTAATATATTTCAAAAATCTCCCTCCTTATGATAGCCAAGGTACCAAATTGCAGCCCGCAAGTCATTAATCTGTATTCTACAATGTAAAACTGCAAACCTACGTTTTAATTTGGTCTATACTTAAATACCAATTTTTCGCTCATTTTAAACTAAATAATCTATTAATTCTTATTTCAAATGGATTATTTTTCAACCCAATATAGTATATATTATATTAGCATATACATTTATAAAACACAATAAAGGCAATTTATGTTTAAATTCTGTTCTATTTCATGTATATTTCTTTTTTAAGAATGCATACCTCGGGAATGTTTCTGTATTTCCCTGCATAATCCAAACCATAACCTACTACAAATTCATCTGGTATCTCTATTCCCTTGTAATCCACCTGTACATTTGCCTTTCTCTTTGAAGGCTTATCTAATGCGGCGCATATTTTTACACTTAACGGACCTCTGGTTTTTAACAGCTCGACAAGGTGATTAAGCGTAAGTCCTGTGTCAATAATATCTTCAACTATAAGAACATGTTTACCGCCTATATTTGTATCCACATCCTTAATTATTTTAACAACTCCTGATGACTTTGACGAATCACCATAACTGGAAACCGACATAAAATCCAAATCAACAGGAATAGTAATCTTCCTTGCCAAATCTGCAAGAAAAATAAAGCCGCCCTTTAATACTCCGATTATAACAAGCTCCTTACCTGCATAATCCTCGGAAATACGGCGTCCAAGCTCTTCAGCCTGCCTGTCAAGTTCTCCTTTGGAAATTAAAACACGTTCAATTACTTCCATCATTTGTTACAAATCCCCCTTAAAATATTGTATCAATAGCAGTGAATAGATATTTTTAATTATGATTATTTTTGCTGACAAATTATATTCTAAATCATTTTATGCTTAAAAGCTGTAATATTTAACTATTCATTTCATTTTTATAAAATCAATCATCAATACAGATTTAGTATTATCAGTTACTTTATAATTATCACTTGTTTTATTTCCTATAATCCAAATTATCTCCTTATTTATAGCAATTAAAGGAAATTTATTTCTTTCTTCTCTAGGAATTTTGTTGTCTATAAAATACTCTTTCAGCTTTTTAGTTCCATTTGAGTTTAACGGTTTGAATATATCACCGTTCTGCCTATTCCTTACCATAATATCCAAATTTTTTGCCGCTTCAATTCTATTGAAATCAAAAAATTGTGTGTAAGCTCCCTTATTTTTATTAACAAACTCAAGACAGCCTTGATTTGAAGGGAAACTAAGTGCTTGAATTTTAATAACAGCTTTAATATCAGTTAACTCCAGTTCCCCCGGTATTTCAAGCCCGTACGCAAAGCCTTGCATACTCTCTTCTTTCTTTTTTTTTATAATTATTGAGGTATACGACTTTATAGCTGTTATTCCATGCGGAATATCAATGCGTGAACCTGTCTGCCCATTCCTTATTAACCATATAAGCTTTTCAATATGAACAAATCCTATGCCCGTCATACTTCCACAGCTGTCTGAAACAGCCATTCTAAGTATTCTGCACATTATGGCCTGATGCATTTCCGATAATTCTGCCAAATCCAGCTCGACAATGCATGAATTTTTGTTTTTGCATACTTTTTTATATGCTATTTCTGCATTATACCGTAAAAAATCCTCATCTGTCACTACTAATTTTGATAATCTAAGTAAATTTTCTGTGACATCCATTTTGGCAGCACTATTAATTTCCGGAAGAACATTGAGTCTAATCCTGTTTCTAAAATAGTCTGTATGCATATTTGAGCTGTCAGTAACAGCCTTGAGGTCATTTCCGTTGACATAGTCCTCAATCTGCAGCCTGTCTATATCCAATAAAGGTCTTATAATATTATCTCTTTTGTACTCTATACCCTTGAGACCTTCCAGCCCTGTTCCCCTGAAAATTCTCATAAGAATTGTCTCAGCCTGATCATTTCTGGAATGTGCAACTGCAATTTTGGATGCGGAATTTTCCAACGCAACACTCCTGAATTCATCATATCTTGCATTTCTTCCTGCTTCCTCAATTGAAACCTTATCATTTTTTGCCTTCTGAGCAATATCTATTCTTTTAATATGCGGGTTAAGCCCTAATGACAAGCAAAGGCCTTCCACAAAGCTTTCATCCCTCAACGCTTCAGAGCCTCTAAGCATATGATTGACATGCACAGGAAACAGCCTTAATCTAAACTCATCAGAAATATGATATAAAATATGGAGTAGGCATACAGAGTCATATCCTCCCGATATGCCTACAACTATACCATCTCCATACTCAATAAGATTGTTTTTTTCAATTGTGTCCAGAACCTGTTTCAGTATGACCATTTTCCCATTACCGCCTGCTTATTGTCTAAATTTTTCCAGATTCGCAAACTTGGTATATTGTCCAAGCCACACCAACTCTACTGTTCCAGTTGAACCATTTCTATGCTTTGCAATTATCAGCTCAGCTATATTTTTCTTTTCTGTCTCCGGATTGTAATAATCATCTCTGTATAAAAACATTACTATATCAGCATCCTGCTCTATGGCCCCTGACTCTCTGAGGTCACTGAGTATCGGCCTGTGGTCAGTTCTGGCTTCGGGTGCACGGCTTAGCTGTGACAAACAAATAACAGGGACATTTATTTCCTTTGCCAATATCTTTAATGACCTTGATATTTCCGATATCTCCTGCTGCCTGTTGTCTCCGCCCTTTTTACCGCTGCCCTGCATCAACTGTAAATAATCTATTACAACCAGCCCCAGATTATGCTCAAGCTTTAATCTTCTGCATTTTGCCCTTATCTCTGTAATAGACACACCCGGTGTGTCATCAATATAAATGGGAGCTTCAGATAAAGGAGCCAAAGCCTTGGCAACCTTTTGCCAATCATTATCCTCCAGCTTTCCGGTTTTCATTCTGTTACTGTCAACCATTGCCTCGCTGCATAATATTCTGTTTACAAGCTGTTCCTTCGACATCTCAAGGCTGAACACCGCTACCGGTATATGACTGTGTACAGCGGCATTCTGAGCCAGATTTAATGCAAAGGCTGTCTTTCCCATTGCAGGGCGGGCAGCTACAAGAATCAGATCAGAATTATGAAGACCTGAAGTTTTATAATCCAAATCTGAAAAGCCGGTTGGTATTCCGGTAATATTTCCCTTATTGTTATATAAATCCTCCAGCTTGTTAAAAGCATCTACGAGAACTTCCTTTATAGGTACAAATCCCTGTGAGCTTCGTTTCTGTAAGATATCAAATACACTTTGTTCAGCTTTATCAATAATAAAGGATACTTCCTCAGAAGCATTAAAGCCCAAATCAACTATATCGGAAGAAGCCTTGATAAGCCTTCTGAGAATAGCCTTTTCTTCTACAATTTTCGAATAATGCCTTACATTTGCAGTTGTCGGCACCTCTATCGCGATATTTGACAAATACTCAAGTCCACCGACTAATTCCAGCTTTCCATGTGTTTTCAAGCGTTCTGACACAGTTATTAAATCAATAGGCTGAGCTCTGTCAAACAGCTCTATAATAACATTATATATTTCTCTATGGTCAGGTCTGTAAAAGTCCTCCGGCTTTAAAATCTCCATTACTACAGGAACTACTTCTTTATCAATAAGCATTGATCCCAGCACTGACTGTTCTGCCTCTATACTCTGAGGAGGGATTCTTCCAAGAGAGCCTACATCCATTGCTTATTCCACCATTTCCGTTATTTTTTACATTGTATCGAGTATATTTCTTATTTAAAGACTTTCTATTTTGACTGTGAATTTTGAATTTATCTCCGGATAGAGCTTAACCTCCACATCAAAGGTTCCAACTGACTTGAGTGCATCCGGCATAACCAATTTCTTTTTGTCAATCTCAAGCTTTTGCTGTGCCTTCATTGCTTCCGCTACATCCTTACTGGTTATGGAACCGAACAGCTTTCCATTTTCTCCGGCTTTCACCTTCAGTGTCAGTGTTATATCCTTGATTTTTTTTGCGAGCTCCTTTGCCTGAGCTATCTCTCTTTCCTTTTTCTGAGACTCGGCTTCTTTTTTTGTTTTCATTATATTCACATTTGCAGCACTGGCTTCAACAGCCAACCCCTTCGGGAATAAAAAATTCCTGGCATATCCGTCGCTGGCTTCCACCATCTGCTCTTTTTTGCCTAAACCCTTTACATCCTGCTTTAATATAACCTTCATTTGTTTACCTCCCGTGACTTCAATAATAACAACAAAATATAAACTATATATAAACTTATTCTTTATTCAAGCTGTCAATATACTCATATATTGCACTCTTGAGCCTTCCCTTCGCCTCCTCGACAGGCACATTCTCCAGCTGTGCTCCTGCAACAGTCATGTGTCCTCCTCCGCCAAGCTTTTCAAGAATCATCTGAACATTTATTTCACCCAATGATCTTCCGCTGATAACAGTCTCATTTTCGTGAGAACTAAGCACAAATGCCGCCACAAGTCCTGACAGGCTTAAAAGCTGGTCTGCCGCTTGCGCAGCAATAAGCTGGGCATTCTTTATGTTTGAAGGGCAAATAGATATCGCAATATTATCATACACTACTTCAGCATCTTTGACTATATTTGATATTATAATATATGTTTTTAAATCATTCTGAAACAGCTGTTTAACAGACACCGTGTCAACACCTTGACGTCTTAAATACGAAGCCGCTTCAAAGGTTCTTACTCCTGTCTTGAAAATAAAGTTTTTAGTATCTACCACAATTCCGGCATATAACGCTTCCGTTTCTATACTTGTAAGCCTGATTTTCTCTTCCAGATACTGCATTAACTCTGTCACAAGCTCACAGGTTGATGATGCATACGTCTCATGATAGGATAAAACTACGTCCTGAATATAGTCTGCTCCTCTTCTGTGATGATCTATTATTACTATCTGATCTGTCATTTTAAGCAGCTCCGGTGTTTCTGTAAAGCTTGGCCTGTGAGTGTCAAGTACTATTAAAAGAGTTTTCTTTGTTATAATATCAAAAGCCTCATTTCTTCCCACAAAAACATTGCTGTATTCCGGTTCCTTGCCAAGCTTATTCAATACCGCATCAATATTTGCATTTGAGTGATTTAATACTATGTTAACTCTCTTGTCTCTGCTTTTTACAATTCTATAGATGCCAAGTGCCGCACCCAAGCAGTCTATGTCCGCATTCTCATGCCCCATTATCAATACTGACGGAGCCTGATCAATCAGTCCCCTTAATGCATAGGCAATAACTCTCGCCTTAACCCTTGTACGCTTTTCCAGCTCTCTTGTCCGTCCTCCGAAAAATCTGAAATTATCACCGTCTTTAATAACAACATGGTCTCCGCCCCGTCCCAAGGCAATATCTATACTTGCATTTGCATTCTGCATATTTTCAAGTATTGTTGGGGCATTTATCCCCATACCTATGCTTAAAGTTACAGGAATCTTGTTGCCGAAATGAATCTCCTTAACTGTTTCAAGTATTTCAAACTTCTTTTCTTCAAGCTCTTTTAAATACTTAAATGCAAATATACATAAAAACTTATCCCGTTCAAATTTCTTCAAAACCCCGCCTGTATGAGCTAACCATGCTGAAATGCTCTTTTCAATCTCAGCCATCATCTGAGGCCTTTGAGTGTCCTCCATGCTTTGCATTAAGTCGTCATAATTGTCTATAACAATTAAGCCTACTGTATTTTTATTATCCTCAAACTTCTGTCTCTCATTTATCAAGTCTGTATTGTCAATGAAATACAGCATAACAATAATACTATGCTCAGTATTATCATTATCAATCTTTACCAAGCTTCCCAAAATAGTATAGTAATGATTATTTATCGCGGCATCCTTTGATATTGAAATGCAATCTCCTTCTGTCATTTCAGGCTTTATATCCTCAACAATGCCAGATATGGTTTTATGAAGAAAATTGTCATCGTCAAACATGCACTTAAAAGACGAATTATACCATACGGCAGTTCCATCCAGCTCTGCCAGAACCAAAGGCATAGGAAAATTGAGCAAAGTATCCTTTGTCGCACAATCAATATTGAAAGTCAAAGTCTCTATGTACTTTGCTATTTCCCTGTTTCTGATATGAGTTGATTTGTAGTTATAAATCACTAGAAAAACAAACAGAACATATCCCGGAATAGCTACAAAAGGATTCAATATTGTAATTATCACAACAAGAAATAATATTACCCAGAGGTAAAATCCCGCCTTAGGTATAAAAATTCGTGATAGTTTCTTGCTATCCATTTAAAATCTCCCTGTTTCAGGCTCCTTGTTTCTTTACTCTGGAGCTGTCGAGATGCTTCGCCAGCTCAGACAAATCACCGTAGTATTTCTCAACATCGTGATTTTCAACAAGACCAAGCCTAATCTTGTTTTCAATTTTTTTTTCAACTGCTCTATAATTAATGCCCAATCTTTTTCCTAAAAGATAACATATTAAAATTATGTTCGCCAAGGTATCCGCCAAGGTCTCGGATACCTCCTCATGAACGCCGTTTACCAAGCCTTTAAACAAATTTGCAACATCAGTAAGCAATTCACTTTTGAGCCATTCAATAATTTTAATATTTCTTGTAATATCAATCTGGTTATCAAACAAAGCCATAGTGTCACCCCACACAGGTAATTTGCATTTTTTGTATGTAAATTATATCATTTATACAACCAAATAACTTTATTTCCCTCACTATAACTAAAATTTTTATCTTTATATAAAAGCTGTTTCTTTATTATACATCATAGGGACAATCAAAAGTCGGATACGACCCAATAAATCTATAAAATGAGGTTTTCCTCCTTACCATGGTAAGTGCATCCGAAACATCCTGCTCATTGATATGCCCGTCTATGTCAATAAAAAAGATATATTGGCCCAGCACATTTTTTGCCGGTCTGGACTCTATTCTGGTCATATTTATATCCCATAGGCTGAATATATCCAATATCTTGTATAAGCTGCCCGGTCTGTTTTCCGTAGAAAAAACTATAGACGTTTTATCCCTTCCGGTTTTATTCTTCATAGCCTTAGACAGCACAACAAATCTGGTATAGTTGTTTTTAGCATCCTGAATATTGCTGTTTAAAATCTGAAGCCCATACATCTTTGCTGCAATGCTTGACGCAACGGCAGCATATGTACCGTCTCCCGCCGCCACTCTTTGGGCCGCCTTCGAAGTGCTGCTTTCCTCCAGCTGAACAATAGCTTGAAAGGTATCATTAAGGTAGTTTCTGCACTGGCCCAGCGGCTGCGGATGTGAGATTATTACTTTTATGTCCTTTGGCAATGTCCCTTCCTTCGCCACAAGATTAAGATTAATAGGAATTATGTGTTCGTCAACAATATACAACCCATCTTCTTCGGCAAGTATATCCAAGGTCACGTTAACCGCTCCCTCCAACGAATTTTCTATCGGTACTATTGCCTCATCAATTTCATTATTTTTCAAACCCAAAAGAACTTCCCTGATTGTATAAAAATCCTTTAGCAGATATGCCTTATTCATTGGTTCATTCTTTACACGTGAATCAATATACGACTGGGCCGCCTCGTGTGAAAAAGTACCTTGAGGCCCTAAAAAGCCTAAAATTCTATTCATCCTTTTCTTATATCCATCCTTATTAGTTTTTATAATTTAACCTTCACACCTGATTACTCTTTTAAAATATAATGAAACTATAAAAAAACCCGGTTTGTAAAAAATAACAGAAAAACCGAATGAAGCAGCCACCGCATTTTGACATGTATCTAAATTCTATCCCTGCAGTAATATATAATATCATTTTTTCTCAACATTTCCAACTGTAAAAGCCAATTACTATCACCCAAGAAGCCTAAGCCGTCGGGATATCATTCTGAAGCCATACACCACATTCAGCTGTAATACTTATCCTTCGCCGGATTCTTCCTGACCGGCATTTATTGCCTGTTCTTCGAGCTCCTCGTCACTTACCTTCAAATTTATAATCTGTAGTGCTTCATCATACATTTCCTTTGGGACTATAACCTCAATAGGAATACAAGGCCCTAGAACAATTTGTAACAGCCCGCTGTCAAGCAAGTCGTAATCCTTGCCCTTTCCAATGCAAATAATATTATTCTGTTCCAGCTTTGCCTTAATAATATTGAACTCAAATTCATTTTCCGCCGTTGTTAAAGGCACCCAATTATCAGCATTCTGTCTTTCAGTTTCTAATCTTTCATCCGCACTGACAGTCTCTTTATTATTCTCCATAACTTCCACCTTTCTTTCGAAACCTTGATTTCAAAGAAGCCTCTTACATAAATTACCTGAATATATAATATCATTAATAGCTTAAGATTAACAGTCCTTTTCAGCTTTTCATACGGACATTACAGCTGAAACCCTTATGTTTCCTCAATTCCATTGCTTTATTCTTCATTATTATTATTTTCTTTTAGATTATCCTTTTCATTTTTTATTATGCCATCATCCTTTTTATCTTCAAAGGATGTCAGTTCATCTGAAGCTTCTGTTAAAAAATCTGATTTATAAACACTTTTAACAGAAAGCCTGTTTTTAGGAAAGGAAGATACCGCTCTCATCCCAACATAAAGCAAGGAATATACAGCTATCATAATTACACCTGCAACAAGCCCTGTTCCTTGCCCGTCTATATACGGCATACTGAAAATTATTGCCGTCAGGCTGATTAAAACCACCCAAGAGGTATATGGAAACCCCTTCATCTGGCATTTCCCATCAGGCGGGCAGCCATTTCTCCTGCGTAACCGGATATGCGTACCCATAATTACAGCGTAGGTAAACAGCAAAGCAAAGCCTCCCGAGCTTGTTAAAAACAGATATACCTTAGGAACCAGCATACCGAATCCTAACCCCATAAGCATAAAAAATCCCGAGAAAAGTATTCCACGCTTCGGAACCTCCTTTTTGTCTATTAATAGCTTAGGTGCAAGTCCTTCATCAGCCAGCGACCTTATCATTCTTCCTATTCCGAACATTGCTGCCAGCATCGTAGAAAGTATTGCAGTAATCAGGACAATATTTATACCCGTCCCTGCCCAGCCTATTCCCCATCTGTTAAGCGCTGTCACCATCGGACTCACCTTCGAGTTCAAATCCGCCGTAGCAATTAACGGCAGCATTACGCCAACCGAAACTATATAAAAACCCACAAGGCATATAACTGTATAGTTTATCGCTTTGGGAACTGTCCTTTTTGCATTCTTTGATTCTGATGCAGCTAAGCCTATTACTTCAAAGCCTGCATATGAAAACATGACAATAAGCATACTCCCGGCAATTCCCTTTATTCCTCCCGGCATTAATGGCTCAGATGCAAGTTCCCCCATTCCTACCTGTGCAATTCCGGGTATAAATCCTATAATCAATAGAATTGCCAAAATTATAAATAAAGCTATGGCCAAAAGCTTGACTGCGGCAAGTCCGCTTTCCAGCTTGCTCAGCTTGTCAGCCCCCAATAGATTGAGAAGCGTAATGCTTATTATAATAATACTTCCTAATACAGTCAAAGATATATTTGGAATCCACTCTCTAATAAGTATTGATACAGCAGTTGCCTCACTTGACATGGCAAAAACCATTCCAGTCCAATAAACCCATCCTACTATAAATCCTGCACCTTTTCCAAAAGCCTGCGCCGCAAAGGTCCTGAACGATCCTGAATCAGGGTTTGCAACCGTCAATTCAGATAAAGCACTTAATATAAAATAAACAAGTACTCCTCCTATTATATAGGAAATCAATATAGAAGGACCGGCAGCGTTAATAGCTATTGAAGAGCCTACAAAAAACGAGCCGCCTATTACAGTTCCTAATGCCATCATTGTAAGCTGCCATGCAGACAGACCTTTATTTTTATTTTCCATGCTAACCTCCATTTCGCCAGTATTGCTGGCGACATAAATAGTAAAGAAAAAGTGTATAAATCCACAAAAAGCTGCTCGAAGCTTTTTGATATGCGAAGAGAACGATGAATGCACAAAATGTAAACTTCGCATTTTCCACGCTAACCTCCACGATTTTTCGGCATAAAATTTACACCCCTATTATTCCTCAAATCAGCAAATACATTCTAAATTTGACAATCCATTTATCATTTTTAAGCCTCCTTAGTCAAAAAGCTTTTAAATGCGGGGATATGAGGTTATGCTAATATTTAGTTATATTTCTCGTTGGTTTGGATTTTGAAATTATGAAATTATAAGAACAGGTGTTTTATTTTTTTAAAATTTTTGTTAGAATTATAATATAAGTAGATTATAAAACTTATGGAAAGCTTTATTAAAATGGTTTGATATTAAATTGAACGGAGACAAAAAACATGAGCTTTAGCGGTTTTAATTCAGATGTATTAAAGTTTCTTTTTGAAAACAAAATGCGTAATAATAAAGAATGGTATGACAGCCACAAGGATATTTACAAGGAAAAAGTATACAACCCTTTCGTGCAGCTTATAACTGAGGTAGCTCCCACGATTGCGGAAATCGACAGCCAGTTAATAACCATTCCCTCCAAGATTCTTTCAAGGGTTAGAAGAGATACACGCTTTACTAAAGATAAAACCATGTATAGAGATAATGTCTGGTTTGTTTTTCTGAGAGACAAAAGCGCTGTTTCAACATCTCCCTGCTACTGGTTCGAACTGAATCAGAAGGGGTCAAGCTATGGCATCGGCTACTATGGTGCTCAGACGAGCTCTATGTCCAATATGCGGGATATGATTACAAACAGTCACCCTCTCTTTTTGAAAGCGTTAAAATACTATGAATCACAGAAGCAATTTGTTCTTGGAGGAGAAATGTACAAAAGAAGCAAGTTCCCCTCTCAGCCGGAAAATCTCAGAGCATGGCTGGACAGAAAAAATATTTATTTTGAATGCGTCCAGAATGATTTTGAGCTTGCCTTTTCAAAAGAACTTCCTGAGGTATTAATAAAAGGTTTCAAAGAGTTAAAACCCATATATGACTTTTTATGTATGGTTGAGGCTTACGGAAATAGCTAAGCTGGCGCGGCTGCAGTACACAGAGGTGCAGGCGGTTTTTATATGCTGTCATAAAAAGATACCGTCAGAATATACTCCAACGGTATCTCTATTGCTGTTATATAAGTTTAGTCTGTAGTAAATGGGAGCAAAGCAATATGTCTTGCTCTCTTTATTGCAGTTGTTAACTGACGCTGGTGTTTTGCACAGTTTCCTGATATTCTTCTGGGAAGAATCTTGCCTTTTTCAGAAACATACTTCCTGATTTTTGCAACATCTTTATAATCTATATCAGTAGCCTTATCAACACAGAATGAGCAAACTTTTCTTTTAGCTCTTCTCATTCTCATGCCGTTTTTCCCTTCGCCCTTATCATAAGAATCTCTGTCATTTCTTTTGTTATCTCTCTTAGGTCCTGGCATTTAAATTTCTCCTTTCAAGCACCAACCCCGCAGTGCTTATTATCATTTATAAATAACCGAATAATTTACATTTTCACAAACAAAGCAATACAAAAAACAGCATTGCTTATGTTAATCAAAATACCATATCAAAATGGCAATTCGTCATCCTCATCCATTGGATAAAAACCATCACCTGAGGCCGCAGGTGCATCCGAATAAGTCTTCTGTGCTGTACCGCCAAAATTACCGCCGGCATCTCCGCCTCTTTTGCTGTCTGCAAAATAAGTCTCATCTGCTACTACTTCGGTAACATAGTGGCGTTTGCCCTCATTGTCATCCCAAGTTCTGGTCTGTATTCGTCCCACAACAGCTACCTGCTGACCCTTTGTGAAATATTTTCCGCAAAACTCCGCAGTCTTACTCCATGCGACGATATTTATAAAATCAGCCTGAGGCTGACCCTCTTGCGCAAAACGTCTGTTTACAGCAAGCGTAAAACTGGCAACCGCAGTATTATTACCGCTGGTATACCTTAGCTCAGGGTCTTTTGTAAGTCTGCCCATCAAAATAACTTTGTTCATATTTCCACCTACTAATCCTTATTTATTATAATATACTTAAGAATTCCTTCAGTGATTTTATACACTCTCTCTAATTCAGCAGGAAACTCCGGACTTGATGAAAAATTCACAAGAACGTAATAACCCTCGTTCTTATCCTTGATTTCATAAGCTAACTTTCTCTTACCCCACTCATCAATGCTTTCAATCTGAGCAGAAGCCTCAATCAAAGCTTTAAACTTCTCAACAAGAGCTTTTGTATTTTCTTCTCCAACCTCTGGATTAATAATAAAGATAGTTTCATACTTCTTTAACATAACTGGTCACCTCCCCTCGGACTTAACGGCTCTGTCACTCGAGTACAGAGCAAGGATGTAAAATATATTCATATTCAACATACAACTAAGTATTCTATCATATTGTTATAAAATATGCAAGTCCATTTAATCAGATAAATTTTAGAAACCCTTATATCCCTCAAAATAGGCAAAGCCGGAACAACCTATTTTTCAGGCTCCAGCTTTGTCCACGTAACAGCCATATCTATTTTTGCAGTCGGAAAGCCTCAAAAACCAGCTCTATTCTTCACAAGTTTTCTTGAAAAGAGTAATTGTTTCTTTCATCCTTGGTATATCCGTATGAAGCTTCAGAACTGTGCTCCCTACAAAAACTCCGTCGGCCCCGGCTTCCTTTGCCATTTGTATATCTTCAGGCGAATATATACCCACACCGCAATATATCTCTCTGTTAATACCTAAGCCTTTCAGATGGTCTATACAGTGCTTCAATGTAGGAAATCCAGGATTAATATTGTTTGTTGTAGGCTTCGCCTGCATATAAACAAATCCGTTTGACTCAACCGCAGAATTAATTTCCTCTTCATCCATATGAAATTGAATGTAGCAGGAAATTTTAATTCCGCTCTGTATCATTTTCTTTTTTACCTCTTCATTATTATTTCCAACATAAATCAAATCCGTCATACTATTATCTGTGCAAAAGCTTATAAAGCGGTCAAGCCCTATTTCCAAAATAGTATTCTCATATGCAAGAAGTATAAATTTTGTATTCGGATGACTGCTTTTTATTTTTATGATACCATCCATATACCTGCTGTAATCATTACAAGCTGTAAGCGCTTCTTTCATCCTGTTTGCGATATATTCCCCCTCAAGATAAGGGTCAGACGAAGGAAAATCCACCTCAATAATATCACAGCCTGCCTCTATATAATCCTTCGCCATATTTATACTTGCTTCTATGGTCGGATATCCATTAGACAAATAACAAATTAATTTCACATTAACCTCCATGTGCCTCACGGCAAAAATTTTTAAAGTTTCCTGTAATTATGCTTTATATACTTGTATAAACAACGCCTTCATCTGCTCTGCTGTAGGTATGACAGGATTAGTTTTTGTACAGCCGTCCTTCAGAGCCATATCAGTCATTGCATCCAGATTCTCCATATACTTCTGTTCATCAGTCATTACACCGGATATATATGCAGGAATACTTATTGCTTTGTTCAATCCTTCAACGACATTGATTAAATCCTTCTTCCCAAGCTCCTCCGCCAATTTTGAGTAAATATCCGACGCAGAAATGTCCGCAGAATTAAATTTCATAACAAAAGGAAGGAGTATGGCATCGGCTAATCCATGTGAAATACCGAAAAAGCTGCCCAAAGTATGCGCCATAGAATGCACAATACCCAGTGAAACGTTGGTAAATGCCAGACCCGCAGCCATTGACGCATTTATCATAGCCTCCCGGTACTGGATTTTATCACCCTCTCTGCAAGCCTTAGGAAGATTTTCTATGATATCCTTCGCCGCACTCTTTGCCAATATATTGCTTAAATAATTGGCTCTGTTTGATACTAATGCTTCCAATGCGTGTGTCAGTGCATCCATACCTGTTTCCGCCGTTATCTTAGGAGGCATTGTAACCGTCACTTCGGGATCACAAATTGCTATGTCGGGCATCATTTCCATATCGCCTATACCAAATTTTACATGAGTGCCATCCTCGGTTATTACTACCGAGCGGCTGACTTCACTGGCTGTGCCGCTGGTTGAAGGTATACAAACCAGTATCGCTTTATTTCTGAGCTTTGGAAAGGGCTTTTTCCCTACGATATCACTGAGAGTTTTTAATTCGGGATGCTCGTAATATACCCACATAGCCTTGGCGGCATCCATTGCCGATCCTCCTCCGAGTCCCACGATTATATCAGGCCGGAACTGCTTCATAGCCTCTGCGCCTCTGTACACCGTACTGAATAAAGGATCAGGTTCAACACCTTCAAATACCGTACTTTCTATTCCCGCTTCTTTTAAATAATCTATTGTTTTTTGCAAAATACCGCTTTTTTTCATGCTTGAGCCGCCGGTTACAATTATTGCCCTGCTGCCTTTTAAAGTTTTCAAGTGCTCAAGTGAGCCTGCGCCAAACATCAGCTGACTTCCTGCAAGCTTCATTGGTCTCATCATAATTTCTTCATCCCTTTGCTTATGTTTTAGTTATATAATGTCCTTTAAAATAATTCTGCTTCTTATGCCTTAAATGCTTTTATCAGCTCTGTGCACAGCTCAAGTGAAACAGGATTTGATATTTTCCCGCCTTCCTTCAGGCTTGAGCCTACTATGGCACCGTCAGCTATAGCAAGCTGTTCCTTTATGTTGGAGGCCTTTACTCCGCTGCCTGCAATAACCGGTATTCTTGCAACCTTTTTAACTCTTTTAATAATTTCAATAGGAGTTTCAACGCCTATATGAGTTCCGGTTACAATAATAGCATCTGCACCGCAGTCCTGCGCCGCTCTTGCCGAATCCTCAATGCTCACATGCGTAAGCACCATATGAGTGTGCTTAACCTGAATATCCGCAAATATTTTAATATCCCCGGCATCAAGATTTTTTCTGAATTTCATGGCATCTCTTGCACATGGCTTTATAATTCCTCCGTAAAACTCAACAGTATCCACAAAAACAGGTACTCTTATAAAATCCGCACCCACAGCCTTTGCAATGGATAAGCCTGCCGCATAGTCATTCATAGCCGCATCAATACCAATCGGAATATTAACCTTTTGAGCCACAATTGCGCTGATTGCCGCAAGTGCACAGGTTTGCTCCATATCCATATTAACTCCGAAAACATTGTCTCCCATATTTTCTATAATAATCGCATCCATACCTGATTTCTCAAGCGCTATAGCATCATTGACCGCCTGTTCGGTTATCTTTTTCATATCACCGCAGAAATCAGGCGTACCCGGCAGTGCCAAACAATGCACCATTCCGATTACAAGACTTTTATCACCAAATTTTATTCCCTTCATATATCCGCCACCCCTTTGTCATAAATTGCAATCCCATCAAGAGCTATCTTACATAAATCAATCTCGGATTGTGTTCTTGCCTCCCCCTTCAAGAAGTCCTTCAGGTTTTCAAGAACAGTTGTCATAGTTACAATGCAGGCTTTTATTCCCATAAGGTTTGCAAGCGTAAGCATACAGCTGGATTCCATATCCACAGCCAAAATGTTATACTTCTTGAGCCTTGCAAAGGTTTCTCCAATATCTCGGTTCATTTCTTCCGACAGCCTTGAATCTCTCATCTGACTGTAAAAACCGTCCATTGAGCAGGTAATACCATTTATATACTGCCTTCCGTTTTTAAGAGTGCTTTTATTCATGCAATTAATCAGCTCAATATCGGCAACAGCAGGATATGACTCAGGTACATATGTCTTGCTGGTTGCCTCCTCTCTCATGGCGCCTGTTGAAATCAGAAGCTTGCCCAGCATATCATCCTTAAGGCCCATTGTTGTTCCCATTCTTACCGCGACCTCCATTCCGCACTGATACATTTCCTCCATTGCGATAGCTGCGGAAGGTGCTCCTATACCTGTGGAAGTGACAGTAATTCTGACTCCCTTGTAAAATCCCGTATAAGTGTTGAATTCCCTTGCAAAGGCTATATGCTTCACATCCTCCAGCTGCTTTGCAACTGTTTCCACTCTCCATGGATCTCCTGAAAAAAGCACATATTTTGCTATATCCTTTTCAGTTGTTTTTGAGTATAAAGTCTCCAAAATGCTATTTCACTTCCTCTTCTGTAAATTTTTCAAAACGCTCCAAAAATTCCTTTTCATCAGGAGCATTTGTCGTACATCCAACCTTTTCTATAATAAATGAAGAGAGAACGCTGCCCATTCTGCAGCAATCCTTAATATCCCTTCCTTTGCGGTATCCATACAGAAAGCCTGCCATAAAAGCATCTCCCGAGCCTGTCGTATCAACTACCCTTCCAAATTCGGCGGCAGTGATACTGTCTGATTTTATTCCTTCATCTGTTTTATGATGATACATGCTCCCCTTTTTTCCCAAGGTAGTAACAATAATTTCAGTATCCGCCTTGTCAAATAATTCCTTTATATCCTTCAGCCCAAGTATCCTCATGATTTCGCCTTGCTCACCCTCATTGCAGAAGATAATATTGCTTGAAAGCAAAACCTGCCTGAAAAAAGGTTCCGGGAAGGCATCAAAATCACATTTCATACCAAATACCAGAGGCACCTTTGCCGCTTTGCACTGCTTATAAAATTCCGCATTGTCTTCATACGAACCCACAGTCATAACACCTATCCCGGCATTTTTAAAGAATTCAGAATTCAGCTCTTTAGAATATTTCCCATGCATAGCACCGGGATAAAAAATTGTAATATGATTATTTTCCGAATCTGCAATAAGATAGCAGTTTGAGGTGGTCTCCTCAGGTACTATGTCAACTGCTTCCATGCAGACTCCGGCTTTCTCCAGATAATCATAAACTCCTGTTTCCCTGTAGTCTTCTTCCCCAACCCGTATAAGCGGAAGAGGCTTCATGTTTAACTTTGCTAAAAGGTATGCAATATTTGTGGAGCACCCGCCATATTGAATCCGCGCATTATCGCTGTTTTCCACAAGTGAAGTATATCCGTATCTTAGCGGAGTTGTTGTTTTTATTATTCTGTCCAAGCTTATATAGCCGTTTATTAAAACATCGTATTTCATTATGCAAGCCCCCCTTTATCCATGAGGTCAAAAAGCTCCTGTGAAGTAACTACCTTGCCTAAATATTTCCTTATATCTGTCAAATGAACCTGATTTACCACTTCATCATTTGTTGCTACGCAGTCAGATACAACAATAGGATTATAATCCAGATAATATGCATCCGTAACGGTAGCTCTTATACAGCAGTTTGTTTTTGTGCCTACAATTATTACATTCTTTATATTATTTTCTCTTAAAACCATATCCAGATCAGTTCCGAAAAATCCGCTGTAACGCCTTTTTTTGATAACATAATCCTTTTCGGAATTTACCTCAAGCATAGGGTCGATAGCATCTCCGCCTGTACCTTCAATACAATTAGACCTCATATTCACAAGATTTTTATCAAACTTACCGGCTCTGTAGCTATGCTGCATAAAAATCACCAGAATATCATGTTTTCTGCATTCATCAAGAACACGCTTTATATTTGGCAATATCTCTCTGTTCTGAGGATAAAACACCAGCCCCTCCGGGTCTGTAAAATCCTTTACCATATCAACAACAATAAGTGCAGTATTATTCAAGCTTAAACCCCCTTATAGTATTATGACGGGTCTCAACTGCGGAAACTATAAACAGTACTATTACAATCATAAGGTATGGTACCATTTCAAACAGTCCGGAAATAGGTCCTGCAAACAATGCCAGATTTATAGCCAGTGACTTTGCCAGTCCGAATATAATGGCATATATAGAGGATTTGAGCGGCCTAGCCTGCCCGCAATATATCGCAGCAATAGCTATGAAGCCTCTGCCTGCCGTCATATTATTTGTGAACAGAGCCATTCTTTCAACAGCCAGATTTGCTCCTGCGAAAGCACAAAGCGCTGCTCCTATAAGAACTGCGGCATACTTCACAGTAGTACTGTTAATACCTACCGACTTTGCAGCCTCCTCATTTTCTCCCACGACCCGCACATATACGCCAAATTTGGTGCTATACATAACAATGCTTGTAACTGCAATCAGTATAAAGCTTAAATAGGTAATTACAGTATGTCCGCTTAGAAGGCTCCCCAGAAGAGGTATCTCCTTTATAACAGGAATATTTATTTTCAAGCCTGTTACATCTACAATTGAGCTGACATTGATATTTGCCATCTGCATATATTTAAGAATGAACGAGCTGAGGGCCAATACAAAAATATTAATTCCAAAACCTGTAATAATAAAATTACTTTTCATTGTTATGCCGAAAAACGAGAATATCAAACCCAATATAAGTGTAACTAACACACTTAGCAAAATCCCAACCCACAGACTTCCTGTAAGAAATACAAAAAGTGTACTGCTAAAGGCACCCATAAGCATCATACCCTCAAGGCCTATATTCAGCACATTGGCTTTATGTGCGAACAACCCGCCGAGCACAGCCAGAATTAACGGAGCGCTATGATAAACCATGTCATACAAAATGCTACTCAATAAGCTCATAATCATCTACCTCTATTTATTAAAGTCTGTTTTTGAAGATTTCTTAAACAAAAACCTTATTTTATTTGAAAATCTAAACCTTTCATTTAAAAACTTCACAGAAAGAAGCAATATCAGAAGTCCCTGAATAACACCTACAATATCCTTCGGGACATTGGTAAACACTCCGATATACTCGCTTCCTGTTTTCAATGCCGCATAGAATATAGCTGCAATCAGTATTCCAACAGGATTATGGCTGCCCAGAAGTGCAATAAGCATACCGTCCCAGCCCAGTCCCGGGCTTCCCGAAAAATCCATGGTAAACCTGTACTTTTCGCTCATGAGGAAGCCTGATCCTGCTAAGCCCCCGATAGCACCACTTATAAGCATAATAATTATTATTTTATTTTTTACTCTCATACCGGTAGCCTCTGAAAATTCAGGATTTTTTCCGATAGCCTTTATTTCATACCCAAGCTTTGATTTCTTAAATACAACGTACATAACCGCAAAAACAAGCAGCGCTATAAAGAAAAATACAGTTAAATCAGAATTAAATATTTTTTTGAACATTGCACTGTCTAAAATAGGATAAGTTGAAACATATCCTGATGACGGATCCTTAAACACACCCTGCGAAAGAAACTTTACTATTTCAACCACCACATAATTCATCATCAGAGTCACAACCATCTCGTTAACATTAAAATATGCTTTAAGAAGTGCCGGTATCAGCGAAAATAACATGCCGACAACAATACCTGTCAATAAGCACACTGCAATATGAAGCACAGTTGGCAGCCCTTTTACTGTAAAACCGACTACACATGCAAAAAATCCCCCCAAGACAGCTGCACCTTCAACACCCATATTAAAAATATTTGCCTTAAAGGTTATTGCAATTGCAAGCCCTGTTAAAATTAACGGGGATGCAAAATGCAATGTTTTCAGAAGCCCATCCACGCTGAACAGGGATTTCTGAATCATTACCCAATAGGTTAAAAAAGGGTTCTCCCCTATTGCAGCAATTAAAATCCCTCCTAATACAAAGGCACAAGCTACCGGGAATACAACATTAAATATATTTTTTAAAATTGTGTCATTTTTTTTCATAATTGACCTCTTATCAATATTAGTCTGCGGCCATTCCTGCCATTAGTAGGCCCAATTGAGCACTGGTTGCTTTTTTCCCATCTACTTCTCCTGCGATTCTGCCCTTATACATAACTATAATCCTATCACTCAAATTCATTATTTCCGTCAATTCA
This sequence comes from Ruminiclostridium sufflavum DSM 19573, assembly GCF_003208175.1. Taxonomy (GTDB): domain Bacteria; phylum Bacillota; class Clostridia; order Acetivibrionales; family DSM-1351; genus Ruminiclostridium; species Ruminiclostridium sufflavum. The sequence continues at coordinate 106,443 of NZ_QKMR01000004.1, read as the reverse complement.
CTTGAGACCAGCAAAATCGCTTTGTTTTCATTTCTTAATTCCAGGATTTTATTATGAATAAACTCAATTGACCCTATATCGACTCCTCGGGTAGGCTGGCTTACTATTAATACATTAGGATTTGAATCAAACTCCCTTGCTACAATAATCTTTTGGGCATTTCCTCCCGAAAGCTGTGAAACATTTCCATTCTTTTCAGCTACTCTGATATCATACTTCTCAATAAGGCCGTCACTTAAGCCTTCAATTTCGTTTCTGCGCATTATTCCGTTCTTGCATACCTTATCATCGCTATGATAGCCGGCTATCATATTCTCATATATAGTCATATCCTTACAAAGGCCTTGAGCATATCTATCCTCCGGAACTATCCCGACACCCGAACTGCGCAGCTCATCCGGCCATTTGTTGGTTATGTTTTTATCATATAAATAAACCTCTCCCTCGGTGGCTACCATAAGACCAGACAATACCTTGACAAGCTCACTCTGTCCGTTGCCTTCCACTCCTGCCACACCTAGTATTTCTCCTTCTTTTATTTCAAAGCTTATATCTTCAATAACCTTCTTGCCCGAATTATTTTTTGTAGATATGTTCTTTACAGAATACGCAGTTTTATTTTTACTTGAATCCTTGTATTCCTTGTTAACATTCATAACAACTTCACGGCCAACCATCATCCTTGCTATTTCTTTTGCATCTGTATCCTTTGTAGCCTTGCTTCCTATAATCCTGCCTCTCTTTATTACAATTACCTGATCACTTACTTCCATAACCTCACGAAGCTTGTGAGTAATCAATATAATTGTCTTACCCTGATTTTTAAGCTCCTTGAAGCTGATTAAAAGCTCGTCCACTTCCTGAGGTGTTAATACTGCCGTAGGCTCATCAAATATAAGAATATCCACGTTGCGGTACAGCATCTTTAAAATTTCCACTCTCTGTTTTGCACCAATAGAGATATTTTCTACAACATCGTCGGCATGTAATTCGAATTTATATTCTTCTATTATTTTCTGAACTTCCTTTTTTTCGACCTTTTTATCGATTAAAGGGCTCTTTTTTCTGGTTATTTCTGCACCAAGCATAATATTTTCATATACGGTCAGGCTGGGAACCAGCTTAAAATGCTGATGTACCATTCCTAAGCCACAGTTAATGGCATCTAACGAAGAATTAAAAGCAACTTTTTTCCCATCTACTATCAATTCACCGCTTGTAGGGCGCTGCAATCCAAAAAACATATTCATCAAGGTTGTTTTCCCCGCCCCGTTTTCACCTACAATTGCAGTAATTTCTCCTTTATTGACAGTTATGCTTATATTATCGTTAGCAACAAAATCGCCAAATTTTTTTGTCAGATTGATAGTTTCTATCGCGTACATATTGGCCGCCCTCATTCTGGTTTATTTTATTTACTCAGCATTACCACATAAAAAGTTTATCGATGCTCAAACTTATCAATGGTTTGTCAGCAAAATAATTACTTGTAATTATTAATATTTTCAGCCTTACTTTCCATTGATAAGTTTAAGCACCTGCAATTTTTACCGGAAAAATTGAGTTATTCACTTTCTGCCACTGATATACATATTACATTAAGCCTTTAAGCAAATTATGCGGAGCTACGGCTCGGATTACTGTTTCTAATGCATTCAGCAAGCTGAATACATTAGAAACATAAGAAACATATTTATTAGTCGTTCGGCATATTCAGATTTTCAAGCTTTGCTTTATCGAAGGCTTCTCCTGCCTGAGCATTTGTTACTTTGATTTCACCGCTTGCAATCTTATCTGCAATAGTATCCAATTTTGCTTTTATTTCATCCCACTTTGCTTTTCCCGAAGCTGCTATTTTGGATTCAATTACACTTAAATCAGTAATTCCTGTTGCACCGGATGCAAGGTTATAGCTCAAAACCTTACCGTTTATCTGATCCAATGTATTTTCCTTGTAATTTTTCGAAATCTCATAAACAGGCACTTCAGTATTCTTTAAAACACTTGTCAATACGTAACCGGGCTGGTTACTGTCTTTATTTGCATCAACCTCTATAGAAAGCTTCTTAACTTCCTTTGCTTTCGCATCCACACCGTCACCGACAGCACCGGCTACAGCATATACTATATTTGCGCCGTCTGTATAATAGGTGTTGGCTTTAGTCGCACCTGCAGCCGAATCACTGAAGCCTGCATTATAATCACTGTAGAAAGTATATTTAACTCCAAGCTCTTTAGCCACATAGTTGATGCCCTCTGCAAAGCCATAACCAAATACTGTTATACCATTTGATTTTGAGCCTCCGAGGAAACCCACCTTTCTTCCTGCAGCACCGGTGGTAAACGCGTAATCTGCTGAATTAAACAAGGCTGAAGCATTTTCATTCACCAAAGTGCTTAATGCCCCTGCCAGGAAGGAGGCTTCATGAACATCAAATAAAACAGATACCACATTTTTATGCTTTACGCTTCCGTCTTCCTTAACATTCGGATTATCATTAAATACTACAAAGGTAGTATCCGGATATTGCTCTGCAATTGACTTGCTGCCTCCCACACCATTTATAAGTGCATCAAAATTATATTCCAGAGAAAAAATTAATTTATAGCCTGCTGATGCCAGCTGGGTTAAGCTTCCAGGAACGTCTGTCGCTTCAACAACCTTATAGTTTATGCCAAATTCATCCTTGACCTTTTTAAGTCCTTCAATTGCAGACTGATTATAGCCCTTGTCATTAGCTCCTGCCGCAGAGGTTATAAGCGCGATCCCCAAATCATCCTTACCTTTAGTGGTATCAGTGCTGGTTCCGGTATTTGTCGAATTAGCTCCGTTATTATTAGTTGTACAGCCTGTAAAAGCCATAGATACTAACATAACAAGTGCAAGCAATAAAGATAGGCTTTTTTTCTTCATGTTAAATCTCTCCTTTGATAACTGTTATAGTAGCTTCCAAATTTAATTTTTATGCGAAGCCTTAGTCGCGACATTAAGACTTCATCTATATATAAAAAGCTATGCTCTTATGCCTTTTTTGGGTATATAAAGCTAAGCCATAGCAAATTACCTCTTTGGCATGTTTTAACTTCCAATTTATGTTTACTTTTTATTTTAAATTCTATTCATGAATTTGATTAATATAAAATTTAAATTTATCTGATCTATAAAAACTCTTGAAGGTTTCTATAGGTACTTCCCTCCCATTTACAATACCGTGTGTCACTGCCCTGAAAAGCAGAATCGGGTCACCCTCTTTTATTCTGAGCTCTCTTGCCACCTCATCAACAGCCAATACAGCCTCGATTGTCCTTGTAGCTTTTGTAATCCTCGTGCTGTATTTTGTTTCAAGAATGTTGTAGACCGATTCAACTCCGAAATCATAGCTGTCAATAAACGGAAAAAGCTTGCATGGCAAGTAGGTGGTTGTCAAATTTATAGGCTCCTTATTTGCATAATATACACGCTTTACCTTGTAAACTCTGTCTCCCTGACATAGCTGCAGCTTTCTCATTCTATTCTTGTCTGCTTCTATAATTTCTGCTGTAATAAGCTGCTTTGATGGAGTCATTCCCAGCCTTATTATATCTTGTGTACAGCTGGTTATGGAAACTAAATCCTGATCTAAGGTATCCTTCTTTACAAAGGTTCCTTTTCCTTGAATCCGGTAAAGATATCCCTCATTGACAAGCTCATCAATGGCTTTTTTTACAGTTATTCTGCTTATTCCGAATATCGCCATCAATTCTCTTTCACTGGGAATCATTCCTTCCGGGCCCGTTTCCTCATTATTAATCATTTCCACTATTTTCTGCTTTACCAAATAATATTTCGGCACCATTCCTATCATGAATATCCTCCTAATAGAACATCAATCATTCCATATTACTCTGAATATGCTTTCCGGCTAATATAATAATTCTACAATAGCAGAGTCTTCTATTCCATCAAAATATGATGTATATTAAAAGTTATCTTAAAGCGACTTAGCATGTTAATATATTGTTATGTTGATATGTCCAGTTCAATAATATAACACATTAATGCAAAAGTCAATAATATTCGACACGTTTTTTGTGCAATCTTACCCTGATTTTTTTCTGGTTTTTAACCCAAGGAGGCTTCCGATGATAGTAATCACCCTTACTATATATGATTTGTTTATAATCAAAGAGATATACATTTTCTATTATTTTTTGAGAGCATCAGCTTAATTTTAAAAAATTGCCGATAGCTCAGATATTTACCTGAACTATCGGCAACCGTATTTTTGCCCAATATTTTTTTAGACTATGCGGTATAACTATTTCCATGCTCACTGCTCACACCTTGCCAGCTTTAAATCAAAGCCTTCTTTTTCTGTATTTTGACGGTATAATAAGGGGCTTGTCTGTCTCAGGATTCTTTAATATCTGTACCTCCATATCATACACCTCCAGAATTATATCCTTGCTTAATACCTCATCAGGGCTCCCGCACTTAACTGCCTTCCCCTTATTTATAAGGATAATAAAATCACTGTACTGGGAAGCCATATTCAAATCATGCAAAACAGCAACAACAGTAATTCCATGTTTTTCCACCATGCTGTCAAGGGTATCCATAAGCTCAACCTGATGATGTATATCAAGCTGGGATATGGGTTCATCCAAAAGTATAATAGGTGTATCCTGTGTTAAAGCTCTTGCTGCAACAACTCTTTGCCGTTCTCCCCCGCTTATCTCATCCAGCTTCTTTTCCCGCAGATACCATGTATTCGTTATTTCCATTGACCTTCTGGCATATGCAAGGTCATTTTCCCCTTCCCTCTGAAGCAGTCCCAGATATGGATAACGCCCCATAAGTACATAGTCCAGTACATTAAAATCAACGTCACTATTTGTATTTTGAGAAACATAGGAAAGCTTCCTTGCAAGCTCCTTCTCCTTCAAACCGCATACGGAAATATTGTCTATCAATAATTCTCCGCTTTCAGGCTTGACAGCAGCGGCTATTGTCCGTAAAAGTGTTGTCTTTCCTGACCCGTTAGGGCCTATAATACTGTAAAACTTACCTTTTTCTACTGTAAAATTTATTCCTGAAAGGATCTCACACCCGCCAAGAGAGCATGTCAAGTTTTTAGCTTCTATCGGTTTTGTTTCCTTGTTCATTGCCTTACCTTCTTTTTGGATTTAATAAGCAAATATATAAAATACGGTGCTCCAAATAAAGATGTAACAGCTCCCACCGGCAGCTCCGAGGGTGGCATAAGGCTTCTTGCGAGAGTATCACATATTACCAGAAAAATGGCCCCTCCAATAGCAGAAAAGGGAAGCATAACCCTATGGTCCGAGCCTGTAATCAATCTTGCACAATGTGGTACCACAAGACCCACAAACCCGATTATTCCGCTTACCGAAACACAAACTGCTATCAGCAGGGAACAAACTCCCAGTAAAAGCTTTTTAACAGTCTCTACCTTTACCCCAAGGCTTCTGGCTGTTTCTTCATTGGATGAGATAACATTTAAATCTCTTGCAAACAGGCAGACAGCGATCACACCGATTATTGCTATTGGAGTCAGAAAAGCTGCCTGCTGCCAGCTTGCCGCATTAACACTCCCCATAAGCCACATAAAAATACCTTCAATTTTGTCTCTTCTTAAAATCATCAGAATAGTAATAAGAGAGTACTCAAACAAGCCGACAGCAACACCTGAAAGCAAAAGGTTTGCCGAAGGCAGTCTGCCTCCCACATTTGCAATTGCATATACAACCACAGTTGTAGTCAATGCTCCGGCAAATGCCAAAAAAGGAACCATTCCCGCGCCCCAGAGAATACTGTCCATACCAAAAGCAATGGCAATGGCAGCACCTAATCCTGCTCCGTTTGATATTCCCAATACATATGGATCAGCCATAGGATTTCTGAATAATCCTTGAAAGCAGCCTCCGACAGCAGCGAGAATTGCACCAATTGCCGCTGCTAATACTATTCTGGGCATTCTTATATCCAGCACTATCATTTTATAAGTACTATTAATTGAGTCACCGCCTATAAGCAAGCCTATGCCCGGAATTTTAGAAACCAGTATCTTCAAGGCATTGAAAATTCCTATATCGGCAATTCCTATAGTACAGGATATCAGCATAATAAATACAAGTATTCCAAAGGCTATCAGCAGCAGCAAATTATACTTTAGTTTTTTTTGGAAATATGACATAAGGCTCCTATCTAAAGGCTTCCGGATGAATTATTTTAGCCAGCTCAACAAGTCCCTCCGCCAATCTTGGCCCTTGTCTGTTTATAAGATTTTCATCAATCTCAAAAAGCTTATTGTTCTTTACGGCGCTTAAGTCCTTATAGCCGTTTGTGGCTTCAAGTCCTTGCTTATAGCCTCCTATTGAGGGGCATATCATAATATCCGGATTTTTTTCAATTAATCTTTCAAGGCTGTATTTCCAGTCGGCAACATCGGCAGCGGCATTTTCAGCTCCTGCCGTCTCAAGGAGCTGCCCTATAAAGGTATCCTTGCCTGCCGTATAATCACCGGACTTGCCGTAGCTTATGACATAATATACGGAAGGCTTGTCCCTACCTTCCACACTCTTTTTTACGTTTTCTGTTTTTTCCTTCATTCCGGCTATCAAGCTTTTTGCTTTCTCTTCCTTATTAATAATCTTACCTACACTTGAAATAGTAGCATAAACACCATCAAAGCTTTCTTCACCGTATAATACTACTGTTGGAATTTTTAAGCCTTCGAGCTTTGCCAGAGTATCCTCGCTGAAATGAGTGGAAGCGATTACCAAATCCGGCTTGAGCTCCGCTATTTTTTCTATGCTGGGTTCCTGTAGTGTGCCAACAGACTCAATTTTTGATGCCTCAGCAGGATAATCACAATAATCTGTCCTTCCCACTAAGCCTGTTCCACCTTCGAGTGCAAAAATCGTTTCGGTAATATTAGGTGCTACAGAAACTATTCTCTGCGGTTCTTTTTCAATTATAATCTCTCTATCATAAGAATCCTTAATTGTCATAGGATACCTTGCATTTTGAACCGTTGTGCCTGAAGCGGCACTTGTATTTGTTACCGAGCCCGCCTGACTCATTTCGGCAGTGTTTAACGCCGTGTCATTTATATTTCCGCAAGCAGCCAGACTTACAACAAAAAATAATACTGCCAGCAAGTTAATAATTCTTTTCATTATAATCCTCCCATAAATCGTAAACTCAAAAGCTAAGCTTTTTAAAGTTAATTACTATATAAAAACACAAAAATAATACCCCCATAATCCTTCATAAAGGTATCATTTGCATAAGAATAATAAGCACATATTCTGAATATTAGCCTTAATTCCCTCTCAGCCCCAATAAACGATACAACCGGCAACCAATATTTTTAATATTAAGTTTAATTTTGTTACTATCATACCATAAGTATATAAAAAGTCAATTACTGGTCAGCTATAGAAACCCAATATTAAATATAAATTTAACATAAAAATATTTCCTTAATCAGAATTATTTGTTAAAATAATATATAATTCCATTTATCAGTAAAATACTTTGGATGCCATAACTTACAGATTAATAGCAGCAATTCAAGAAAACTCTCTGATTTCTATCATTTAGTTTTGCTGCTTTCTTTTTTGAATTTTGAATCATTTAAGATGTACTTATCATAAAACTATATATTTCAACAGAAAGGATTTCTGTCTATGAAAAAAATACTTGAACCTATGCAGGCCTTTTATGCAATGAAGGAAATGCTGGGAAGCGACGCTCCCTACGGCGATTGTATGTGTATGGCAGACTTGGCCACTCTCAATCATTTTAGCCTAAGTAATCTGGAAATCATATATAACCTCCAATTTACATATAAATTTGTTGAAAGTAATTCTGTCGGTAACCTTGCCTTTGGCTTGGATACCCCTTTGTTTGTTAAAAGGGAGGATATATTGAAGGGTCTTGGAATAAATATCATCGAAAAACACCCTCAAACAGATTTGCTTGTTGATAATATCAGAGAATCCATAATGAATAACAGACCTATTTTTCTTTTTGTGGATCTGTTCTACCAAAAAGGGAGATATTTTTACTATAATAATCAGCACGGAGTTCATGCCTGCCTTGTGTATGGCTTCGATGACGAAAACCAAGCCGTATATACCATTGATAACTATGACGGATATAACACCTACATAGTATCCTATGATATGATTGTCCAGTATTGCAAGGGTATATTTGAATACTGCCACAATTTCAGAAAGGATTCTCTGTATTTTCGTGAGTACTGTTTTGAAGGGACAGACCTGAAATTTGATGAAGCCTATAATAATACGATTATTTGCAGATTTTTTAAAAACTCTCTGGGCAAAGCGGATGAAAGAAATAAGTCTTTAGGCTCCATTGCTGTCCTAAATGAAAGATTAGAAGAGCTTATGAATATATCCGGCTTTGAAGAAAATCTTTCTTCTGTCTCGTATAAAAAAAATTCTGAATACTTTATGATCAGAAATCTCTATCAATACAATGTATTTAATAAAGCTACTCAGCTTGAAATAGACCGCAGGCTCAATATAATAATTGAAAACTGGGCACGTATAGGGAGCATCGTTCAGCATTATACAAAAACCAAAAAGAATCTTGATGAAAAATGCAAAAAAATCCGTATGCGCTTAAACAGCATTTACGAATATGAAATTGGATACACTGATTTTTTATACAGCCAATTCAAGCAGTTCGTGGGATAAAAGCAATTTTGCCCCCTTTTCCGGCAGCCTTTCAGCCAAAGCAGCTGTCTGACAAGGCTCTCAATTCCTTTGCAGCCTCATAAATATTCTCCTGAGCAAAAATTGCCGATACAACAGCCACACCATCGGCTCCGCTTCCTTTTAATTCCATAATATTATTTTTAGAAATACCCCCTATGGCAACAACAGGAATTGAAACCGCTTCACAGATTGCTTTTAATGTTTCGTATGTCACATCACTTGCATCTGCCTTTGTAGCAGTTGAAAAAACTGCTCCCACACCTATATAATCCGCACCCATTCCTTCTGCAAGCACCGCCTGCTCTACATTTTGGGCAGACACACCGATAATCATATTCCCGCCTGCCTTTTTCCGTACCTCGCCTGCCTGCATATCATGCTGCCCAACGTGAATACCGTCCGCCTTGCAAGCGATTGCAACATCTGTATCATCATTAACAATAAATGGGATATCATGCTTTCCGGTAACCTTTTTTATTTCTATAGCCAGCTTCACATATTCATCAAAGGAAATATCCTTTTCACGTATTTGTATACAGGTCGCTCCTCCTCTGATACACTCTTCGACCTGTTCCGGCAGCGAATTTTGTCCCAGCCACATTCTGTCGGTAACAGCATATAATCTCATTGCCTTCCTACTTAACTTCAATTCTGGCACCTCCTTCAAGCCTTCCGGCAGTCATCCTGCTTATTTCATCAATAATATATGCACGCAGGGTAGAAGTTCCCTTGTCCTCTTCCTCAATACGCTTAAATGCCAATTCTCCTGCCAAGCCCATCGTACATACAGCCGCAGTTGCCGCAAGCAAGGTTTTTCCCTTATTTGCACCTGCAAAAGCAGCTACCATGCCTGACAGCATACAGCCAGTCCCTGTGACCTTTGACATCGCAGGATTCCCATTCCGTATAACATAAGCCTTTTCAGAATCGGCAGCTATATCAATAGCTCCTGTAATGACAATTACAGCCCCCGTTTTACGGCTTAATCCCTTCGCAAAGGCAACAGCCTCCTCCAAATTTTCATCCGTAACCGCATCACTTACATCTGCATCTACTCCCTGAGTTGTTCCGCAGCCCTTGTCCACTGTTTTGATTTCTGAAATATTCCCTCGAATAACACTGAATTTTACCTTCTCAAGCAATTCAAAGGTTGTTTTCGTTCTGAAAGCCGAAGCTCCTGCTCCCACAGGATCAAGTACAACAGTATGAGAAAGCTCATTTGCCTTTTTACCTGCTGCAAGCATAGACTTAACTGTTCTGCTGTTTAGTGTCCCGATATTAATATTCAAAGCAGTACATATCGAAGTAATTTCTTCAGCCTCCTTCTCATCATCCGCCATGATGGGCGATGCTCCGCAAGCCAGCAATACATTGGCTACATCATTTACCGTTACATAATTGGTAATGCAGTGAACCAAAGGGTGCTTAACAATAATATTTTCCATAATATCTTCAAACATAACTATTCCTCCAATTTAAAAAGCTTTCAGACAAAATTGACCCTGTCAAGCGCAAAGGTATGATCCAGCGGGCCGCTCCCTTTGCCTAGATTCAGGTTTGCTTTCAATGCTCCTGATATATATTTCTTGGCATTATATACACTTTCCGGCAGACTACAGCCCATAGCCAGATTGCTTGCTATTGCAGCTGATAAGGTACAGCCTGTTCCGTGGGTATTGGGATTGTCAATACGCTCTCCACGAAACCATTCCGCCCTTCCCTTCTGATACAGCAGGTCATTCGCGGAATTTAACTGATGTCCTCCCTTTATCAGGATCGCTCCGCCATAATTGGCTGCTATCCTTTCGGCAGCGGTTATCATTTCCTCTGGCTTTGTTATCCTTATTCCGCTTAAAACCTCTGCCTCGGGAATATTAGGAGTAATGATCGCTGCAATGGGAATAAGCCTTTCAGCCAAAGCGACGGCGGCATCATCAGCCATAAGCCTGCATCCGCTGGTTGATACCATAACAGTGTCTAAAACAATATTTTTAGCATTTACACTAATCAGCTTTGATGCTATGGCTTCTATTAATTCTCTGCTTGAAACCATTCCTATTTTAACGGCATCAGGGTAAATATCACTAAAGATACACTCCAATTGTTTTTCCAAAAAATCAGGAGGCACCTCCATAATTCCATATACCCCTGTTGTATTTTGAGCAGTAAGCGCAGTAACAGCACTCATTGCATAGCTTTTATGTGCCGTAATGGTTTTTATATCCGCCTGAATGCCTGCACCGCCGCTGCAATCACTTCCGGCTATTGTCAAAACAGTTTTCATATATCTCTCTCCCTGCAAAAGTTCTAATATTTAATAATTGCATACATAAAAAAGATGCCTATCATAAAAAACAGGCATCACAGTATTCCGCGATTTATGCTCCCTACAACAGTATTAACTGACAGGTTCAAAGGGTCAGACAATGTCTTCTCAACTAAACAAGTTCCCCTGCAAATAGCATATTCAATTAAGTAGTATTATAACCATGCTGTCAGCCCTTGTCAAGCTCAGCTTAATTCTTATTTCACTTAAATAGGCTCAGCTTCTACTTGCTTTCTGCAGCTTTGCCAAGAACTCCGAGCTCCTTACCACGCAGCCTGTGCAGGAAAGCTTTCTGCCTTCCTTAATTTCTTTACATTTTACACTTCCTGCATACTCCGAAAAGTAGTTTTCCAGTTCATATGCTTTATCTTCCGCCCCTTTTTCGTGCAAAACATAGCTTGCTGCATAATAGGCTCCGCATAAGCCATCAGGTGCATTTCCTCCGCCCATCTTTCTGAAATCCTCTATAACCTTTTCATCTATTTCAAATTCCTCCTTGAATGCACATATCACAGCTTGTGCACAATTCATTCGCCTGCAGCCTTCTTTTCCGAGGAAACAATCCTCAGCAATTTCTACGGGGGTTTTTAAATAATCAATAGAATTATATAACTCTATAGTCCACTTTTCATCCTCATATTTTATTATATTCAAGCACGCATTTTTAACAAAGGTTTCCCCAACACTGATAAAATTATCTGAAACATATTTAATGATAGCGTTTATAACTGCTCCATGGGAAACAAGAATGACTTTTTCCCCTTTATAGGCTTTGGTTATGTATTCCAATCCCTTTTTAATCCTGTCAGATAACTCATCATCACTCTCCTTACCCGGAATACTTCCATCAGGAAAGCTCTGTGCTTGCTGCTCCCGTGTCATGCCAGAGCCATTTCCGAAATCTCTTTCTATAAAAGAAGCTAATATTTCTATTTCCTCTATTCCAAGGCTTTCCCCTATTATTTCAGCTGTTCTTAATGCTCTTTTAAGGGGACTTGACAGAACTGCATTCCATCTGTATCTTTTAAGATGCCTTGCAACCGCATTTGCCTGCTCTTCCCCATTTTCGTTCAGCTCAGTATCTTCTCTGCCCTGATATCTTTTCTGCACATTCCAATCAGTTTCACCATGTCTTACTATACAAATTTCTGTAGCCATAATTAAAATAAATGTCCCTCAATCCGGTATAAGCTTCGCTGATATGCCGGTCAAACCAAGACCCTCCCTTTTTTATAATTAATGCCTGTATCCCTAGCCATATATACTTCAATTAAATAAATTTTCAGTTTATACGCTAATTTGAGGGCTGAGAATTCAAGGAATCCTGCTGCATCTTGTTATTAGTCAATTGTTACATGCCTCCGGCAGCTTCTCTTGCAGAAGCTATGTCCATTTGAATCCTTGCAGACTATCCTACCGGATTTACAATCCGGACATGTATAAACTCCGTCTGTCAGCCTTTCAAAGCTTTCGCAGCTCGTATTCCACCTCTTATTGCAGTCAAGGCAATGAATATGGCATATATTTCTGGTAAAGCTTCCGCCTTCAATACGTATTGCCTTACCGTTTATAATACTGTCGGCTATTTTTTCTCTTCCTGAATTAAGAATTCTCTGAAAGGTTTGTCTGGAAACCTCCATCTTTTCGGCACACTCTTCCTGTTCTAATTTCTCTGCATCCTTTAATCGAATAGCCTCAACTTCCTCAATTTTCAAGATATTTTCTTTCATATCATCTTTTAGCACATTTATGGGTATAAACTGCTGTACCTTGGGAATAAATTCGACTTTTCTCAATTTTGTAGGCCGCGGCAACTTGGCATTCCCCTTTCAGATAGCGCAAAATAACAAGCTTTTATAATATTATATCATTTTTTGTCTTTATATAAAAGAATACCGGTCAAAGAAAGCGATACTACCCACGCTTACTGATTATTTCCTGCCATGGCAGGCTATTCTTCAAGTACAAATTCATCACCCGCATTCATAATTCTGCAGCGCTCACCCAATAGCCTTTTCATTTCGCAGATAGCTGTCATTCCGGTACAATGCAGCGGAATAACAGTTTTAATATTCAAGTCAGACAGCTTTCGGATTGTCTTTTGAATTCTCATGTCCGAAACCCCGTTTAAATGCATGCCGGCTATCACACCGGCAATATTTTTATCAGGGAACTGCTTTATTACATGCGTTATGCCGTTTATAACTCCGGCATGACTGCATCCGGCAAAAATATAAATTCCCTCTTTACCCCGTATAATAAGCATTTGCTCATCAGTAATCATGTCCTTGGATATACTTCCCTTTCCGTCATCCATATAAAAATTCTGAGGCACCTCCTCAAATGAAACTAAGCTTGGAATTTTACCCAATATGAAAGTGTCCTCGTCTATCTCTGCCAAACCTTTATTAATAATAATCCTTTCAAAATAAGCCTCTTTGTTTTTGTCCTTCAGCCAAGGTATGCCAATATTTATGCGGGCTTCTCCATTACCGTTATACCTCTTATGAAAAGCTCCTTCATCTGCATATGCAGGTGCATGCTTATTAAGCTTAAAAAACTCAGGCAGACCCCCTGTATGGTCATAGTGTCCGTGACTCAAAACCGCCATATCAGCCTTTGAGATATCAACCCCGGCCTGTCTTGCATTAAGTGAAAAAATACCTGATTGTCCTGTATCAAATAAAATATTTCTGTTATGTGTTTCAATCCATATTGAAAGCCCATGTTCAGCCAGCATATATCGTTTTCTTGCATAGTTTTCACATAGAATACGTATTTTTATCATTTACCTTTTCCATCCTTATGCATACTCCTGCCAAGTACCCTTTCTAATCCTTATACGAGGCCAGAATATTGTTAATATCACATATAATCTCTTTCATATAAGTATTAATGAAAAAGTGACCTCCCTCGTACTCAATAAAATCACACCGCCTTGTGGTATATTTCTCCCAGCTTTTTATATCAGATTTTATATATGCATCCTCCGTACCATAGAAAACCGTCATATCAGTATTAAGCTTAGTTTTCTTTTTTGCGTAATTGTATGTATCAATCAATTTGTAGTCAGCTCTGAGTATGGGAATAAAAATCTTTGCAAGCTCTTCATTTTCAAATATTTGATCAGGTATGCCTCCGAATTTATTTAACTCAAACTTAAACTCCTCGTCAGACAGCGTATGCACAACCTTGTTTTCAACCTTTATATCAGGAGAATTCCTGCCTGAGAAAAAAATGTGTACAGGCTCACTGTCATATACCTCCTTAATTCTATTCACCAGCTCATATACTATAAGAGTACCCATGCTATGTCCGAAGAATGCATATTTACCGCCGTCTGATATCTTACTCTCAATCTGTTTAATAATGTCCTCCACAGCTTCATCAATATTTCCGCAAAAGGGGGAAGAATACCGTCTGCCCCTTCCGGGCAATTCAACTTCCTGCAATTCAATAAAATCTGCCAGACCCTTTTTCCACTTCGAATACACCATTGATGAAGCCCCTGCATAAGGTACACAAAACAATTTTATCCTGCTCATAATTTAACCCTTCTGCCGTTTTTATTATTAATGACCGCCGCAGCTGTCACTGTGCTCATGCTTCTGACATACACTGCCTGTTGATTCCAGCCTTCCTGCCATATAGCTTTTGACATTTTCCTCCGCATCACCTGCCGCTCCTGTAACTACAGTAATTCCCTTTTCATCGAATATTTCTATCGCTCCGCCGCCCATACCTCCGGAAATAATAACGTTAACTCCTAAATCGTTCAGATAATTAGGCAAAAAGCCGGGTTTATGCCCCGGATTTTGGATAAATTCACTTTTTGTTATCTCATTTCCCTGAACAGTAAAAATATTGAATCCCTCACAATGTCCAAAATGCTCTGTTACTGCCTTTCCTTCACTCGCAACTGCTATTTTCATAATAATCCCTCTCCTTTTATTTTATAATATATTTTCCATTCTTTAAGCTCTCTGGCAAAATCAATTAGAGTTTAATGCCTTTGCAATAAATATTCCGATACTGCTTCCCAAATATCTGAAATCGATTCCCCTGCAATGCTGTCCTCCATGGACACAACAGGCTTTCCTGCGTTAACAGCCTCCGGAACCTTTTCATCAAAGGGTATTTTTCCTGCCATCATAATGCTTCTTTCTTTGCAATATTCCTCGATTCTCTGAGTATTCTCAACATTTACATCATACTTATTTACACATACGGCACAGACGGCACCAAACCTTCCTGCTGTTTCAACTATTCTCTCCATATCATGAATTCCTGACAAGGTAGGCTCGGCAACCACAAGCACCATATCAGCTCCTGTAACAGAAGCAATAACGGGACAGCCTATCCCCGGAGAGCCATCAATAATGAGAATCCCTTGATTATTCTTACAGCAGTCAGAAGCATACAGGTTTCTTCTTACCTGCGTCACCAGCTTTCCTGAAGCACCGTTTCCCATTTCAAGCTCTGCACTTGAAAATACCTTGTTATTATTTTTATAAACAATAGTTTTACCTGAAACATTTTTCTCAAGCCGTACCGCCTTCTTGCCGTCACTGCCGGTTGCCGGACAAAAAGCCTCACAGACTCCGCAGCCCTCACACTCGTATTGATTTAATTTTCCGTCCCTTATCGCTCCAAATTGACATACTTCCTCGCATTTTCCGCAATTAAGGCATAGCTCATCATATTTGACTGCCTTTTGATATCCGTAAAAATCTTCCGTTACCGGATTTTCATCTGCCCCATGGACAAGATGAAGATTAGGCGCATCTACGTCACAGTCAGCAGATACCTTGCTGCTTGAAAGCTCTATGAAGGATGCCGCAACAGTAGTCTTGCCTGTACCGCCTTTACCGCTTAAAATTACCAGCTGCTTCATAATGCACCTCCTTTTCAATGCTGTCAAGTATCATATTGAAAAGCTCCCTGAAGCAAGGATATTTCTCTGCTGCTATAAATCCCTTGGAATTTGCAAGAGCCAGCTCTGTATCATACGGTATGGATACCAGAACTTTTATTTTGTTCTGGGCGCAGTATTCTTCAACAATAAGCTTATCCCCCATATCCTTGTTGACTATGAGCGCATGTGGCTTATTAAACAGCTTTACAAGCTTATAAACCATATCAAGGTTGTGAAGCCCAAATCTGGTCGGTTCAGCTACCAGCACGCAGAAATCCGCATCCTTTATGCTTTCCATAACAGTGCAGGCACTTCCGGGAGGACAGTCTATAATGACATCCCTGTCTGAGGGCAGCTCTGCCAGAAGCCTTCGTATTACAGGAACACCCGTTGCCTCACCTGTATTCATCATACCCGTAATAACTTCGATATCCTTCTTCATACCATACTCAATTTTACCTACAGGCTTCTTTCCTTCCTTTAAAGCTTTTTCAGGGCATATGAGTATACAGCCCTTACAAGCATGGCATAGCTCAGGGAAAACAAGCAGCTTATTTCTTATATAAGCCAAGGCATTAAATTTGCAAAAATCCGCACACCTTCTGCAGCCTGTACACTTTTCAGCATTATTTACAGGTATCATAGTGCATACCTCTTCCGTACGGCAAACCTTTGGTTTCAAAAATAATCTTCCGTTAGGCTCTTCAACATCACAATCGGCATAGACTGCTTTGCCCAATGCATAAGCCAGATTCACCGATACAAAAGTCTTACCGGTGCCTCCCTTTCCGCTTAAAACCGCTATTCTCATACCAACCTCCGCGCCAAGTACCGGCGCAAAAAATTTATACGTGCTTGTGGTAGCCGGCATGTATCTCCAAAAGCTCTTTCAGCTCACCGGCCTTGTATTTTTGCACCATTTCCCCAATAGTACCCGGAACAGCCTTAAATATTTTTATGCTTGCTGCTTTCAGAACATCAGCAGCATTCTGCCCGCAGTGAAATGTCACAACCACATCCGCACCGCTGTCAGCTATAGCCTGAGCAGCCTTTATTCCAGCACCTCCTCCACTGCTTACAGCTTCATTGTCAATCACTTCAAATTCAGAGGCTTGCGTATCAGCGATTACAAAGTAATAAGTACGTCCGAATGATTGACATACATTACTTTCCATTGTCTTTCCCTCAGCCGGAACTGCAATCTTCATAGGTGTCCTCTCCAATCTGTTTATTTTTTACCACTGCTGTCAATAAAATTTTCTATGTATTCAACTGCACCGTTCAGATATGAATGCTCCAGCTTCTCAATCTCTCCCTTATCACATAATTCTGCAACAGCGGGATCTATAGGCATTTTCCCAAGGACATTGATTCCCAGCTCAGAAGCTATTTCATCTATTCTGCTTTCACCAAACAGCTTTATGTCCTTTCCGCAGCCGGGACATTTTAGCCAGCTCATATTTTCGATAATGCCAAGTACAGGTATATTCATTGTCTTAGCCATGTTAAAAGCCTTCTTTACAATAAGTGAAACCAAATCCTGCGGTGATGTTACAATTACTATCCCATCCAAGGGTATTGACTGAAATACAGTCAGAGGAACATCTCCTGTTCCCGGCGGCATATCAAGAAAAAGGTAGTCAACCTCACCCCATATAACATCAGTCCAGAATTGCTTTACAGTTCCCGCAATAACAGGACCTCTCCAAATTACAGGAGTATCCTCCTTCTCAAGCAGGAGATTAACAGACATAACCTTGCTGTTGTTACAGGTATACTCCGGATATAATCCAAACTCACAGCCCTGAGCCTTCTTTTTAATGCCAAACATTTTAGGTATTGACGGACCTGTAATATCTGCATCAAGAATACCGACCTCATACCCCTTTCTTCTCATCAGAACAGAAAGTGCCGCTGTAACAAGAGACTTTCCTACACCGCCTTTTCCGCTTACTACACCTATTACTCTTTTGATGTTGTTCAGCTCATGTGTCTTTTCAATAAAGCTCTCAGGCTTGCTTCCGCAGCTCCCGCCTTCTCCTTTGCATTCTGTGCTGTCACAATTGCAGCTGCAATCACTCATCTTCACATCCCCTAACTAATATTTTTTATATTTCTTCAATAATTTTATTGAAGTTATTTTCAAAAAATTTTACTGCTTTATTTATTCTTTGCATTTTGTACATCCCGTACAGTTTCTAAGCATATCACAGGAATTGCACATTTCAGCCTTGTCACTTGCCACAAGGCAAAAGGTTCCTTCCAGCTTCCAGCACGGTTTTGACTCATTTACCTGAACCGGGCTGTTCTTACCTGCCCCGCCGCTGCAATTTCTCTTGTACCAGCAGGAATACATAGAGGTCAATTGCTTTACCCCAGCAATATTCAACCTCTTTTCATTCATAAGATATTTTATAAATCTTAGTCTTTTCAAATCATTGTTTGAATATTTTCTCTGATATCCTTCCCTGTCAGGCCGCAAAAGATCATTACGCTCCCATACTCTGAGGGTTTCTGGATGTTCTTCAATTAATTTCGCTACTGTTCCTATGGTGTACAAGCTTTCATCTTCATCAAACATAATCTCAGCTCCGGATTTATCTTGGATACAAAATCAGTAACACAATTTCAAGTATATTTTGAGTATCTCTTTTTGTCAATTTTGATAATTTATAAAGCATTTCCCGTCAAGATAATTCTTAATGGCTTTTCTTAAAGCACCCTGCTCCTATATTTAAACAGTATTTTTCTCTTGCTTTCTATATTCAAAGCACAGTTATGTGCATTTGCCCATAACTGTATTATGATTTATTTTCTGTAGCATGTCAATGCTTACCTTAATTTTTCCACTATTATATATTATTTCTACAGCTTTATTTTTATTATCATTTATATTCCTTATTTTAAGACTTATTCTCTTCTGAATCCTTTTTACACTTCTCACAGCCTTCCGTACAAGAACCACAGCTCCTGCCGCAGCATATACTTCTGCCCTTCCTTTTTGCCCGCACTAAAAACCATACCGCCGCAACAAACCATATTGAAACCATCGAAACGATGATATAATCCAATAATTTCATATTTAGCCTCCACTCCGAGTCTCCGTAACAATAAAATTATGTAAGATTTACAAGGCTGCATAATTGATAAAGCAAGAAAGCCACTACCCACGCTATGCCGCATTGCGCTATTACAACGGCAATAGTCTGTATCCCCGAATTTAATTCCCTTCTTATGGCGGCAACTGCGGCAACACAAGGCGTGTACAGCAATGTAAACACCAGAAAGCTCAAGGCTGTCACTGGTGTAAAAAGGGAGCTAAGAGTTGTACTTAGTTCAGCGGCTGCAGTACCTGTCAAAACTCCCATTGTACTAACAACAGCTTCCTTTGCGGTAAATCCGGTAATCAATGCTGTGGATACCCTCCAGTCATCAAAGCCCAGAGGCTCAAATACCGGTGAAATAAATTTTCCAATCACCGCGAGCAAGCTGTCTGTGCTGTTTGCTACAACATTCAGCCTGCTGTCAAAGGTTTGCAGGAACCATATAATTACAGATGCCACAAATATGACTGTAAACGCTTTTACTAAAAAGTCCCTTGCCTTTTCCCACATCAGAATAATAACACTCTTGAAAGATGGAAATCTATAATTTGGAAGCTCCATGACAAAAGGAACAGGATTCCCGTGAAGAAAAGTTCTTCTGGAAATCAGAGCCGCTATAATACCGGCAGCAATCCCCGCAATATAAAGGCCTATCATTACTATTGCCTGATATTCAGTAAAAAATGCAGCTGTGAATAACGCATAAATGGGAATTTTTGCAGAGCAGCTCATAAAAGGGGTAAGCAGTATTGTCATCTTTCGATCCCTTTCCGATGACAAGGTACGGGTTGCCATTACAGCAGGCACCGTACAGCCGAAGCCTATAAGCATAGGAACAATGCTGCGGCCTGACAGGCCTATTTTGCGCATAAGCTTATCCATAACATACGCAACTCTTGCCATATATCCGGTATCCTCAAGAATAGAAAGAAAGAAAAACAGTGTTACTATAATCGGCAAAAAGCTTAACACACTGCCGACTCCCGCAAAAACGCCATCAATCAGGAGCCCATGTACCACAGGATTTATCCCGTATATAGTCAGTCCCGTATCTGCCAGATCTGACAGTCCTGTAATTCCCATTGCCAGAAGGTCACTGAGATAAGCACCTATAATACTGAAGGTCAGCCAGAAGATAGAAAACATAATCCCCAAAAATATAGGAATTGCCAAATATTTACCGGTTAAAATATTATCGATTTTTACACTTCTCAGGTGCTCCTTGCTCTCCTTACACTTGACAACCGACCTTGCGCATATCCTTTCAATAAAAGTATACCTCATATCCGCAAGTGCGGCGTTTCTGTCCATATCGTGATTGGTCTCCATTTCAATTACACTGTGCTCTATGGTGTCCAGCTCGTTTTGATTCAACTCCAGCCTTGATATTATGTCTTCATCGCCCTCAATAATCTTAGTTGCTGCAAATCGTGACGACATACCACAGTTATCCGCGTGATCCTCAATAATATGTGATATGGCGTGGATACATCTGTGAACAGGCCCCGCCCCGCAAAAATCAACTTTTTTCGGGTATACCCTATTCTTTGCTGTACTTAGCATTTTATCAATTAATTCATCGATACCCTCATTTTTTGCTGCACTTATAGGAACAATCGGTATACCCAAGTCCTGAGACATTCCGGCAATATTAATTGTTCCTCCGTTTCCGCGCACCTCATCCATCATATTAAAAGCCAGCACCATTGGAATATTCATCTCAATAAGCTGTAATGTCAGATAAAGATTGCGTTCGATATTCGTAGCATCTATTATGTTTATCATACCGTCAGGCTTGTTTTCCAAAATAAAATTACGTGTTATGATTTCTTCGTTTGTATATGGACGAATGGAGTATATTCCGGGCAAGTCCACCACAGAGCAGTTTTTTACAGAACGTATCTCTCCTATCTTCTGATCGACAGTCACACCCGGAAAATTACCCACATGCTGATTTGAACCGGTCAACTGATTAAACAGAGTTGTTTTACCGCAGTTTTGATTACCGACAAGGGCAAATATCATAAGGCTTCCCCCTCTATCGGATCAACTTCTATTTTTTCCGCATCCTCCATCCGTAAGGTAAGGGTGTAGTCTCTTATTCTTATTTCTATAGGATCACCTAATGGTGCAACAGATCTGATTACTATTCTTGTTTTGGGTATAATTCCCATATCTAAAAGCCTGCAGCGTAAAGCTCCTTCTCCGCCGACCTTTGTAATAACAGCATTTCTGCCTATAGGCAAATTACTCAGCTTCATATATTGCCGCCTCTCCTGGAAGTGCAACCAAACCGAAAAAAGCGGCCAGCGCATACTAACTACACGAGTTAGTATATGCTGGCTTACTGTTATTGTCAATATATCTGATATTAATTAAAACTATTTTGCTTTTGTTTAGTTTTCATATGCCGCAGCTCACTTATGACACACTGATGAACCCGGGCAGCTGCCGCATTCACTTCCGCAGGAACACGCCTTACCTGCCTTTTTGTCTTTTCTCATATTAATAATAATAAGGATTACAACTGCTAAAACTACTGCACTTATAATGATAGTTGATAAATTATCTTTTAAAAATGCCAACATGCTTATCCCTCCTTTACATACCCTGTGGAACTCCCTTCGTTTTAAGTGAAATGCTCTGCTTATATGGTTTAAATAATGCAAACAGCAATAAAGCAACAATTACAAATGCAACAACCGTTCCAATGCCGAATGTCCCATCAATAATCAAAGTACCTATTTGATATACACAAAGAGAAAGTGCATACGCAAACACCGTTTGATATCCAATTGCAAACCAGGTCCATTTAGCTGAATTCATCTCTCGCTTGATTGCGCCTATCGCTGCGAAGCAAGGTGCACAAATGAGGTTGAATACCAGAAAGGCATATGCTGAAATCGCCGTAAAGCTTGCAGCAAGAGTACCCCATATTTCCGAACCGTCTTCCGCAACTTCAGCAAATCCGAATAAAACACCGAAGGTTCCTACAACATTCTCCTTTGCAACCAGTCCTGTAATCGCAGCTACTGCTGCCTGCCAGTTTCCGAAGCCAAGAGGAGCAAACACCGGAGCAATCAAGCTGCCGATAGAAGCAAGGAAGCCTTGGCCTAAATCCTCAACCATTGCAAATTTTCCGTCCACTATTCCAAAATTGGATGCAAACCAAATTACTATTGTTGAAAGCAGTATAATTGTTCCCGCCTTTTTAATAAAGGACCAGCCGCGCTCCCACATTGAACGAAGCAAATTACCGAGTGTAGGCATATGATATGCAGGAAGCTCCATAACAAACGGTGCTGGATTCCCGCTGAATATCTTTGTCTTCTTGAGTATAATACCAGATATAATAATAGCTGCAACACCAACAAAGTATGCACTTGGTGCAACCCATGACGCCCCGTCAAACAACGCCCCCGCAATAAGAGCAATAATAGGAAGCTTTGCTCCGCAAGGAATAAATGTAGTAGTTATAATGGTCATTTTACGGTCACGGTCATTTTCTATGGTTCTGGATGCCATTATCCCCGGAACACCGCAGCCGCTTCCAATAAGCATCGGAATAAATGACTTGCCTGAAAGTCCGAATTTCCGGAAAATCCTGTCCATAATAAACGCAATACGAGCCATGTATCCACAGGCTTCAAGGAAAGCAAGCAAAAGGAACAATACCAGCATCTGCGGCACAAATCCCAATACGGCACCAACACCGCCGATAATACCATCAACAATCAGCCCTTGCAGCCACGCCGCACAGCCGATTGCCTCAAGTCCGGCAGCTGCCGCAGGAGCGACCCATTCTGCGAATAAAACATCATTGGTCCAATCTGTCAGAAACGCACCTACTGTTGTTACTGAAACATAATACACAAGGAACATTATAACGGCAAAAATCGGAAGCGCCAGCCAACGATTCGTTACAATTCTATCTATCTTATCAGTAGTAGTCAGCTTTCCCTTGCTTATTTTTGTATAACAGCTGCCTATAACAGATGCAATATATGAATATCTTTCATTTGTGATAATGCTTTCCGCATCATCGTCCAGCTCACTTTCACATTTTGCGATATCCTGTTCAATGTGAGAAAGTGTTTTTACATCTATTTTTAATTTTTCAATTATCTTTTCGTCACGTTCAAACAGCTTTATTGCATACCAACGCTGCTGCTGTTCTGGCAAATCATGAAGAACAGCCTCCTCAATGTGGGCAATGGTATGCTCCACACTTCCGCTGAAGCTGTGCTGAGGAACTACCTCCTTTTTCTCTCTTGCAGCTTTAAGTGCTGCTTGCGCTGCTTCTGCAATACCCGTTGATTTTAATGCGGAAATCTCAACAACCTCGCACCCAAGTACCTTGGAAAGCTGTTTAATATTAATCTTATCTCCGTTTTTATTGACGACATCCATCATGTTCACGGCAACCACAACAGGAATTCCCAATTCGATAAGCTGTGTTGTCAAATATAAATTACGTTCCAGATTTGTACCGTCAATAATATTAAGAATCGCATCCGGACGTTCATTTATTAAATAATTTCTTGCAACCACTTCCTCGAGCGTGTACGGTGAAAGTGAGTATATTCCGGGTAAGTCTGTAATAATTACGTCCTTATGATTCTTTAATTTTCCTTCTTTTTTTTCAACAGTAACGCCGGGCCAATTACCAACAAACTGGTTTGAGCCTGTCAAAGCGTTAAACAATGTAGTCTTACCGCTGTTAGGGTTTCCGGCAAGTGCAATTTTAACCAACATCTTATTTCCTCCTTTATTTCAGTTAGTGGATGCTAACCAATTCTTAAATAAAAAACTGAGATTTCCTCAATTTTTACCAAAGGCAATTGCAGTTTAACACCTTCTGACGATGTAAATCGTCTTTCAATGTTAAATATTGCTTTCAAGCTGGCTTTCAGCCAATAGTAATTGCCTTTTTTGTCGGCAGCAGCCTCCACAACCTTATGCCATCTGAACTTCGATCATTTCTGCGTCAGCCTTGCGTATAGAAAGCTCATAACCTCGTACATTAACTTCAATAGGATCTCCAAGAGGTGCAACCTTACGAATATTTACTTCTACGCCTTTCGTAATGCCCATATCCATAATTCTGCGTTTAGTCGCTCCTTCACCGTGCAGCTTTTTCACAATTACAGTCTGACCTGTTTTGACTTCCTTGAGTGTATTCATAAATTTACTCCTTCCAACCTTTCCACATTCATAAATTACTGATTGAATTAATGCATCCGATACAGCATGTATATCAAGTCTTTCATATTTTAACCCTTGTATATTTAAAAAGCCACGCTCAAAAGGCATTAGCCCCGTATCGATTTCCGGTTTATCAATATGTTAATTGACTGATACGAGAATCCTGTTAGCCATTTCCTTGCTTATGGCTACACGCGTATCCTTAACATTTACAATCAGATTCCCTGCGTTCTCAGATATAACTGTGATTTCTCCACCCTCTACAAATCCTAGATTGTTGAGAAAATGCTTAGTTTCATCCTTACCGCCGATTTTTTTTATTCTGTTCACTTCCCCTGCTTTTGCAAAAATTAAAGGCATAATAACCTCCGCGCCATATTTCGGCATATAAATAGTTTTAGCTCCTGCGGAGGTACGCAGCTTGTTCCAACTGCATCTTGACTTCTTAAAGCTAACC